>NZ_BMZH01000003.1:165000-342182 GCF_014652695.1 Algimonas arctica
AAAATTCAATCTCTGAACAGTCCGTCGCTCGCGCAATCAACCGTCCGTCTTCAGCTCGAGCGGGCCTCTAAAGAAACAAAACCAACAACGCAACACCCGAATTGAAACTTTCTCAACCCGACCTCAGCGCGCCAATAAACACCTCTTAAAAGATCCGCTCACCCCCTATACTGGGAGACACGTCTGAATTGGAAGAGGTGTCTCCAGACAGTTTGCAGTCACCACACCAACATTGGGGATAGCTCTGTGCACAAGGTTATAAAGCGGGCGATCTCAGGCGCGAAAACGCCTTAATCGTTGCTGATTTCATTGTCGTTTCGGGTTTCTTTCAACGTCAGGGCCTGAAAATCGCGGTGAATTTCAGGGTTCTCGCCACCGAAAAACTGCAGCATGATAATGCCATACGCATTGTTTTGCGGATCAATGAACATGTTCGTTCGCGCTGCGCCGCCCCAGCCCCATTGCCCCGGGTAACGTCCCGCGGTGAGTTGTTGGGCCTCCGTCGCAGTTTTCTGCACAGATCCACCATATCCAAAGCCCGCGCCTGTCTCTCCGCCGATCCAAGGAAACATCGTGACAAACCCGTCGCCCATATGATCCTGCATCATGAGACTGACCGTTTCGGGTTCCAAAATTGTAACGTCGCCTAAACGACCGCCATTGAGCATCATTTCAGAAAAGCGCGCATAGTCGCGCAATGTCGAGACCAGACCGCCGCCGCCAGAATTGGAGGCATAGTCAATCAAATAGGGGCTGTTTTGCCCGTCTTCGATCATATTATAACTGCCGTCGGGCTGAAGCATGTAATTCGATGCGAATCGGTCTTTTTGATCCGGGCGTACATAAAACCCCGTTTCCGTCATCTCGAGCGGCTCAAAAATACGCTCCGCCATCACCTCATCCAAGGTCTGCCCCGTGACCACTTCAGCGACACGGCCCAACACATCAATTGAGAGACTGTAATACCAAGCGGCACCGGGCTGTGCGACGAGTGGAAGGTGGCCCAACTTATTCACTTTTGTTTCCAGCGATTCGCGGCGTCCCTCCGGCGTATTCCCCCAGCTAAATATTTCTGAGGCGGCATAGGCCTCTTCAATCGGATTGCCGCCAAAAATACCGTAGGCCAAGCCTGCGCGGTGCAAGAGTAAATCCTCAATCGTCATCGGTCGTGCCTGTTGCGTATAGATCGGAACGCCGTCTTCGCCCAAACTGGCGACGCGCATCTCTGCCAGCGCCGGGATATATTTTGCCGCGGGATCAGTGAGCGCGAGCTTCCCTTCCTCAATCAAATCCATAATGACCACAGACGTGACCGGCTTGGTCATCGAATAGATCCGCCAGACCGTATCTTCTGTTACAGCCACGTCGCGTTCGCGGTCGCCGAGCCCAAAAGCGCCCTGATAGACGATCTGTCCCTCATCAAACACGAGCGCGGAGACGCCGATCACATCCCCCTCGGTGACAGCCGTCGACAGTAAACCGTCCATCGCCCCGGTATCAAAGGCAGGGATCTTAACGACAGCCGAATTCTGTGTGGGCGCGTCTGCGCCAGAGCTCGTCGCGCCGCACGCGGTTAAGAGCAAAGCGGGGATCAAATATCGTAATGTCATATGACTCAATAACGCAGCATTGGCCCCTCGCAAGCGCTCATTTGCCCTGCAATAAGGCACCTCACGCTAGGGAGCCTACCGCTAAGACGCCTATGTCAGCGCAAACCGAGTATCCGCCCGCCCGTCACACATCATATCTGCCAGAAGCGCGCCGGACCCGGCGCACAGCGTCCAGCCCATATGGCCATGACCCGTGTTAACCCAAAGATTGGAAACTCGCGTCTGGCCAATATAAGGACGCCCGGCGACAGACACGGGGCGAAGCCCTGACCAAACCTGTATCGGCGCATCCAGCCCCGCCATAAAATCCGGCGCAATGTGCCCCCAACGATCCAACAATGGCGTGACGCTGTCTTCTCCCCAGGTGCCAGACAGGCGCAATCGATCGGAAAAGCGCGTTAGAGCGGACCGGGACGACGCGTCCATGACCGGGACATCGGGAACCGAGGCCCCCTCAGGAAGCCTGAAATCTGCCGCCCAGCCGCGCACGGGACTAACGGGAAGATCAATGTCGACAGCCCGCAGCACAGTCGCACTCTGCGCGCCGCATGCGACGACGAGCCCGTCGGGCGTGCAGCGGTCTTGCCCAACCACAAGCGTCGCGCGGCCATCCTCATGCATTTCAATTTTTGGGGCCTGTGCGGCGAGCTGAATCTCTCCCCCTTGCGTTACGACCGACCGGGCCAAGGCGTCCCCAAACAGGCGGGCATCGCCGGACCGATCACTGGCAAAGAACAACGCCGGACGGTCAAATGTCTGCGAACTCTTGGCGCGGCGCTCCACCGGAATGCCGCGGGCTTGCAGCCGCGCAAACCCTTGATCGGCGTCAGCGTTATGATCAAAAATCTGAAAGCAACCCGGCGCGCGGGATCGCATAGCGGTGAGGCCCAAGCCCGTCATCCGGTCCTGCAAAAGGGTCATTGAGCGCAATGCGAGGTCTTGCACCGCCGCATCCACGGCGAGGTCATTGGCAGGCCCGGCCCAGTTACACGCTTGTGAGGGGTGGATCATGCCGGAGTTGGCAAAACTCGCCCCGCGCATAACGGTGGCTTCGCGTTCCACCACTGTCACCCGCGCCCCGCGCCGCAAGAGTGAGTCAGCGGTTGAGAGACCGATCAGACCGGCGCCGAGAATTACAATGTGAGGTGAGGACGTCATCGGACTGGCCCTCTAGCAGCGCGAGCGGGCGGGCCAAGGGGGCGGGGCAGTTGCGGGATGAATTTGCGGGGCGCCGAGCCCCCTAAAGCGCATGCTCTTCCAAGAAGGCATCAATCGCGGCGAAGAATTCATTGCGCATCACATCGCGCTCTAAGAACAGTTCGTGCTTTGCGCCGGGGATGACGTGAAAATCGGAGCCGGATTTCACCGCAAAAGTTTCGACCGAGGCCGGATCGACAATTTGATCGCCGCCCGCCGCGACCATGAGGCCGGGAATACCGAGCTGCGCCGCGTTACGGTTGATAAAACCCATGGAAATCAACGCCGCAGAAATCCACCCAAAGGTCGGTTCACCAACGCGAAGGCGCGGTGTGTCCTGAAAAAACGTCGCCCAACGCTTATAACGGTCCTTATCCGACGTTAGCCGATTATCCGCGAAGGGCACGGGTAGTCCGCTGCGTTGTTTTTGAAACGGCAGACTGCGGCGCGACAGCCCTAAGGCAGAGAGCACGCGAATGCCGCCGCGCATCAAACCGCTATCAATATCGACCAATCCCAACATCGGCGCAGAACAGATCACTGCGGACGGACTTAACACGCCAGATAGGGCCGCCTGCAACACAACCGTGCCGCCCATGGAATGACCCATAGCAATAAAGGGCTTGGGACAATGTGGGGCCAACGTGTCGCAAACCCACCCCAAATCATCGGCATAGTCTTGGAAAGACTCGACATAGGATTTTAGGCGATCTTCGAGTATCCGCCCCGAAAGCCCCTGCCCGCGCGGATCGGCGATCACGACCCAGAATCCACGCTGCGTTAGATCATCAACGACTTCGAGATATTTTTCGATGAACTCGGTGCGACCGGGGGAGAAAAAAATCGTCCCGCGCGGTTCCCCGTCAGTCGCCTGCGTCGCCAGAAGCACGCGCAATCGTTGCGCATGCCCGTGATCCCCCGCCGGCCGGTCGAGGAAATAGAGAGATAGTCGCGACTTTAAGCCATCCGGAACGACGTAGCCGCCCGGCTGGACCAACTCCGCCGTTTCAAAATCGAGCATCGAGATGCGTGTGATCGCAGATCCAAAAGCGGACCTGCAAGACCCTACATGTTCGAAAAGATATTTTGCAGGCCCATAGCAACGCTCATGTCGCCTGCGACTTTGAGCTTACCGGACATGAAAGCCATCATCGGGTCGAGATTACCTTCCGCCAGAGCGATGAAATCTGCTTTATCAACGCTAATCGTGCAATCCGCATCTTTCGCGGAATCGACTTCGGCAGTTGTGCCGTGTGCAAAGACGGAGCCTGCATCACCAAAATCGAATTTTACGGATTTGTCGAGGCCGCCAGCTTTGACCAGTGCGTCGTTCATGCGTGTTGCGATGACTGAATTTTCCATGGTGTCTCCATCAATGAATATTGGGCCCGTGAATATTTGGGCCAGTGTGTCGTTTGTCGTTGGGCCTATATGGGGGCGGGTTACGGACTCGCCAAGTCCAAATTTTGCTCGCCCCCTATTCGATAAAGTGAAGTGTGCCGTTACTCCGCAGGCTTGCGGAATTTAAGTGTCGCGCGATCGGACTCACCGATATTCAAATAAAGCTCGGCATCAAATCCGTTCGCATCCGCGGATCCATCTTCGGGCAAGCGTGAACGCGGCGGTAAAGTCCAAACGCCCATCGGGTGATCCGCCGTATCCAACGCATTGGCATTGACGTCAGAGCTTGCGACGAATTCCAGTCCAGCCTCGGCCGCAAGCGCCTTCATATAGCTTTCCTGCACATAGCCGCTGGACCCTTTGGGATCTTGCGTTCGCGTTTCTGGCAAACGGTGTTCGACGATACCGAGCGTCCCGCCCGGTTTCAGGGCCCGGGCGAATTCGGCGAAGGCCTCTTCCGCATATCCGCCGCCCATCCAGTTATGCACGTTTCGGAAGGTCAGGATTGTGTCGATTGAATTATCGGCCAGTGAGAGGCCCGCATCTTTGGAATAGCTGCCATAGCCAAGTGTGCCGTAAGCGGCGGTATCGCCGTATTTTTCTTTGAACGATGCGTTCCGTTCATCAACCCTGTCTGACACGCCATCCGGGAGTAGAACGGCGACATAGGTGCCGTCATTATTAGCCAGATAGGGCGCGAGGATCTGTGTGTACCAGCCCGGCCAAATCTCGGCGACCGTTTGTCCTGGGGCGATATCAAAGAAATCGAGTGTTGCTTGTGGGTTCCGGAATTTGTCGCGGGCGGCGTCATCCGCACGGCGCGGATGGGCGATGGCATCAGCCAAGGTCATCGGGGCTTGGACGGCCTCTGTCGTGGCCACCGCGGGGGTCTCGACCTCAATCGTTTCCGGGGCATCGGACGATGCGCCCGAACAAGCTGTGAGAAGGATAGCGGCAGTAATGAGCAATCGTTTCATGGAAAGGTCCTTATCCAGCGAAGGCGGGATGATTGTTATAATGTCGTACGCACGGTCTACCCACACTACGGATGATTTCAAGCCTGCAATCGTGTGGGGGCCTAGGACGTCAAAGTCAGCCTCCCTCTTGAAACAGGAAATCATAGCCCCACATTTTCGATTGCGCTGCGCCATAATGGGCGGCGCACCTATCGTTAACCGCATTGCTTAGAAAAAGGATGCACTATGAGAACCGCTACACACCCAGCCTATGATCTGACCCCGCTTTATCGGTCCTTCGTCGGCCTCGACCGCATGGCCAGCATGATTGACGCCGCCAGCGCCCAAGCCACAAATACGGCGAGCTATCCGCCCTATAATGTCGTCCGCCTCTCCGATGATGCCTATCGTATCGAACTCGCCGTCGCGGGTTTTACGGAGGATGACCTAAATATCGAAAGCGAACAGAATCGGCTGACCATTACGGGCAACCATGCCGATAAGAGCGCGAATGATACGGGCGATTACCTGCATCGTGGCATTGCCGAGCGAGGCTTCGAACGTCGCTTCCAATTGGCCGATCACGTGATCATCGAAGGAGCCACGCTCGCCAATGGCCTGCTGTCCATATCCTTGAAGCGTGAACTACCGGAAGCTCTGAAACCGCGTAAGATTGAAATTGGATCGAGCGCGTCGGCAACTGAACGTGGCGAAAAATTAATCGCTTCGAAAACTAGCGGAAAGCCAAAAGCTGCCTAAGTAAGATAGAGCGAACCGGAACTCCTTTTCTCCCCCTTAAGTGGTCCCGGACGCCACAAGCGACGCCGTGTGTACATCCCCCTCCCAGTCACACGGCGTCGCCCATTATTCTCCGCCCAAAATAATTTTATTATAAAAAGCGCTGAACCATTGCATTGCCGCTCATGCGCGGGGATGATTTTTGCGCAAAGGCCGCCTCAGTGGCAGTCATCACCGCGCGGGTGACCGGGACATCAAGACCAAGCCGTTCGGCGCGTCGCACAATTTCACCCTGAAGATAATCCAGTTCTGACGCGCGCCCCATTTCCAAGTCATCCAACATGGACGATCGCGCGGTCCGATCAACCTTCGCGACCCGGTCCATAATAGTGCGGTAAAGCCAGTCTGGCTTTGACATGATTTTGAGCAGCGCATCTGGATGACGCCCATTAAACGTCGCGACGCGCACGCTTTCGGCGTCCGCCACGGTAAGACCTTCTTTGATCATCCTGACCAACACCCGGCGGTAGCCCCGCTGCATCAATCCATCGCGCAGTGGGCCGCCCGACAGCGCGTTAAGTGCATTATTCAAATTGACCAGCAATTTCGCCCAAAGATTGCCTTCAATATCATCCACGACCTGCACCCCGACAGTGGCGCGTTGGAAGGGCGCCAATAAGGCGTCTGGCGCGTCTGGCCCGATGATGAGATCCCCGGTTGTGCCCCTGTGAAAATGTCCCGGCGATGGCGACGTCACATTAAAAGGCACGACCGCGCCGCTAATTCGTGCCTCTGGCAACGCGTCCCGCAGGGTCGGGAGATTGGACACACCGTTTTGAAACGAGATTACCCACGCGGTCGGGGCATATTGCTGGATCAGTTTAGCCGCCTCTTCAGTGTCCTGACTTTTCACGCAGAGCCCGATAATATCGGATCCGATCAGCGCGGACATATCCGTTTGAAAATCTATCCCATCCAGCTGCGTCGCGGGATCATCGAACTGGCTCAGCGACAGGCCGTTTTCAACGACGGCAGCCTTGTAACGGTCGCGCCCGATAAAGCGCACAGACGCGCCGCCTTCGACGGCTCGCCCGCCGAGATAGCACCCGATAGAACCTGCCCCGAAAATTGTGATTTGTGTCATGATGGCAAATGCCTTGGCTGCGCGCCGAACATCCAACAATTATCCTTGCCGAAATACATATCCTGAGCGTCAAACCATGTCGGCAGGCCGAACAGACCGCGATCAATCGCGGCTTGGGTTACATCCATTAGCGCTTGTTTGATCTCTGGCTCTTGCGTCCGCGCGACCATGGGTTCGCCGGGTAAGCCCGCCTCAGTCAGAACAGCCGCCAGAACGTCGGGCTTAGACACATCGCGGCCCGTTTCCCACATCGCCGTCTGCACGGCCTGAAAATATATCTCTGCCACCTCATCCGCATGGGCGACCATCGCTGTGCGCATCGCGAGGAGCGTGTTGACGGGGAAATGCGGGTTCATCTGAAATTCAGCGACATCATACATCGCGGCGAAACGCTTAATTTCGACCATCATATACTGCATTTTGGCTGGAACCCCGGCAAAGGCTTGCCACGGCGGCTGATTATTTGCGCCCTTGAATATGCCGCCAATTAACGCGGGTTTTAGGGTGAGCGTCAGCCCCTCGACCTGTGACAGCGCTTTCCAGGCCAGATAGACATTCGGACTGCCGAAATCATAATAGAAATCCAGATTCTTCATGACCAGTTTTCTCCATAGGGGCGCAGGTCCAGCTCGAACGTCCACGCGTCGCGCGGCTGGTGATGTAGATGCACATAACTTTGCGCAATATGATCTGGATTGAGGATACGGTCCTCGGCCCGCAACGCATCAACATTCGGCACATTGTCCCGTATGAAATTCGAATCAATCATCCCGTCAATAATCGTATGCGCAACATGGACACCCTTGGGCCCAAACTCCCGCGCCGCGCTTTGCGCCAGATTGCGCAGTCCCGCTTTCGCTGACGCAAAGGCGCTAAACCCAGAGCCGCCGCGTATCGAGGCGGTTGCCCCCGTAAAGATCATTGTCCCGTGGCCACGCTCCGCCATTCGCGGCAACACATTATGCGCGGTGAGAAATCCGCCAAAACAGGCCATCTCCCACACTTTGCGAAAAACGCGCGGCGTGGTCTCGACAATGCCAAAACGGACATTGGCGCCAATATTAAAGACGCAGACCTCAATCGGGCCGATCTTGTCTTCGATTTTCGCAACCAGCGCGGCCATTGCCTCTTCATCACGCGCATCAATTCCGAACGGCGTCGCGGCACCGCCCGCCGCGCGGATGGTCTCGGCTAAGCTTTCCAACTGATCCAGATTGCGCGGTCTGCGGGTCAGACACGCATGATAGCCTTGCGCGGCAAAGGCTCGGGCAATTGCACCGCCTGTGTCCGCACCGGCACCAATGATGAGGGCTGTTCCTTTATCCATACGTCCACTTGTGGGGCGAAATGTTGATGCGCACAAGTGAGAGACAGGCTTCAGAATTGTAGCCCTGCCAAACTCGGATAGGTCTGGAGCCCGCCTCTTTGACCCGCTAGGGCCGCAATATGAATCAGACGTTTCAAACTTTGGTCGAACAGGCCGCGACCCGATCCCCGGACCTGCCGGAAAGCTGGAAACAGGGGCGCACCGCGTATGGCGGGCTTAGCGCGGCCTTATTGCTGGCAAGGGCGCGCGGCGATCATTCCGACCTTCCGCCCCTCCGGTCCGCACTGGTGAATTTCACTGGCCCCGTCACATCGTCACCCGAGATTACCACCGAAGTGTTGAGGCAGGGCCGCAACGTCACGACGATCTATGCGCGTGCTGACGTTGAAGGCCGTGCAGTTTGCACCGCGACCTTTTCGTTCGGAGCGGCGCGCGACAGCCATTTGTCGGTGGACTGCCCCGCGACGCACACCCCCCACCCGGACGCCTGCGCGCCCTATACAGAAGACGGCTCAGCCTTCGTCCCGCCCTTCCTGCGCAATTTCGAAACACGATTGATTGAAGGCACACGCCCGATGGAAGGCGGCACCAAAGGCTATCTTCGGATGTGGGCGCGCCATTCGGATCCCGCATCGCGCGACGGCGAAATATCGCTCTTATGCCTCGCAGACATCCTCCCGCCCGCGACCTTCCCGATTATGAAAAAGATGGGTCCGGTCAGTTCGATGACGTGGATTTGCAATTTTCTCAGTGAACCCAAAACGCAAGACGGCTGGTATATGATCGAAGCCGAGCTCACCGCCGCACGGGACGGGTATAGCTCGCAAGTCATGCGGATTTGGAACACGGATGGCGATATAATCGTCGACGGGATGCAATCCATCGCGGTGTTCGTCTAACCGTCGCGTCTTGGTCTGATCAATGCGACCTAAGGCGTCGCGTTTGACAGATCATACAGGTCGGCCATCACGCTTTCTGTCGTCGGCCAGCGTCCGGCGCCTTTACCGCGAATGACGTAACGATCTCCATCCGTGAAATCGAAGACCGCATGCGCGTCTTCTCCGTCCGCTTTGGCGAGGAAATTATTGGGCGACAACGCGCGCAAACGAAGGTCCGCAACCAGTTTACCCGTATCCCCCGACACACGCGCGACCCGTTTTAAAATCGTGCCCGGTTTCAGCTTTTCATCCACTTGCGCCAACGTATCTCGCTCAATCTGCTCTGGCGTCAATTCCACGCCAAAGCCAAGCAAGCTGACCAGACGGATTTTCGCCGCGGCGTCATGACCATCGACATCGGACGTTGGATCAGCCTCGGCATAGCCCCGATCCTGCGCCAGTGTCAGCGCGTCGTCATAGGTCATGCCCTTATCCATCTCGCCGAGCATAAAGTTGGTCGTGCCGTTCAATAGCGCCTCAACGCGCGCAATCCGGCCTTTTTCACGGATGCACATTTCCAACACGGGCATACCGCCGCCCGCCGCACTGGAGAATAAAAGCTGCGCCGTGGACTGAGCGGCCAGATCAAGCAGCGCTTGCCCGCCTGTCGCCATCGCCTGTTTATTGGCAGAGACTACATGAACCCCTTTGTCCAGCATATCGCGGGTCATTTGTAACGCCGGCTCAATCGGGCCAGACACGTCGATGAAGATGTCAGGGTCAGCCGCGAATAAATCGGCACTCTCTGTCGTTAGCAGGGCTTCGGGATAGCCTTGGTCGATATATTTTTCCGGACTGCGGACCATGACCCGCACGATCTCAAACCGATCGGAATGTTCCGCGACACGACGCCAAACACCGCCGCCAACAATGCCGAGGCCCATCATGGCGATCCGAAGCTTTTTCGGAGACGTGATTTCAACTGGTTTGTCGGACACATCGCCCACTTGGCTTGACCCCGCGACGCCTGGTTTTCCAATGCGAAAGCGCTGTCCCGTGCTCTCGGCATAATCCAGCGCACGCGACGCGATCAGCGGTCCGGCTTTGCGGCGCACATCGGCGTAGGACACGCGACCATAACGGCGCAAAGGCTGGTCGGAGGCTTCGCGCGGATCGCGGTCATAGACACCGTCGACATCTTTGAGCAGTAAAGCCGGCGCGCCGAGTTGATCCGCGACATATAGGGCTGTGAGGTCGGAGCCGCCTTGGCCCAACAAAACAGCGCGATCCTTTTCACCAATCGCGACGAACCCCGGCATCACGACAATATCGTGATCTTTCAGGTCCTGCATCAGCTGGCCTGTATTTAACCCCGTCAGCACGGCGTTCATAGGATCGCCGTCTGCGGTCAGCCCGAGATCGCGCGCTTGGCGGACAAAGGCGGGCGCGCCGATACGCTCTAAAGCCAGAGCCAGCAACGCCGCAGACCGGCGTTCACCGAGCTGCAAAAGCTCGGGAAGATTACGGGCCCCGCCGCCTTCGGATGTGCCTTCCGGACCGATCCGGCGTGCTTCCGCCATCAAAACATCGGTTTGATCACCCTGTGCCGACGTCACCGCAACAATGTTCCACCCGTTGCGATAATGGCGATAAATCTCGGACGCCGCTTCCGTATAATCGGTGAGCGAGCGGAGGACCGAATGGCCAAAATTGAGGACGAGCGTAGGGACGGGCATGGGGCGGGCGTGTAGCGCGCTGGCGTGCCGACGCAACCACGATCACGCATGATTATGCCTTTTCTACGCTATTTTTCGTGTTGATTCGGATGGATTACCCAGCTTACCAGACGACATGATACGACTTGTCCCGATATTGCTGTCTTTCTGTCTCCTTGTTGGCTGCGCCGGACAAGGCGATCCAGCCACCGACACTGCCCCCGTGTCTGAAAAACGTATTGCGATGACCTATGATGATGCCCCGCGCGGGGATGGACTTGTTTTCACAGGACCTGAGCGGACGCGAGCCTTGGTTGAGCAGTTCGAAATCGCTGAGACAGGACCCGTCGCGATTTTCGTGACCACACGCGGGCTGGACACGCAAGTCGGCCAAGACCGCATTCATGCCTATGCCAATGCCGGACACCGGATCGCTAATCATAGTCACGCCCACATGTGGGCCAGCCGAACGGACACAGACGCGTATATTGCTGACATTGATCAAGCCGAAACAGCGCTTGAGCCTTTCGCCAATCGGCGGGCGTGGTTCCGCTTTCCTTATTTGGATGAAGGCGGTTACGGCGACGCTGACACAGCGACGCAAAAACGCGATACGCTGCGCGCGGCTTTGGCCGAACGCGACCTGATGAGCGGTTATGTCACCATCGACACCTATGATTGGCATCTAGATCGATTGTGGCAAGATGCACTCCGAGACGGCCTCACAGTGGATAAGGCGGCCCTGTCCAAAATCTACACGGATATGGTCGTTGATGCGGCTGAGCATTTCGACCGCATGTCGACCCCGCTGTTGGGGCGTCGCCCGGCGCAAGTTGTTTTGCTCCACGAAAATGATCTGGCCGCGTCTTTTACGGTGGATATGGTCAGCGCCTTACGCGCCAAGGGCTGGACTTTGATTGATCCGGATGAGGCATTTGCGGATCCCATCGCCGTGCAGCTGCCAGAGACACTGTTTTCGGGCATGGGTCGGATCGCGGCTTTAGCCTCTGACGCCGGTCAATCCGGTCGGGATTATTTCGATCACTGGTCGGCGAGTGAAAGCGGCATTGAAGCGCGCCTTGCCGCAGATGACGTGTTCAGCGAATAGCCTGCACCGTGATTAAAGAACGCCGCCATCCAAAATAGCTTCTAACGCATCGACACGATCAGATACGGATTTCAACGTCGGGTAAAGCCGCTGGGCTTCGCGGTAGGCGTCAAGCGCATCGTCCTGACGCCCCAAGCGTTCCAGCACATTGCCGAGCGTCCACAGCGCATAGAAATGGCGCGGCTCTAACGTTAACGCCCGTACCGCTTCGCCCGCCGCGCGCGCGAAATCACGTTCTTCCAACGCCAGTCGCGATGACCGCGCCCAGCCTTCAGCATAATTCGGTTCCAGCTCGGTCACATAGTCATACATGACCCGCGCGAATTGGTTGCGGTTGTGAGTTTGCGCGTCCGCTCCACGTCGTAATAGCAGGTTGACCGAGGCACTTCCGCTATTGAGCCAAACGGCCCAGATTTCCTCGGCGACCAAATTACCCGCATCCGCGTTTTCCGCTTCTGCCAGACGCGCGAACATGTCGTCCAGTCGCGCGGCGCGCTCTTCCATTGAGGACAGGCGGGAATAGTCCGGCTTATCAATACCAGGCGTCGGAGCTTCAGGGATGGATTGATCGGGCTCCGGCAAATCGGACACGTCAGGCGGTAGCTCTGGACCCGGCAATGGCTGTATAGGCGGTTGGATCGGGGCTATAAGCGACGGTCCCGGCTCAATCGTGATACGCGGGCGATCTCGCGGCTCAGTCTGTTCCTCCTCTGCGCCTCCTTCAACCTGCGCGACAACAGGCGCGGCGAACAACAGGCAGATCAAAAGGGCAAGAACAGGTTTCACACAAACAAAATGAAGCCCCTCGCCCGTCAAGGCAAGAGGCTGATTCATTGTAACCCTGTCACCTTGGCGCAAAAACGCCACGGTTACCTTAACCCTAAGGTCTTAACCTTGGCGGGCCTTAAAGCGGGGGTCAGTTTTGTTGATCACGTAAAGACGGCCCTTACGACGCACAATTTGGCAATCGCGGTGGCGGTTTTTCAGTGATTTCAGCGAGCTGCGGACTTTCATGGCTCGATGCCCTTTATATTAAATTCTGGCGCATTTTCAGCGGAAGCGGGCCTATATGGAGTGAGCCGAACGGAGTCAATGCATCGCCGCAGAGATCACGCGCCACAAAGCGCATCTTTAAGCCTTAAATCTGACATAACCGTCATAACTCCCCTCTATCGTAACAACTCACGCACTGGTAGAATAAAGTCATGCGTTATTTATTCTTTACCTTGCCTTTCGCCCTGATGCTGACGGGTTGCGCCACGTCCGATTTGACCGTGGAAGGCGGCGTCGGTCAAACGGCCGCCGTTACGGCGGAAGCCGTCGAACCGAAGACGGCCGTGATGAACGCCTCCACCGGCGCAAAAATGGACATTCCCAATATAGAACAGCGGTTTGCGATGTGGCAGTCGGACTTCACCACCCGGGCCGTGGCCAAGGGCTACGCCCCGCAATTACTCGCTGACACCGTCGGACGCGCGCGCTTTAATGCAAAAGCGGTGGAAAAGAACAACTCTCAGCCCGAATTTACCCGTCCCGTCTGGGCCTATATTAATTCAGCGGCAAACCCTGACCGGATCAGGACCGGGCAAGCCGAAATGGCGCAACATAAAGCTGAGCTGGATGATATTGAACGTATCTATGGTGTCCCTCGCCAGATCCTCACCGCGATTTGGGGACTGGAAAGCGCCTATGGTAATATCATGGGCACGCACGACATCATCGACAGTTATTCGACCTTCGCCTTCGAGGGACGCCGGGTTAAATTTGGCGAGACACAGCTTTATGCCGCGCTCGATCTCGTCCAGTCTGGGGCCGTGCGAATCGACCAGCTGACCGGATCATGGGCCGGGGCGATGGGTATGACGCAATTTATCCCGACCACGTTCCGCGACTATGCGGTCGATTTTGACCGCAATGGCAATACGGATCTCTGGGGCTCGGAAGCCGATGCGCTCGCCAGCGCCGCGAATTATCTGACCCGATCCGGATGGAAAGTCGGGCAGCCCGTCATGTCCGAAGTGGTTCTCCCGAACGGCTTTGACTATTCGACAACCGAAACTGTGCGCAAGCCCGTGTCCGAATGGATCGCCTTAGGCGTGAGGCCGGCCAACGGCCTGACCTATAGTCCGGCTGCCAGTGCTTTGGAGGCCAAATTGCTGGCGCCGGCTGGACATCGCGGGCCTAAATTCCTGACGTTTCGTAATTTCGACGCGATCAAGAAATATAATAACTCCACCAGCTACGTCATGGGCATTGCTAGCTTGGGTGACGCGCTCATTGGCGAAACGGCCATCCGCAATCCTTGGCCGGAAAGCGACCAACCGATCTCATTTGCGGATAAAGAGCGGCTTCAGCGCCGTCTGACCGCGCTCGGCTATGATACGGGCGGTGTCGATGGACAGGTTGGCCCTGCGACCCGCAAAGCCATACGCGCGTGGCAAAGCGCGAACGGCGTCCCGGCGGACGGCTATGTCGAACAGACTTTGTTGGCGCGGATTCTCGGTCAGTAGACGATTTTCGGCTTTGCACGATAATCTTTCCTCTTCATCGGGCATAAGGGCGCTATAGGCCCCTATGCCCGGCCCCACCCCCCTGACCCGAACCCCTGCTCCGTCACTTGATTTTTCGGTCCCCGGCACACCTGCCGCCGCTGATTTCGACGATATTTATTTCTCCGCTGACGGCGGACTGGATGAAGCCCGCGCGGTTTTTCTGACGGGCTGCGGCCTTCCGGAGCGGTGGATGGACCGCGATGTCTTCACCATCGCCGAATTAGGCTTTGGTTCGGGCCTGAATTTTCTCGCCACATGGCAAGCGTGGCAGACCAGCGGCGCGAAAGGCCGGCTCCACTATATATCGGTTGAAGGCTTCCCATTTGAGCAAGCCGATCTGCACAAGGCCTTGTCCCAATTCCCGGAACTCTCCGCGCTCGCAGCGCCGCTAATTGACCAATGGCCCGGTCCCGTGCGCGGACTTCATCGACGGCACTTCGGCAATGTCACTCTGACCTTGATCCATGACGCCGTCAGTCCGGCCCTCCGCGCGCAAACCTTCCAAGCGGACGCGTGGTTTCTCGACGGGTTTTCCCCGGCCAAGAATGCCGACATGTGGAGTCCAGCCATTATCGCTGAAATTGCGCGCCTGTCCGAACCAGGGGCACGGGTTGCGACCTTTACGGTTGCGGGTGACGTGCGTCGGTCCTTGAACGAGGCCGGGTTTGTCGTCTCGCGACAGCCGGGATTCGGTCACAAACGACAAAGATTAGAAGCCATCATGCCGGGCGAACCTATCGCCCCAACTGCGCCCCTCATCCCGACGATTATCGGTGACGGCATTGCGGGGGCATCGATTGCGCGCGCGTTTATGCGGCGCGGCCTCTTGCCTAGAGTTATTGCTGACCCAGATCATCTGGCGGCGTCCGGAAACGGGGCCGCGTTAATCAAACCGCGCTTTGATCTACAGGATAATCCGGCGTCTCGGTTTTTCCTGTCGAGCTTCCTTTATGCCCGTCACGCCTATCAAGACGCGATCCGGCATGAGGGGATTCTCCATCTCAATAAAAGCGCCAAAGAGCGTGATCGCCATCAACGCTTGGTGGATCAAGACTGTCTCGGCCGAGGCCATATGAAAATAAGTGATGAGGGCGTCTATCTCGGTAGTTCGCTTGTCATCGACACGGAAACGGCGCGGCAGTCTTTTCTCAAGGATATCAACGTCGAATCCCGCCATATCGACACACTCGATGCCCTCGACGGCCCGATTATTCTAGCGAGCGGCTATGGCATTCGCACCTTGCTGCCGGATACAACATTTCGATATTCACGGGGCCAGCTCAGTTGGACGAACGGTACTTTGGCCGGTCCCGTCACCTATGGCGGCTACGCGATTCCCATTCGTGACGAGATCCTTCTCGGCGCAACGCATGACCGGATCGAGGATCACAGCACAGCGTTTGAGTTAAGCCCCACAGCTGACGCGAAGAACCTCGGCCAAGCCCAAGCGCAGGGACTGTCCGTCGGACCAGACCTACGATCGTTCCGCACGTCCGTGCGCGTGAATTCGCCCGATACGCTACCCCGTCTCATTAAAATGAAAACGCAAAAGGCCGAACAGGATTTGTGGGTCCTGTCCGGCCTTGGATCGCGCGGGTTCACATTTGCCCCTCTACTGGGGGAGGCGCTGGTGAGCGCCTATTTAGGGGAGCCGTCGCCGCTCGACCAAAAGTTGGCCGCCCGGATCAGTCGTCTCCCCGGCTAAAATCGCTGGAACCCGACGTCGCTTCATCCAAAGTTCCGCTAATCGATTTGACGTAGACATCGCCAGAGCCTGAGGCCCGCACATAAGCGTCGCCGACAGCTGCATGAATATCAACATCACCGGAGCCGCTGTTGCGGATCGACAAGTCAGAGATCGTGCCGTCTTCGATGTCGACATCGCCAGAGCCGGATTTCTCCACGCTCAGGTCTCCTTCAATCCGCCCGACCGCAATGTCGCCAGAGCCAGATTTTTCAATGTTCAACGACCCGACTACGCGGTCAATATCAACTTCGCCGGAGCCAGATTGATCGAGCACAAACTGACCCGTTTGACCCACCTCAACATCGCCAGAGCCGGATTTTTCGAGATCAATCGTACCTGCGGATCCGATTTCTATGTCGCCGGAACCTGACTTTTCAATCCGCAACGTATCCGCACCGTCGATATAGGTATCAAAACAGCCTTGGATATCGAGATCCACATCGCCCAACATAATGTCAGAACGAAGTTGTAGCGAACTGTCGACGATAATAAGATTGGACCCCGAGGGGACACTCAAACGCACGTCAGGATAATCTTCGAGGCGTGTGTTGCCTTGGGTTCCGCGCCCGTTGAAATTCAAATTCCAACCAATGCCGGGACCGTCACAGGCTTTTCCGCGTTCCTTTTGAGAGAGCCCGCCATCGATGAAAATCTCGTTGCGGCTATCGCGGAAATCGATGGCATCTTTGCCATCGCGCAGAACGTCTAATCCGTCATTCCCCTCGACGATCGTGATCTGACCGACAAAGTCCTGGATCGTAATATCCGTCGCGCTCGCGGGGGCGACCATGGCACTGGTCAGCAACGCGGCGAGAATAACGGCCCGGCTTTTTATTGACTGAGCCATTAGAGCCTCACGCGGATGGGGGAACCGGACTTAAGCCGCAGTTCAATTTCAAAATCTGCCGTCTCGGCCGGATGTGTCTCAATTCCGTCGCCTGAAACCTCAAACCCAATTCCAGCGGCGCTTACGGATAGGCCGTCAAACGGGTTGCCTGGCAAAAGCTCGGTCAATGACGTGGCGGATGTTAAGGGTGTGGCGGCGAATGCGCCGGCCATCACAGTTGTTACGATGATATTCATGTGTCTCTCCCTTTTTATCGTGTGGTGTGTGTGGACCGGAGGCTTTCGTCTCCGGTAGTCAGCTTACTTTTGGCACTAGCTTTCGAGGTCCCGGAAATCGCGGCGGAGCTTCCACTCACGCGACGTCACAGAGCGCTCTAGGTCTTGCAGTCGCTCTTCGAGGGAGCGGAACTTGGAACGAACGTCCGAATATTTAGTCGTATCGCCCAGCTCGACGTCAATTTGTCCGTGACGTTTGGCCTTGCGTTTCGCGCGGCGGTGTTCGCGGTCTTCGCGGACATAAGGGGCGCGTTTATCGGACGGAATGAACATCCACATCAAGAAGTAGATAATGACGGGAAACCCAGCAAAGATGATGGCGAGTACAACCAGTATCCGCATCGGACCGTGGTCAATCCCGAGCCAGTCACCAAGACCGGCACAGACGCCGCCCAAAATACCGTCGATTTTATTGCGACGGAGTTTGTTTGGACCCGAATATTCATATTCGTCGTCAGAACCGTCCCAGTCCATGTCGAACAAGGAGCGCTGTGTTTTATTACGATATCTCTTAGTCATTATTAGCCCCTCCAGTTGGGGATCTCATCATCAAGAATGCGCTCTAGCACTTTGACGCGTTGATCAAGAATGTCGGCAATGCGCGACATTTGTTCGAGTTCGGCGCGGTGGGTTCCGTTTTCTGGGGTGCCGCCGCCACCCATACGCTCTTTGTGTTCATAGTGGGTCTTCAACATCGATGATGCGATGCCCATGACGATAGCGACGATGGGGATCATGAAGACCAGAACTTCGGGCCTAAACATTGTGGGGCTCTCTTTCGTTATACGTGGATCGGTTTGGTTGTGCCCGGGAGAGGGTGTGACCTAAGAAGGGTAATTCATGGCCACCGGGGGAAGGGTCTCCCCCGGACACGTTAGGTGCCTTGCCTAGTGTTTGCTAGGCGGCGTTCCGATCAGCTAGCCTTTTTGGACGGCTTTTCTGACTTGTTGGCCGCTTTAGGCTTGCTCATGCGCGCCTTGAGGGCTGTCAACTCATCTTCAAGTTCGTCATCTGACTCCAAGGCCGCAAATTGTGACTCGAGGCTTTCACCTTCACCGAGATCAAAGGCTTCAACATGCGCCTCTAACTCGTCAACTTTGCGCTCCATCCGCTCATAGCGGGACAGGGCATCATCAACGCGGGTGTCGACCAATTTCGTCCGCATCTTGACTTGGCTGCGAGCGACCGTGCTGCGCATTGTGAGCGCTTTATGTTTCGCCTTCGCTTCGTCGAGCTTGGTCTGAAGCTTTGAGAGGTCGCCGTCGGCTTTACCAATGGCTTCGTCCAGAACTTCGATTTCTTTACCAACCACGTCGGCCATGTCTTCGGCTTGACGGCGGGCTGTCAGCGCACCGCGAGCCAGGTCTTCCCGGTCTTTGGTGATCGCAAGTTCAGCCTTGGCCGCCCAATCGTCAGCGCGTTTGCGATAGTCGTCTTCACGACGTGTCAGCTCTTTGCGCTCGGCAATGTGGCGGGCGGCGTCCGTGCGAACTTCAACCAGTGTGTCTTCCATTTCTTGGATGATCAGGCGGGCGATCTTTTCAGGATCTTCCGCAGCCTCGATCATGGCGTTAAGGTTGGAATTAATGATGTCGCCCATGCGGGAAAAAATACCCATTGTGTCTCGTCTCCTTTGAGAATGGTGGGGTCGGAGGGTTAACTCCGAAGTCGTTAGTAGGGGTCTCAGCCTTTAGGCAAAGATGGCTGCGAGGAGGAAGCCTGCGGCGAAAAAGCCCCAGCATTCCTTATCGCGGGTGGTGACGTAGCGGACAAACCGCGCGCCTTTTGTCCGCCAATCGGTGGCACTTTGATTGCGATCATTCATTACAAAATCTCTTCGTAAGTGTTGACTGAACCGTGCAGGGTCATGGCGCCGTAGCTTCCAATCGTCCGGACGTTCATTGCGGCATAGCCGCGGCGAGCGCGGGCCCGACGGACGGAACGCGACGGTGAAGCCGCTCCGTTGATAGCATTCAGGTCATTATCGATGGTGCGATATGTCATCATCGTCTCCTTTCGTCTCTCTCGTTTCGTCCCGGGGTTCCGGGCTCTGGGTTGGCGGGGGTCTGTTGCCTCCGCTTCAGTGATTACAAGATGACCAATTGCGTGAGCGTTGTCACGATAAACTAAACGATTGAAATATAAGGGTTTTGCAGAATTGTTATCGGTAAACGGGAAATCGACTAGTATATTAAACTAATAATTGGCTAGATTTACCAATAACAATTAGCTAAATAATCCAAATATGACCATTCGCACCCAACCCATCGGTTCCGGCCCCACTTTTATGGCGCTCATGGACCGCGTTTCTGACTACGCATCGACCAACAGACCCGTCCTCATCGCCGGAGAGCGCGGTACTGGGAAGGAACTCATCGCCTCGCGCGTTCACTTTCTCTCTCCACGCTGGGAAAAAGAGAATGTTCACGTCAATTGTGCCGCCTTTACTGAAATCGAGCTCGACCGGGAGCTTTTTGGCCAAACCTTTATGGATGGTCGCGTCGATACGAACGGACGGTTCTTTGAAGCGGATAGCGGCACGCTCTTTCTGGATGCGATTGAGATGATGCCCCTGCGGTTGCAGGAAAAGCTGATGCACACGCTTGAGCACGGCAAGGTGCAAGCGACGGGTGAGCTTTATAATGAAGAGGTTGATGTCCGCGTGGTCGCGGCGACCGCGGTCGATCTCCCGAGCGCGGTGGCGCGGGGCGATTTTCGCGCTGACTTACTTGATAGGCTCGCTTTCCACGTCCTGACCCTCCCCCCCCTGCGCGCCCGGACAGACGATATCGCCGCGTTGGTGGATCATTTCGGACGCAGCGTGGCCCGTGAGCTGGGGGCTGAGCAATTCCCCGGCTTTACAGCGGAAGCGCAAGAAGAGATCCGGGCACACCGTTTTCCCGGCAACGTTCGTGAGCTGAAAAACGTGGTCGCGCGCAGCACCGTGCAGGCCTTCTTAGAAGATGAAAACCTCACAGAACCGATTGATGTGATAAATTTTGATCCGTTTGAGAGCCCCTACCGCCTCAGAGACGCGCGCCCGCCAATCGCACCGCCGACGCCCACGCCGGTAACGCCACAAGCGATAGACCCGGAGCATGTCAGCCCAATCACACCACAACCGGGGCCGACCCCAGCCGCGCCGGATAATTTTACCGATCGGGTGATGACCTTTGAGCGCCGCTTGATCGATGAAGCCCTGCGCGCGAGCCATGACCACCAAGGCAAAGCCGCCGAGCGGCTCGCGCTCAGCTATCATCAATTCCGGGGCCTACTCCGTAAACACGGGCTCAAGAAATAGCAGTCTTCGATATATAGAGAAAAATACCCGGCCTGCCGGGGGACGACAGGCCGGGAACGGAGGCAGACGATCAAGCCTGACGATCACCCCCATGACCGCCGCGCAAAATCGAACTCCGTTAACAGAACGGATGGCCCACAAACTCCATCCTTCATGCGAGGGTTGAGATGCCGCTCCTTGGCTGAATGCGAAATGAATACGCGCGGCGTTATATCGTTAAAACCGATTAAATACTTTGGAACCAACGATTGGACGGATGGAACATCATGGCCTACTCACGACTCAACCGCCCCTAGAGCGATCCACACGACAATAGCGAAGAGGACACCCCATGAACGAAATGTCAGTCAAAACAGGCGGGAAATGCCCCGTCATGCACGGCAGCGCGACGAGCAGCACATCGACATCCAACAAGTCTTGGTGGCCGGACGCTTTAAACGTAGAAATTTTGCATCAGCACGGGGCCCGGTCCAACCCAATGGACCCGGACTTTAATTACCGCGAAGCGCTCAAGACACTCGATTTCGATGCGCTCAAAGCGGACGTTAATGCACTGATGACGGACAGCCAATCTTGGTGGCCGGCGGATTGGGGCCATTATGGTGGCTTGATGATCCGCATGTCTTGGCATTCGGCGGGAACCTACCGCACGTCCGATGGGCGCGGCGGCGCCTCAACCGGCAATCTGCGCTTTGCGCCGCTCAACAGCTGGCCTGACAATGGCAATCTCGACAAGGCGCGACGTCTCCTGTGGCCGATCAAAAAGAAATACGGCAATGCCGTGTCATGGGCCGACCTCATCGTCCTGGCTGGCACAATCGCCTACGAAAATATGGGGTTGAAGACCTTTGGATTTGGCTTCGGACGCGAAGATATTTGGGCACCGGAAATCGACATCAACTGGGGTGAGGAGAAAGAGTGGCTCGCGCCAAGCGAAAACCGCTACGCCAATTTGGAAGACGCAGAAACGCTCGGCCCGAACTTGGCCGCCGTGCATATGGGTCTAATTTACGTCAATCCCGAAGGTGTGAACGGTCATCCCGATCCCGCCCGCACGGCCCAGCATATCCGCGTAACCTTTGAACGGATGGCGATGGATGACGAGGAAACAGCGGCCCTGACGGCGGGCGGCCACACCGTTGGCAAAGCGCACGGGAACGGCGACGCAGGCGCACTTGGCGCGGAACCTGAAGGCGGCGAAGTCCAAGATCAAGGCTTCGGTTGGATGAACCCCAACACGACAGGCAAAGCCAGCGGCCACATCACCTCCGGCATTGAGGGTGCGTGGACGACCAACCCGATCAAATTCGATATGGGCTATTTCGACATGTTGTTCGGCCACGAGTGGGAACTGACCGAATCGCCCGCCGGTGCGAAACAATGGAAGCCTGTCAGCATCAAGAATGAAGACATGCCCATCGACACGGATGATGGCACCACCCGCACCATGCCGATGATGACGGATGCCGACATGGCAATGAAGGTTGACCCGATCTACCGCGAAATTTGTGAGCGGTTTATGGCCGATGAAGCCTATTTCCGCGATACGTTCGCGCGCGCATGGTTCAAGCTGA
Source organism: Algimonas arctica (assembly GCF_014652695.1). Taxonomy (GTDB): domain Bacteria; phylum Pseudomonadota; class Alphaproteobacteria; order Caulobacterales; family Maricaulaceae; genus Litorimonas; species Litorimonas arctica. Next base: position 187,371 of record NZ_BMZH01000003.1, read on the forward strand.
CCCACCGCGACATGGGACCGAAGGTCAATTATATCGGCCCCGACGTGCCGTCTGAAGATTTGATCTGGCAGGATCCTATTCCGGCCGGATCAACCTCCTATGATGTGAGCTCGGTCAAAGCGAAGATTGCGGCGACTGATCTGACGCCTGTCGACATGATCACCACGGCTTGGGACAGCGCCCGCACCTATCGCGGATCTGACAAACGTGGCGGCGCCAATGGCGCGCGCATTCGTTTCGCGCCACAACGCACGTGGGAGGCAAATGAGCCTGCCCGCCTGGACCGTGTTCTGTCCGTGCTAGACCCCATTGCCAAAGAGACCGGCGCGTCAATCGCGGACGTCATCATTCTCGCGGGTAATGTCGGGGTTGAGACCGTCGCCAAAGCCGGTGGGTTCAATGTGGATTTTCCCTTCACACCCGGTCGCGGTGACGCCACCGAGGCGATGACTGACGCCGAGAGCTTTGAGCCGCTTGAGCCTCTCGCAGACGGGTTCCGCAACTATGCGAAAGCACAGTTCGCCGGGTCCGCTGACGCTATGTTCCTCGATCGCGCGCAACTGTTGGGCCTGACAGCCCCGGAACTGGTTGTCTTACTCGGCGGGATGCGGGTCATTGGGGCCAATTACGGCGACGTAAAACATGGCGTTTTCACCGACCGGGAAGGCACGCTGTCGACGGATTATTTCGTCAATCTCACGGACATGTCCAACACATGGCATCCTGTGAGTGACGATATGTATGAAATCCGCGACCGCCAATCTGGCGCCGTGAAGTGGACGGCGACACGGGCCGACCTCGTCTTTGGCTCCAACTCGATCCTCCGCGCCTATGCCGAAGTTTACGCGCAGGACGACAATAAGGAAAAGTTCGCCAAAGACTTCGTCGCCGCATGGAACAAAGTGATGATGGCGGATCGGTTCGACGTGTCCTAATAGCTGCCATCAGAACAAATCGTGAGCCGCGTCACAAACTGTGGCGCGGCTTTTTGTTACATAAACATTCGATTGAATGTCGCCCATATGAGTTTCAATAACACACGGGATACGAGTAATATGGCAAGAAAATCGTCAGAAGACGTCCAAAAGCGGCAAGATGCGATCACAAAATTCAAGCGATTCGTGTTCTATTATGCGCTTGTGTCGGTGCCGGTCTGTCTCATAATCGTATTTTGGCCGTTAGCCGACAACGTCTCGGCCCATGGCAAAGCGGCTCACTATCTCGCGATACCCTTGGCCTTTATCCTCGGCTTGGTGTTCATGAGCATTATGTTTTTCTCATCGAACAGTGGCGGCGACGAACAGCCGAATTACGTTGAGATGGCCGAACGCAGAAACCGAAAACAACGCGAAACCGACGCGCTTAATGACAAAGACGCCTCCTAAAAGACCTTCGCGCCTTTAGCTTGAGCGTGCGACCCGACCGTCAACCGACCTTCGGAATCCGCGCCTTATAGGTAAATTGCCCCGCATCATTGAGCCGCCGCGACAGTAACCCGCGGCCTTTGAGGCAATTCAAATGCGCGACCGCTTCGCCAACAGCCATGATGCGGTTCGTGTCATCTATCGGACGGCGGAAGAGGACCGAGTAGACCTCGGTCGCCATTTTTGGCTCGACGCAAAATTCGTACAGGCGGTCGAGCGCTTTTTCGTGATGTTCGATCAGTTTGCTCAAACGTTTATGCGCGCCCCGGAACGGAACTCCGTGTGCCGGACCGATCAGCGTGTCCTCGGGCAGTTCTTTGATCAGTTTATGACAGGAGCTAATCCAATCATTGAGCGGATTACCTTCTGGTTCAGTCGGCCAAACGGAGACGTTGGAGCTGATGTTTGGCAACAATTGATCCCCTGTCAGGCAGAGACCCAATTCTTCACAATAGAGACAGGCATGTTCCGGGCTGTGGCCGGACCCGATAATAATCCGCCACGTATATTTGCCGATTTTGCCCCATTCGCCATCGGTGAGCCGGTCATAAGCGTGCGGTAATTCCTCGACGGCTTTCCCGAACCCGCCAAAGCGTTTCTTGTACAAGTCAATTTGCGGCGTGGTGAAACCCGCTTTGCGGTAAAAGGTGATGCCTTCCTGCGGGGCCGGATGGCCCGTATCCGCGACCAGCAAACGGCACAGCATATATTCGCCGCGTGTCATCAACAGGGGCGCGCCGAACTTGCGGCAAATCCATCCCGCGAGGCCCGTATGATCCGGATGGAGATGGGTGCAAATCACGCGGTTGACCGGACGTCCGCCCATCAGCTCTTTGAAATGCCCTTCCCATTGGCGTTTGGACTCGGCCATCGCGATGCCCGTATCGACCACCACCCAGCCATCCCCATCGCGCAGTGCGTAAAGGTTGATGTGGTTCAGCCCCGTCATCGGCAGAGAGAAGCGCAACCAAAATACGCCGTCCGCGATCTCCCGGACTTCGCCGGGTTGCGGTTTATCCTCAGTGACGAATTCCAACATGCGCGAGGACCGATCGCTCGGAATGAGCGAGGCATCTTGCGGGCTGGAGGGTTTTTTGGTTTTTAGGATTGAAGGGGTTTTCATGGGAATGTCTTATGCGGCCTCAATTGAAAAAGCCATATGCCGCACCTGACGTTCAAGAAAAGATCGCAACCGTGTAGCGCATCCTGCGTCTGAACGGCTCTGACGTCACATCATGTCGAGGCTATCCGAAAAGGAATTTTCGCATCCAACGTGTAGCCCCCCGTTGAATCGGGGCCTTGATCGACAATCCCTCCGTGTTGCGCGATGGCCGCCTTAAGAAGTCTTTGCCCCAGTCCGGTGGTTTCTTTTGGCTCTGGCGCCACGTCTTCGCCAGCGTCATTATGGCATAATAGGTGTATCTGCCGACCATCATGCGTTGCAGAGACCGTTATCTGGCCTGACTGTTGATTATGAAACGCGTGCTTCATCGCGTTGGCCACAAATTCATTGATAACAACACCTAGGCTTGTCGCGATCTTTGGCGGGATCATAATGGAGGCGGCATCAACTTCGAGAGATATTCCGGCTGGAATAGAATCGGCTAAATGGCCCGCGAGTGTTTGCAAATAATCGGATAGGTTAAGTGTTTCGCTTCCCTTCGAGCGGTGCAGTTCGCGATGAACCGCGCTCACAGCGTCGATTTGTCTGCGAACGGCTGAAAAGACGGCAGGCCAGTCGCCAGTCCGCGTCCCGAGACGCTCCTGCACATTCAGATTTGATGAAATTGTTTGCAGGCTATTTTTAACGCGGTGGTCCATTTCGTTGCGAAGCGCGTCTTGTGATTTCAGGGCCACACGCAATTCGAGTTCACGCATCACACGGCGAGCTAATATGCTCAGCACCTTTCGTTGCATGTCAGTCAGTTTATTAGGCTTTGTATCCAGCACACAAAACGTCCCGATCGGCAAGCCATTTTCAGCCCTTAAGAGCGCCCCCGCGTAAAATCGCAAACCATTGTCAGGTGCGAGGCAAAGTTCATTATCCGCTGTGCGTTCATCGATGAGCGTATCTTCAATTTCGACAAAGTCTTCTTCAAGAATGACGTGGGAACAAATGGACGTTGCGAGGGGGGTTTCCCGTACGCCCAGTCCCACTTCCGCCTTGAACCACTGTCGATGCTCATCAATTAGATTGATGACGGCAATCGGCGTACCGCATATCTCCGAGGCCAAAGCGACAATATCGTCAAAATCGCGCTCACGCGGCGTGTCCAGAATATCGAACTGGCGCAGGGTGGTCAGCCGGTTGTGCTGCTGTGGGTGAGGCTGGGCTTTCATGGCCTCTTATTCAAACATTATGTATGGGGGTGCAAGAAAAAGGGTTGTCCGTTTTCAGAGGCGGGATTTTATGTTGACCGTCAGTCTACGAGCGCGAAGATACCTACTATGCGCGCATATCTGAAATAAATGCATCGGCAGCAGAGATGGATTGTTCCATGTCGACGATTAGGCGCGCGACGTCGGTTTCGAGCTTTGCCGTCTCTCCCCCAATGGCCGCAATCGACCGCGCGTTGAGGTTATGTTTCAGGTACAGGACGCGGTCGTTGAATACGGCCAAAACGGGATCCATCGACGCGGTGGCCGCATCCATTTTAGCGGCGAGCACCTCATATCGTTGCTGGGTGTCGCGCAACTGCCGTTCGGATGTGCGGCGCAGTCCTGCATCGGAATATTGACCGAGTTCGGTTTCCCATTCTTTGAATAGATCGCGGGACACGCGTTTGACCGACGCGACGCGTGCGCGCGTTTCGTCCGCTTGGCTGTCGGCCCGGGCGTAAGCGCGTTTCAGATCATCATAGGTTTTTTCCAGATCGCCCCCGTCAACAGCCACGACTGCGCGGAAGGCTTCCAAAGCATCCGCGAATTCCTCTTTGGTGTCAGTCTGCGACTTGGCCACACCTTCGACGCGGTCCACGAGAATATCACGTTTCTCAATCCCGAACTTTTCTTGAACGGTGTACGCGACTGTCGAGCAGCCTGTCATCAGGAGGGGAGACAGGGCCAACGCCCCCATAAACAAAATTGATGCGCGCATTATTTGTCCTGTTTCTATCGATTTGAGGCACCCTAATCGGGCCGCGTCACTTATCTAACCCTGAATGTCAGGCTCGGTTCCGATCTGTGAAATTTTAGATCCTTGTGGCGCGTAAGCCGGGCAGAGCCCAAAGCCTGTATCTGACTATCTATTTCTGACAGTCTGTCGCATATTCCACGCACCAAACTTATAATCGGAGCGCGACCATGAAACCCCTTCTCTCTATTATGATGATGTCAGCCTGCGGCGCGGCCATGGTCGCCTGCACACATGCGCCGATGGAAACGATTACAACAACGACCGCCATGCCATCAGACGCCGCCGTCAGGGCGACCGTCCAAGCAGTTTATGATGGCTTTGCCGTTGGCGACATGGATATGGTCACACGTGACATGAGCGACGCCATTGTTTGGAATGAAGCCCAAGGCAACCCTTACGCCGATTTGAACCCCTATGTCGGCCCCAACGCCGTCCTCAGCGGATTATTTTCACGCATCGGCGGCGAATGGGATTATTTCACGGCAGACCCGATCGAATTCATCATGGATGTTCCGCGCGTCGCCGTGATTGGCCACTATAAAGCCCTTTACACAGCGACAGGCGAGACGCTCGACGCGCCTTTTGTCCACGTTTGGACCGTGCAAAACGGCGAAATCACAACCTTCCAGCAATATACGGACACACACGCCCATGTCACCGCGATGGGCGGGTAGGCAACGGATCAACCGACAAAGCGCCCTGCCGTCGATCACAACGGGCGCACGAGACGTCCGTAGAAACCTCCATAGTTTTCTCGAAAACCAAGAATAATGTTCTAGAGTGGAGGCGCGCAGCGTCCTCACAATTTGACGCAATGATCTTTCAGCTTGCGCCGAAATTCACGCATTGCCTTGCCTCCCTTCGCCCCGTAGTCAGCCCCTTATGCCCGTTATTGCCTCTAAAATCGACACCACCAGCGCGGAGTTCGCGCAAAACCGCGACGCCATGAGCGCGCTCACCGATGATTTGCAGCGACTTGTCGCGCATTACGCCCAAGGCGGCTCAGAACGCGCGCGGGAGAAACACCTGTCGCGCGGCAAACTCTTGCCGCGCGAACGCGTCGAACGCTTGCTTGACCCCGGCACGCCGTTCCTCGAATTCAGCCAACTGGCCGGACACGAGATGTATGAATTCGAAGTGCCCATGGCCGGCATCATCACCGGGATTGGCCGTGTCTCAGGCCGTGAATGCGTCGTCATCTGCAACGACCCGACCGTCAAAGGCGGCACGTACTTTTCCATGACGGGCAAGAAGCAACAGCGCGCGCAAGATATCGCGCTCGAAAACCGCCTGCCCGTTATCTACCTCGTGGATAGCGGCGGTGGATACCTGCCGCGCCAAGCCGAAATGTTCGCCGATAAGAACCATTTTGGCCGTAGCTTTTTCAATCAAGCCAAGATGAGCCGTGAAGGCATCGCCCAGATCGCTTGCGTTATGGGCAGTTGCACGGCGGGCGGAGCTTACGTCCCCGCGATGGCCGACGAAGCTGTGATCGTGGCCAACCAAGGCACAATCTTTCTGGCCGGGCCGCCCCTGGTCAAAGCGGCCACCGGCGAAGAAATTGACGCCGAGACCCTCGGCGGCGGGATGCTGCATGCGAGCCAATCGGGTGTCGTCGACCACCTCGCGGCCAATGACGATCACGCGCTCGCGATTGTGCGCGATATTATCAGCACGCTGGAACCCAAAGAACCGCACTTCCTCCCAACAGGTGAGGGCGACGCGCCGCTCTACCCGACCCACGAACTCGGCGGCGTTGTCTCAGCCGATATTCGCAAACCCTATGATTGCCGCGAGATTATCGCCCGCATCGTCGATGGATCACGGTTCACCGAGTTTAAAGCGCTTTACGGCCCGACGTTAGTCACTGGCTTTGCGGAGATCGAGGGCTATCCGGTCGGTATTCTCGGCAATAATGGCGTGCTCTTTTCTGAGTCCGCCATGAAAGGCGCGCATTTTATCGAGCTCTGCTGCCAACGCAAAATCCCGCTGCTGTTCTTACAAAACATCACCGGCTTTATGGTCGGGTCGAAAGCCGAAGCGGGCGGGATCGCCAAGCACGGCGCTAAGATGGTTCACGCCGTCGCCAATGCCCAAGTGCCTAAATTCACCGTCGTTGTCGGCGGCAGCTACGGCGCAGGCAATTACGGCATGTGCGGGCGGGCCTATGAGCCGCGCCTGATGTTCATGTGGCCCAATTCGCGCATCAGCGTGATGGGCGGCGACCAAGCCGCGAACGTGCTCGCCGATGTGGCGCGCGGCAGCGACGGCTGGTCAGACGAAGAGCGCGAAGCCTTCATGCAGCCGATCAAGGATAAATATGAAGTCGAGGGCCATCCTTATTATGCCAGCGCCCGCATCTGGGACGACGGTATCATCGCACCCGAAGATACGCGCACCGTTCTGGGCCTCGGTCTCGCCATGAGTGCCAATGCGCCCGTGCCTGAAATGAAATTCGGTGTGTTTAGGATGTGAGGATTTAATTTTATCCGGGGGATGAAATTATATCCGAACCGCGTGTCCACGCGGCAAAAGACAACTTCCTTTCTTTCAAGAAAAGGAATGGAGACATTATGACGACCAAAATCACCAAAATCCTGATCGCCAATCGCGGCGAAATTGCCTGTCGTGTCATTCGCACGGCCCGCAAAATGGGCATCAAAACCGTCGCTGTCTATTCCGACGCCGACCGCAGCGCGCTGCATGTGCGCATGGCCGACGAAACCGTCCACATCGGGCCAAGTCCCGCAGCGGAGAGCTACCTCATCGCGGACAAAATTATCGCCGCCGCCCAGCAAACGGGCGCGGATGCGATCCACCCCGGTTACGGCTTCCTATCTGAGAACCCCGCCTTTGTGCGCGCCTGCCATGCGGCGGGCATCACCTTCATCGGACCGTCGGCTGAAGCGATGGAAGCGATGGGCCTGAAAGACGCAGCCAAAGCCTTGATGACCAAAGCGGGCGTCCCTGTCACGCCGGGCTATCAAGGCGATAATCAAGACCCGGACCACCTCGCGGAGCAAGCCGGAAAAATCGGCTATCCCGTCCTTATTAAAGCGGTTGCGGGCGGCGGCGGTAAAGGCATGCGCAAGGTTGACGATGCCAAAGACTTTAAAGACGCCCTCGCCTCCTGCCAACGCGAAGCGACTGCCTCGTTCGGTAACGCCGTTGTCTTGATCGAAAAATATATCCTGTCGCCGCGCCATATCGAAGTCCAAGTCTTCGGCGACGCGCACGGGAACGTCGTGCATATGTTTGAGCGCGATTGCTCGCTGCAACGCCGCCACCAAAAAGTGATCGAAGAAGCCCCCGCCCCCGGCATGACCGAGGACGTGCGGGCCGCCATGACGACCGCCGCTGTAAAGGCGGCGCAAGCCGTGGATTACCAAGGTGCAGGCACGGTCGAGTTTATCGTCGATGGCTCCGGGAGCTTACGCACCGACGGGTTTTGGTTCATGGAAATGAATACACGCTTGCAGGTCGAACACCCGGTGACGGAAATGATCACCGGATTGGATTTGGTCGAATGGCAAATCCGGGTCGCACAAGGCGAAGCACTACCGGACCAGACCGAGATCACGTTGTCAGGTCACGCCGTCGAAGCGCGGCTGTATGCCGAAGATCCCGCGAATGATTTCGTCCCGAGCATTGGGCGTATTCAACATATAGATTCCAGCAGCCAGTCAGACGGCGACATAACCACCCGCGTTGATACGGGTGTTGAGAGCGGTGGAACGGTTTCAATATTCTACGACCCCATGATTGCAAAAGCGATCACCCACGCTGAGCATCGCGATGAGGCGATCTTAAACCTTGGACAGTTGATCGACGATATGGAGGTCACAGGGGTCAAGACCAATGCAGGCTTCTTAATCCGCTGCCTCTTTACCGATGACTTTATCGAAGGCCGGATCGACACGAGTTTCATCGCTGAACATGCGACAGAACTTACCGCGCCGGATTATATCTCACGCGACGAAACCTATGCGCTCGCTGCACTCGCGCTGCACGATCAGGCTACTGACTCGGCCTTTGGCGCATTTGGACGCCTCGAGGGGTGGCGACCCAACCTCCCCCCTCGCAACCGACATCACTTTATCAAGGACGGTGAGATGATTTCGGTCGACATTATTGACCAAAACCAGACCTCCGCGTCGCTTCTTGTTGAGGGTCGGGCCGTCCATATTTCCTTGGCCACGGAAGATGCGACTTTAGACAATGATGCTGCCCTCAGTCATTCTATATTGTGGGACAGTCTTGTTCAACGTGACGCAGTTTCGCTCACACGTATGGGCGATTTCATCATCGTCCCACGTTTCGTCCCCGGCGGGCAAAATGCCGCCACGTCCGGCAACGCCGTCATCGCCCCCATGTCCGGTAAAGTGATCTCTGTGCTGGTTGAGCCCGGCGCGACCGTCGCCGCCGATCAACCTCTCGTCATTCTCGAAGCCATGAAAATGGAAATGACATTGAAATCGCCGCGTGACGGGGTGGTCTCCGAAGTGACGGCGGTCGTCGGTGTGCTTGTTGATGATGGTCAGGCGTTAGTGACGTTAGAAGATATGGTGGCAGACGCGGAATAAACCCGCGTTTATTTCCGTACCCCAACGCCCCTGCACCGCATCTGACACAACCTCATCCCCGTCCACCCCTTTCCATGGTCTGTTAGCCTCACCCGTTTCGGACACGAGAGAGGCATTGCTCTTAGGCTGGCGGGGGTTTGGTAGGCTGGATTGTGGGCGAGTTAATGCGGCGCACATGATCCCATCCGGCAAAGTGATTGATGATCGGTTTGGACCTTTTGCACGTGACATTGGCGCAAGTTGATGTGTCGGGCTCTGGTTCAGAATGATCGGTAGACGGGACCGGACCGAAAGTCCGTCAGCTTGTCTCACCGTCCCGGACGTGACGAAGGTCTGCCGGGTTCACAAGGCTTTGATCGGGTGCGCTTACCAAGCGCGCGGACTTTGTCTGCTGAAAATGGTTCTATTCCCTCTTCCCCATCAGTGGGGAAAGTCCGCGCTCGTGTCACCTTGACCCGAAACGCCCGCTTGCCGACGCCTTGATGCGCGGTTGAACATGCCCGTGTGTCTTGTAATCGCCCCGACACTCGGCCGCGATATTTGGGCAAGACTTTCCCCTGCGGCTCGCGTTAGATAGGCCCGAACGATTTTCAAAATGAGACCCCGATGAGCACCACTTCTTACCCGACCCTCAAATTTGGCCATTCGGAAACGACCGACGCTATTCGCGAATCTGTCTATCAATTCTCGCAAGACAAAATCGCGCCGATTGCGGCCGAGGTCGACAGTTCTAATCAATTCCCACGTCACCTCTGGCCCGAAATGGGCGCGTTAGGATTACACGGGATTACTGTTTCTGAAGAACAGGGCGGATTGGGGCTCGGCTATTTAGAACACACAATTGCGATTGAAGAAGTCAGCCGCGCCTCCGCCTCCATCGGCCTGTCTTATGGGGCCCATTCGAACCTTTGCATCAACCAGTTGGAGCGCTGGGGGAATGCAGAACAAAAAACCAAATACCTCCCTAAACTCGTGAGTGGTGAGCATTTGGGGTCGCTTGCGATGAGCGAACCGGGGGCCGGGTCCGACGTTATGTCGATGAAATTGAAAGCGGAAAGCGCCCAGGGCGGCTATCTGCTGAATGGCAATAAAATGTGGATCACCAATGCGCCGACAGCGGATACGTTACTGGTTTACGCAAAAACCGATCCAAGCGCGGGTAGTAAATCCGTGTCCGCTTTCATCATCGAAGCAGGCTTTGACGGATTTTCAACCGCACAGAAGCTCGACAAACTTGGCATGCGCGGGTCTGATACATGTGAGCTTGTATTTGAGAATTGTTTCGTACCGGAAGAAAATGTCGTCGGCAAAATTGGCCAAGGCGCCGCGATTTTAATGAGCGGACTGGATTATGAACGCGTGGTGCTCTCCGCCATTTCCATCGGCATCATGCAGGCCTGCCTTGATGTCGTTCTGCCCTATATTCACGAACGCAATCAGTTCGGGAAAGCCATTGGGGAATTCCAACTGATCCAAGGTAAAGTCGCCGATATGTATGTCGCGCTCTCGACCGCGCGCGCCTATAGCTACGCTGTTGCCGCCGCCTGTGACCGTGGCGAAACAACCCGCAAAGACTCCGCAGGCTGTATCTTATATGCGGCGGAAAAAGCCACGCAAATGGCGCTGGACGCGATCCAAATTTTGGGCGGCAATGGCTATATTAATGACTACCCAACAGGCCGTTTATTGCGCGACGCCAAGCTTATGGAAATTGGGGCCGGCACCTCCGAGATCCGCCGCTGGTTGATCGGTCGTGAACTGTTCGGGGAAACGGCCTAGGTCGCAGTCGGGGTCGAATCGACACAAGAGAGACGCCGCACCCCCAGTTTAAAATCCCCGTCAATTCCGTCGGCGATGATGATCCCCATTTCGCGCACATCGGATGGGTCAAACGGGGCAACCCGGACGTTTCGCCCGAACACTGACGTTGCCATATCGGCAAATGACACCGTGACGTCGACCCAGTCCCCTGTGGGCGTTGTCGGAATGGGGGCTTGATAAGACACAGACCGGCCGCGCCAGCGTTCGGACGTGCGAAAGGTCATTTTATAATCGCGGCCGTCAGATCGAACCGTTAGGCGCAGACCGGTGGTCGCGCTCAAATCTCCCGGCGAGAGACGACGCCGTAGCGACGAAAATCCGCCGCCATTGGTATTTATAACGCCGCGAAAGACCATGTGATCGCCTTCCGCAAAGCGTGTGCCCTGCGACAGTCCGCCCATGACGCCGTCATTGACGATCTGCCACGGGGCGACGCTATTGGAATTGGAAAAGTCAATGTTCATGGCACAGCGCTCCGGTTGCAGGGACTGGGTTGGGCTCGCCGCACCGTTCATCGCGATCGCTAATAAGCACAGAGGAAGATAACGAAGGATCATATGACACCGGACAGCAAGAACAGATATTTGTTCTCAGGATACGCGCGCGGATAAGATCCGGTTTGTCTGGCCGATGGACTGAGCACAATTGGCTGAGTCAAAATAGGGGGCTGAAATGAAAAAGCCCTCGATCTCACGGGGCGCAATGGAGACCGAGGGCAAATTGGGTCGGGTCACCCCGTCCAACAATTTTTTGTTAGCCGCCTGACACAAATCTGTCACCTCAACAAAATGTGAATAGCTGTACTAACCTAGGTTTTTGCTATCAATATTACGTCTGTGATGACGCAAAGTGAATAACATCGTCACGGTGTGGCCGTTGCCGCGGTAAAGCGTCCTGTGTGGGTGTGCCGACATAGATGAAACCCGCGACTTGGTCGCCCGCGCTCATATCAAGCGCGGCATGAACCCGCGCATCATAGGCGTACCATTCCGTCAACCATTGCGCGCCAAATCCGGACGCCTGCGCAGCCAGACAGAGGTTCATACACACAGCACCAGCAGAGAGCTGCTGTTCCCAAACCGGCGTTCCGCGCAAGCAATCTTTTGGCGTGCTAATAACAGCGATAACGAGCGGGGCGCGTAAAAACCGGTCCGCTTCAAATGACACGCGGTCGTCGGGATGGTCAGGATTATCGGCCTGGTAAACGGCTGCAATATGGTGGCCAAATGTCGCGCGGGCTTCGCCTTGGAACACGACTAATGACCACGGCGTGAGCTTACGATGATCCGGAACGCGCGTGCCGATCTGTAGGATCGTGTCCAATTGATCGGCATCCGGCCCGGGGCCCGTCATCGCCTTGGCCAGATTGCTGCGTCGGGCGCTGAGAAAATCAAGGACAGCGGAATTATAAGACGGGAATGGAAACGAGTCTGACATGATAGCTCCTATACTGGACGATAGCATATAGACGGCTTAGGCAAGATACCAAGGCACGCCGCTATTAAATGGAAGTTCAAAAATGAACGTTGAAACACGCTTACAAGATCTCGGACTCACCCTACCGGAACCGATGGCCCCCGTGGCCAATTACGTGCCCTATGTGACTGTTGGAAATCAGGTGTTTATTTCAGGGCAAATCAGCAAAGTCGGTCACGAGCATATTACAGGGCGACTGGGAGATGGGCTAACGGTTGAGCAGGGCGAATATGCGGCGCGACTCTGTGGTTTGAATATTGTGGCCCAGCTCAAAGCGGCCTGTGACGGCGATCTCTCTAAGGTTCAGCGGATCGTGAAATTGGGCGGCTTCGTGCAGGCAACCCCGAACGCTACGGGGGCCGCGATCCCGCAGATCATAAATGGCTGCTCCGATCTGATGGTCGCGCTGTTTGGGGATGCGGGTCGTCACGCGCGCTTCGCAGTTTCCGCGCCGAGCCTGCCGCTTGATGTCGCCGTTGAAATCGATTGTATCGCGGTCATTGCGCCTTAGCGCGACCGTCATAAACACGGTTGAGGTCCGCCCCATATTGCGAGTAATTTTTAGTTGCAAGAAAACCGACCCTAAATTACCTTTGTTGCGAGTCGTTCGCACATAGGGGTTCCAGATGATTATACAATTGCCAGGGTCACAACTGATCAACCTCTTAGCGCAACTGACCGACGAACAACGACATCAATTCGCCTCAAAAGCCACTCTTGCGCCGCCACACCCCCTCTGTCCGTGTGAATGTGGCCCTGATTTCGCAAAAATCACAGATTTAGCGGAACGTTTCGTGCCCCCACGCCTTGATTTATAAGATCACACCCCCGATATAGCGGCCTTCCTGAAACCCGATGAAAAGAAACATGTCCTTATGAGCATACCCGGTCAGACATTTAACGACCGCCTTCAAGCGCAAAAAGAGGCCAAGATGGCTATGCTGAAGCGCGCGAAGGAGAAAGAACTCGATCCTGCCGAAAAAGAACGGCTGATGGAGGAGCGCACGGCCCGCAACGCGGCTCGAGAAGAGCGCGAACGCAAGCGTGTAGCGGAAAAAGCGGAAAAGATCGAACAAGAGAAAGCCGAGAAGGCTGAACGCGAGCGCAAGAAAACGCTGGCGGAAGAAGCCCGTAAAAAGGCTAAAGAAGATCTCGTCAAGACGCAAAAAGCGCAACGCGACGCTAAATACGCGGCCCGAAAAGGTCGCAAAAAGCGCTAAGCTGCGTCACAAAATTTTAAAATGCCCGGTCTTGAGCCGGGCTTTTTTTATGACGGATTTAACGTTTATCCGACTTTACGGACGAACACAGCGCCGGCGGAATATCCCGCGCCGAATGAGCAGATCAGCCCCGTTTCTCCCGCAACAAAATCATCAGAATGTTTGTGAAAGGCGATAATCGATCCGGCCGATGAGGTGTTGGCATATTCATCCAGCACGACCGGTGCCTGAGATATATCAACATCCTTACCCAGCACCCTTTTAGCGATCAAAACATTCATATTCAGATTGGCCTGATGGAGCCACATGCGTTTGAGACTATTGGGATCGAGACCGAGTTTATCCGCTTCGGCTAAGATCAATTTGGCGACCATCGGCACCACTTCCTTGAACACGCTACGCCCGTTTTGAGTGAACAGTTTATCGGTCAGGCCTTTACGACCGCGATCACCATACATGCCATCATCTTCCGGAGCCGTATGATTGAGGAAGCCAAAATTATTGCGAATATTATTGGAAAACTGCGTCACCAATTTGGCGCCAATGATTTCCCAATGGCTATCGGGGGCGACTTCTTCACGTTCCACAAGGATCGCCGTAGCGACATCACCAAAAATAAAGTGACTGTCCCGATCCTTGAAGTTCAAATGCGCGGTGCAAATTTCAGGATTAATCACCAGCACAGACCGCGCCTGTCCGCCATAAATCAAACCGCGCGCGGCTTCTAAGCCGAATGTCGCGGAGGAGCAGGCGACATTCATATCAAATCCAAAACCCTCAACGCCGAGCAAATCCTGCACTTCAACGGCGACGGCGGGATAGCCGCGTTGCAAGTTGGAACACGCCACAATGACCGCGTCCACATCGGCCGCAGTTTTTCCCGCTCGGGCGAGCGCATCCTTCGCCGCCTTCACGGCCATCTCGGCCAGAACGGAGGGTTCTTCATTTGGACGAGCAGGCAGGCGCGGGGCCATGATATTGGGGTCCAAGATCGGGTCTTTGGACAAAACATAGCGGCTCTTAATACCAGACGCTTTTTCAATAAATTCTGCCGATGAAGGCGCGAGCGCATCAAGCGTGCCAGCGGCAATGGCCTCAGCATTTTCGATGTTCCATTTTTCGACATAGGCGTTGAACGCGACAACAAGTTCCACATTGGAAATGCTGTGTTCTGGTGTCCACAATCCAGTGGAGGAGATGACGGCTTTCACGGGCGACGACCTTTTATGACTGTTCGGCTTTTATTATTACCCAGCCCGTCTAACGAACCTTGTGCGTGCGTCAAACAGCTAGATGAAGCGAGCAGTCAAACTCGGCTCACGTGCGCAACACTCCAATTCGTGATCATTGATCATCCCGACAGCTTGCATAAACGCATAAAGTATGACGGGGCCGACAAATTTAAACCCGCGTTTTTTAAGGTCTTTGCTCAGCAATTCAGAGATGTCGCTCTTCACCGGCGCGTCAGAAAAATTGGCCCATTCATTCACTACAGGCGTCCCGCCCACGTAATCCCAGAGATAGTCCGCAAAATCGATACCCGCCGCGCGCATATCCAAATAGGCCCGCGCATTCCCAATGGTCGCATCGATCTTTGACTTAGATCGGATAATGCCGGGGTCCCCCATCAGGCGCGCTCGATCTGCGTCCGTATAATGCGCGACAATATCAGGATCAAACCCGTCATAGGCTTTGAGCAGATTATCTCGTTTTCGCAGGATCGTAATCCACGCCAGACCCGCTTGTTGACCATCCTGAATCAGTTTGGAGAATAACGCCTTGGGATCCCGGATCGGACGCCCCCATTCCGTATCATGATAATGGCAGTACAGACGGTCAGAAGGCGGCACCCACGCGCAACGCGGACGGTCTCGATCATGGACATAATCATCTGGGGCCGTTGTGTTGGGTCCACTCACAACAGCTTCTCCATACCGATATTACAGCGCGCGTAGATCGGATGCGCGCCCTCATGATTGATCGTCCAACCATTGCGCGCATAAAGGCGAAGTGCGGCCGCATTACGGGTGTTTGAAAGAAGAAAAAGATGTTTCAGGCCCAGCTCATCGCGGGCATAATCTTCAACGGCGTCCATCAGCTTTTGCCCGACACCATTGCCCCGAAAGCGGCCATCGACCGCCATTTTAGTCAACTCCCATTGGCCTTGCTTATCGCCCGTCAAATGCGGTTTTAACGCCACAGCGCCCGCAACCTCGGTCTCAATATGCGCGGTAAAAACCTGTCCGCCATTGTCCAAATATATTTCTGGCGTCGCAACCATCACTTTGTCAGACAGCTCCAACACATGCAGCTCTTCGATCCACTCGGCATTAAGCGCGGCAAAGCGAGGCAACGAAGCGCGGTCATTGCGCCGGATTGTAACGAGGTCGGTCATAAGTAAAGATTGGCAGGATTGGAGAAAATGTAAACGGGGTGATTAATCCCCTGACCTAATCATCCGATCCGAGCACACTCTTCATCACCTCGACCCGCGCGTCCCGGACCGTCGGCCCTTCAGTCGCGTCACGCAAACGGTCCAAGCGCACCAAAGCCAACCCTTGGAGTCCGTTCACATGGAGGACTTGTCCGACCGAGCGCTCGCCGCATTTAATTTTATCGCCCGCCTCAGCAGGTGCGCTGAGGACGAGACCGCGCATCCGCTTCCTCACCGTTGTCATCCGCTTCATACGCGAGACAACTTCTTGGCCGACAAAACAGCCGCCGTTGAAATCAACGCCGTTTAATTGATCCATACAGGCATCTGCCGGAAAGGTCGTCTGGACGCCGAAATCCCATTCACTGTCCGGCACCCCGAGAGACAGGCGGTGCCTATCCCAATCGCCCGTATCAGGCGTCAGCCTATCCGCAATTAAGCGACGTCCCAAGGCGGGCATACGGGGGTCAGGGTCGCCTATCTCGCACCCGTCTTCGACGCCCCAAAGACAAGACACGTGATGCGTGTCAGACACATCATCAATCTCAATCGGGGCCCGCAAACGATACATTTTTAGGCGTTTGTGCAGAGCGCCCCCCATATCAGGCGTCGTATCAATCAGCAGGTGATCGCCTCGGTCCGTGACAAAGAAATCGGCGATAATCTTACCTTGCGGTGTCAACAAAGCCGCAAACGTCACGGGTCCGCGTAGTGAATTCGTGATCAGTCCAGAAAACCAGTCATGCACATTCTCCCCAGAAAGCTTCAAAACGGTTCGCGGACGGTGGTGGGTTAGCATGGTATGGAGATAGGGCGGGCCGACACGCCCTGCAACGTCGCGCCATGACGCAAGAGCGGCCAAAGACCAATTTCGATAAAAATCGTTGTGATTATTATTGAAAATCGATAAATGAATACCTACCTATTTGGTATAGAACACCCAAACATAGGGACGGAAAGGGATAATATTATGGCCACATTTGAAGCGCAGATTGAACAATCCAAGAAAGAAGTGGCCGAGGCCCAAAGCAAAATTTCGGAGCTGTCGAGTCGGATCGATACGGCGCGCGCCAAAATGAGCCAAGGCACCGATATTTCGCTTGATATCGAGAGCGCGTCGCTGGACGATGTCCATGCGCATACGGATCTGATGAACGCCAATATCGCTGAACTCATCATGGGTTTGGACGATGTCACTGCAGGTTTTTCTAAAGACTTCGACTCCATGCGGTCCAAAACTGGCTGGGAAAAATTCGTCGGAATCTTTTCAAAACAGCGCGCCGAAAGCCTGCGGTCTGAGCGCATTCGCGCCGCGACGATTGAGGATAAGCTGCAAGACCTGATCGCGAAATCCAACACAATCCAAGCCATGTTGCAAGAACAACTCAATGAGCTCGGCCGTCATAAGAACCAAGTTGAAGGCAACCTGCAACGCACGCTCGCGGATCGCGAAGCAGCCGTCGATACGTTGGAGCAAATCAAGGACGAGATCACGGCGCTTGATCCGACCATAATTGAGTTGGAAAACAAACTGTCGATGGCGACGGACGCCAAGGAACGCTCAAAATTAGAAAGTGAGCTATCCAAAGTCAATTCACGTCACAATGAGCTCGCGCAATTGGAGCAGGTCAAACTGTCGGAGTCCCAAACGCTGGAACGCTATATCGAGAAGGGGAAAACCTGGATGGATAGTCTGCAAAACCAGATCGCGACGCAGATGGTCCTACTCAACAAATTGTCCACCGACACGAAACAGCGGGTTGTCCTCTATGATGCGCTGTCGAAATCATTGAAGACCGCACAGCAACAAGACGTCGCGCATAAGATCAATGAAATCGGCGTGGCGACTGACAAGGAAGCCCAAGTCGCCATGGCGGCGATCGGCGCGGCCACAAATAATAAAATGGCCGAGATGATGGAAAGCCACGAAGAGCACATCGTCTTCGCGCGTAAGGTGCTGGAAGAAAAAGCCAAAGCTGATGAGCGTTTCGCCCGCCGGTTTGAAAAGATCGTCGAGAAGCACGACGCCAATGCCTATGGAGACGGGGCCTAGTTATTACACTGTCATCCCGCGCCGCATTTCATGGGGCCGGGACGGCAGAGTGAAACGCATTTTATGACCACACCCCAAAAACTCGATCTTACTTATGAGCACCGCGTCCTAGATAGTGCGCGGGCGGCCCGTCGCTATTTCGCAAAATTCGAACGTATCATCGGCCACCTTAGTGCGGTCGCCAAGCTCTCGGTCGAAGAACGTCAGCTCGGGAAAACCGAAGGCGATATTCTCGGCCAATATTTGCTCGATTTGAACAATAGTTTCACAGCCCTGTCCTACAAATATCTCATGACCAATCGGTCGGCGAGTTCGGGACAGATCAGTATCGACAAAACCGAGTCCGGATTTCCGATCTTCTCTGAGATCATCCAGCTTGCGAGCGATGCCACGCAAGCCAAAAAACACCTGAAATCCCTGCCCGATCAAGCGCGATTAAAGAAGGATATGGTCAGCCAGATTTTGACCGAGCTATCCCCACCCACTGCGCTGCAATATGCCTTGGCGCAGCGTATTTATTACGAAACCTTGGAGCGTGAGCCGCTTTTCCTGTCGCAGAACCATCCGCAGGCCGTTTGGGTTGGCAAAGTTTTAAAGCAACGCAAGCGCCGCTATATCATTCACTGGGCGGTCTATGACTCCAAGACTAATATCCCGGTTGTCTACCTCATGGAGGTCGATGATACGGGCTCTCGCGCGCTGCCCAATGACGAACGGCGCTGGCCGCGGCTGCAAGACGCCCTCATGGCGCAAGCCCTATCCGAACTGAAACTGCTGACGATTGCCAAAGGCATCGACACGGATTTCAAAAACCTGCATCCCAAACGGCTTAGGCGCTTTCATTTGGGCCCCATGCACAGCCATGCGTTTACCGAACAACATGGCCCGATCCGCGACGTGCTGGCACAGGCCGCAGGGAAACCGGGGCTCGACTGGGCCTTGGCCTGGACGGTCGAGACGTTGCAGTCTGAGCGGCAGGAATGGGTCAAAACGGGCGTATTTAATGCGGCGTGGCGGCAAGTGTTTAAGCTCGATGCTTACGGTCTTGATGGCAAGACGGACGGCTACACGGATATCTCCCGCGCGCTAATCCTGCCGCACCGCGCGTACCAAGTCCTCGAAGAAAACCACGCCCAGAGTTTCGACGGCATCCGAAAATATGTCGTCGGGCAAAACAACACCATTCTCAGCTACACATAGGCCTTATGTCAAACCCGTCCGACCTCATGGAAATCAAAGAAACTGCGATTGCAGACAAGATCGCAGCGGCGCAATCGCTGCTGGATGGGTTCGACCACACGCCGCGTTTAGCCAAAGCCAAAGACGTTGAACCAGCAGCCGGAAAATCCGCCGGCATCCCCGGACGCCGCCGTTTCCGCAGCACAACACCCGGCCTTGTGACACAAAGCACAGCAAAGGCGGAGGGCGTGAACCTCATCGCCCGCGTTGAAGATACGTCGCCCGATGATGCCTTGATGAGTCCGGTTCAAGCGGGCGTGCTGCACGCCCTGCGACGCGCCCTCGCCACGTCGCTGACCGTTGTGGACCAATATGCCGACGCGACCGGCCTGTCGGCGCTCATGAAAGATAATCTTCAGGGCAAATTATCCGGCGGGAAATCGGCGGAGTTCATCGAAGGCCTCGCCGCGTCTTCCGTTATCGCGCTGCATGTCTTTGCCAATATGGCGAGCTTTCTGCTCTCCACCCTGCACGAAACGGGCGAGCTGTCCGTTGACGTCGGCGACGTCGAAGAGGTGCTGACGGATAATCCACAACTGGCACTCACAGGCGCGCTGTGGGAACTCGACCAAGACCTCGCCGTATTCGCCAATAGCGAAGACACGCTCATCCCGACGGTCACAGCGTTCTTGGAACAGCTGATGGACAAAGCCGCGATGCGCGCGAGCAACCTGCCCCGCCTCGATGCGTTCACATCCGTCGCTTACCGCGTCGAGGAGGACGATTTTGAGATCAGAGGGTTCGAAGCCGCCTCCCGCGCGCGCTCGACCAAGCTGACCATGACGTTTAAAAAACCGCACGAGGTCGTCGGCAACCACATCGCCAAATACCAAAGCATGAAACTGTCCAAAATGCTGATGGCGTATGATTTTGAGCGCAAGCTTAATCCGTTCGCCGATCTCGGCGGTTTCATCTTCACCTTCATGGGCGACGGCATGCCGGGGACGGGCAAGACGACCCTGATCCAAATGATGGCGGGCCTGATCAATGACTATTGCAACAATGCGGACTACCCGTTCCGCTACGCCAACCTGTCCACCGATTCAATCGACAGCTACCAAGGTAAGTCGGCGCAAAACGCCAAAGCCTTCGTTAAAACCATCATCGATCCCGGCGTCATCGGCTTTGGCACGATTGACGATATTGACCAGCTCGCGGGCAAACGCGGCGACCGTCAAAGCTCCGCCGGACAGCTCGAAATCACCGCTGTGCTGATGGAAAGCTTCGCGGGCGCGAACACGGTCGTGCGCGGCAACTGCACCTTTGGCATGTTTTCCAACTATCCCGAAAATGTCGATGACGCGCTGCGCCAACGTGCCGCCGCGCGCTTCCTCGTCGATGGCCCGAAATCCCGCGAAGACTATATCGACATCCTGCACCTGCTGATGGGCAAGAACCACGACATCCCCGTCGGCGATCACGAGTTGTTCGAAGCCCAAGTGATCCAAAAAGCCGTGCAAGCGAGCTACGACAGCTACGCCCGCCCGAAGGAAGAAGGGCTCGTCGCTGTGTTCGACGCGATCCAGAAAAGCACAGGCAAGCTCGACACGATCGCTAAGCTCGGCACCTACCTCAAAGCCATTCAGGAAGCCGACCCGCGCTTCACCGGACGCGCGATCAAGAACATCACCGACGCCGTCAAAGTCCGCGCGATGGACTTCGAACTGCCGGATGAATGGATGGAAAATACTGACCTGTTCCTCACCAAAGACTATGACACCAAACGCGCCATGATCGCCGACCTCTCGACCGAAATCACCGTCGACATGGTGATCCAAGAAATCAACCGCTACGCCGATAGCGAGTTCCGCTATGCGGATAAAAGCGATGAGATTGCGATCGAGAACATGGTGCGGGATTACGGGCGTCAGGAAGAGGCAAAGCGGCGCTATTTGGGGGGGAAGGGGTGATGAAGAAAATTGATAGAAGTCTCACAAATATCAAATTTAAACTAGGATATTTAAGACTTAGCGCGAGTCAGCTTATAATTTTATTCGAAAAGATTGGCATCGAACATGAAGTTTCTGCTGAAAATAATGACTACGAGTTTGAGAACTTCCAAGACATGAAAGCAAATAAGGAACTTCTCGTTGGGCGGCCAAAGATACAATTGAGGCTCCCCAACCCCACCGATATCCACTCAAGCACAATATACATCGATCTAAGTGGTAACTGCGAACTGAGAGCTTATTCATTAGAAAGCCACACTCAATTGGCGGAATTGGAGAAGTTAAAGGAAAGATTATCGGCATTTAAAACCCCGTTTTCCTTCATTGGACTCTTGGGGTGGCGTGACGTAATATTGCTATTAACTTCAATCGCATTCTTCGTTTGGGCAGTTCTAACTGCTAATAGAAACAATCCTGCGAATATCGTTTTAATCACGTCATATTCCGTCGCCATTCTGGCAAGTTTTTTATTTTGGGCTTCATTTTTCTTAAATAATTTTTTCAGACCCATCACCAACAAAAATATTGTAGGCACATGGGATAGAATAAAGGACAACATCTATTCTCACGTTGTTATTAGCACTATAACAGCAATAGTTGTTTTAATTGCTGCATGGCTTGGTTTTAAACCATGATGCGCCTCGTCAAAGCCGGGCTGATGTTTGGCAACCTCTATGAGGTGTCGTCGCCGGCGATGGTCGAGCGGTATAATCGCGCGCTGGATTATTTGATCGGCAAGCGCACGGCGCTGACGGAATTCCATGTCGATATTGCGGGCTTCTCGCCTGAGGTGGCGGATGAGTTGGACGATCAATATTATCTCAACCCGCACGGGTCGAACCAAATGTTTATTCTGCTGTCGACCGATCAGAAGATGGCGCCCCTGCTTGGATCGGCATTCTCGACCTCGCGCTCGATCCTGCGCCAATATATGGACGAGAATGAAGATCAGCTATTTGGCCTGACCGCGCGCGAAGCGGTGGCGGGGGAGCTGCTCAATTCCGTGTTTAAGATCGACGAGCCCGCCGACCTGCTCGACATCAACCAAATCGAAGTCACGGCCGACACGACCCAATCCCATGTCGCCGAAGCCGCTACGCTCACAACTCAGATCGACCGCTTCCTGTCCGAGGACGATGCGTGGTGGGATGATGTGTTGATTTCTGAGATGATCGAGCTGGCCAAGCGCACCGGCAATATTCAACGCAATCCGGTCAAACTGGGCAGTAAAATCTACGAACAGGGCAATTATTTCACGACCCATCTGGGCGGCGTCTATGTGTTCCGGGATGCGGACACGCCGACCGTGATTGCGCGCACCAAAATTGACGGTCTGATTGATCTCGACGTTGAGCAAGTGCTGACGCTGGATGACCGCGAGGCGATTTCGGACTGGCTCTATGAAGAAGGGCTGACCGAACTGGTCGTGCAACGCCCCAATCAGGATAGCGCCTTGGTGATCCGCCAGAAGATGGATTTTATTGTCGCCACCGTCGCGGCGGAACAAGGTCATGATTTGGACGGGCTCTCGCGGCAGAATATGCGGCAGCTGGAGCGCCGCTACGCCAATGAGCTGCCCGAAGAATTTCTCGGCCTGATGGATGTGTGGCGCTGGGCTTCGATGGGCGGGCGCGTGCCGAAATTCAACGCGGACAATCCGGCGTTTTTCTACGCGCTGCGGGGCTCGCAGAATGCGGACCGTGACCTCGTCAACATGTTGCTGACTGATTTGTCACGGCTGGATTTTCGCCAACTGTTTATCTGTCACAAACCGCTCTTCTATGAAGCCTATCGTGACTGGTCCGACAGCAAGAAAGACTTTGTCGTGCGCTTTCTGGAGCAGGAATATGCGATGGATAAGGCGGGCGCGCGGGAGGACTTGTTTGGCGGTGAACCGTCGATGGAAGACGCACCGGACCCAAGTCAACGGAACACGCGTCCCAACACGAAGCGCAAAAACCCGTGGGACCCCGCTAAGCCCCACAAGAAAGACGGCTGGAAACGGGATGATGACGACGACGATGATGATGACGACGGCTGGCATCGGAAATCGAAACAACGCCGCGCCTATGAAAAACGGCAGCGAGAACAAGAAGAGAGGCGAAAACGATGATTGGCCTTATCCGCAATATTGTCGTGATCTTTTTGATCCTGACCGTCGTCTATGTGATTTTAAGTCAGTGGAGCCGGTGGCGGGAACGCGTTCGACTGGCCGAAGATTATCGCGCGCAGACCGAGCTGTTCCAGCAAAGCGAGACGGAAGACAATTTCGTGGCGCGCGGTATGGCGCGGTATAACCGGTCGCTGCGGTCCAAATTATTCTTAAGTGTCTATGCTATTCCGGGGGCGATTGCGACCTTGCTGGTTTGGCTGGCGCAGCATTCATAAGAAATTGAACAGAGGAATTTGAAATGAAATGGCTTCGACATATTCCGGCGCTCATCCTGCTGATCGTAGGGGCCGTGCTGCTCAATTATTATCTCCCCGACCGCGACGTGGTGCAGATCGTCGGGACCGAGGTTAAACGCATTGACGTGGAGTCTGGCGCGCCGTTCTGGGACCGGGCTGATATTGGCACCATCGAAGGCTCGACCCGAGATGTGCGGTTCATCAATGCCGAGTTTGAAAATGGCAACACGCGCGTCTACCGCAACGAAGATACGGGGTGGGGCTTTCCGCCCTATTTCAAATTCGACAGTGGCGACGTCACCGCGCAAGCGCAAAGCTTGGCCAAGTCAGACGGGAAATGGGTTGCCGTGCGCCACTATGGCTGGCGGATTAAGCTGTTTTCGATTTTCCCCAATGCCACGTCGATCAAACAAGTGTCCGGTCCGGACGCGTTGCTCATTCCCTGGTTCAATATCGTCTTTATCGGGCTGCTATTGCTGATCTGGTTCTTATTGTGGCGGATGATCACGCGTTGGAAAGCCAAACGAATTGACCCGACATTGGACGCTGTTGGTGATTCCATCGGTGACGCCGCTCGCGATTTTGGCGATAATGTCGAGGCTGGCAGTGACGAAGTCCGTAGCCGTTGGCGCAAGATTTTCGGGTCGAACAAACCCCGCTAGGCTGACCGTTTTCGTGCCCAACGGTCTGACAATATAACCCCGGCAAACAGAATCAGGATGGAGAAAAAGGCCAGCCACAGGCCCCACAACCAATGCGGACCAAACCACAGATCCGCGAGCACACCCGTGTCAGATCGGTAAAGACGTCCGCCCACTTCGCCCCCGCCGATGAAGAAATAGCCAAATGACGTAAGCGCGTTCAGGCACAAGGCGATGGCGATGATGGTCGTCACGTACAGCAATACCCGATGCGGCAACCTCCATCCTGCCAAGGCAAAGAGCCCCGCCGAGACGCTAAGCGTGATAAAGGTGAACCCATCGGCCGCCCTGAAGAGTGACAGAGCGAGCAGGGCAGCCAAAAGCAGCAGCGTGAACCGGTAGGCACTCAGGGCACGGGTTAGAAAAATCATGATCACACCCAAAATCGTCGGACCCATCAATCCAACGATGATCGTCGCCGCGCGTGAAAACGCGCTCCACGACGCTGTTTGCGCCAGTCCGGAAAAATTCGGGTAAATCGTCAGTTTGTAAAACTCGCCGCCTGTCATCAGCGCCCCTAGCCCGTGCCCAAGCTCATGCGCCCAGGTTGAGAGAAACATCACCGGCACGCGCACAAACGGGATTTGCATGACCATGAAGATGACAACACATAGCCCCCAAAATTGCGTCGCAGGGAGGCGCATCGGCGGTGTCTTGGCAGGCTTTAATTTCGTCACGGACATACGGTCTGTTAGGCGGTCATGGCCGTGTGCGCTAGACTCGGTCTTCGGCGCGAGACACCTCAAGCCGCGCAAGCTTGCGTGACTCAACAGCCAACTTCTTATCGGCAATATCGAGTGAGAGTTTTTCTCGCGCAAGGGTGAGACGCTTCGTTTTTAGGGTTTGGCTCTCGCGGTCTAGTCGCGCGATTTCGGCGCGCGCACTGCTGCCGGCCATGGCAGCAATTTGAAACCCCGCCTCGACTTCACCAAGGCCCAGCCCGTCGCCTTGCTCTTGCAGTCGCGCCCGTTGTTGCGTCAGCCCCGTTTCCTGCGCTGCCAAAGCGTCGATCCGTGTTTGAATAGAGGCCCGTTTTAGAGCTAAAATCTGACGCACGGGCACGGCTAGTATGCCCCTTGTTTCGACAGGGTTTCGGCCAGATGGATGGCTGAGGCGACGGCGGCATAATGTTCTGGGCGAATTTCTTCCCCGACCTCGACCGTGGCATGCATGGCCCGCGCACACGGCGGATCGGAATGAATAAGCACGCCATGTTCTTTGGCTTTTTCCCGGATCGCAAACGCGAGGCTATCGATGCCCTTTGCGACACAGACAGGCGCCCCACCGCCCGACCGGTCCCACCGCAGCGCGACGGAGTAGTGCGTCGGGTTCACGATCACAACGTTCGCTGTGGCCACGTCATTGAGCATTGTTGAATTTGAAATTTCCCGCGCCCGCGCCCGACGCTGGCTTTTCACCAGCGGATCGCCTTCGTTTTTCTTATGCTCGTCCTTTACCTCTTCACGGGTCATTCTGAGTTTCAACAAATGCGACCATTGCGCGAACGGTAAATCGACCGCGGCAATAAAAATTGTCGCTGCAATCATCCAGACGAGAAGCAATAAGCTCTCCCCTACAAGTTTTTGAAACAAATAGCCCGCCGGACGGCCGATCTCGTGACTGATTTCCCCCGTCAGCCGGATCAGATAATAGCCCGCTGCAACACAGATAACCACGAGTTTAACGGCCCGCTTGGCAAATTCAGCCATACCATCGCGACCATATTTTTGCTTTATATTGGACAGCGGACTAATCTTCGAGAGCTTCGGTTGAATTTTGTCAGGCGCAAAAATGATGGTGCGTTGCGCGATCAAGGACAAAAATACCGCTGTGACCATAACCAGCAATAATGGCGCAAATAGGAACGCGATCGTTCCAAACAATTTCTTCGCCGCACCGCCCGTTAGTAAAAGGTCCCCAGACCGTATCGGGTATTCAAGCAAGCCTGAGAGTTGTGACATGGCTTTAAGGCCGGTTGATCCGCCCAGCGTCAGAATCGCAATCGCAAGACCGCAGTAAAGCGCGATCGAAGACACTTCCGCAGACTTGGCAATATCACCCTTTTTGCGGGCATCGTCGATTTTGCCTTGGGTGGCGTCAAAACTCTTTTCCTGACTACTGTCATTATCACCGGACACCTACGAAGCCTCCGCCATAATCGCCAGGAACATATCGACCCACGCCACCAACATAGCGCTGGCGCAAATCACCAATAAGAACAGACCCGACATCGTCATGCCCGGCAGACCCACGAAGGAGACTAATAGCTGCGGCATCGCTCGGTTTAAAAAACCCAATATAAGGTTGTAGACGAAGTTCAAAATCACAAAAGGCAAAGCCAGCGACAAACACATCCGCAGCAAGGCGACAGTGAGTTCGGTCAACCAATTGGCCGAGACTTGTAAATCCAGCATGGTCCCGACCGGAATATCGGTAAAGCTGTTGGCGATCACGCCTATCAGCTCAATATGCAAGTCCATCGACACAAGAAGCGTCACCCCCGTCAGCATCAGTAGCGTGCTAATCGTTGTATTGGGTTCCGTCGCGATACCCTCGCCCAGCACCTGCGATAGGGACAGGGACTGAGATACAATCATACCCAGAATTTGCAAACCGTGTACGGCAAGGCGCAGGGCAAAGCCCATTACGAAACCTGTCATCGCCTCAGACGCGACCAAGGTAAGAATCCCTTGATCGCGCAGCAACGCCAGATCGTCCTGCAAAATAGGATAGAGCATAAACGCTGTCATTCCGGCGACAGCAATCCGGAATCGCGGCAGAATTGCGCGCTCCCCAAAAACGGGGACAAGCATGAAAAAGAGCGACAGTCGTGCAAATAAGCCAAAAATTGGCCACACCATTTCAATCAGCGGGCCAAAGGCTTCGGCCAGCTGCGCGAGGAATTCGCCGCCGCCCATCATGGCAGAACCCGCGTCATGCGGAGCCGAGAATAAGCGGCTTTTCGTTGGCCGCGATCTCGGCGTAGGACAGAACGGGGTTTTTCACGCCTTTGGTTTTCAGCACCGAGCGGATGAACCGACGCCAATGACCCGGGGCCGCGATCACCGCGTAACTGCCTTTGCGTGCGGCCGTATCGAGCTGGGCGCGCACATCATGGGCAAATTGATTAAATTCTTCCGGCGATAGAGCAATGTCAGAACGACCCACCTCGTCACGTGTCTCCCGTTCACCTAACTTGGCCGTCCAATCTTCACCGATCCGGATAATTGGAAGCTGTCCGGTTTCGTTCCGATATTGCCCGACAAAGTGACGGGACAAACGTTGGCGTGCCACATCTGTGATTGCCTCGGCATTCAGGTTCGCGGACTTCCCATCCGCAACTGTTTCCAGCAACAGCGGCAGGTTACGAATCGAAATCCGCTCTTCCAACAAGAGGCGCATAACGGAGTGCAGTAACTCAATAGGCGCTTTATCCGGGAAAAACTCATCGACAAGACGACGATTGCCATCGGCCCGGTCCGACTCGGTCACCCCTTTAAACGCATCCAATGTTTCGCGCAGGGCGCGGCGCGTAAGCAACGCCGGTAGATTGTCTTGGATGACTTCCAAAAGATGGGTCGCGAGCACTTCAACCGGAGCCACCGTGGTAACACCCAGCAAAGTGAGTTCATTTTCATGTTCGGGATCGACCCAACGCGCCGGAGCCTTGAAGACAGGTTCTTGCGTCGTGTCGCCGGGAATTTGCGTATGTTCATTGGCTTCAATCAGGGCCAGTCGACGGTCCGCCATTAATGTCTGTGTCGCCATATCTGCGCCGTGCAGCCGGATGCGATAGCTATGGCGTGGCAAAGCCGCATCGTCAGACAATCGGATCGGGGGCAGAATAAACCCGTATTGAGTCGCGATATATTTGCGGATTTTCTGCACGCGTTTATCGACACCGAAATCAGTTCCCATGACCGTAGCCACCAGATCGCGTGACAGCTCAACAGAGAGTTCGTCCAAGTCCAGCATATCGCCCATCGTCGGTTCGGGCTTAGGCGGCACGATACCGGCTTCTTTCTCTTCGAGCTTGGTCACGTTCTGGGCTTTCTGCCAACTCAGGTACGCCGCGATCCCGAGGCCAATTGAGCCCAACATGAAGGGCATGACGGGCAGGCCCGGAAACAGCGCGAAGACAGCCATAATGCCCGAGACGGAGGCCAGTGCGGCTGGGTGACGACCAAACTGTTCGAGCAAAGCCAAATCCACCGCGCCGTCACCGCGGCCGCGCGACAGCAACAGACCCGCCGCGATGGAGATGATGACGGCCGGGATCTGACTGACCAACCCATCCCCCACGGTTAGAATCGCGTAATTACTGGCCGCTTGACTAAAAGACAGGCCATGAACGCCAACCCCGATACCCATCCCAGCAATCAGGTTGAGCAAGGTGATGAGAATACCAGCGACCGCGTCGCCTTTCATAAATTTGGACACACCGTCCAATGACCCGAGGAAAGCCGTTTCTTCTTGTTCGCGTTCGCGTCGTTTACTGGCTTCTTCGTGGCTGATGGCGCCTGCGGCCAAATCAGCATCAATCGCCATTTGTTTGCCCGGCATGGCGTCCAACGCAAAGCGAGCGCCGACTTCCGCCATACGCCCCGCACCTTTGGTGATGACCATGAAGTTGACGATAACGAGGACCGAGAACACGATTAGACCAATGGCGATGTTGCCGCCCATGACGAACATGGCGAAGCCTTCGATAATCGATCCGGCCGCGTCTGTACCCGTATGACCCTCCCCGATAATGAGCTTGGTCGAGGACACGTTCAGCGACAGGCGCAGCAGCAAGGACGCCAATAAAACGGACGCAAAGGCAGAGAAATCGAGCGGCTTTTCCACAAACAAGGTCATGGTAAAAATCAAGATCGCAAAGGCGAAGGACGCCGCCACACCGATGTCCAAGACCCATGACGGCATGGGCAAGATCATCATGATGATGACGGCCATAAGGCCGACGGCGAGACCGATGGTGGCGCGACTAGAGTTCATTACCGGGCCGTCCGCCTAGCCGCCAACAATAGCAGGAAGGACGTGATTATTGAACAAAGACAGGCAAATATTCGTCATGTAACCAATCGTCATAAACATCACGACCAGCATGGCGGCCAGTTTTGGAACAAACGTTAGCGTCATTTCCTGAATCGATGTCAGCGCTTGGACAAGGCCCACAATCAGACCGACCACTAGCGCGGAAATCAGCAAAGGCATCGCCATCAACGCGGTCGCCCAGAGCGCTTCGCGGAGCAGGCTCAAAATGCCGAATTCATCCATGAGACGGCCTTTCCAAGACAGGCGTTGTGACCATTAGATCGGCATCCGAAGAAGCTCTTGATAGGCTTCGACAACCCGGTTCCGCACAGTCACGGCGGTTTCCAATGCCATCTCGGCATTGGCCAGAGCTTCGACGACAGATTGCGCGTCGGTTGTACCGGCCGCGTATTGGGTCGACGTTGTTTCCACCGTTTTCAAGACGTCGGAGAAACTCTCGACGCCTTTGGCCACGACACCGCCATCATTATTCGGTTTGGGCTGCTCAAGCCCCGCGGGGGCTGTAATCCGTTTGGCCGCGCCATAATGGCGTGAGGCGCCAAGCGCGGCAGCGTTTGAGGTGATATCCATGATTACTGCCTCAGAAGACCGAGCAGGCCGCGATACATTTCGCCAGCTTGCTTAAACGTTGTCAGGTTGGCTTCGAAGCTTCGGTTAGCTTCGCGCGCGTCGGCCATTTCAATGATCATGTCGACATTGGACGATTCCACGAGACCTTGATCATTCGCCAGAGGGTGATTCGGATCGAAAATCATCTCGCCCTGCGATCGATCAAGTGACGGACGCGACACACCCACCGTGGTCAGACCACTTTCGCGATCAACCTGTTGGGTGAAATTCATCAACTTGCGTTTATAGCCGTGTGTATCGGAATTTGAGAGGTTCTCAGACGCGACTGAAAGGCGCTGCGATTGTGCGCGCATGCCGGAACTCGCGGCATTCATGGTCTGTACAATTGGGTCTATCATCGGCGCGAAATCCTTTCTGCGCTTAAGCGGGTGTCAGAGGAGACTAGAGATTTTTGCCAACCGCTGTTTTCATCATTGTGAGGGTGGATCTGTATATAGAGACCGCTAATTCGTGATCCTGTTGGGCTTTGGAGCCGCGCATCAACTCATCCTCCAAGCTAACAGTGTTGCCATTGGGAGAGCCGACGGAGGGACGATCCAACGCCTCCAATGGATTGATGCCGGCGTCCGTGCCGGACAGTTTCTGTGATTCCATCACGGCGGAGAAATCAGCGACATCTTGGGCTTTGTAACCTGGCGTGTCCGCGTTCGCGATGTTTTGGGAGATAAGGGAGTGACGTGTGGCCGCGTGGCGGGCCATATTGGATGATAAATCCAGAAGCGAAACTGTGTGCGCCATGACTGCAATCCTTGCAAAGGGCGTTAATGCTGTATTGACGATTAGAGCCGAGGGTTGAATCAATGGTTAACAGACCTGTAACAAAATTTTTCCTGTCCATCCCGTCGCCTTGAAGGGCACCCCATGCCCAAGCCGCCCTCTGAAAACCTGGCTACACTGACCGCCCAGTTCGCTACGCCGCTGCCGCCGCTTGTTGTACATTCCGGTCGCGTTCTCTCCTGCGCCGGACAGACCGTGCAAATATCCGGCCTGTGTGGTCGCGCTGGGATTGGCGCGAGTATCATGATCGATGGCAATCGTCGCGGCGACGTCATCGCCGATGACGGTCACAGCGTGACCGTGGCCCTGTATGGATCCGGACAAGGGCTCACATCTGGAATGCGCGCAGATCTAGTGCCCGTTACGACGCTGGCGCCGGGGCCGGACTGGCTCGGTAAAGTGTTGGATTTTGACGGGCGGGATGCGGATGGAAAACGTCCCAGACAAGGCGCTAAACCAGCGGACCTGAATGCAGCTCCGCCGATTGCCGGACATCGGCGGGCGTTCGGAGACCGCATTTGCACGGGATATTCTGCAATCGATACATTTTTGCCGCTTTGCCGGGGTCAACGTGTGGGCTTGTTCGCGGGATCAGGCGTCGGCAAGACGTCCCTCCTTGGCGGCTTAGCGAAAAGCACCGGTCAAGCCAGTAGTGCCGACGTCACCGTGATCGCTTTGATCGGTGAGCGGGGACGTGAAGTTCGCAGTTTTGTTGAGGAGGTTGTTGGACCTGAAGCGATGAAACGTACCGTTGTTTTTGCCGCAACATCCGACCAACCGCCGGCCGCCAAATTGCGGGCTGCGCGGTTGGCTATGGCGACAGCGGAAAGCTTTCGTGACCAAGGACAGCATGTTTTATTCTTGTTTGATAGCCTCACCCGGTTTGCCCAAGCGCATCGCGAAGTTGCGCTTTCTGTTGGCGAAACGCCGGCTTTACGCGCTTTTCCACCATCGACATTTCCGACCCTCGCAGGGTTATGTGAGCGCGCCGGCCCCGGAACAGACGACACAGGCGGCGATATTACCGCCGTCTTCTCAGTCCTTGTGCAAGGCTCTGACATGGAAGAGCCGATCGCCGATACGGTCCGGGGTATTTTGGATGGTCACATTATTTTGGACCGCGCCATCGCGGAGGGCGGCCGCTACCCAGCGATTGATGTGGGACGCAGCATCTCTCGGTCCCTGCCTGAAGCGGCAACAGAGTTACAGAATGCCATTTTATCCCAAGGGAGAAGTCTTCTTCGGCGGTATGAGGACGGTCGATTGATGGTGCAATCCGGGCTTTATGTCGCCGGAACGGACCCCGTGTTAGATAAGGCTGTGGCCTGCCAGCCTAACTTGGATGGATTTTTGCGGAATGCCAACGTGGCAACAATTGACGAGAGCTTTATCGCGCTCGGCCAAGCGATTTCTTAGTGATTATGAGAGCGAACCGCTAAGTTGAATTTGATAGAACGAGACTAAACAAGCTCTGCGTTCCAAAGCCGCCCGTGAGCAAAGACAAGGCGCTGGCACCCGGTGTCAGGGCCGAGGGACCATTTTCGATTTGGCGCTGTAACAAGAAATCTTTGATGGTCTTGTCGACCCCCTCTGTCGTTGCGAGCGCAGCGCGTGGGTCATCGCCTAAGCGTTGTTCAGCCCGCTTTTGCAGGTAATCCGCCTGTTTATCGACATCGAGATTTGAAAATCCTGTCGGCAAAATAAAGGCCGCATCAAAGATTTCCATAAGTGGCGCGTTACCAATAATTTTATACCAAAAGGATCGGTCACTGGCGCTATTTGCGGCTAAATCAGAAATTTCACTTTCAAAATTAAGCGCTATACGTAGGTCAGGCTCTTGTTCCCCGACGGCTGTCTGGAAAGCTTTATCTGTATAACCATTAACCAAATCATCGACAGTGGCGGCGCTTAGCTGGATATTTCCATCGCTATCAGCCTCAAATACGCGCGCCAACTCAATGAAATCATCATTGTTCAACCGTTGCGCAAACCCTTTAGGATCATCGGGGCCTTGCGAAATGATCCGCCGTACAAACGCGCCTTTATCAATTTCGCTTTCAAGCCCAAAACTTTGCAACACAGGCAAAAGTAACTGACGGTCGCCCATCAGATCATCAAGTGTAAACGACTCTGAGAGTTTTTCGCGCATGCCATCGACATTGCGCTTAATATCTGTCGAGCTTTCAAACGTCGCCTGTTGCCGCTCTTGCGTGGACTTCAGAAACGCATACCCCGACAGGGACCCGCCAATCAGACTTGGCTGAATTGCCATCGCATTAACCTGCAGCCGCCACGCGGCGGCGTGTCACGGTCTGAGCTGAAACAGTCTGGATCACTGGTCGGCTCCGCGTCGAATTATTTCGAGACTCGTCTTTCTGAGTCGGCTCAAGGCCAAGCAAGTCCGCTTCAATCGGAATTAACGGCTTAAGACGGCAGAGAGCAGAATAAATTCGACCATCAACCCACGCTTTATAGGATTTCAGCAATGTGTCGGACAGGGGCGTTCCTTGAAAGACAGTGCTGAGAGAGCGGTATTGTTGCTCGACCGCATCACAGGCTTCGTCGCCTGAACTGTCGCCGGACAGAAGAATTTGAATCGCGCTATAAAGGCGCGTGACAGGGGTGCGGACTTCGTCAGGATGGATCACATCAGAGAGACGAAGCACATTTATGCCTTCGCCTTCGACACAGATTTGTCCGCGTTTGGGGCCATTCGATAGAAGGGCGCCGTTTACGATAAACTTTTCGTTTGGTTTGAGGCTGATAAGCAGGCCGGCCATGAGCAATCCTTTATGCGACTGTGAGTCTTTATGCGGCTTGCGAAGCACCAGAGCTTTCGCCCGGTCGACCCAGCAGGCCCTGCATAACAGCGATATTAATGTCCAAAAGGACGTCAACGGTTCCCGTTCCGGCATAGAGGCCGTGCGTATGGAAGCGAACAAAGCGAGCCAGTCCCCTCAATTGGGTCACCAACTCTGTACCGAGCTTATTATCCGGATGAACGAGGTCGACCGTAAGAATATCCCAAAGCTTGAGGTTTTCAGAGAGAACCTCTGCGGCTTCAGATGTCAGTTTAAAATCAGGACCGGAATATGGGCGCAGCTTGGAAATTGCCGTTTGAAAGACCTGAACTTCAACATCGCGGTCGGAGCCTATCGCGCGGCCCGTAGTGCCATAAACGCTTTGGGCGTTGAAGGCGTGGGCGGTCATAAGAGCCATAGCGAAATCCTGTGCTACCGAGGCGATCGGTCCGTCGTCGCCTTAAGCGGCACGCCGGAGATTTAAAGTTCCCCGGCCCGAAGGGCCGAGGGAATATTCGTTTTGGCCGAAGCCTAGGTTAAGCCTATCGGAAGAGGCTCAAAAGGGCTTGTGGTGCTTGGTTAGCGATCGACAGAGCCTGTACGCCTAGCTGCTGCTGAACCTGCAGAGCTTGCAAACGTGCTGACGCTTCTTCCAGATTGGCATCTGTCAGTGTCGATATGCCGGCTTTCAAGCTGTCGCCCAAAGAGGAGACAAAGCTGATCTGGCTGTCAATACGGCCCTGTTTCGAACCGAATGCAGCCGCCGCATCGATAGCGCTCGTGAGGAAGCCTTCAATGTCAGTCAATGCTTGTGCCGCTGTCGAGTCCGACGTTGATACGTCGAGAGCATCAAGACCTTCCAACAGCCCTGCTGGGGTTGCCGGCTTGGTTTGTGTCGCGGTCATTGTGACCTGAGTCGTACCCGCTGTGACGTCTGTATCTTCGATTGACAGCACATTGCCTGAGCTGACAGTCGCTGAAACGCCTGCGTCCAAGACACCATTCACATCGTCATTGATCGCCGCTGCAATCGCCGTGACATATTCTTCAACTGTTTGGCCTTCTGTGGAGACGACTGTAATTGCTCCGCCTGCGCCTGTACCCAGGTTCAATGTCGTTGATGTCCCGGTTGTCAGTTCAGCACTTGTATCAAAGACGAGTGACCCGACGTCAGTTGGAGAGGCATTTGGTGTATATGTGTCGTTCACGAAGGTGATATTACCACCGTCGCCACTCGACAAAGAACCTGAAGAACCAACGGCGTCAGTCGTGAGATTTTGACGCGCAACTGTGATTTTTCCTGTGCTCACTGCGCCGTTTGAATCACGGTTCAATGATGACAAAATTTCGATGTTACCTTCGCCTGTCAGAAGGTTCTGACCATTAAATTGCGCGCCCGCGACAGTTGATTGGATCTGCGCGACGGATTCGTTAATGTCGGTCTGGAGCTTACCACGGTCAACATTGCCTTCTTGAGCAGCAATGATTGAGTC
The DNA here is from genome assembly GCF_014652695.1 of Algimonas arctica. Lineage (GTDB taxonomy): Bacteria > Pseudomonadota > Alphaproteobacteria > Caulobacterales > Maricaulaceae > Litorimonas > Litorimonas arctica. The sequence continues at coordinate 222,575 of NZ_BMZH01000003.1, forward strand.
GCGGATGTCTTTGAGGTTCGTCACGACTTCTTCAGCCGCAGTCCGAGCAACACCCACTGTGGCTGAACCCAAGTTCAGAGAATTACCAATTTGTTCGAAACCTGCGACATCAGTTTCCATCACTGTTGCGATTGACCAAAGCGCTGCATTGTCTTTAGCAGAGTTGATCGACTTACCTGTCGCAATTTCGTTTTGAACTTGACCGAGGTTCTTGTTGATCCCTTTGAGGGTATCGAGCGCAACCATTGCGCCTAAGTTTGTATTAATACTGGACATTGGATTTCACCTAATGAGCGGGACGTTGCCCGTGTTGAAATTGCTTCGTCAAAACCCTTTCGGATTAAAGTCGAAGGTGACCAAGTCGTCCTGACAATTGGGCGGAAAACCGACCGCGCTCTCCTGAGCTATTCTTCGTTTGTAACGCGTGAATTCTAACAAGTAGTGAATTTCGATAGTTTTCAAGACGTAAACTTAAATTGTCTTATTATACGGCGATCCCAGGTTCTTCATCCTGATTTGCCCCCCGGTCCGGTCATAGGCCCCAATGTCACCGTCGGCGCGGATCAACCCTTCAATCCGCGCCTTCGCATCGCGCGCGCCGTTCATGGCTGCGCCGATTAATCCGCGGGCCTGTTCTGCGCGTTGATTGATGATTCGCATCGCCGCCTCGATCCGCGATTTGTCAAACCCGGGCAGTTGAAAATCGATCCGCATGGCGTCGAGGCCGCGCATGGCGTCCGCAGTTTCCATTTGCACCGCAAGCAGGTCTTGAAAACGACCCTCACGAATAACGTCAATCTCCGCAATCAGAGCCCGATCAATACGGCTCAACATTGTTAGAATTCGCGTGTCGCTCATGATGTTTCCCCTGCTGCTCCGTAGCGCTCCAATTGCCTATATATAGAGTCCGCCATTCCAATCCCGCCTTGATCCGCCATTCGTTCGGCCAATTGTTCGACATAAAAACTGCCAAAAGCGGAGGCCATTTTACCCTCGCCAGACGTCAAAGATTCAGCGAGGCCGGAATGGGTCAGCATTTGTGCGATGAAGGCGGCTTCGAAATCCTTGGCCACCTCTTTTAACGCGGCTGTGTCCTTTGCCCCCGCCACCGTGCTCTCCGGCGTCGGTTTCACCGTTTTCAAAGGTGTCAGGGAATTAAGATCAGGAACTAACATAAGCCTTCTTTACCCACAGGCCGTAAACACTCGGTAAACCATATTCGTTCAATTTGACCTTATGTCGGCCCTTCCCAATGTTTTGATGACACAGACAAACCCGCGCGCAGCGTCGCCTGCTGCGGCTGGGCTAAAATTGACCGCCGACAGGAACAGCGATTATCAAGGGCGGAGTTTCGAAGAGACACTGTCAGACCAGACGGACGTTAACCCTCACGCTTCCGGCCAGACCACTGAGCCAGAGATAGGTCTAACAACACACCGAGATATTCAGCTCAATGACAATGATGTCGCCCGCAAATTGAATGTTCCTCAGCTTGGCGAAACGGAGGGATCCGTTGATCGAGCTGGCCTGATGCCTGCGGGAAACCTCTCATCAATCGGGCTCGACGTCTCAATTCCGGTTGAAGACACGCCCATCCATATTCCGATGACGGACAGTGTTCCTGTGCCAACGGCTCAGACGCTTCCGTTAGCTGACACTCCGATGGCCGACACACCGACCATTTTACCGATCACCCACATCGCTACCCTGACAAACGCCGATGCGATCTTGCCAACCTATGTGGTTGCCGGTGATCCGATTAGTGCGGCTCTGCCCCAAGCCAATGTGCCTGAAGGCCTGCCAAACCTCGCGCCCTTACCAACCCTCACCGCCGTCGGAACAGCGTCAATGCTTCCAATTTCGGCTGGAAACGGGGCCGCGCCACCAACAACCGCGCCCGCGTCAACATTGACCCCGACACCTGTTGCCCTTGTGAACCCTGTGCCAACAGAGGGCGAGCTACTCCCAACATCTATCGCCGAAGCGGGCGATAATACGCCAACTCCAGAATTTGACGCCATTGAATTTGACGCATCGGACCGGCCTCGCCTGTCCGAACGGGCCGCCGAAACGGCTGAGTATCGGGCCTTGGCGAAACCGACTGTCGGCGCCTCTGACCTCGCCAAGCTTGCCGATGCGCCAACACAATCCACACCGCTCTTCGCCAATAGTGACATGCCTGCGCCCCTAAAATCCGTTCCGGTCATTGCGACCGCGCCAACATTGACACCCCTCTCTGGCATGAGCGATCGATTGGCGGCGACGATTTTGCAAACAACGAACGCCCAACCGACCGTGACAATGGATAAGATACCGCAAGCGGTCGTCGCTATTGCTCTGTCGGCCAAAAGCGCGACCTTGCAGATTGATCCGCCTGAATTGGGCCGTATTCAACTCGATTATCAATTCGATAGTCAAGGCCGCACCGTTGTGACGCTCACGCCGGAATCAGATGCCGCACGGGCGGCCTTAATGGACCGTATGGCCATTATTACGGCAGCGCTGGAGCAAGGCACGAATAGTCCTGTTGATGTCAAACTCGGTGATGCCCGCGACTTCGGATCAGAATTCGGACAAGCCTCTCAGGAGGGTGATAATACCGGATCAGACCCGCAAGACAGTTCAAACGGCTCGGCCTCTACAACAACACAAACTGATGACCTTCAACGCTTTGTACGCGCCCCTATGGGCGAAGCGGAGCGCCTTCATATTCTCGTCTAGGATTGACCTAAGGATATACTATTATGGATCTCTCGATTCTTACCAATGCGGCGTCAGCGAAAACGACGACCTCCCAATCAACGACCTCACAGAGCACGGAATCTTCGTCCGTGTCGGAATCAGCTAACGCTGTGAATGAGCAGTTCGATACGTTCCTGAATTTGCTGACCGCACAAATCAAAAATCAAGACCCGCTCGCGCCGATGGATTCAACACAATTCGTCGAACAACTCGCGACCTTCTCCAATTTGGAGCTTCAGGCTAAAAACACGGCCATTTTGGAAGATATTGCGTCGATGATGGCGCTGCAGCTCGCCGCCACAACGACGCCCACACCAGAGAGCTAGCCCCCTCGCGATAAATCGCGCGGGTATTGCGGCGTTATGAAGATTTAGTGGTCCTGACGTGACAGGTCGAGGATCAGGACTTTATTGACGCCGCTTTCGCTAATATCGTTGGCCGCGCGGGATAGTGTTTCGCGTAAAATCTCATACGTGTCTGATGACGTCAGCTCTTGATCAAAATATCCATCATCTGAGAGCTGTAAGAGCTCGCGAATGAAGCCGTCACGAAAGCGTGGCTCTAGCCGGAACATTTCATCGCGTTGGTTCGACGGAACTTCCAAAGCGAGATTGAGTAAAATCAGAGCGTCAACGGCATTGTCTTTCAAGACTGGGACAACGAACTGACGCTTAAATTTGATGAAGTCCGTTTCCCCACTATAGCTTTCATCGTCCGCGCTGCCATGACCTGACGCTTTCTTCTCACTCTTCCCATGCGAGTCAGTTTTCACTGGCTTTCCGTGACTGTCGGCCTTTTTATCATGGCCTTTGTCATCGTGGGAGCTTGAAATAGGCGCAGGCGAACCGTTGCCGCCGATTTTATTCGCCGAAACGACTCCGCCGGCAGCAAAAACCGACAAGACGACAAGAAAAAGAAGGGCTTTCATTGCATAATTCCTAGAATGGGATGATTTTGTCTAGAACACGGGTTCCGGCGCGGTCATTGGCACTGCGCGACACAGCGCCGCTGCCATCATAACCGACTTGTGCATTCGCGATTTTGTCGAGTGTGATGACGTTGCGACGACTGATGTCTTCGCGGCGAACGATACCCGAGACGAACAACGTTCGGGCTTCCCCTTCAACCTGAACATTCTGACGACCAATAATGACAAGATCACCGTTCGGCGTCACTTCCGAGACTTGCGCGGCAAGCGTTAAGGACAAGGTCTCAGCCCGACGTAATTGCCCGCTGCCATCAACATTAGATCCGCGCGTGATCGACATTGCCGGATCCAGAGTTTCTCCGGAGGGCAAGATATCTTCGATGAGTTTGGTCAGCCCAAAGAAACTGGGAATGGACAAATTTTGGCCGGACTGGCGATCTGTCGCGACAGAAGCCTGCATGTCAGCGGAATCATCAATAGTGATCTGCACGGTCAGAATATCCCCCGGTCCACGCGCGCGGCGGTCCCCAAACAGGGAGTCAGGACTATGACTCCAGAGTGACGCGGTCTGATAGACGGCGGGCTCTACGCTTGGCGCAGGTTGCGCGTAAGCCAGCGGCGCTGTGGTCATTGGTGCTGCGGCCCGTTTCGGACCTCCCGTTGTTCCACACGCGCAAAGCGCAACCCCGGCTAGCAACATCGCCGCAAACCGAAACTGTATTCCACAATTCATCATTTGTGTCGTCGTTGGCACCCTACTCACGGCGTAACCTCCACTAATCCAGGGCCGATAATCCGACCGGTAACGCGCTTTCGCGACGTCGTATTTATGACTGAGACACGATCGCCCTCAGCTCCTTCACCAAGCGATCGCCCGGTTGTTTCCATGGTCAGCGACCCGCGTCGGAAAACCAACGTCACATTATCGTTGCGTTCGACCTGCAAAGGCGTCCGTACGTGACGCGGAGTCATGACGGCGCCAGCGCGCACAGAGCGAATTAACTCCTGCCCCACGTAATCCTCTGTCGCATAAGGTCCGGTCACATCGCCTTCGCGAATAATAGCGCCGCGTTGCAAAGGACGGTTGGTTGTGACTTGTTCGGAATTGTCGGCCATGGCGGCCTGCGGGACGGTCGCAAATCCGAGCAGCACAATGATGATCAAGATTAAACGGGTCATGATCAACGAATCCGTGTCGTCGCGGAGTACATTTCGTCTGCCGCTGTGATGATCTTGGAATTCAGCTCATAGCCCCGTTGCGCTTCGATCAGTTCCGAGATTTCTTCGACCACATCAACTCCGCTATCCTCGAGATAGCCTTGCCGCATGACGCCAATCCCGTCGGATCCGGCCGTGCCGTTAATCGGTGAACCAGACGCTTCCGTTTCGCGGTAGAGATTGCCGCCCAGCGCTTCGAGGCCTTTTGTGTTGGCGAACACATTAAGGCTGATATTGCCAACCGTTTGGCCCCGAGGAACATTATTGAAATATGCCACGACCTCGCCGTCGGGAGAAATCGTCACGCGACTAGCATCGGTAGGAATCGTGATCTGGTCTGCCAAGGACAGACCGTCTGAATTGACCATCAGCCCATCCGCATCGCGGTAGAATTTACCGTCGCGCGTAAAGGCCGACTCGCCGTCTGCCTGAATAATTTCGAAGAACCCTCGACCATTGACGGCCAAATCTAGATCGCCACCCGTTTCGCTTAGCGCACCTTGGACGATTTCCATAGAGACTGTTGTCGGACGAACGCCCATACCGATCTGGATGCCAGCGGGGACCACGGATCCGGTTTGAGAGGTCAGCGACCCCGGTGTTTGATATTGCTGATAAATGAGATCGGCGAATTCGGCCACGCGCGGCTGATAAGCCGTCGTGCTCATGTTCGCGATATTGTTGGCGATGACGTCGACCCGCATTTGTTGTGCGGACATGCCAGTTGCGGCGATTTTCAAGGCGTTCATCCTGAAGCCTCCTTTTCCCTGTTAAGTCTTGTTGGGTTGAAATTCCGTGAGTTAAGTACTGTTTGCGTGTGGTGTCTGAGTGAGTGTCATTATTGTCTGAGCGTTCTGGCAACGCTGCGGATGCGCTCATCTTCAATATCCAGCAGCGCCTGGCCCGCATCATAATGGCGCTGCACTTCGATCATGCGCGCCATTTCCAACACAGGATTGACGTTGCTTTCTTCCAAGAAACCCGAGGCGATGTTGGGAACATCCACGTTTTGAATGTTTTCGCCGGTCCAGAGATTATTGCCTTCGCGCTGCAATGTTTCTGTATCGGCCGTGAAAACGCCGACGCGGCCAAGTTCGACGCCGTCTGATGAAATTGTGCCATCGCGACTCACTTGAATGGACGCCGCTTCCTGCGGGATGGCGATTTCTCCGCCGCCTGTCCCCAGCACCGCATGGCCTTGTGGGTTGACGAGAATACGGTCCGCATTGAGCATGAAATGACCGGCGCGTGTCAGTCTTTCGCCATTCGGTGTTTGGACTTTAAAAAAGCCTTCGCCCGTCAACGCCATATCCAGTTCACCGCCTGTGGACTTCAAGCCCCCATCCGTCAGGTCCGTAGCGTGAGCGCCGAGGCGGCCCATTGATAGGCTGGTCGCGCCGTCAGGCGAGGAGGTTCCCGCTTCGATTTGACGAATATATTCCGAGAAAACCCCGTGTTCTGCCTTAAATCCTGTGGTGCCCATATTGGCGACATTATTGGCCACGGTTGAAAATTCGCGCATCAGACCCGACTGACGGGTAAGCATGGTATAGACGGCATTATCCACGGCTCAAAACCTCCCGGTAGGTGTCCATATCTACATTGACGGTGTCGAGATAATCCGTCAGCTCAGGGCCACTCAGATGGTCCGGGGCCGCCGTCTTTTGCAGAGATGATTTGAAATCAGCCGCGTCTACGGACAAACTACCCGACGTCAGGGCTTGCAACCGGGCTTCGGCTTTAGCCTTAAGAGCGGGCGAAAATTCGATACCCTTGCCTTCAAGCCGACCAATGACATCTAGCGCTTGAATCGCTTTAAGCGGGTCATCGGCCTCAATCGCTTCTTCCAGCCGGACCGCTAAGCGGGCGCGTGCCCCCTCATTATTGACCAGATTATTGGCGCTCGTCACGAGCTCTGCCACATAAACAATATCGTCATCTTCAATGGCTGAAGTCAGAAGTCGTTTTTTCGCGTTATCGCGTACCTGTGGGTCAGGACTTTCCGACAAGCGTTTTAATTCAGAGCGCGCAGCCGGCGCGGCATTAATTTTCCGCATCAGGTCAAGCGCAATCATTTGCTCTGGGCCATCACGTTCGGCGATCCATGACAATCGTGTTCTTGCGCCCACCGGGTCGCGTGACATTTTCAGAATCCCATCGAGCAAGATATGTTCCGGGTCGCGGTCATGATGCGGCTGCCCATGAAGTTTCGCATCGATAAGCGTATCTGAGACACGTCGGGTCAGACGAAGATTACCGGCCAGTCCCGCGCGTATGGCGATCTGAACGCCGAGTTGTCGGCGTAAGTGGGTATCCATACCGGCCAACGCAGCGGTTAATACAGTTTCATCCTTAGCATCGAGCACATGGGCCGGGTCCGCTAAGGCCTGCCAAGGCAGAAAAGACGGTCCACATTCACCCGCACGGCTCAGATCAACCGGGAGCGGCCGACCATCATAACTCGGGTCAATGAGGTCTGCGAGCGCTCCCGCAAGGACTGCATTTTCAGGCCAATCGACCCGCAATTCGGTGAATAGACCTGTCGCAAAACTGCCCTGCCCGCCGTCGAAAAGCGGGGCCAAAGTCATACAATCCGAGGCCGCGCCTGTTGACTGAGGATTTTTGCCGCCAGCCGTAATTTCTGCCTCGCTCAACTCACGGTTTTTAAGATCAACCAGCCCATTTCGTCCGGCAGCCTCAAACAGGTTGCGGAGGTTATTCACCTGGCTTTCCACGTCTTGAGACATGGCAACTGGCGTCTCTTTGAGCGCCACTGCGTGAACTGTGTCCGGCTCATCTGTGTCCGAAGGAGGATTCGCAAACGTACTAATCGGAAACGCCGAAAGCCCGAGCACGAGAACGCTCAGGCCAAATTTTGATATGCGGGTCTCTTGCTTCACGCTGCTTGTTTCAGCGCCTTGATGGCGTCCTCAACTTCGGAGAAGCTCGGCCTGCATCCATGCGGCGCACTTCGACGCGCCACTTCGATACATAATATCGTGTCGTTCTTATGGAGGCTGGAGACCAAGACCTCGCGCATCAGAGAATAAAAGTAAGCTTCTTGATCCCGGATCTGTTTCACTCGGTTCGCCAGCGGTCCAACTAAGGAGTAGGCGAGGAACACGCCGAGGAATGTCCCGACCAAAGCGCCGCCGATCATTTCACCCAAAACTTCCGGCGGCTTATCGATCGACGCCATTGTTTTAATCACGCCCAGAACGGCCGCAACAATTCCCAATGCGGGCAAAGCATCCGCCATATTTTGTAGGGCGTGACTGCCGTGCAGACGCTCTTCCGTCATCACTTCCAGCTGTTTGTCGAGCAGTTCTTCGACCTGATAGACATTGTCGAAATTCATCAGCATGGACCGCATCGTGTCGCAGATCAGTTCTACGAAATCTCTCGAGGCCAGGATGCGCGGGTATTTCTGAAATACCACTGAATTTTCAGGATCTTCGATGTGCGATTCAAGATCGACCGGGCTATCTTCTGATAGACGAACCAGCTCATGCATCAGGCAAAGCAAATCAGAATAATCCTGACGTTTCCATTTTGGACCTTTGAACACCGCAAGCAGGTCATTCATCGTGCTTTTGATCGTGTGCATGTCGTTGCCACAGACAAAAGCACCGATCGCGGCGCCGCCAATCATCATCATTTCAAACGGAAGTGAGTGCATGATGATGCTCATCTTCCCGCCTGCCAATATATAGCCGCCGAAGACGCAAATTACGGTAATAACAATGCCGATAATTGAGTTCATAAATGTTCGTTACACCAGCAGGTGTTAATTCAAAGCTAAGTGCGATAGAGTAAGATTGTGGATCATGCTGGCACAGGCTCGGCCTTGGGTGCGGTCCGCAAATTTTCTGGCGCCACGCGGAAAGATGGGTCTAACCCCCGATTAAGCCGAACGGCCTTTAACCCTTTATCCGCCCCTAAAGACGCATCGGTCAGCGGCACGGGGCCGTCGCCCATTTTAACGTTTAATTCTAAATGATCGAAGCGCAGACCTGGCAAGCCAATCACCTGCCCAATTTTCAAACGGCTACAATCCGCGACACTCATTCGAACGCGGTCTGCCACAGCTTGAATTTCGACATGGCAGGGACCGAGGCGGGGCGGAAGGCTTGGCGCCTTCGGAAGGGGAGACGCAACGGTGTCCTCAGATTGTCCACTGGCCAATAATTCCGTCGTGACGATCAGAACGATTCGCATGTCTCCGCCATCGCCATCAAGATAGGCGACTTCCATCGACAAAACCTCATAGGCAGTGAAATCAGCAAGCACCGTGTCCCGTTGCTCAACGGCCCAAACGTGTTCCGCCAAACCTGAATGCGCCATAATGCGGGTGTCGTTTATGCTGTCCCCGAGCGACAGCATATTCTCTTCAGCAAAGGGCCGGAGCACCGCAAGCGCAGCCGCATCAAGACCGGAATCAAGTTGCAAAACATCTTGTGCGGCCATTTCGACCAAGGGGTCTGTGAGGGCGACAGCGATACGGCGAGATCGACGAGATCCGCGCGTTGTCATTATAATGCCGGGAATTACATCCGCTTTCGGCATCGCCCAATCGGCGTGCGTGAGCTCAATTTGCGCGTCTTCTAGCGACAGCCAGTCGCATAGCGCACTATTAATACTGGGAAGAAGTGACATCGCCATATCTGTCGCGTTCGGACGATCTGAGTCCGGTTTGCTAGCAAATGCGATTTTCCGGGCAATGACGGACAAGACGATTCTTTCGTTCTCGGCCCATCCTGGGCCTGTACACTGTCCCAACTCTCATCAAAAGGTTGCGTAAAGGTTGACCGATTGACCTAAATCACCCCGAAACTTCATAAAAGATCAACCATGCCTCGTACCAATTTAGCAACGGCTCTGCGCTAAGACGGGATTTGAACCGATCCTCCGGACCATTATTATGCTGAGATTAGATTTATGAGCGCCGGACAAACCATCATCATCAAACGCCCCAAAATCGTTAAGGGGGGCGGCCATCATGGTGGGGCTTGGAAAGTTGCCTATGCTGATTTCGTGACAGCGATGATGGCGTTTTTCCTGCTGATGTGGCTGCTTAACGCGACATCCGAAGAACAACGCAAAGGACTCGCAGACTATTTTAGTCCCTCAATTCCGATTGCGGCCGTGTCTGGCGGCGGAGCCGGCGCACTTGATGGGGAAGAAGTGACCCGCGCCCCCGCCCTCTCAACGGCCAGTCCAACCGAAGGAATAAATGATAACCTCGCTGGCATGCCAGACGACGCGATGGTCGCCGCTATGCAAGCAGCCTTGATCGGAGAAGAAACGGAACTTAGCGATCATATCAGCGTCCGTATGAGCCCTGAAGGTCTTGTCATCGAACTCACTGACAGAGATAGCCGCCCCTTATTTGCTTCGGGCCGGGCAGATCCTTCACCCATTTTAATGAAACTGACGGCCGCCGTCGCGCAAGCCTTAGAAGAAGTCTCGAACACAATAAAAATCGACGGGCACACGGATAGCCGCCGCTATGGCAATGGATTGCAGGGGTATAGTAACTGGGAATTATCGAGCGACCGCGCCAATGCCGCGCGTCGGATGATCACACAAGCCGGCCTACCTGAAACACGGATTACGGAAGTCTCAGGCCGCGCCGCCACCATGCCCTTTGTCGATGATCCGCTTGATGCCCGCAATCGACGTATTTCGATTACCCTGTTACGATCCGGTGGTTAGTCACAAAACAGGCTCATTCGCGCGTCTAAATCCTGGGTTAGTAACCTCTGATTCATCCTATACCTTTTCTTAAGGCTGTTCGTTTAGTTCTGTCCTTGGTTCCAGAGAACCCCGTCCCAGCGCGTTGCTGGATTCGGATTCAAGGATTGAAACGATGACAATAACCTCCTCGCTCAATGCGGGCGTAATGGGCCTGAACGTGAACGCCACACGCCTCGCCTCCATTTCCAACAACATCGCCAACTCGGCTACTTACGGCTATAAACGCGCTGACGTCGATTTCAGCTCCTTGGTCGTTGAGCAAGGCCGCAGTGTCTATTCTGCGGGTGGCGTTCGCGCAACAGCCACACGAGATGTGTCTGACGCAGGCTCATTGATCTCAACCGGCCGGTCGACAGACATTGCCGTTAACGGTTCCGGCATGCTGCCAGTCACCACACTCGCTGGACTGGACCAACCCGCCGCAGAACGTGACTTTATGATGGTTCCCACGGGTAGCTTTTCACCGGATGCCGACGGTTACCTGCGGACAGAGAGTGGGTTATTCCTGACAGGGTGGGAAATTGATGCGGATGACAGCCCGATAACGACGGGTCGCGGCAGCACCACCGGACTTGTCCCAATCAATCTAACAGCCGGACAATTTAGCGCTGAAAATACCAGCCAGATCCAACTGGGAGTCAACCTTCCTGGTGATCCGTCGGGTTTACCAGCAAATAACACCCTGGATGTCCCAATTGAATATTTCAATCAGATTGGATTGCCACAATCACTCGACACGGTCTTCACGCGGAATGCGGGCGGAGATTGGGACGTTGTCATCAATGACAATTCCACAGGAACCTCTGTTCAGACCGCTACGTTCAACATCACGTTCGGTTCAGACGGAAGTCTTGACACCGTGACCCCAGGTGCGGGCGCTGCTTATAATGCGACCGACGGCGAAGTTTCAATCACGCTGCCAAACGGTCCGGTCGACGTCTTTGTTGGACGCCTCGGTACGACCGAAGGGATGAGTCAGATCGGAACAGCCTTTCAGACACAGAATGTTTCCGCCAACGGGTCGCCTGCTGGTGAACTACAGTCGATAGAATTTTCACCTGATGGCACCCTAGAAGCCATATATAATACAGGCGCGCGACGGGCATTATTCCAAATCCCAGTTGCCGTGGTCGCAAACCCCGATGGCATGCAAGCCACCGGCAATCAGGCCTACCGTGTGACACGTGAAAGTGGCGACATCTATCTTTGGGATGCCGGCGAAGGCCCATCTGGTGGTATTGCTGGATATTCATTGATGGAAAGCAATACGGATATTGCCGCAGAGCTAACCAACCTGATTGAAACGCAACGTGCTTATTCTTCCAACGCTAAGATCGTTCAGACGGTCGATGAGATGTTGCAAGAAACCACGAACCTGAAACGATAGGTTAGACCGCTAAAGGTCGCCCACTATGTCGCTCGTCAGTAGCCTTTCTAATGCCCGCGCCGGAATGGCCGCGACACAGGCCCGTGCGCAAACGGCATCGGCCAATATCGCTAATGTTTCGACGCCGGGCTATGTCCGGCGCGAAACTGATTTAAGTCAAAGCGGGCCGACCGGCGTTACCGTCACGGGGTCATCTCGGATTCAGGACAATATCGTCGTTCAAACCCGGCGCGATGCACAATCGCAAAGTGCGCGGTCTGATCTCATCGATACCGTTTTAACGCGCACGCTTTCCGCTTTTGGCAGTCCGGGGAGCTCTAACGGCGTGTTCGGTGCATTCACCCAATTCGAAAGCGATCTGCAAACCCTCAAATCAACGCCTGAATCGGCTGCCTCGCAATCAATTACAGTTGATTCGTTGAAAGATCTCACAAGCGCCCTGTCTGATGCGTCAGAAGCGTTACAATCGGAACGAACCCAAGCTGACGCCAGTATCGCGTCCGACATTAAATTTGCCAATCAACTCGCCGCGAATATTTACGACCTGAACAGCGATATCACCAGTGCCAAAGCCAATGGGCGCGACACGAGTCCTCTACTGGATCAGCGCGACAGTCTACTTGACCAGCTCTCCCTCATGATACCGGTGGACGTTAAGCATCTAGAAACAGGGGCTGTCTCTGTTCGCACATCGACAGGTCTTAACCTCGTCGGCGCGACAGTCAATAAAATCGAATTTACCCCGTCCGCCCGAGTCGGGCCAATAGACACGACATCGGCAGATGGCGGGCGGTTGTCCATTCCCACCATTGATGGCCGCCCCATCGCGCCCGGTTCTGGCCCTCATGCGGTCACAGAAGGTCGAATCGCGGCCAATCTTGATTTGCGAGATAGCGTCTTGCCCCAGCAAGCCGCCATGCTTGACAATTTCGCTTATGACCTCGCCGCGTCACTCGAGGCCTTGGGGGAACCGCTCTTACTCGATAATGGCGCGCCCATTGATGCCTTGAACAAAATCGGCCTGTCACAACGGCTGGGCGTTAACCCGCTCATTGATCCAACGCACGGGGGGTCCCCATCCCGCCTGCGCGATGGCCTTGCCGCGACCACCCCTGGTGCGCCTTCTGACGATACACGCCTGTCCGCTCTTGCGGATGCGCTGTCACCGTTTTCCACTCAGCTCGCAACAGTTGTTAGCGATGTCTCATCAGACGCTCTCCGGGCGCAGCGGATTCACACAGGAAATGTGGCACGAGAAATCACGTTGATCGAAGTGGATTCCCAACTCAGTGGCGTCGATCTTGATTACGAACTTCAAAGCCTGCTGGCAATTGAACAGGCCTACACCGCCAATGCGCGCGTCATTCAAACCATTAGTGACATGTTTGATACATTGGCGAGGATCTAATCATGCAATTCTCGCTCACACCTGACATTCTATTCAACACCCGTCAGTCACGACAGAACGCGACCCTGCGGGCGCGGCTGGAAACGGTCGGCCAGGAAGCGATCACAGGACGGCGCACCGATGTGCTGCAGGCGACCAATGGCCAAATCGGAGATGCCTTTTTGCTAGAAAAGGCATCGCAAGATATCTCCCGTCAAGTTGGCATGGCAAACCTCGCAACAGCGCGACTCGACGGCGCCACGAATTCAATCTCGACGATCCGCGAAACGCTAATTGATTTCTCATCCGATGCACGCGTCTCATTCGAAACAGGCAGCAGCAACGAATTTGCTTTGATGGCATCGGGGGCCGAAGATGCCCTGTCCCACGTGATGAGCTCTCTTAGCCTTCGTCATGGTACACGACACCTCTTCTCTGGCACACAATCCGCGGGGGGGCCTTTGGCTTCGCAGGAGGAATTGCAAACCGCCATCAACGCAGCCATTTCTGGTGCCGCATCAGGCACAGACGCGGTCACGGCCATCAACGATTATTTTGGTGCAGGCGGTGGCTTTGAAACCGACATTTATCAAGGCAGCGTGGAAGATGGACCCCGCTTACATATCACGGATACGGATAGCTTTGATCCACTGCCCAAAGCAGACGATCAACTCTTTCGCGACATGATGCAAGGCTTTGCCATGATAGCCGGCGCGAGTCAGGCCGCAACAGAGGCCGACCGAGATCAATTGATCGAAGCTGGTATAAACTTACTCAACGGTGCAGTCGACGGCGCGCTTGTTACAGAAAGCCGTCTCGGCGCGGCGCAGCAAAGCATCGAACGGATTGAAGCAGGCCTGCAAACCGAAGCGTCCCTTGTCAGCACGACCCTGAGCAAACTTTTGGGCCGCGACGTCTTTGACGCTGCCGCCGAATTGCAAGCCTTAGAAGGGCAACTTGAAGCCAGCTACACTGTCACCGGCCGCCTTGGCTCTCTCTCACTCGCAAACTTTTTGAGGTAATGATGCCCCGATCTTTCCTCCACCGCACCTTCTCCGCGCTCGCTCTTGGCGCACTCGCCCTTGTTCCCGCGACAGCGACCATGGCCGCCGAAGTCCGCATCAAAGACATTGCCGACGTGCAAGGTGTTCGTGGCAATGATCTTGTCGGCTACGGCCTTGTTATTGGGTTGAACGGCACGGGCGATACGATCCGAAATTCCCCCTACACCGAAGAGGCCCTAACCAACATTCTCGAACGAATGGGGGTCAATGTTCAAGGCACTGATTTCCGCCCCGACAATATTGCCGCCGTTTTCGTGACAGCCACCTTACCGCCGTTCGCCCGCGAAGGCTCACGGATTGATGTGAATGTTGCCTCCATTGGCGATGCGTCTAGCCTCTCCGGTGGGACGCTCATCATGACGCCACTCAACGCCCCCAACGGTGAAATTTTCGCACTCGCGCAAGGCAGCTTGTTGATTAGCGGTTTTGAGGCGGAAGGTGACGGCGCCAGCTTGACGCAAGGCGTTCCAACAGCGGGATCAATTCCTAATGGCGCCCGGGTCGAACGCGAAATCCCGTTTGACTTTCGCAATCAGAAAACCGTGCGTTTGGCTCTACGCTCGCCAGATTTCACGACAGCCGGCCGCATGGAAGCCAGCATCAATAAGGCTATCGGCCGCAATGTTGCGACTTTGATGGATCCCGGCACGGTTGAGGTCGACCTCAGCTCCCTTCAGGGCAATGCGGCCCATGCGATGGGTCGGATCGAGAATATGACATTGAAATCTGCTGAGATCGCCCGGGTCGTGATCGATCAGCGGTCCGGCACAATTGTATTGAGCGAAGCAGTCAAAGTTTCGTCTGTCGCCATCGCGCAAGGCAATTTGACCATTAAAATCGCAGAAACGCCCGTAGCCTCTCAGCCTAATCCGTTTGGGTTTGGCGAAACGGTGGTTCTACCGCGTACGAACGTACAAGTACAAGACGGCGAACCCGGTCAAATTGGAATTGTTCAAGAAGCTGTTGAATTGCCTGATCTTGTCGCCGGACTGAACGCGTTAGGCGTCTCCCCGCGCGAAATGATTGATATTCTTAAAGCGATTAAAACCGCTGGTGCACTTCATGCCGAACTGGTGCTGCAATAGCCCCACATAGAAACGCCGCCATCACGGCGGCGTTCATCGTCATCACGTCGTAAAGTCTAGCTACTCTTCTTCCGGCATAGGAAGGAGTGTGACTGTGCCGCGGCGGGACAGGCCAAGGATTTCGCGCACAAGCCCCCCTATGGCCCGGTCCTTAGTGCCCTCATCCATCTCTGGCAGCGCTTCTATATCTTCGCGGAATTGATCTGCCATACGCTGCGCAATATTGCCTAGGAGGAAGGCCGAGACCTCCGGCGCGGCGCTTTCAATTGCAGCCAGCCCATTGATAAGAATGTCCCGACCCACTTCGCGGAACACGGCTTGAACCGACTTGGTGGGTAAGCGCAGAGGTAGATCTTCGATCCGCAGCAAGGTCGCACGAATCGCGGCCGCCCGGATTTCGTCTTGTTGTTCCAACCGCGTTAACGCTGCATCGCGCAAATCGCGCGGTAATGTCCCTAAGGTCTCCCCAATCATGATGATTTTAGGGTCAGATGCGGGATCAATGGCCCCGTCAAGCAATTGCGTTTTGATCATACGTTCGGCTACAGCTGCGGCAGCAGGCGCGGGATCATTCGGACGAGACAGTTGAGCAATCGCCTCAACCGCATTCTCCGGTGACATCAAACCGAGAACGACGGGAATCCTGTCGACAGGCAAACGATTGAGCATGAGCGCAGCCACGGACCCGTGCTGCTTGTCAACATACTCAGCAACCACTTCAGGATCCAATTGGCCAAATTCAGCCCAAACATCTGACGGCGGTTCAACAAATACATTCGGGCCGCGAATTTTTTCGACCAGCGTTTCGCCAAGGGCCTTCGTAAGCAAATCCAGCGATTCACGTTCCCCGCCACGCAGGCCCGTCCGCCATGTCATCAACTGCGTAATAAACTCGGCAAAGGCCGCGAGCACCTCTTCCTGCGAAACAAATGGCATATCTTGCAGCGCGCCCCGAATACGGCGCATCGCAGGCAGGCCGAGTTGTTCGGCGAGTGGCTTAGCTTGCTCTGGCTTTAAGGAAACGAGCACAACGGCGGCGCGTTGTTCGGGCGTTAATCGGGACAAAACAGTACTCATCACGCATATCCCTGCAATAAGGCCTCAGTAATTTTCAGCCAACCATCCGCCAACACGAAAAAGCCCAGCTTAAACGGTAAAGAGACGACAGCGGGCGGCACCATCATCATCCCCATTGCCATCAAAACCGACGCAACGGCGAGGTCAATGGCCAAGAACGGCAGGAAAATGGCAAAGCCAATCTGAAACGCGGTTTTAATTTCCGAGAGCATGAACGCGCTGGTCAGCAAGCCAAGCGATGGCTCTTCGCCCGGTGTCCAATCGCGACCCGGAATAGAATCGGCAAGGCGTTGAATTGTGTCAGGCTCGACCCGACCACTCATGAAAACGCGGAACGGTTGAATCGCGAGATCAAACGCCATTTCCTCGTCCAAAACCCCGTCCATATAGGGTTGCACACCCAGCGCCCAACTGTCCGCAAATACGGGTTCCATAATAAAAAACGTCAAAATTAAACCAAGGCCCATAATCATAGAGTTGGGCGGTGTTTGTTGCAGACCCAACGCTTGGCGAAGGAAGGACAACACAATCACAATTAAGGGTAAGCACGTCACCATCATGGCGATGCCCGGCGCGAGGCTGAGCACTGTCACCATCAGGAACAGCTGAACAATTGATACGTCCAGAGCCACCGGCGCGTCCGCCGCATCGCGCAAACCATTGCTTAGCGCGTCGCCGACCGTTTCTGGATCTGGCGCAACTTGTGCCAGCACATCCGGCGCAAACCAGAGCGCAAGGCTGCCCAATGCGATCGCAGCTGCCAGACGGCCTAAAGGACGACCCAGAGTGAGACGTGTGAGTGTCATCCCAACGCGTCTTCGGCCACATCAACAACTTGCGTGATCCGCACGCCAATGCCGGCCCCATCTTCCATTTCGACCAATTCACCCCGCGCAATCACACGGCCATCAACACATAGGTCAACCGGGTCTTCGACCCCCCGATCCAGCGCCAAGAGGCTGCCTTCATCAAAGCCTAAAAGCTCCGTCACAGTGGGTCTCGCCGACCCGACGATAACATCGACGGTGACGGGTAATGCATAGATAGAGCGTTTGAATTTCGCGCCGCCTTGTTCATCGCGGCGCTCCAGCACAGGCGCTTCAGGTGCAGCCTTCGCGGAAGGGTCTGGAAGGGTGTTTGTTGGTGTATCAGTGCTCATGATGCGACCTCAGCAACGGGCGAAAGAGAATGGGTTTGGGGAACAGGTTTGCCGAGGCGAACCAGGCAAGCATTAATCAAGGCCTGCGCATCAATCCGTGTCGTCCCGTCGCCATCGCGCAAGTCGAGACGGTTCATTGGCACGGCGGGATCATTCTCGATTTTGACCGAGACTGTGTCTGGCATCGGCCCCAGATCGAGCGCAGGGTTTTTGCGCAAATGCAAGGGTACGGTTCGCAAGGAATCGGCGGCAACGGATAATTCATCCAACAGCGCACTGCGCAAACTTGCGTCCGCCAGATGCGGCAGCACACCCTCTAGAACGGCGGTAATAAGCTGAGTTTGTTCCGCTTCGATCCGCGCAACATGTTTCGCAAGCGCGTCTTCAACCAATTGCGACAAACGCAGGCCGAGGTCGGACGCCGTTTTCTCTGCCGCTTTCACAGCTTTTTCTTGCTCAGCCAAGCAGGCCGGACAGGGCTGGCAATGCGCGGCACATCGGGTTGTTTCCTGACTAATCAAGGGACGACGTAGCGCGGAGAGTGACGTTGGTGACGCGGGTTCAAACGGGGGAACCTGAAGGCGGACGACTGTGCTCATGCCGCAATCCCCGGCCGAGCATTACCCGACGGTGTCTGTTCGGATGTGGTTGGTTTATCAAGCTCGAGCCAGCTGGCGAGCAAGGCCGCCGCATCATCGAGATTTTCTCCTACCACTTCAGTCAGTTCCGATTTCGGGTCAGGCGCCGGTAAGCCTAAGACGGCGCCCGCAGACCCGCCAATAAGTCCGGCGGCCGCCACAGCAGCGGGATTATTCATATCCACGTTCGCGCCGTCCGGCCCTGACAAGCTCATCGGAGACAGCATGCCACCAGCGATTGGACGGGCTGACGTCACGCCGCCACGTGACGCTTTGATCAAGGGGCGAACAACAAGGAAACCCAGACCCAGTGCCAGCAAGCTTAGAATGCTCAATTGGGCCAGCCGACCGCCATAATTATCGACGAACCGTGTCCCGGCGCCCGGAAGCGTGATCATTTCGCCCGGTTCAGGACGGTTAAACGCCAGCGTATCCACGCGCAACACATCGCCGCGTTCCGCATCGAGGCCAGCCGCCGCACTCGCGAGGTCGCGCAAAACGGTCAGCTCTTCCTCAGTTCGCGGCGTATAAGTTACGGTCCCGTCTTCCGCGACTTCGCGGGTATGATCTAAAAGAATAGCGACACTCATTCGCGTGACTTTGCCCGGCAGGCTTTCCGTCGTTGTCAGGATTTCAGAGATTTCATAGCGGGTTGTTTCGCTCGTCTGAGACTGTTCGCTTGTTGAGTTCCCGCCGCCTGCGGCGCCTTCAGGCAAATTAGACGCAACGGTCACAGCACCCGTAGTGCCGTCACTTTGATCCGATCGATCACTCGTCGTGGTCGACCGAATGACGCGGCCATTCGGGTCAAATTTGCGTTGAGTTGTGTTGACCCGGTCTGTTTCCAGATCCAAGGCAACGTTCACCCTAACATTGCCAGCGCCGACGCGCGCTTCGAGCATGCTGAGCAATTCCGACTTTAAAGCCGAAGCGCGACCAAGTTCACCCGACGCATCCGCCATCGTCCGGTCATCGACACCGGGACCCGCCAAAAGTCCGGCCCGTGTATCAATAATCGCAACATCTTCGGGTTTTAGACCCGGCACGGCAGAGCCGATAATATGCTGCAGCGCTTGGGCATTGCGGGCATTAATGGGGGGATCGGCCTCGACGGTTACAGACGCCGTGGCGGGGAGACGGCGGGCAGTTAATCCCCGGCCCGCCCCTTGTCCGATATGGACCCGGGCAGAGCGAACGTTTGGCATCGCCAAAACTGTCCGCGCCAGCTCACCTTCTTTGGCGCGCCAATAGGCGGTGTCGAACATATCAGACGACATGGCGAAACTATTCATTCCGTCAAACAGCTCATAACCGACAACATCTTGGCGCGGTAAACTCTCCCGCGCGAGTTCTAAACGGAGCGAATCACGGCGCGATGCCTCGGCATAAATAGCCCCACCCTGAACGCGGTAAGCCACATCCATTGTATCAAGGCGGGCAATAATTTCACCGGCGGCTTGAGCTTCTAAATCGGCATAGAGAAGCGACAGTGTCGGCTTGGACACTTGTTGCGCAATCAGGCTAAGCACGAACAAAGTCGCGATAACAGCGGCGGCGCTGATGATCTTCTGTTGGAGTGACAGAGATTTAAGTACGGCAATCGGGTTCATCCTGAGCTCGCTAAACGTGCATCCTGCACACCACTTGCCAGAGCCGTGTAAACGTTAATTCGTTAATCTAGTGTTTACCGTAACCATTCAAAACAGTTTCGAAGCCATTAATTTGGATTCGCAACAGAAAGCCGAGCGCCGATTATGGCCATCATGAAGAAGAAGAAAGGGACTCCCGCCGCACCTGCGTCCGCAGGTGACAGCAACGCTGCGCCTAATTCTTCGCCTCAGAAAAACGGAAAACTGTTAACGATCCTGTCTCCTGTGCTCATTTTCGGCGCCACATTCGGCGCGACTTGGTTCACGAAGCCGTCTGCGCCCCTCCCTGCGCCAATAGAAATCGAAGATCATACAGCCGCGACACATTCCGCTGAATGGACGCCGCCGGAACCAGAATACACATTGGCGATGGATCCGATGACAATTACGGCGGGAACGCATGGGCAGATATTACGCCTCGGCATTGCCATCGAAGTGTGGGAGAAGGACCCCGATATTGATGTCGCCCGTCTGCGCGATGCGTTTACAACCTATTTGCGCGCGTTAGAGCCCAGCCAACTGGCGGACCCCAGCTTTCATATGCGTATGAAACGCGCTCTTTTACACCGCGCCCGCGTGGTGACCGGCCAGGACGTTATCGCCAACGTCCTTATCACCGACTTTCTGCTGACTAGCTAGGATGGACCCTATGGAGATCGAATTTATCAAGGATATCCTGCTGATCGCGCTATGTGGTGCGTCCGCCTTTTATTGCTGGATGCTGTCGCAGCGCCTCAAAAAACTCAATGACCTGAAAAGTGGCGTCGGCGCCTCTATCGTGACGCTCACTGAAGCGATTGAGCGCACCCACGCGGCCGCGACGACAGCGAGGGGCGAGTTGTTCGAATCGATCGAGGAAATTAAGGGTTTAGTTGCGGATGCCGAGAGCAAAGCCGTACGCTTAGAACGCATCATGACGGATTGTGATGTCAAAGTGGTCGAGGCCGAGCAGGCGACGAACGCGTTGAAACAGGTTGTCGAAATTGAAATCCCGGGGGCGCGTCGTAAAGCCCTCAAAACAACTGAAGGCTTGCTAAAGGTCATGGCCGATATGAAACGCCACACGGCCGCCATGCCGCGCATCGTCTCCAGCCAACCGCGCGCCGTCGAGACGAATAAGTCTACGCCGACACGCCGGAGCCATGTCGCATGAAATCGTCCATCCTCATTGCCTTAGCGATTGGCTTTGCCGGTTTTGGAGCCTTGGAAGTCGCGGCGCTGAACCCCGCTGACGCCATGACGCCAAAACCGACACCGGACGCGGCCCTGACGGACCCTACGCACGTGGCTGCGAAACTCGATACAGAGCATACTCAGGCCGCGTGCCTTACCCCGACTTTGGTCGCCGCGTTTGAACCCCGTCATAAGGCTTTAGAATCCCGCGAAGCCAAACTTGACCTGCGACAAGCTGAGTTGGAAGATTTGGAAACCACGATCCAAACCCGCCTTGGTGATATGCAAAAAACCCGCGATGAATTGAAAACTTTGACAGCGCAAATCGACGTCGTTGCCGGCAAAGATATTTCTCATTTGGTTGAAATGTATTCAACTATGAAGCCGAAAAATGCTGCCGCTATATTCGATCGCATGGACCCCGCCTTTGCCGCAGGGTTCTTACGGGAAATTGATAGCGCCCGCGCGGGCGTCATCATGGCGGAAATGGGCGAAGAGCAATCCTACCGTATCAGCCTATTGATTGCTAACCGCCACGCCGATTGGCGCAATAAAGGTTAAGTGTCCTAACGCGGACATCAAACGCTCATCTCCTCGTGACCGGCCCGCGCAAACACATTGTGCGCGTCCCAAATTGGCCGCTTGCCAAAGGCAGTGCTGAGCAAGAGCGCAAGCGCAACGCCGCCGAATAAAGTCAACGCCATCACGTGGATATAGTGCAGCGATATGCCCGGTGTCTCGCCCAACGGATTAGTTGCCCAACCATAAAACCCGACGCCCGCAATCACAGCGATGATCATCGCATACGGGTTCACATTACGGAATAAGAGCCCGACAATAAAGGCGGATAAGATCGGCATCGAGAGCAGGCCATAAAGTCGTTGAACCAAGTCGATGATGGATTGTTCTGGGTTGTTGAAAATCGGGATCATCGCAAAGCCGAGCAAGACCATCGCAATAGAAACCCAGAGCGACAGGCGCTTCACATTCGGTTTTTTATTCACATATGTTTCGTGAATATCCATGACCCATAGCGCGGCGGATGCATTCAAGATGGAATTAAACGTGGTCAACACAGCGGCGGCAATCGCGGCGGCAAAGGCCCCGGAAATCCACGTCGGCAAGATATCACCGACGAGCGTCCCATAGGTTTCGTCGCCAATATCGCCATAAAGCTTAAACGCGACGATGCCCGGCAGCACAATAATGGGCGGGATGATGAGCAAGCGTATGCCCGCGGCGGCTAAAATCCCTTTTTGCGCTTCCTTGACGCTCGGCGAGGCCATGGCGCGCTGCGTAATCGTTTGATTTGTTGACCAGTAAAACATCTGGATAAACAGCATGCCCGTGAACAGAGTCGCGAAGGGGATATCGCTATCCGGCGCCCCGATCATCGTCAGGCGTTCTTTGGGAATTCCAGAGAAATCCCAGCCGATGGCATTGAGCGAAATAATAGTGACCGCGACCGCCAAGGTTAGCAGCAATACGCCGGAAAACGTGTCTGAGACGGCGACCGCGCGAAGACCACCAAAGATCGCATAAGCCGCACCGACAACCGCGAACAGCGCCGCAATCACATACAGGTTCACGTCTAACCCGAACAAGTTGATTATAAACAGCGACCCGCCATAGAGGATCGCCGGCAGGAAAATAAAAATATTGCCGAGCAGGAACAGGATCGAGATCAGCGCCCGGATATGCTTATTATTATAGCGGCGTTCCAACAGTTCCGTCGTCGTCGTACACTTATATTTATAATAGACGGGAATGAAGATGAAGGTCAGCATCACGAGACCCGCGACAGCCGCCAGTTCCCACCACGCCAAAAGCGCCATTTGCGCCCCGTTCATACCGACCAGTTGATCCGTCGACAGGTTCGTCAGTGTGATTGAGCCCGCAACGAAATACCACTTCAGCCCCCCGCCCGCGAGGAAATATTCTTTTTCCCCGTTTTCCCCTTCGCCGCGTGCGGCGCTGCCGCGACAGAACCAATAAGTCAGAAAGGCGATTAGTCCCGTCAGCCCGAGGAAAACCACAAATTGGCTAACACTTAATTCCACAATTTTCCCCTGCCCCGTGTTCGGAGTCATAATTTCGTGGCCCTGCCCTATATTCGCCGCAGCACAAAGAGATAAGCGCTAAAATCGCCCTCGGGCATACATTGAACGCCGGACGCGACCTCTCGGGCGGACACGCGCGGCAGGGGCAAACCACTCTGCATCAACGCATCGCCGCGATAGATTACCTTGCTATCAGCGTGGTGATACGCAGCCGTCGGCTCCAGACCCACATAATAGACCCGACGGGCGGGCATATTCGGACCGGAGAGACTGTGGAAATAAGTCAGGTAGATCGTCTGTCCATCGCGGGAGGAATATTGCCACGCGACTTCATTTTCCGTCTTCTTCACTCGGTCAAAACGCCCTCCCACCATGTCCGCCTTCGTGTCTTGTGCAAACCGCATCCAATCGGAGAGCTCCCGCTGATGCGCGGCAATATCCGCCTGCCCCAGCGACACACCGCGCGCAGCACAGAAAGCCCCGGCCAGAAAGCGGGTCCGCACGGATGACACACGTCCATTCTGATGATTGGGTGACGGGCCGATATAGGCCGCCATGACGTCCAACGGAAAGAGGTGGGACGCGCCGCCGATAATGGCAAGCCGCCCAATCGGGTCGCACATGTCGGAGATCCAGCCTTGCGGCATGTAAGAGAGCATACCGAGATCAAAACGATTGCCCCCCGACGCACAATTCTCGAACAACACCTCAGGATAAGACGCCACGAGCCGGTCCAGCAACGCATAAAGGCCGAGCATATAGCGATGCGGCGTCTCTTGCTGACGCTTTCGCGGTAACGCCGCGCTGCCGACTTCCGTCATCGTGCGGTTCATATCCCACTTCACATAATCGACGTCGCCGCAGGATAGAATCGCATTCAGAGAGTCGAACAGATAATCCTGCACATCGGCGCGAGACAGATCGAGTGTCAATTGGTTGCGGCCCAGCGACGGCACGCGGTCGGGGACATGTAAAATCCAATCGGGATGCTGCGCGTAAAGCTGGCTTTGCGGATTGACCATCTCAGGCTCGACCCAAATGCCGAATTTCAATCCCTTGGCTTTCACCTTCGCCGCAAGCGCCGGAATACCGGACGGGAACCGTACCGGGTCCGCCCCCCAATCGCCGAGCGAAGACGTATCGTCCTGTCGCCCGTCAAACCACCCATCATCTAGCACGACCATGTCGACGCCGATCTGTTTCGCCGTCTCAGCCAGCGACAGAACTTTGTCTTCATCGATATCGAAATAGGCCGCTTCCCACGTGTTGAGATAGGTTGGGCGCGGGACATGACGGAACCGTTCCGGCGAGACGCGGTCGCGGATAAAATCGTGCCAATGGTGGGACAGCGCTCCAAGCCCGCGCCCGGAAAAAGTATGCAACGCTTCCGGCGTCGTGAATATCTTGCCCGGCTTTAACCGCCAATTGAAATTGAATGGATTGAGGCCCGCCAACACGCGCACATCGTCAAATTCCCCTTTTTCGACGCTGATGGCAAAGTTACCGGAATAGACCAACGTCGTGCCGTAACAGCGGCCAAAGCTCTCTGTCGCGCCCGCCTGTAAAATCGCGACGTAAGGGTTATGGGCGGATGAGGATGTGCCGCGCGCGCTATCGGCGACGAAACGCCCTTGCGGCAACGCGATGCGCTCTTCGTTAAACTCGCGTGACCATGTACCGTGGAAATGCTGGATTTCGTAATCGTCCGCAGGCAGGTCGAGCGCGCTGGAAAACACGTGCCGCAGATCAATGTCGTGATCGCTCAAATTCTCAAAGGTCGCTGACCGGGCAAGAACACCGTAATCCGCCCAGACCGTGTAGGAGAGCGTGACCCGCAAGCCGTGCAAACGATCATGGAGTGTCACGATCAGCGTCTGTGACCCGTCCCCTCGCGACGACGGTAGCCCGTGGAGAGGCGGTTTCACCTCAACAATTTCATGCGTTTCATAGAGCAAGGAAAAGACCGTATTCCCGTCTGCATTCTGTCCGTGAAAGGCGGGGAAACGATAATCAGACGTGCCAAAGCTTGAATATTCTTGCGGCGTATCGGACAGGGAATAATAGGGTGTGCCCTGAAACGTCGGCACAACATGTCGGTTCATCCGGCGAGGATGGCGCGGGACGCCAAGGGGGTCCGATAGCGGCCCGCCATAATGCAAATGTTCGAGAACGCCTTCCTGTGAGACGCGGAAGACATAGGCGAAATGCGCATTGGACAGCGCAAAGGTCAGATCGTCAGATATTTGGATCAAATCTGGCATTACAGATCTATGGCGGCTGGAGACGCACTGCGCGTTCCGGGAATGCGGATGTCTTCAACGAGGTCTTGTACGGCTTGGGGTGGTTCGGGGGTCAGTAGAGACACAACCACACCAGCAACCGTCGCCACCCACATAAAGACAAAGCCGATCCCTTCGGGCGAGACACCGAACAACCAAAGGTCCGGGTTGGTATTCACGAATTTGAAATAGTAGATATAGGCGAAGGTCGTCACGAGCCCGGTGAGCATGGCGCTGATCGCGCCTTCTTTGTTCATGCGTTTCCAAAAAATCCCGAGGAAAATTACAGGAAATAAGGACGCCGCCGCGAGGCCGAAGGCGAAGGCGACAACTTGCGCCACAAAAGGGAGCGACGTCGCGAAAATCCCGAGCAACCCTGCCAAGACCACCGCCGCCGCCGCCGCCCATCGCGCGGCCCGCATTTCCTGTTTCTCGGTCATATCCGGTGTGAAGGTTCGTTTGAGCAGATCATGGGACACAGCCGAGCTGATCACCATCAGCAATCCTGCCGCTGTGGACAGGGCAGCCGCCAATCCGCCCGCGACAACGAGACCAATAACCCAATTGGGCAATTGCGCGATTTGGGGATTGGCGAGCACGAAAATATCCTGGTTCGGTTCAACCTCGTTCGCGAGACCGTCCGGTGCATCAGGGCCGCGATACTGCATGACACCATCGCCGTTTTTGTCCTCATATTTGAGCAACCCCGTCGCTTCCCAATCCTTATACCAGACCGGAACAGGTTTGCCGCCATCGGCCAGAATTTCAGCGGACCGCACGTCATAGTTTTCTGCATCTGTGATGTAGATGGCCTCATTGACGGTATCGATAAAGTTAAACCTGGCGAACGCACCAACCGCAGGGGCAACCGTGTAAAGCGCCGCAATAAACAGGAGCGCCCAGCCCGCAGATTTCCGCGCCGCGCGAGCGGATTTGACCGTAAAGAACCGAATGATGACGTGCGGCAATCCCGCCGTACCAAACATCAACGCCGCCGTGATACAGAACACGTCTATCGTCGATTTATCGGTCGAGGTATATTCGCGGAAACCCAAGTCAGTCACCACCGTGTTAAGCTTTTCCAGCATGGAGACGTCTGTGCCGACTGCATTACCGATGAAGCCCAGTTGCGGCACCATGTTGCCTGTGATGGCGAGGCTCATGAAAATCGCTGGGACAGTGTAAGCAAAGATCAACACGACATATTGAGCGACTTGCGTATAGGTGATGCCCTTCATGCCGCCGAGCACAGCATAGACAAAGACGATCCCCATCCCGATCAAGATACCGACATTAAACGGTACGCCAAGAAAGCCCGAAAAGGCGACGCCGACGCCCTTCATCTGTCCGGCGATATAGGTGAAGGACACGAACAGCGCGCAGATCACCGCAATGACGCGCGCGACTTTCGAATAGTAACGATCTCCCACAAAGTCGGGTACTGTGAACTTCCCGAACTCTCGCAGAAACGGCGCGAGTAACAGTGCCAGCAGAACATAGCCGCCCGTCCACCCCATGAGATAGACCGAGCCGCCATAGCCCATAAACGCGATCAGCCCGGCCATCGAGAGAAACGAGGCTGCGCTCATCCAATCCGCGGCTGTCGCCATCCCGTTAATGGCGGGCGGCACGTCATGTCCGGCAACATAGAACTCTTCGGTCGACCCAGCGCGCGACCAGATCGCAATGCCAATATACACACTAAAAGTCAGGATTACGAAAAAATAGGTCCAGAACGTCTGATCACCAAAGACAATATCCATGACCTAGCCCCGAATTCCATGTTTGGTTTCGAGCTGGGTCATGCGCACGCAGTAAATGACGATGAGGATCAAAAACACATAGATTGACCCGTTTTGCGCGAACCAAAAACCGAGCGGAGCGCCACCGATAGAGAACGCATCAAGAGCATCACGGAACAAAATGCCCGCCCCGTAAGACACCGCAAACCAGACGATAAGCAAACCTATCGTGAGCCGCTTGGTCGACGTCCAATACGCGCGCTTAGCCGCCTCCGACGGTGGTGTTTTCGTTTCAATCTTTGCCATGCCTATTCCCCGCCTCACGCCTCGGTCTTGTGTCAGACCCTTTTATTGCTTGTTGCCGAACGCCGCGCGCAAGGGAAGCCGTGATTTTCAAACCAAGGATTTTCCGTCATGGCTTGACAGGCTCCCACACCGTCACGATAGTGATAGCGTTAACACCATAAATGATCAATTTGAGCGGGGAGGCTCGACGTGAATCAAAGCATACTCAAAATGGGTATGGTCGGAGGGGGCTCAGGCGCTTTCATTGGCTATATCCACCGCCTCGCGGCGCGGCTTGATGGTCAAATCGAGCTGGTATGTGGTGCGTTTTCCCGTGACCCTAAAAATTGTCGTCAAACCGGGCAGTCCTTGGGGATTGATCCGGCACGTTGCTATGATGACTATGAGGCGATGATGGCGGGCGAAGCCGCCCTGCCCCCCGCGCAACGCATGGACTTCATAGTTATCGTGACCCCCAACCACGTGCATTTTCCGGTCGCCAAAGCGGCCCTTGAGGCGGGGTTTCATGTTCTGTCGGACAAGCCCGCGACGCTCAATTTACAAGAAGCGCGCGATCTTTCCGACATCGTTTACAAATCCGGTCTCTCCTATGGCCTGACCCACACGTACCTGGGCTATCCGCTCGTCTCTGCGGCGCGCGCAATCATCGCCGACGGTGGCATTGGCAAGGTTCGCAAAGTGTTTGCGGAATATATCCAAGGCTGGCTGGCCGTGAACGTCGATAATAAACAGGCCGATTGGCGCACCGATCCGGCGCGGTCCGGCGCGTCTGGCTGCATGGGCGACATCGGCACACATGCCCATAATTTGGTTGAATATGTGACCGATAAAAAGATGACCCATGTCGCGGCTGACCTCACGATTTTTGTCGAGGGTCGACGGCTTGATGATGATGGCTCCGCGCTATTCCGCATGGAAGATGGCATCAAAGGTACGCTGTCGGCCTCCCAAGTCTGCGTTGGGCGTGAAAATAGCCTGTCGTTTCGCATTTACGGCGAAACGGGAGGGCTTGAATGGTATCAAGAAGAGCCCAACACGCTGATCCGCACTTATGTGGACCGCCCCACAGAAATCATTCGGTCGGCGCAAGGCTATTTGCCCGAACATATTCAGGCACAGTACCGCGCGCCCGCTGGACATCCGGAAGGCTATATCGAAGCCTTCGCGAATGTTTATCTCGAATTTGCTGAAGCCTTACGCACTGACGGCGGCGTCAAATCGGGCATGGACGCAGCCCTGCGCGGCATGGCGTTCGTGGAAGCCTTGGTCGAAAGCAGCAACAACGATTCAGCCTGGACGGAGATCAAACCATGAAAACGATGAAGGGCCCCGCGATCTTCCTGGCCCAGTTCATGGGCGACAAACCGTTTGATACGATGGAGAACGCGTGCCGCTGGATGGCCGAAGCCGGCTATCAAGGTGTGCAAATTCCGTCCGATAATCCGGTCTGTATCGACCTGAAACTGGCGGCCGAAAGCAAAACCTATTGCGACGAATTTAAAGGCCAATGCGCCGAATGGGGCGTGGAGATCACAGAGCTCTCAACCCATATTCAAGGGCAGCTTGTCGCTGTCCATCCGGCTTATGACACCGCGTTCGATGCCTTCGCGCCCAAGCATCTGCACGGCAAACCTGACGCGCGCCAAGCGTGGGCGGTTGAGCAAGTCATGTTCGCCGCCAAAGCCTCACAGAACTTAGGTTTGGACCGGTCCGTGTCCTTCCCCGGTGCGCTTGTCTGGCCCTATATGTATCCGTGGCCACAACGGCCTGCGGGTCTCGTCGAAGAGGGCTTCAAGGAATTGGCCAAGCGCTGGCGTCCGATCCTCGACTATTATGATGAATGCGGCGTCGACGTTTGCTACGAAATTCACCCCGGTGAAGACCTCCATGACGGCGTGACATTTGAGCGGTTCCTCAAGGAAGTCGACAACCACCCGCGTTGCAACATCCTTTATGATCCAAGCCACTTTATCTTGCAGCAACTCGACTACCTCTCCTTCATCGACCATTATCACGACCGTATCCGCATGTTCCACGTCAAGGATGCTGAGTTCCGACCCAATGGCAAAAGCGGCATTTATGGCGGCTATCAGGACTGGGTTGATCGTCCAGGACGGTTCCGCTCGCTGGGCGACGGTCAGATCGACTTTAAAGCGATTTTCTCAAAACTCTCGGGCTATGATTTCGATGGCTGGGCCGTTGTTGAATGGGAATGCGCGCTAAAGCACCCAGAAGACGGCGCGCGCGAAGGCGCACAATTTGTGAAAGACCATATGATCCGCGTGACGGACAAAGCCTTTGATGATTTCGCCGGCGGTGACCTCAGCGTTGAGGCCAATCGCAAAATGCTGGGCTTGACTTAAAATATAACATGACCGGTTCAGCATAAGAATGCGGACCGACAGGGGAGAATGAGAATGACAATAGTGGCCGCGGCGGGTCAGCCCGTCGGTATCAACCGCAACCGCCTGTTCTGGCTAAGTTGCCTGTCGTTGATCGTCACCGCGATGACGTTTGCTATTCGCGCGGGCATCCTCACACAACTCTCCGATGAGTTCGCGCTGACAGATACGCAGCTTGGCTGGGTCAACGGCATGGCCTTTCTCGGCTTTCCGCTGGCGATGGTTGTGTTCGGCTTCCTGTATAATGTGTTGGGGCCGCGCCTCATCATGATCCTCGCCTTTCTTGGCCATGTGCTCGGGTTGGTGTTGACGATCTATGCGGGCGGGTTTCTCAGCCTCTTAATTTCGACCTTCTTTATCGGCTTTGCCAATGGCTCGGTCGAAGCGGCCTGCAACCCGATGGTGGCGGATCTTTACAAGGACGACAAAACCAAGTGGCTCAACCGTTTCCATGTCTGGTTCCCCGGCGGCATCGTGATCGGCGCGGTGATTTCTTATATTATGACCAATATGGGCATTGGTTGGCAGCCACAAATCGCGATTATGCTGGTGCCAACGACGATCTACGGTTTCATGATCTTTACCACCGTGTTCCCTGATATTGATCCGGACAGCAAATCGATGCGTCTGGACGCCAAATCGATCCTGTTGATCAGTGCCGTGTTCGGCCTGCTGGTCCTGATCGGCACGCCCAACACACTCTTGGCGGCTGTGCCCGGCGGGATCTTGCTACCGCTGATCCTCGTACTTGGACTGGTCTATTTACTAACATTCGTTCTGACCGGGCGACACCGCGACGCAATCTTGCTGGTGGCCCTGATGGGGATCATGTCAATGACATCGACGTCAGAGCTGGGCACGCAGCAATGGGTTGAGCGTATTCTCGGCAGTTCTGGCGCACAACCTATGCTGATCCTCGCCATGGTCACGGGCATTATGGCGGTCGGTCGCTTCTTTGCCGGACCCCTCATCCATGCGCTGAATCCATTGGGCGTGCTTCTTCTTAGCGCAGTCATGACAACATTGGGCTTATTCCTGATGACGATTGTGTCCGGCGGGATGGTCTATTTGGCGGCGATCGTGTTCGCGGTCGGCGTCTGTTATTTCTGGCCGACGATGATTGGCGTGACAGCACAATATGTCCCGCGCAGTGGCGCACTGGGAATGAGCCTTGTTGGCGCGGCGGGCATGTTCGCATTAACGATCTGGAACCCCGTCATTGGTGGCTGGATTGATGCGGCGCGTATGACGGCAGAGGAAACAGGTTTGACGGGCGACGCGATTGAAGTCGCGGCCGGTCAAGGCGCATTATCCAAACTGGTACTGTTCCCGATCATCCTGATCGTCTGCTTCTTGATTCTTTATCTTTTGCGAGGCCGCTTGGCTGCGAGCGCAGACCCCATTGCCGAGGAGGGCTAACCCATGTCCGATCTTATCATGAACCGGCGCACAGCGATCACGTCGCTGCTCGCGATTTCAGCGGCTGGCGCGCTGGCCGCGTGTGGCCCGTCCGAAAACATCACGTCCTCATCCGAGGCCGGAATGGATATGGACTATGCGACCCCAACGCAGTTCTTCAGCGTCTCCGAAATGGCGTTTTTATCAGCCTTCGCACAGACAATCATGCCCAAGACTGAAACAGCGGGCGCCGTCGAAGCCGGCGTTCCGGACGTCCTGCAGGATTTAGCGTCTGTCTGGGGTGACAGTGGCTACCGTCAATATTGGCGCGAAGGCGTTGCGTCTCTTGTCGAAACCTTCAAGCGATCGAGCGACCAAGACTTCGCCGAACTGACGCCGCAGCAGCGGCTGACTATCCTTCGTCAATTCGATACCGACGTTTTTGACGGCAAGATCACTCATCCGTTTTACCGTGACGCCAAGGTCACGATTATTCAGGCCTTTTACATGTCTGAACCCGGTGCGTCCGAAGAGCTCGCTTACGAGCCCGTGCCCGGAGAATGGATCGGTTGCGTGCCGCTCTCTGAATTTCCTAAAGCATGGGCAACATAATTATGGCTGATTTTGATGTCATCGTCGTTGGCTCCGGCATGTCCGGCGGCTGGATCGCAAAAGAAATGTCTGAAAAGGGCTTCAAAGTCGCCGTGATCGAACGCGGACGGAAAGTTGAGCCGGAAAAGGATTATACGGATCACCTCAATCCGTGGGACAAGCCTGACCTTAATCGTCTGACCGAGCAGGATAAGGAAGACTATCCAATCCAGCACACCTCTTATGCCTTTCATCCCGACACAAAACAGTTTTGGGTGAAGGATAAAGAGCATCCTTATGAGGTGCCGGAAGGTCAATCCTTCACATGGCGGCGGGGCTATCACGAAGGCGGCCGTTCGATCATGTGGGGACGGCAAAGTTACCGCATGTCCGAGATCGATTTCGAAGCCAATAAAACAGATGGGCACGGTGTTGATTGGCCGGTTCGCACGGCAGATATGAAACCGTGGTACGACTATGTCGAGACCTTCGCAGGCATCTCCGGCTCGACAGAAAATCTAGAAATTCTACCCGATAGCGTGTTTCAGCCACCGCATGACCTGACCTGTGCCGAGTTGGATTTCAAAGACAAAGTCGAAGACACATTTCCCGGTCGTCGCGTTATACCGGGCCGCGTTGCGAATCTTACCGCGCCGACACCTGAGCAAACCGCCTTGGGACGGGGCCGCTGCCAAGCGCGCAATCATTGTTTTAACGGCTGTAGCTACGGCGCTTATTTCAGCTCGAATTCCGCGACACTTCCTGCGGCGCGGCGCACCGGAAATATGACATTCATCCCTGATACCGCCGTGCATAAAGTCGTGCATGACAAGACGCTGGACCGCGCGACAGGTGTTGAAACCGTCAACATTAAAACGGGCGAAACCAAAACCATCACGGCCCGCGTTATCTTCCTTAATGCCGGCACAATCCCGACCAGCATGATCCTGCTGAATTCCGCCAATGCGGATCATCCGAACGGGCTGGCCAATAGCTCGGGCCAACTCGGTCATAATCTGATGGACCATCATTCTGGCGCGCGTGGGCAGGCAACAATGCCCGGCAACCTCGACAAATACCATTTTGGACGCCGCCCGAACGGGTTCTACATTCCGCGCTTTCGGAACCATACCGAAGAAGCCGAAGGGTTTATTCGCGGCTTTGGTTATCAAGGCTGGGGCATGCGGTCGAGCTGGGGCAGCGGCGTTGGCAATAAAGGGGTTGGCACAGACCTAAAAGATCAACTGCGTAGCCCGGGCGCGTGGAGTATCGGGATGGTCGCGTTTGGGGAAGTCCTGCCAAACTTTGATAATCATGTTCGCCTTCACCCGACAAAAACAGATAAATGGGGTTTTCCAATTCCTATTCTCGACGCCAAATGGGGCGAGAACGAACGCAACATGGTCCGGCAGGCCACCCGTGATACGCGGGCCATGCTGGAAGTCGCTGGCGCGATCAATATCTGGACCGATGATCCGGAGACAGCCGAGCCGAATTCGCCCGGTAACGGCATTCACGAAATGGGGACAGCTCGGATGGGACGGGATGCGAAAACATCGGTCCTTAACGGGTTTAACCAAAGCTGGGACGTGCCGAACCTGTTCATCACCGACGGGTCCTTCATGGCGTCTGGTGGCTGCCAGAACCCGTCACTGACCTATATGGCCTTTTCCGCCCGTGCCGCGAACCATGCGGCAGAATTAATGAAAGAGGGCGTTCTTTAGCCGACAGGCTTGAGTGCCCTTTTTCGTCCCCACGATGAACACCGTACGATCAAGGAAGGTCGAGCCGCAATGACCCATAAGCTGAGTCTAGACCGTAGACACTTCCTGAGCGCCAGCGGGGCGCTTATGCTCGCAGCCGCCTGTCAGCCCGCCGCCATCGCCCCGGCCGGTCGCCAGCACATCACCAAGATCGGCTTGCAAACCTACAGCTTGCGCGAAGCCTTAGGCCTTGATTTCGTTGGTACGTTCCAAATGATCAAAGATGTTGGCTATGACTTCGTTGAGCTGAACGGTCGTAACTTTGCGGACCGCGCGCCGACTGAGCTACGCAAAATTCTTGATGATGTGGGCCTCCCTGCGCCCGCGACCCATGTCGATTATAAGAGCCTCTCGGAAACTCCGGCGCGGCTCGGCGATATTGCCGCGACGCTCGGCTGTGACTATGTCATCCTGCCGTGGTTAGCGGACGATCAACGCGGCATGGAGGATTACAAACGCCATGCAAAGATGCTCAACCTTGCGGCGGAAACTCTCCGTGCGACGAATATCAAGCTGGCTTACCATAACCACCATTTCGAGTTTTTCGATCTGGGACGCGGCATCACAGGCATGGATATCCTGCTATCGGAAACGGACCCGTCCCTCGTCTCGTTTGAGCTCGACTTTTTCTGGGCGGCGCTGGCGGGTGTCGATATTCCTAAACTGCTCGCCGCCCATCCCGGACGGTTCAAGCTGTGTCATATTAAGGATATGTCCGGCGACCCGGCCCCTTACGCGGCTAGCCTCGACTTCGCGACAACTGTTCAAGATTTGATGGTCAATGTCGGCGAAGGGACCCTGCCGTTCGAGACCTACTTCGCGCAGAATTCCGTCTCCGGCATGGAGTATTTCATCGCCGAACATGACAATCCTCCGCAACCGTTCCGACAGTCCATTCAAACCAGCTATGATGCGATTAAGGCCATGCGCTTTTAGTCATGTCGTCCTCACTCCGATCCCTGATTGTGATTATGGGCGTATCAGGATGCGGTAAGTCAACAATTGGACGGGCCTTAGCGGCAAAAAACGCGTGGCCATTTCTTGAAGGCGATAGGTTTCATCCCGCCGAAAATATTGAGAAAATGGCGTCAGGAACACCGCTCACGGATCAAGATCGCGTGGCTTGGATGGACGGGATTTGCTGCGCCGTGGATGCGCATGCGGCTCCGGTCCTTGTGTTGGCCTGTTCTGCCTTAACGCCTTTTGTCCGCAACCGATTGGGTCAAATCGGGCGCAATCTTATTTATGCCCACCTGAAAACCGATAGTGTCGATATGGTCGAGCGCCTCGGTTTTCGCGATCATTTCATGCCGGCGCAGCTTCTATCCAGCCAATATGCCGCCCTGTCTGTGCCTGACGGGGCGTATGAATTCGATGCCAGCAAACCCGCTGACAGAATCGTGGTGCAGATGATGGATCGCTTCATCGGCGGCCCGACTGACATGAGGCCCCCTCGATGGAATTCGTAACCACCTACCAGCCCGTCTTGGCCACCCTGGCCGGTATTACGGCGCTCTTGATCCTCATTTTACGCGCCAGGATGAACGCATTTGCGGCCCTCTTATTGGTTGCGATCCTCTCAGCTGTTGCCGCCGGAATGTCGCCTGACCGCGCGTTGGCAACGGTCAGCACGGGCATGGGCGGCGTGTTAGGCTTTATTGCGCCCGTGATTGGCTTAGGGGCCCTATTCGGAATTATTTTGGAAGCCTCCGGCGGCATTCAAACGCTGGCCAATGGGGCTGCCCGGTTGGGAAGTCCCAAACGTCAAAAATGGGCGATGGGGGCGTTAGGGCTGGCCGCAGCGACGCCTGTTTTCTTTGATGTGGCGCTCATCATTCTCATGCCGTTTATCGCCGGATTGGCCAAAAGAAGCGGTAAAGTTGCCCTTTATTTTGGTCTTCCGCTCTGTGCGGGTTTGGCCGTCGGTCATGCGTTCATTCCGCCAACTCCCGGTCCGATTGCGATCGCTGAGTTGATCGGCGCCAATTTAGGCTGGGTTTTGCTGTTCGGGAGCTTCACGGGACTGATTTCAATGGCTGTGGCAGGGCCGATCCTGACGGGGTTACTCCAAAAACGAAACGCCCTGCCCCATGGCGACCTCAAACTGTCAGATTTTTTCAAGGACGAAAGCGCCGTCGCCGTTAAAAACCCCATGCGCCTTCAAAAGGCAATCGGCCTCATCCTCTTGCCGCTGGTTTTGATTGTCGCCGGCACGCTCTCAAAGCTGGTTCTGCCGCAAGGACTGATCCAAGACATTTTCACCCTGATCGGCCATCCATTTTCTGCCCTACTCATTGCGAGCGGTACCTGTTGGGCCTGTGCGCGACACGCAGGTGTCAAGAGCGCCACAATCCAATCCGCCATGTCGCGCGCCTTTGAACCTGTAGGCGTGGTCATCCTCGTCACTGGCGCCGGCGGCGCGTTCAAACAAGTGCTCGTCGATACGGGTGCAGGCGAGCAAATCGCCAATGGCGTTCTGTCAATCGGCCTCACGCCGCTGGTGATGGCTTTTGTTCTCGCGCTGATTATTCGGGCGGCACAAGGTAGCGCAACGGTCGCCATGATTACGGCAGCGGGGCTTATCGCGCCAATCCTAGCCACGCTGGCTCTCTCTGACCCCCAACTGGCCTTGATCACCATCGCGATTGCTGCGGGGGCGAGCGGTCTGTCTTACGTCAATGATTCAGGTTTTTGGCTGGTCAGCCGCCTCTTTGGTCTCACAGAAAAAGAGACCTTAGCGACGTGGACTGTATCAACGACCCTCATCGCCGCGACAGGATTAATCTGCACGATGATCCTCTACCCTTTGGTCGGCTAGGCCTTTGTCTTAAAACCCCATCCAACCCTCAATCGGTCCGTATTAGATGTGTTCTATATCCATTAAACCATCGCTTTAAGAACTGATCGTCATCACCGCATTCATACGCCTCATAAAAGGTGCAAAACCTTCCGCCTATTAACTTGACGAACAGAATGTTGGCCGCGATGGCAACATTGAATATCGATAAATTGGCTTTAGGGGGCTTGCAAGCGGATGATCTTTTCCGACAAACAATCACGCTGGATTCAGACACCGCTCAATCCGATAGTTTTGTTCGGCGCGCTCGTCTTGGTGGCCTGTGGTAATGGCGGTGAACCCGCCCAGTCAGTCAGGTCCCTGCAAACCGTGTCTCCGTCGACGGGCGACATTACCCGAGTCGTCGGCGCCACCGGAAAAATTGTTCCTCGCCAAGAGGTTATGGTCGGGTCCGAAGTGTCTGGTCGCGTAATTGACGTGCTCGTTGATTTCAATTCCACCGTCAAAACGGGACAGGTCTTAGCGCGGATTGATCCGACATCCTTTGATAGCCGCGTTCAACAAATTGTAAGCCGGATCGATTCCGCTCGCGCCGACATTAATGTGCAGAAAGCATCGGTCGAGAGCGCACAAGTTAATCTCGATAATGCGGTGCTTCAGCTCACGCGCCGTGAAGGTCTGTTTGAACAACAAGCCATTAGCCAAGCACAACTCGAAAGCGCACAGCGGGATGTGGGGGTTTCCACCGCCAACCTAAAACTGTCAAAAGCGCGCGTCGTGTCTTCCGAGGCCAGTCTGCGCCAACTCGTCGCGCAACTCGAAGAGGCCCGCGCCGATTTGGAACGGACAACAATTTTATCGCCCATTGATGGGGTCGTGATCGACCGAAAAATTGATCCCGGCCAGACCGTGCAGGCGAGTTTTTCCGCACCTGAGCTATTCACGATCGCCGCTGATCTGTCGCAAATTCAAGTTGAAGCCGTGATCATCGAATCTGATGTCGCGGGACTAGAAGCCGGCGACACGGCGCGGTTCACCGTTGATGCCTATCCGGATGATCCGATTGAGGGTATTGTCGAGCAGTTGCGGTTCAAGAGCCAAGAAACCAACAATATCATCTCTTATATTGCCGTTATTGGCGCGGAAAATCCGTCCAATCGCTTGATGCCCGGCATGACAGCGAATTTGCAGATTATTACAGAAATTAAGAGCCGGTCGCGCCGCCTCCCCGTCAGTGTCGAGCGGTTCCGTCCATCGCCACGCGATCTAGAACAATTTGAAAAACGCAGTGAAGACAGCGCGGAAGACGAAAGCCTCCTCTCGCCAACATTTGCACGACTGACGACAATCGGACTGCCGCAAAGTCGCGTCGAGAGCTATCGTCAGCAAATCGAACCCGCCACGCAGCGCATGCGGGATTTGATCAACGACCCGACAAAATCCTTCATGCACACGCCGATGCGGATTGCGATGAACGAGCTGATCGACAATCAACTTAAGACATATTTAAATGCATCGGAGCGCCAAGCCTACACGGCCCAAGTCGGTCTAGAGCGTACAATCCGACCGGTTGAACTCTGGGTGGCAACGCCCGACGGAAAGATGAGTAAACGGACCGTGAAACTGGGTCTATCGGATGGATCCTTTGTCGAGGTCGTTGACGGACTTTCTGATACAGACAGTGTTGTCATCGGCGTTGGCGTGGCTGGCAACGATCAAGGTGGACGTTCCGGTGGAGGGCGCCCAGGAGGACAAGGGCGATGATCGTCACACGCAACCTCCGTAAAACCTATATCTTGGGCGGACAGGAGATTCACGCCTTGGACGGCGTCGATTTAACCGTTCCCGCCGGTCAATTTCTGGCCGTTGTCGGCGCATCAGGGTCTGGCAAATCGACCCTCATGAATATGCTGGGCGGGCTCGATAAACCTGATACGGGGGACGTTGAAATCGACGGGCAGAATATCGTTAAGCTCGGCCTTCGCGGGCTCGCCCGGTTTCGCAATGAAACATTGGGGTTTGTCTTCCAAAGCTTTCAACTCTTGCCCCGTCAATCGGCGCTCAGCAATGTCATGTTACCGCTGACCTATCGTCGTCCGGCTCCCGATAATGCCAAAGATGCCGCGCAAGCGGCCCTCACGGCCGTCGATCTTGCCGACCGGATGCTCAATAAACCGACCCAGCTTTCGGGCGGACAGCAACAACGCGTCGCCATCGCCCGCGCTCTCGTCGGTCAACCCAAGCTTTTGCTTGCCGATGAACCCACTGGCGCGCTCGATAGCAAAACGTCCGAGAATGTTATGGCTCTGTTAGGCCGACTGTCCCGAGACGGGCTGACTATCGTGCTGATCACTCACGACCCGGAGGTTGCGACCTATGCGGACCGTGTTGTGACGATGCGGGACGGACGGATCGTCGAAGATGTAATGAATGAGGCGGTGGCAGCATGAAACTCCTCAAGCTCGCCTTTAGCTCCCTGCTCGAACGCAAAATGCGTAGCCTTCTGACGATGCTCGGCATCATCATCGGCGTCGCCGCAGTCTATGCAATGTTGGTCATCGGTAACGGCGCCAAAGATCAAATCATGGATAGTTTGGGCGGGATCAATTCACGCTCTATTTCCTTGAGCCCCAACTGGACTCGTGGTCGGGCGTCCAACCGCAAACCCTATCGCCGCTTTACAGAAACGGATGTCGAACAAATTCGGGGTATTCGCGGCGCGGAAGCCGTGTCCGGCATGATTAATAGTAGTGAGTCCGTTGTTGTCCCCGGCACAGACTCGCAATCGGATATTCGCGGAACGGATCAGGATTACCTTGCAACCAACGACATGACACTGTCGGCCGGGCGCAATCTCAATCCTGAAGACCTTGAGTTCTCCCGCACGGTCGCCTTGTTGGGATCCAGCGCGTCTGAGCGGCTGTTTGGCAAGAGTTACCCCATCGGTGCAACGGTCGTGATCAAACGTATCCCGTTCGAAGTGGTCGGCGT
The DNA here is from genome assembly GCF_014652695.1 of Algimonas arctica. Lineage (GTDB taxonomy): Bacteria > Pseudomonadota > Alphaproteobacteria > Caulobacterales > Maricaulaceae > Litorimonas > Litorimonas arctica. Next base: position 262,168 of record NZ_BMZH01000003.1, read on the forward strand.
CTTGGAAACCTATGAAGCGCAATGGTCGCGCGGCAATGATGAGAATGATTTCATTATCATTCCCCGCTCGACGATGCGGGCGCGCATTAGTGGCGATGATTGGTTGGTCAAAAACAAAGTCGACAATATTCAGGTTGTCGGAGAGACTACGGAATCGCTCACCTTTATCGAAACCGAAGTCGATTCCATCTTGCGACGATCCCGAAACCTCTCCGCTGCAGACGCGCCCGATTTTCGCATTTTCAACTTTAGCGCCAATCGACAACAGCAAGCGCAGGGTCAACAAATGTTCACCATTTTACTTGCCTCGATCGGAGTCATCACGCTGATTGTGGGCGGAGTCGGTGTGATGAATATTATGCTGGTGAGCGTCGCCGAGCGAACCCGCGAGATTGGTCTACGCATGAGCGTGGGCGCGCGCGGGTCCGATATTCTGCTACAGTTTCTTGTTGAAGCGCTGGTGCTCTGTGCGATTGGTGGGGCCATCGGTTTGGCGATTGGTTATGGCGCAGGCGAATTCGTCGAACGGTCCAGCAGTGTGGGTAATGAGTCGGTCTTGAAAATTCGTCACAGCCTGCCAACGGCAATGCTCGCTTTTGGGTCCGCGCTATTTACCGGTATCGTTTTTGGTTTTCTGCCCGCCCGCCGCGCGAGCCGTCTCAATCCTGTGGAGGCTCTGCGCCATGAGTAAGCCCGCTCTGAGGACGTTACCCCTCATGATTCCCTCGATGAAACAGGCGCTTTTGCGTGGGGCGGTTGCTATGTCCGCATTCGTTCTGATCGGTTGCGCAACATCACCCAATGGAGCCGAAACTGAGATTAACGCCTTAAATGGTACAATCCCCGTCAGCGCGCTTGGCAGGATCGCGGATCACCCTGCCGAGTCTTTCGCAGACCTTCTACCAGACCCGTTGCTCGCGGATTATCTCGCTACGGCACTCACAGGGAACAATTCCGTTGAACAAGCCCGCATCGCGGTTGAGGCGGCGGACCTGCGCCTGACACAATCCCGCGCACGCAGAGGCCCATTTATTGGACTGTCCGGCTCCACAGGCGCGTCGACTGGCCTCGATGATTTTGATTTGAATGATAGCGCAAGATTGGGGGCCAGCCTGTCTTTTGACCCAGATATATTTGGGGAGATTCGGGCCACGGTACACGGCAGCCAGGCGCAATTATTCCTCCGACAGGCTGAACTTGCGCGGTTGCAACGCGCGATTTTAGCGCGAACAGCCCAAGCCTATGTCCAGGCGATTGAAACCGACCTTCAGTTGGCCTTAGCACAAGAAAATTTTGAGTTTCTTGGCGAAACCCTTCGCGTGTCCCGGGCGCGGTTCGAGGCGGGAGACATTGCACGCTCTGATTATGCCCTCTCCGAAGCCGAATATGAAAACTCCCGCGCCAGTCTCTTTGCGCAACAATTGGGCGCGCGCGAATCCCGCCGGACGTTGGCGGATTTAGTCGGACGCTACGATGTTGAAACGCTCCCGGTCGCCACGACATTGCCCCCAATTGCCGCGCAGCACGCAACCATACGCGCAACGGCGGACCGAGCGGTCTTGGCCCGGTATGATATCGAAGCACAGCGTCTCGCCGTTGTCTCTGCGGCCGCTAATCTTGATGCCACAAAGGCCAGCACACTTCCCGGCATTAGCCTCAGCGGTTCCGCTGGTGGAGGGCTGAGCCTATCGGACCTGTTCGACATTGACACCTATGTCACGAGCCTCTCAGCAGCGATTAGCGACACGGTGTTTGATAATGGCCTTGATACCGCGCGTATCGCTGAATCCCGCACCCGTCTTGATGCGGCACTGGCCACTTATAGCGAAGCGTTGCGCGATGCTTACCGCGATGTGATATCGTCTCTGGACCGCCTAGAGGTCTTTCAAACACGGCTGATTGCCCTCGACGCTGCCAGTCGCGCGGCAGGACAAGCGTTAGAGCTGGAACAAGTCCGGTTCGATTTAGGCGAGGCGATCCTGCTGGATGTTCTGACCGTCCAACGTCGTGTGAACACGATCCAATCGTCGCGCATTCGCGAGGAAAGCGCCATTCGGACAGCCTTAATCGATGCCTATCTTGCCGCGGGACCCGCGCGTTAGCAAAAAATGAGCGTGGTCTGGACCAAAACCGACCTTGTTTCCCGGCGTAGCGCCTTGCCCTTAATGCGTTTATCAGACACTTCTCCCAAATATCGGCTGTGACGTCTCTATCCTATACAGAAGATTTCGTGGATGTTTGCGCTTCCGTAAAAAATGGGCTCTAGAACGGATTGCTACAGGAGCCGCAACTTGCACCGTGATCAGTGCCTTCTCATCTTGGAGAATCGAAGCCGTCATTTTTGCGCTTTGGTGTCTGTGTTCCGTCTGGGAAGTGATTGCCTTTCGTCGATTTGCGACTTGCCAGGATAGCCGAAGCGCAGAAGCGCACATGCTGATTGCAGTTTTCGCAAATATGTCCGTCACGTCGGCCCCGATTGTCGTGTGTATTGTTGAAAGAGAACTGGGGTTCGCTATCGGTCGCTTCTCATCGCCTCGGTCACGCCTTGTGCTATCGCAATCTTGATCACGACAGGGACACTCGCCTCCTATTATTTTCAACGCGGCGATCTATTTCTCGCATGTTCCATGTTTTTACGTCCGCTTTGTTATGGAGGAATGGTCCTTTTACTTCACCTGACGATGCGAATGCCGCAAAATCAGATTTCTTAGCCAGTATGAGTCATGAAATTCGAACCCCGGTGAATGGTATTCTCGGCATGAATGAATTGATGATGCAATCCGATCTGACGGACGCGCAAAAACAGTTCAGTCGCATTATCAAAATGTCTGGTGAAAACCTCATCATCATCATCAATGACATCCTTGATTTCGCAAAATTGGAGGCTCGAGAATTCACGCCCCATCCTGAATGGTTTAGCGTCAGTGAACTCGTTCAAACCGTGGCGACACTTGTCAGCGCGAAAACCGACCCGAACAAAGTCCGAATTGAATATTGGGTCGACCCGGCTATACCAGATTGGCTGTTCGCGGATGCCGTGTGCTTGCACCAAGTTCTAACCAACCCAGCCGGAAATTCTGTTAAATTCACAGACCAAGGCTACGTCCGATTGGTCGCTAGACCGAACCCTGATGCGTCTAATACCACGCAGCATAGCCTGCGATTCACTGTCGAAGGCACAGGCACAGGCACAGGCATAGGCATAGGCATAGGCATAGGCATAGGCATAGGCATAGGCATAGGCATAGGCATAGGCATCAACCTAAGAAAAATTGACAGGATGTTCGAAAAATTTAGTCAGGCCGCATTTACGTGACGAGCGAAGTGGGCCTTGGCTCTACATTTACAGTTGAAATTCCACTGGATGATGTGTTCCTCGCGTCGGTTCAATATTTCGGACGACAAGGCGAACATCGCAGCTTAATGTCATTATAATGACGCCCTGCATTATATCCTCCCCCGATAAGCGAGTGAGTCTGGATAAGATAAACCGTCTGGATCTTCCCGTATGAGTAAGCCAGCCCCCTTTCAACCGCTCGGAAAATTTGAGTGGCCCAGCACCACAGTCAACCGCGGCGTTGATCTGGCTCTGAGCCAGCTTCTAAAATCACTCCGACGATCCAATAAAGATGCGGGTATTGACCCTAATTTACTCTCGCCCGCACCGAGGGACCTGCTCGACAGGATCTGCGAACCGCCCGCCCATTTTCCTTTGTTGGCCGAGATGGACGCGACGCTGTCGGCATGGACGGCGGATGAGAGCGCCTCTGACAGAGTTCAAACGATCATTTTACCGCCGTGCGACCGAGAAGACCTGCTCGGGCAATGGGCGAAGACCCATACCCTACAGACGTTTGGCACAGATCGAAAGATGGCCGAACTTGATGCGCTGGATGATCCGCACGCCACGCCGCTTGTCATCCCTAAACTAGAGCGCCGCTTTCTACGCACGCGCAGCGGCTTGCACGATATTCGCCAATTGCTTGACCGCCTTTCGGTTATGGAACGCCGGATTATTATCGGTTGTAACAGCTGGGCTTGGCAATTTTTGCGCAAGAGTTGCGAGATCGACTTGATCTTTGACGCGCCCATGACCTTTCAAGCCTTTGACAAAAACAGGCTCAGAGTCTGGCTCGGGACGCTGGCGCTAGACCCGGCGGATGGGGCCAACCTCTGTTTCCGGTCCGCCAGTTCCGGCCAAGATGTGTTTAGCAATGGTGAAGGCGAAGCCGACGTGTCCGAGTTTATCAGTGATCTCGCCAAAGCCAGTATCGGCGTTCCTTGGGTCGCTTGGCACTTATGGAAAGACAGCTTACACGTTGCGAATGCCATCGAGGCCGATGAGATGTCCGTGGAGCCTATCATATCAGAGGCGGATCCGCGCGAGACAATCTGGGTCACAGATATTCGCCCGCCGTCTGTCCCAAGCCGCAGTGATCAAAATGCCTTACTCGTGCTACATGCCCTGTTGATCCACGGGGGCCTGACCGGGGACCAAATTGTCCAGACCGTTCCGCTCGTGACATACACGCATGTTCTGGCTTCGCTTGTGCGGTCTGGATTGATTGATAAGGTTGATGGACTATACCGCTGCCGCCCGGCCGCCTACCCGGTCATACGGGACGGGTTGAACAATAGTGGTTATCCGGTGGACGTTCTGTGATGCAATCTGGGCCTAAAACCACAAGCGAAAAAGCCGCTAACCTGCTCAATGACTGGCAGGATATCAGCTTTATTCAGATCGCCACTATCCTGTTACTGTGTTTCGGTACAATTTGGCTTCTTCGAAAGACCATTCCGTTTCTTGCCGAGCGCGTACCCAGCCGTTTACGGCTATATTTGCTTCGCGCGGTACCGATCTTGCGCATGATCATTATTATTTCTGCGCTGCTCTGGATAATTCCGATTATCTTTAACATCACGGTGCAAAACTTCCTCGTCATTGCGGGCGCAGCGAGTGTCGCCATCGGCTTCGCCTTTAAGGATTATGTCAGTAGTTTGATTGCGGGCATTGTCGCAATTTTTGAACGGCCTTACGGTCCCGGTGATTGGGTCGAAATTGAAGGCGACTATGGCGAAGTCATCAACCTTGGCATGCGTGCTATCCGGATACGAACCGCGACTGATGATATAATCACCGTTCCGCATGATGCGATCTGGTCGAACAATATTTCCAACTCGAATACCGGGTCACAAACGCTCATGTGCGTGGCAGATTTCTATCTGGACCCCCATCATGATGCGGCAAAAGTGCGCCGAGAACTCGTCGATGTCGCGCTGACCAGTGCCTATCTTGATTTCCGAAAGCCTGTACTCGTCGTCTTAAAAGAAACAGAATTTGCGACGCGCTATAGTCTCAAAGCCTATCCGTTTGATCTGCGCGACCAATTCAAATTCGTCAGTGACCTGACCGATCGGGGTAAAGGCGCGATCCGAGACGCAGGCGCAAAGCCGGTCTCTATGCCGCATTTTGCCTCAGAGGATGTCGCCAAACTATAAGCCCATCGTCACAAAAACTTGGCAAGCGCCTCATACATCGTTATGGGCGGCGAATTTTATTCGATTCCGAGAAATAGATCATGACCGATATTCAGCAAATTCACCCGAGTGATATCGTCGACCAATTAGTCGACCTGTACGACCAGCAGGTTGGGCTGCTGCGGACACGGTTTGATGCTTATGCGGCGGGTCATGTCGAGAATTTAGATTCCGTCCACGCCGTCTACCCCCAACTCAACGTCTCTATTCCCGCCGAAGAAGCGGTAATGACCAGTAATTTGGCGTTGGGGCGTGTCGCTACCCGCCATGAATTCAGCACCACCATTACGCAGCCTCAACTGTTCCGTCCCTATTTGGAAAAACAGATTGCAAAAGTGCTGAAACAATTTTCGGCCAAAGTGCATGTCGGTTTGTCCGACAGCCCAATCCCGCTTAATTTTGCCCTTGAAGCGGCGACAGCGGGTCTTGACCTCGAAACGCGGCAAGCGCTTCCGACTTATTTTTATACACCGAACCTTGTTGCGACGAACGACCATATTGTGGATGGCCGCCAAATTTTGGACCGCAATACAGATATGCCACTAGCGCTGTTTACAGCCGAGCGGGTCGATTACTCTCTGCATCGCATTCGCCATTATACCGCGACCAAACCCGAGAACTTTCAGGATTTCATCCTGTTCACGAATTATCAGCGCTATGTCGATGAGTTCATCGTATGGGCGCTCGAGGAAGTAAAAGCCGGACGCGCCACCCATCTGGTTGAGCCGGGTGGCCGCATAACCGGCGCTGATGGCATTCCGTCCTGCGATCCTATCGCCAAAGTGCCGCAAATGCCCGCCTATCACCTTGTTCGGGAAAAGCACCGAGGCGTCACATTAATCAACATTGGCGTCGGACCCTCTAACGCGAAAACCATCACCGACCATGTCGCTGTGCTTCGCCCCCATGTTTGGTTGATGATCGGTCACTGCGGCGCCCTACGGCGCACACAACGGTTGGGGGACTATGTTCTGGCCCATGCTTATTTACGCAAGGACAAGGTTTTGGATCACGTGCTCCCGCCGCATATTCCTTTGCCGACACTTGCTGAAGTCCAATTGTCGTTGAGCAAAGCAGTTCGCCTTGAAACGGGCGCAACCGCGGCAGACCTTAAAGATTTGCTTCGCACGGGCACAGTTGTGACCACCGATGATCGCAACTGGGAGCTGGCATTTGAAGACTATGCCGTTGATTTGAACAAGTCGCGCGCGATTGCGATCGACATGGAATCCGCCACAATTGCCGCCAATGGCTACCGCTACCGTGTCCCTTACGGGACCTTGCTCTGCGCGTCGGATCGTCCATTGCACGGCGAGATCAAATTGCCGGGCATGGCCGATGCCTTTTATCAGGAACGCGTCGGGCAACATCTACAGATCGGCCTGCGCGCGATCGATATTTTGCGCGAAGAGTCAGATGCTGGAACTCTCCATTCGCGTAAACTGCGTAGCTTTGACGAGCCGCTCTTCCGATAAAGAAAAAGCCGCCCGGGTCATGCCGGGCGGCTTTTTCATTTAAGTCTGTTGACCGGTCTTACCGGCCACGCGCGTTGACTATGTCCATTTCTTCGAGCAGGCGATCGGCATTGTCGACCTTCTCCATAACCCAGAGCATGTAGCGGCTATCGACATGGATCGAACGCACCGTACGCGGATCAAAATCCCAATCCGAATTCACGCTTTCAATCGTGCCGTCAAACAAGAGCCCAACCAGCTCACCGCGCGCATTCAGCGTCGCCGAGCCGGAGTTGCCGCCTGTTGAGTCAAGGTCCGTCAAAAAGTTGACCGGCACGGACCCAATGGAATCAAGCGCATACCGCCCATAATCCTGCGTCGCGATCAGATCGAGTTGCGATTGTGGAGAGTTGAACGGATCTTCGCCCGTCTCTTTTGCGGTGATCCCTTCCAGCGTCGTGAAAGGATCATAACGCATCCCGTCCCTCGGCGACCCGCCCATGACATTGCCATAGGTCACGCGTAGCGTGGAGTTCGCGTCCGGATAGGCGGTGAAGCCCTGATCCTTTTGCCACGCAATGATCGCTTCCATATATTTGGGCTGAAGCATAGCCAAACGGCCCGCCCGGTCCTTGGACGCGGCTTCTTGCTGACGCACATAATCATAGAGCGCGACGGCGAGACGCATAAATGGATCTGCGCTCGCTTTCAGTTCGTCAGGCGTTGCGTCCATCAGTGACAGGCGCGTGTCGAGATTACCCAGCACTGTCGAGGCATAGTAACGATCGAGGGTGGCGGACAGGGCGGCGTCGCTCATATCGTCTGTCAGACCCATAGCCATATCCAACTCAGCCACACGTCCAGATTTTGGCTGCGCCAGATAACCGCGCAGGAACATCATCCATTCGGCTTTGTCGACAGCCGCGTCATAACGGCGATCCATCGCCGTCATGGATTGCTTCATACGGCCCATGTCACGGTCCTGATAACCGCTTTCGCGATCTACATTGTCTTTCAGCTGTTCATGCGACAGGCGATAGAGGCGCTGTGCAACGCCTAAAAGCTGCGGACGGGTGGCGTTATTATACCAATAGGACGAGCGTTGTTCCTGTGCGCGCTCAGCACTGAGCGCGTCCAGAGCGACGAGCGCTTCGGCGTAACCCGCGTCCGGGGCTTCCGCCGCGATCCACGCATTTAACGCGGCCTCGCGCTCTGCCCGACGCTCCACAAGGCCGACGCGGCGCGCGCCTTCCATCTGACCGCCAAGGTTTTTCATATAATTGTTAATGCCGGCGAGACGGGATTCATATTTGATCCGCGCATCGCTGCCCGGCTCTGACGCGCCTTCGATTGCCGCAATCCAGTTTCGCATCCGTGTCTCGTCGGTCGGATAGCGCCAGCTAAAGGTGTTCTCGACCTCGGCTAAGCGCGTGTAGCGGGACGTGCGGCCCGGATAACCCGCGACCATGACAAAATCGCCGTCATCGAGTCCCGCAGCAGACACTTTCAGCGTGTGGGCGGGTGTGAACGGGACATTGTCTTCGCTATAATCGGCGGACTCGCCATCCGGGGAAACATAGGCCCGGTAGAAGGAAAAATCTCCCGTGTGACGGGGCCACATCCAGTTATCGATGTCGCCACCAAATTTGCCGATCGGGCCCGCAGGCGCATAGACCAGACGGACGTCTTTTATTTCCAGACTTTTGATGAGTTTATATTGCAAGCCGCCATAGAAGGACGCGACATTGCAACGATGGCCTTCATCCTCTTCACACTCCGCGACGATGGATTTACGCGCGCTATCAATCGCAGCGTAGCGGGATTCGCCCACTAGCGTATCAGACAATCCGCCCGTGATGTCAGCCGTCACATCATCAACATCAACGGTGACATAGACTCGCGAGCCCGGAGCGGCCGGCAGCTCAGCCTCAAAATTTGCGGCGAGGAAACCCTCTTCGAGATAATTATTCTCTTCCGTCGAATTATATTGGATCGAGCCATAGGCGCAGTGATGGTTTGTCACGACAAGACCTTGTGGCGAGACGAAAGACGCGCTGCATCCTCCCAGTGACACGACTGCGCCCATTGGAAAGCCCGTCAAATCCGAGATTTGTTCGGGTTTCATCTTCAGACCTTTTTTACGCAGATCTTTTGCAATTTCTGGCAGTTGGTCGGGGGTAAACATGCCTTCCACGGCGGTCGCCGGAAGGCTGTAGGCAAGACCCAAGGCCAGCAGTGAGCTGGCCAGCAAATGTGTCGCTTTAAGGGATTGGCGCATGAAGGTGTCTCCTGTCGAATGTTCTGGACCCGCGTTAATCAGACAAACAGGAGAGTAACAAGAACTAGAAGTCCCGAGAGACGAAACTCTATGCCCCGAATTCGCGGCCTCGCCGTTAAAACGCGTTACAGAGGACTCACTGCAGGACTGTTGGTTTGGAACATCGCGACAATGTCGTGGCGTGAATAGGGTTTTGTCAAAATAGGGTAGGCCTGATAGCGCACGGGAAAGAGGCTCGCATCGCTATAGCCTGTGGCGAAGATAAAGGGCACGCCCCGTGCGACCAACGCATCCGCAACACGCTCAGACGTTCCGTCCTCAAGCGTGAAATCAAGAATCGCAGCGCTCAGCGCTACTTGATCGATGATGTCCAATGCTTCATCACAGCATTTCGCCATGTGAACTGTGGAGGCGCCAAGCTCAGTCACGACTTCCTCGACATCCATCGCGATGATAAAATTATCTTCGACAATTAAAACATCACCGGAAAAAATCGGGCCGAATGAAGAGGAGCTGCGCAAAGCTGGAGGCAGCGTTGATGGCGCATTTCGCGCCACCGTTATGTTGTTTGTCATAAGAAATCTTAACCGATTTCACGAAGAACTCAATAACATAGGTTAACAGGCTAGACGAATGAGAGCCTTCGTCGAGGGGTCATGATCGCCAATTTCACGGCGCTCTAATTCTGTCAGGATGGTGTCCGCCAGCACTTTACCAAGCTCGACACCCCATTGGTCAAAACTATTAACGCCCCATAATACGCCCTGAACAAAGGCTTTATGTTCGTATAGCGCGATAAGGTAGCCAATGGCCGACGGCGTCAGTTCATCCAGCGTCAATGTTGTTGACGGACGATTGCCCGGAAACATTTTTTGTGGTGCAAGACTGTCAATATCGGCGCGGTCTGAATTTTCCTTGCGAACGACCGCTTCTGATTTGCCCATCATCAGCGCTTTACTTTGGGCAAAACAATTGGCCAGCAGCGCGCGGTGATGTTCTGGGCGACCTTCGTGATCGGCCAGAACAGCGACAAAATCAACGGGTGCGCCACCCCGTCCGTTCGGGCCAGTCCCTTGGTGTAACCACTGAAAGAATGCGTGCTGCCCATTCGTACCCTCATCACCCCAAATGACCGGACAGGTTAGACCTGCGGGTTTGCCATCACGCCCAAAGGACTTGCCGTTGCTTTCCATTTCGAGCTGCTGGAGGAAGGCCGAAAACTTACGCAAACGCCGACTATAAGGAATGACAGCCAAACTGTCATACCCGAGCGCGTTCCTGTTCCAGACGCCGATCAAGGCCATAAGAACGGGGATATTCTGTTTAAGCGGGGCATCACGGAAATGGCGGTCCATAGCCGCCGCCCCGTCTAGCATTTGCGAAAACGCATCAGGTCCATACGCGATAGCCAATGACAGGCCGACAGCGGACCAGACTGAATATCGTCCGCCGACCCAATCCCAAAAGTCAAAAATATTGTCAGAATGAATGCCAAACGCGATGGCCCGGTCCCGGTTGGCCGATACCGCTAGGACATGATCTCTGGGCGAACATCCGGCCTGCGCCAACCAGTCCCGCACAGACTCTGCGTTCATCTTTGTTTCTTGTGTGCCGAAGCTCTTCGAGACCACTATGACCAGCGTGCGCTTAGGGTCGAGTCCCGCCAGCGCGTCATTGACCGAGGCGCCGTCAACATTATTGGCGAAATGCAAACGCGGGCTCGCCGTCAAAGTCGCGGCAAATCCGTCCGCCACCAGACGCGGCCCCAGATCCGATCCGCCAATACCAATATGGACAATATCGTCAAACTTACCTGAAGCACGGATGTCGTTAGAAAATACTGCGATACGCGCGCGCATGGCGGTTACTTCGTCGGCAACGGCCTCACCGCCAACACCGCGCAGGGCTGTGTGCATCACGGCCCGTCCCTCCGACACATTGATCGGTTCGCCTGCGAATAGTTTTGCGCGCCATTCTTTGACATGTTTCGCATCCGCCAAGGCGAGCAAGGCCTCCAGATCGTCGAGACTGACGCGCTGTTTGGAAAAATCCGCTCGGATCGGGCCGATACGATGGGCCATTCGGCTCAATCTATCGGGCTCAGAAATGAAGAGGTCAGCGATATTGTCGGTCGACGCCGCACGCGCCTTAAGATCATCAAATGTCATGCCTTGCCTATGGGCAAGCCTTACAAAATGTTCAAGCGTTCAGAGATCGCATAACACTCAGTATATAGCAGATGACCGGATTATGCGTCGCGAGAGGCGATCTCACACTCAGACAAGGTCAGTCTAGCGTTTCCACGTAAAGGAGAGCGCGGCAGCGTCTTCATTATAGCTGAACCCTTCAGCATTCGCTTCCCGGCGCAAATAAGAGAGCGACACGTCAGCATCCCCAATCCGGTAACCGAGTCCCGCTTGCGCATCGCCGACAATGATCCGGTCCTGTAAATGAAACCGGCCTGAGGACAATTGCCGCATGCCGTCCGGTGAATAGGTCAATGCTTCGGCGTCAGCGCCCGCAAAGAGATACCACGTATTCGTCTTAATATCAGAGCCACGCCGCAAATCTTCGCCGATTTCAACAACAGCGCCGACAATGGCCGAGCTGCTGTCATCATCAAAGCGGAAGCTGGCGCGCGGACGCAGCACAAAATCGATGCCCCCGTCTTTTTTGGCCGTGATATATTCGGACAGGCCCAACGAGAGACGGTCAGTGCGACGTTCACAACGTCCCGCCCCAGACAGGCAATCTGGATCAGACACATCAAGTTTAAAGAGGGTCGACCCAATCGCATCAATCGGCAAATCGATTGTCGGCATATCTAAGCCAAATGTGGAAAGGGTCGTGAGATCGTCTAAGGCCCGAGACGGGCCCGTTGGCAAATTGTACGAAAGGCCCGACGCGTCGCGGCTCGATGACGCTTTCGGCAGCTGAATTGTGCTTAAATCCAGATCATCTTTTGTATCTTGGGAATGCGCCGCAGTTGCGAATGCGATTGATGCCAATAGGGTACAAGTAAAGGAAACAGTGCGGCGCACCGTCTTTTGAGCCTTTTTTGCGGCCCTGCGATGGCTGGAATCAGCCAACATCATCAATCCTTTGTTCAATCATGAGACACTAAATTTATTGTCTCAGCTCATTTCATACTCTTTCGAACCTGAATGGTTCCTATTATTGCCTCAAAAACTCGTATCCTTGCAACTGCAAGAATCGTTCCGTTTCACTTATCACCTGTGATTGGCACTAAATTGTGGCAATCATGTCACGGCTTTCTTAATTATACGCAAAAAAAGGCTCGGAGCGTACTCCGAACCTTATATAGGGTTAATATTCTATTCTAACTCGCCCAAACGAGTGATTTTAAGGGGGAATGGGCCTTATTGGCAGGCGATACATTCCTCATAATCTGTTGGGGCCGCCGCTTCCATTGCCACTTCCATTTCAGATTTCGTATTATCAGAGCCCGCAAAGCCCGCACGCTGCATCGATTTAGAACGGCAATAGTAAAGCGATTTCACGCCTTTTTCCCACGCCTGCCAATGCAGCATATGCAAGTCCCATTTATCCACATTACCGGGCAGGAAAATGTTGAGCGACTGCGCCTGACAGATAAGCGGCGCGCGGTCGGCAGCATGCTCAATCACCCAGCGCTGGTCGATTTCAAACGCTGTCTTGAACACATCTTTCTCATGGGCGTCCAAGCACTCGAGATGCGCCACTGAGCCTTCATTTTCCAAAATAGTCGCCCAGATACCGTCTGTATTCTTCCCTTTAGCCTCCAGCACTTCTTCCAAGAGCGCATTGCGAACTGTGAAGGAGCCAGACAGCGTCTTGTGAGTGTAAATATTGCCCGGAATGGGCTCAATACCCGCGGACGTACCGCCGCAAATGATCGAGATTGACGCCGTCGGCGCAACCGCCATCTTGTGCGAGAACCGCTCCATGATGCCTTGATCGGCGGCATCAGGACAGGCCCCGCGCTCTTCGGCGAGCTTGATAGAGGCTGCGTTTGCGCCAGACCGGATATGGTTGAACAGGCGCATATTCAGGGACTTGGCCATCGCACTTTCAAACGCGACGCCTTTTTTCTGCAACAAGCTGTGAAAGCCCATTAAGCCGAGGCCAACGGAGCGTTCGCGCATGGCGGCATAAACCGCGTCGCTCATGCCTTCCGGGGCGCGGTCGATGAAGTCCTGCAATACATTGTCGAGGCAGCGCATAATGTCTTCGATAAAGCCGTCGACATTTTTCCACGCATCGAATGTTTCCGCATTGACGGACGACAGACAACAAACCGCTGTGCGTTCCCGGTCAAATTGATCCCGACCCGTGGCCAGCATAATCTCAGCACATAAATTCGATTGCTGCACCTTAAGGCCGACAGCGCGTTGATGTTCGGCGAGCTGACGGTTCACCGTGTCAGAGAAGATCATATACGGCTCCCCTGTTTGCAGGCGCATCTCAATAATTTTTTGCCACAAAGCGCGCGCATCAACCGTCCGCATAACCTCACCAGACGCCGGGCTTATCAGCGAAAACTCTTCGCCATCGCGGACAGCTTCCATGAATTCATCGGTGATATTGATCCCGTGGTGCAAGTTGAGCGATTTACGGTTGAAATCGCCAGACGGCTTCCGAATTTCCAAAAACTCTTCGATTTCTGGATGGTGGATGTCGAGATAGACAGCCGCCGAGCCGCGACGCAGTGATCCTTGGCTGATTGCGAGTGTCAGGCTGTCCATCACGCGGATGAAAGGAATGATACCGGATGTTTTGCCGGCCCGACCGATCTTTTCACCAATGGAGCGCACAGCGCCCCAATAGGTGCCGATCCCGCCGCCATTGGACGCCAGCCAGACATTTTCGTTCCATGTGGTGACGATACTTTCCAAGCTATCGTCAACGGCGTTGAGGAAACAGCTAATCGGCAGACCACGCCCCGCCCCGCCATTGGACAGCACAGGCGTCGCTGGCATGAACCAGAGCTGGGACATGTAATCATAGAGCCGCTGTGCATGGGCATCGTCATCGGCATAGGCGACAGCGACACGGGAAAACATATCCTGATAGGACTCACCGGGCAGTAAGTAGCGATCAACCAGTGTTTTCTTGCCAAAGTCCGTCAACAACGCATCGCGTGAGCGGTCCTGCTTCGGCGCCCGAATATTCCGCAGATTTTTAGCGGCTTTGGGTTTCTGGCGCTTGCGTGAATCACCGCCTTTGGGGTTGATCACCGCTTGCATGAGCTGCTCAGCAGTCTCCGTCGCATGATCCAGCTCGGCCACATCCAGGTCTTTTCCAAATTCGTCTTCACTCATCATCACAGCGTTCTCTTCCCTGGCGTTACCAGCCCTTTAAGACCCAAATGACCCTGCAACCCGACAATAAAACGGGCGCTTTCGTTAAAGCAATGAAAACGAAGCAGGTCACTTCTTAACTACATATAGTGGTCAGCCTACCCAACTCGTCAACACCTAGTGTCGTTCCTCGTGCGCGTAGATGGTGAACAAGTCGTTAACGCCTTGGTTTCACGACAAAGTTTTCGCCTTCTTGTCATCGGCACGTCATATCGATCACTATTGATTCGAACGGTAAGTCTTTGAACTTTTTGAAAGAATCGAAAGCGAAATGAAAGGGGCTCAGCCGTGTCTGATTGTGTATGACTCGGTATAACCATCCCGCCTGCGGAACGATCCTATCCGTGCGGCTCAATAGACCCCGCTTATAGTCCCCCAAAACATAGGAACTGCGTCAACAAAGCCAATATTATGACCCTGTCTTTACCCCGGCCTCGAATCACGGCTCAGACTTTGCTCTATCTAGAGCGCACAACAGCCTCTATCACGCACACACTTTCCATACTGCACGCCAACCCCGTGGTTCCGCGGTCCGCGACACTCAGGGAACTCGACCGGAGCCCGCAACCCTCATGAAAATTCTGCTCGTTACCGATGCTTGGCACCCGCAGATGAACGGCGTGGTCCGCACCCTTGATACGACCATCACCCATTTGCGCGAACGCGGTCACACGGTGGAGGTCATCGCCCCATCCGATGGGTACTGGACTTTGCCACTCCCGACCTATCCAGACATACGCCTTGCGCTTTTTGCGAAACGAGACGTCGAGCAACGCATGGCGCGGTTTGGACCCGAAGCCGTCCATATCGCGACCGAAGGTCCCTTGGGCCAAGCCGCGCGTTCGCTCTGTCTGCGCTGGGGCATGCCGTTTACGACCAGTTATCACACGAAATTCCCGGAATATATCAAAGCCCGTGTCCCCTTCATACCGATGTCGCTGACCTATAAATTTGTCCGTGATTTCCATAATCAAGGCGGACGCACGATGGTGACAACGCCGAGCATGGCGTCGTTTTTGGTCAGCAAAGGGTTTACGGGATTAGGCGTTTGGGCGCGCGGCGTGGATACGGACCTATTCCACCCTAACAAGCGGACCGCGCCAGACGACGTCTATGCGGGTTTAACGCGGCCGATTTTTGTTAATGTTGGGCGCGTCTCTGTAGAAAAAAATATCGAGGCCTTTCTTGATCTTGATCTTCCGGGCACCAAGGTCGTTGTTGGCGACGGACCACAAATGGACACGTTGAAAAAACGCTATCCCGACATTCGTTTTACCGGGTCCAAATTTGGCGAAGACCTTGCGCGACACTTCGCCGATGCTGACGTCTTCGTCTTCCCTTCCAAGACAGATACGTTTGGCCTTGTCATTATCGAAGCGATGGCCTCCGGGACGCCCGTCGCGGCGTATCCAGTCAGCGGCCCGATCGACATTATCCCGGATTCTGGCGCCGGCATTATTGATGAGGATCTGAGGACGGCCAGCCTATCAGCGTTGGAGTTGTCACGCGAAGACGCCCGTAAACATGCGCTCGCCTATAGTTGGGATGCCGCGACGGATATTTTCTTTGACTATCTGACACCCGAATATGAACCCATCGCGCGTCGACGCTGGAGACGTGTGCGCAGGATGGTCAAGATCGCCAGCTCACCCATGCATATTATCCGGCGGGAGATGCGGAAATTATGGCGGACCCTCCGCGGCAAAAGCGTGCGACGGTAGCGCCCCCGCCCGTATTTTCCGCCAACCTGCAGTCCACCCTTAGGCCGTTAATTCGAGCTGACGACAGGGTGCCAACGCGGTTTATAACTTGTGTTATCTCACTCAATCACGAACACTGTCGGATATTAGGCACTGTTTGAGGCGGAATAACAATTACCATGACGCGAAGACCTTTTTTTATCGGGTTACTTTTGATGGGGCTTACGGCCTGTCAATCAAATCCACCCGCGCTCTCAAACGATGATCGAGACGCCATAACCGAATCCTCAAAAAAATGGGCTCAAACCTATAATCAAAATGATTGGAAAACACTGGCATCCCTCTTCACGCCGGACGCGACCATGATGCCGCCCAATAGTCCCGTCGTCCGCGGACGCGACGCGATTGCCGCATGGGAAGCTGACAATGAAAGTGGGTTTCGTATCGCCTTTGATATCCAAGAGATAAGTGGTCTTGGGTCCGTGGCCTATGTCAGGGGCCGGTCCTGCGTCTTTATTCCGTATGGCGACGGCAGTTTTGGCGTCGACGTTGGCAAGTTTCTCGAAATCCGTAAAGAACAGGCCGACGGTACGTGGCTGATTGCCTCCGATATTTTCAATTCTGATGCGGCTATGGGCAGCGACCTGCAGACGTCCTGCCCATTTTCCAGTTTAGACTAAAGCTCTGTTTTGAGCCTGCCCCGCAATCCAGTCATTCCCGTACGCTCTATTTCTCTCGTTTCAAAAACGCTCTCACGCTAGCACCGTAGGGCATAACATTGACGAGGTTCCACCCCAACAACCCCTCTTGATTCAATTGCTCGGTAAACGCGGTGTCGGCTTTCTCCGTGCTCAGGCCCATTCCACGGGATTTCATCGTAATCACCTTATATTCAAATCGCATCTTATCGCTCCCGCTTTAAGTAAAAGACCGTCGGCATGGTATTATTATTGATGGCGTAGCATTCCCATCCGTCGAGCCCGAGGCGGTTGAGGATGTCTGTGCTGGCATCGCGGATGGAGCCGCCGCTCATGCCTTTGCCGCCTTCGACGATTTGATATTCCCATTTACGTTTCATCTGTCTCTTCCTCTTTCGGGTCGTCATCCGACTTCGCGCTGGCATTCAGTCGCCCGCTTTTGCGCAGCGCATCGCGCAGGACATATTCGATCTGCGCATTCAGCGAGCGCAGCTCATCATCGGACCAGCGGCGCATGGCATCGAGCACTGGCGCGCTGATCCGTAAGGGATATGACTTCTTGTCAGCCATGGCCCGCTAGTAGAGGCTGCCAGTGTTCACGACAGGCTGCGTCGCCTTGTCAGAACAGAGCACAACCAGCAGGTTAGACACCATCATCGCGCGGCGTTCCGGATCAAGGTCGACAAGACCCTTCTCTTTCAACTCAACCAGTGCGTCTTCGACAATGCCGACGGCGCCTTGAACGATCTGTTTCCGGGCGGCGATAATCGCGCCAGCTTGTTGGCGTTGCAACATCGCGCCCGCAATTTCCGGCGCGTAAGCCAAATGCGAAATCCGGCTTTCGATCACGTGGATGCCCGCTTTGGCGAGGCGTTCCTGAATTTCGTGACGCAACCGTTCGGAAATTTCGTCAGGATGCGAGCGCAAGGAAATCTGGTCGTCCGTGTGTTGATCGTAAGGATAGCTGGTTGCCATTGCGCGGATCGCGGATTCGCTTTGGATTTGCACGAAGCTTTCATAGCTATCGACGTTGAACACGGCTTCAGCGGAATCAGACACTTCCCACACAACGATAGCCGCGATTTCGATCGGCGAGCCATCCAGCTCATTGACCTTCAACTTACCACTCTCAAAGTTGCGGACACGTTTGGAGATTTTCTTCTTCGTATAGAAAATATTGTTCCAGCGCAGACCTGTCTGATCCACCGTTCCGATATATTTGCCGAAGAGCGACAGCACAGCCGATTGGTTCGGCGCGACCGTGTAGAGGCCCGCGAACAGGATGGCGCCGATAACGATTAGCCCGATGCAGAGTGGCCCAAACCCGAGAATGAGTCCGGCCACGCCCGCCGCAACCAAGATGACCGCCACTAGCACAACTGGAATACCCCCAATGGACCCCGTGTCTTGCTCTCTAATCTCTGACATACGCCTCTCCTTTTCATCAATTGTGATATCAATATGATATCTATTTATCGTTTGTCGAGATGAAAAAGCGCGCTAACAGGGTAGCGAGCTGATTTAGTTGGAAATTTTTAGCACGTTATTCGCCCAAAACCTCTTCGAGGAAGTCCGCTTGCACCCGTTCATAGTAAAGGCGGTTGGATAATTTGCGCCATCCGTGCCCTTCGTCGGGGATCAAAACGTAGTCCGCGCGGATGCCATTGCCTCTAAGCGCCCGGACCATGACTTCGGTCTCATGCACATCGATACGCGGGTCCATCGCGCCGTGGGAATAGAACACGGGCACGCGGATATTATCGGCTTTGGAGATGGGCGAAATCTCTTCATAAAACACCCGCCACGCCGGATCGGTGATATCACCATACTCAATAATGTCAGAAGCTTTCAGGCCCGGACTGGCGACCTCGAGAGCCGTGACCCAATCGCCGACACCGAATAATGCTACGCCCGCATCAAAGGCGTCCGGATAATCGGCCAACACCGCATTGACCATATAGCCGCCATAAGACCCGCCCATCACAGCCGCGCGAGATGTATCGACGCGTCCGTCTGTTTCCAAATAGGCCAGCATATCGACAAGGTCACGAACGCTATCGAGGCGCTTTTTCTGATCGTCCAGTGTGACGTAAGTCCGCCCAAATCCGGTCGACCCGCGCACATTGGGTTGGAACACCGCAATCCCGCGCGAGAGGAGATATTGCACCGTTCCGTTCCAGCTAGGCCGCGACTGCCCCGTCGGCCCGCCGTGGACCATGAAGACGACGGGCGGCAAAGACGGGGACGGTTTAGGGTTGATGTCGATTGTTGGGGGAGGCGTGGGGAGGTAGAGCAGACCTTGGACTTCTACGCCGTCGCGGGCAGGTAAGCGGATAGATTCCGGCATGATGAGCGATGCAGGGTCAAGACCTTCATAATCGGAGGTGAAGACGCTGACGGACTCGAATGTTTCGAGATCAACTAGATAGAGATCGCTAGGAATGTTTGGTGCACTCACTCTGACCAGCAAATGCTCTTCATTACAGTCGATTGAATAAACTCCACGCGGCAAATCTTTTACGGACGCCCCCAGCTCCGGTTCAGGTAACAAAATTGACGAGAAGCCATTATCGTTAAAAACTCTAACGGAGATATCACCGCACTGCCTAAGATGATCAATATCGATGGATTGCTCTTCCTCCCAAACCAGTCCTGCCTCAACATTGTCGATAGGTTTAGTTCCGGTCCGAAAAAGCGTCTTATATTCTCCAAACTTATTCGACGCGAATTGAATAAGGCTGTTTTCAAACTCAGGCATCAAAGGGGGCGCAATATACTCCACCCCCGCATCCGTATGGTTCGCGCGCGGCGTCGGGTCGGACAGCACGGTCCGCACGCCCGTCGCTAAATCCAGCACGAACAGTTTGTCACTATCCTCACCAACCGCTTCACTAATAATCGCGGTAGAACCGTCCGGCGCGACGGCTTGGACATAATTGCCGAGCACGCCTTCATAGACCAGCGTCGCGACGCCCGTGGCCACGTCAGCTTTATATATATCGAAGTCCGCGCCGTTGCGTTCAGTCGAGCTATAAACCATCGTGCTTCCGTCGCCCGTGAAACCGCCAAATTGACGAAACCCCTGATCCGTCGCCGGCAAAATCAAGTGAGGCTCACTCCAGCCATAGTCTGCTTTCGCGTCCAGCGCGGTCATCCAGTAATTTTCCCGCTCGTCGCCATTATTGTCAGAGCCGTAGATCAGCGCGCCCGTCGGGGAAAAATCGAAGAAGGTTATGCCGGAGCCGAAGGTGATCTGCGTGAGCGTGGACTGCGGATCATCAGCGGTTGCATCCATGACGTAGAGCTGGCGATCCCCGGTTAGCGACAGCCGCGTTGCGATGACCGTCCCGTCCGGAGACAGCGCCGACGGCCCCGCCCCGCGCGCGAGCACATAGGGCGCAACCGGACTATCATAATCGGCGTCAGAGCTTTCCGGCGCCATAAAGGTGAGCGGCGCAAGCGGCGCGTCACTGCTGGGGGGCGAGACCTCAGCGGAACAGGCCGCTAGCAAAACGGACAGAGAGAGCAGCGCGCGATAAGTCATAAAAGACTTGCAGCACGAACAGGGCAGCCATGCAAGAGTGGCGGGTCACTAGGCTTGCTCGGATCAAAACGCCAGACTATGGGCCGCCCATGTCCGCTTGGTTCGACATGACTGTCTTCATTTCTGCTTTCATGACGCTGTTCGTGATTGTTGACCCGCCCGGCTGCGCGCCAATTTTTGCGACACTAACGCAAGGTACGTCTAAATCCCATCAACGGACCATGGCCTATAAGAGCGTTGGCGTTGCCGCCATCATCCTGATCGGCTTTGCTTTCGTCGGTGAATGGTTGTTCTCTAAACTGGGTATCAGTCTGGATGCGTTACGGATTGCCGGCGGCATCATGCTGTTCATTATCGGCCTGAATATGGTGTTCGAGAAGCGCACAGAATCACGCGAAGATCGCGCCGAAGATTATCTTGAGGAAATCGAAAACCCCGAAGACATTTCCGTCTTCCCGATGGGTATTCCAATGATTGCCGGTCCAGGCACAATGGCGTCGCTCCTTCTGATGATGGGGAACCAATCAGACCGCTCTGGCGAAATCGCCGTCATGGTAGCGCTGGTCTTAGTCCTGATCATTACGCTGGTTAGCTTTCTGCTCGCAGGCGGGTTGATCAAGCTGATGGGCAAGACCTTCACCAATGTGCTGACCCGGGTTTTGGGTGTGCTTTTGGCCACTTTGGCCGCGCAATTCGTCCTCGACGGTGTTCAAGGCGCCTTGTTTTAACACAGCCCTACTCGTCTTAATCAGAGGGCTGATTTGACCTGTGACGCCATCCGGTCATAACGACCGGATGCGCACTCTTCTTTTACTCTCTTCCGCTCTCATTTTGGCCGCCTGTTCCTCGGCCCCGCCGAGCCCAACAGATATTTTGCAAACGCCCCAAGGGTCTGTGCAAGGGATCCTGTCCCCGGATAACGCCGATATTGCGTCCTATCAGGGCCTTCCTTATGCTGCGGCCCCGGTGGGTGACTTGCGCTGGGCGCCGCCCGCCGCTGCGCCGACTTGGACCGATGTTCGCCAAGCCGATCAATTCGGCACACGCTGCATGCAAGCCACAGATGTGGAAGGTGGGTTCTTCGCGCGCCTTATTGACGGGCACGGCCTCTCGGCGGTCAAGAGTTTTGCAATCAAACGGCTTGTCGCGGCGATGGACCCACCGCCCGTGAGCGAAGACTGCCTTTATTTGAATGTGCGGACAGCCACAGAAGCCAAGGACGCCCCCGTTATGGTCTGGATCCATGGTGGCGGTCACCAATTCGGATCCAGCGATTTTGACTATTACCAAGCTGACGCGCTGGCCGAAGAAGGCGTCGTCCTTGTCACGATCAATTACCGTCTCGGGGCCTTTGGCTATATGGCTCACCCGGCCTTATCCGCCGATGATCCGCGCGGGGTCTCCGGCAATTACGGGACGCTGGACCAGATCGCGGCGCTGGAATGGGTCCGCGATAATATCGCAGCCTATGGCGGCAACCCGGACCGCGTGACCATTTTTGGCGAGAGCGCGGGTGCATGGTCGGTGACGGAATTAATGAGCTCGCCGCTAGCCAAGGGTTTGTTCCACGGCGCAATCCTTCAATCTGGCGCGTCGACATATCATCTGGCACAGCTGGACGGTGAGGGTGTTGGTTGGCCCTCCGGACATGTGACAGGCGTGAAAGTGGCCGATGCGCTGAATCTGGATAACCCGAGCGCGTCAGACCTGCGCGCACTTCCGGCGAGCGACATCCAAGCCGTGATTACGGAGGAAATGGCCGACGGATTTCACCATGTTCGCGACGGTGTTGTCTTCCCGCTAAATGTGGGTCACGCGTTCCAGTCCGGACAAATTAATAGCGTACCGATGATCGCCGGCTATAATTCCGACGAAGGCACCTTATTCTTCCCGACTGACCCCCAACCCTCTGTCTGGTTGGAAAATATGGCCCCGGGATCGCGCGACGCGATTGTCACCACCCTGAGCGAGCCCTATCCGACGCAAGCGAGCACCCTTGTCGACCTTTATGGTTTGGACGCAGATTTCACGTCTGGCGGGACCCAAATGATGGGTGACGAAATTTTCGGCGCCAATGTTCGCATGGCCGCGCGCGCGACGGCCGAAACGGGTGCGCCAAGCTGGACCTATTTCTTCTCCCGCGTGCCACCGTCCGATAAACAAACGGTCGGCGCGTTTCATGCCGCCGAGATCCCTTTCGTATTTGGGAGTCACGAAGAAGTGCTGGGCGTTAGCGATGATGATGCCACCCTGACAGACATGATGGTCGATTACTGGGCTAATTTCGCCAAGACGGGCAATCCGAACGGGTCCGATCTGTCTGAGTGGCCGCAACATGCGGGCGAAAGCTGGATGCATTTCTCTGCCAATACGGGACGCCCCATCGCAGAGGTGGAGACAGGTGTGCGCCGCAAAAAACTCGATAGTCTCTCGGAAGGATTGGCGCTGAAGCTTGACGCCTTGGCCGCAACCCAAGCGACCGCCCAAACGACAGCGCCAACGGTTTTAAACGAATAAGCCCAATGAGGGCGGCCCGACCGCTTAAACGTCGTTAAAGTCGGCAATGGTTTGCCGGGTTCGGTTGACGCTGAGTTTCGTCACGTCCGGACGGGAGTAATGACCGCTGGGATCAAAGTTCTGGCGTTCCTCACGCACGCGGGCGGGATCGATTTCGACCGTGCGAACGCCTGTCTCGCCAACCCACGGCGCCATTAAGAACGACCCATCCGGGGCACAAACGCACGATCCCCCATTTGCAGGCATGTCGCCAAGGGCATCCCGCACGAACGCGGCATCCGGCATGTCATCCCGCACATCAGACGCGCGCATCACGCCGCATACACTGACCACATAGGACCGCCCTTCCCTCGCCAGAACCGGCGTTAAATTCTCGGTGTTTTTGAGGTTCCCCGGCCATCCCGCCACATGCAGATCTTCGCCCTGCGCATAGAGCGCCGCGCGCGGTAATGGCATCCAGTTTTCCCAACAGTTCAGTCCGCCCGTCGTAAACGCGCCAATGCGGTGCGTGACCAAACCGTGGCCATCGCCCGGCGACCAAACCAACCGTTCTTCATACGTAGGTTGCAGCTTGCGGTGGACCGATTGGATCTCGCCTTGCGCGTCAATATAGACATAGGAACAGTAGAGCGAGTGGCCGGACCGATCCCGAGGCCGTTCGACGATGCCGAGCCACGCGGCCATCTTCGCCGCGCGGAGCGCCTCACAAATCGAGGTGAGATGGCCGTCCTCAATTGTGACGGCTTGATCTGAATAATGCGCAAACAATCGCTTATTCCGGTCATCGTCAAATTGCGCGCCGTCACCGCCTGACAACCAAAACGGGTAGCCCGGTAGATAGGTTTCAGGAAAACAAATCAAATCCGCCTTTTGTGCCGTGGCCTCCGCAATTGCGGTGATAACGCGCCGGGTCCCTTCGGCGCGATCGAGAAAGGCGGGCGCAAGTTGCGCGACCGCGACGCGAAGGTGAGACGAAGTGGGATGTTTCAGTTCTGACATGGCCCCCGCTTAGATCACTTTGAGCCCGACGGGAATTCAACTTTATGCCAGTGTTTGATGCGAAGGTGAAAGACGCGACGGACTAGACACACCGCATAATCCCGCTACGCGAACAGGATGGGGTTTTACAATACAACGATATTACCAGTAGTTCTCGATCTGGCCTGCGGCAGCAAGCCGATTGATAAACAACGCCAAAAAATCATCCCGCAAGCGAGGGGCGAAGTCGTCGAAATAGGTATCGGGTCGGGCTTAAACCTCCCGCATTATGATGCCAGCAAAGTCACGCGCGTCACCGGCATCGACCCGGATGATGCCATCTGGGAAAAGGCCGCCGAGCGCGCCACCGCCTGTGATTTTCCGGTCGAACGATTGGGGCTCTCCGGCGAAACCTTGCCGTTGGACGACGCCAGCGCCGACACTGTGGTTGTGACCTATGCGCTTTGCACCATTCCTGATCCCGTCGCCGCCCTGCGCGAAATGGGGCGCATTCTGCGGCCTGGCGGGGAAATCCTGTTTACCGAACATGGCCGCGCGCCAGACCTCGGCGTCGCACGTTGGCAACAACGGATTGATCCGATCTGGAAACGGCTGGCGGGCGGGTGCCATACGGGACGCGATATTCCGGCCCTATTTGATCAGGCGGGCCTGAAACTTGCACGTCTGGAAGAAATGTACATTCCGGGACCGAAAGTCCTCAGCTACAATTATTGGGGCGCTGCGATACGAAGCAGCGAATAGGGCGAACGCAAAACCATGACACGAACTTTCCGAACACTCGCCCTTTTTCTTTTCGGCTTCGCCCTGGCCGCCTGTAGCGCTGATATCGGGCCGGATGAGACCCTGTTGTACGGTACATGGCTGCAAGAAGGCCCGACACAAGCCGGAGAGACGTTACTCGTTGAAAAGGCGGTCATCACCTACGCGCCGGACGGCACGTCCGACTTCACAGCGATCATGACCCTGACAGAAAACAACGGCATTCCAGAGCGCTTCACCATTAACGCGGACGTCCTGTGGACTTTGCAAGAAACCATCCTCATCCGCACTTTGAACGACGTCACCGTGAGGCCGGATATTTCCACGCCGCAAGGAGATGCGCTCGCCGCTGCTCTGGCCGACGAATACCGCGCCAGCCCGCCCGGACGCCTGATCATTGAGCAAATTGATGACACGACGCTCGTCCTGCTCGACGCGGATTCAGGGACAAATCTAACTTATCGGAAACAATTGACCCCGCCGTGAGCCTATTTGGAACTTTGACCCGAGTTGAGCATAATTAGCTTACACCAGTGCAGTCCGAACCCTGAAATATATTATAGGTTTTTATTATGCGTAATTTCGCTCTCGCCGCTTTCGCTTCCGCGACAATTTTGTCCGCCTGTGGCGGGGGCGCGCCCAAAACCCAAGCGGAGCTTTTGCTCGGTGAGTGGGATCAAACCGCGCCGGTCACAATTACCCAAGACGGTCAAACTGTGATCATTTCAGAGGGTGAACTTGAATATGATGAAGACGGCACGTCAGAAGGCGAAGCGTTGATGACCATCACGACGATGCCGGCTGAGATCAACGCCTTTCGCATTAAGGGCAACACCACCTATGTCCTTGCCGGCAATGCTCTCACGGAAACATTGACCAGCGGAACAGTGACGGCCGTTGGTGACACCGCTCAAGCCATTCAAATTGCAGAATTGATCCAAGCCAGCATGATGCAAGTGCCAACATCCAGCTCGACCATCGTTTCGCTGGATAAAGATACGCTCGTGGTCCGCGAGAACGAGTCTGGCGCGGAAATCACTTACAAGCGCGACTAAATCTAACTCTGCTTTAATTTAGGCAGATCCATAAACTTGCCGGGGCGCTTTTGCGCCTTGGCGCCCATGGCCTCCATCATTTCCCCGGGGATCAGCATCGACATGTTCCAGACCGCGATTTGGTCGAGCGCATCGGCCGTACTGTGATCGCGCGAATAGGTGATGATCCGTTTGCAGCCATAAATCGCCAGTGGCGGCTTGGACGCAATATCACGCGCCATCTCCATCACGGCATCCATCATCTCGGCATCGGTCGCGTAGACCGTATTGAACAATCCGCGCCGTTCACATTCATCTGCCGCCATGCGGCGGCCTGTATAGGCCAGCTCACGCACCACGCCTTCGGGCATATGGTTGAGGATACGTGGGAAGGTTCCGACATCCGCCGTCATCCCGACATTAATTTCGTAAATCGTAATGAAAGCCTCTTGTGTGCCGAAACGCATGTCACAGGCCGCAATCAAATCGACGCCGCCGCCGATACAGCCGCCATGAATGGCCGCGATAACCGGAATGCGGCAGTTTTCCAGCGCATTAAAACTCTCCTGCAAGCGCAGCACATTCTGATAGAAATTCGCGCCATGTTGCGGATGGTTTTTATCATTGCCGGACACATCACTCGTGCCAAACATCGACACATCAATCCCCGCAGAGAAAATCGGCCGCTCGCCTGTCGTATCCGCAGAAATCACAATCACGCGCGCTTTGGCGTTGTCGTCAATATCACGCACGATTTCAGGGAGGTCCGCCCAAAAGGACGGGCTCATCGCATTGCGTTTTTCAGGGCGGGACAGCCGGATATGGGCGACGCCCGCGTCAATTGAGACGTCGAAACATTCGTAAGACATGATGACCCTTAAGTTTTGAGCGTGAAGAGCGCGGCTTGCGTCGGATCAGTCTTGCCGTTGAGCAAGTCCTTATAGGTGGTCAGCATCGCCTCAACGCCGGCCGGCTCACCCACCGTCATCCACTCCGCCGCGTCGCCCAAGAACGGAATCCAGCGCTCGGCCAGCTTGGACGCAAAGGCCGCGCCGCCCCATTCCGCGATGCGGGATTTCGCGTAATCCGGCGCGAAGAACATTTTCATCGGCGCGCCTTCATCCGGCTTCGGTGCCGCGTCGCCTTGGTAATGTGATTTCCCGACGGCGCAGCCGTATTTCACATTGTCGCGCAGGTGGGCGTATAGCCGCGTCAAAAGCGCGCCATTGCCCGCCATATCAACGATGACAGAGGCGGCCCTGTCGAGGCCTTCGATCATGTCATACGTCGCGACAGAGTCGTAATAGCCCGTGCTTTCAACAAACGCTTTATTGCCTTTGGACGTCAGGCCGACAACTTCGACATCGCCGCGCTGTTTCAAACAATAGGCCGTGCCGAGCGCTGTTTTAGATGACGCGCTGGTGAGGATGACCCGTTCCGCGCCGAAAAACTTTTCGCTGGCGAGGAAGTCATCAATCAGAAAGCTGGTCATAAAGAGCGGGCGCAGCACGGGCTGGAGCGCCTTTTGGACAGTGTAAGACGGGTCCGCTGCCGTGTAGGAATAGCCGTTGTAAACGGGGTGGAGCGGCGCGCGGTGATCCGCAACATCCTGAAACCCTTGCGGCGTGATTTTACCTGGCTTGACGACGATTTCATCGGCAATCGGCAGGAAACCATAGACTTCGGTGCCGACAGGCACATCATCGCATTTGGATTCTGTTACGGTGGCAAAACCCCAGACTGGCATCCGCCCCTGATGGTCTTCGCCGTAGCCATAAGCCTGCGGATTGAAATAGTGCCAATAGCCAATCTGGTCGCCGAACACCATGTAGGTCACATTATTGGCCGTGATGGCAAAACTATCAATCGACATGCGGACCTCCCCCGCATGTACGGGGGCCGCGTCCGTTTTTAACAGCGTGATATCTGCCGGGTCTGTCCGGTTAACGAGTAGAGTATGCATGGGACCTCTTAGTTTAGTATCAAATCTGTTGGTTTTAGGGCTTTATCATGATTTTGACGACGCCGTCAGCCCGTTCATCGAATAGTGAGTATGCGTCGGCCCCATCTTTCAGATCGAAACTATGGGTGAACATCCCGTCGCCTTTGATGCGCCCCGACTCGAACAGCCCCATCAAGGTCGGCCAACTATCAAGAACATTCGCAATCCCGGCCATCACACTAACGGATTTCCCCTGAGCGCGCCGTAAAAACGGCACACCGCCCCAATCGCCATCCAACACAACACCGACGATACCAACGCCGCCGCCGGGGCGCACGAGCCGGATCGTTTGCGTGATAGTCTCTGGTCGGCCCACGGCCTCAACCACGCGGTCAACACCCACGCCGCCCGTCTCTTGCAAAATGACATTACGGGCTTCGTCCGGGTGGAGCGGCGTCGCCCCGAACCCGCGCGATAAGTCTCGCCGCGCTTTAATCGGATCAATCGTAAAGACACGGCTTGCGCCCATAGCCACCGCCACTTCGGCGGCCATAAGCCCCACCGGCCCCTGCCCGATGACGGCGACGCTATCGCCCGGCTCGAACCGGGATCCGACCAGCCCGAAATGTCCTGTCGCCGCCGCGTCTGTCATTAAAAGCGCTTGTTCATCCGAGACAGTATCCGGGATTTTCATCGCCGCATTATCCGCCGCAAAGACTTCCAAGTAATCGGCCTGACCGCCATTCATATGTGGAGAAAAGCCATAGACCATTGCCGGACGATCACTGGTGCAGCGGCGAAGGTCGCCTGCCTTGCAAAACTTACACAGGCCACAGCCCGCCCCGCCCGCGACCAGTAAACGATCACCGACTTGCAGGTTTTTGACGGACTTGCCGACCTCGACCACTTTGCCAATTGTTTCGTGCCCAACGCAGAATTGGGGCTGCGGTAATGAGAAGTCCATCGGCCCAACTGTATCGCCGTGATAGAGATGCAAATCCGACCCACAAATAGAGCAATGGCTGACCTCAATAATTGCGTGATGCGGGCTGCTCAGTCCCGGGTCGGGGAAATCCTCGTAGCGAATATCCTTGGGGCCGTGGAAGACGAGAGCTTTCATAACGGTTTGCTAACCCTATTCGCAGGTATTTGGCACGTGAAACTGTTGTTACACCTTCGTCTGATAGGCATCCATCATGGATATGACGTCAGATATCGTTGCGCGCCCGCGCACGCATGAAAATGCGATCAGTGCAGAGGCCCGCTACGGCTATATTCCGGGGCTCGACGGGTTGCGGGCGATTGCGGTCTTGATCGTTCTCGTCGCCCACTTTGGGCTCAGTCATATCGTTCCGGGCGGCTTTGGCGTCACCGTCTTCTTCTTTATTTCCGGCTTTTTAATTACGCGACTGCTGATTGCTGAGGCCGAGAAGAAAGGTCGCGTCGGCCTGAAAGATTTCTATGTCCGCCGGGCGATTCGCCTGTTCCCAGCCCTGTTGGGGATGACATTTGTCACGACCGCTGTGCATGTAGGACTGGGGCTCGGCAGTCCCGTCGCGACGGAGTTCGCGGCCGCCAACTTCTATTTCACCAATTACTATCAGATCGCCGCGCAAGCTGTGGGCGCAGCGCCCTATATGAGTTGGACGCCGCTGTGGTCGCTCGCGGTCGAAGAGCATTTTTACATGGTTTTCCCGGCGCTATTAGTCCTGACGGGGCTCAATTGGCGGCGGCTGACAACGGTCCTTCTGGCTGTCATCGTGCTGGTGCCAATATGGCGCCTCGCGGTCAGCCTGATCTGGCCAGAAACCGCAGAGCTTTATACGTATATGGCGACAGACGCGCGGATTGACTCGATTGCCTATGGCTGTCTGTTCACGTTGGGCCTGCATCAATTGCGTGATCCTGCGCGGTTGCGTGTCTTGATTGGCTGGGTGCCATCTGTGCTGGCTGCCCTCGTCTTATTTGCGACGTTCCTGATCCGGGACGACATGTTTCGGCAGGTGCTGCGCTTTTCCGTTCAGGGGCTCACCCTTGGCGTGTTGCTCTTAAACCTCTATTTTGGTCGGGTGTTCCAATGGGCTTTTCCGGTCTTGGAGCTCGCGCCGCTACGCTGGATTGGCCGTGTCAGTTACGGGTTATATCTGTGGCATTTCCCGGTGCTGGATCTGGTCGAGCGCGCAGAATTGGGGACCGCGCCCACGGTCATCATTGCACTTGCGGCGTCGTTTGCGATCACAGCCCTCAGCTTTTACTTTTGGGAACAGAAGTTCGTCACCCTGCGCAAGCGTTTCGGCGCGCATATTGTGGCGCCAAAAGCCTAGCTGCGGCGGGGTTTTCGACGGTCTGGACCGCGATAAATTCCTACGCGCGCCACCGTGCCGCGTTGTTCCCCGCGTGACCCCGCACGCCACCATGCCGGATCACCCGCCCACAGTTTGGCTGTCGTCGCCACAAACAGGAACCAGCTAATATCATTCTGCTGCAGGATCGAGGACTCCGACAGCGAAAACAGAATGAAGAAAAACAAGCTGAGGATGACCCAGTAAGTTTCAACACCGCCCGTTTTGATGCGGCCGAGGCTCTTGAGGATCGTCATAAACAGCAGCGTCGAAAACAGCGCAATGATGACAAATCCCCCCGACAACCAACTATCCAGCCAGCCATTATGCGCCGTGGGTACATCCCATTGCAGAACGGTACGCGTCTCATAGCTGGGTCCCAGCGGGTCGAGCCAGAAGGTGCTGTAGCCGTAGCCGAACCAGTATTTTTGCTCAATCGCGCGGCCGAGCAATATCCAAATGTCCGTCCGTCCCGTTAAGGTCGGATCCTTACCTATCAGCGACAAAGCCCACTCGAACCCGAACGTGAGCAACAGGACGAGGGCAGCTGTCCCCGCTACGACGGCCCAAATAACGGGCACACGAAGGAACGGAAACCGCCGAAAGACACGCACAATGAGGAAGAGCGCTAAGCATCCCATTGCCGCCAGAAGAGACGTTTTGGACGTCGAAAACAGCATGAGCATGAAACATAACATCCCCGTCGGGACCCAGACCCACGCCCGTTTAGGGTACATTGCAAAAGCGCAGAGGGACACGGCAAAACCTTTGGCCATGATGCCGCCGAGATAATTCTTTTCCGCCCACGGGCCCCGCCACGCGCCAGGGTGAATGTCTGACATAATCCCCCGCGTCGGATTCAGGATCGCAACAAACAGGGTGATCAAACAAAGGATGAGCATCGCGGCGCCAAGGCGCTGCACCATTTCACCCCAATCATAACGCGCCGCAAAGACCAGCCCCGCCAAAGTCGTCATCAACAGCGCGACAGACCGCTTCATCGTCGTTCCCGGATCAATCGACCAAAAGAATGACAAACCCAGCCACAGAACACAGATTATAATCAGCGGATTGCGTGAGACGAGTCGCAACACGCCCGGGACGCGCAAGATCATGAACCCCGCGACCAGCGCATAGATCGGATACCAGAGATATTGCGCGATGGTACTTTCGCCCGCATCCAGCGCTTCGGCTGACGCAAAGGTCAAACCGATTATCGCTCCAGAGAAGAAGACAACTATCAACACCCACAGGGCGGATTCCAACGCGCGTATACCCCCAACCAACGCGTAATTACGCTGGTCCAGATGCGCTTGGCTGTAGCCAGAACTGTCGTAGGTGACGTCCATAGGTCGCCCATGCCGCGAAAGAGTTAGGGCCGCGTTAACCATGACTGGTCCGTCGCATGTTTTGCAACGACCCACGCCCTTTACCTTCCCCCTCGCGCACGCCATCCTAACCTCATGAACAAGACGGTCAGATTGGGCGGGGCCTCGGGCTATTGGGGCGAAAGCGACATGGCGTGGGCGCAATTACTCGCCGCTGCGCCCGACTATCTTGTTTTCGATTATCTCGCTGAGATTACCATGAGCCTGATGGCGACGATGCGCGCGCGCAATCCTGATACAGGTTATGCGCCCGACTTTGTCACGGCCTTGGCCCAGCACCTGCCTGTGATTGCGTCGCAAGGGACTAAAATCATCGCCAACGCGGGCGGCGTGAACCCGGAGGGCTGCGCCACCGCGGTCCGGAAAGTGGTCGCCGCTGCAGGATTGGATTTAACTGTCTCTGTCGTCACGGGGGATGACATCATGGACAGGCTAGACCGGATTTCAATTGTCTCTGAAATGTTCTCAGGTGAGGCCTTTCCCGATCCTGAGGCGATTATTTCGGCTAATGCCTATCTGGGGGCTTTTCCGATTGCGCGGGCGTTGGCGGGCGGCGCGGACATCGTCATTACGGGGCGGTGTGTCGATAGCGCGGTGACGCTGGGCGCATTGATCCATGAATTTAACTGGCAACCGGATGATCTCGACAAGCTCGCACAAGGGTCGTTGGTCGGACATTTGATCGAATGCGGGCCGCAAGTGACGGGCGGTAATTTCACTGACTGGCAAACCGTGGCCGACAGTTTGGTCGATATTGGCTACCCGATTGCGGAGGTCGACGCAGACGGGTCGTGCCTTATCACCAAACCGGATAACACGGGCGGCGTCGTCAATCGCGGCACAGTGGCGGAGCAAATGCTCTACGAGATCGGTGACCCCGAGACTTATGCCTTGCCGGACGTGATATGCGATTTCTCTCATGTCGACATCATGGAATTGGGGCCAGACCGCGTGCGCGTGATGGGCGCGCGTGGACGCGGTGTCCCGGAACAGTATAAAGCCAGCCTCACGGTTGCGGACGGCCATCGGCTCAGCGCCCTATTCTTTATGATCGGGCCTGACGCCGCGCAAAAAGCGGAGCTTGTGTATGAGGCGGTCCTCGCCCGTGCGCGGCGAACGCTGCGCGCGCGCAATATGCCGGATTACACCGCCGCAGAACTTGAGATGACCGGGACTGATTTTTACTATGGTGCGTTTGGCACAACGCGCGATCCGCTTGAAATCGCCTTTCGTATCTCGGTCAGGCATGAGGACGCGGCGGCCTGTGCGCTGTTGCTGAAAGAAGCGTCTGGCTTCGGACTTGCGACCCCGCCGGGCCTCGTCTTGTTTTCGGGGGCGCGCCCTAAACCGCAAGCGGTCGTGCGGCTATTCTCAGCTATGATCGACAAATCGATTGCGGACGTCCAAGTGGACGGCCTTTCGTATCGGCCGGCCCCCAGCGCGGCTGCGACCGCGCCGTCACCCGAGATACCGTCTGAACCCAACCCCCAAGGCGACACTGCGGTCAATCTTGCTACTCTCGCGTGGTTGCGATCTGGCGACAAGGGCGACAAAAGCAACATCGGCGTCATCGCGCGAAAGTCCGAGTTCATGCCCTATATTTGGGCGGCACTGACCGAACCGATCATTCGCGCGCGCTTCGCTCATCTTGTTGAAGGCGATATTGAGCGCTGGTATCTCCCGGGCTCACAGTCGATGAATATCTTGATGGACCGCGCGCTGGGTGGGGGCGGGATGGCGTCACTTCGCAATGACGCGCAAGGCAAAAGCTTTGGTCAAATCTTGGCGGTGATGCCGATTCTCATACCCAAATCGCTCTTGTGATCCGAAGAGGCCGCCCGCAATCCGTTATGTGATAAAAGGGGCCCAGATCGCGACGCGCCCTTCACAAGAGCAAAGCGACGTCCCTACTGATAGGGAAACAATCTCATCGGGGAGACATTATGCGTCAGTTTACCGAAGAACAGACCCTGTTCCGTTCATCTTACCGCCAATTCCTCGAAGAAGAGATCAAGCCGCATATGGCGGAATGGCGCGAGGCGGGGATTGTTGATCGGTCCGCGTTCCGGAAAGCGGGTGAACGTGGGATGTTGATGATCTGGCCGGATGAGAAATATGGCGGACTTGGTGATCCGGATTTTCGTTGGGACCAAATCATTATTGAAGAAACGGCCCGCGCGGAAACTGGCGAGTTTTTCGCGACGCTTCACTCCCGCTTGGTTGGCCCCTATTTCAAAAACATCGGCAATGAAGAACAGCGTGAGCGCTTCTTGCCCAAATGTATCTCGGGCGAGACGATCTTGGCTGTTGCCATGACCGAACCGGGCGCGGGGTCTGACCTTTCGGGCATGCGCAGCACTGTCCGGGATATGGGCGACCACCTCATCCTCAATGGATCAAAAACCTATATCTCCAACGGCATCAATGCCGACGTCGTCATTGTAGCTGGCAAATATCTTGCTGAAGGCGCGTCGGAACCGGCCAACCCGCACGCCATGACACTGGTGATTGTGGAACGCGGCATGGAGGGGTTCTCCCGCGGGCAGAACCTCAAGAAAATGGGTCTTCCGGCGCAAGACACAGCGGAGATGTTTTTTGACGATGTGATCATCCCGCGCGAAAACGTCCTCGGCACGCCGGGCATGGGGTTCATCCACCTGATGGAAGGTCTGGCCGAAGAACGGCTCATCGCAGCGACAGGATACTCCGCGTCCGCCCGCCATGCGTTCGATTTGACCCGCGACTTCGTCATGGAACGCAATGTCTTTGGTAAAAAGCTAAGTCAGATGCAAAATACCCAGTTCAAAATGGCCGAACTCGATAGCGAAATCGACATGCTGCAAGTCTATGTCGATCATCTGGTGAACTTACACAACCAAGGCCTCCTGACCGCCAACGCCGCAGCGAAGGCCAAGCTTCTCGGCTCTGAAATTCAGTGGAAAATGATGGATGAGGGTGTGCAGCTGCACGGCGGCGCGGGCTATATGGATGAATATTCCATCAGCCGCATGTTTACTGGATCGCGCATCAACCGCATCCTTGCGGGCAGTTCCGAAGTTATGAAACTGATCATCGGGCGGGATATATTCTCGCAAAACTATCAATCCATGTTGAACTAGGAGCGGACCATGAACCTCAAAGGCAAAACAGCGCTCATAACGGGCGGCGCATCCGGTCTCGGCGAAGCCACGGCACGACGTTATCACGCGCATGGCGCGAATATCGCCATTCTCGACATGAACGACGAGCGCGGCGAAGCTCTAGTTAAAGAGCTCGGCAGCAACGTTCGATATTTCAACGGCAATGTGACCGACGAGGAAGGCGTGGCGAGCATCATTGAAGCGACCGTTAATGCCTTTGGCGCGCTCCACATTTGTAATAATTTTGCCGGGATCGGCAGTGCGCATAAAACCTATGACAAAAAGAAAGACGCCCCGCATCCGCTCGACGTGTTCAAACGCGTGCTCGACGTCAATCTAACCGGGACGTTCAACGTTGCCCGACTCGCCGCGCAACAAATGGCAAGCCAAGACCCGGTTACGGAAGACGGTCAACGCGGCGTCATCACCAATACGGCGTCTGTCGCTGGCTATGAAGGCCAGATCGGCCAAGTGGCCTATAGCGCGTCCAAAGGCGGCGTCATTGGCATGACCATCGTCATTGCGCGTGACCTCGCCCAAGTCGGTATCCGGTGTAACACCATCGTGCCGGGCCTGATCCATACGCCGTTGTTCGACACATTGCCGGAGCATATTTTCACGGCGCTTGAAAACACCGTCCTCTACCCCAACCGCCTCGGAAAACCCGACGAAATCGCCATGCTCGCACAGCAAATTGTCGAGAATGACTATATCAATGGCGAGTGTATCCGCATGGATGGGGGCATTCGGATGGGGCCGCGTTGATGAATATACCACGTCGTACTTAAGCGAGAGGCGATAGGTATATTTACCATCCCTGAGGGTGTGATTGCATAGCAATTAGTGTGTAGCTCGCCTCACGACATGCACTCCAAAGGCGCACGTGTCAGAGCGACCGACCACTTCCTCCCAACAGCCCACGCGTATTGCCCACACCTCTCCCCTCTGTTACGCGCGCGCGTTATCGTAAAGAGGATTACCCCCCGCCATGAAAATGAACGGCAATGAGATTAAGCCCGGCAATATCATCCTGCATCAGGATTCATTGTGGGTTGCAGTGAAGTGCAATGCGGTCAAACCCGGCAAGGGTGGGGCGTTCAATCAGGTCGAATTGAAGAACCTGATGGACGGTCGTAAACTTAATGAACGTTTCCGCGCCGCAGAAACGGTTGAGCGGGTTCGGCTCGATCAAAAAGCACACACTTACTTGTATGATGATGGCGATTCCGCTGTTTTCATGAACTCGGAAAACTACGAGCAGATCAATCTGCAAAAAGAGTTCATTGGCGACCGCGCGGTCTACCTCACGGACGGTATGGAAGTCTCGCTCGAGTTTTACGAAGACAAGCCGATCAGTGTCTCTCTCCCCGATCAAGTGATCCTCGAAGTCGCGGAAACCGAGCCAGTCGTCAAAGGCCAAACATCGGCCAATAGCTTTAAACCTGCGACCCTGACCAATGGTGTGCGCACGGCCGTACCGCCTTTTGTTGATGCAGGCGAACGGTTGGTTATCAATACGGAAGACGGTAGTTACGTCACACGGTCAACGGATTAAACAAACGTAGGACCTTTTGGCGATGGACATGAATTCCGGCACCCGGTTTGCGGTTTTACGGCTCATACCCGTGTTCGTGCTCGTGGCCGTCGCCTTTGGTCTACAATATGGGGTTGGCCTCGATAGACTTCCCAGTGCGGGACTTGGTCTTATCGCCGCCATCGCCGCGCGGCTCGCGCTGATGCGAGTTTGGAAATAACGTCGGGCTCGCCCGAGAGAAGGACATGTAATGAGCGGAATGTCAGCCATTATGAACGTTATGCAGGAAGCCGCGCGGAAAGCGTCGCGCGGATTGCAGCGCGATTTCGGTGAAATTGAAACCATGCAAGTGAGCCGTAAAGGCCCTGCGGATTTCGTTGATCACGCGGCCCGTAAAACCAAACAAACCATCCATGAGCTACTGACGCAGGCGCGTCCGGGTTATGGTTTTTTGATGGAAGACCAAGGCGCGATTGTCGGCACCGATAAATCACACCGTTTCATCGTTGATCCCATCAACGGGAAAACGAATTTTCTACACGGTATCCCGCATTTTGGGATTTCCATTGCTCTCGAGCGTGAAATTGACGGCAACCCACGCGAAATCGTCGCCGGCTTGGTTTATAATCCGCTCTCGGATGATATGTGGTTCGCTGAAAAAGGGCGCGGGGCCTATATCAATGACGGCACACGCGGCGGCGGAGACCGTCGCCTGAAACCCACGCAACGCGAGCTGTTCTCTGATTGCCTTTTCGCGACGGGCGGACCGTCCGTTGGGCAAAAGGGCCACACGAAATTCCTCAAAGAAATCCACCAAGTCATGGGCACAAGCGCAGGTATACGGAGCATGGGGGCTCCAGGCCTTGATCTCGCCTGGACGGCGGCGGGCCGCTACGATGGGTTTTGGCAACGCGACGTTAAGCCGTGGGAGATGGCCGCAGGGATCATTATTGCGCGCGAAGCGACATTGATGGTTGAGAGCCTGACGTCTGGCGTTGTGATGGACACAGGCAACATCATCGTCGGAACGCAGACACTGCTTCCTGTGCTAAAGGAACGAGTGGGTTAGCCCCCCGCCTTAAGCGCCGAGCAATCAAATACCGTCTGGCTTCGCCGTATCCAAAGCGAGACGGGGGAACAACACCTCGAATTCTTCGAGGAATTCCTGTGTACCGCTATCCGTCCCGGTGTTAATAAAAACACGGCCAACGAGCTCGCCGCGGTCTAAACGCCGTTTGGCCAAGCCATACATGAACCGGATACCTCCATCGCCCGTTCTCGTAGCCGCGACTCGTAACAGCCCCAAGCACCGACCGCATCCATCCACAGACTCAAGGCTCTCGACCCGGGCCAAATTAAAAGCGCAAAAACCTCCGCCAAAGGCGTTGCAGGTCTCTAAAAAGGACCGCGCCGCGTCGAGGTCAAACATATCCGGATCATCAAGATAAAGCACCCCCAGCTCGTTCGCCGCATCGTGATTGCCTGCGGCACTGGCGGCGACGAGCAGATCATAGCCCTGACGAAAATCCGCAGATTGATCATCATAATCGCACTTATGAGAGAAAGGTTTTAACAGGCTCGTTTCATCCAAAAGCGCTTTGGCTTGATCCGGTCCGAGCGCGACCCATTCTTCCAAAGATATAGCTGGTCCATCATCCTCGACACCAAAAACGGCTGAGGCCACAGGGACGAAACCTCCGGTTTGGTCGGGCGCCCATTCGCAAGCCCCTGACGTTAAATCACTCAGAATGGTGACGGCCAATTCAAACTGCGCGCTATCCTGGGTTTTGCACTCTGGGTTGTCTGCGCATTCGCGAAGAACTTCCGTCTCACTCGAGACATCCTCAGAGGCCGTCTGCTCAAACCTGTTTTCGATCTCAATGGCGGCGGTGTCAGCCTGACACGCGGATAGAATGAGCACGAAGGATAAAAGAATAATACGGGTCATTGATCCGTTTTGGCGTGTTTTTCTAACTTTCGCAACGCGTCCCTTATTCCGGCCCTCGCCGCCTCTCCCTCGACTCTGCCCACCCCTCTTGATTCCATCGCCACAGCCCAATATAGGGCGCGCCGAGCGGTGGACCATCTAAAGTTAAGCCGTACCCAACATAGAGACGACATCATGAAAAACGACGGACATCCCGATTATCATTCCATCACCGTGAAAATGGTTGATGGCAGCACTTACGAGACCCGCTCCACTTGGGGCAAAGAAGGCGATACGCTATCGCTTGATATTGATCCGAAAACGCACCCAGCCTGGACAGGCGGCGAAGCCCGTATTTCTGATCGCGGTCGCGTATCGAAATTCAAAGACAAGTTTAAGGGTTTTGCATAAGCATTCCAAAGACATGAAAAGCGGCTCCGACCTGGGGCCGCTTTTTTTATGCGCGACACCCAGAGACCGCCTTTAAAATTGCTTCAAACCTATGTTCGCGTATCCAGAACAGTCGCGTCTTTCTGCATCTCACGCGGCCCATCGCGGCGCCACGCAGATAACTCACGGCGGGCCTTCCGAAACGTCTCGGACCGCACATATTCCTCGCCCGTGAATTCGACCATCGTGATGACCACCTCATCCGCGTCCACCTGAATATGATTGAAGCTCGGCTTATTGCCGCGCCGGCGCGTCGATAGTGTCCCGGCAGAGACCGACAACAGCTCACTCCCACCTGGATTGCGCTCAATGACATACGGGATGTGCACGTGACCGGATAGTACCGCATCACAATGCCCGTCTGCGAGGCGCCTGAGGCCCTCCGGCCCATTATCGGTTGTTTTTTGCAACGGTGATTCAGGGGGATAGATGAAAGGGTGGTGAACATTCAAAAACCGCAACTTGCCCCAGTCGCTTTGTCCAAAGCGGTCAATTTTTTCATCAAGGTCATTTAGGTTCACGACCCCCACTGACCAGTCGAGTTTCATCTGTATTCCGCGCGATGTATTCAGAGACTGTATGATGACATTATCGTCTTCGAACACCCCCGCATCATGGGGCGCGATATGTTCTTCATAACGATCAAACGGTTTAATGATCCGGTCAATAAGACCGTACATGGGCGTATCGTGATTGCCCGCTGTAATGATTTTCGGACCCGACAATGTCGAAATCCACTGCGCGGCGGCGACGAATTCCACCGCAGATCCGGTCTGGGTAATATCACCGGAAATGACGGACACATCAGGCGAAAGCTTTTCAATGGTCGCATCAACACGAGCGAGGGCCGCCGCGTCTTCGACCCCAAAATGAATATCGGCGAAATGTAGGATAGAGGTCATAAGCGGACTAAGTTTTTGACTGTGACGCCGACACCATCGCCGGCCACGGGGCCATCACGAGGCCATGAGCCGTATCGATTGCGACTGTCACCTCCCCTTTGAAAACATAAGGCTCCCCGTCGAGCAAGGCGTCTATGACCCCATCAGCACGCAACCGGAACTGTGGTGATTTCAAAGTTTCGACCGCTTGGCTCTGGTGTAAATTACCCAGCAAGGCAGCAACGCCAAGGGATAGGGCACTGCCGCCGGTTACCGTTTCGAATAGAGTGAGATCGAGCCGATCCGGATCAAGCGCTGCGCCGTCCATGAAGGGGCAGGTAACATTGATCAATTCGACAGACCGATCGTCAAAAGCGACCCCATTTGCGGCAATTTTTATCCGTGAGGCGTCTGTCGTCGCTTTCATGACGCCGATCGCGCCTTTTGCCGCCTCGACAACCCGCCCGTCGCGTAACTCTTCTCTCGCGGCGCTCATCTGCGTCGGTTTTCCGAATATACACCCAACCATAAATGTCCCGGTTTGTCCCGCTTCATCGGACACAGTCCCGACCGTCATGGGACGGGGCGCGGCGCAGGCCAGTCCGCGCATCAGGCAGTCTTGCCAGCTATCGGACCCATAAAGTCCATGCATCAGCATATTCATGGTCCCCCCGGGGAGCGCCAAAAACGGGACATTCAGTTCGCGCGCAATTGAGGCTACAG
This sequence comes from Algimonas arctica, assembly GCF_014652695.1. Lineage (GTDB taxonomy): Bacteria > Pseudomonadota > Alphaproteobacteria > Caulobacterales > Maricaulaceae > Litorimonas > Litorimonas arctica. The sequence goes on from NZ_BMZH01000003.1 coordinate 302,376, forward strand.
CCGCTGCTGTGCCGTCACCGCCGTAAGAGACCAGAAAATCGCCTTTCGCGGCGCGCATCTGACTCATCATCTGCGCCATATCATCCGATTGCCCGACGAATTGGTCAGGGGCGCTATACCCATATCGCTGAAATATAGATGCGAGTGCGCCTGAAATATCCTCGGATGATGAGGATGACAGGTTGGTCAAAACCACGGGTTTCTGTCGTGTTGCTTGGTCGCTCATAATAACGGACTCGCGAGACGGAGGATGTTTTCTTTCCAACGTAAAACATGACCCCGTGTTTTCCATTGATCGGGATCAAGAATTTCTGAGCCTTTGAGATATTGCCCAACGAGCTGATTGATTTGCGCCGCAAAGTCTGTGTCGTAAACGCATAAGGTCATTTCCAAATTCAGGTAAAAACTCCGCATATCGACATTGGCTGTTCCGATCAGTGTCATCTGATCATCAATTTGCACTAGCTTGGTATGCAGCATGCCGCCTTTGAACCGGTAGACCCCGATTCCGGCGCTGATCAAATTATCAAATGTACTTTCGCCAGCGTGGCGCGCCATGATCGAATCCACACGTTTGGGGACAATAAGACGAACCCGAACACCGCGGTGAGCAGCATTGATAAGCGCTAATTGGATGGTTTCATCGGGCACGAAATAGGGCGTAACGACGGTAACAGTTTTCCTAGCGCCGAAAATTGACGCCGCAATTAATTCATGAATGACAGATGTCTGCATTTCGGGGCCAGACGGAACCAATTGCATGACCGCACCTTCGGAAAACTCCGGCTTTTCATCCCCGTCATCTGCAAGCGCGTTCAAATCGTCTTTCGTATAATCCATGCCCTGACTGTCAAAAATATAGTCTGTGTTAAACACGCAAGAGAGGGATGATACGATGTGGCCTTCCAAGCGGACCATCACATCAACCCATTCTCCATAGCCTTTTCCTTGCTTGAATTTGACAGGATCAGTCAGATTGTAACTGCCTGTGTAGCCAATGTCCCGGTCTATGACGATCAGCTTTCGATGGTTCCGTAGGTCCGTTCGTTTTGAGAACGCCTTCATCGGATTGACGGACAGAGACTTCACGACATCCACCCCGGCCTGCGAAAGCCGCTTATTCCAGTTTGATGTAAAAAACGGGCGACCGCCAATGTCATCAACCATCAATCGCGTATCCACACCGCGTTTTGCGGACCGTTCAAGGGCCTCTAGAACTTTGACAATCGATCCCTTGGGTTCGACGATGTAAAATTCCAGATAGACGCTTTCTTGCGCCGCATCGATATCATCAACAATTGCCGCAATCAGCGGAGGAGACTCGCTAAACAATTTGTAGCGATTACCTGAGGCCGGGAAAAAACCCGTCTGCATCGATAGCATCCACGACAAATCTTGAAGATAATCTGCCACGGGCAAATCTTTGCGATCCACGCGCCGTTTGCCGATGCCAAAGTCTTTTTGATAATGTTGTCGTATCGACCATCCTGCCTTGTCACGTTTCCGCCCCAGTGAGTGACTTCCGAAAAGAAAATAGAGGGTCGGTCCTATGATCGGCAGGACAGACAAAAGGATGATCCATGAGAGGGTTGTCGCGACATTAATCCGTCGACTAATGATGGTAAGTGACAGGGTCAGCGTCACAAGAATGTGCACGAGCACAAAGAGCGGGCTTGTTAGATGCATATATTTTTTCCCAGCCTTGATAAATGCCTAAGCACGCTTTGACACTTGCACTCCTTGACACTTGATGGAACGGCTAGACCTGTCGCGGGTTCCTTATAATAAGTCACTTGCGACATAGATTCGAAAAAGGCGGTCATAAAATTACGATGAGTCAGACCTTTTCTGTCCTTTCTTATAACATTCAGGCCGGAATCGGTACGCAACGCCCCCACCACTATATTTCAAAGGCCCACCACCAACTTTTCTCAACAAAGGCGAAGCGAAAGCGCTTGCGATCCATTGGGAAATTTTTGGCGGGCTATGATGTCGTCTGTTTGCAAGAAGTTGACCCGGGCGGGCGGCGGGCGGGATTTGCCAATCAAGGCGACCTGTTACGAGAAGCCAGTCAACATGCCCATCATGTCTATCAGGAAAACCGGGCGGTGCGAGCGATCTCCCTTCATGGGAACGCCATCCTATCCCGTGTGGCGATTAAATCCTGTGAGGATCTGAAATTACCGGGTCGAATGGGCGGACGCGGGGCCTTAATCGTCGAGCTGGATATGGACCCGGCGACAATCATCGCCTGTGTCCATCTGTCCCTTGGAATCGCGGATCAAACCCAGCAAATTGAGTTTCTGGCCGATCATCTCAATCTGCCGCAATATGGACGCGCAAGGCGGATTGTTTGCGGCGATTTTAATTGCGGCGCACGCTCTGTCCCCATGAAACGCCTCTCTGAAATATGCGAAATACGCCCCCTCACGTCCGGCATCCACAAGACCTATCCGGCATGGGCGCCCCGACAGGCGCTCGACCATATTCTGAGCGATGATAAAACCTATGAGCACGAGGTCTTAGTCGAGGACGTGGACTTCTCTGACCACCGTCCTGTGTCGGCGGAGTTCAAATTCACAAGCTACAAAGACTAATCAAAGTTCCCCTTTTAACCCAAGAGGGAGAGTTGTGGATTTCCACGAGAGGCAAGGCTGTTAGAATTCGCCGCCACAGACGGGGACACATTCGCCGATGCGGTCATCCCACCCGCTGGCGCTTTGCGCCAACCATAGGCCTTCGCCAAAACGGAGCCCGGCGGACAATACCAGCGCTTCACCGAGGGATCCCAGCGCGCGCCAAGACGCTTTGCCATATCCCGATCTTTATAAGCGACATTGATGTAGCGTTTCATCATGAGCTCGTCTCCTGTTCCATAAATAGAACATAAGAAGAACAAACGGCAATTGCAAGGAATTTATTCTTACTCCACGCCCCTCACCGCGGGGGGGCCGCATACGCGCTACGCCAGCAGAGCGAGGATCAAAAATAACACAGTCCCGGCGGCCAGTGACGCGATAGTTTTACCGCGATAGGCCTTTGCCAATAGGCCGACGAGCACGCCGCCCAGCACCACGCCGATGAGCAGAATGGCGACGAATTTTTGGTACAATTTGAACAAGCTCGGCCCGTGACCTTTATGAAGCTCGATCATGGATTTTTGTAGGTTAGGCTTATAGCGCGTCGCAGTTAACCCGCCCTCTGTTTGCGAAATTGTCAAATAGGTCCGAGACGTGGGCCGCAGATCGATGGCCTGACCGCGATTGCGAGTATATTCAAATTTATGGTCGATACCGCTTTGCGCCAACAGGGTCCGCACGTCGGCATCCAAAGTTTCGCTGCTGAAATCAAGCTGCGCGCCGTCGCTAAGCGTGACGGGCGTTTCAGTCGTCGTTCCTTTGATGTTGATCAGGTAAAGCCCGCCCGAAATCGCCACCAGCAAAAAGGCCGGCGCCATGAGGCCGGCAAAGATAAGGTGCAGATTAACGAGCAGTTTGCGGGTTTTGAGAGCGTTCATGGGACAGTCCAGTTTATAATTTCATCCCGCATTAGCGAGATTAGACGGGTAAGCATAGACCGTTCAGAAACACGACCGTCAGTTAGAAATTCGGCAGTGTCGGCGACGCAGGCGCCTGCGCGATTTGGCTGGCTTGTGGCCAGGCGCAATAGTCAGCCGCATAGTAAGCGCCCGGACGGAAATTACCCGACAGACCCGGCCCGCCAAAGGGCATCGAACTGGCCGCGCCTGTTGTTGGCTTATTCCAATTCACGATCCCTGCCCGCAAGCGCGGGCGCACATAGTCCCAAAGGTCTGCCTCATCGCTGATCAGGCCCGCAGCCAATCCGAACCGCGTCTTATTCGCCGCGGTTATTTGCGCCTCGATCCCGTCAATGCGGGAAACTTGCAAGAACGGCGCGAAGATTTCTTCGTCCGGGGCGTCCACGCCTGTGACGTCCATGAGGCCGGGCCGCAGAAAGGCGCCCGTGCGGTCCAAAGGCACGAGCGATCGACCGCCCCGCGTGCGTAAATCCGCTTCAAACGCGATGGCGGCTTTCGCCGCCTCTTCTGACACGACAGATCCGATAAACACGTCATCATCCGGCGCGCCGACACGCATCGCCGCCATCTTTGCCATCATTTTATCCAACACCGCGTCGCCAAACGCGCCTGTCGGCACAATCAAACGCCGCGCGCAGGAACAGCGCTGCCCCGCCGAAATAAACGCTGAAACCGTGGCAATATCCGCCGCCGCATCCACATCCGCCGCATCGTGGATAATGAGCGGATTATTGCCGCCCATTTCCAACGCAAGAATGACATTGGGACGACCCGAAAAATGCTTATGAAAATAGGTTCCCGTGCCCGCGCTCCCGGTGAAGAGGAGCCCGTCAATATCGGCGTCGAGCAACGCGGCCCCAGTATCGCGACCGCCTTGGACAATGTTTAAGACCCCCTCCGGCAATCCGGCCTCTCGGCCCAAATCAACGAAAATATCCCCTACGGACGGCGCCAACTCGCTGGGCTTAAACACAACGCAATTGCCCGCCAGCAAGGCCGGAATGATGTGACCATTGGGCAAATGACCCGGAAAGTTAAACGGACCAAACACGGCCATGACGCCGTGCGGACGATGATTGAGGCTCATCGCCTCTGTCTGGTTGGATCCCGCGCGTTCCGCTTGCGCCCGGATCGAATGGGCGACTTTCCCCGCCATCGCCCCGGCTTCCGTGCGGGCTTCCCACATCGGCTTGCCAATCTCATCAGAGATCGCGCGCGCGATCTCTTCCTTGCGCGCAACAATTGCCTCACCCCAGCGTTCCATCATGGCAATCCGGTCTGAGAGCGGCGTTAGGGCGTAGTCGTGAAAGGCGGCGCGGGCGGTCTCGACAGCTTGTGTCACGGCGGCAGCAGAGGCCGCCTCGCCGGTCCAGACCGTCGCGCCCGTAATTGGATTGGTGCTTTTCATAACATCAGCTTTTTGATCGCGGGGCCATCCATACGGCCATCCGCCAAACGGTTAAGAATGAGCGTCGCGAGGCCTGCGCGCTCAGACAGGCTACTCACCACCATGAATTCCTCAGAAGAATGTATGCGGCCACCCCGAACGCCGAGCGTATCGATATTGGGCGTGCCGGCCGCAAAGACATTATTGCCTTCGCACACGCCGCCCGTGTCATTGAACACCAGATCAAGGCCGATGCCTTTGGCTGTTTCGCGGACGTCCCCGATCAAACGGTCTTGGGCGGCGTTGCGCGGCTTGGGCGGGCGGTAGAAACCGCCATGCACATGCGCCGTAATCCCGTCGCGTTTCAGCACATCGTCGAGCGCGGCCATGATCTGGCTTTCCGCCCACGCGGCCGCGTCCGGATCAGGCGCGCGAGAGCCAAGCCGCAGCACAGCATTATCCGGCACAATATTCACCGCTGCGCCCCCATCGACAGAGCCCACATTAAACACAACTCCGTCACGTTGGCCCATCAAGGCTTCGACTTTTAACGCCATTTCGCACGCTGCCCACACGGCAGAGCGGCCTTTTTCCGGTTCCCGTCCCGCATGCGCAGATCGCCCGCGAAACACGATGTCCCAAATGCCAGAGCCTTTGCGCGCGCCTGCCAATGCGCCGTCTTCCATCGCCGGTTCGAAGGTGAGGCCGATATGAGCCTTTTTAGCGGCAGCGCGCAAAAAACTGTCCGAGGCAAAATTGCCGGTCTCTTCGTCGGGCGTTAAAATGACCGTATAGCCAAGTTTCTCCGTCTCGCCGAAAGCCTCAAATGTCTTGAGCGCTTCGATCATGACGGTAATCCCGCCCTTCATATCGGCCAGGCCCGGCCCGTTGAGCTTGCCCTCCCCCATGTCGGTGATGGTGGTGAAGGTTTCCGGCGGAAAGACGGTATCATAGTGACCGGTTAAGATAATTTGCACAGGCGCGTTGGGACGCTGTGTGGCGCGCAAAACAGGCCCTGTCTCAAACGCATCCACCTCGCCTTTGGCATTGATCGTTTCAATCGCCGGCGTCGTGACGATTTCGACGTCTGCGCCGGTTTCTCGCAAGGCGTCCGCGATCATCGGCGCGAGCGTGGTCAGCCCGTCAATGTTCCAGCTCCCCGTGTTGATACGCGCCCACCCGAGCACACGGTCCAACATCGCGTCCTGCCGTGTGGCAACGTGATCAAGCGCGGCTTGGTCTGTGGGGGTGATGTCGGAGAGCATCATGCTACGTCTTTCTGAAAATCATAGAGGGCGGGTAAATCGAGCGCGTGGGTAATCGCGTCTAGCGCCCCGCGAACATCCGTCAAAAACTGCGGATCGCCCATGTCGTCCAAGGTCAAACGGTCGCGATAATGTGTTGTGATGACCGCGCGGAGCGCCGCAATTTTTGCCTTTGTCATCACTACGCCCGGATGTACCGCCGCCAGAGCGTCCGTCCCCATCGCCACGCGCAAGCGTAAACACGCCGGACCGCCGCCATTGCTCATGCTCTGACGGAGATCGAGATAATGCGCCGCTTTGATGACACCATCGCTGATCAGCCGATCCACATAGGCTTTGGCGGTTGGGGTCTCTTGCGCCTCTATGGGCAAGATCATCGCCATTCCGCCGTCTCCTGAATTTTGAGAGGGCAGCGTGATAAGCTGCGAATTGAAAACATAGGCGGCAATGGCGTCCTCAATCGGCATGTCTGCACGCGCAAAACGCGGCGCAAACCCGAGCGGTTCGCAGGCTTTTGTCACAGCCGCTTCCATCGCATCCGGCGTCTCAAACGCAAGCGCGTGATAGAGCATTGTATCTTCGTTCACGACGCACACGACGTCATTATGAAATGCGCCCGCATCAATCGCCTTGGGGTTTTGGCGCAGGAAATGTCCGCGCGACAGCCCGTGACGACTGGCCAGCGCATGGCAGGATTCCAGTGTTTGGCGCGCGGGAAATTGGGGATCATCCGCTTGAGGCGAGAGCGCCGCACGGCCATACACAAACACTTCCAAACCCGCATCGCCATGGCGTTTACACAGACGATTATGGTTAGCCGCCCCTTCGTCGCCCAGCATGGGGTTCATCGGTAGGGCGTCATGCACGGCGAAATATGTCTCATCCTTGAAAATACGCGTCAAGATACGCTGCGTCAGACCGTGTTCCATCGCCCGGTGCGGCATAGAAATGAGGTTGGCGGGCGTAAAGTGAACACGGCCATCGGACGTGTCCGCGCCGGGCGACACGGTTGCCGCATTGGCCGTCCACATCGACGAGGCCGAACTGACATTGGCGAGCAAAGCCGGATTCGCACTCCCTGCCATCTGCACGATGTCTGCGTCCGTTCCGGTAAACCCGAGCGAACGGAGGAAGCCCACGCGCGGTCCGTCCTGTGGCGGGATGACGCCCTGCGGCAGTCCGAGATCAATCAGCCGCTCCATCTTCGTCAGGCCTTGCAACGCCGCCGCACGCGGATTGGAGACGCGCCCTTTATGCGTTGCGGACGCGATATTGCCCCGGCTGAGGCCTGCATAATTATGCGTCGGTCCGACCAGCCCATCGAAATTCATTTCGCGTGTCATAGTCTCTGTCATTGTCCATTCCGCCGATCTTGCGCCAAGGCGATCCGCACATCACCGAGCGCCTGCGCCGCTTCGGATACATGACCTTGCGCCACATCCCCCGACGTCAGCGTCGCGCGAAAATCTGCGGCTGCGCCTGAGAACGCCATTAGGCGCTGCGGCCCATCGCGATAGCTCTCCACGCCGCGCACCGTGCGCGCAATCAATGTGGCATCCGCGCGGCAGCTGATCGCCGGACCGCCATCGAAAATGTCGCACAGTTCCGTTTCTTCAAACCCAGCGCCCATCAGCAGGTTCATCGCGCCGCGCGAAATTTCGTGCGGACGACCCGCACAAATACGCGCCGCGTCAGGCAACAGGTTCATCAGGATCGGTAAACTCGGGAGCAACTCCATAATGAAGCGCCCGTCATTGGCGGACAGCCTGTCCGCGATTTCGAAATCCGTATTGATGAATTTGCTTGTCACATGTTCCCAAAACGGACTGACACCCGCCTCATCGACCCAACCGCGAATATCCGCCATCAACCGGTCATCAAACAGCGCCCGGTGCGCCTCGACAAAGCAGAGCCGCCCCAGCGAGAGCAGACGCGCCACCCCCTGCCCGCGGGCTTCGGGGGCCAGATAAATTGACGCAAGTTCCGTCCAGCCATCGAAATCTGTGGTCAATTGCAAAGTTTCATATTCCGTGCGCAAACCCAATTGCGACGAATGACGGGCATGGCGGGAGCGTTTGAACGAATAAAATGGCCGCTCCACCCCCAATTTCGGGATAATCCCGGAGATTCCCATCACAACGCCGTCGCGTTCGACCACAAACAATAGCCGGTTCGCCGAAGCCTCCCCGGCGAGAAAGCGCTGCGTCGCTTCAATATAAGCGTCCACCCGCTCGCGATTACGCGGCACAGTTGTCAGTCCCGCTTGGGCGGCACGAGTAAATTCCGTGATCGCAGCGGCGTCATCGGGGTGGGCGAGGCGAAAAACGTCCAAGGGAAAACCTCAACGTGTGCGCGTCCTGAGAGCCGGTCCGTTGGGGCACAGCAGTCGATCAGGGCGTAGTCCTGCGTCTAGCGAGCAGCGGGTCAAGTTGCAAGGGTTGGGACGGCGATGATGAGACCGCTGGTAGGATGGGTGGCCGGCGGCCTTTGACCTTCAGCATATTGCAATTGTCAGTCCGCAGGACTGACAATTTCGCCTCTTGGGCGGAACACAAAGCGCGTACCGGTGGTCGGACTCGAACCGACACGTCCTAGGGACACGGGATTTTGAATCCCGCGTGTCTACCAATTCCACCACACCGGCGCGCGGAAACGCCTTTAGCGGTGATTGCGCGGGCGTCAACGGGCAACGTCACTTTGGCGCGCCTTTCAGGGCGATACACTGTGTAAATCCATAAGCCGAAAATGTCAGTCGCTGCGCAGGCGTTATGTTTAGGCCTGTTGAATACGCGATTTGTTGCGCGGGCGGGTCAGCTTTGGGCGCCGGACCCTCGGCCAATAGGCTCTCGACGCGTCGCGCAATCGCATCACCGCTATCGATCCAGTCAACAGAATAAGGCGCCGCAGCGACGAGCTCATCACGCAAGAGCGGGAAATGCGTACAGGCGAGCACAACGGCGTCGATCGGAGCCCCTTGGAACAAAGGGGCGATTTCAGCCGCAATAACGTCCCGATCCACAGGATCCCCGCGCAGTTTGCGTTCCGCCTGTTCGACAAGTGCGAGAGAGCCTTTCAGTCGCACCTCGCAATCGCTGGCATAGCGGTCGATCAGATCATCAACATAACGACGCCGGACCGTGCCGGGTGTGCCGAGAACCGCAATACGACGCATGCGCGAGGCTGCAGCGGCGGGCTTAATCGCAGGGACGACACCCACCACGGGCACATCCAAGACCGCCCGAATAGCCGGCAGGGCCGTCGTCGAGGCGGTGTTGCACGCAATCACCACAATATCGGGCCGGAGCATATCGCAAAGGGGCGCGAGGAGAGCGGGCAGTCGTGCGCGGAGCTGTGCTTCGGTCTTCTCCCCATACGGCCGGAACGCATCATCCGCGAGATAGGTTTGCCGTAAATCCGGCATGCGCGTGCGCATATCGCGGCTGACGGACAAGCCACCAACGCCGGAGTCAAACACGAGCGCATGCGGCGCAAAATTGGGGCGAGACAGGGTCACGCGGATGGGTATAGCCGAAACATATGTCCCCCTTGCAGCCAAATAAGGTTTATTTTGCGCTAATCCCCGCCTAGCGAATACAGATGAGCTGGCCAACATCTGAAATAAATCGACGATATAGCCGATGGGCCGTGGCGCTCATCGGCGGGCTCCTGTTCTTTCGCGTCCTTGTTGTGCTGCTCAATCCGGCAGGCTTGCACGGTGACGAAGCGCAATATTGGGCATGGGCACAAGATCCTGCTTTCGGTTATTATTCCAAACCACCCCTGATTGCGTGGGTTATCTGGATGACGACAGCCGTGTTTGGAGACACCGAATGGGCGGTACGGCTGGCGTCGCCTTTTTTACATTCGATGACGGCGGTTTTGACCTACCTCACCGCGACGCGACTTTATGGAGCCAAGACCGGGTTTTTCGCGAGCGCGCTTTACGTCCTCATGCCCGGGGTCGCCCTGTCGGCCTCCATCATTAGCACGGACGCGGCGCTGCTGGTGTTCGTCGCCTTATTTATTCATGCGTGGGTACGGCTGCGCGAGCGCGCCACATGGGTCTGGGCGCTCACATTAGGCGCCGCGTTTGGTCTTGGCATGATGACCAAATATGCGATGATCTATGTGGTGCCCGCCTTTGTCTTGGCGCTCATACTTGACCGCGCCACGCGCCACGCTCTGCTGGGATGGCGCGGCTTGGTCGCCGGACTTGTCGGCGGCGTCATTTTACTGCCAAACCTGCTGTGGAACGCCACGCATGATTTCGCGACGCTGGTCCACACGACGGATAATGCCAATCTGAAAGACGGCCCACAGCTCAATCCCGGCGAGCTCGCCGAATTCGTCTTGGGGCAATTGGGCGTGTTCGGGCCGCTCACATTCATTCTATTGCTGATCGCTTTTTGGACCGCGCGAAAATCCCGCAAAGAGTTCAGCCTCTGGCTCGTGTTTTTGGCGCTCACCCCGCTGCTTGTCATCTGTGTTCAAGCCCTGATTAGTCGCGCCAATGCGAATTGGGCCGGGGCCGCTTACGCCAGTGCGCCGATCGTGCTGGCGGCGTGGGCCGTGAGCTCAGAGCGCACATTGCGGTGGCTGAAAGCCGGACTCATCATCAATGCGCTTCTTTGTTTGATCCCAGGGGCGGTGATGACCTCGCCGACACTGGTGGATCAGCTCGGCTTTGCCAATTCCGTCAAACGACAGCGCGCTTGGCCAGAGACGGTCGAGGTCATCCGCGCGCGCTATGAAGCAGGCGATTACGCCGCCGTCGCCGTTGATAATCGGCTCATGTTTTACGACCTTGTCTATTACGGGCTACCCGAAACAACCCCGCTTTATATGTGGCGGTTCGAACCCCGGCTTAACAATCATGCCGAGCTTACGAGTCCGCTCCCACAAGATGATCGGTCAGTTCTGATCGTCTCATATTACGCGGGTTACGCGGGTTATTTCGCCCGCGATTTCGAGACCCTAGCGCCTCTAGGGGATATCGAGATCATACTGGGCGGCGGCAAGACGCGCCGCCTCTATACATACGCTGCGTCAGGCTACCACGGCCCCGTGTTCAGAGACTAAGAGTTAGGCCTCCGACCTATTTCCCGCCGTGCGCCGCGTCCCCCCAGAGTTGTTTAAGCGTGGCATCCCGACGGCAACTGAGTCGGTAGCCGCGATAGCGCAGCGGGTTTTTCTTGTAATAATCCTGATGATAATCTTCGGCGTCATAGAAGGTCACGGCCGGCACAATCGGCGTCACGATGAGCGCGTTAAAAGGTTTATTTGCCTCAATCGCGGCTAAGCTCGCCGTGGCATCTGGCAGTTGGTTTGGCGTGGCAAATACAGCCGTCCGGTAAGACGACCCTGTATCGCAGAATTGACCCGTTTCATCGGTCGGATCGACCGTCGTCCAATAGAAATCCACCAACTCACGATAGCTCACTTCGCTCGGATCAAAGAGAACCTCAGCGGCTTCATAATGGCCCGTCTCGGTATAGCTCACTGCCTTATAACTCGGATTATCAAGCGTTCCGCCCGTGTAGCCTGATTTGACCTCGATCACGCCGGGGAGGCTTTCAAAATCTTTTTCCACGCACCAGAAACATCCGCCTGCGAAAATAGCGGTCGCCAATCCGTCGGGCGCTTCCGACTTATACGGTGCCATCGGACCTGACACGGCGGAGGCGACCCCCGTCTTGACCTCAACTAACTGGGCTTCAGCTGTCATGGTTTCAGCGCTTGTTACTGTCTGAGCCCCATCCGCATCAACAGGCGGAGACGCTTCGGCACAGGCCGAGACAAGGGTTATGGCCGTGAAAGCCGTGAGGATAATTTTATATTTCATATCAATCTTATGCGGCTGCAACCGGCATTGTTCCAATGAATTTGTGGAGAGGCGCGCGTGAGCGGGCGCTTAATTCCCGGCCCGTGCCGCCTTGTAGGCGGCGAGAACGCGTTCGCGTGCCTCCTTATGGTCGACAATCGGTTCTGGATAATCGCGGCCCAACTCAATTCCTGATTTATCCAAGACATCGTCAGGCGCGGTCCAGGGTTGCTGGAGGTATTTATTCGGCAGCGCCGCCAGCTCTGGCACCCATTGGCGCACATAGTCCCCATTGGGATCGAACTTCTCGCCCTGCCCGAACGGATTAAACACGCGGAAATAGGGTGCGGCATCCGCGCCCGTGCCTGCCACCCACTGCCAGCTGGCCGCATTGGACGCGAGGTCCGCTTCCAACAGCGTGTCCCAGAACCAATCCTCGCCGTCACGCCAGTCGATCATCAAATGTTTGATCAGGAAGCTCGCCACCACCATGCGCACGCGGTTGTGCATCCACCCCGTCGCCCAGAGTTGCCGCATCCCGGCATCGACAAACGGATAACCGGTCTGTCCGGTCGTCCACGCTTCAAAGGCTTGGTCATCATGATCCCACGCCATGGCCTCATAGTTCGGATTAAAATTTTTCGTCGCCAACTCTGGGTTATAGAACAGCAGGGAGTAGGAAAATTCACGCCACCCGATCTCGCTCAAGAATTTATACGACGTCGTCTCATTGTCTTTGCACGCATCCCAAATCTGACGTGGGCTAATCTCGCCGTGCGCCAAATGTGGAGAGAGGCGCGAGGTCAAGTCTTTATCAGGGCGGTCGCGACCTTCCGCGTAGTCCTCAATCGGGCCGTCCAAGAAATCGGCGAGCCGTGCCTGCGCCGCCGCTTCGCCTGGGGTGTGATAGTCGAGCATTTTGGAGCCCCAATCCGGGCGCGTGGGCAACAAGCCCCACCCATCCAGATCATCAGACGCCAGCGCGCCGTCGAAGCCGTCTAACGTGGTCGGCGCAGGCAGCGGATCGGCGACCTCAAGCCCATCCTTGGCCGCGCGCCAGAACGGGGTGAACACGCGGTAGGGTGTCCCTGTCTTGGTTTTCACCTCCCACGGCTCCACCAGTAAATTCCCTTTAAAGCTTTCAACGCTGAGGCCGCGCGCGGTGAGTGTGTCTTTGATCTGCGCGTCGCGGTCGCGGTCCGGCTTAAAATAGCGGCGGTTCCAGAACACGGCGTCTGCACCTGTCTCTTTGATCACCGCGTCGATTACCGCGGCGGCCGCCCCTGCGCGCAGGATCAAGCGCCCGCCGCGATTTTCAATATCGGCCTTTAATTCGCCGAGGGAATGATGCAGCCACACCCCGTTCGCGCCGCCATGCGCCCGCCCTGTATCGCTCTCCAAAATATAAAGCAGAATGATCGGGCCGCCGCGATCTATGGCCGCGTGCAGCGCCGGGTGATCAGACAGGCGCCGGTCCTTGCGGAACCAGACGATGGAAGGGGAAGCTGTTGTCATAGGGTATATACGGTTGGGCGAAGCGGGTGAGGTTGAAAAATAGGGATTAGATGAGCAAGGACAGTGTGAGGCAGGCGGAGAAATTAGTCACACATCGCGAAAAGTGCTAGTCTCTGGAAGTTAGACAGTTTTCGTTTGAGAAAACCGACTGAATCTTAGCCGGGAGTAAACAATGGCGGCATCACCTGACGATCAACTTGCAACAATGCTCACCAATATACCTGAAAAAACAGGTCAAACATTAGACGCTTGGAAAAAGATTATCGCCAAAAGCGGACACGAGAAACATGGCGCTATCGTCAAACTCCTGAAAAGCGAGCATGGTGTTACACACGGGTTTGCGAATTTGATCGCCACAAAGGCGCGCGAAAGCGGTGAGGATGTTGACTTGATTGCCACGCAATATTCAGGGCCCAAATCCGGACTTAAGCCTCTGCATGATTTGATTGTAAAATACGCAAAATCCCTCGGTCAAGACGTTGAGCTGGCCCCGAAGAAGGCCTCTCACAGTCTACGACGAAAAAAACAATTCGCGCTTATTATACCCGCGACTAAGTCCCGAATCGACCTTGGATTGGCTTTAAAAGGGGATGAGACGACAGGTCGTCTCGAGCCTTACAATGCAATGTGTTCACATCGTGTACGCCTTGAGTCTTCTAAAGACTTTGACACTGAGGTTAAGGGCTGGTTGAAAGACGCTTATTCACGCTCTGGCTAAAATCCGAATTTAGAAAGTCGCGGGTGCGCCCGGGCTTCATTGTCGCTGTCACACAGACAAAAGGCCCCCTCATGAAAGACCATTTTGAACGCCATCGCCAAGCATGGACGACTGACGAGATTCAGAAGCTGAACCGTTTAGCAGGCAAGGGGATGAGTTTAAAGGCAATTGCAAAGTCGCTGACACGGTCGGAAGAGTCGACCAAGAAACGCGCGAAAGAAGATAAGTTGACGATACGAAAAGTACGGTAGTTTGGGCAAACTGCCGTAGTAACTCTCTGGCTGTCCGCCGCGCACGACGTTCGCGCTTCCTTGATCACGGGTCCCCCGGACCCTTGATCGGCGTCACCAATCGACAAGCCGCTCAGTTTTTAGAATGTCCATCACAGTTGGGCGCTCACGGATCACGCGGTATTCATCGCCGCGCACCATGACTTCCGGCACGAGCGGACGCGTATTATATTGGCTGCTTTGCGCCGCGCCATACGCCCCCGTCGAATGGATCACGATGAGGTCGCCGGACGAGAGTTCCGGCATCTCGCGGCCTTTGGCAAAAGTGTCGCCACTTTCGCAAATTGGCCCGACAATGTCGTAGGTGTGAGACGTATAATCCGGCCCCGGTGCGCACACAGGTTCCATGTCGTGGAAAGCATCATAGAGCGCGGGGCGGAGCAAATCATTCATCGCCGCGTCGAGGATCAGGAAGTCTCGATCCTCACCCTGTTTAACATAAAGGACTTGGGTCAGCAGAATGCCGCTATTGCCCGCGATCATGCGGCCTGGTTCGAACACCATTTGCACGTCTAGATCCGCCGTAAGTCGCCGGACCAACGCGCCATATTCAGACGGTTGCGGCGGGGTGCGGCCATTATCGCCGTAAGGAATACCAAGGCCACCGCCAATATCAAACGCCCGGATCGTGTGACCTTGTTCGCGCAGCCGCGTGATCAACCCGGCGACTTTGACAATCGCCGCCTCAAACGGCGCGAGGTCATCAATCTGACTCCCAATGTGAACATCAACGCCGACGACCTCGATCCCCGGAAGTCGCGCGGCTTCCGCATAGGCCTGCTCAGCGCCGCTCCAGGCAATCCCAAATTTATTCTCTTTTTTGCCCGTGCTGATCTTTTCATGCCCGCCCGCGCTCACATCCGGATTGACCCGAAACGCAATCGGAGCGCGCACGCCTTTTTGCATGGCCACCGCGTTGAGCGCGTGCAATTCGGGCAGACTTTCAACATTGAACATTTTAATGTTCGCATCGAGCGCGTCGCTCATTTCAGATTTGGTTTTACCCACGCCAGAAAACACAATGCGCGCGCCGGGGATACCCGCGATCAGGGCGCGCGCCAGCTCTCCGCCTGACACCACATCCGCGCCCGCGCCTAATTTAGCGAGCGTTTGCAACACGGCGATATTGCTGTTGGCTTTAACCGAATACGCGACCAGCGTGTCCATACCGGAGAAACTGTCCGCAAAGACGCGGTAATGACGTTCGAACGTCGCGCTGGAATAGACATAGACGGGCGTGCCGACCTCGGCCGCAATGCGCGACAAGGCAACCCCTTCGGCGTAAAGCTCGCCGTCCTTAAAATCAAAATGGCGCATGAGCAGTAAAGGCCTTTTTCGTGCCCTAAGGCAAATCGGCGACGTCAATGCCGTAGCCGACATCATCGTCATCGTCAGCATCGAGAGGATTATCGGACGAAGCGGTTTGAGCGGCCGCATCAACCACGGCGGCATCAACCACAGCAGCATCATCCGCGACTTTTTCCGCCATAGCCTCGCCCCAAAGTGGCGGGGCCGTTTTCAACCCGCCGGAAATGCCACAGGCCGAGAGCGGCGCAACAAACGCAAGGAGTAAAGCAAGCTTGAGACGATGTTTCATAAGGTCGCCATAATGCGAGGCTCTGTCTGCGTCGAGTCGCAATGATGTGAGCGGTTCCTGACAATTCTTTCACTATTTAAGTCATGCGCAGCAAGGCAGAGGGGTGAGATGAAACCCTCCTCTCTCTCGCACAGGCTATTTTTAGCCCCCTCTTTGGCCACACTCTTGCTCGTTACGGCGGCGCAGGCTGAGGATGCGCCAAAACCGCTTAGCGACGAATATTGTATGCCCGCAGGTGGGATCCACGACACAATTGCAAAGTTTGACAGCATAAAGCCAGAAAAACGCGACACAGTCGGCCCTGACCTCTCGTTGACATTTAAACTGCAAGAGAATGAAATCATGCCCGAACGCGTTGAGCTTCGCGACGCAGACACGGTGTCGCCCGTCCAGTTCAATGACAAAAACCGCAGCATTGGTTTCATTGATCAATTGCGCGCCGTGTCAGATGCCGCGTCACTCTGCATTATCGATCCGGCGCGGGCCGACCGGACCCGCGAAGACCGCGGCTTTATCGTTGATATCAACATGGGCGTCCGGTTTAAGGACACGCCCGGCACCCACTCTCTGAGCCAGATTGAGGACGGGATGAAAGACGGGCGCTCTCACTATAAGAAAATGGTGGGCGCGATGGGCTTTATGGTCCCGAAGTTTGATTATATTGCTGTGGCCGGAGAGGATGACAGCGCGCCGCCGCGGGTTTGGGCGACGGCCGAGGGCGTTGATCTGGGTGAGCCAGACTTCGAGCTGTATGATGGCGCGCGCATGGTCTCGATCAAAGCGCTGGAAAAAATGGGCGCCGATGGCGTGCGGGTCGAAGAGGGCTATTACCGTATGAGCCCAAGT
This sequence comes from Algimonas arctica, assembly GCF_014652695.1. Lineage (GTDB taxonomy): Bacteria > Pseudomonadota > Alphaproteobacteria > Caulobacterales > Maricaulaceae > Litorimonas > Litorimonas arctica. The sequence goes on from NZ_BMZH01000003.1 coordinate 319,374, forward strand.
CCTGACGCCAAAACCGTCGCGAAATTCTCTGGCGACGACTGAGCGCCGTCGCTATTACGGGCTGCGACGCCCTTAACAACCGCATTATCTATCAGAAGCGCTTAGCGTTCCACGATCAAGGTGGCGCCTTCAATAGATTGCACACGCAGCAAATCACCGGCCATCGCTGAACCGATTTCCAGCCGCGCCGACCATTGCGTGTCACCCACGTTAACGCGGCCTTCTGTACCGCTAAAATCAGCGGCCGCTTTGACCTGTCGACCGATCATGGCTTTGCTAGGGTCATTTAGGTCCGACGGCTCGCCGCCTTTGACCAATTTCTGTACATGGGTTCGTCCCAGCACGAGCGTCGTGATCGACAGCAGGAAAAATAGCAACATCTGCCATTCCCAACCCATGCCCGGCGCAATGAAGAGCAGGATGCCCACCGCGAGGGCTGAGACCGCCGGCCAGAGGAGATAGGTTGAACCTGTCATCAGCTCGACCCCCAGCAGCACAACGCCCAAAATGAGCCAGTGCCACGCGGTGAGTTGGGAAAGGAGTTCTATCATTGCTTAGTCCTTCACACCCTCAATCAGCGTTTTCACGCCGGCCAAAGTCCCGACTAATGACGACAGTTCCGCCGGCACGATTAGTGTTTTCTGGTTCGGCGACGTTGCGAGTTTCTCAAACGCTTTCACATAGTCCTGCGCGATGAAATAATTGATCGCATTCACATCACCCTCAGCAATGGCTTGGGACACCATCGTCGTGGCCGACGCTTCCGCTTGCGCTTCCCGTTCGCGGGCCTCAGCGTCCAAGAAAGCCGCCTCGCGGCGCCCTTCGGCTTCACGCACCGCAGATTGCTTTTCACCTTCAGCCTTAAGAATCTGGCTTTGCTTATGACCTTCGGCCATCAGAATATCGGCGCGTTTTTCACGTTCGGCCTTCATCTGCTTGTTCATAGCTTGGGTAATGTCATGCGGCGGCGACAGATCTTTAATTTCGATCCGGGTCACTTTCGTCCCCCACGAGTCTGTCGCTCGGTCGATAACGGTCAATAGCTTGGCATTGATCTCATCCCGACGGGACAGAACTTCGTCCAAATCCATTGACCCGACAACGGTCCGTACATTGGTCAGACAGAGGTTTCGAATGGCATGGTCGAGATTATTGACTTCGTAGGCGGCCTTGCGCGGGTCGATCACCTGAATGAAGACGACCGCATCCGCGGTCACCATGGCATTATCCTTGGTGATCACTTCTTGGCTGTCCACGTCAATGACACGCTCGCGCATGTTCACTTTGTGACCAATCCTCTCATAAAACGGGACCAAGAAGGTCAGGCCGGGCTTAAGCGTTCGTGTATATCGCCCGAAACTCTCGACCGTATATTCCCACCCCTGCCGCACAACCGTAACCGCGCGAACAACAAAGAAAACCACCAGCGCAACCGCCAGCAAAACCAATATCTGTCCTATGTCCATCAAATATCCTCTTTCGTGTGTGACTTATAGATTATCTAAAACATGCTCAGCGGAGCTGACATGAAATTCGCCTGGCCCTTCAACAAAGAGCTGCTCAAGCGTGCCGTCATTGACGACCATTGCGTAGCGTTGTGAGCGCATCCCCATGCCGAAACCGGACGCATCCATTTCCAGCCCCAGAGATTTCGCGAACGCGCCATTACCGTCGGCCAACATAACCACGCCGTCCGCGCCCTGTTGTTTGCCCCACGCATCCATGACGAAGACATCATTGACGGATGTACAGGCAATGGTGTCCACGCCTTTGGCTTTCAATGCTGCGGCATGGTCTTTAAATCCGGGAAGGTGTTTGGCGGAACAGGTCGGCGTGTAAGCCCCCGGTACGGCGAACAGCACCACGCGTTTGCCTTTGAACAAATCTGTCGCGCTCAGGGGCGCAGGCCCATCTTCGCCCATCGTCATGAACGTGGCGTCGGGAAGGGTTTGTCCGGTTTCGATTGTCATGATATCTCTTTAGGTTGCAATAGGGGTTATCGTTGTTCGATAAAGATGCCAGACATGATCGTGTCTGGCAATTCTTGAAATTCGAAAAATCAACCCCATATGCGGGTTGTGAATACAGCCAATACACAGTCAGACGCCGCCGCGGATTATATCAGCTACCGGGGGCAATATTTGATTGCGACGCCCGCGATGGGCGACCCACGCTTTACACAAACCGTCATTTTCCTCTGCGCGCATGATGCGTCTGGCGCGATGGGTTTGGTCATTAACCGCGCGAAATCTAACCTCGTTATATCCGACCTGCTCGACCATGTCGGCGTCGACGGGGCTGTGCGTGTGGCTGACACTGCGGTGCTTGAAGGCGGCCCGGTCGAAGTTGACCGTGGGTTTGTGCTCCATTCTGCGGATTGGTTCCGCGACGATAACTCGCTCAAAATATCCGATTCGCTTGGCTTGAGCACGACGAAGGATGCGCTCGAAGCGCTCGTCAGTGACACGCCGCCTGACCGCGCCATGTTGGCCATTGGTTATGCGGGTTGGGGCCCGGGACAGTTGGAAGATGAAATCGCCAGCAATGCGTGGCTTATCGCCGGCGGCGACGACACATTGGTGTTCGACAATGATATGGACGCAAAATGGACGCAGGCATTGGCCCGAATCGGGGTCAATCCGGCGCAGTTAAGCGCCTTTGGCGGGAGCGCCTGAAGGCGCGTAACACCCGCTCATCGATTTTATCGACGTATAGGGGGCTCTCCAAAAGAGCCGCGAACTATCTTTCATAACATATGTTATGAAAGATACGGTATGATGATACTTTAACGCAGCTTTTCGTGCGGTTGCCGCTCGCTATGCGACGCTTGCTCGTTAGGGAGCCTCATGCAACCTGACCAGACAGTATTTGGGGTTATCCTTATTGATGATGACCCCGCTGAAAAACTCATTATCGAACGGATTTTGAAGGCTCTAACAGATGTGTCTTTCCGCCTCGATCACGTGACGAAATGTAGTCAAGCGATCAAGCTTATCGAAAAAAATGCGTATGAACTTGTGTTGCTGGATAATCTGCTGTCGCGCAGAATGTCGGCGAAATTCTCTGTTCCGATTATAAAATCCGCCATTGGCGCTGCGCCCATGGCCGTGATTTCGAATGATGTCTCCCCGGACTATCTACATAGTGCCAAGGATCTTGGTGTCGACTATATTGTCGATAAAGCGAACATGATCGACTTCATAAAATCCCAAATGAACTATCTTTTGGGGCGCACTAATTTAACGTAGCCTGCGCCGTTAAATTAGTGCGCCCGGCCCGCTCGGGGAAACGTGACGGCGGCGTTCAAACGATATCCCCGCCTATGCACGGTCTGGATCACAAGACTTTCATCAGTGCCAATGCTGTCTGCCCATCCCTTGTCGAGCAATTCTCGCCGTGACGCGACATTCGCTTAATATCCGGAGAGAATTTGTAGGACATTTATCACTTGCGGTTCGACCAAAACCTCGCGCGTGTCGTGAGTGATAAGATTACGCCCAGGGAAAGCCATGAAGACCCCGAGGTGAAAAGTGAGCGGATCATGGTAGTGAGTCAAAGCGTTCGTCTCTTGAGTTGACAAAGCGTGCTAAATGCGAGGCTTATGACGACAGAATCTCTCCCAACGCCATGACCTTTTGTGTTGTATTTTCATGATAAAGCAAACGCTTAATCGATTTATATATATTTGACGCTTGCGCTTTGACACAGCGACATGGTCTCTTTGAAACCTGAGTTTAACGGCGAAGGCAAGACGCATTTATGAGACAATATTTCGGGAAAAAACTTCCGCTTTCGTTTTTTATCGCAACGATGACATTAATCGTTGTTCCGTCGCAATCCGAAGTCGCCAACGCGTTTGGCACCGTCAATCAGCTGGGTCAAAACTCTGAACATGCACGGATCACACGCCATGCTTTGACCTGCCAGCCAGCATCCAGTGCAGGAACTTGCCTAGAAGAAAACACCCTAGAGAGCCTCGCGGGGACACGCGGTACCTTTGGCGCCGTTGGGGCCCCTGATCGGGGCCGAGGGATGCTCACGTCATTCGCACACTGCAGCGCGGGGGATCATTTTGAGGTGCAAGGATATCCTCAGACAGCGGCCGAAGCCCAAGCAAAATTAACCGAGTGTCGCGACTATATGGTGTCGAACCTCGACCATGCCGTCATAGACGCGGCCGATTTGCTCGACCAAAACGGTGACTTTCGCTCACGTGAAACATCAATGTTCGGCGGCTGCGTTTACAAGGGTAGCCAGCATGGTCGCGCCAAATGTAATGTTCTGGCGCATATGGGTCGCATTTTGCATGCTTCGCAGGATTTTTATTCGCACAGCAACTGGGTCGATCTACCTAATTTCGAGGCGCCCAATAGCACTGATAATCCGCCTGGACTGGGCCAACGCGGCCCCTCTCCTTGGCTTGACCTCCGGATGGCGCGACCACAGTTCCCGCGGGGATTGATATCCGGCTGTTTTGATAATCAATCCTATTTGGGCGAAGACAAGGGCTGTCTGTATGGAGACGGCACGGTGCATCGCGTCAGGCATTTAAACGTCAATAAAGATACGGGCACGATTGACCCTTATATTGGTGCTGCCACAACAGAACGGGGCGCCATCAACGATAATTTCAAACATGCCGTCCAAGCCGCGATTTTAGATACGGCTGATAAATGGCGAACCCTGAATGACCGTCTTATCGCGACCTATGGCGACACCAATGGGCGCAAAATGATTTGTGCGCTGACGCATGACTCGCCTAAAAAATCGTGTTGAGGCCAGCGTTCGATTGAACGCGCAACATCTCTGAGTCTTTGATCCGCACAAACTCCTTGTCTGAACCAAAGCTTGATTAACGCCGAACTTCAATCGTGACGATATACTGCCCCCCAGCACCGTTCATGGTCACTGTGTAAGTTCCTGACTTCTCCCCTAAGTGGTATTTGAAGCGACCAATTTCATCGTCATTTGTAATTGTGTCATCTTCAAACAAGATCAATCCCCCGAGTGTCGATGGGAAAAATAGTTACCAACCGCCGTTTTGTCACTGGCACTCATTGAGTAGCTATTGTTTGCGTAACGGACTTCGTCTGTGCGCTGTGAGGTGTATATTGAATCTGAATCTAATCCACTTGTCGGCTGGACGCACTCAACGGATTCCACGACATTGATCGGAGATTGTGGCGGGGAATATAACGTAGTTGACGCGGCCAAGATACTCCATAGCTCCATAACTCAACGAAATTCTCCGGCTTGGAAGATTGTCCGCCAACGTCCCCGGCGCGTCGCTGAAATACCGTGATACAGAGGTGACACTACCATCGTGATGGCGTTACGGTTTCCGACATGAGTCACATGCGACGTTTCGCGTGACGGCGGACAGTGCTAACAAATTTCTTTGGAGAATAGACACCCATCAACCTGCCGACACTCTTGCGGCGCTTGTAAGGAACATGCCTTTGACGCGTTTAATTGTTCCAAGAGGTGAAACATCGGCACTCGAAACTGCCGCGAAAAGCATTGCGGGTTTGAGAACTGCAGAACCCGGCGCGATTTTGCCTGAGTCTGATGACGAGAGCCAAAATTGGATGCTCCTTCGGGACTATTTCCAATTAATGCGGCGGATGACGGCCGCCGCAAGTGACGAGTCGCTCGGAATGTCGCAAAGGTCTTTGGCACCAGGGACGACTGATTTCGTCATTGATATTCTCAAACAAGCCGACAATCTTGAGGACGCAATGAAGCGGACGGCAAGAACGTATAACCTTATTCACGGCGGGTATTTTAACAAAGTCACGCGTCGCCGCGACTGCCTTGTCTATACAATTGATGACCGAGAGTTCCCTTACGCGTTCAGTGCGGACAGCCCGCCTGCCTATTCTGTCATGGAAGGGTTGCTAATTTTCCTTCATGCCATGCTGACACTCACCACGGGGGTGGCGCTGACGCCGCACGTGCGCTGCGTACGTTCACGGCGTCCGAAAAGAGACACGCGCGATGGGTTTTTGTCGTTCTGGGAAGCGCCCGTGCGCTGCGATGCCCCGTTCTATGCGTTGGAATATGACCTGAGCGTCGCTGGGATCGCCATCCGTAAAAAACACGATAGGCCGGTCAGCGCCGCCACCGTTTATGATACGGTCAATGAGATGATTGCCGAGCGGGAGCACCGGGTCGCCAAAAATGACCTGCCGCAACGGATCAAGGATTTGATGGAGGCGGGTGTCACCGAGCAGGCGATCATTGCCCGCGACCTGGGGCTCAGTGTCGCCACATTGCGCCGTCGCCTAAGCGAGTCCGGGACAAGCTTCCGAGACTTAAGACATCAAGCGCTCAATAAGATGGCGCAATCCATGTTGCGGCAAGGGCGTCCGATTGGCGATGTCGCGGAGACCTTAAATTATGTGGATGTCCGCAGTTTTTCACGCGCATTCAAAACTTGGAACGATATGACACCCGCCGCTTTTATCCGACAATTGGGTGACGCCGACGCGTAAACACAGTGCGTCGTGAGCGAAAATGTCCTCTCATTCTGACCGCTTCGGTCGTCGATCTTACGACAAAAACCGCTTAGCCTTTTCCCAAAGCTGATGAGCCGTCTTGCGGTTCAGCATCAATAAATCAGCTGGGGAAAGAACGCATATGGCCATTTCATCTCGTCAATCCAGTTCAATCGACCTTGGATCGCGGCGCACGAAACTCCTCTCCGGTATTTGCGCCGCGTCCATCCTTTTCATCGCGCCCGGTGCTTTGGCGCAAGATGCTGAAGCGGATTTGAGCGTTCGGACCCCGCTGGACGAAATTATCGTCACAGCCCGGCGGCGCGCAGAATCGCTACAGGATATTCCAGTCGCGGTATCAGTCTTTGGGGCGGACCGTATCTCAGAGCTGCAAGCGGACGATATTTCGGGCATCCAATATTCCACGCCGAACTTATATTTTGACGAAGGCGACGCCTCTAATGCTGTCGTTTATTTGCGTGGGATCGGCCAAAATGACTCCTTGGCGTTCGCAGACCCGGGTGTCGGCGTTTATGTTGACGACGTGTTCATCGCGCGGTCCCAAGGGGCCTTCCTTGAGTTGTTTGATGTTGAGCGCGTTGAAGTTCTGCGTGGCCCACAAGGGACCTTATATGGCCGGAACACAATTGGCGGCGCGGTCAAATTTGTCTCCTCCCCTCCACCTGACGAGTTCACAGCATACCTTGAAGCGGGCGCAGGCAATTATGACTTCCAGACCCTAAAAGGCAGCATTGGCGGTCCGCTGGCCGAAGACCAACTCCGCGGCAAGATCGCCTTCGCGGCAAGCAAGCGTGATGGCTACAATACGAATTCTGTGACTGGTCAGAATGATGGCGACATCAATTCATTATCGGGCCGTGCATCGCTCTTGTTTACGCCGAACGATGATTGGGAATTCTCAGTCTCTGTGGATGGCAAACAGGAACGCCCGGATAGCTCGCGCAGTCCATCGCGTTTGACGCCCATCTCTGTGGCTTCAGCTACAGCACCCACAGGAATCCTGACACTACCGGCCAGCACAGACGAATATGCTGTCGATACAAATGCCAATGGTCTGTCTGACCTGACCGCTTGGGGTCTGTCGGTGACGTCTCGCTGGCAAGCCAGCGACGCCGTGTCGCTGGAATCGATTACCGCTTATCGTGAGATGGACTTTGATCTGAACCTCGATACAGATGGATCCCCCTTCCCCGTCCTCGATATTCTTTTGCAGCAAGAACAAAATCAGTTCAGCCAAGAATTGCGAGCCACATTCGATGATGGCGGCCCTCTCACTGTGACGGGTGGGCTATATTATTTCCACGATGAAGATGTCTCCTTTTCGGGCGTTGATAATGGGGCTGCGACAATCTTCGGCTTCCCCGTCACACTGTTTGGATTTGCCAGCTCAAGCCTTGCGGAAACCGATCAAGTGACCGATTCCTACGCTGTATTCGCCGACGCCACTTATGCGATTAGTGACCGGCTCGATGTCAGCGCCGGATTGCGCTACACGCAAGAAGAGAAAACCTCGCAACGCGTTTTTGAGAACTTTTTCGACCCTTCAGTCTCTGTGATTGATGCCACACCTGCCTTCTTGGCTGGGCTTGGGGTTCCCGGCACGCAGATCAACGGCGAAGAAGATTTCAACGCATTGACCCCTAAAGTGTCAGTCTCCTACAAGGCGACGGATGATGCGCTTGTCTATGCGTCCGCGTCTCGCGGCTTCAAAAGCGGCGGGTTTGATGGGCGTGCGAACAATGATTTCTCCTTCCAAGCTTTTGAACCGGAATTTGTCTGGAGCTATGAAGCCGGGTTGAAAACTAGCTGGCTCGACGGCGCGCTCATCGCCAATATGGCGGCTTTCTATAATGATTACACCGACCTCCAAGTGACATCGTTTGGGGCTGATCCGGTGACGGGCGTCTTTGTCAGCCAGTTTACCAATGCGGCAGCGGCCAAAATCAAAGGGTTTGAGCTTGAAGTCCTCGCTCAACCCACGGATCGCCTCACGCTTTCAGGGACGCTGGGTTATCTCGACGCTGATTATGATGAGTTCAATATTTTGGTGGGGGGTGTCGCCACAGATGTTAGCGACCGCCCACTAGTTAACGCGCCGAAATGGAACGGCAGTGTTTCCGCGACCTATGAGCAGCCGATCAGTTCTTCGATGAAAGCTGTCTTCCACGCCGATGCAGGCTACCGCGCGAAAAGAGCCATCGAGATCACGGCGTCGCCGGAATTGAACCAAGGCGGTCATGAAATGGTCAACGCGTTTGCGGCGATCAAAATGAATGATGCGCGTTGGGAGTTCCGGGCCGGGGTCAAAAATGCGACCGATGCGACCATCCGGGTTCAGGGGTTCAACCTGTCTGAATTCCCCGGCGTGCAGACGGGCTTTTATGCGGCACCGCGCACGTATGATTTCCGGGTCATTTACAAATATTGATCGCTGAGATCGTTGGGTATCATGAAGACCGAACACACAGAGCCGTCAGGCGGGTTGCTACCTGACGGCATGGATGCGGCCTCGTCGGATTTAATCGACAAAGTTAACGCGATCCTCTTGTCGCTAGTTCCCGGTAGCGAAAGCCCGATTGAGCTGTCCCGGGGTCTCGCGAGTGACATCTTTATGGGGTTTGCAGGGCCGGATTTTTACCCCTATATTGAAACGGAAGACGTCAAAATTCCCGGGGCCGAAGATTATCTTTCAGCCCGGGTTTATTATCACCCGAAGAGTGCGGTGCGTCTGTCGCCCCTCGTATTATTCCTTCACGGCGGCGGCTGGTCACTCGCCGGGCTTGATGAGTATGATGGCCTAATCAAAGCGCTGGCGGCGCAAAGCGGGGCGAACTTCATCAGTCTTGACTATCGCTTGGCACCCGAAAACCCATTCCCGGCTGCGCTCAACGATAGTCAGGCGGCCTTGAATTATATTCTGGAGAATGCCGCTGACTTTAGAGGGCTCGCGAATAAAGTCGCGGTTATGGGCGATAGTGCGGGGGGTAATTTGGCCACCGTTTTGGCCCAATCTCCGGAAAATTCAGGCACAATTCAGGCGCAGTTTCTGCTCTACCCGATGCTTGATGTTTTCAGCCCTCACGCAACCTATCCGTCACGGGTTTTATATGGCGATGGGGATTACTTTCTGACCCGGGACGCCCTTGATGTCAGCGTAGAGAATTACGGCCTCACGAAAGAGCTATGCAAAGATCCGCGCGTATCCCCCTTGTTCCACACAGCGATGGCGGATTTGCCGCCGACTTACATCATCGTCGGGAATTGTGACCCGTTACGGGATGAAGCGCGTACCTATGCCGAGCGTCTGACCAAGGCCGATGTAGACGTGACGTTGGACTGCATTCCCGGCGCTATTCACGCGTTTTTATCCTTCGGGATTTTGGACGACGTCAAAACCCATCGCACCCGCTTGGCCCGTGAGATTCAACGCAGGCTGGGTTCAGAGTAATCAAACCGCCATCGCTCCTCACCAAAAACGCGCCGTTGAGGAAAAGTTGACTGTCTATAAAACGTCCGAGCGACGCAAAGGAAATCCGTGATTGATTTATCAGGAAAGACGGCGATCGTCACAGGATCCACAAGTGGGATCGGCAAAGCCATTGCTGGTCAATTGGCCCATGCGGGCGCCAATGTCATGATCAATGGGTTTGGCGATCCGGCGGAGATAAGTCGGATTATCAAAGACTTATCGGCCGCCTCTGGCCAAACGATCCTCTATTCTCCGGCCGATATGCGAAAGTCAGACGAGATAAAAATGCTCGTCGATCAAACGACTGCGTCGCTCGGTGCCGTGGACATCCTGATCAATAATGCCGGGATACAATATGTCAGCCCGTTAGAAGATTTCCCGCCAGAGCAGTGGGACGCCATTTTGGATATTAATTTGACGTCCAGCTTTCACACGACACGTCTGTGTTTGGGCGCGATGAAACGCGCAGGATGGGGGCGAGTTGTCAATATCGCCTCGGCTCATTCCACCGTGGCCTCACCTTATAAGTCTGCCTATGTCGCCGCGAAACACGGTCTTTTAGGCCTCACAAAAACCGTTGCGCTTGAATGCGCGACCGATGGGGTGACGGTGAATGCCGTGTCGCCAGGCTATGTCCTGACGGACCTCGTCGTGCGACAAATTCCGGATACGGCCAAGGCCCGTGGCCTGACGGAAGAGGCCGTAAAGAATGATGTTATGCTCGCCTCACAGCCCACCAAAAAATTCGTCGCGGCTGAAGACATTGCAAAATCAGTTTTGTTTCTATGTTCATCGAGCGCAGATAATATCACCGGCGCAAACTTAGCCATAGATGGCGGTTGGACAGCCCATTAAATGTGGCGCCCGTGTTGACTGGCAGCAGTTGATCCCGGTCTAAAAACCCGACGCTGTTCGAGACGAAGGCTGCATCCGATAATAACGCCGCGGTATCCCTACGCCTGACGGGGTCTGGGTGGTGTCAATCTGGGTCTGCGCCGCGGTCGGATTTGCGTGGGTCTCAGGCACGGACAGCATTGCAGCCGGTCCGCGGTCCCACCGCGCCCAGGTTTCAGTAACAACGGGGATTTCCTGCTTGACGGTTCCAACGCGCAACCGGCCTAGTTTAGCGCCTGACGCAGCTGCTGCACCTGCAAACGCCGCTGTTCCACCAATCTGGCTGTCAAACCCAATATTGCCGAGCGTGTAAGCCAAACCGAGATGGCTCGCTCCGTCCCCTGCGAGGAACCCTGTTAGCGATGCGTTACATTTCGCCGTAGAACCCGCACAAAGCGACCCCCCTGAGCCCAGTAAAGTTCCGTTAAAGGCATTGCCTTTAAAGCGGACCACGCGACCGTTTTGATCCGCCGTCAACTCTAGACCCTGCGACAGATCAATGCCGCTCGTGCTGTCATAATACCGCCCCGCCGAGCGGCCGCCCGCCCAGCGAGTCCACCCGATAACCCCGTCCACTGATCCGGTCTCATGTTGCGTCGCCGTGCCGATCTGCGGACGTTCCCGTTCTTTTGTGAAATCGTTCAACGCCCACGTATGCGTCAGAGGCGCGCCCGTTGTGTCGTCAGAGATGACCGTCGCGGGATCGCGGCTATCGATACCAACCGTATTGGATGCATAGACCACATGTTGATCGGCGCGCTCGATACCATCAACTGTGGGGTCGGGCTCGTCCGGCACGAGCGTGCCACCAAAGACAGCTATGCCCGAGAGAGCCGTTCTATTTCCCAAAACACAGTCATAGAGATGAAAGCTGACAATGCCGCTTCAAACATAAAATGGCCAAAACTCTCTTTTTTTAAAAGGGACCATTTTTTAGAAGCCAACCACTTGATCAGAAAACTGGTAGGACCAATTCAACGTAACTGGTTAAATAATTGGCTTGACTTAAGGTCTGTTTGCCGTTCTGTATATCAGCAATAAAAAATAGAGCTGAAAAATACAGGGGAATAGAATGACGTCGAAATCCACCGGGGTATCTAGAAATACTGCTTATCGTGAACGGGCGCGTCGAGGCGCTCTGATGTTGGGTGTCTCCTCTATAGTGTTGGGGCTCGCGCCAAGCGTGTGGGCGCAGGATACGACAGCCGACGAGATCGTTGTTACGGGATCGCGGCAAGTCATCCAAGATTCCATCGCGCTTAAGCGGGGGAGCACGCAGATCGTTGACGGTTTGTCGGCTGATGAAATTGGTGATATTCCCGCTCTCTCGATTGGTGAGGCACTGGAAAACATCACGGGCGTTGCGTCTCACCGTGAGAATGGCGGCGCTACGGAAGTGTCAATTCGCGGTCTTGGACCTTATCTGTCGTCGACTGTTGTGAACGGTCGTGCGGCAACAAACGGATCGGGTGACCGCTCTGTCAACTTCTCGCAATTCCCCTCTGAACTCGTCAGTAAACTCGCGGTCTTCAAAACGCAGGACGCCAGTCAGATCGAAGGAGGTGTGGCCGGTCAAATCCAGCTCGATACTCTCAAGCCGTTGGACTTTGGCAAGCGTCGGATCCAGTTCGATGTCAAAGGCAATGTCAATCCGGACCAATTGAAACAAGACGATACAGTCGCGGGCGATATTGGCTATCGGTTCACGGGTAGTTATGTCGATCAATTTGACCTTGGTGAGGGTGAAATCGGTTTTTCAATCGGTGTTCAGCGCAGTGATATTTCGCAGCCCGAGGCCGAAAGTCGTCAAACAGGCCCGACCAGTAACTCACGCCCGGCGTGTCTGATTACCGACGGGTTGGCGCAATATACCGATCAGACCAATGGCGGAACATTTACCGGTTTCTCCAACAACCCTGAAACACGGGATCGTGGCGACGATGATTGCGATGATTTCAACGATCGCCGCAACCCCGCGAATGAAACCACACGCGGCTCCGACACGGAAGGTGTGGACACCACATTGGTCAACGGCTCAATCGTCGATGCCGGAACGCCGTTCGCGTTTGCGCCGTCACAACGTCACTTCCGTCAGAATGATACGCGCGATCAGCGTGATGCCATCTTTGGTGCCATTCAATGGGCGCCCAATGCCAGGATCGATATCAACCTCGATGCGCAGTGGTCCGAGCGGACACAATCAGAGCTTCGTAACGACCTGACGTTCAATGGCGGGCGCCGGAATGATACATCCCTGAACGTTGGTCCGGGCGGAACAACGACGACGTTGGATAGTTTGGTCCTGACACCACAAGGCGGCATCTTGCGGTCGATTACAGACAATACGATTGAAGTTCAGGGCGGCGATTTCGAACGCAAGGAAACCTACCTCGGTCTGGGTCTGAATGTCGACTACGAGCTATCTGATCGCCTGACTGTGTCGGCTGATTTTGCGCATTCAAATACGGAGCGGAACGAGCGCGCCTTAGAGTATCGTATTCAGTCAAATATTTCGCCTGTTATCGAATTTGATCAGCGCGTTGGGAACATCCCGCTTTACACGCTGTATGACGAAGTTTTTGATGTTAACGACCATGACAATTATGTGGATCGCCTCCGCGTTCGTATCGATAATGATGGCCTGCGGGACAATACAATCAATTCCGCTCGCTTTGATGTCGACTACGCGCTTGAAGGAAGTGTCTTTACCAACCTTAAGGCGGGCGTTCGTCTAGCGCAGCAGGACTATCTCGAGCTGCCCGGCGGGACGGATTCTGGTGATCCATTTAACATCAACGCCGGTCGTTTTTCTTTTGAAATTGAAGATAATACGGATCTCAACATCAACAACCGTCAGGTTGTTGATGGGTCCGGGTCGGCGGCGACAGGACTCTCTTCCAGCTGGGTTGATATTATTGCGTCAACAAATTCAGCGTGTCGGACAGATTTCGCGGAAGGCAATTCCTTCCTCAGCAGTCAGCGCAGCGGTGATCTTATTACCAACGTGGCTGATGACGGCACGATCCTAAGTTCTTCGAACTCTTGGGCAACTTTTGACGCGCGCTGTATTGCAGAAACGGCCGTCTCCTCTCTTAACTCTGTCTTGGATCAAATCAATTTAGCCATCGCAGATCGGGGGGATGTCGATGATCCCTTGTCTACTTTGAGTGCCGGAATTCCGGGTCTCATCGAAGAGAACAGCCGGACGATTGATGTCAAAGAAACCACGACCGCATTTTACGCGATGTCGGATTATGAGACGGCGTTTAATGGCCTCCCTGTTTCCGGGAACGTGGGTGTTCGCATCATTCAGACGGATGTCGAGGCCACTGGCTATCGCCCTGAATTGACCGTGACCGATACCAACGGCGTCTTCACAATCGCTGAAGGATCTCTTGAGGCGGTTACCGAGAAATTCGATTATACTGAAATCCTGCCAAGTGCGACCGCGATTGTTGAACTGTCTGACGACAAAATAATTCGTCTCGGCGTCTTCCGCGCTCTGTCGCGACCCGATCCTGCGAATATGGGCTTTGGTCGGAGCATCAATGTCATCGGAGAAGATGAGGATGCAACATCACTGGCGGAATTGATCCAGAACGTCTCCGCGAGCGGTAATCCGTCTCTCGGGCCGTTAACCTCTTGGAACTTCGATGCGGGCTACGAATGGTACCCTAATGATGACTCGATCCTCGCCATTGGCGCTTACTACAAAGTCTTCCAAGGCGGATTCGAAAATGTCGTTCAGAACGAAACCTATTCCGTGAACGGGACAGACCTTACCTTCCCGGTTTCAGTCCAACAGGTTGGCGAAGAGACAAGCAATTTGTTTGGTATCGAGCTCACAGGGTCACACCGCTTTAGCTATCTGCCGGGCTTGCTCAGCGGACTGGGGACGAAGATCAGCTATAACTATGTCGATTCGGACTTCGAGTTTGAAGACAGCCGTTATGGTGACGCCTTTACCCGTGCTTTGGACGGCACGGTAACGCAGACGAACGCAGGCGTCATTGCCCCGGGTGGTTTGCCGGGTCTTTCGGAGCACACATTATCAGCACAGGTCTATTACCAGATCGGCGAGCTCGACCTTCAGGTGAATTACAAATACCGCAGTGAATATTTCCAACCCTTTGTCTCTGATGGAACGCGCCTGCGGTTTATCGGTGATGTCGGGGTCTGGGAAGCGAGAGCGTCTTACAACGTCACAGATAATTTCCGTGTCAGCCTTGAGGCGATCAATATCTTCAGTGCGCCGAAAGAGCAGTTCGCATTCGTTCGTGATGATCTTTACGAAGTGAATGATTACGGACCACGGGTCTTCTTCGGCCTAAGAGGCAGATTCTAGTCAGGTCGCCTCGTCCGAGGGTCGCTCATTATCTCTATTGAGTTTCCAATCGGCCTTGTTTCGCAAGCGCCCGTGGAAACTCTCTAGAGGATAGAGGGACTGTAGAATGGCTGATAAGCGACTCTACCATCAGGTTGCTGACCAGATCGTGGATTTGATCGACTCGGGCGCATTTCCGCCCGGCAACAGATTGCCGGGCGAACGTGATTTGGCGAGAAGATTTGACGTCAGTCGGGTTTCGATTCGAGAAGCAGAAATTGCGCTACAAGCCGTCGGACGTCTCGATGTTCGTGTTGGCTCGGGGGCCTATGTTTTAGACCCCGCCGATGGGATGTTCGGGGTCCTGCCGGTTGTCACCGCGTTTGAGCTAACCGAAGCCCGAGCGCTCTTTGAAGCCGAGACGGCGGCGCTCGCGGCGCCGATAATTTCAAAGGCTGATCTGGATCATCTTGAACAGCTTATTCAAATCATGGCGGCTGATCCAGACGTGGGTGTCTTATCCGCAGAAGAGGCCGACCAAGACTTCCACCGGACCATTGCTAAAGCGACGAATAATCCGGCGATCACGCATACCATCGAAAATCTCTGGCACATGCGGTCTGAGGCCGTGAAAGTTCAGTCGATCTATACTTCAGTTTGTGAAAAAGACGTCCGTCACCGGGCGCAAGAGCACCGGAACATCCTTGATGCGCTAAAGGCACGCGACAGCGTGGCCGCCCGGACCGCTATGCGTGCTCATTTCACGCGAATGATAGAAGCGCTTCTTATCGCGTCCGAGGCGGAAGCTTATCGGCAAGTTAAGCAACAGGCCTCGGAGAGCCGATCCCGTTTCTTGATAAGCGCTCGACTAGATTGAGAGACTTCATACCAATATTGAAATATTGGTATGAATCTTGGTTGACCAAATCTCTTAGCTCCGCTTAAGTCTTCACGTAACGGCAGGAACATGTCGCAAGGGAATTACAGGCAATTGCAAATGCGCGATCAATATGACCGGAATTCATTGACTGGCTTAAACCGGAAATGGGGCGCGCTAACGAGTGGTATCGTGGCCGCGTTTGTTTTGGCGCCATCGCTGGCCGTTGCGGCGGACATTCTTGTGCACTCGCAAGATGAATATGAAGACGCTGTTGATGATGCCGTTCCGGGCGATACGGTCTTGCTCGCCAACGGATCATGGGACGATTTTGAGATCGTCTTCACAGGGGAAGGTAAAGCCGACAAACCAATCACCCTGACGGCGCAGACAAAAGGCGAGGTTTTTTTAACGGGACAGTCCAACTTGCGGCTGGGCGGCAATCATCTTGTCGTGTCAGGGTTGGTATTCAAAGACGGCTACACCCCGACACGCGACGTCATCTCTTTTCGCCGCACCAAACAACATTTGGCCAATCATTCGCGCGTCACCGAAATAGTGATTGATAATTTCAACCAACCCGAACGCTATGACGTTGATTTTTGGGTGATGATGTATGGCCAGAACAACCGCTTTGATCACAATCACCTTGTAGGGAAACGGAACAAAGGTGTCACCATGGCAGTGCGCCTCGACACCAAGGCCAGCCAAGAAAACCGACACCGAATAGACCATAATTACTTCGGTCCTCGCCCTGTGCTTGGCTCCAATGGGGGGGAAACCCTGCGTATTGGAACGAGTAAATATTCGCTCAGCGATTCACTAACGCTCGTTGAAAACAATTACTTTGACCGTTGCGACGGCGAAGTCGAAATTATCTCCAATAAGTCAGGAAAAAACGTCTTTCGTAATAATACATTTGATCGATCAAAGGGAACGCTGACTCTGCGACATGGCAATGGAAATCGGGTCGAAGGGAATGTGTTTTTTGGCCACGGTGTCGATCATACGGGCGGCATTCGTGTCATTAATGCGGACCAGACGGTCCAAAATAATTATATGGAAGGTCTGACGGGAACGCGGTTTGGGGGCGGCTTGACTGTTATGAATGGTGTCCCGGACTCACCGATTAATCGCTATCATCAAGTCAAAAACGCCCGCATTGAAAACAATACAGTGGTGAACGTCGATAATGTGCAGTTTGGCGCAGGGAGCGACGACGAGCGCTCTGCGGTCCCGCAAGACAGCACGATGTCTCACAATCTCTTCGTTCACACTGCGGCAGGCCAGATATTCACCGTCTATGACGACATGTCCGGTATAGCCTTTGACGGAAATGTCGTCTCAGGCTTTCCGGCTCCCGATTTCACAGACGGATTCCAAAAATATGACATCAGGTTGGCGCGCGCTGAAAATGGATTGCTGTATCCCGTGGGTTTGCCAGATGTTGGCATTCGTCGTGACCTGAAGGTGACGACGAAGGACATGACGGGGGTGTCCTGGTTTCCCAAAAACGAACCCATCGTCCCTTTTGGATCCGGGAAAACGATAAAGATTGATGGCGGTGATGGCGCGCTCTTCGACGCTATCCAAGACGCGGACCCCGGTGACATTATTCACCTTAAAGCGGATGACTATAACGCCCCAATGTTTCTGAGTATTGATAAACCCATCACGATCAGAGGGGTCGGCGATGTCGCCTTCACTTTCGAACGCTCGGCTTTATTCGAAATCCTCGAGGGGGGCAGCCTTCGGCTAGAGAATGTGAAAATCTCTGGGAGCGAAGCCCCAGATAATGTTGGTAATACTGTTATCCGGACAAGCCCCTCCTCCATGTTGGTTAATTACCGTGTTGAAATCGTCGACTCAGAGTTCTCAGATCTGAACGCCAACCGCGACTTCAACGTGATTAAGGGCAGTAAAGGCACATTTGCTGATCATATTTTGATCCAGAACTCCAAGTTTTCGAACGTGAGTGGGTCCGTTATTCGACTAACGGAAGAAATCGACGATAAGGGTATCTACGGTGCAGAATATATCACCGTCGAAAATTCATCGCTTACCAATATCGATGGCCCCGTTTTCGACATCTATCGGGGCGGGAAGGACGAAAGCACCTTTGGTCCCCATGTCGGATTGTTGACGTCGACAATCACTGATTCCGGGCGCGGTAAGGGGAATGAGGCAAACGCCATGCTCCGCCTTCACGGCGTTCAAGTTACCGACGTTGAAGACACAGTTTTTCGAAACTCAGGCGCAATCTTAATCAAACATACAGTCGGCGAACCCAAGACGCGGATCGTTGGAAATATGTTCGATAATAGTGCTGGCATAACAGTTTTGGAGCTTACCAGCGGTTTGCCGCCAACGGCTCTGTTGTTGCGTAATGAAGGGCTCGTGTCGCCCTGAGAGGGTCTTGTCAGGCATTGTCAGTTTAAACCACGATGGCCGCATTTCTTACAAACAAACCCTACTCTAGACGGCGGTCAACTGACGCCACTCAATCAGAGACGCATCACGCAGTGCTATGAAGCAAGGTCAACTTTCGAGGTGTCTCTGATGGTTGAAGTGGTTGTAGATTGTGGCTTCGGTTGAGCCGAACTTCTGGAGTGTCGAGATTTTCCTGAAGCGGGTCATGCCGCGCTCTCGTGGTCGGAATACGGAGCATCATGCCAGCAAACCGAGCGGAAAATTCACGTCAACACACGCCGCAATAACAATCACGTCCATCATCAGTGTCACCTCGAAAGCTAAGCGCGGTTGAAAGCGATCGCGATGCATCACTCATGGATTGGCATCTATTGATCGTGGCTTAAGGATCGGATCCTTTTTCAAATACAATCACGGACGTTTACGCGGACAATGCCCGTTTTGGGGTTCCAAGAAAGCGGCCGCCGAATGTTTTCATGTCAAACCTTTCCGACTGTATCCTGTTTCATGTTTCTGAAAGAAGTCTGTGCGATATTCCGACTTCTATTACTTGATCAATTTCGACGGGGCGAGACATGTTTGGTGAGAACCTTGAAATGGATCGGGACGTCAATGATTGGGTCGCTGCTAAATTTCCTGACGCGAAACTTTCCCTCGTTGTTGAGCATCCATGGGCGAAAACTTGGCGCTTACTTTCTAACGATCAGACCTATTTTCTTAAACAGATTTCGAACGCGGGTCGTTTAAGAACGAGTTCTGCGGTCAATATTGCGAAGAGTTTCAGCGATATAGTGCCGCGTGTAGTCGAAGCGAGTGAAGAGCTCTCTATTCTCGCTGTCAAAGACCATGGTGGCAAAGAGCTGAGATCGCGGACGGCAAATATGGCCCTCGTCTTACCGACCTATGCCCGCCTTCAGGCCAAAGCGATTGTGTCAAACTTCAACGCTGATTCATTGCCGAAAATCCAAATGAGCGCATTATACGACGCGCTTTTAGAGTTCCTTGATTCTGAGAGAACAGGCGACCTAAGGGAGTTTGTCCCTGCGTCTAAATTCCTAGGGTCATCGAGCGCGCGCCATTTTCATCGATTATTTGCGACGCTGCGTCCGACTCTTGAGCCACATTTGCTGAAAGCGGAACTACTCCCGAAAACAATAAATCATTGCGATCTTCGCCCGCCCAATATGGCGAAACGAAAGGATGGCTCCATTGCTATCTTTGATTGGGATGACGCGTGTTGGGGACCCGCGGGTTTATCGCTTCACGCTCAATTTAGCGGATGTGTGAGGCCTCACATCGCTCTCAATGCAGATTTAAGTAAAGACCATACGCGGTCTGTGCTGGAAGACAGAGACAGTATTGATGCTTACATCACGCCTTTTGTGGAACAGAGCATAATTACGGCAGAGGAAATGCGGGCCCATCTGACCTGGGCAATCGTCGCAGGCGCACTCTACTATGTGGTGAATTTTAAGAATTATGAAACGCCAAAAAGCGCCGCCCGGAAAGTAATTGGTAAGAACATTACAAAGCGCTTGAATAGTGTTTTAGATGTATTGGATTTGGTTGCGCAGTCAGACGCAGGCGAAGCAAAGCGAATTGCCGAAACCTATTTTTCATGCAGTCAATGGAACCGACTTGAGCAGCTCACTAAAGCGTATGGCGACTCACTCTTGGACCTCCCGAAACTGAATGACACTGCACTTGAAGAATCAAGAAAACCCGATGTTTTCCCGGCGATTACCTTCTCTGACAAAGAGCGGGAGTGTGGTGTTTGTACGCCTGACAATGCGCGGCTTGCGGCAAAGATATACCGAGAGCAAGGCGCCGTGCTTCTGAAGAACGCCCTCAACAGAACAATGATTGAAGAATGCAAAGAGCATTTGTTTGAGCGCTACGGCGAGTATTTCCAAGACAAACGTCCAAAAGACTCACTGCGTGTTGGAAACAAGCGGTTCATGATCACGCTGGCGTTAGCTGGGCCTTTAAGCCAACCGGAAATTTTTGCGCCACCAACGGTCATGCCTATTCTTGAGCGGCTTCTCAGCAACAAACTTATTCTCGGAAGTCTTGTCGCTGTTACATCCTTACCAGGGGCCAAGACCCAATCCCGTCACCGTGATCATCACGCGCTCTTTCCCGAGGAAAACATTACCCCCCCTCCCTTTGCGACATCCGTTATGATTCCACTCATTGAGATGAATGAGGAGGTGGGCGTCACACGTCTCTTTAAGGGGACGCATCTTCAACCAACCGACGTCGCGAACACAATGCCCGCGCAAGATCCTGTCGTCCCTGTCGGATCGTGCTTTCTCATGGACTATCGCGTCCAACACCGAGGCATGGCGAATGTATCTTCGAATAAGATTAGGCCCGTTATTACCTTGGTTTTCCAGCGCCCTTGGTTCCGGGACTATGTAAATTACGACAATCAGGACCGGATGATTATTTCGCAACAGGATCGCGACGCCGTGCCCCAAGAATACCGGCGGCTACTTGATTGGAAGTAACTTCAGATGTTGGCTGCCTCACCAATCGAGATATGGACGCAAGACTTAATGGATCATAATATAAAATCAAAACCCATCGTTTCTGGCGTAATGAAGCCAGAACGTATTGAGGAAATCGAGCAGGTTACGGATAGGATTTTCGGTGCCCGTCCGACGCGCGTGGCGATCCCTGGCGGCAAAAGCCGACCTGTTTATATCATAGAAATCGAGGGTCGCCCCTATGTTGTGGCAAAACGGGGCAATAAGTATGATGCCAAGGTTGAAGCGGCTGTCCTAAAAGGCCTGACCGCCTCTGAGCTTGTGCCAGGATTTATCGGCAAACATGGGCGTTGGATCGCGCAAGAATTTATTCCGGGTAAACGTCTTCCCGTCCTCATTGACGAGGCCAAAAATGAGGAGGATCGAAAGTCTCTCACGGAATTAGGCTTAAAGAGCCTGCTGGCCGTTCAGCATGCCGCAGATGCGGCGCGATTGCGTCGGAGTGTCCCGCGACTGGGAATTGTAAAAGGCTGGGTCGAAGGCCGTATTCAGAAAGTCGATGAAATTTCTGAAGCTCTGACAATCGATACGCCGCCCCTGAACCGCACCGCCATCGCCCAAATTTACGATGTCAGTCAGACAGACTTCATCAAATGGGATGCAAGACCTGGTAACGCCTTGGTCGATGGGTCAAATGTGCGGTGGTTCGATTGGGAGGATTGCGGGCGCCGCAACCGGATAGATGACCTTGTTTGTTTTATGGCAGACGAATGGACAAATCTTGAAACTGATACAGAAGACGCCCTGATTAAGGACTTCCTCCCATTGTTCAGACGAGCTCAGGGTGCGGAGTGGAGTCAGAATTATTTCTATGTCGCCGGATGTTTGCAAATTCTCTACCGGCTTAGCCTCGCGACGAATTACTTTCATAGAGACGGCAAATGGTGGGATCGAGAATATTGTCTTCACGGCGATAAGGTTGGTGTTACGTCGCAGGAAGTTGGACGGTTAACCCATCGATTAGCCCGCTGGAGCCAGCGTGTCGAAATCATGTCCCCCTTGGGGTCTTGGGCTCAACAGGTTCGGTCTGAGCTCAAAATAGAGTAAACCGAAATTCTATAATTTCTCTAGATTTTTATAATCAGATAATTTCTCAGGCGTCAGGTCTGAGATTTTCTCGTTTTGGGACAACCATAATGGCACACTTTTAATTTTGACCTGATTTGATACTCTAAAAAATTAACGATTTCAGTGGGTTATAAAGGTTATGTTTAGATTTACCCCCATTATATTAGGGCCCCCTTAACTACATTCTTATGTCGTTTGTCCTATTTTGACCGATTTTACTTAAATCAGTTAGTTTTGCGCTGAACAAGTCTTAATTGGCACGTTAGCTGCTTCTTTTCCCCTGCAAGTTGTGAGGGTCACCCTCGCTTAATATACAGGAACATCCCATGGCTGAGAAACACGATCCCATCATAAACTGGTTCGACTGGGAGGGTATCCCAGATGATAATAATGATGACCCATATAAAGGGAATGGCTCTGGCAAAGGGTCTGGTAAAGGCTCCGGTAACGGGTCGGGTAAGGGTTCAGGCAAAGGTTCTGGTAAGGGTTCAGGCAAGGGTTCCGGTAAAGGTTCGGGCAAAGGGTCGAGTAAGGGCTCAGGCAAGGGATCCGGCAAAGGCTCCGGCAAAGGGTCTGGCAAAGGGTCTGGCAAAGGGTCTGGCAAAGGGTCTGGCAAAGGGTCTGGTAAGGGTTCAGGCAAAGGTTCAGGCAAAGGGTCTGGAAACGGCTCCGGTAACGGG
>NZ_BMZH01000004.1 GCF_014652695.1 Algimonas arctica
CGTTGTTTTAGTCTGTCTCATGCTTCACTCCATAAGGATGGAGGTGAGCAAAGTCTCTCTTAGCCCAGGCTCAAATCTGTGCCATGAGCGCTGACGTCAGACAGTTGCTCGACTTGGAGATGTGGGAACTCGTCTTCGTGTAAAAGCTCCAGATATGCGGTCTTATCTAATGTCGTTTGAGACCATCATAAGTCCCGCTCTTTTCGAGTAGTGTCGATTTAAGGGCAACTATACCTTGTGAGTTTCTTTGGGTCGAACGGCCCAAAATGATTATCCCATCGAAGTACTTTCAATTCTTGTCGTCGTTCTACGGAGCAGTCCGGAGGTGCAACTTTGGTTACCTTCAACACGTCGATTTTCTCAACTTGCATTCCACCCCCTCTATGAGTGCAGATTCCAATCAATCTGACAGAACATTCCAGCTTGGACGGACTCCTCGCGTTGCGTAAGCTTAATAGAATGGACTCCGACTTTCGCAGCAAAAGCGAGCATCTGTCCGGAGTCCTAAAACGCCCAGAATAAGCCTCTCAACCATCGCTAGACACACTTAGGGAAAGGGGTATGTTCCTCGTCAGGGGATTTGGGGCGCACCATGTTACTACGAGGTTTAACAAAACACGTGAAAGACCAGAACTGGTTTGCCGTGGCGCTCGACTTTTTTATCGTTGTTTTCGGAATTTTGATAGCCTTTCAAATCACGAACTGGAGTGACGCGCGAAGTGAGCGGATTGATGCCGGGAATATTTTGGTGCGGCTGGAACAGGACTTCCAGCAAAAACTTGACCGTACTGACCGGAGTTTGGCTTTATATAAATCCAATCTTGCGGCGGCGGGAAGGCTCATTCGTGGTATCAGGCAAAAACAGCTCGCGGAAGAAACCCTGCTTGATGACATCAGCATTGCGACTGAATATACGCTACCAACGGGCCCTTCAATAACCTATACGGAGCTTGTTTCGGATGGTCGCCTACAGCTCATTCAAAGCGATGAACTCAGGCGAGCCCTGTCTGAGCTCAATGACTACGTCAACTTTGCTCGCGGCCAACACGGTTTTTATACAAGCCCACTGGACAGTTCGAGAGGTACGCTCATCTCAGCTCGAAGTTTAATTGCAACTGGGGTTCCCGTAAAAAAAAATCGTAATTCATTCGCGACGAAAGAGGTCGATCACGCACGTCTGATAAATGACCCGGACATGCTTGCGGCATTACAAACCGCCTATGGAATACAGGACAACCTTCATGCGATCCTACTCGACAATCGGCAAAGCATTCTGGGTATCCTCGACCTCATCAAAGTAGAGCAGAAGAAGAGATAATGCGCCTTCGCTCAGTAACAAAAAACGTGAAAGATCAAAACTGGCTTGCAGTTGCGCTCGACTTTTTTATTGTGGTGACCGGTATCCTCATCGCTTTCCAAATCACAAATTGGAGCGAGACCCGCCAGGACCGGACGCGCGAACAACAGATAGTTAGCCGTTTGCACGCGGATTTTGAAGCGCTTGGCCGACGAACCGAAGAGAAGATTGAGTATTTTGAGTCTAGCATTAACGAAATAGAAGAATTTAGACAGCTGATAATCAACTATCCAGAAAGTGCTGATATCCAGCAAATCAAAGTTTTTTTCGAAACATCTTTCAACCTTCCTAGCCCGTCTGGCCAATCAGACACTTATGCCCAACTCGTCGCCAGTGGGGACATGAAATTACTGTCTAATGATACGCTCCGGGATGAGCTTGTCAGTCATGCCGCGTTAACAGGTCAATTCATGAGTGGAAATCAATCTGTTCGAGAATGGTCACGGCCATATCTCACAGCGCTCGTGAGATTAGGCGCGCTGATTGAAGAAATGGCAATGGATGAAGCGGTTGCTATGTCTGGTTCCAAGGCCGATTTAATTGTCGGAATCAATCTGTATCAGGGTGTTTTTGCAGGCCAATTATCCGTCAATAAATCTCACCAAGAGAGTTTCGCAAAACTTATTAAGATGCTTGCCGAGGAAAGCAGTAAATGATTTTGCGCAAACTCGAGTGTCCTAAAATAGCCTAATCTAAGCCTCTCGCGCTCGGATGCTTAAAACGCTCAAAGAGGGCCGCTCAACCCTCACTAGACTAAATTATGGAAAGCGCTATGTTCTGCAATAGCGGATTGGGGCCGCATCATGAGACTTCGAAGTCTTACAAAACATATCCGCGAGCAGAATTGGCTCGCGGTGACGCTCGATTTCTGCATTGTCGTCTTTGGCGTCGGGGTCGCGCTAATGGGACAGCAATGGTTGAGCAATGGGCAACAACGCGCCGATCTGCGTGTGGCTGAGGCGGCGTTGCAGATTGATCTGTTGACCAATTACAGCAATGCCCAAGAGCGTTTGTCGACAGCCAATTGCCGTAAAGCCAAATATCAGGCGATTGGGGCGCAATTGCTGGAGCCGGGCGAGACGTGGACCCCTGTCTCCATGCCGCCTTATCCAAATTCCGGCGGACCGGCGCTGTCTGATGTGTTTCGATCGCCGCAGCGGTTCTGGGGATCCCGCACGTGGGACGCAGGCCTCGCGCGCGGCACATTCAACCGGATGGCGGATGAACGCCGCGATGCGCTCGACCGTCTCTTCCTGCTTACCCGATATGTCGAAGACATTCAGTTTGAAGTTTACACGCTGCAAGGGCGGATGAAGATGCTGGCGGTCGCGACGACGATCAGCCCGGACGAGCGGCCGCGCTTTTACGAAATTCTGGGGGAGCTGGATGGTAAGAGTACCGCTATCGAGGGCATATCCCGCCAGATTATTGCTTCGATTGAGACGCTAGGCGTCAATGTTCCGGCCAATATCACGGCAGAGGTGTTGGCGGACTTACCCGCCGAAAACGCGCGCAGTGCGGCGCTTTATGGCGATTGCTTTGTGCCGATGGCGTTTCCGATACTGGATATGTCTGTCAGCGGGGGAAACGCGCCATGACCCTCGGTCGTCTGACAAAACACGTGAATGACCAAAACTGGTTCGCCGCGGGGCTAAAAGATCTCGACTATAGCGGTTAGGGAATACGACCTACGGGTGAGCGATAGGGGTGTTTCACCATTCATTCGAGTGTCTCAAAATCGCCTCAAGTAAGACACTGGCTGAGGTCATCTTAAGGAGACTTTCCGAGGTCAGCCTTACCCGGAACTTAGAATCACGTCGTACTGGATTGCCCTGTCAGTTTGACTAGAATCTGCACTTTGAGAGCCCATGACTGTCTTGCCGAGACAGTTTGACCTTCTTCGGCACGCAATCAGAGACACTCTAATCCACTGCCGCGAAATCATTCACTTCCGGAACGTGACACAGGAAGAGTTCTGGTAACCCATTTCGCCTTTCCCCTCTCAATCATGGAATCAAACATTTCTTTCTCTGCCTTACTCTGACCTTCTTTAGTGTTTTGTGGCTTCATAACCGTGGCCTGTTCAAGCTCTGACAGCTCAACACTCGACACAAATTTTGACCAAAGGAGCATTAACTCCGCTCGCTCAATCAGGAAGTCAGTTCGGAGATATGACGCTTCTACCTTGCCATGAATTTTGTGGGCCAAAGAACGCTCTGCAATATCGCGGTTTTGTCCCGTTTCAGCAGCCCAAGTCCGAAAGGACGAACGGAAGCCATGCGGCCGATACTCAAGGCCACGCCGCTCCATCAAACGGCTCATACTAGCATCGGAGATAACCCCTTTTCCTGATTGATTTGGAAAGAGCCATCCATTCCTTTCGAACGGTTCAGCGGCTTTGATGATAGCAAGGCTCTCCGACGACAATGGTGTCCGCCAATCTCGAGTATGCCCCTTTTGTCCTTTCATCATGTCAGCCGGAACAACCCAAACGTTCTTCTCAATATCCTCCGTCCGAAGGAACCGGACTGGCTTTGACCTCGCCCCTGGATTCAGGACAAGAAACTTCAGGGCAAGTTGAACGGGCGTTTCTTCATCTAGGCTCGCAAAGAACTCTGGAACTTTGCCCCACGGCATACTTGGGATATTTTTGACTTGATGACGTTGCTTGCCAAGGAGCGCTTTGGCTTTCTCGACGGCTTGGATATCAACATCCAACCCCATAGCGACCGCATGTTTAAAGACGATTTGAAGACGGTTGATTGCTTTCCGTGCTGTGTCAGCTTTTTCATGCCAAATAGGGCCCAAAGTATCCTTGATGTCGTTTTGAGTGATGCTGACGATCGGTCGCTTACCAAGAGAAGGTAGGACATGAATCTTAAGCGGGCTGAACCACCGCCCCGCTTTGCCATCGGCACGAAGTTCCGCTTGCCGTGCAACGAACGCGATGTCAGCAACATCTGCAAGCGTTACTGTTTTGACAATTTGGGCCTGTCGCGCCGCTTTACGCTCACGCACGGGATCAATGCCATCTATGACAAGTGCTTGATATTCGTCTCTTATCTGGCGAGCTTTGGATAATGACACCTTGCTCAGCCCTCCCAGCCCCATTTGCCTTTGACGACCATGTAGACGAAAGCGATAAATCCACTGACCGTTGTTTCTGTCCGTTTTTCTGAGGAGTAGCCCACCACCGTCACCATACGCCCCTTTTGGACTAGTTTTAATCGCCTTTACAGTAAGCTTGTTTCGAGAATGTGCCATTAGTCTTCCCCTTTATGTACAATTTTATGTACACCAAAAAGTGAGATAGAGCGACACAAGCTGACACAAAGAGATACAATATCAACCGTTAGTAATTGAATTTAAACACAATTTGAACCGCTATGATAACAAACGACACAACATCTCGGTGCACCCTCGCGGCACCAGTTTTTTCTTACACTCAAAATTCTGAAACGTGTCTAAGTCGACGCGTAGAATCACGTAAGCCATCGTATCGCGGCAAAGTATGTATGTGGCGTCCAGTCCAAGACGACCGCCCGCACTGCATTCCCCCACACTTGTCTTCCTGCACTTATTAGATCTCAAACCGACTGCACGGTTCATCAAAACTCAAACAAGACGAGAAAATCTTAACGCCGTCTTTGGATTTAGCTGTGAAAACTAGTATTCATTGGAATTGTGAGGGCATTTTAGTGTCGATAGGCTCAGACGACACACATACAGGCGAGAAATTAGATCGCCGCGTATCCGTTCGTCGTAAAGAAGACTTTTTCTGGCTTAAACGATTGGCCGACTTGACGGGCGAAGCGTGTATCGTTGTCAATCGGAACCTCGGCATCGAATATGTCGATAAAAAAATCTTCGACCTCCTCAAAATTGCGCCGATTAGTCAGGAGGAACTGACTCAACTCAGCCAACTTACGGGCGTCATGGCTGAGCAAGGCTACTTTGGTCAGGGTGACCCAAAAGTCTTCGAGGCCCTGATTTCAGATCTTTTGGTCAATCAGAGATTAAAGCAAAACACCTCAACTCAGATCATCAACGCCGTCACGCCGTCCGGGCAGCACATCGATATCCGGGTTAGTCTCGGACGTGACGATAGCTACCTTCTCTTGATGCGGGATGTGACCCAAGAAGAGCTTAAAAAGCGGGCCTTGGATACGGCCCTTCAAGTTGGTCAAAGTGGGTATTGGCTTTACAATCCACGCACAAAAGATCTTCATGTTCGCGCGGATTCACTCCGGCAACATTTCACGGATAAAAATTTTAAAATCATAGAAAACACTGGCTTCATGGACGTGATTCATCCTGATGATCGGGAAATGGGCGCCGAAGCCATCAACCAAGTTATAAAAACGCGTACACCTAACATTATGACGCTTCGCATTCTTGGCGATGATAAAACGGTGCACTGGCTCAAATCTCATGTGATGCCGAACATTGATGAAGGTGGCAAAGTCAGGTCGTTGATTTGCTTTTTTACTGACATCACCCCGCAAATGCAGATCCAACAAGATCTCCGCGATGCGCAGACGATTACTGAAGCTGCACTTAAAGCGAAAAATGAATTTCTCGGGCGCCTCTCTCACGAAGTCCGTACACCGCTCAATGCCGTGATTGGCATGGCCGACGCCCTTGTTCACAATTGTAAAGACGACACGATACGCCCTCAGCTCCTCTTGATACAGAACTCAGCTGAAAAAGTGATGGAGATGGTCGACGGTACGCTCGAACATACGAAACTGGCCGATGACGCAGTCGAACTTAATTTACGAGGGTGCTCGCCCAGTGAACTTGTCACAACAGTTTGCCAAAAGTGGGTGGACAAAGCCGCGTTGGAAAACACGCAGCTCTCCTTTGCGATCCACCCTGATGTCCCTAAAACAATGGTGCTTGATGATTATCGTTACGAGCAATGCCTCAGCAACCTTCTCTCAAACGCCATAAAGTTTACCCCGGGCGGTACGGTAAAAGTCATCCTCGCGCCCAAAGGAAAAGGCGACAATCAACACCTTGTCCTCGCTGTGCGTGACAATGGTATTGGGATGACGACTGAGTCCCTAGAGCATATTTTTCAACCCTTCAGGCAGGCCAATAAGTCAATTTCCAGCCGCTTCGGCGGGACGGGTTTAGGGCTTTCGATCGTCAAAGATCTTGTCGACTTAATGGGCGGGCGTATCAATGTGACCTCTGAGTTTGGCAAGGGAACATTGTTCGCGATTACATTTCCGATTGTCTCTGCTGAGGCCGCACCAGTATTAGCTGGGCCAACACCTCAAGAAACTCCAACTAGACCCGAAAAAATTGTCCTGTCAAAGCCAAACATCAAACCTATTTCTGTCCCTGCCGTGGCGATACAAGTGCAGGTTCCGTCTTCACACACGACACCCAAAAACACGCAGTCAAATTCATTATTTGACCAAATTTTGGATAAGGGCAATTCTAAAGAAAACCCATACAGCAATCTACGCGTTCTAATTGTCGATGATAATGCCACAAATCATATCGTGGTGAGCTCCCTGCTCTCCCATGTCGTCGGTGAAATCACGACAGCTTTAAACGGCCAAGAAGCGTTAGATCAGCTTAAGCTGAAAACGTTCGACCTTGTTCTCATGGATATTCATATGCCGGTTATGGACGGCATTGAGACAACGCTGGCTATTCGGAGTGAACCCTCCCGCTATCAGAACGTCCCGATCATCGCGCTCACCGCCGACCCCCAATATCAACAGGCGCGCTTATGCCGAAATATTGGGATGAATGCATCGCTTGGTAAGCCGATCAAACTCGCGGCCCTGCTTCAAGCATTTGATGAAGTGCTGCTCGATGACGATAGGAAAGTCGCGTCGGCGGCATAATCTTTAATTTATTCCGCTGACAGTCATCCCTTCTCACGATAAGATCAGCCCATGATAAGAACACTCCCCGCACTCTCAGCCCTTCTTCTTTTGTCCGCCTGTGGCCAAGCTATCGCGCCCGCAAGCCCTGAACTCGCCGCCGTTAACGGCTGGTGTTTTAGCGGCGGAACAATCTACACCGCGGATGACGCCCAACCCACAGCAGACGCCGTTGCCGTTATCGGCAATAAAATCACCTATGTTGGTGCGGATGAAGGCGATTGGTGCCCTGAACAGGCCGTCCCGTATGATCTTAACGGATACACCCTCTATCCCGGCCTCACTGATGCTCATGCGCACCTGATCGGAATCGGAAAGCGCGAGATGGAACTTGACCTCACATCCGCAAAATCTGTTTTAGGATTACAAGACCTCGTCCGTGCCGTGGTTATCACGACACCCGTTGGTGAAACAGTGTTTGGTGACGGATGGATAGAGACGCATTGGCCTGAAGGTCGGTTCCCGACACGCCAGGATCTGGATGCCGTTTCGACGGACCATCCCATCATTCTGCAACGTGCTGATGGTCACGCTGCTGTTGCCAATAGCTTGGCTTTATCCATGTCTAAAATTGATGGATCCACAGAGGCGCCTTTTGGCGGGGCAATCAATCTCGATACCGAGGGCAACCCGACTGGAATGCTGATCGATAACGCGCAGAGATTGGTTTTTGGATTAATGCCGGCGATGGACGCTGAAACTCGGTCACGCGCCTTCAAACTTGGGTCTGATGTCTATGCGTCGCGCGGTTGGACCAACATTCATTCGATGAGCGTGATGCACAGCAATGTCGATATGATCAATCAAATGGCCAATGATGGCGATATATCCATTCGCGTTTATAATTCTCTCGGACTTCCTGAAAGCGGCCCAAGCGACAAAGTTGCGGCAATGGCTGGCGGATTGTCCGGCGACGCGCCCCATGTCACAACGCGCGCCATCAAGCTGTATGCAGACGGCGCACTCGGCTCACGCGGCGCGGCTTTGCTACTCCCTTATTCAGACGATCTCAACAATAGCGGCCTGATGACATTAGAGCGGGACCGGGCGATCCCGATCTTCGAAGCCGCTTTACGCAACGGTATCCAAGTCAACACCCACGCCATTGGTGACAAAGGCAACCAAGAAACCCTGAATTGGTATGAAGAAGCCTTCAACAACGTCCCAAAATCAGAATGGGCGGTGCAAGAACCGCGCTGGCGGATTGAACACAGCCAAATTCTCGACCCCTCTGACATTTCTCGATTCAAAAGCCTGGGTGTGATCCCCTCTATGCAACCGAGCCACGCCATCGGTGATTTGCACTTTGCCGTTGATCGCCTCAGCACGGACCGACTCGAAGGTGCTTACGCCTGGCGCGCCTTGATCGACAGCGGTGTGATTGTTGCGGGCGGTTCTGACGCCCCTGTTGAGGTCGGCGATCCCCGAATCGAACTACATGCGGCTATTCAGCGGACTGACCTAGACGGCTACTCCAACGAAAACTGGGGTCTTGATCAACGCGTGGCACCGCAAGAAGCGCTGAAAATGTTCACGCTCTGGCCAGCCCATGCCGCTTTCCAGGAAAATGAACTCGGCTCCATCGAAGTGGGTAAACTTGCCGACTTCTCCGTCTTTGACAAAGACATGCTCGATCCCGCTGTCGAACCGATGGATGCGAACCCGGTCATGACCATGGTCGACGGTAACGTTATTTGGAGCCGTTAGGGTCTAAGAGGATGTGTCGTGATAAACGACATCACGACACCCCTGTCTGACGCGGCCACAGGATAGGCGAAGAGATAATTTCTCAGGTTATGACGAAAGCCCGTGACTTAGGTTTGGCTTAGTCGCGAAAGTTCTTGAACTGAACAGGCTGTTCCAAACCTAAGTCTTTCACAAACTGCATCGCGCTTTGTAAATCATCGCGCTTTTTACCTGTGACGCGCAATTCTTCGCCTTGAATTGAGACCTGAACTTTCATCTTCGAGCCTTTGATCTCTTTGACAATTTTGCGAGCCATGTCGCGATCAATGCCTTCTTTGACCACGATCATTTGACGCACGCTGGCCCCAGCTGCAGGGTCGATTTTCTGATAATCCAACTGCCCCGGCCCAATGCTGCGTCTTTGTAGGTGGCCCCGAATAAGTTCATGCATTTGATTGAGCTTCATGTCGTCGTCAGCGAAAACCTTGATCCCACCGTCAACGACTTCAACCGTGCTCTTACTGCCCTTGAAATCATACCGTGTGCCGACTTCGCGCATGACGTTTTGCACCGCGTTCTCGACTTCGGACATGTCGACTTCGGACACGATATCAAAAGATGGCATGGGTGGCTCCTGAGATAGTCTGAATGAGACTCTGAAATAGGGATCATTTGCGCGCCCTGCAACTCCCGGACACGCAACGAAAAACGCCGCCCAAAGGGGCGGCGCAAAATCGATGATATGAAAGTTGTTAGACTTTCTGGTTCGTATAGCCACGCAGCTCTTTACGCGCGACTTGCATCCGGTGAACGGCATCCGGGCCATCCGCGAAACGCAAGGTCCGCATTTGCACGAACATATTGGCAAGAGGTGTGTCTTGGCTGATTCCGACACCACCATGCATTTGCATGGCTTCGTCGATGACTTTCAATGCAACCTGCGGAGCCGCCACCTTAATCATGGAAATATAAGGTCCGGCCGCCCGGTGATCGCCAGTATCCATCAAGGATGCCGCTTTCAGACATAATAGACGCGCTTGCTCGATGCCAATGCGGCAATCGGCAATAATATCATAATTCCCGCCCAATTTGGCAAGTGGGCGACCAAAGGCCTCACGAGATGTGGCGCGTTTGCAAAGCAATTCCAACGCCCGTTCTGCTTGACCAATCGCGCGCATACAGTGGTGAATACGGCCAGGGCCGAGGCGGCCTTGACTGACTTCAAAACCGCGACCTTCGCCAATCAATAGCGCATCAGCCGGAATGCGAACATTATCAAATTTCATGTGCAAGTGACCGTGCGGCGCATCATCTTGACCGAAAATCGTCATCGCGCGGAGTTTTGTGATTCCTGGCAAATCAGCGGGCACGACAAACATCGAGTGCTGCTTATGGCGACGGGACATGTCGTCGCCCTTAGCTTCTGTGCGAGCCATCAAAATATAAACCTCGCAACGCGGATCACCCGCACCCGAAGACCAATATTTCTCACCATTCAGGACCCATTCATCGCCGTCTTTGACCGCGCTGAATTCGAGATTCGTTGCATCAGACGATGCGACATCTGGTTCTGTCATCAGGTAAGCGGACCGAACTTTCCCTTCCAGCATCGGCTTCAACCAACGCTCTTTATGCTCTTCCGTGCCGTATTTTTCGAACACTTCCATATTGCCTGTATCGGGCGCGGAACAGTTAAACACTTCCGGCGCCAGATGACACCAACCCATTTGTTCAGCCAAGTGAGCATATTCGACCGTCGTCAGACCAAACCCTTTATCAGACGCCGTCAAACCTGTTTTCGTGAGCCAGAAATTCCATAGGTTTTTCGAACGCGCTTTTGCTTTTAAGGCTTCCAGTGTTTCCAGCTGCCACGGCGTATGCGCCCAACGATCGGCCGCGTTGGCCGTTTCATGATGCCATTTTTCTTCGATTGGCAGGACGTCGTTCTGAACGATCTCGCGCACTTCGGCGAGAATCGGCTTCAAGCGCTCGGTTACTCCGAGGCACATATTATCACTCATCTTAGTCTCCTTGAAAAATAGGACGTAAAGGCGGCCTAGAGGCTGCCCGTATTAATTTTATGGCGCGCGAGAGCGCCGAGCGCTTCGACGGATTTATCCATAACCGCAAACCGTTCGTCCTGCGTTTGACCGCGGACATATCTGGCGTGGATTTGTTGAATAATCACAGCCAAACGCCAGATTCCGTAGACAAAATGGTAGTGGATATCGGACACGTCATAGCCGGTCTTCTCACCATACCGATCGGCAAATTCGCGGCGGCTTGGCATGCCCGGTGCCGCCGACGGCTGTCGGATCATCAAATGCATCGGCGCAGGGTCTGAGGCCTCGATCCAGTAAGACAGCGTATTGCCGAGATCCATCAACGGATCGCCAAT
The DNA here is from genome assembly GCF_014652695.1 of Algimonas arctica. Classification (GTDB taxonomy): domain Bacteria; phylum Pseudomonadota; class Alphaproteobacteria; order Caulobacterales; family Maricaulaceae; genus Litorimonas; species Litorimonas arctica. Next base: position 11,345 of record NZ_BMZH01000004.1, read on the forward strand.
CGCACAAATTTCCCAATCTAGCAGTGCCGCAATCTTACGCGGGTCACGCGCATCCAAAATGGCGTTATCAACGCGATAATCCCCATGCAAAACACCGACATTGCCCGATTCGGCGGGCATCTCATCTTCAAGCCACTTCTGGACATCTTCAAAACGGGTAATCCCGTCTGTCCAGGCATTGTTCCAACGGCGATTCCAACCATCAATTTGGCGTTTGACATAGCCGTCGGGCTTACCAAAATCCTCAAGCCCGAGCGATTTGTAATCTAGCGTATGTAGCTTTGCGAGCGCATCGATGAAGTTCTCACCGAGCTGCCCCGTGTCATCCTCAGACCAATTCCATTCAGACGGAATTGTCTTATGAATCAGTGGTCCATCGACCCGGTCCATGACGTAAAATTCCTTGCCGATAATGCTCTCATCGTCGGTGTAGAAAACCGTATTCGGGACTTGATCAAACGCCGGCTTCAAATCGCGCATAATCCGGTATTCCCGGAACATATTATGTCCCGCTTTCGGTAATGGACCAAATGGCGGACGACGAAGCACCATCCGGCGATCCGGATAGTCGATGGCATATGTCAGGTTCGAGTTACCCGATGGATATTGCGTGACCTTTGGCGTACCGGACAAGCCTTCGACACTGGCCTTTAACGCAGCATCAACGGCCGCAACATCGAGCCCTTCGCCCTCGCGAACGTCAATCGTCGCATTCTCTCCAATTGCCGACGTCATTATAGGGTCGCCCCGCCATCAACGACAGTACATTGACCCGTGTAGAAGCTTGCTTCGTCAGAGACCATGAATATCACCGCACCGACCATTTCTTCAGGTTGCGCGAAGCGTTTAATCGCCATGGTCATATCGAGATACTTGTCGACATCCGGCGCATTTTTGAGCGCGCTTGCCAATTTGGTATCAACCGGCCCGGGAAGCAGTGCATTGACGCGAACGCCCTCGCCATTTTTGTCGTCTGAATATTCCTTTGCCATGCCTTGTGTCATGGCAATCAAAGCCGACTTCGTCATCGCATAGATCACGCGGTTTTCCGCAGGCTGGAGCCCATCTATCGATGCCACATTGACGACAGAGCCGCCACCATCACGTTTTAATAGGGGGTAAGCTTTGCTGGTCAGGAAATAGGGTCCGCGGGTATTAACGGCGAACGTCTTGTCATACGCGTCTTCTGTTGCACTATGCGCTGGGCCGTAATGAGGGTTCGTCGCGCCATTGTTAATCAGAATATCAAGCCGACCATGCTCGGCCTCGATCTGCGCCAGAACTTTATCATGGTGAGACAGGTCGCCCAAATGAAGCTCAGCAAAACTGGCGCTTCCGCCCTTCGCTTTAATGTCGTCCGCAACTTTTGCGCAGGCTTCGGGCTTGCGCGATGTGCAAACCACATGCGCACCCTGCTCTGCCAAACCGTGGGCGATCGCTTCGCCAATGCCGCGCGAAGCGCCCGCGACGAGGGCCACTTTTCCGGTTAAATCAAATCTCTTTTTTTCGTCCTTAGCCATTATTCGCTGTCCTTGAAGATGTAGCTTTTTGTTTCTTTGAGCTTTGCCAGCATTTTTCGCATGCCAGATAACCACGCATCGGGATTTGCGGCACGATACGCGTAATATTCACCCGCAACAGGATGCGGCAACACGAGGAATTTTTCGTCCTCAATGGCTTTACGGAGGGCCTCAGCCACATCTTCAGGCTCTAACAGCTTTTCGCGTTGGCCTGAGAAATCGACGCCCGCAGTCATGTTCGTGCGGACATATTGCGGACAGATACAATGGCTGTGAACGCCCGCGTCGCCATGTTCGATCTCAATGCTTTCTGCAAAAGAGACGGCCGCATGTTTCGTGGCGCTATAGCTCGCAGAACCAACTTGATTGAGCAATCCTGCGGCCGAAGCCGTAATTACAAAACGTCCGTCACCCCGCTCCAACCAACCCGGCATCAATCGACGCGCCGCATAAACACTGCCCATCACATTGACTTGCCAGCTTGATTCCCAGCTCGCGTTCGATCCACCCGCAACGTGCGGACCGTTCCCATCGCCGACACCCGCGTTAGAAATATATATGTCGATAGGGCCCAGATCAGCTTCCGCTTGATCAATAAACGCGATGACAGATTGTTCTGACGACACGTCGCACACATAGGCTTTACCGCCCATCTCGTGCGCATAAGCAGTCGGCGGCGACAAGTCCGATAGAGCCACTTTGGCTCCATGCTTTGCGAACATTTCCCCGATGGCTCGACCGATACCACCTGATGCGCCGGTTACGGCGACTATTTTATTTTCAAACATGTTCGTGTCTTAACGCCATCAATCTGCTGTGCAACCCGAACCGCGCGGCTTCACATAGTCGATCCGTGTGTCATAAGAGACAGTATGGGGAGCGAAGAACAATGCATAATGGATGAACTATCGGCGAACGACTCGGGTTTGCTTGATGCTGATAATGTTCCGAACGCGAACCAATCCCTGACCTGTTTCTCCTGCGAAGAGCCTATGACGGGCCTCTACTGCTATGCGTGCGGGAATAAGAACGACAATTATCGCCGCTCTGTCTGGTCGCTTGGGTCTGAACTGTTCCAAAACTTAACGGCATTTGAAGGCCGTATTTGGGCCAGCTTGTCCAGTCTAGTCTTCAAACCGGGGCAAATGGCCCGCGAATATGCGGATGGCGCACGGCAGAGGTGGACTTCTCCCATCCGTCTCTTTCTCGCGACGTCACTCGTCTTGTTTGGTTACATCGCCCTGTCAGGCACACAAATCATCGTCCTCGGCGATATTGAGTCTGGCGACGCACGGTCCAAACAGGGCATTAATTTCGAGGTTGACGAAGAAAAATATAATCAGCGTCTCTTATTTTTTGTCCGAGAATCAAAACTGAAAACGCCCCCATCTGACCGGGTGGCGTTGATCAGTGACGGGTTTAATCTCAACATCGGCCAAAACCGTACGCCAGAATCGCTGCGTGCCGCCATCGACGACCTCACTTTGCAAATTGAGCAGACGGACTCGGAGATTACAATGGAAGCCTTAGCCGCAACGCGCAAAGGGCTGATGCAAACTCTGGCAAAAGCAGAGGCCCAAACAGCGACTGAAACAACGGACGCCCCTCAAACAGAGCCCCCTGTGGGCGACGAAACGACCCCGGATGATAGTGGCCGAACCCTATCTTTCCCGGGCACAAATGGAGAGATTATCACGCTTGATGGGCAGGGCATGTCGGATCTGTACGCTCGCATCCTTCGCAACCCAGCAGTCGTCAACAATCAACTGAACACGAAGCTGAAATGGGCAATGTTTTTCATGATGCCGTTTGCGATGTTCATGGGCGCGATCTTTATTCGCGGCCGAGAAACAGCCATGCTCTATGACCATCTCGTTCATGCGGCCTATGTGCATGCGTTCTCATTCTTGCTGCTGTTCATATTCATTCTTCTGTCGCAATACACCGCGATCTCATATCTCATCGTTTGGTACACCGTGATATTGCTCGTGTATTTACCTTGCTCCGTTAAACGGGCATTCCGCCGGGGCTGGTTTAAATCTTTACTGACGGCTTACGGCGTTGGCTGGGTTTATACATGGACCATGCTGTTCATCGCGACCGCCATCCTCGCCACAGCTTTGCAATCCGTGGCACTCGACATTTCGGATCATAGTCCCACTCGCCCTATTCCGCAGACGGTCGTGCCGGGGGCTTAGGCGCGCGATCACCAAACCACCACAAGGTCGCCGCTGTCGCCGCAAAAACCGCCGCGTCGATGACGCTGCCATCGCCCGTTTGCGCAAAGATGAAAGCGGTGATCAACCATAGCAAAAGCGTGAGTACAGGGCGAACGAGCCGAAGCGTATTGACCACCCAGCGGCTTCCTTCACCAATCGCAGCCTCCGCCAGAATTGACGCTTCGAGCCCTTTCCAACTGCCAGACTGTGCAATGAGCGCCAGCTCAGCTTCAGTTTCTTGTGCATTGGCCTGCATCGTCAGCTCATGCAATTTTAGCTCATGCGACCAGCGCGCCTGTTCTTGATTGAAGGTCTGCTTACGCTCAAAAAACCCTGCAATACGTCCCAATCCTGTCCCAATAAGACCGAACAGTCCGCTCGCGGCGGCATCGAGTGAGAGAGTGGCTAATCCTGTTGCCATAGCGTCCTCGCTTTGCGTGTGCCGAACCATTGCCGCACCGGACCCATGTCAGCGTGTATGAAGGTGGTGTAGAAACCAAAACCCGTAAATCCCGCCTCACTGAGGGACATGTATAAAGCGCCCGGATCATGGTCCCGTAGGGCGATATCAACGGCAAGACGAAGATGTTGGGACCTCGACGCACCCCCGACACGGGCATTATGCAAGCTGCAACGGTGGGCGGAGAGGATGTGAAACGGTCGCCCAATCTGATCACGGGCGGCCTGCAACGCATCCATGAACGCTGGCCAATGATAGGCCTGCTCACAATGGCGACAGGACATCTCAACACGACTAAAATCAGGCCAACGCCAATTTGTTTGATTTGTCATGCTATAAACATGACGGCGCTTTTCAGACCGAGGATCAGTCTTTGGCCAGATATAAAAAAACCCGCCTAGGGGCGGGTTTAAGATCGTTTTTAAAAAGTGGTTTTACGCGGATAGACTAATTGAACAATTCCAGCTTCTTCACTTTTTTCGCCGCAAGGTAATAGAAGGTCACGCGCGATTTCATACGCTGCCCCTTCATTTCCTCACAAACAGATTTGACCAGATCCATCTGACCGTCTTCAACACCGAGTTTCTTCGTCACGAAACCTTTTGCAACCGTTTGCAACTCAGTCTCATCCGAACATGCGACAAGGCTGCTATCGCGAGAGCGAAGTGAGACACCGCAATATTTGACGATGTTTTCAACGACAGTCTTGGACGCACGCGCATCATACTTTTTGACGTTCTCATAGTATTTATCAAGCTTCGCATCAGACTTTGGGGCCGCCTTCTTTTTCGCAGGAGCGGCCTTCGCCGTTGCTGCTTTTGGCTTAGCCGCGGTCTTTTTCGCTGCCGCGGTTTTCTTTGCCGCAGGCTTTTTCGCCGCGGGTTTCTTGGCGGCAGCAGGCTTCTTGGCGGCAGCAGGTTTCTTCGCCGCCTTCTTAGCGGGGGCGGCAGCCGTTACAGCAGCAGCTGTGGCAACGGCGGCAGCCGCAGCTTTTGGCTTAGCGGTGCTTTTCTTCGCGACAGTCTTTTTGGCCGGCGCCTTCTTAGCAGTCGCCTTGGCTTTTTTGACCGGCTTGGCGTCATCCGCCCCACCCATCTCAGCCAGACGGCTATCAAGATATTTCACACGGGCTGCGAGATAGCGATTTTGCCATTCCAGCGCATAAGTGTCATCGGCCTCTGTTGTCTTAGTCGTCACATCTCCTGAGGCCGCGACCACTGGGGACGCTGCAAGCTGAGTTTTCAGATCAGAGACTTCAGAGTCACGTCCCGCGACGCGACTTTCAAGATCTTGAACTCGCGCCCGAAGACTGTCGGCTTCGGCCCTTAACGCGCCCTCACCTTCGACGCTCAGATCACCGGCGCGCTTTGTTGAAGGCTTCAGGAGCCAACCCAATATAAAACCGATCATCCCGATGATCAGTGACGGTATGAGGTAGTAAGCCCCCAAAAATCCAAAAAAATTGTCCATGTGTTCTTCCTATTCGGCTCTGCTCAGGATGAATTCGATTCGACGGTTTTGTTCCCGTCCTTCAGGGGTCGCATTGCTGGCGATAGGATTATCAGATCCCAAGCCACGCGCGGCAAGACGGGCCAATTCAATCCCACCTTGTTCACTTAGGTAAAACAGCACGGCATTCGCACGGTCTTCAGAAAGCTTTTGGTTCATCTCTGCTTCACCATCACTGGACGTATATCCATTAATAGCAATGCGGAAGTTAGGGCACTGATTGGCCGCGCTGGCCAGTTCAGCCAACAGATCGAAATTACGATCTCCACGGATAACCGCTTCGCTTGATGCGAAATTTATTTTCCGCCCGTTACGAAGATCGTCGAGAAGACCTTGGCAAATCGTTTGCGAACCCGACTGACCAAAGACTTGGACAGGCACTTGAGGCACAGCAACATTGCCAACAAAATTATACCCTTCCGACGTGCCGTCACCCATCAAACCATAAAGCGCTTGCTGAATATCGCGAGACGAAGATTTACCTTGGAGAGACCCTTCGAAGTCTTCGATCAAAAGCCGACCTGAATCGAGCTGAGCAAGGTTACGCATGTAAAGGGTGATGACATCAGTCCAGCGTCCGTCGGGCGCACCGCTCGCGAGAATTAATCTATCATCGGCGACGTTATCGTTTCCGAAAATCTCGACGGCATTGCGAAGGATCGTTCCCCGAATTTCTTCTGAAGGAACATAACCGTTCAGGATGACGGTGCCACTTTCAGTTTTGCGCGCTGAAAAGCTATAGGGAGATTGTGTTGGCAACGCCGCCAGTTCAACGACTTTTGTTGCATCTTCAACGGTATGCCAGCGATGCTTGTCTTTGCACGCCGAGCAATATGCGTCAGTCGCAATCTGAATCGCGTTCTGTTGTTCAGCGAGGCTTGGCGCGGTTCCGGAGACTCGTGCTTCATTGCCGCTCATTTCGACATCGGCCCAATCATAGCCCGCCGTCACAAGATCTGTTTTAATGTTGCTTTGCATATCTGCCATTCGCGTCTCGGCGGTCATAAGACCGTAGCCAAGCCCAACGAACATCAGAATGATCGCGCCCAATATCCAGCGACCCATTATCATTCTCCCAGTTCCCCACACGAAGTCCGTATAGGACTAACGTACCAATGGTAAACGATAGATGCCGCCACCGTAAACCCTTAATGAATTGATAACTGATTAAGCGTGGGATGGATTAGGCGTGGGAGGAAAGTCGCGCCAAAGCAGATTTGAATTCGGTTTCCAGCGTGTTCACGACGTCGGCGACCGACGTGGAGCTGTCGATCGTTCCAACGCCCTGCCCCGCGCCCCAGATATCTTTCCAAGCTTTCTTGTCCGTATTACCACCGGATCCAAAATTCATGGACGTCTTGTCAGCCGTTGGCAGATTGTCTGGATCCATACCCGCTTTTACAATCGAGCCGCGCAAGTAGTTTCCGTGTACACCGGTAAAAAGTGGAGAATAGACGATGTCCGCGCCAGAGCTATCAACAATTTCTTGTTTATAGGCGGCTTCGGCATTGGCCTCATCCGTCGCAATAAAGCGCGTGCCCATATAGGCCATATCCGCACCAATCCCGATTGCGCCCGCGATAGACCCGCCTGTACTCATGGATCCGCTACATAAGATCGGACCATCGAAGAATTTGCGGATTTCAGGAATGAGCGCAAAAGGCGACAAAGTACCCGCGTGACCGCCCGCGCCGGCACAGACGGCAATGATACCGTCTGCACCCATGCTCAGCGCTTTTTTGGTGTGACGGATGTTCGTGACGTCATGCAGAATGATCCCGCCATAAGAATGAGCAGCGTCATAGACTTTCTGATTGGCTTGAAGCGACGTGATGATGATCGGCACTTCGTGCTTCACGCAAACTTCCATATCATGCGCCAGTCGATTGTTCGACGGATGACAAATCTGATTAACCGCAAACGGTGCGACAATGGCGTCAGGATTATCGCGCTGATAGGCTTCGAGCTCCAGCTTGATCCGGACGATCCATTTTTCCAGCATATCAGCCGGCCGGGCATTCAACGCAGGGAAGCTGCCAATAATACCGGCTTTGCATTGCGCAATCACGAGGTCCGGACCGGACACGATAAACAAAGGTGCCGCGATAACGGGAATTCGCGTCTGTTTAAGAATATCGGGAAGAGCCATAGTCTAGTTACCTGTATCTGAACGGAAGTCTGTTTCGGCATTGGCAGCAAGCCACGCCATAAGAGCGAAAGCGGCGACATTTTCGGCCATGTCGTCAGGATCAATTTTATCAAGTGTATCGTCGGGTGTGTGATGCAGATCGAAATAATCTGTTCCATCTTGCTGGAACCGCATTGTCGGCACGCCAAGCGCGGCAATGGGGCCAATGTCCGGTCCACCATTTGTCCCGCGTTCACCCATCGGCAGGCCCAAAGCGTCAGCCGCGGCTTTAATGACCTCTTGCCCTTCAGTGACGCCGAGAAGAACTTCATATGCTGGCGTTGACCCGAAATCAGATTCGGTCGCGAGGACGTGATTAATCAGGTCTTCCTTGTGAAGGTCGCGATACGCAAACCCGCCCAGCAACCCGACTTCTTCAGCGCCATAAGCCACAACGCGAATTGTCCGTTTGGGTTTCAGTCCAGCTTCGATCAGCACTTGCGCGGCCCCGGCACTAATTCCGATTCCAGCGCCATCATCAATCGCGCCCGTTCCAAGATCCCAACTATCCAAATGTCCACTGATGAGGACAATTTCGTCCGGCCGTTCAGTTCCGACAATCTCACCGATCACATTGCCAGACGGCATATCCCCTGACGCGCGCGGTTGAATATTCAGGGCCATCGTGACGCTGTGTTCGCGTTCAAACATACGTTCGAGCTGATTGGCGTCAGGTGCAGACAGCGCAGCAATTGGAATTTTCGGAAGGTCTGGCGCGTATCGCATCTGACCCGTGTGGGGAAAGCGATGCGAATCGGTCCCAACCGAGCGGATCACAACAGCGGCTGCGCCGCGCTTCGCAGCTTCCGACGCACCCGACCTTCGTTTTTGATTAGCCGGACCATAGCCTGCGCCGTCAGGCGCCTTGTCCATCAAGCCTGAAATGAAGACGATTTTACCGTCCAATCCCCCTGCCGGTGCGCTTACAAGGTCTTCAAAGGTTGGAAAATAAGCAATTTCTGCTGTTACGCCACCAAAGGGAGTCGCTACCGAACCGCCTAATGCCGTCACCACCATCTGTTGGGGATAGGGACTGACGATTGTGGCCGTCTCTACACCGCGTTCCCAGCCTGGAATTGTGAATGGTTCGACCCGAACATTTTGCAATCCGATCTCTTTAAACTTTTCCACAGTCCAATCACGGGCACGCGCCTCGGCTTCTGTCCCAGCCAAACGTTGGCCGACTTCTGTCGTCAACCCTTCGACGATGAGGTAACCTTGCGACCCGGATCGCGCTGCATCTAATATTTGTTGTTCAACGGTCTCGCTGACGTTCGATTGCATTGCTGGCGTGGCACACGCTGTCACGCCAATCATAATGGCAAGCATAGCGCTTCCCTGTTTCGCCCATTGACCAATCGACATATTGAACCTCGTCTCTGAATTTGCAGGCTTGATAAACGGTCCAGCCGCGTTAGCAACTGCGTGAAACTGAATGGGAGTTCTACAATGACGAAAACTGTTCTTCTGGCGAGCGCCTGCGCCGCCTTTGTCCTTACTGGCTGTGCTGATTCCGACGTCGCAGCGTCCAAACCTGTTTTTAACCCGGGCACAATGATTTCAGCGACCGACTTAGGCCGCCGCATTGAAACACTGTCCTCCGACGACTTTATGGGTCGCGCACCGGGAACAGAGGGCGGACAGAAGACGCTTGATTATATTGCTGCCGAAATGAAGGCGGCTGGTCTTGCCCCAATGGGCGACAATGGCACCTATTTCCAAACTGTTGAACTCGCCGAAGCCACGCTCAATGCTGATAGCATGATGCAGATCACCCATGATGACGATGTCATCGTTGCTGCGAACGCGTCACAAACAAACGAAGCGATATTCTGGAGCAAGAAAACCGACGCCGCTTTGACTTTGGCAGACAGTGAGCTCGTTTTTGTTGGCTACGGCGTCGTTGCCCCAGAATTTGGCTGGAATGATTACGAAGGCCTCGACGTTGAAGGTAAAACCGTTGTCATGCTCGTCAATGATCCGGGCTACGCGACCAAGGACGCGGCACTCTTTAATGGTGACGCGATGACCTATTATGGTCGCTGGACATATAAATATGAAGAAGCGGGCCGTCAGGGGGCTGCGGGCGCTATCGTGATCCACCAAACCGCTCCGGCCTCTTATCCGTGGGAAGTCGTCTCAGGAAGTTGGACAGGAGCTCAGCTAGATGTTGTGCGCGCCGACGGCGGGGCAGACCGCGCGATCTTGGAGGGCTGGGTCACAGAAGACATCGCCAAGTCCTTGTTCGCCTCTGCCGGGCTAGACTTTAACACCCTCTCCGTCAGCGCCGCATCCACGGGTTTTGAAGCGGTTGATATGGCGGAGCTCCAACTCAACGCGACCATCAATCAATCCGTAAAAACGGTTGAAAGCGCCAATGTTGTCGGCGGCATACGCGGCACTGTCCATCCTGACGAATATGTCCTTTATATGGGCCACTGGGACCATCTCGGGAACAATGGTGTCGGTGAAGACCATATTTATAACGGCGCCGTCGATAATGCGACTGGTACGGCCGCTATCATTGAAATTGGTGAAGCCTTTGTCGAAGCGGGCGCGCCAGAGCGATCTGCCCTCTTCGTCGCCGTTACGGCGGAAGAAAGCGGCTTGCTCGGCTCCGCTTATTACGCCGCAAACCCAATCGTTCCGTTGAAACAGACCGTTGGCGGCATCAACATTGATGCGATCCAACCGATCGGCGAAACAAAAGATGTTATCGTCGTGGGTTATGGTAGCTCAGAGTTGGAAGACCGCTTGAACGACATTCTCACCCCGCGCGGCATGCGGATCGAACCGGACAAGAACCCATCGGCCGGTTATTTTTATCGCTCAGATCACATTAGCCTCGCCAAGCGCGGTGTGCCGATGCTCTATGCGGATGGCGGTGTTGATCATGTCACTAAGGGTAGCGCTTACGGCGAAGCCTTTGGCAAAGAGTATACGGAGATCCGTTACCACAAGCCTGCTGATGAATATGACAATAGCTGGGATCTGTCCGGGATCAAACAAGTCTCAGAAATCCTGTTTGAGCTCGGCTATAATTTGGCTGATAGTACAGACTGGCCAAATTGGTATGATGGCAATGAATTCCGGGCGCTCCGTGATGAGCAACGCGCGGAAATGGACGATTAATCACGATTATGCAGACCGTCATCTGCATGAAATGGGGCACACGTTATGGCCCCGAATTCGTCAATCGCATGTGGGCCGCTGTGCAAAGAAACACAGCGCGCCCGACGCGACTTGTCTGCCTGACCGATGATGTCACGGGGATTGATGCGGCTGTTCACTGCCACCCGATTCCCGACATCAATCTTCCCCTAGACTTGATTAATACGCCGTGGCGGAAACTGACCTTGTGGCAAGCGCCGCTCGCCGACCTCTCCGGTGACGTGTTATTTCTTGATCTTGACCTCGTTATCACGGGCTCTTTGGACGAAATGTTCGACTTTGAACCCGGACGATATTGCGTCATTGAGAACTGGACGCAGATGGGTCAAGGCAATGGAAATACGTCGGCATTTCGTTTCCCAGTCGGAAAATATACGCATATTTTCAATGACTTACAAGACAATCCTAACGACATTTTATCCCGTTACCGGATAGAGCAACTCTACATTTCGCGCGAAATCGACGACATGGTGTTCTGGCCAACCCTATGGTGCGCATCCTTCAAACATACGCTGCTACCACGCTGGCCGATGAACTTTGTCAAAGCCCCTGACCTCCCTGCCGAGACACGGATCGTCGCGTTTACGGGTAAACCCGACCAAGACGAAGCCTTGCGCGGCGAATGGCCCGTGAAAGCCGCGTGGAAGAAACTCTATAAGCATGTCCGGCCAACGCCTTGGATTGCGGAGCACTGGTGAGCGCGCCATCCGATCATAAAATGATCCGCATCAAATTTGTCTCCAAAACCCAACCGGACGTCATCGACGCGCTGTGGCGACCGCTCCTCCCGACGGGATCTAATAGGATTGGCAATTGCATTTTTACCTTTGATATTGACACGTCCGATTATGACGTTTTAGTCGCCTATGAGGATTTGTCCCCCTTGCTGGGTGAAAAAAAGATTGACCGCAAAGAACGTCTCGCATGCGCGCCGATCAACACGTTTTTGCTGACAACGGAACCCGCGTCCATTCGCATTGATGGTCCACATTACTTACGCCAGTTCGGCCATGTCTGGACCGCCAAACACCCCAGCCTCGTCCGGCACCCGAGCCAGATTCGCGAAACCCCTCCGCTACGGTTTTTCTATGGGCGGAATATGGTCGGCGGCACACATTTAGATGTTCCGAAACAGCCTCCCGAAAAAGTGATGTCCCTCTCCGCCATGTCTTCAACCAAGGCGATGGCGCACACGGTTCATGCGCAGCGTCTTTCCTTCATGCTCGCGCTGAAGGAAGGACTTGGGGATGATCTTCACCTCTTTGGTCGTGGCATTCAGCCCGTGGACGACAAGGCCGAAGCGATGGCCCCCTATCGCTATCACGTCGCGGTCGAGAACCATGTCGAACCGGGTCACTTTACAGAAAAATTGACAGACTGTTTTGTTGCAGGGTGTTTACCGTTTTACTTTGGAGACCCGACATACGCCGCTGTATTTCCAAGAGAATCTGTTATTCAAATCGATATTTTCGATCTCGAACGCACAATAACGATCATACGCGAAGCCATTGCGTCGGACCAATTTCGCAAGCGAAAAGCCGTGTTAGCCGACGCCCGCCGGATTACGTTAGACCGTTTCAACACATTGCAAGCCGTCGCCGCTAAAGTTGAAACCCTCTACGATCCGAATGCCGTGCGCGGAGGGACTATTTTGGGACGGCACGCATTTCGAAAAGCCCATCCGCTCAAAGCGGTTTCAGACGCTATTTTCAGGGCACATTCGCGCAAAAGTCCACAGGCAGCTTCTATTCAGATGTAGAATGCAGTTTAGAGCCTTCCCCCGATACGCGAACCCGCTATGAAACATAGGAAATGAAACCTTAATGCGTCGACATGAGAATGTTCGGCCCGGAGTCTTTAATGTCCCATTTGACCTACGCCTTCAAGCTTGCAACCTTGACGGCGGGCGCTCTCGTTTTGACTTTGGGTGTCACATCTGACGTATTCGCCAATGAAGGGCCTGGACGCGGTGTCGCCGGCAGCGCGACAGACGGCGTTGCGAAATTCCGGCAAATGGGAACTGAATTCCGTTCCCCAAACATCTACCGATCAGCCTCAGGCGCACCCGGTCCCGGCTATTGGCAACAACGTGCGAATGTCGACATTGATGCCACGCTTGACGAAAGCCGACAGCACATCACGGCTGAGATGGACGTAGAATATGTCAATAACTCCCCTGACACGCTGAACTATATCTGGCTCGCGCTCGACCAAAACCGTTTTAAAGATGGCAGCTTAGCGCGCGAAAGTGCGACTGCGTCCGCATCGGGCTCATCCCGTGGACAAGGCGGCGGCGGATCTGACAGCTATAGCTTTGGCCAGCTCCGTTACGAACATGCGATGGAAGACCGTAAATACGGGTTTGATTTCAGCCAAATCGCAGACATGTCAGGCGGTGAACTTTCTTATTTCATCAATGACTCTATGTTGCGAATTGACCTACCGACACCGCTCGCACCGGGTGCGACGTTCAACTTTCAAATCGATTGGGAGCATAATATCATCGACGAAGTCGCCGTTGGCGGACGCGGCGGGTTCGAATATTTCGAAGACGAAGACAATTACATTTTCGCGTTGGCACAGTGGTTCCCTCGCCTCGCAGCTTACACCGACTATACTGGTTGGCAGAACAAACAGTTCTTAGGGCGCGGCGAGTTTACGCTCGAATTTGGAGACTACACGGTCGATCTAACTGTTCCCGCAGATCACATTGTGTCCGCCACAGGCGTCTTACAAAACCCACGTCAGGTTCTCACCGCCGCGCAGCGCCGTCGTCTGGCAAATGCTGGCACTGATAAGCCCACCTATATCGTGACACCAGAAGAAGCAGCCAAGAATGAGAGCGCGAACGCCACGGGTACAAAAACGTGGAAATTCCAAGCCGAGAATGTCCGCGACTTTGCGTGGTCCAGTTCGCCTAAGTATATTTGGGACGCGATGATTTTCGAACAGGATGATGCGGATCATCCTCAAGTCCTCGCGATGAGCTTCTTCCCTAAAGAAGCCGATCCAATTTGGTCACAATTCTCGACCCAAGCCGTCGTTCACACGATGGATGTCTATAACCGTTTTTCATTCAACTACCCCTACCCGACCGCACAAAGCGTGAATGCGTGGGAACGTGGCGGGATGGAATATCCGATGATTACGTTTAACGGATACCGCCCCTACAAAGACAAAAAATCAGAAGAGATCGTCTATTCTCGCAATGTGAAATACGGTCTGGTGGGTGTGATCATCCATGAAGTCGGCCACATTTATTTCCCCATGACCGTCAACTCTGACGAGCGCAGGTGGACGTGGATGGATGAAGGCATCAATACATTCTTGGAATATATGGCGGAATATGAGTGGGAAGAAAATTTCCCAATCCGCCGCAATATGCAAAACCCGTTGGATGAAATCACCCGCTACATGACCAGTTCCACTCAGGTGCCGATCATGACGCAATCTGATTCCGTGCTGCAATTTGGTCCAAATGCCTATGCCAAACCAGCGGCAGCCTTGATCGTGTTACGTGAAACCGTGATGGGACGTGAAGCCTTCGACTTTGCCTTCCGCGAATATGCAAACCGCTGGAAATTCAAACGCCCGACACCGGAAGATTTCTTCCGTACCATGGAAGATGCATCCGCTGTTGACCTCGACTGGTTCTGGCGTGGATGGTTCTTCGGCACTGACTATGTCGATATGGCGATCACCGATGTCCGCGAATATCAAATTGGCACGAATGATCCGGATATCGAAAAAGATATCGCTCGCGATGAAGATCTCACGCGATATCCAGAGAACATCGTTCAGCGACGTAACCGCGATGAAGGTCGCACAACGCGTGTCGATCGGTTCAAGGATCTGAATGATTTTTATAATAAAAATGACAGCTTCACCGTCACAAATGCCGACCGCAATACGTTCACATCTTTCCGAAACGGTTTGAAAGACTGGGAACGCAAAGCCTATGATCGCGCGATGGAAGATGGGAAATATCTCTATTTCGTCGATTTCGAAAACATTGGGGGTCTGATTTCACCGTTACCTCTGACGCTAAAATTCGCGGACGGTAGTAGCGAAGACCTGATGGTTCCGGCTGAGATTTGGCGCCGTGATAGCCAACATGTCAGCAAGCTCATTGTCCGTGACAAACGCATTGAGAGCATTCAACTCGATCCATCTCACCAGACAGCCGATGCGGATTATGGCAATAATGGCTATCCACAATCCATGGTGTCCGATCGCCTGACGCTCGCGAAGTCAAACTCGACGAATAGAAGCCTGATGGCCGATATGCTGCGCGAATTGAAGACTGAGGAGACAGATGAAGGCGCGCCGTCTGACGAGAGTTCGATTCCGCTGCAACGCTCCGAAGGGTCCGAAACAGACACGACGACCGAGGCTCCCGCCGAATCAACTCCTGCGGAAAATTCAGAAGAGACCGCACCAACAGACAATGATGATGAGGCCAAACGCACGAGCCTGCGCGAAACGCTTCGTAAGATGCTGGGCCGTGAAGACTGATTTACCGACACGCCGGATCATCATTGGCGGGATCGCAGCCCTCACGGTTGCGACCCCGGCTGTGGCGCATCGTCTCGCGCGGACTGAAACAGACGTCCGGATCACCCCCGATGGTGCAATAAGCGTCATCCACGTGTACCATTTACAGGATGCGCAATCAGCCTTGTTCCAAGCAAAAATGATCGATCAACCCGACCTGAGTTCACTGCGAGCCCGGGCGAAGCTCGCGCTTTATACGCAAGAGTGGTTCACGATTGCCGCGAGTGGTGTCCCCGCCACACTCGAAATCATTGGCGCCGAAATTGAAGGGGATAGTGTTTACATCTATCAGGATGGCCACATTGGCGATGGGTCGCTCTCAATTGATGCGCGTATGCTGCGCGATTTGATCAAAAATCAGAGTAATAGTGTCAACATAGTTCGCGATAACGAAACAATCACGCTCGAATTCTCCGGGGATGATGGTCCGAAACAGGTTGCGTGATTCACATCCCCTGCCTAGTCCGGTGTTATGCTTACTATACACCACCTCAACAATTCTCGATCTCAACGCATCCTCTGGCTCTTAGAAGAGCTCGGAATAGAGTATGATATTCACGCCTACGCGCGCGATGCGGAAACTAGTCGGGCGCCGGCTGAATTGAAAGCCGTACACCCGCTCGGCAAAAGCCCCGTCATTGAACATGATGGCTTGATTGTCGCTGAAACGGGCGCAATCATCGTTTATCTCCTCAATGTGTTTGGTACCGATGCTGAGGGCAATCGACGTTTCCGCCCTGAACTGGGCACGCAAGAATATGTCGATTACGTCCACTTCCTTCATTTCGCAGAAGGATCAGCCATGCTGCCGTTATTGCTCGCTCTCTATACGGGTTTTCTTGGCGACGCCGCACAACCGATCCAGCCCATGATCACCGACGAAATCAAAAAGGTCTTGGATTACTGCGAGTATTCACTCGTGCGTAATAAATGGTTCGCGGGCGATGAATTGACAGGCGCGGATTTCAACATGATCTTCCCGTTAGAGGCTGCGCGGGCGCGCGGACGCTTGAAGGGCTACGAAGCCTGCAACGAATTTGTTGATCGCGTTTGGAAACGTCCCGCCTATCTCCGCGCGTTAGAGCGCGGCGGGAATTACGATTACGGGCCAAAGTAATTTACGGACAAGAATCATGAGTATCCCATTCCACCTTGCCGCCCCTATTCGGGACAAAGAAGAAACACGGACCTTCTATACATCTATGCTCGGCTGCTCTGTCGGCCGTGAAGCCGATCATTGGATCGACTTTGACTTCTTCGGCCATCAGGTCAGTTTTCATGTTTGCACTGAGGCGGAAAACCTCGCGACGAATGAGGTTGATGGAAAATCTGTTCCCGTCCGTCATTTCGGTGCGGTTCTGCCGTGGTCCAATTGGCACATGCTTCGGGACCGACTGGTGGCTTCAGGCACAGAATTCGTGATCGATCCCTATATTCGGTTCAAAGGCGAGACCGGAGAACAAGCGACGATGTTTTTCTATGACCCCAGCGGAAATGCGCTGGAATTCAAGAGCTTCAAAGATCCAAGTCAGCTTTACGCCGCTTAGAAGTTTTTCCCAATGAAAAGACGAATTTGATCGTCACGCGCACTGTTGGTCACACCGTGCAATGTCCCAATCATAACGGGGACATCCTTGGTGAGATTGAACTCAATAAAGGGCCCGGCAACCGTTGAACTACGTTTCAGAAAGAGAAGCTCGCTCGAATCGCCAAAGTTGCTAAAACCATGAACGCCCAGCCGAACGCCATTCTCTAACTTACGGCTGACCTGTGCTGCCCCACCAAAAGCAATGTCGTCCGACGTCTTGTCCGAAAATTGAATCGTTCCTGACAACGCACCTCGCGCACGCCATCCATCGTTAAAAGTCATCTGATGAGCCCAATTCAGACCAATCGTATCAGAACGATTATTCGCGCGTGTCCGAAGATCGAGACGCAAACCCGTTTGATAGGGCTGCGATTTCGGAGTGATTTGCCAAGTTACTTCTAGCTTCGCATAATCAAAATCAAAATCTGAACTCGCTGTTCGCAGGGTTTGAATCGACCCACGAATATTGAAGCGGTCATTGATCGCCTGACGATATAACACACGCTGAGCGATTGCCGCTTCGCCCGTCGAGTCATCGTCGACATCGACAGCGATTCGATATTGCAGAAACTTCTCACCCTCTTTGACCGTGGCCCCAGGGACACCGCTGGCTATTTGAGCGTAAACAGGGGCGGCTAAGCCAGACAGAGCCGTGATAGTTGTGAATGCCAAGATGAAAGATGAGAGACGCATTGTTTTAGCCCTATGGGGGCCGTCACCCCAATGCCGGAGCATTGTGATCGTGCTCCACGCAACTTGAGTATGTCGAATTTGCTACAAATATGTGTCATCCTATATGACTGGAGTCAATATTCCTGACTGTAACCTCACACTTAAATCACGGGGAATGTCTCCCTTCGTTGGAACAGAGAAATGAGAGAGGAAGTTCATTTAGACCCGCCAGAAACGGCCCGATCATAAGTCTCGACCAAGGTTTGAGAGACCAAAAACAAGCTTTGTCTATCTGGGCCTTTTGAACACCACGACTACGGGCGTCACACCCACCGGATCAAAATCGTTGGAAAAGCCCGCCTTAAAAAACCAATTTCTCAGGCAAAGGAATGAACTCGTCCACATCGTCAAAAACGACTGGGAATTCACCCATTCGCCAATCGTCTGCGGCTTGTGTGATCCGCTCCGGCCGGGATGAGACGAAGTTCCACTTCATATGCCGTTCGCCAAGTGGCGCGCCGCCCACGACCACGAACCGCGTACGACCTCGAGCCGTCACAAGATGGGGGCCATGATTCAAAATCGAGAACACAAAACGGTCTGATTTATGCCCCTCAATGTCTGCTTGGCCTTCAACAACATATATTGCGCATTCTGGCGCCTCAGGAAGCGTCACAGTCGCACCGTCCGGTATTTCAACCTCGTAGTAGAGAGTCTCTGAGAACACCTCGACTGGCGAGGTCAGGCCAAACGCCCGCCCCATCATCACACGGACTTTGGCGCCTGTTTCCAGCGTCATCTCTGGAATCGTGCCAGCAGGATGATGATGAAAGCTTGGCTCTCTTTCTTCTTCGGTGTCGGGCAAGGCGTGCCATAACTGTAAGCCGTGCAGCCGAAATCCGGTCTCGCGTAATTCATCGCGCGTACGTTCGCTGTGAGCGATGCCCTTGCCCGCAACCATCAAATTAATGGCGCCGGGAAGAATTGGCGCGGAATTCCCCAAACTATCGCGATGCCAAATTTCACCTTCGAATAGATAGGTGACGGTCGCGATCCCGATATGGGGGTGCGGACGCACATTCATGCCGTCGCCCGAGGAAAATTCAACAGGACCGAAATGATCAAAGAAAACCCATGGCCCAACAGACCGATGTGCGGGAAACGGTAAAGCCCGTCGAACCGTAAAGCCGCCGAGATCTTTAACCTTCGTGTTCAACGAAGCCTTGATTGGGAGAGCGTGGGGCGTCAACATAGCGGTCAATTTAAGGAAAATCCGCCAATGCTCAAGCTTTACGATTGCTCAACAGCCCCATCCCCACGCCGCGCCCGCATGTTTTTGGCCGAAAAAGGGATAGAGTGGGAGACAATTGAAGTTGATCTGCGTGTCGGCGCACAAATGTCGCCAGATTTTCTTGCGGTCAATGCGCGCGCCACCGTCCCGGCCCTTGTCACGGATGAGGGCGACGTGATTGGCGAAAATATTGGCATCGCCGCCTATGTTGAAGCTTTGCACCCAAACCCGCCCTTGCTGGGGACGACACCTTTAGAAAAAGCCCGCGTCCTCGAATGGGACTTTCGTTGTACAATGGACGGACTTGCCGCAATCGCTGAAGTTCTTCGGAATAGCTCACCGCACATGAAGGGCCGCGCCCTGCCCGGTCCTCGCAATCTGGACCAGATACCCGCGTTACCAGAACGCGGACTAAAACGCTTGGCCTGGTTTTTCGAAGACATAGAAGCCCATCTCGCGACATCTGAGTTCATTGCCGGCGATCATTACTCCATGGCCGACATTACAATGACCGTCGTTTTTGACTTTTCGAAGTGGATAAAAGCCCAACCCGGCCCGGATCACACTGCCCTACACGCCTATATGGCGAGCATGCGCGCACGACCGTCATACAATCTTTGAGGGTTGAGAAGGGATTTCATGCGTATATAGATGATATTATGACCCATGCTATAACGCCCGATGCCATTGAAATCCCGCGGATGCGACGCCGTTGGATTAAAGCCATGCAACATTTTCGCAAATTGATCGCGGATAAGGAAGACACAACACATGTCTTTCACATCACCAATGCGCTCAATGGAAATGATCTCTATAAGCAGTTCAACCGCTTCATCTCGCACCCAGAAGGTCGCAAGCGGTTTGAAGAACGCACGTACCTGCCACCCATTCTTGATGACCGCAAAACATTGCGCGCCATGCCCAAGGGCTCACTGGCGGAGGCTTATTGCAATTTCATGGATCGTGAAGGTTTAACGGCTCAGGGCTTGGTTGATGAATTTGACCGTTTTGCCAAAGATATAGACGACACGCGGTCGCCCGAATTCCAATGGTATAACAACCGATCTCGCGACACGCATGATATGTTACATGTACTGACGGGTTATGGCCGGGATGCACTGGGTGAGACCTCCGTGCTCTCATACACTTATCAACAAACGTCCGGGCTTGGCATTCAATTCATCGCCTATCTGGGCGCTCTCGAAGTTAAACGCTGGGCTCCAAAAGGGTCGCCGACAGTTGGCGCGATTCGCGAAGCCGCACGGCGCGGTAAAGCCGCCAAAAACATCATGCTTTATGATCTACAGGATTTGCTTCCGCGGCCCCTCGAAGAGGTCCGGGCCATGCTCAATGTTACGCCGATGGAAGTGTACCCAAAAGTTCACAAGATGATGCGGGATGCCGGACTTGATCCTTACGCCGCAGTGGGCGGACCAATGGTCGACTCAGGTCAGAAGCTCGCCGCATAATTAGGTTAAACGCGCGATCACGTTCCTCGCGTTTGGCCATGTTTGCAAAAGCATATTGGGATCGGCTAACTCGAATCCCGAAAACTCGAAGCCTGGACTGACTGTACATCCAACCAAGCAATAGCTGTTACGTTCGACCAGCTCGGCACCAAACCACACGCCCGCAGCGACGACGATCTGCGGGTTATCGGGGCTCAGCACATCAATACACGCTGTCCCGTCCGGTAATAGCGAGTGGATGGCGAGCGCAGCGCCCTCATGGAAATGCCAGATCTCATCTGCATCAATCTTATGCAACCGCGAGACGTCATCCCCGTTGAGCAAGTAAAGAATGGCTGTTCCGGCTGATCGTGGACCAACCGCCGTCTCAACTTGAATATCTGAGCGAAACGTCTCCCGATAGAAACCGCCTTCGGGATGCGGCAACAAACCATGTTTTTCAATCAGGGTTATCGCTGCGTCGACCATCCGATTCTCCAAAGAAAAAGCCGCCCAAAGGGACGGCTGTTTCAGTAACAAATATCGAAGCGGCCTAGTAGCGCTTCTTCTTCTTGCTCGGGATCAGACCTTCGATCTGTGCCCGTTTACGCGCAAGTTTACGGGCGCGACGAACGGCTTCAGCCTGTTCGCGAACACGCTTCTCAGATGGCTTTTCGTAATGCTTACGCGCCTTCATTTCGCGCAGGATGCCTTCATTCTGCAGCTTTTTCTTTAGCGCGCGAAGGGCCTGATCAACATTATTTTGGCGGACGTAAATTTCGACCATGTGTCGGTTCAACTCTCATTTTATAAAATAGCAAAAGGCCTCGGGTTGCCCGCGAGGCCATCGTTCCAGCTGGACTTAGTGGCGATTCATACGTTTCGCAAGATATTTTTACGGTTGGCAGACGGTCTAAAAATGTCATTGTCCGCGAATGAACTACAATAATCCGACCTTTGTTACCGCCGATGGGTACCAAATCGCAACTTACCCGCATGGACCGGATGATGGCACCCCCATCATACTCATACATGGGTGGCCGGAGTTGGCCTATAGCTGGGCTACAACCGTTCCTGCGCTCGCTGACGCCGGTTATCGGGCGATTCCCTACGATTTGCTCGGTTTCGGGAAATCTGACGCGCCGCGCGGTCTTGATCACTATCGAATCGAAAATGTTGTCGGCCACCTCGAAGCGGTTCTGAATCACTACGATATCAAGAAAGCGGTTATCCTTGGCCACGACTGGGGGGGAATCATTCTGTGGCACGCGGTGCGCATGCTCAAACATCGCACTACAGCAGCCATCAGTATCAGCACGCCCCATGTCGGCCGCGCCCCTATTGATCCGATGAGCATCTTCGAAACACGCTTTGGCAAAAACCATTATTTCGTCGAATTTCGAGATCGGACAGACACCGTCGAAGCCTTGTATAATTCCGATCCGGACGCATTTTTCCGGATGATGTTCCGGACCTCCCCGGCAGGTCTGAAACTCACACCAGAGTTAACCCATTTGCCGAAGCGATTCGAAGCCTATTTGAAAGCGGGCGCACCAGACGATGGGACGATGGTCGTAACGCCGGAGCAACGGGGCGTTTATTCCGACGCTTACGCTCGAACCGGATTTTTATCCGGCATGAACTATTACCGCAACACAACAGCAAATTGGCAACTCGCTGACGGCCTTTCGACAACGATTGAAGTTCCGTCCCTGATGATTAGCCCAGAAGACGATTTCTTCCTGCCGCCCAGCATGACGGACAGCATGGTCGAAACCGTACCAGACTTGACCCGTGTCACGATCCCAAATTGCGGTCACTGGGCCATGTGGGACCAACCTGACGCTGTGAACACTGAGATATTAAAGTGGTTGGAGGCGCGGGGCTTTTAAACCCCGCACGCTCCCTATTCCCACCAGTAAGGTAGACGCTTCGACGTACCCGTCTCAACTTCGTTCATCGTCGCGCTCTCATAGAGACGCCCACCAATCATGACGTGAGTGAGGCTCTCAGCATGGGCGATGTCGGCGAGCGGGTCTTCGTCCATTATAACCAAGTCAGCGAGCTTACCCGGCTCAATACTCCCTAAATCCTTGGCTAGGCCGAGGTGACGCGCAGGTTCAGTTGTCGCCGTCATCAAGGCCTGCAAGGGACTCATGCCGCCGCGCTGAAAACTCTGCATTTCCCAATGGGCAGCAAGACCTTCGCGTTGACCATGTGCGCCAATACTGACCGGAACGCCCGCTTCCATCAGGCGTTTAGCTGACAACGCAGACGCCGCGTCCGAGTAATCCTCAATCGGAGCCATCTGGCGACGGACCGAGCGGGGTTGCAGCGTTGATGGCGGGACGTGCTTTGACAAGATCGGGTGCTTCCACACATCCGTCGTCTGATAGTAATAATCCTCACCGCGTACGCCGCCATATGTCACGACGAGGGTCGGCGTGTAGGCAACGTTCGTTTGCGAATACATTTGAATGACATCGTCATAAATCGCGAGCGTCGGCAGATTGTGTTCAACCGATGTATTCCCATCCTGCACCAGTGCCATATCCATGTGATATTGCGAGCCTCCTTCTGCGACGACGAGGATATCGGCTTTGCGGGCCGCTTCCACGACTTGCTGTCGTTGATCGCGGCGGGGCTGGTTGTAGTTTTTCACGGCCAGCGCCCCTTGCGCTGCCAAGCGGTCCACATGTTCCGCCGCATCGTCAAAGCTCTCGATAGAGGCATAGAAGCCCGGTGCTTTTGCCCCGTAAATCACTTCACCTGTTGAGTAGATACGCGGCGCAAGGAGCTTCCCTGCCCGCTGCATTTCTGCGGCGGGGAAAATAAGTTCCGCGCTAGAACTCGGATCGAACACCGTAGTCACACCCAGAGCAAGCGTGGCGATCGTCTCCCAGTTTTGCTGTGGCACCAAGCCCGCGACACCTTGAGGGCCATGGGCGTGGGCATCGATAAAGCCGGGCGTAATCGTCTTACCGGCCAAATCGACGACTTTCGCACCGCTTGGAATCCGGACATTCGCGCCGACTTTTTCGATTCTATCCCCCTTAATCAGGATGGTGCCATTTTCAATGACGCCGCCATCTTTGCCCTTCATGGTCACGATACGCACATTGGTTAGTGCGACGCGCCCTGTTGGCTTGTCGGCTTTTGCCATCGTCGAAATATCAGTTCCCGTCGTGACAGGTTCAAAGTCATCGGCCTTCATCTCGTCCATTGTAACGGAAAATAGCTGAGACCCGAGAGTCCAGTAGAGTTCACCCGAAGCCGTCCAGCTTGGATAGGACGCGCCGCTTTCGCTTACTTTCGTGACGGGCAGTGCTTTGCTTGCGCGTCCAGCCGCGACTTTCTGTGGCCCCGGCAGAAGCGGCATGACGTAAAGATTATAGTTTTCGCGGAAGGCGACATGGCGGCCGTCCGGGCTGACAATATAGGTTTGCGCCATTTTGTTGGTGGCGTGAACGCGCTCTTTATTGCCGGACAGATCAACGCTGACCAGCTGGCTCGCTCCGTCGTTGGAACGGGTGTAGAATAAGCGATCATTCTTGCCGTTAAAATGCGCGCTGCCGCCCGACTTCGCGATCCGAACGGCTTCTCCGCCAAAGACAGGTTTGACGTAGAGACCCGTATCGGCCGACCATTCCGGTGCGACCAAATTTCCGCCGCTTCGTTTTTGATAAACAATATGACGCCCATCCGGTGACAGACGCGGATTGCGGTAATGGCCAGGCTGCGTGGTCACTGTTGCAACACCGCGGCTGACCAGATTGATCGTGTGAACCGCGCCGAGTTTTTGGTCATCCCAGCTAATAAAGGCAATGGACTGCCCGTCGCCGGACCAACTTGGCTGCAGTTCGCGCACAGTCTCAGGAAATCCCGTCAGGCGCGTGATGGCGCCAGAGGCTATGTTTCGCGTGTAAAGTTTGCCGAGGCTTTCGTAGACGAGTGTTGAGCCGTCCGGCGAAATTTCCGCGAAGCGAGGCATTTTCAACTTGAAATTATCCGGCGACACGGCTGTGTCTGAACGCGGTGCATCAAGCACGTCGCGTGTATCTTTCACACTAAATTCGATGTGCTCAACATTGTCTGCGTCGACATCGTAGCGGTGAATTTTGCCCTTTGCCCAGAAATAGATACTTTCACTATCGGGGCTCCAATCCATGTTTGGGTAGACACCCGTTATGGCCCACGTCTCCTGCATGTCCTTGTCCAGATGATCAAAAATCATCCGTTCTTCGCCGCTCTCAATATCTTTTAGGAACAACATGGTTTCTGCGCGCACGCGCTTCACATAGGCGAGATATTTTCCGTCGGGTGAAGGCGTTGGCCGCACCGCGCCGCCGGGCCCGCCGGCCGCGACATCGGTTTCACCTGTTTCCATGTCGTAGCGTTTGATCTGGAACAGCTCAGTATTGCTATCCTGCGCATATTCGAAAATCGGGCCGGAAGTGATGTTTTGGCTATAGTAAAGTCCTGTGCCGTCTGGTGTGAACATAGGCTCGCCCAGTTCTTTCTGGTGCGCTTCGGACGGGCGCTTGACCAACTGCACGCCGGAGCCGCCTTCTGTCGAATAAAGCCAAATTTCGCCAACACCCGCAGAGCGTGACGTCGTAAAATGCTTGCGGGCCGCAATGAAGTCACCGGACGCATGCCATGTTGGGTTATTCAACAAGCGGAACGACTCATTTGTCACTTGCTCCATGTCTGAGCCATCAACATTCATCGTCCAGATATTGTCGCCGCCCCCACGATCCGACGTAAATGCCAGTCGCGACCCATCGGGCGAAAATCGCGGCTGGAATTCCCATGCGAAACCAGAGGCAATATTCCTGGCCGTGCCCCCTGTGGCCGGCATCGTGTAAATGTCACCCAGCATATCGAAGGCAATCGTCTGACCATCCGGAGAGACGTCGAGGCTCATCCAAGTCCCTTCCGTCACATCAATTTTGATAGACCGTTTTTTGCCCGGAGGGTTCGTGACATCCCATTTTGCATCGTCGGCCCCTTCCTTGTCTTGTGCGAATGCTCCGGTCGCAAGCGATAGAGCGGCAGTGCAAAGCAGGATTTGTCGAAACATGTGAGTCCTCAGGATATGGCGATTATTTGTTGCTAACAGCCCTCCTGAGGCAAATCATCCCCTATCGTATGAATGGACCATCACAGTTTTGATATGTCATAAGAAAAGCCCGCGCCATCGCGCGAGCTTACTATCAATTTGTGACGGTGAGTTAGAACCGTTTCGTTACTTCAACACCATAGAGGGACGGCTCATTGATGAAGCCCGTGAAGTTATTGAAATCAACGGCTCCTTCCAATTCCGTTACACCGAAGGCGTTGCGAATATAGGCGGCGATTTCCAAATCATCATCATGGACATAGCCAACCCGAAGGCCAACTTCGGTTAGACCATCGCTACGGAATTCCGCACTGTCATAGAGGAAAAAGTTGACTGCACTTCGGTGCGCCACATCGCCATAGAAGAAAATTTCTCCAGTGTCAGAAATCGGAACCCCGAAACGCGCCGAGGCATTTGCGATATATTTCGGCGCTTGGGGTAAGGCATTCCCGTCAATTTGCGCGTTACCCGTGACCGGGTTTACGGGATCGAGAATCGTACAAGGCGCACCACAAACTCCAACTTCAAGCGTACCGTCGTATATCTCTGTATCATTGATGCTAAAGCCTGCTGTCAGCTCGATAAAATCCGTCGGTGCCAGACTTGCATCAATCTCAATCCCTTTGCCGCCAACCGCCTCAGCATTAATGAGTTGGTTAAAGTTCCCTGCCCCGCCAACAGCTGTCAGCTGTTGATTCCGTGTTTCAAAGATAAAGGCCGTCGCGTTGAATGTGCCTCGACCATCAAGGAAACGCGATTTAAAGCCCATATCAATTGAGTCGATAGTTTCTGTATCTGCGACGGTGATGACGTCACCAAAGACGAGCCTTCCTTGTACATTTGGCGCTCGGAAGCCGCGTGAATAACGCGCAAATAGGTTCACGACCTCATTCAATTCATAATTGAGCGAAAGGTCGCCCGTCAGCACCGTATCGTCGAGATTGGCGTCGAGCGGACCTAAAGTTCCAGAGCCGAAGGGGCCGATTGTCCGGGATGCAACAAAATCTTTGCTTTCGAATGAAAGACGCACACCACCAGTCGCCGTGAGGCGGTTCGTGGCTTGCCAAGCAAGTGATGTGAACAACGCAAACGCTTCTGTATCTTGATCTTGGATCGCACGCCCATTCACGCCACCGCCAAACAAAGTATCAAAGGACAGGCTTTCGATTTCGAGGTTTTCGATGAAAGCAAACCCACCGAGAGTGACATTTACAGTATCCGAAGCATCGAAATTGTAACGTAGCTCCTGCGTCCATTGGCTATGGCCCGTGATGTTATCTTGGCTTTCCGCGGCGAATGGAATGAAGCCCGGACCGGACGGCGGCGCGAAGACGGCCCCAACCCCGCCGTCAACATCACCGCGTGCATCAATGCGGACGCTTTCAAACGCCGTGATAGAAGTCAATGTCCCGGCCCCGACCTCACTTTCAATAGTCAGGGAGGAGCCGAAGTTCTCAACATCGAGAAGCTGCGTCGCATCTTGTGCGGCCGTAAAGCGCTCAAAACCCGCGACCAGTCTCCCCGTACCAGGCTGAATGGAATTCGCGCGGAAGGTCCGGGATCCGCCGTCAAGTTTGCGCCCATGTACGTTCAGCAGGAACGTCGTATCGGCTGCAGGTTCAAACAAGACTTGAATTCGTCCGGAATATTCGTTGAAATCCTCGAACGCCTCTTCCGAAGGATTGGGCGCTATATTTTCGACATAATCATCACGGCTTTGGTATAAGGCGGACACCCGCGCCGACACCGTGTCTGATAAAGGTCCGCTCACAGCTCCTTCCAGATCAATCGTATCAAACCGACCATATGCGCCGCGAACATAACCTTCGACATCACGGGTTGGACGGGCACTTTCAAATTTGATCACACCCGCCGGCGTGTTGCGGCCAAACAGCGTGCCTTGTGGGCCGCGAAGCACCTCAATCCGGTCCAGATCGAAAACAGGGAAACCTTTCAGAACGGGATTTTCCAAGACGACGCCATCATATACAAGGCTGACAGGCTGGTTCGCATTGAGATCAAAATCTGTGTTGCCGAGACCGCGAATGTAAAACCGTGGGAATGTCCGGCCAAAGGACCCTTCAGCATAGAGGCTGGGCACACGCGCGGATAAAAAGAGGATGTCCTCACCGCCCGCTCTAGCCACATCAAGTTCTTGGCCACGAACCACATCCAATGATAACGGAACATCTTGCAAGCTCTGTACACGCTTCTGTGCGGTGACAATAATTTCGTCGCTGACTGATGATTGCGCGTACGCACTGGTCAGGCTTGTTCCAGCAAGAAGCGTCGCCGCAAGTGCGACGCGTGAAAATGTTCGAAGAGTCATTAGGGGTCCTGATTAGACGTTTTGTCAGCCTCTTAAGATGGCTTCAGACCCGCCCCGTCAACGCAGTTTATGACAACTTCGTAACAACTTCCCGTGAGATAATGCGTGATCGACCGTAATGGTCGCGCAAGCCAGCTAAACCAACCGCGATTGCTCGACGGCAGCACCAATGAAGCCCTTAAACAAGGGATGTGGATCAAATGGACGGCTTTTTAGCTCTGGATGGAACTGAACACCGACAAACCACGGATGAATATGGGTCGGAATTTCAACAATTTCAGGAAGCACACCATCAGGAGACAAGCCTGAGAAATGAAGGTCGGTCGCTTCCAGACGATCCCGGTAATCAATATTCACTTCATAGCGATGACGATGCCGTTCGCTGATTTCCGTCGTGCCGTAAGCTTTCGCAACTAGTGAGCTTTCGCTGAGAATTGCTGGATAGGCTCCGAGACGCATGGTTCCGCCTAAGTCCGCCGTCTTGGTCCTCTCAACGCGCTCATTGCCCTTCGTCCATTCCGTCATCAGGCCGACCACATTCTCGCCCTCTTCACCAAACTCTGACGAACTGGCCGCATCCATGCCGGCCAAATTGCGCGCGGCTTCGATGACGGCCATCTGCATCCCTAAACAGATGCCAAAATAAGGGATTTTCTTCTCGCGCGCATATTGGACAGCTTTGATTTTACCTTCAGTCCCGCGTTCACCAAACCCGCCCGGTACCAAAATACCGTTCGCGCCCTTTAGGACATCTTCAGGCTCTTTCGTTTCGAAGTCTTCGGCTTCAACCCAGAGGATTTTGACTTTGACTTGATTGGCAAAACCCCCATGCACAAGCGCTTCGGTGATCGATTTATACGCATCCGGCAGAACCGTATATTTGCCAACCACAGCAATTTTCACTTCGCCATCAGGATTGGACAAGGTCTCTTCAATTGCCTGCCATGTACCAAGGTCAGCTTTGGGCGGCGCAAGGATACCAAAATGGTTGAGAACTTCGCGGTCCAACCCTTCATCATGGTAAGCCAATGGAACCGTATAGATGGATTTTGCGTCCAAACCCTGAATGACAGAGCTTTCGCGCACATTACAGAAACGCGCAATTTTGCGGCGTTCGCCTTCTGGAATTTCACGCTCAGAACGACACAACAAGATATCCGGCTGAATACCAATCGAGCGGAGCTCTTTGACGGAGTGTTGGGTCGGTTTGGTCTTCATTTCGCCCGCGGCCGCAATATAGGGCAGCAACGTCACATGCAGAAAACAACATTGCCCGCGTGGCAATTCTTGGCCCAATTGGCGCAGGGCTTCGAAAAACGGCAGACCTTCGATGTCGCCCACCGTTCCGCCGACTTCGCACAAAACGAAATCAACATCACCCGCATCAGATAAAACGAAATCCTTGATCTCATTTGTCACGTGCGGGATGACTTGGACTGTTGCTCCTAGGTAGTCGCCGCGCCGTTCCTTGGCGATGATTTCTGAATATATCCGACCGGTTGTAATATTGTCAGATTGAGCCGCGGAAACACCCGTAAAACGCTCATAATGGCCAAGATCAAGGTCAGTTTCCGCCCCGTCGTCTGTGACGTAAACCTCACCGTGCTGGTAGGGGCTCATCGTGCCCGGATCGACGTTCAGATAGGGGTCAAGCTTGCGCAAGCGAACTTTATAGCCCCGTGCTTGCAGCAAAGCCCCAAGGGCCGCTGACGCAAGCCCTTTGCCTAGCGAGGATACAACCCCGCCGGTGATAAAAATGTAACGGGGCTGTTTGGCCATTAACGCAATATCCCGACACTCGGCGACGAGCGCAGTATTGCGCATCCGCCAAGGAAATTATTCGTCTGTGTCGGTGGGATCCGCTGGTATTGCAGGAGTCTCTTCCAACGGGAGTATCTCATCGGACGACTCGGCGGGTGACGTCAAGCCATCCACTTCATTGTCCACATTATCCAACGCACCTGTATTTTGATTTTCGAGGGCAAAAACAACTGACAGCAATAAAGACAGCACAAGGAAGATAGTTCCGAGGATCGCCGTCATACGAGCCACAGATGTCGTGGCTGCACGGCCAGACATGAAACCATTGCCACCCCCACCGCCGCCGCCAATTCCAAGCGCACCGCCTTCGGAACGCTGAATCAGAATCAGTCCCGTCATGATGACAGAGATGATAAGAAGAATAACAAGAAGTACGGTGGACATAATTGGTCGCAGTCAACGAAAGGGCGTCAAACGGAAGGCGCGCCTTTAGACCGGACGAGCGCTAACTTCCACCATGAATGTCTGCGGAAAATTTATGAGGGGCGGCAAGCCATCTGTTTTGACATGCCCTTTAAATATGCGCGCCTAACCAGGCCACGTTCATAAGCTTGACGTGCATCTCGCTCATTACTTGCGGCCCCGGATATGACCCTGACAACGCCTCGGAACGGAATTAGGACGCTCCCAATTGTACTAGATGTTGCGTTGAGCGCATTTTGCTCGCGCCGCCTTGCAATTTCTTCAGGCACATCGACGTCATCGCCGAGTATCGCGTCTAGTTTAGCCAGTTCAGTTGAAATCGAATCACAACTCTCTGGCGCATTGTAGTAAGGGTTTGTCATAGATGTCAGATAGCCTGGAATTTCAATATCATCCAAGCCGATGTCATTGGCGGGCGACATAACAGCCGATTCGACGTTTCGCGTATCCGTGCCTCTAAATGTGCCCTTGCCTGACGACGTCGAACACGCGGAAAGAAACATGGCGGCCGAAAAAGCCGCAAGAATATTACGTTGCATGATGACGTTACGCGCCTGACAGAAAAAGGTTTCAAGCCGCCCTAAATAAGGCCCGCTAAGGGAGAACTTGGATCCGCGTACATTTTCTTGGGCATCCTACCCGCGAGATAGGCTTCGCGCCCAGCAATGACCGCATGTTTCATCGCGCGCGCCATGCGAACAGGGTCCTTCGCCGCCGCAATAGCTGAATTCGCCAAGACCGCATCACAGCCCAGTTCCATCGCGATGACGGCATCGCTCGGTGTTCCGACACCCGCATCAACCACGACTGGGACTTTTGTCTGCTCGACGATCAGACGGATATTAACGGGGTTCAAAATACCAAGGCCGGAACCAATCGGGGCGGCCAGCGGCATGATCGCGTCCGCACCTTGATCCTCTAATTTACGCGCGAAAACAGGGTCGTCCGTACAATACACCATGACATCAAAGCCATCTGATTTCAGGAGTGCGAGCGCGCGCATCGTTTCTTCCATATCCGGATATAGATGTTTTGGATCTGACAGCACTTCCAGTTTAACGAGGTTCCACCCCCCCGCTTCACGCGCCAATCGGAGTGTTCGCACAGCGTCTTCGCCCGTGAAACATCCCGCCGTATTGGGCAAATAAGTCGTTGATGCCGGGTCTATGAAGTCTGCTAACATCGGAGCAGACGGGTCAGACAGATTAACACGGCGAACAGCCACGGTGACGATTTCCGCACCACTGGCGGTCAAAGCATCCGCGTTTTGCTGATAGTCAGCAAACTTACCTGTGCCGATAATCAGGCGGGACTGAAATGTCCGCCCCGCGACAATAAGGGGGTCCTGCGTATTAGCCAACACTTAGCCGCCTCCGATAAAATGAATAATTTCGAGCGCATCGTGATTGATAAGAACAACCGTGTCGAACGTGCTTTTTGGGATAACCTCCAAGTTTCGTTCAACGGCGATTTTGCGCTCTGGTAAGCCGAGATGCGTGATAAGTCCCGCCACAGTTAAGTGATCGGGTAGGTCGTCATGATCTTCGCCATTTATAATGAGATGCATCGCCATACCATTGTTTAGTCCTGACTGACCGCTTGTTGAACGGCGCAACGAGCGTTATCATGCCTGCTTTACCGCGCAAAGGTACCAATGCCGCAAGCCATACATATCATCAATGGGCCGAACCTCAATCTACTGGGGTCGCGCGAACCTGAAATCTACGGATCGCAGACATTGGCCGACATCGAAACGATATGCCGCGACGCGGCGGGCGACATCGACATTGTCTTCAAACAGTCTAACATTGAGGGCGAACTTGTCGACTTTATCCAAATGGCAGGCAGAGATGCGCAGGCGATTGTCCTCAACCCTGCGGCCTATACACATACGTCCATCGCCCTTTACGATGCGATCAAAGCGGTTGGTATTCCGACGATTGAAATCCATCTTTCCCAGCCCGCAGCCCGGGAAAGCTTTCGACGACGGTCGTTTGTTTCAGAAGCCGCCACAGGCACGATTAGCGGCTTCGGTGCAGATTCTTACCTTTTAGGGCTGCAAGCTGCGATCAAACTCGTTAAAGCGAGCCCATAATTTAGGCACGGAGACCCCCCATGGCTGCTTCCAAGGGTAATGACGACCTCGCGCTCATCAAGGAACTTGCAAAAGTCCTTGAAGGTAGCGACCTCACCGAAATCGAAATGAAGAAGGGCGACCTGAAAATTCGGGTTTCCAAAAATGGGGTTGCGTCTGCGCAAACCATGATGGCGGCGCCGATGAGCGCGGCCCCCTCCGCGCCTGCTGCTGCCCCCGCAGCCGGTATGCCAATGCCAACCGTTGCGGCCAAAGACGAACATCCGGACGCAGTGACGTCTCCGATGGTCGGGACGTGTTATCTTCGCCCTTCGCCCGATGCAGACTTGTTCGCAGAGATCGGCGCACAGGTGAAAGAAGGCGAAACCATTATGTTGGTTGAAGCCATGAAGACGTTTAATCCGATCATCGCGCCGAAGTCCGGCACGCTGTCCGCCGTATTCATTGAAGATGTCTCGCCCGTCGAATTTGGCGACTCACTCTTCCTCATCGACTAGGCCGGCACAATGGTCAGCAAGGTTCTCATAGCCAACCGCGGGGAAATTGCCCTGCGAATCCATCGGGCATGCAAGGAAATGGGGCTGTCATCAGTCGCAATCCACTCAACGGCGGATAAAGACGCCATGCATGTGCGCCTCGCTGACGAGTCTGTCTGCGTCGGTCCCGCGTCCAGCACGGATAGCTACCTCAACATTCCGGCGATTATAGCGGCCTGTGAAATCACGGGCGCGGACGCCGTTCACCCCGGCTATGGCTTCTTGTCAGAAAACGCCCGGTTTGCCGAGATTGTCGAAGCTCACGGCCTGACATTTATTGGCCCTACGGCGGAACATATCCGCATTATGGGCGACAAAATTACGGCCAAAGCCACTGTCGCGAAAGCCGGAATCCCCGTTGTTCCGGGCAGTCCTGGCGAAGTGCATGATTTTGAAGAAGCCAAAATCATCGCCAAAGACATTGGCTTTCCCGTTCTGATCAAAGCCGCCGCTGGCGGGGGTGGTCGCGGTATGCGTCTGGCCGAGACCGAAGCGGATTTGGACGAAGCGCTGAGGTCTGCTCAGACTGAGGCTAAGGCCGCGTTTGGCAATGGAGCGGTCTATCTGGAGCGTTACCTTAAGGGTCCGCGCCATATTGAAATTCAAGTTCTCGCCGATACGCACGGCAATGTCGTGCATTTGGGCGAACGCGACTGTTCGTTGCAACGTCGCAACCAGAAAGTCCTCGAAGAAGCGCCCTCTCCGGCTTTAACCGCGAAAGAACGCGCCGAAATTGGCGCTGTCACAGCCAAAGCCGTCAAAGCTATTGGCTATCGCGGCGCCGGAACTGTTGAATATCTTTATGAGAACGGCGAGTTCTTCTTCATCGAAATGAATACACGCTTGCAAGTGGAACATCCGGTCACAGAAGAAATTACCGGGATCGACTTAGTCCGCGAACAGATCCGCATCGCCGCAGGCCTACCGCTCAACTATACTCAAAAAGACGTAAAATTCTCTGGCCATGCCATTGAATGCCGCATCAATGCGGAACATCCGTTCACCTTCGCGCCTAGTCCCGGCAAAGTCGTAGAGTTTCACGCGCCCGGTGGGATGAACACCCGTCTCGATAGTGCGCTTTATACGGGCTATCATGTGCCGCCTCATTACGACAGTTTGATTGGAAAACTCATCGTCTGGGGCAATACACGCGAAGGCGCGATCTTGCGCCTACGGCGTGCTCTCGGCGAAATGGTAATTTCTGGAATCACGACCAATAAAGCGCTCCATGAAGCGCTGATCGAAGATCCAGAATTTCAGGCCGGAGACTATAATATTCACTGGTTAGAAAACTGGCTTAAAGAACGGGTCGAAAAAGACTCTTCGAAGGATTCTGGCGGCTAATGCTGCTTGTTATCGACAATTACGACAGCTTTACATTCAACCTCGTCCACTACGCGCAGGAGTTGGGTGCGGAAACGAAAGTCGTGCGCAACGATGAGGTTTCTGTTGATCAAGCGCTGAATTGCGGCGCGCAAGCGATCCTCCTGTCGCCCGGCCCTCGGACGCCTGATGACGCCGGAATCTGTCTTGAATTGATCAAACAAGCACCCGACGATTTACCGATGCTTGGCATATGCCTTGGGCAACAGGCAATGGGACAAGCGTTTGGCGGTCGCGTGATTCAAGCAAAAGACATTATGCACGGAAAGACCTCGCCTGTATTTCATGACAAAACCGGACTTTTCAAAGGCTTGGAGAGTCCCTTTAATGCAACTCGCTACCATAGCCTCGCGGTTGAACGCGAAACGCTCCCCGGCGAACTGCTCGTCAATGGCTGGACCGAAGACGGTGAAATCATGGGGTTACGTCATGCAACGCGCCCGCTCCACGGCCTTCAATTTCATCCCGAAAGCATCGCGTCCGAGAACGGCCATGCCCTCATCGCAAACTTTCTAACCCTCGCAGGATTGCGGTGAGTTTCGACACGGCCATCCTTCAGACGTTATCGCAGTCTGTTCGTCCAAGTGAAGAGCAATTGCGGGATGCGCTGACCGCGATTCTCAAGGGCGACGCACAATCAGAACAGATTAGCGCTCTGTTGCTTGGCCTTGAAATGATCGGACTGACGGCGCGGGAAATCCGAGTCGGCACCGAGGTAATGCGGGCCAATATGATCCCGGTGAATGTAACAGACGACGTTATCGACATTGTCGGAACGGGCGGAACAGGCCTGCATACACTGTCCATTTCCACAGCCTCAGCCATCGTTTGCGCGGCGGCGGGGGCCAAAGTTGCAAAGCACGGTAATCGCGCCGCGTCGTCTTTGACGGGGACAGCAGACACATTATCTGAATTGGGTGTAAATCTGAATATCACCCCAGAAAAGACGGCTGCGATGATCCACGATGTTGGGCTGGGCTTCTTGTTCGCGCCTAATCATCACCCCGCGATGCGACATGTTGGGCCGGCGCGTCGGGCCTTAGGCATTCGCACGCTCTTCAATTTGCTGGGCCCCATGAGCAATCCCGCTGGCGCTCGGCGAATGCTGCTCGGCGTGAGTGACGATCAGTGGCGACGCCCTATGGCCGAAGCCCTGCGCGATATTGGCGTAGATCATGTTTGGGTCGTGCATGGTCATGATGGTCTGGACGAAATCACCACTACCGGACCAACCTCTGTCACCCAAGTCAAAGGGACTGACATTCGTGATTTTACTTTGTCACCACAAACTTATGGATTTGAACTGGCCACTCTGGACAGTCTCCGCGGGGGTAAACCTGTCGAAAACGCGCAGGCGCTCTCAGAGTTGCTCGACGGACAAGCGAGCGATTATCGCGACATTGTTTTGCTCAATGCCGGAGCCGCGCTAATGATCTCTGGGGTCGCAAACGATATTCCCACAGGCATTGATCTCGCCACGTCCGCAATTGACAGTTTCGCGGCCCGAACGACGCTAGCGAATTTAGTCGCGGCAACAAACACATGAGAGATATCCCAGACATCCTCGCCAAGATCGCCGCCTACAAAGTCGATGAAGTCGCAAACATTAACGCGACATGGATCAAGACAGCGCTTCGCACCGCCCCGGCTCCGCGTGGGTTTTTAAAAGCGCTGCAAAACGGATCGCAACCGGCTCTTATTTGTGAAGTGAAAAAGGCGTCGCCAAGTAAAGGTATTATCCGCGAAAACTTTGACCCTATTGCCATTGCGAAGGCTTATGCCGCCGGGGGCGCAGCCTGCCTTTCAGTCCTGACGGATGGTCCGGGCTTTCAGGGCAGTAAAGAGATATTCTCTGCCGTACGAGACGCGACGGATCTGCCACTCCTGCGCAAAGACTTTATGATTGATCCGCTACAAGTACGGGAAGCCCGGGCCATGGGGGCTGACGCCATTCTTATCATTCTCGCTATGACGGATGATTCGATCTCCCGAAATTTGATCGCGGAGGCCGAAGCGCTTGGCATGGATGTCTTGGTCGAAACGCATGATGCGGACGAATTACAACGCGCGATTGATCTTGGCGCGGCTCTCATTGGGATCAACAATCGTAATTTGAGAACGTTTGAGACCAGTCTGGACACATTCGATTCGCTTGCTCCTTCCGTTCCGGCCGAGGCATTGCTCGTCGCTGAGAGTGGGATTTTTACGCGGCAAGACATTGAACGGCTAAAACGCTCCGGCGCTCAAGCCTATCTCATTGGGGAAAGCCTGATGCGACAAGCGGACGTCGAAGCGGCGACCCGTGCGCTACGCGGCGCATTGTAAACTCTTCCTTGACAAAACTAGAACATTTATAGAACACCTATAGATGTTGCCGCTTTGTTCGAGGACCCAGACATGCTGACTAAAAAGCAAAAAGACCTATTACTACTGATCGACAACCGTATTCGCGCGGTCGGCGTTCCGCCCTCTTATGATGAAATGAAAGATGAGCTGGGTCTCGCCTCCAAATCTGGCATCCACAGATTAATCACTGCGCTTGAAGAACGTGGCTTCGTGCGCCGCTTGCCGAACAAGGCCCGCGCGCTCGAAGTGATCAAAATGCCGGAAGGCTTACAAAAAGAATCCCCGCTCGCGCCCGTCCCAGCCAATGACAGCTACGAAATCCCCTTCGTCGGCAAAATTGCGGCGGGCCTACCGATCGCGGCGATTGAGGATTCTTATAATTTGATGGCCGTTCCACCGTCATTGCTCGGTAATGGTGACCATTATGCGCTCGAAATTGAAGGCGAATCGATGACAGGCGCAGGCATTATGGACGGTGACTTTGTTGTTGTGCGAAAGTCGAATACAGCCAGAAATTATGACATTGTGGTCGCATTGGTTGATCAGGACGAAGCGACGCTCAAACGCATTTATAAACATGATGGGAAAATCGACCTCATCGCCGAAAACCCCGACTTCCCAACCAAAACCTACGGTCCTGACCGTGTTGAAGTCCAAGGCGTGCTCGTGGGCTTGGTTCGAAACTATAATTAGGGTCGCAGCTCCTATCGCGACCGATAATTATTGCCCCCATAGACGCCGCCTTCGATTCTCGCTCAGGATCGGAACCATCTTCATCGGGTCAGACGTTTTAACATGATAGCCGCCGCTTGCTATCAATGCGCGGTGATCGAGGAGTGTCGCTTGGCATGCTCGCCGCGCCACAGGGCCGGCTGAACGACTGGCGAGTACAACTATATCGCTATCTAAACACGCCAGCGGGACTTCCGAGGGCTCCTCAATAACTGAGACTGTCACCGCATTGACGATGAACCGACACGCCAGAACATCGCAGTGGGCAAAGTTATCTCGATAATTGGTCCATTCAACACGCGGCGTCCCGCTCGCTCTTGAAAATTGATCCCGACCATACCGATCAGCTCGCAGCGACGTCGTGACAGCCTGATCTTTCGATATTAAGCTCACTCGGCCTTGGTCTGTAATCCGCAAATCGTAAATCGGCGAAATCGTCCAAAATAGGGTCGCGACAACCATTCCGGACAGACCGGCTAGAACCGCCTTCCGTCGAGAGAGGCAGACTAAGGCAAAACCCAACCCATAAAGACCAATCACCCACGGTTGGCTGGCTTTGACAGTTGCGACAGCCCCCGGCAGTCCACTGACCCATTCCGCAACAGACAGCATAAATTCGATCAACCAACTCATCGCCAGTAAAGGCGCTGATTCTAATCCGACGGGCATCAACAGGAGCGCAATAATCCCGAAGGCCATGACCGCTGGAAACACGGTCATCGCGGCCATATTGGCGATCAACCCATAATTGGCGAGTCGTCCAAAATGGAGCAATGCAAACACGCCCGTCGCGAATCCCGCCACTAAACTGGTACCAAAAAGAGATCCATAAAAGGCACGGACCCGGTCCCTGAATCCTTGTGATTTTTGGCGCGGCCATCGGTCTTGCCACGCGCGAAATATGACGACCATCGCAGAGACAGCCGCAAATGACATTTGAAAACCAACGCTCAACAAGGCTTCAGGCCGGATCAACAGGGTCAAGAGAGCGGCCACCGCGACAGACCGCAGGCTGATCACACGACGATCTAAAAGCACCGCAAGAAAAGCAATACAGACCATGATAAACGCGCGCTGTGTCGCCACCGATGCGCCGGATAAACCGAGATAGGCGGTTGCCGCAAAAATACCGATGACGGCTGCAATCTTTCTCACGTCTCGCGCCCGTGCAAGCCGGTATATTGCGGCGAGTAAGACCGACGCTACAACATAGACCCCAAAGGCCACCATCCCCATGTGCAAGCCTGAGATAGCCAGAATATGAGCCAGCCCAGAGGCCCGCAGGCTTTCGGTTTGCCGTTCAGGGATGTAATCGCGAATACCCGTTAATAAGGCCGCTTGAAGCCCTGCGGTCTTATCCGGGGCTGCGCGCATGACGCGTTTCGCAATTTCACGTCGCGCTGACTCAATACGAGCAGACAGTGCCGCGCGAAGCGACAGATCAACGTCAATCTTTTGCCCGTCTGAAATAGCGAACCCAGTTCCAGCCAGTCCATCAAAGAAGGCGCGGCGGCCCGGATCATAACCATTCGGTATGGCCGGACCAGGCATCGGGCCAATGACCGTATCAAAGATTATCCCGTCACTAATCTGGAAGTCAGGGAAGTTACGACCAACGCGGATACGTACATGCTTAGGCAAACCCGTCCGCGGCAAAGGGTCGCTACTCGTAACATTGATCTGTAACCGCCGCATCGATCCGCCTTGATCGATCGCTGAGACCCAGCCTTTAATTTCCAACCTTTGCTCAATATTCACTGGATTTGGCGAGACGATGCGCGTGTGCAGGGCCGACCATGAAAACCCGGCCAGCATAATCGCTATTGTCATGAACACGCCCGACCAGAGTGATGGCATTCGCCAGAGCAGCAGCAAGACCGTGATGGTGAGCGCCAATCCAATAAGCGGGTTAGGTTCTGTCGGCCAAGCAAAGTAAGTGGCGATGCCCACAGCGAAAGCAATGATGCCCGCTTCAAACGTCAAAACATAGGGATCAACCCCCAGACGACGCCCGCCGCGTCTGAGCACAGTTCTTCTTTCGTTTTGGCTTTCAAAGCCGACCATGATCTTGCATAGAGCGTGCCCCGATGAATGTCGCAAGCGACTTCCGTGAGATCCAACACATGACCCGTCCTGTCCGTACCCGTTTCGCGCCTTCGCCGACTGGGTTTCTTCATATTGGTGGAGCGCGAACCGCCCTGTTCAATCGCTATTTTGCTGACAATATGGGGGGGGAAATGTGTCTTCGAATCGAAGATACGGACATCAAACGATCCACACCTGAAGCTACCCAAGCCATTATGGATGGCTTAGCTTGGTTAGGCGTCGCGCACGACGGCGACATTGTCCTCCAAAGTCAGAACCAAGCCGCTCACACGGCCGCCGCCCACGCCCTTCTGGAACGCGGTGCAGCGTTCAAATGCTATCTAACACCGGAAGAAATAGAGGCCGAGCGAGAAAAATTGCGGTCCGCAGGGACGGCTTTCCGCTCGCCTTTCCGGGACGGCGGGAATGATGGCGATGGTCCTTATGTCGTGCGCTTCCGTGTTCCTGACGGACAAACACGGATCAGTGATGCAGTCCAAGGGGACGTCGTCTGGGAAAACGAAAATTTCGACGATCTTGTTTTGCTCCGCACGGATGGAACCCCGACCTATATGCTCGCCGTGGTCGTCGATGACCATGATATGGGCATCACCCATGTCATCCGCGGCGATGACCATTTGATCAACGCGGGACGACAACAACAACTTTATCAATCCCTAAAATGGGATGTTCCGAATTGGGCTCATGTTCCGCTCATTCATGGTCCAGACGGGAAAAAGCTCTCTAAACGCCACGGCGCGCTCGGGGCTGAGGCTTACCGTGATATGGGGTATTTGCCGTCAGGGTTACGAAACTACCTCGTTAAACTCGGTTGGGCGCATGGCGACCAAGAAATCTTCCTCGATGACTCTGATATCGCGGCTGTCTTTTCTCTAGACGGTATAAACAGCGCCCCGGCGCGGCTCGATTTCGACAAAATGGATCACATCAACGCGCAACATATCGCTAATATTGAAGCCGATCGTCTACTGATTTACGCCAAACCCTTTCTTGAAATTGAAGCCGGCGCCCCCCTCTCCGATAAAATTTCAACGCGAATAAGGGCGGCCCTTCCGACACTGAGACCGCGGTCCAAAACCTTGGTCGAACTTGCAACCAATGCGGCATATCTATTTGATGCGCGTCCGCTCGACATTTCTGGGAAAACGGCAAAGTCGCTCCGGCGCGAGGGCACAGCTTCTCTCGTCCGTGCTTTGACATCTCGTCTGGAATCTTTAGAAGACGCGAAATGGACGGCGGACACTTTACAGACGGTTCTTTCTGACTTCGTCGCTGATCAAGAGATAGGCTTCGGCAAAATTGGCGCCCCAGTTCGGGCTGCCCTTACTGCCGGCGCCCCATCACCCGATCTGCACGATGTACTGGCCCTATTGGGTCGGTCCGAGGTGCTCGCACGCTTAGATGATGCAATCCCCCTAATGGGCTGAAAACGAAGAGAGTTATGGAAAACAAAGTCAAACAGATCGGCACCTCGAAGATTTCAATCGACGGAGGTGACGCCGTAGAATTTCCTGTCCTCACAGGAACAATGGGGCAACCCGCCATCGACGTGCGAGCCTTGTCAAAGCACACGGGTCACTTCACTTTCGACCCGGGTTTTACATCGACCTGTTCGACGGAATCCCAAATCACCTTTATTGATGGTGAAAAAGGGCAGCTCCTTTATCGCGGCTACCCCATTGAGCAACTGGCCGAACAATCAACCTTCCTTGAAGTTGCCTATCTTCTCGTAAATGGTGAACTTCCAGACGATAAACAATATTCGAAGTTCCAAAACACAATCACCCATCACACGATGTTGCATGATCAAATCGAGAGCTTCTTCCAAGGCTTCCGTCGCGATTCGCACCCGATGGCCATGTTAACGGGGACCGTTGGCGCTCTGTCTGGGTTCTATCATGATGATCAACACACGACAGAAGACGAAGCCCGCGACATTGCAATTCACCGCATTATAGCAAAAATTCCTACTCTCGCCGCCCGTTGCTACAAATACCGCGTCGGTCAGCCGCACGTGTATCCAGACAATAGTCTGTCTTACGCGGGCAACTTCTTGCGTATGTGTTTTGCCGTTCCAGCCGAGCCCTATGTAGTGAATCCGGTGATCGAAAAAGCGATGGATAAGATTTTCATCCTTCACGCGGATCACGAACAAAACGCCTCGACTTCAACCGTACGCTTAGCCGGGTCATCGGGCGCAAACCCATACGCCTGTATGGCCGCAGGCATTGCCTGTCTCTGGGGTCCAAGTCACGGCGGTGCCAATGAAGCCGCTTTGAATATGCTGCGTGAAATCGGGACGGTTGACCGTATTCCTGAATTCATCGCCCGCGCCAAAGATAAGAATGACCCGTTCCGCCTCATGGGCTTTGGACACAGAGTTTATAAATCCATGGATCCCCGCGCGACTGTCATGCGTAAAACAACGCATGAAGTTCTCGGCGAGTTGGGAATCACCAACCCTGTTCTCGAAGTTGCGATGGAACTCGAGAAGATTGCCATGAACGAAGAATATTTCGTGTCACGCGGTCTTTATCCAAATGTCGATTTCTATTCTGGGATCGTCTTGTCTGCTTTGGGTTTCCCAACTGATATGTTCACCGTGTTGTTCTCGCTTGCGCGCACAACCGGATGGATCAGCCAGTGGAACGAAATGTTGGAAGATCCGAGCCAACGCATCGGCCGTCCGCGGCAGCTTTATACTGGGGCCACAGAACGCGATTACGTCCCAATCGGCAAACGATAAGCGCGACGCGCTAGTTTACCATCGACAAGATCGCGGCTGCGGCTCGATCCGACGCATTATCAGACCCGGCGCCCATGCGCCGGGTTTCTTGTATTAATAGAGCGCGAAGACGCGCGGCGGTGTTAGGCTCATCCAATAATTGCATCAGCCTATCCACAGGCCCATCCGTCATGATTTCTTCTTGAATGAACTCCGGCATAAGCGGCTCATCTAACGCCTTATTGTTCACATCGGCGGATATATTGACCAGTGAGATATAACGCGGTTTAAACATCCGGATCGCAAACCAATATGTCAGCGACGACAATCGATAGATCACCACAGTCGGCACACCTGCGGTGGCCAATTGGGTCGTTACCGTTCCCGAACAAGCCAGCGCGCCGTTCATCGCCGCAATCGCGTCCAAAAACTCTGATTGATTAACGCGGGTAATGTTTCGGTCCATCAGCATAGAATCGACTAGTGGGCGGACGGGATCGGCGATCACACAGACCGGCTGGCAATTGGGATGCGTGACATCCAGTCGGTCCAAAGCGTGCAAAATGGC
The DNA here is from genome assembly GCF_014652695.1 of Algimonas arctica. Classification (GTDB taxonomy): domain Bacteria; phylum Pseudomonadota; class Alphaproteobacteria; order Caulobacterales; family Maricaulaceae; genus Litorimonas; species Litorimonas arctica. The sequence goes on from NZ_BMZH01000004.1 coordinate 54,151, forward strand.
GGGACCGACACGGTCAATCTCGGAAGGACGGCTGCCGAAGAAAAATCCAATGACAGGGCGATGAGGATCAAGCCCGTGACGGTGTCGGAAATCTTGCGCATTCCCTGCCCCGTAATCCTGGTCGAGAACGGGATTCCCAACGAAGGTTTGCGCAAGGCCCGCGGCCTGAAAATAGGGCTCGTCCATGGGCTGCGTTGACAACAGATGATCAATATATCGCGCAAGTATTTTTGCACGCCCAGAGCGCATCGCCCAAACTTGTGGGGCAACAAACTTAATGACTTTACCCTCATAGCCCGCCGCTTTCAGTGCCTTAGCGACACGGACCATGAAGCCCCAGCTATCGATCAGAACGACAGATTTTGGGTTAGCTTCTAAGATGATATCGGTCGCTTCGCGCACTTTCTGCAGTACAAACCGATAGGCCTTCAGCCCTTCGACGAACCCCAAAATCGCGAGTCCATCAATGTCCATCTGGCTCTGCAAACCTACCCCACCCAAAGCCGGACCACCTATGGCAAGGAGGTGTATTGAAGGGGCTTGTTTTTTCAGAGCACGCGCAAGGTCGGCCCCTAGATGGTCTCCGGACGGTTCCGCAGCAACGATGAAGACATCGGCGCGTGCATCGACCTTTGGAGGGTTACCCACCTTTGGGGAGCCCTACCAAAAATAGGCCATGCTCATCCGCCAAGCGGACAGTCTCTGCGCGCTCAATCACAAAGGCCTCGCCCGCGTCCGCGATGATTCCGGCCAACCCGGCTGCTGCAGCCAGCTCGACCGTCTTCGGACCAATCGTCGGTAGATCAACACGGCGATCCTGTCCTGACTTCAGCCGTTTTGCCAAGACACCGGCGCGGGATACAGCGTCGCCTCTGAGCGCCGAAGGTAACTGTGCGACCCGCTCTAGCATCGCGTCAGTCCCTTCTTGGGCTTCAACCGCGAGAACAACGCCGTTCACAACCACGGCGCCTTGGCCAATGTCTTTCTCGCCAATCAACTGCGCGACTTCCATAGCGCGTTGCGCGTCTGCGCGTTGGTCAGCGGATATCGAATGCAGGCCTGCAGGTCCGGCGGCTAAAAGCAGAGATTGGCAGAGTGTTTGGGCAGAAACAATTTCAAACCCACGCGTCTCAAAAATGCCCATCACGTGACGCATCAACGCATCATCACCCTCTTTCGCCGCCTTCAATGTGCCCGGCAAATAGCGCATGGCACTCAGGTCAGGTTTGAAATTAGAGAAATCCGGACGTCCCACGTGCCCGGCCAAACAGACGTGGGTCACGCCTGCTTTCTCCATTGTTTTCAGAACCTTACCAAATTTAGCTAAAGGGAATCGCATCGCCCCTTCAAATTGACCCGCTGGGCAATCCGGATCAATTTCAATCACGGTCAAACGGTCGCCCGATTCTATGACAGACTTGGCAACGTTTACGGGTAAATCTAGGCCGCCAGCGATCAAGCCAATGTGGCGCGGAATGCCCACGGTTAGCGCCGCATGTCCGGCAATGTCAGATTCCGACCATTACTTCTCGACTGAATAAAGTCGATGATTTCCATGACTAAAACTTCTTCGGCGTACAGCCGGGTAGCATCCTCGATCCGTTCTGCGAGCGTCCCTTCATAGGCGAAGAGCTGTCTATAAGCCGCACGAAGCCTGTGTATTTGCACACGATCAAATCCGCGCCGTTTTAACCCAACAACATTGAGCCCCTGTAAGTGAGCGGCATTGCCCATAACGAGGCCATAAGGAATGACATCATTCGTCACTAAAGCCATCCCGGCAATAAACGCATAATCACCAATGCGCGTATGTTGATGGACAGCGCTTACACCGCCCAAGGTCACATAATTACCGATTGAGACATTCCCGCCAACTTGCGCATAGTTTGATAGCGTCACATGGTGTCCGACTTGGCATTCATGCGCGATATGAGAGCCGACCATCAGATAACAATCAGTACCGAGGCGGGTAATCGGTTTACCAACATCCGTTCCGGGGTGGATGTTGACCATTTCGCGAAAGACGCAACGATCACCAATTTCGATTCCGACGTTGTCTCCACCTTTATGTTTAAAGTCTTGTGGCGGGAAACCCATCGAAACTTGCGGGAAAAGCTGGCAATCCGCTCCGATTTTCGTGTTCCCATCCAATGTCACGTGGCTAACAAGCCGGGTTCGTGCCCCCAAGGAAACATGCGGGCCCACGATGCAGAACGGGCCAATCTCGACCCCGTCCCCGAGTTGGGCAGCGGGATCCACAATGGCGGTCGGATGGACTGTGATGCTCATGAACTAGCTGTCAAATGTCAGAGGGCTGGCCAGAAACTCGACGGTTAAGGCTCGCGCCCCGTTACAAACTGCCATGCCTTTGAACCGGTAAATATTACGACGCACGTCAAGCAATTCGGCGTGAAGATCAAGTGTGTCGCCAGGAACAATTGGTAAGCGAAAGCGGGCCTTGTCGATACCCGTGAAAGCGAGAAAGTCACCTTTGGTGACCATTTCCCCCAATACACCGATCAATGCGCCCGTTTGAGCCACCATTTCGATCATCAGAACACCCGGTAGAATAGGACGATCCGGGAAATGTCCTCGAAAAACATCCCATTCCGGCGATACGTCAACCTGCGCATGTGTCGATTTACCGTCAAAAGAGAGAACCCGGTCCACCAGTAAAGCGGGCGGCGCGTGTGGCAGCAAAGCTGAAACCGCGTCACGCCCAAGAGGAAATTTATAGTTCATTTCTTTATGGCCCGTTTTGCTTGGGCAACAATACGCATATGATCGCGAATAGGCATAGCAGGAATTCCCGACCATGTTTCCCCGGCAGGGACATCGTGCATAACGCCTGCAAAAGCCGCCAAGCGCGCACCCGCGCCGACAGTGATATGATCGGCTAGACCCGCACTACCACCCATCATAACGCCTTCGCCAATGTGACAGGATCCGGACAGCCCAACTCGTCCCGCTAAAATACATCCGCGTTCTAAAACGCAATTATGCGCAATTTGAACGAGGTTATCGATCTGGCAATCATTAGAAATTTTCGTGTCCCCGAGCTGACCACGGTCAACACAAACATTGGATCCAATTCGGACACGTTCGCCAATAATGACGCGGCCTACGTGCGGAACAGGAAGAACTGAACCTGCGGGACCTATGGCAACACCAAAACCACTCCCACCGATAACCGTACATGCCCCAATCGTCGTATCTTTCCCAATGATAGCGTTCATGATGACCGAATTAGGTCCGATTTTTACACCGTCCGCAATTGAAACGCCGGGGCCAATATGAACACTCGAGTGAATATCCGCCGTGGGCGCAATATCTGTCTGCGTCACAGACGGTTGCACAAGGAGGTCCGTCGCGCGCGCAAGCTGGTATTTAGGCGCCTTACACAAGATGGGAATAATATGTCGTGCCGAGACCTGTTCAGCCAAATTTGGAGGCACAAAACAGGCTGAGGCGTTAGCAGTTTCCAATGCCGCAACGTGACGTTTGCTCTCAAGAAAGCACACATCCCCGGGCTGGGACCCTGCCAATGGGGCGGGTTGGCAAATAAGTGTGTCAGCGAAACTGCCCTCTGGCGCAGCCAGATCGAGACGCGCACAGAGCTCCGCCACAGAGAGTCCGCCGTCACGCAGAGTATAGAAGCGTGGGTCAATCATAACAATTAGATAAGGGGCGGTCCCCCGCCCCTCCAAAACACGTCCCGTGTCATCAAGTAACGTAAGCTAGCAATTAGCCCGGCTGACGCGGAAGCTTTTCACGTGTGACGGGCACAGTTTTCATCTCAGCGTTAAGCCGTGTCAGAACATCTGTCGTAATATCCGCAGGAGCGCCAAAAATAACATTGGCACGATCAAGCACGATGTCGGCGTTGCGTTCTTCAACCATTTTCTTGATAATTGAGGACACTTTCGCATCAACGAGTTGAACCGCTTTCAACTTAGCAATTTGCAGCTCACGCTGTGCAATCGCGGCGTCCTGCTGTAGTTTTTGTTCGTCTTTTTGTTGCAATTGCAGCTGGGAGACAAGCGTAGCATCGCCCGCGATTTGCTCGCGTGTTTTGCCATCCATCAGGGTCATAAGGCTTTTACCGCGAGTTTGCAGCGGAGCACCTTGCGCTTCAAGCTGTGATTTAGTCGTTGTCGCCAAGGATGCGATCTGGCGTTCAATATGCTGACCGACTTGGCTTTCTGTATAAACTCTGGCCGTATCAACGACCAGGACGGTGCTTTGAGCAAAAGCTCCGGCGCTTGCGATGAGGGCTAAAGCCCCGCCTGCAGCAGCTTTGAGCGCCGAGCGGCGTAAAGTTTTAAAAGTAGACATTCTAGAACCTCGTACGAGTAGTAAACTGGAACGACTGTCTGTCGTCAAAAGATTGTTTCACAAGCGGCTTCGCAAAATCGAAGCGGATCGGTCCGAAAGGACTTTCCCAAAATATACTGGCCCCGGCCGTGACGCGCGGTGAAAGCGAATCAACTGTCCTCTGACAAATCACACCCGACGCAGTAACCCCGTCACAACTGGCACCTGATTGAAGACCGGACGTGCCCGGATCGACAATAATATTATACTGGAAATCTTCATCCAGCAGGCCAACTGTCCCAGCTTCAACGAAGAGTGACCCAAGAAGCTGTGGGAGGCCAACAGGGAAACTCACCTCAGCCGCAGCGAGCGCAAACAAATTGCCCCCGAGCGCTTGTTGACGACCATCAACGCCGCCGCTCGCTGTCGGTATCAATGTTGATCCCGTTTCGGCGACAAAGTTCACAACGCGCGGACCAATACCGGCATTATCAAACCCGCGAAAATCTTGGTTGCCTTTAAAGTAGCGATCATTGACCTGAACCGGATCACCGCTCCAGCCGCGAATATAACCACCAGACAGGCCAGCCGTCGCGATAACGCCTGGGAACAAGCCCTTATAGTAATTGCCCCGAACGTCTGTGCGCAGATAACGAACGTCGCCACCAACACCGGCGACATCTTGGCTAAACCGAAAATCAAATCCACCTGTCGGTGTGATCGGATCATTTCGGCGGTCCCACCCAAACGTGTATCCGACAATGGAGGATAAGCGACCACCGACCTGCTGACAAAGCGATAGGAGTTGGGTATTTTGCGCAGACAAACTGTTATTTAGCGAGCTTGCGAGAACAGCATCACATTCGTTCTCTTGCGGAAACTCAATCGATTCAGATCGTAAAGAGTACCGCGTCGAGAGGCTCGTGTTTTGTGTCAGTGGGAACGCAAGTCCGATTTGTCCACCCGTACGGGTCGATCGGAAACCCGCTTCCTCAAGGAAGTCGATCACGACATCGAACAGCTCGACACTGCCGGCGAGATTTCGACCCAAGAAACGCGGCTCTGTAAATCGTGCGTCAATTTCTCGTCGGTTAGACGAGGCTCGGATCACGAAGCGCAGTAACTGGCCACGTCCCCGTAAATTTCGCTGCGTAATCGACAGATCGACAAGGAAGGCATCCGCAGACGAGAAACCTGCAGAGAAGGAGAGCTCCCCTGTCGGTTGCTCTTTAACGCGGACTTCGACAACGGCCCGATCGGGAGACGACCCTTGCGTTTCGACAATTTCGACATCTTCGAAAAAGCGGAGCGCTCTGACCCGATTGCGCGAACGGTCTAACAAAATTCGGTTGAACGCATCGCCTTCGACGAGTTCTAACTCCCGGCGAATAACATAATCGAGTGTCGTCGTATTCCCAACGATATCAATCTTCTCGATATAAACGCGGGGGCCCTCAACGACATTGAAAACGAGGTCAACGGTCTTAGTTTCCCGATCCAATCGAAGGTCTTGTTGGATATCGACGAATGCATAGCCACTGGTACCAGCCGCAAAATTCAAATTATCGATGGCGGTTTCAATTTGTGAGGAATTAAAGACCTCACCTTCTTGAATATTGACCAGTCGCTTGAGGAAATTCTTATTGAGGGCTTCCAACTCTGTTTCGACCGAAATGTCGCCCCAGCGGTATTCGCCGCCTTCATCAAGCGTAAAGGTGACATAAAAGTTTTCTTGATCTGGTGTCAGTTCAGCCACAGCGGAGACAACACGGAAATCGGCAAAACCGCGATTTGTGTAGAATGTACGCAACTGTTCACGGTCAAACTCAAGGCGACCCGGATCGTAGTTGTCGTTCGAACTGAAGAATTTCCACCAGATTGATTCTGTCGTTGCAATCTCTTTGCGTAATTTACGATCTGAATACTCGGCATTCCCAATGAAATTGATGCGTTTGATGCCCGTGACAGGACCTTCTGAGATTTCAAAAATCAGATCGACGCGGTTTTGCGGCTGTTCAACGACTTTCGGTTCAACTGTCGCCCCAAAACGACCCGACTGGCGGTAAAGCTCGATAATACGCTGAACGTCTTCTTGTACTTGTGCGCGGGTGAAGAGAGAGCGTGGCTCCGCGCTAATTTCATCATTGATCTTATCGGTTTTGAGCGACTTATTGCCCTCAAAGATAACCCGGTTGATGATCGGGTTTTCAATCACTTGGATCAGGACGTTGCCGTCACGCGGGTCAATAACAACATCAGCGAATAAGCCCGTCGCATAAAGTGTCTTCAGCGATAGATCGATCCGATCCTCTGAATAAGGATCACCCGGCGCGAACAGCAAATAAGACGCGACTGTATTGGCTTCGACGCGCTGATTACCAACAACTTGGATCGTGCGAATGCGTGAGGGCGTCTGAAAAGCCGCCGCTGCAGCGGCACTGTCAGGGATCGGTGTTTGTTGTGCAAGAGTTGTCGCTGGTAACAGCAAGCATAACAACGTCATCGCCAATGAGAGGCAAATTACAGCCTGCGCATTCGACAGACGCTGTTCTATCCATGTGTGGAGAGATCGCATTCTTGGCCATCCAGTTATGAGATTAGGCTTCCGATGTAGCCAATGTCGTTTATTGTCAGGACGACGAATAACCCCAGAAGAATGGCCATTCCGAACCTGAACCCGATTTCCTGCTTCTTCTGGCTCAACGGTTTTCCCGCGACTGCTTCATAAACGTAGAAGACCAGATGTCCACCGTCGAGCATGGGGATCGGCAGTAAATTAGCGAATCCTAATGCGACGGAAATGCCAGCGCCTAAATTAAGCAGCATAAAAACGAGGTTTCGTAGCCTTTCGCGGGCTGAACGGTCAGTTTTGACGATATCAACCGTCACTTTACCAGTCATAGCCCCGATGCGTAAAATGGAGCCCAGCTGTTTTCCGTCTTCTTTGCCGGTGAAAATCCGCCCAATATAGCCACCCGTTGCTGACAGCGTAGTGCCAACCTGTTTCGTGCCAAACATCAGTGCTGTCGCCGGATTGTAACGACGGGTCTCGAACGCAGCGTCAGGCGATGGGCCGACACCAAGACGTCCGTGAGTCATGCGACCCCCGATAAAATCTTTAGCTTCGACCATACGCGGCGTCACCGTAAGCTCAACGAGTGTTCCGTTGCGGTCGATCACTGTATCAATCGGGGTGTCACCTCTGAGTTGAATGTGCTGAGCCATTTCGAGCCAATCCCTGATCTCTCGACCATCCATCCCAACAACCTTATCATCCACCTGTATGCCGGCCATGGCCGCAGAGCTTCCCGCCTCGACACTACCGATCAAAGCTTCAGGATGACGCGTCCCTACCCAGAGTACGGCAATGCCAAAGAGGATGGCAGCAAGAATAAAGTTAGCAACAGGGCCAGCCAGCACCACGAGGGCACGCTGCCAAATTGGACGGAAGTGAAAAATGCCCGAGACATCACCTTGTTCAGAGCGGATCTTGTCCAAGGCTTCGGCATCTGGATTAGACGCGGCCCCTGCATCGCCTGCAAATTTGACGTATCCGCCCAGCGGAATTTTTGAGATCGCCCAAGTTGTCCCCGACTTGGCGGTGCGCTTCCAAATAGGACGACCAAAGCCAATCGAAAATCGATCAACCTTTATACCGAACATTCTGGCAACGCTGTAGTGACCTAATTCGTGGAAGAAGATCAGCCCAGAAATAACGGTGAAGAAAACAATGACCGCAAGAAGGATATAGAGAATGTCTAGAAGCACTAGGACCTACATGTAACGGCCCGATTCCAGACCTAAGAAGCGATTGCCTGTATTGGTGGGAGCTTACAAGTTTACAATATGGCCATGAGCAGTGTCACGGGCGCGTCGATCCGTGTGAATAACGGCCTGCATATCTTCTGGGGCAGCCCCAAAATCACTCTGGCTTGCAAATGTATCCATCGCGCGTTCGCACGTATGTGCAATATCGAGAAACCCGATTCGACCCTGCAAGAAAGCCTCAACCGCGACTTCATTAGCCGCGTTCAAGACACATGCCGCCTGTCCGCCCGCCTCCAATGCGTCACGCGCCAACCGTAAAGCCGGAAACCGGTCTAAGTCTGGATCAAAGAAAGTCATTTGTCCGACTTTAGCGAAGTTTAGCTGTTCAACGGGCGTTTCCATCCGCTCTGGCCACGCCAAAGCATAGCCGATTGGGGTGCGCATATCCGGAGAGCCCATCTGCGCGAGCACCGACCCGTCGAGATATTCCACCATGGAATGAATGATTGATTGTGGGTGAACAACAATATCAATTTCAGACGACGGACGACCGAATAGCCAAGCAGCTTCAATAAGTTCCAACCCTTTGTTCATCAGTGTCGCAGAATCGATACTGATCTTCGCGCCCATGCTCCAAACCGGATGGGCCAAGGCGTCTTCACGAGACACAGTTTTCAAGACAGACAAGGGGGTTTCCCGGAATGGGCCGCCTGACGCAGTTAAAATGAGGCGCCGAACGCCCTCGGGTCGATCTTTATCGAGCACCTGAAAGATGGCGTTATGCTCTGAGTCCACGGGCAAAAGAGTCGTTCCATGCCTGGAAACTGCGTCCATGAAGGTTTCCCCAGCACAGACGAGGCATTCTTTATTCGCGAGAGCAACTGTGTTCCCCTGCCCGACCGCTGCGAGTGTTGGCTCTAATCCGGCTGCGCCGACGATGGCGGCCATCGTGATGTCGGCTGTATGCCGAGCCAATTCAACGAGCCCTTCGGATCCCGATAAGACTTGGACCGAATGAGAGGCGAGTTTTTCACGAAGGTCTGCTTCGCAAGCCGGATCTGCAATCGCGACGACTTCAGCTTTAAATTCGATGGCCTGTTGTGCCAACAAATCCACATTTCGGTTGGCGGACAAACCCACAACCTTAAACGCGCCCACAGCCGCACGCCCGAGCAGGTCAAGCGTGTTGACCCCGATCGAACCCGTCGAACCCAAAATCGTAATAGACCGCGTCATCCGATCGGCCACCGATCCCCGATAAGCATAAAGAGAATTGCGCCGCCAACGACAGCCGCCAACAAACTATCCAGTCTGTCGAGAAGACCGCCATGCCCCGGCAGCAAGGTTCCGGTGTCTTTCACACCCAAACGCCGCTTGAACATGCTTTCAAGCAAATCCCCAAGAACGGAGAGGACAACTAAGGGCAAAGCCAGAAGAACTGAACCCCAAGCCGGCAATCCGATAAACAAACCGGCAATAACAGCAATGATACTCGCAAGAATAAGACCTGAAATTGCTCCTGACCATGTTTTGTTCGGCGACAGCTTGGGAGCGAGCTTTGGCCCGCCAATCGTCGATCCGCCAAAATAGGCACCAACATCAGCGGCAATCACGACCAAAATGATGAAACTAAGTTGAGTGAAACCCCGTGTTGCAAACCCGACCTCAGCCCCTCGCAATAAGATCATCACGACCGCAGGAAAGATGATGTAAGGCAAGCCAAAGGCCGTCCAGACGGCCCCACCGCGTGATTGACGCTCCGCAACGGCCGCCAATGTGACAAGAAAAAGCGCGCCGACGGCCCAGACTGGCAGGCCCTGAACAGCGTAAAGAAGAGCGACGAACAGCCCGACCATAGCGAGCCCAAACGCAAGCGGTGTTGCACCCGAGTCCGTCATACGCACCCACTCATACATCATTCGGGCTGAGAATATCGCCACGAGCGCTGTCCAAATATATCCGCCGAAGTAGAAAGGAAGCAGACAAACGAGAAGAACAATCACCCCGGTTAGAAGGCGGGGTTTTAATCCGCTCAAGCGCGCTTTCTTAACGACATCAGTCACTAGGCCACCTCTGATGCTTCGGAGACACCAAAACGTCGGTTTCTGCCAGTATATTCTTTTAATGCGGCGACGAGTTCTTCCCGACCAAAGTCGGGCCAAAGAACATCCGTGAAAACAAATTCGGCATAGGCGGCTTGCCACAATAGGTAGTTCGAAATGCGCTTCTCTCCACTTGTCCGAATTACTAGGTCGGGATCTGGTAGATCGGCCGTATCAAGATAGCCGGCGAAATCAGCTTCGGTCATCTCTTGCAGGTTAGCCCCATCAGCGGCGGCCCGCTGGACCGCGCGTATAATCTCGTCTCGGCCACCGTAATTAAACGCAATGTTGAGATTGAAATGGGTGTTTTCGGCTGTCTCTAAAACAGCCCGGTCGACCAGCCGGAGGATATCTTTCGATAGGCCCTTGCGCGTTCCAAGGATGCGAATGCGAACCCCTTCGCGTTTAAGTCGGTCTAAATCCGCCTCAATAAACTCGCGCATCAATGCCATTAAGGCCGCGACTTCCGCTCTAGGACGCGACCAGTTTTCAGTCGAGAAGCTATACAGTGTCAGACATTTGATGCCGATTTTTGAGGCATCTTCGACGATCCGCCGAACGCTTTCTACACCGGCGCGATGACCAAACCCACGCGGCCGATGCCGCGCCTTGGCCCACCGCCCATTCCCATCCATAATGATGGCAACGTGCTGCGGAATAGCGCCGGAATATGTCGTCAAATCATATGTATCAGGATCAGAAATCGCTAGACCTGCATAATCTCATCGGTTTTGTGCGAAAGTGCGTCATCAATTTGTTTAACAAGCTCATCAGTCGCAGATTGAACATCTTTTTCATGCGACTTCTGCTCATCTTCACCCATATCGCCATCTTTTTCGAGGCGTTTAAGCGTCGTCATGGCTTCGCGTCTAACGTTGCGAACCGCAATTTTGGCATTCTCGGAATATGTCCCGGCAACTTTCGCGAGATCCCGGCGCCGCTCTTCAGTCAATGGCGGCATAGGAATCCGTAAGTTTTGACCGTCCATAACCGGGTTCAGCCCCAGACTGCTTTGGCGCAGGGCCTTATCGACGGCGCCAACCATGCTTTTATCCCACACGGACACAGTCAGCATGCGGGCCTCCGGAACCGAGACGGACGCCACCTGATTGATCGGCATTTCTGATCCATAGGCTTTGACCACGACACCGTCGAGCAGTCCTGCGTTGGCACGGCCAGTCCGCAACCCGCCAAATTCCTTGCGGAGCGATTCGAGCGCACCGTCCATACGTTTTCGATAATCTGAAACTTTAAAACCGGTCATTTACCTGTCCTCCACTGTCTTTGAGCGTTCATCAAGGCCGAATCATGCCTTTATAATGGTCGATGTACCATGACCGGCCATAACCGCGTCGAGAGCACCCATCTCTTGCAATGAAAACACGATAATCGGAATATTGTTTTCACGCATCAGAGCAATCGCAGATGCATCCATAACTTTAAGGTCGTCGGATAACACTTTGTGATAGCTCAATGTCTCGTAACGCACAGCATCAGGGTTAGTCTTGGGATCAGAATCATAGACACCGTCCACCTGTGTACCTTTTAGCAAAGCATCACAGTCCATTTCCGCCGCCCGAAGCGCCGCAGCTGTATCAGTCGTGAAATAGGGGTTGCCTGTGCCCGCAGCAAAAATAACGACTCGGCCTTTTTCCATGTGCCGCACGGCGCGACGGCGAATATAGCTTTCACAAACTGTCTGCATCGGGATCGCGGATTGCACGCGGGTCGGAACGCCGATCTGCTCCAATGCGCTCTGCATCGCGAGGGCGTTCATGACCGTCGCCAACATCCCCATATAATCCGCTGTAGACCGTTCAATCCCCGTGGCTTGAGCCGATAGACCCCGGAAAATGTTACCCGCGCCAATAACGAGGGCGATTTGCAGGCCTTTTTCATGCGCAGCCGCGACTTCTCCGGCAATCCGGGTGACGGTTTCCGTATCAATCCCGTACTCATGCTCACCCATCAGGGCTTCGCCTGAAATTTTCAGGAGAACCCGGTTATATTGATAGTCAGCCATATGATCCTCAACCTCGATATCCGTCGCTAAAGCGGCAGTTTTGGCGGCTCTATCGTAGCGCACGGCTATATCCAAGCCGTCGACACAAAAAAGCCTGCCCCGAGAATCTCGGAGCAGGCTGGATATTCGAAATTGTCGCCTTAGCCTTTAACGGCTGCGGCCACTTCTTCTGCGAAGTTTTCTTCTTTTTTCTCAATTCCCTCACCAACGGCCATACGGACGAAACCTGTGAGTTTGATGTCGGCGCCAAGGGCTTTACCTTCATCTTCGAGAACTTTTTCAATCGTACGCTCACCGTCCATGACAAAGATTTGCGTCGCGAGAACGCTTTCTTTGAAGAACTTCTGCATCCGACCTTCGACCATTTTGTCGACAATGGCTTCTGGCTTACCAGAATCCAGCGCTTCAGCTTTTAGCATTTCACGCTCTTTAGACACGATAGCTTGATCCAAATCAGCGACAGTATTGGCAAGAGGTGACGTCGCCGCGACATGCATCGCGATTTTTTTGGCCAATTCTTCCAGTTTTACTGCGTCACCAGACGATTCGAGCGCAATCAAAACACCAATCCGGCCCATGTCAGTCGCGGCCGCGTTGTGAATATAAGATGCCACAACACCTTCGCTGACTTCTAGTTTTTCCATCCGGCGGAATGACATTTTCTCACCGATTTTACCAACCAACTCGGTCAGATATTCAGTGACCGACTTGCCGCCTTCGAGTTCGGCTGAGCCCAGAGACGCACTATCGTCAACATCCAGACCGCGCGTGGCGATCTTAGCTACAGTAGCTTGGAAAATTTCGTTGCGAGCCACAAAGTCAGTCTCAGAGTTCACTTCGACGACGACACCTTTTGTGCCAGATGTCGCAGCGGCGACAAGACCTTCGGCCGCGATACGTTCCGCTTTCTTGTCCGCTTTCGCGATCCCTTTGGTGCGCAACCAATCAATGGCAGCATCCATGTCGCCATTGGTTTCGTTGAGTGCTTTTTTGCAGTCCATCATGCCTGCGCTCGTAATTTCGCGCAGTTCTTTGACCATTGCGGCAGTGATTGCCATGGTGTCTCTCCATCCTTAGAATTTTATGGGGTTCGCGCCGCAAATAAGAGCGGCGCGAGGAGATTTAAAGGGCTTAACCCTCAGCTGGTTTAACAGCCTCAGCAGCAGCTTCCGACGTCACTTGCTCTGTCGCATCCAATTTTGGATTAACATCGGCAAGAGCTTCAGCAACAGGTGTCTCTGTTGTCAAAGGCTCAGCAGCAGGTGCAGGAGCAGCTTCGGCGGCGGGTGCCGCAGCAGCTGTTTCTTCAGGAGCAGCCATATCAAGAGCAAGCTCTTCTGGATTTTCAGCAGCGCCGATATCCATACCAACAGAGGCAGCGGCTTCGGTCATACCGTCCAACACAGCATCCGCCATCAGCTCACAATAGAGTTGAATAGCACGGGCCGCATCATCGTTACCTGGGATCGGAATATCAGCTTCTGATGGATCGCAATTCGTGTCGAGGATCGCAACAACAGGGATGCCAAGGCGACGCGCTTCTTTAATCGCGATGCTTTCCTTATTCGTGTCGATCACGAACATCAGGTCAGGCTTACCGCCCATGTCTTTGATTCCGCCGAGTGTCCGGTCAAGACGTTCACGTTCGCGAGCCAGGTTCAAGAGTTCTTTCTTGGTCAGGCCGGCTTCGTTCGGGTCCATTGCATCAAGCTGCTTCAGGCGCGCGATTGATTTAGACACGGTCTGCCAGTTGGTGAGCATCCCACCAAGCCAGCGGTGATTGACGTAATATTGTGCGCAACGACCCGCGGCCTGTGCCACAGGCTCAGATGCCGCACGCTTTGTACCAACGAAGAGTACGCGACCGCCTTTAGCGGCAACATCACGGACTTCTTTGAGAGCTTGGTGCAACAAAGGAACTGTCTGCGACAGATCCATAATATGAATGTTTGAACGAGCGCCGAAAATATACGGTGCCATTTTTGGGTTCCAGCGGTGTGTCTGGTGACCAAAGTGTACGCCTGCTTCGAGCAGTTGGCGCATAGAAAATTCAGGAAGAGCCATGGGATATCTCCTTCTTCCGGTTAACCTAAATGCGGGGTTGAGAGACTGATGTCTCACCGGAACTGACGTCTGCGCTATATGCACAGGGCCAAAACCCGCACGCGAATTGATGGAACGCGCTATACTGCGCAAGAGACGGGATGCAAGGGGTTTGTGCGGTCGAGACGAAACCTTTATCAAGCCTCTATGCACGGCAATCCAATTAATATTCTCTTTGTCTGCTCACGCAACCAATGGCGAAGCCCTACAGCTGAACGCATTTACAGAAAAGATGATCGCTTCAACGTTCGCTCAGCCGGAGTTAGCGCATCGGCACGCAAACGCGTACCAGACCGCGACATCACTTGGGCTGACGTCATCATCGCCATGGATTCGTCGCACGCGGATCGACTGAGGCCCATGATCAGACGTACACTGTCTCAAGTGACCCTTCACACGCTTGACGTACCAGACCTCTATCAATTTATGGATCCAGAATTGGTCAACTTGTTGAGAGACAGAATTGAGGGTGTTTTCACCTAGGCCGCAATTTCTTCGATTGTTTCAATCGCGCTATTCGCTTTCAACGCCTTTCGAATATTGGGGTCAATCGCCCAACTTCCGCGCAGCTGCCAACGGGCTTCGCGCGCGTCACTCAATGGGCCAGAGAGCTCGATAATGCCTGAAATAAGATGCGGCGCATCGCGAAGTTTGCACAGCATAGCTTCCAATTCATCCAGCGTGGACGTCTCAACATCGCGTAACCGAATACGGAGGCCTTTCGGGGGAAGGCGATCATCAGATTGTGATGACGACCCTGCAATCAATTGAACCGTTTGGGCAAAGTAGCGCAGATCGCCATCTTCGCCCTCGACCCGTACTTCGCAGATCACAGCGTTCCCGACGGTCATGACCTCACGCTTAGTAAAGAGCAGGTTTTCAGGCACGAAAAGTTCAAACTCACCACTCGGGTCGGACAAACCGAGATAGGCAAAACGCTTCCCATGTTTGGAATTTCGTTCTTGGCGGTTACGGACAATGCCGGCGACACGGAAATTCCGCTTCCCCGATATCGCAAGCGCTTCGATCTGTTCCGAAGGCACAATTTTAATCGAGACAGTTTTGAGATGCTCCTCCAGCGGGTGGCCGCCTAAGTAAAAGCCGACAGCCCCAAATTCATGCTCCAACGCTTCGACTGTTTCCCAATCCGACCTCACTAATAGATCAGGGTCAGGTGTCGCCTCATCAATACCGCCGAACAGATTGACCTGTGCAGACTCACGCTCTTGCGCCGCCAATGTCCCAACCTTCTGGAGCATGCCCGCAGACGCCAGCGCCGTTGCGCGCGACACGCCCAGACAATCAAACGCGCCCGCGCGGGCGAGGTTTTCCATCGCGCGCTTATTAACAACCCGCATATCAACACGCCGTGCGAAATCATAAATGTCTGAAAATTTGCCATCGCGCGTCCGAACCTCAACGACATGTTTCATCGCCTCAAGTCCCACGTTTTTGAGTGCGCCCAAGGCGTAGAGAACCTTGCCGTCAACAACATCAAAATCGGCCATCGACCGATTAACGCAAGGCGGAAGGATATCGACATCAATCCGTTTGGCTTCTTGAAAGAAGAATGACAGCTTTTCCACAACACTCAGGTCAAGGCTCATCATCGCGGCAATGAAATGGGCGGGATAGAGCGCTTTGAGATAGGCCGTTTGAAATGAAATCATCGCATAAGCGGCCGCGTGTGATTTGTTGAACCCGTAGCCCGCAAATTCGTTTACAAGATCAAAGATACCCGACGCTTGATGACGATCCACTCCACGGGCAACGGCGCCGTCGATAAATTTATCTTTTTGGCGGTCCATTTCCGCCTGATCTTTCTTACCCATTGCGCGACGCAACAAGTCAGCGTCGCCCAAGGAGAAGCCCGATAGGACCTTGGCGATTTCCATCACCTGTTCCTGATAAATGATAATACCGTAGGTTTCCTCAAGCAAATCCGCCAACTTTGGATGCGGATAGGTGATCTCTTGGCGCCCGAATTTCCGTTCGATAAAGTCTGGAATGTTTCGCATCGGTCCGGGCCGATAGAGAGAGATAATCGCGGTCAATTCTTCTATCGAGTCCGGCGCCAGCTTGCGAAGGGCATCGCGCATGCCGGAGCTTTCCAATTGGAAAACCCCCGCCGTCAGGCCTCTCGCTAACGGTTCATAAACTTTCGGCTCCGATGTTCCAACTGTGGCCAAATCTATGTCGACCCCGTCCTTGCGGAGCAGTTTCAGGCAACGGTCAATCACGGTGAGTGTTTTTAAGCCCAAAAAGTCGAACTTCACGAGGCCGGCTTTTTCTGCCCATTTCATCGTAAACTGCGTCGCGGGTACGTCTGAGCGTGGATCGCGGTATAGCGGAACCAGTTCCGTTAATGGGCGGTCTCCAATCACCACCCCGGCTGCGTGGGTCGAGGCATTTCGGTAAAGACCTTCGAGAGATAGCGCGGTATCTAGCAAGCGTCTGACCTTGGGGTCTGAGCGGCGAGCATCTTGAAGAGATGTCTCCATGTTGATGGCTTGCTGAAGCGTGACAGGGTTTGCCGGATTGCTGGGCACCAATTTCGCCAATCGGTCGACCTGCCCCAACGGCATTTGCATCACGCGTCCTACGTCACGAACAACCGCCCGTGCCTGCAAGGTTCCGAATGTAATGATCTGCGCAACCTGTCCGTCACCATATTTCTTCCGGACATATTCAATCACTTCGCCGCGACGTTCCTGACAAAAATCAATGTCGAAATCGGGCATAGAGACCCGTTCTGGATTGAGGAACCGTTCGAATAGGAGACCGTAATGAAGAGGGTCCAGATCAGTAATTGTCAACGCCCACGCGACAACGGAACCCGCACCAGACCCGCGTCCCGGACCGACAGGAATATCATTATCCTTGGCCCATTTGATAAAGTCGGCAACGATCAAGAAATAACCCGGAAACCCCATCTGGGTGATCACGTCGAGCTCATAATCCAATCGCTCGAAATAAGTCTCTCGCGGCTGTGCAAGATCAATCAAGGCTAACCTGGCCTCTAATCCCTGACGCGCTTGGTTGGCGAGAATATCTGATTCTGATTGCGAGCCGTCACCAAAATTCGGTAGGATCGGATCGCGCTTGAGAGAGCGATAGGCACAGCGCTGTGCGATAATGAGTGTATTGGCAATCGCTTCGGGAATATCTTCAAAAAGCGGAATCATCTCTTCTGATGACTTCAGATAATGGCGCGCAGTCAGTTTTCGACGGTCCTGTTCAAGAACATAAGACCCTTCATTCATTGCGAGCAACACATCGTGCGCATCATACATTTCTGGCCCAATGAAATAGGGCTCATTTGTAGCGACGAGAGGAATGTCGAGCCGATAGGCCATCTCAATCAGGACGGGCTCGGTCTTCGCTTGTTGGGGTAATCCGTGACGCTGCAATTCGATATAAAGGCGGTTGGGAAACATCCCGCAAAGTGTCGTCAGCCAGCGTTCGGCTTCTTCGGGACGACCGTCATTGATGAGACGGTCTAGCGCGCCATCCAATCCGCCCGTCAGCGCGATTACGCCGTCCGTACGGCCCTTCAACGCGCTCAGTTTGACATGAGGTTCATCGACAGCATCGACATCCAGAAACGCGGCTGACGATAAGGCCATCAGGTTATTATAACCTGTCTCATCCTGCGCGAGCAGAACGATTGTTCCATCAAGCTCCGTGCGGAGTTGTCCGGGTTGACGTTCCCCCTCTAAGTCTAAAAACAAGGTCAGCCCAATTATAGGCTGAATGCCCGCCCCTGTCATCGCCTCGGAAAACTCCAAAGCGCCGCAAAGATTATTCGTGTCAGTGATCGCAATCGCCGGTTGGCGATAGGTCGTCAACCGTGAGGCCGTCTCCTTCATTTTCAGCGCCCCTTCCAACATGGAATAAGGAGACCGCATACGAAGATGAACGAAGTCACGAACCATGGGCAACATTATCCTCCAATTACCATCATCCAAACCGACATGACGGTGACGAATGCTGCCAGAACGATAGCCGCTCCAAGGTCTTGTGCGAACTGCTTCATCATGGTTATCCCCTTTTCTCTTACTCTGTTGCCATTTTGTTCTGTTCTATGTTTGTTCTCATGTCAACAGATTAGGAATTCTTTCCCTGATTCGACGCGCGTCGTGTGGATAATTACCCGCTTGCCTTATGATACGGCGGCCCGCACGGAGAATAGATGAGCGCCAACTTCCGCCCGCGTACGGCCACCGCCGTCATCATAGCCAATATGATCGGAACCGGCGTATTTACGTCGCTCGGTTTTCAACTCCTCGACATTAGCTCCCCTTTTGCCATTTTGATGCTTTGGATAATTGGCGGTGTGGCTGCGCTATGTGGTGCGCTGAGCTATGCCGAGCTTGGAACCCGCCTGCCCCGATCTGGCGGTGAGTATAATTTTCTTGGTGAGATATACCATCCCGCCGCAGGTTTCGTGTCAGGCTGGGTTTCCGCGACCATTGGCTTTGCGGCGCCAATTGCAGCCGTCGCGATTGCGTTTTCGAAATATATGGCGGCCGTCCTCCCCTGGGATATGACACCGGGGATGCAAACTGCGATGGCAATCGCGCTCGTTCTGACAATGGGCAATCTGCACGGACGCTCGCGCCGCATGTCAGGCGCCTCACAGACCGCTTTGACGGCCATCAAGGTTGCCCTGATAATCGGCTTCATCGCCGCGGGTTTATTCCTTGTGCGCGATCCACAGCCGATCTCGTTTCTGCCAAAACCCGGAGACGGAGCGAACCTGCTCTCTCCGGCTTTCGCCGTGTCTCTCATCTATGTTTCTTATGCCTACACGGGCTGGAACGCTGCGACCTATATTTCGGGAGAATTAGCTGAGCCGCAAAAGTCACTCCCCGGCATCTTGGTCAAAGGCACCCTCCTAGTCGCTGTCCTTTATATTTTACTTCACGTCGTCTTTCTTCGCGCCGCGCCGATGGAGGCTCTGCGCGGCGAGGTCGAAATCGGCTATATTGCAGCGCGGGGCATATTTGGCGATGGCGGCGGGCGGATCGCAGGCGGTATGCTCGCCTTACTTCTGATTAGCACCGTCTCGGCCATGACTCTGGCTGGCCCGCGGGCGCTACAGGCCATTGGAGAAGACTTCCATCCGCTCCGATGGTTAGCTCGCACCAATGCAGATGGGGTTCCGCGTAATGCGGTCTGGCTGCAAAGCGGGATCGCGACATTTTTTGTCCTCACCCAGACCTTTGAGACGATTATCATCTTCGCCGGAAGCCTCTTGGCCTTCAACAGCTTGCTCGCAGTTTTGGGACTGTTCATCCTACGACGCAAACAGCCAAAGGCAGAAGTCCCGTTCAAAGTTCCCGCCTACCCTCTTGTTCCACTTGTCTATTTAGCGATTACGGCGTTCACACTGATCTATGTCGTCACAACCTCACCCAAAACCGCCGTCGGGGCACTCGTTTTGATTGGTGTCGGTCTCGTTTTTTACGCGATTAGTAGGAAACAGGCGCCGGAATAAACGGAACAACCATGCCTTCACGCACAGTCAGCAAACGGTCCATATAGCTCGCGAGTTGCATGTTGTGCGTAGCGACAAGGGCCGCGACGCCTTCCTGACGGGTGAGCTGGTACAGCTGATCAAAGACAACAGCACTTGTTGCCGGATCAAGGTTGCCCGTCGGTTCATCAGACAGCAAAACTTGCGGCCGATTGGCCAATGCACGCGCGATAGCGACCCGTTGTTGTTCCCCGCCAGACATTTGGCTGGGACGATGGGTCAGTCGTTCACCCAGGCCCATCGCCACTAATAAACGCCGACTTTCAGCCCGCGCAATGCGTGATGTCTTGCCGGCAATCATTTGTGGGATCATCACATTTTCTTCAGCCGTGAATTCTTTTTGCAAGTGGTGGAACTGATAGACCATCCCGATCCGTTCGCGCCGGATAGCCGTGCGTTCATCATCCGGCAGTTTCAAACATTCACGACCATTGATAAAAACTTCACCCGCATTGGGCTTTTCAAGCAACCCCGCCGCATGCAGCAGGGTTGATTTACCCGATCCAGACGGTCCAATCAGGCCCACCATTTCACCGGGAAAAATATCGATGTCAGCCCCGGCAAGAACCTTTAACAAGCCCCCACCGGATTTGTAGGATCGATGCAAATTGCGAACGGAAAGAACGGGCCTAGTCATAGCGGAGAGCCTCGACCGGATCGATTTTAGAGGCCTGCCAAGCGGGCCAAAACACAGCCATCGCGGAAATCATAAAGCCCCACAGCGCGACAGACGCGACCTCGGACCAAACAATCTTGACGGGAATGCGGTCCGTCAGTTGGTAAACGTCCTGAGGGAACAGTTGCACGCCCATAATACCTTCGATGAAAAGCTGAATCGAATATAAATTCAAACAGAACAATACGCCGACAATCAAGCCGACTAGCGTTCCAAGAATGCCCACGGTGGCGCCGCTCATCAGGAATATCCGTAAAATGCCTGCGCGTGTCATGCCGATGGTGCGCAAGATCGCAATATCGCGCGACTTGTTCTTCACCAACATAATCATTGACGCCAACACGGGGAACGCGGCGATGATTACAACAATCATAAAGATCAGACGCATCGCCACTTGTTCAACGCGCAGCGCGCTCGCCGTAGATTGATTGCGGTCTTTCCAGGTCATTTGCCGGATCGGCTGCCCTGCTTGTTCGAAGATTTGTGGGCGCAACTCATCAATTTCGTCAGGGTCTTCGAGTCTGAGTTGAATATCCCCCTTCACCTTGCCACCCTCGAAAAGGAGCGTCGCCTCATCCAAATCCATGTAAATATAAGTTTGGTTGGTCACGAAAAGACCAACGTCAAAAATTGCGCCAATCGTATAGGTTTTACGAACAGGAACCGCGCCGGAAATTGTTTGGCGTGTACGCGGTGAATAGACGAGCAAGCGATCCCCAACTTGAAGACTAAGCCCCGCTGCCATCGCTGAACCAATCGCAATCGCATGATCGGACCCCTCTCCTTCACCCAGAGAGCGAAGATCGCCTTGAATGACGCCGTCCGCGATTAACTCAAACGCCATCAGATCATCTTTGGCTATCCCGATGACTTGCGCCAGCGCGAATTGGCCATTGGCTTGAACACCCGTGAAATGTTGCGTGAACTGGAATGCATTTTCAACGCCCGGAATAGCCTGCATCCGTTGCTCTAGCGCTTCGATCTCCGCGACAGTGATGTCCGGCTGTACAGACTGCACATAAATATGGCCTTCACTGCCAATGGTCAGGCGGATCATGTCAGCGCGAAAGCCGTTCATGATCGACATGATAGTGATCATCGCCGCAATGGCGAGCATGATGCAGGTGAAGCTGATGACAGCAATAAAGCCGACGCCGCCATGCGTTTTCTTCGCGCGCAAATAGCGCATCGAAATCTTACGCTCGACCGACCCGAATGGGGCGTTCTGAGTAACCTCAGCCATCGTCTAGCCTGTTAGCTTCGCCACAGCCGCTTCAGGAGAGAGGTTTTCTCGCTCACCCGTGCGCCGATGTTTCAGCTCGACGATTCCGTCTTTCAACCCTCGTGGCCCGATCACAATCTGCCAAGGCAGACCAATCAGGTCCATTCGCGAGAATTTGACCCCACCACGATCTGACGTATCATCATAAAGTGGATCCAGTCCCGCTGCGATCAGTGCTTGATAAAGCTCGTCCGCAACGCGGTCGCAATCCTCATCACCAGATTTCAAATTGATAATGCCGACATCGAATGGCGATACGTCTTCCGGCCAAATGATCCCGTTTTCATCATGACTGGCTTCGATAATTCCGCCAACAAGACGCGAGACACCAATGCCGTAACTACCCATTTCGACCGCAGTCGGTTTACCGTCCGGGCCTTGTACTTTCGCATTGAACGGCTCGGAGTATTTCGTGCCAAAGTAGAAGATGTGTCCAATCTCGATTCCTCGGGCAGAAACCCTTTGATCTTCAGGCAAATCTTCAAAATTCCATCCTTCGTGTTCTTCATCAGCTCTCGCATATAGTCGCGTTCTAGCTTCAACAATCTCAGACAAATCACTGTCGAAGTCTACATCTCCAATAGGATCCAATTCTAAAATTCGTTTGTCGCAAAATATTTCACTCTCACCTGTTTCCGCGAGAATATGAAACTCATGAGAAAGATCGCCCCCAATGGGTCCCGTCGCCGCTTTAACGGGGACAGCTTTCAAACCTAACCTCTGAAACGTTTTGAGATAGGCAACAAACATTTTGTGATAGCTCTTGCGCGCGTCTTCGGGCGTGAGATCAAAGCTGTAGCAATCCTTCATCAGGAATTCGCGTCCGCGCATCACGCCAAAACGGGGGCGCCGCTCATCACGAAACTTCCACTGCACGTGATACAGCATTTTCGGTAAATCTTTGTAGGATCGGACATCAGACGAAAACACATCAGTCAGCATTTCTTCGTTCGTTGGCCCAAACAGCATTTCGCGATCATTACGATCCGTAATCCGCAGCATTTCCGGACCATAGGCATCATAACGGCCCGACTGTTTCCAAAGGTCCGCTGATTGAATGGTCGGCATCAGCATTTCGACTGCGCCTGCTCGGTTCTGCTCTTCGCGAACGATCTGCTCGATCTTTTTGAGAACTTTGAACCCAAGCGGCAGCCAAGTGTAAATGCCGGCACTATTTTGCCGAACCATCCCCGCACGCAACATCAGCTTGTGGCTGGCAATCGTCGCATCCGACGGGGTCTCTTTAAGAAGAGGAAGGAAATAGCGTGAGAGTCGCATTGTGCGCGCTTAGCTGTGCACTCGCCAACGAGCAAGCGAGCGCTTGCAGGAAATCTTCGGGGAACGCGCGTTATGTGTCTCGATTCAGCCCAAATATGACGCCCATCCGTTCCCATGTCAGCCATCCCGTCGACAGGACCCAATGGAGCAGTAAGAAGAAAATTATCGCAAGTCCGGTTGCCCAAAGTGCCTTACGAATCATACGGGGTCGAATTGGCGCCCCCGGTTCCGTTCCGGGTTCAACCGAGCCGTCCTCGGCCTGCCCCCGAATTCCCAAGGGAAGGACAATAAAAAGCGAGAGCCACCAAAGGATGAGGAAAGATGCGAGTCCCGTAAACCAGTTCATGAGAGTCGCCTAATGCTCAACGTCAGGGGCTTCCATGAGTTCAATCAGCACACCCCCGCTGTCACCAGGGTGAAGGAAGACAACGAGCGTGCCATGCGCGCCGATACGGGGCTCGTTCAGAACGCGCATGCCGCGCGCTTCCATTGTGGTCTTCGCGATATGAATATCATCAACTTCGAAACAAACGTGATGTTGTCCGCCTTTGGGGTTTCGCTCCAGAAATTTCAGGATTGGGGAGTTTTCACCATAAGGCTCAATCAGTTCAACTTGTCCGCTTGGCAGCGTAACAAACGCGTAAGTCACGCCCTGCGGGGGCAAATCCTGAGGCTCAGTAATATCGGTCGCGCCGAGCACATCCCGATAGAACGCGATCGCCTTACGAATATCCGGAACGGCAACGCCGACATGGTTGAGCGGACCAATCATTTAAGCGGCCCCTTTGACCATATGCGCGTGGATTTCGACGATAGAACGTTTGTCAGTCAAATTGCGCACGACGCGTTTGACACGACCGCGAAGCTTTTCTTCTATTGCGTCCAGATCTTTGCGCGCGCGCGGAGCCAGTTCATTAAAGGCGCGCTCCGCCATTTCCGCGACAGCATCGAGCAATTCATCCATCACCGCACCATTTTCGCCCTCTGGAAATCCACTGATCCTGGGTTCTGGTCCGCTAATTAATCGGCCTTTTTCATTGACCACGACGCTGACGGCGACATGGCCAGCATAGGCCATTTTGCGACGGAGCCGCATGCCGTCATCCATTGACGACACAATCTTCCCGCCATCTTCGTAAAGACGACCCGTCGGAACAATATCGATGATTTTAGGGCCATTGGGCGCGAGTCGAATCATTTCACCATTCCGGCCCGGGATCGAAATTTTCGCACCAACTGTTTTTGCAAACCGGGCATGTTCCAACAAGTGGCGACGTTCGCCATGCACCGGAATCGCGACGTTAGGTTTGACCCATTCATACATCGTTTTGAGTTCACCCCGATTTGGGTGGCCGGACACGTGGATCGGGCGATCCTTTTCTGTGATGATTTTTACCCCATCATCCGCCAAAGCATTCTGCAAAGCAAAGATGCCCAACTCATTGCCGGGAATGATTTTCGAGCTGAAGATCACAACATCGCCAGATTTAAATTTAACCGTTCGGTGCGACCCGTCTGCGATCCGAGACAGGGCCGCGCGCGGTTCGCCTTGGCTTCCGGTGCAAAGATAAAGAACATGCCCTGCGGGCATGGCGGACGCTTCGTCCTCAGACAAAAGATGCCCCACGTCGGTGAGCATCCCGACAGCCTTCGCCGCCGCCGTCATGCGTTTCATCGACCGTCCAATCAAACAGACTGAGCGTTTATTCGCCTTCGCGGCATACATAATCGATTGCAGGCGCGCGACATTGGACGCGAAGGTGGCGACCGCCATGCCCCGGTCCTTATGCTCCCCGATCAGCTTCGTTAGCTCTATGCGGACGCCATCTTCTGATCCACTGAAGCCCGGCGAGAAGACATTGGTACTGTCGCAAATCATCGCGAGGACCCCCTCATCCCCAATGGCTTTAAGCGCGTCTTCGTCAACGCCCTCACCAATTTGTGGGTTGGGATCAATCTTCCAATCGCCTGTATGCAGAACCATGCCGAGATCTGTGCGGATCGCGAGTGCGTTCGGTTCAGGAATAGAGTGTGTCAGAGAAATCAGATCGAATTGGAACGGTCCGAGATCAAAACTGCCTTTGAGCGGAATTTCAATGAGTTCAACTTCATCCAGCAGCCCGGCTTCCGCCAAACGGTCCTTGACCAACCACATGGTGAAGGGCGTTGCATAGACTGGGCAACGCAAGCGCGGCCACAAACGGGCCAGCGCGCCCATATGGTCTTCGTGCGCATGGGTAAGCACAATCCCCAAAAGATTATGTTTGTGCTCTTCTATGAAAGCCGTGTCCGGCATGATAATATCGACACCCGGCGTTTCAGCATTGCCGAACGTCACGCCAATATCGACAATGACCCATTTACGACTGGACGGCCTGCCATAGCCAAACAAGTTCAGGTTCATTCCGATTTCGCCGGATCCACCCAGCGGTAGGAATACGAATTCGTCTTGATTTTTAGCCATTCGGTCGGTTCAACTTCCAGATTTCCAGCAAACCCCGGATCGTTAGATTCGGATCAAAATGCTGGATTGTTTCGCTCGCGCCGTCAAACAGGCTGGCAACGCCACCTGTTCCAATGACGGTGAAGTCCCGCCCATCTTCTTCGCGAATACGCCTTACTAGCCCGTCAATCAGCCCGATATAACCCCAGAACACACCGGATTGCATGGCGGATACGGTGTCCTTACCAACGACACGGTCGGGCCGTCGGATCTCGATCCGCGGTAGTTGCGCCGCCGCTTCGTGCAGCGCTCGCATCGACAGGTTAATGCCCGGGCAAATTACCCCGCCTTCAAAATGGCGGTCGCCGGAAACAATATCAAATGTTGTCGCTGTACCGCTATCAACAATGATCAACGGTCCCTCATAAGACTGCACTGCGCCCAATACAGTGACAAGCCGATCCGCGCCAACGGACGACGGATTATCAACGCGAATTCCAATACCCAGTTCAACATTTGGTTCACCGACAACTAGCGGCTCAACTCCCAAATGCCTTCGAACCAAATTCCGTTGATTAAACAAGGATTGCGGCACCACGGTGGAAATTACGCAACCCTCAATATCCTTAAACGACAGGTTCGACATGGACATGAGTTGATAGAACCAGACCGCGAACTCATCTGCTGTGCGCGCGGCGTCAGTCGCAATGCGCCATTCCCCAACCCAATTTTCGCCATCATGAATAGCGAACAGCGTGTTGGTGTTCCCGGTATCAATGACAAGCAACATAGAATTATCCGAAAGCAACATCGCCCGCATGGACGCGGGTCTCTGTGCCATTAGGCAAGATCAGACACAACGCACCATCCGGCGCAAGATCCGTGAATGTTCCCGTGAGGCCATTCACCGTCACTGTTTTTCCAAGATGATGCGCGTAAGCAAGCCAATCTTTACGGATCGGTTCAAACCCATCGTTTCGTAAGGTTCCGATCCGTTGCATCACGTGTTTGGACAAAAGGGCGAGAACAGCCTCGGCCCCCGTAAAGAGGGGTTCCGCATCTGCCAAATTTTCGGCTTTCATTTCTCGTAATAAATGCGTCGCCGGATAAGGCGTATTGTCGGGATGTGACACGAGATTAATACCAATCCCGATAAGAAGCGCTTTGGCTTCGCGCTCGATCAACAAGCCGCTAATTTTGGCCCCGCCAATCAGGGCATCATTTGGCCATTTCAACGTGACGGGACGCTGCGGCATATAGGCCACCAGCGTATCCACGATAGCCAGTGACGCCGCAAAGCCGTGCAATGCGGATTGAGATGGGTCCGTTGAATTAGGCAGGAGCAATGTTGCCGACAGATTACCAGAGCAGCTAACCCATGTCCGGTCACGCCGCCCTCGCCCCTGTGTTTGCACATCGGCGCGCACCCAAACCGGACCGCGCTCACCCGATTTATAAAGCGACCGAGCTTCGTCCTGAGTCGAGCCGACGCTATCCAGATGGATAAACTGCAAGAGCTAGAAGAGCGCCGCGGCTGCGCTATCGAGAAGGCTTTGCGCCGGAATCGAGATGAATGGCAGAGCAAATAACAAGAGCAAAGTCAGCGCGGACCCCGTCGTAATCCAACGCAAAGAGCGGGGAGATTCGACAAAGTCTTGGGCTGGCTCATCAAACCACATCGTTTTGATAACACGAAGATAGTAAAACGCGCCGATGACGGACGCGACCAAGGCCGCGACAACCAACCACCACAGGCCGGCTTCAACCGCAGGCCAGAAGGCAAACAACTTACCAAAGAACCCGAGCAAGGGCGGAATACCCATCAGTGAAAAGAAAAAGACCGTCAGAACTAGCGCCATCGGACGGTTGGTCTGTGACAGGCCAGACAAATCCGAAATCTGTTCGACCATGCCGTTACGGATCCGCATTTGCAGGATCGCAGCAAATATACCGATCGAGCTGATGACATAGATCGTCATGAAGATCAGCATACCCTTCAGGCCAAACACGGTCCCCGCCGCCAGCGGCACAAGCGCGTAGCCCATGTTCGCAATGGAAGAGTACGCCATCAGACGTTTGATATTCCTTTGGCTCAACGCGCCAATCGCACCGACATACATCGATACCAATGCGAGCGCTGCGACGATCTGTTGCCACTGGTCAAACATACCTTCGAGCGGACCGAACAACAGCCGGGCAATCAAGGCCATCGCTGCAAATTTCGGAGCCGAGGCGAAGAAGCCCGTGATCGGTGTCGGCGAGCCTTCGTAAACATCCGGCGTCCACATGTGGAACGGTGCAGCGGAAATTTTAAACGCCAAGCCGCACATCATAAAGACCATGCCCGCAACGAGTCCGCCGTTCACGCCGCCTGTTTCAATCACGGACGCAATGCCCGCAAAATCAAGGTGGCCGGTAAAGCCATAAATCATCGACGTACCGTAGAGCAGTAGACCTGACGACAAAGCGCCGAGCACAAAATACTTCAAGCCAGCCTCTGAAGAGCGCAAGCTATCCCGGTTGAACGCCGCCATGATGTAGAGCGCAAGCGCTTGCAATTCGAGACCGATATAGAGCGCGAGCAGGTTATTCGCGCTGACCATGATCGACATGCCGAGCACAGCGTAGATCATCAACACGGAAAATTCGAACCGATCAAGTTTTTCGGCTTTGAAATAGGATTTGGTGAAAACGAGCGCGAGCGCGGCCGTCAAACCGATGATCAGTTTGGCGTAATGCCCAAAATCATCGACCTTGAGCAGACCGTTAAACGCAGTTCCTTGAGGACGACCTAAGACGAATCCGATCAACGCGAAGGCGACAAGCACAGCAATGGCAATCCAGCGCATCACATCGGCTTGCTTTTCGCCTTTAACGAACAAGCTCATCACTACGACGATAAGAGTTTGAGCCGCAAGCAACAGCTCCGGCGCCATTAGGGACACAGCTTCCATCTTAGTTCCCCTCAGCCAAAGCGGGCACAACCGTATCCGCTTGGAAGTCCGCAATGAGTTGAGCGACACTGGCTTCGGTCAAATCCGTCACCAAAGCCGGATAAACACCAAGCAAAATTGTGAAGAAGGCGAGCGATCCTAAGATCAGCCATTCCCGCGCTGTGACATCGGTAATCACGTCGAGCTTCTCATTGACCTGTTCGCCAAAGATCGTCTCTCGGTAGAGATGGAGCGCATACATCGCCGACAAGATCATGCCGAGGGCTGCGCCTGCCGCGATCCACGGGCTTACTTGATAGGCACCAATCATGGTCAAGATTTCACCGATAAAACCTGACGTTCCGGGCAAGCCCACATTCGCCATAGTAAAGAGCAGGAAGAAGGCTGCAAAGATCGGCATGCGTTTCACAAGTCCGCCGTAAAAAGCGATGTCGCGCGTGTGCATCCGGTCGTAAATCACACCGACGCAGAAAAAGAGCGCGCCAGAGACCAAACCGTGGCTGATCATCTGGAAAACTCCGCCTTGGATACCTTGCAGATTAAAGGTGAATATCCCCATCGTCACGAAGCCCATGTGAGCGACGGAACTATAAGCGATCAGCTTTTTCATATCCGTCTGACGGTAAGCGACCAGTGACGTGTAGATGATTGCGATGACCGACAAGGTGAAGATCATGGGCGCAAATTGAACTGACGCGTCTGGGAAGTAAGGCAGAGAAAAACGTAGGAAGCCGTAACCACCCAATTTTAGCAAAATACCCGCCAGAATAACCGAACCCGCCGTTGGCGCCTGAACGTGCGCATCCGGCAGCCATGTATGGACAGGCCACATTGGCATCTTGACCGCAAAGGAGGCAAAGAACGCAAGCCAGAGCCACGTCTGAACACCGCCGGGAATATCAAGGTCTTTGAGAGCCCGCATATCCGTAGTTGGATCGCCAAACTGCGTCCCACTTTGAGCGTAGAGCCACAAGATAGCCGCAAGCATCAAAACTGACCCCAACAGCGTGTAGAGGAAGAATTTATAAGACGCATAAACGCGGTTCGCCCCACCCCAAACACCGATAATGATAAACATTGGGATCAGTACCGCTTCGAAGAAGATGTAGAATAGAATTAGATCAAGCGAGCAGAAGACCCCAATCATAAGGCTTTCCAATAGCAGGAACGCGATCATGTAATCGGCTTTGCGTTTCTTGATCGACGTTTCTGACGCCAATATACAAAGCGGGGTCAGAAATGCCGTCAGAACGATAAAGAGAACAGAAATACCATCGACGCCCATGCGAAAGTCAATCCCGTTGCCAAGCCACGGGGCTTCATCGACAAATTGAAAGCCTGGATTTGTTGGATCAAAATCGATCACGAGAACGACGGACAGTAGCAAAACGATCAAGCTGACCAACAGGGCCGTACGCGGCGCATTACGCTCAGTCTGTTCGCGACCATCGGCACGCGTGAGGCGGGACACAAAAGCGAGGAACAAAGCCCCGATCAACGGAATGACGACCAATGCCGGCAGAATAGGAAGGTTCGAAAACACGGCCTTAACCTCCCAGCCCACGAACGCCGATCATCACCAGAACGGCAACGCCGATCAACATGACAAAGGCGTAGTGAAACAATTTACCTGATTGTAGTCGTGACAGACGGCGTGATGCCCCTGCCGTAAACGCGGCAATCCCGTTAGGTCCAAATCGATCGATTATGCCGACATCAATGACTTTCCAGAAGAAGTCACCCAACTTACGAGCACCACGAATAAGCGTTACTTCGTAAAGTTCGTCGATGTACCATTTATTGAGCAGGAAGCGGTAAAGCGGTGAGCCCCCTGTGTCTGCCGCGTGAGCAATCCGGCGCTCAGTTCCGCCATTACGGTACATGAAGAACGCGAGCACAAAGCCCAAAGCGGAAACAACGAGCGGTGAAAATAGAACCCACAGCGGGAAATGATGACCGCCGCCAGCTTCTTCACCGGCGCTCTCATATCCTTCAGCCGCGGCAAACAGGTTGGTTGGCGCAAGTGCGGCGTGGTCGCCGCCCGCAATTGGAAGCGCCCCATGCCAGAAGCCGCCATAACCATACATGAAGCTTTTGTAGAAAATGGCTCCGGCAAAAATTGCCCCAATAGACAGAACAATCAGCGGAATTCGCATACTCCACGGGCTCTCATGCGCATGTTCCAGCGTATGATGGTCACTCCGGAAGCGGCCGTGGAAGGTCATGAAGATAAGGCGCCAGCTATAGAAGCTGGTCATAAAGGCCGCGATGAGCCCCATCCAGAAGGCGAAGACAGCCGCGTTATTCCCGCCGCCAGCACCCACGGCATACGCCGCTTCGATAATGGCATCTTTCGAGAAGAAGCCCGCAAAACCCCAACCGAGTAACGGCATGCCGATCCCTGTCAGCGCTAGAGTGCCGATAATCATACCCGCATATGTCCACGGTACTTTGCGCCATATCCCGCCCATTTTACGCATGTCTTGTTCATGATGCAGCGCATGGATGACTGACCCGGCCCCGAGGAACAACAATGCCTTGAAAAACGCGTGGGTAAAGAGGTGGAACATCGCCGCGTTATAGGCCCCAACGCCGGCAGCAAAGAACATGTAGCCGAGTTGCGAACAGGTCGAATAAGCGATGACGCGTTTGATATCGTTCTGCACCAGACCGACCGTTGCCGCAAAGAAGGCCGTGAAGGCGCCCAAGGCGGTAATGAAACCTGCTGTAAACGGGGCTGCGTCGTAAATCGGGTAAGCCCGACAGACGAGGAAGACGCCGGCTGTCACCATAGTCGCCGCGTGGATAAGCGCCGACACAGGGGTCGGGCCTTCCATCGCGTCTGGCAACCAGACGTGCAGAAGGAACTGCGCTGATTTCCCCATCGCGCCGATGAAGAGCAGCATAGCGATCAGTTCAATCGCATTGAGGTTAAAGCCCAAGAAATCGAGACGGCGGTCGCTATTCTCGGCAATTGCGGAGAATACTACGTCAAATTCAACAGATCCAAAGACGAGGAAAACCGTCATAACGCCTAGCGCCAAGCCGACATCGCCAACTCGGTTGGTGACAAACGCTTTGATGGCTGCGGCATTGGCAGACGGTTTTTTGTAGTAATAGCCAATCAATAGATAACTGGCGAGCCCGACGCCTTCCCAACCAAAAAACAGCTGGATGAAGTTGTCGCTGGTGACGAGCATCAGCATGAAGAAGGTGAACAGCGAGAGGTAAGCAAAGAAGCGCGGCTTATATTTGTCGTCGCTCATATAGCCCCAGCTATA
The DNA here is from genome assembly GCF_014652695.1 of Algimonas arctica. Classification (GTDB taxonomy): domain Bacteria; phylum Pseudomonadota; class Alphaproteobacteria; order Caulobacterales; family Maricaulaceae; genus Litorimonas; species Litorimonas arctica. The sequence goes on from NZ_BMZH01000004.1 coordinate 85,914, forward strand.
GAGGTGAACCAGCGAGGACACTGTCGTCACAACGATCAACATCACCGCCGTTAGCGTGTCCATCTTGAGCGCCCAATTGGCTTCTAACCCGCCAATGTCCAACCAACGCATCAGCGTGATCGTCGTGTCTGGCGCATCGCCAAAGGCAATACCCATAAATGCGAGCCATGAGAGTATGGCTGACAAGAACAACAATCCTGTTGTCAAAACCATACTGGCTTTTTCAGGCAGGCGTGCACCGCCAAAACCTGTGCCCGCAACACCGGCGATGATGGCCCCGATCAGCGGGGCAAAAACGATCGTCTGATACAACAAGAGATCAGCCCTTCATCAGGTCAGCGTCTTCGACCTGAATGTTACCGCGATTGCGGAAGTAAACGACAAGAATAGCGAGGCCGACAGCGGCTTCTGCCGCGGCCACAGTGAGGATAAAGAGGCTGAATATTTGCCCATCAATAGGGTTCACGCCCGGTGCAGCCGGCATGTGCGTCGAAAACGCCACGAAATTGATGTTCACCGCCAATAAGATGAGCTCAATGCACATCAAAATAACAATGACATTTTTACGATTCACGAAAATGCCAAACACGCCGATGATAAACAGCATCGCGGCAACGATCAGGTAATGTGATAATCCGATGACCATGTCTTCCCTCCTAGCCGGACCCGGCTAACCGAGCCCCTGTCCAGGTTCGATGTCCACGAGTTCAACCCCGTCTTTACGCGTCCGCGCCATTTGCGCATTCGCATCCTGACGGCGCACGCCTTCGCGTTCCCGCAATGTCAGCACAATCGCACCGATCATGGCAACGAGCAGGATAAAGCCTGCGGCCTCAAACGCGCCTGCATATTTTGTATAAAGCACCGCGCCAAAGGCTTCGAGATTGCTCATCGTGCCGTCTGTGACAACCAGTGGGCGTCCGCCATCTGAGAAATAGGCTGCGCCAAGCGTAATCATTTCAATCAACAAGATTCCCGCAATGATCGCACCAATAGGCGCGTAAGAGAGAAAGCCCTTTTTCAACTCCGCAAAATCCACATCAAGCATCATCACGACGAAGAGGAAGAGAACGGCAACGGCTCCCACATAAACCATGATGAGAAGCAGCGCGAGGAACTCGGCCCCCATAAGAATGAAGAGCCCGGCCGCGCTGAAAAACGTCAGGATGAGGAACATCACCGAGTGCACAGGATTTCGCGACGCGACCACCATAAAGGCGGAAGCGATAGCAACAGTTGCGAGGATGTAGAATGCGATGGCCGCGATCACGTCTGGCTCTCTTCTCTTTCCTCCGCATCGGTAAGCCGACGCGGATTCGCGTCCCCTTAACGGTAGGGCGCGTCCATTTCTAGGTTCTTGGCGATTTCAGTTTCCCATCTGTCCCCATTCGCGAGCAGCTTTTCTTTATCATAGTAAAGCTCTTCGCGGGTTTCAGTGGCAAATTCGTAGTTTGGTCCTTCGACAATCGCGTCGACGGGGCACGCTTCCTGACACAAGCCGCAATAAATACATTTGACCATGTCGATATCATAACGCGTTGTCCGACGCGAACCATCCGGACGCGGTTCAGCTTCAATAACAATCGCTTGCGCCGGGCAGATGGCTTCGCAGAGCTTACACGCAATACAGCGCTCTTCACCACTCGCATAGCGACGTAGCGCATGCTCGCCGCGAAAACGGGGGCTAAGCGGCCCTTTTTCGAATGGATAGTTCAGGGTGACTTTCGGGCGGAAGAAAAACCGCATTGCGAGTATAAAAGCGCTGACAAATTCGAGCAGCAAAGCGCCGCGAATGAGCTGTTTAAGACGAGACATCATGCGGCTCCCGTAAACACAACGACGCCAGACACAATCATAACCGCAATGATGGACGTCGGAAGAAACACTTTCCAACCCAGACGCATCAATTGGTCATAGCGGTAACGCGGCACAATCGCCTTCACCATCGCGAACATAAAGAAGATGAAAGCCGTCTTGAGGAAGAACCAAAACACGCCCGGCAGGAACTGAACGCCAATGTCGATCGGGGCATGCCAGCCGCCGAGGAACAGGATCACCATCATCGCAGATAGCAGCATAATGTTCACATATTCCGCGAAGAAGAACATCAAGAACGGTGTGGAGGAATACTCCACCTGATAACCAGCTACGAGCTCGGATTCTGCTTCCGGAAGATCGAACGGCGGGCGGTTTGTTTCCGCAAGTGCGCTGATGAAAAACATCACGCCCATATAAAACAGCACAGGCGTCAAAATATAATTGGCGAGGCCGAATTCTGTTGAGGGATTAAGTCGGAACATATTCCAGTTCCAAAACCCGCCTGCTTGCGTGTTGACGATTTCGGACAGGTTCATGGATCCCGAGACGAAAATAACCGTCAGGATGATAAAGCCGATTGAGACTTCATAGGACACCATCTGCGCCGCAGAGCGCAGTGATCCCATGAAGGAATATTTCGAGTTCGACGCCCAACCGCCAATAATAATGCCGTAAACGCCGAGAGAACTGATCGCGAGGACATAAAGAACCCCGACGTTAATATCTGAAATCACCCAACCGTCCGCAACTGGGATCACCGCCCACGCCAGAAAGGCCATGACGAGAGCAATCAGCGGCGCGAGGATAAACAGGAATTTATCAGACCCCGCCGGAACGACGATTTCCTTGAAGAAAAACTTCAGCGCATCGGCCATAGTTTGCAGCAAGCCAAACGCGCCCACAACATTGGGGCCCCGGCGCATTTGCACAGCCGCCCAAATCTTACGGTCAGCGAGCACCAACGCCGCGACAAGCAAAGCTAGAACCAGCACAAAGCCTAAAACTTGCAGCATTTTGAGCGCAACCCAAAGGCCCCAACCAGAGGCGTCCCCAGCCGCAGCTTGAAAAACCGGCAATTGAATGAGGTCGATCATTCCGCGGCCTCCGAATAGGTCGGCTTATCGACGCCAGCAGAACATTCCGCCATTACGTTGGAGGCTCGCGCAATCGGGTTGGTCATATAGAAATCTGTCACCGGACTTTTGAGCGGAGCATCGGAAAGCGTTCCATCTGTTCCCAGTTGCGACAGATCAAAATCTGCTGCCGAAGCCGCCCCGGGTGCATAACCCAGAGCACCGAAGGTTGGATGCTTCTCAATCATCTGATCCCGGAGAGCGGACTGACTATCAAATGGCAACACGCGGCCAATCGCGGCCGACAGTGCCCGGACAATCGCCCAATCTTCTTTCGCCATGCCTTTCGGCGGCACAGCGCGCATGCCCATTTGCACACGGCCTTCTGTATTCACATAGAGACCGTCTTTTTCAGTGTAAGCGCAACCCGGCAGGATGATGTCCGCGACATGGGCGCCTGCGTCGCCGTGGTGGCCCTGATAAATCACGAACGTGTCTTTCAATCGACTCGCGTCAAATTCGTCAGCCCCGAGCAAGTAAACGGTCTCAATCTCGCCCGCTTCCGCGCCTGCCAAAATGGCCTCAGTCGATTTTCCATCCGTACCTGGCAAGAAGCCAAGGTCGAGACCGCCAACACGGGCCGCCGCTGTATGAAGAATATTCAGCGCGTTCCAGCCTTCACGGACAAATTTTGGTCCCGACATCAGTGTGGCCAATGCCGCCAGTAAAGCTTGTCCAGCCTCACCGACCAAAGCGCCTGCCCCGACGATAATCATCGGATTCTCAGCTTTCTTTAGGATCGGCGCAAAGCCTTTTCGCGCCCGACTAAAGGCCGCAAGGTCTGCGGCAGATGTCCCGACATGGTGATAATCATAGGTCAGGTCGACGGTGTCGCCGATCATTCCAATTTCGAGATCGCCTGTGATCCAGCGCTTGCGAATACGCGCATTAATGATCGGCGCTTCAAGGCGAGGGTTGGTTCCAATGAATAAAATGGCGTCGGCGTCATCAATGCCCGCAATAGAGCTATTAAAGAGATAGCCTTCGCGCGCGCCAGTGCCGATCAGGCTGCCATCTTGACGACAATCAATATTTTTCACGCCCAGCGAACCCATCAGTTCCTTCAGCGCATACATGGATTCAGCGTCGCAAAGATCGCCCGCAATCGCGGCGGTTTTGCTCGGGTCGCCTTTAAGTTTTTCAGCCGCTAAGCCGAGCGCTTCATCCCAACTCGCTTGGCGTAAATTCCCATTTTCACGGATGAACGGACGATCAAGGCGTTGACGGGCAAGGCCGTCCCAGACGAATCGTGTTTTATCGCTGATCCATTCCTCGTTCACGTCATCATTGATCATCGGCAGAATACGCAAAACAGCATCGCGGCGCGAATCGATCCGAATGTTCGAGCCGACTGCATCCATCACGTCGACGCTCTCGACTTTATCCAATTCCCATGGACGCGCATTAAAGGCGTAAGGCTTGGACGTCAGTGCTCCGACGGGGCATAAATCAATCACATTGCCGGACAATTCCGACGTCAGTGACTTTTCTAAATAGGTTGTGATTTCAGCGTTCTCGCCACGATTGACGAGGCCAATTTCCTGTACGCCAGCGACTTCGGTTATAAACCTCACGCAGCGCGTACATTGGATGCAACGAGTCATGATCGTATTGACGAGCGGGCCCATGTGCTTGTCGTCAACGGCGCGTTTGTTTTCCTCAAAACGGGAAAAGTCGCGGCCATAGGCCATCGCTTGGTCTTGCAAATCACACTCACCGCCCTGATCGCAAATCGGGCAATCCAGCGGGTGGTTGATGAGGAGAAATTCCATCACGCCTTCACGGGCTTTTTTTACCAGTGGAGAATTGGTTTTGATGTGGGCCGGCGTGCCGTCGCGGTTCGGGCGCAGGTCTTTGACTTGCAAGGCGCAAGACGCTTGCGGCTTCGGCGCGCCTTCCCATTCGACCAGACACATGCGGCAGTTACCCGCGATGGACAGGCGCTCATGATAACAGAAACGCGGAATTTCCGCGCCGCCATATTCTTCGCACGCCTGCATCAGCGTGTATTCCGCCGGCACCTCGTGCTCGACACCATCAATTTTGACTTTACGGAGGTCGGTCATAGTTATTCTGCAGCCTGCACAAACACGGGACGGCTTGAGCGATAGAGATTGATGCGGTCTTCGATCTCGTGACGGAAGTGACGGATGAGGCCTTGGATCGGCCAAGCCGCTGCATCGCCGAGTGCGCAGATCGTGTGACCTTCAACTTGTTTGGTCACATCGAGCAGCATATCGATTTCGCCAATTTCGGCTTCGCCGCGAACCATACGTTCCATCACACGCCACATCCAGCCTGTGCCTTCGCGGCACGGCGTACATTGGCCGCAGCTCTCATGTTTGTAGAAGTAGCTTAAGCGCGCAATCGCTTTGACGATGTCGGTGCTATTATCCATCACGATGACAGCCGCCGTTCCCAGCCCGGATTGATGTTCGCGCAGTGCGTCAAAATCCATAAGGACGGTATCGCAAATTTCTTTCGGCAAGAGCGGAACGGATGAGCCGCCCGGAATGATCGCTTTGAGGTTGTCCCAACCGCCGCGAACGCCGCCCGCATGGGTCTCGATCAATGTCTTGAGTGGTATGGAGAGCGCTTCCTCAACATTACAGGGTTTGTTGACATGACCTGAAATCGAAAAGACTTTCGTGCCTTTATTATTGTCACGGCCAAAACTGGAAAACCACTCCGCGCCTTTGCGCAAAATTGTTGGCACGACAGCAATTGATTCGACGTTGTTCACAGTCGTCGGACACCCATAGAGACCTGAATTAGCTGGAAATGGCGGCTTAAGACGGGGCTGCCCCTTCTTGCCTTCAAGACTTTCGAGGAGCGCTGTTTCTTCGCCGCAAATATACGCGCCCGCACCGTGGTGGACATAAACATCGAAGTCCCAACCAGACCCACAGGCATTTTTCCCGATCAGACCAGCCGCATAAGCTTGTTCAACAGCGGCTTGGAGCCGTTGGCGTTCAAATGTGTATTCACCGCGCAAGTAAATATAAGCCGCGTGTGCTTGCATCGCGAAACTGGCGATTAAGCAGCCTTCGATCAGCAAATGCGGATCGTGGCGCATCATTTCGCGGTCTTTACACGTGCCGGGCTCGGATTCATCAGCATTGACGACAAGATAATGCGGACGTTCGCCCACTTCTTTGGGCATAAAGGACCACTTTAGCCCTGTCGGGAAGCCCGCGCCACCCCGACCACGCAGGCCGGAGGCTTTGACCTGATCGATAATCCAATCCCGTCCCTGCTCCAGCATCGCGCCCGTGCCCTCCCAAGCGCCGCGTTGCCGCGCGCCGTCGAGACCCCAGTCTTGCGTACCGTAGAGATTTTTGAAGATACGGTCTTCGTCTTTGAGAAGCTGCACCATTAGAGCTCTCCCCCTTTTAAGTCTAAGGAGGTCAATTCTGTCGCCTTACGTTCACGCATGTAAGCCATCCAAAAGAACGTCGCACAGGCTGCGAAAACTGCCGTCACGAGAACGGTAAGATAAGGAAAACCCGCATCTTTCGGCGTTAGAATTAATGACGCCATCCAAGCCAAACAGGCGAAGGTGTTTAAGAGCGCGGACAAGAGGTTACGTTTTTTCATGACGCGGCCTTCGCTAAAGCTTTGGCCTGTTTCACCCATTCATCACGCGCGATCCGGCCCGGGAATTTTTCCATGACCGCTTCAACAGCTTTGACGTCTTTCACTTTCCAGGCCGCAATTTGACGGTAATAATAAATACCCTTGGCATTCAGATCACCTTCGAACTTCGGTCCAATGCCTTTGATCTTCTTCAGATCATCCGGCGTGCCGTCCGTCGGGCCGTCAGTATAGAGCAATTTGGGCTTGGATATTTTCTCATCGGCTGCCTGTGTCGCCCGTTTAGGTTTGGCGGCAAAAGGTTTGTTTTCAGCGGCAGCAGAGGCTGCCCCCCCTTTCGTAGCTCGCTTTTCCTTCGGGTCGTCCGCGTGACGCGTGAGCGCTACTTTCTTGCTCTGATTAGGGAGCTTGGTTAGTTTTTTGGCAGCCTTGTAGAGGTCCTTAGAATTCAGCGTGAGTGGACCGCCTTCAGGGGCGGAATTAATCCGGCCATTTTGCGGGCCACGCTCAGGCATCTTGCCAGCGGCAAGATCATCAAGAATAGCATCCAATGACTCGGCCGTCAGGTCCTCATAGTAAGGATCTTCATCGACATCTGTCGATAACTGCATCATCGGCGCGTTCGCGCAGGCACCCAGACATTCAACTTCGAGCCAGCTGAACTTCCCGTCGGCACTCACGGTGTTTTGAGGTCCAACACGGCGCGCCAAAACGTCTTTCAACGCATCAGAGCCGCGTAGCCAGCACGGCGTTGTCCCGCACAGCTGGATGTGAAACTCACCGACAGGGGCGAGATTGAACATCGTGTAGAATGTCGCGACTTCGTAGACGCGGATATAGGCCATGCCGAGACGATCGCCGACCGCGCGCAAAATGGCTTCCGGCAACCAACCGCCCGCATCTTTTTGGGCAATCCAAAGCGCCGGGATCAGCGCGGAGCGCTGACGGCCTTCGGGATACTTCCGGGTCCATGTGGCAATTTTATCTAGCGCGTCTGATGACAGGCTGGCATTGGCGGGCTGCTGGGCAGCCGGGGCGAGACGACGGGCACTCATCGATCAATCTCCCCGAACACAACATCGAGCGAGCCAATAATAGCGGAAACATCAGCGAGCATGTGACCCTTATTCAGATAGTCCATCGCGGCCAAATGCGGGAAGCCCGGCGCGCGGATTTTACAGCGGTAAGGCTGATTGGTCCCGTCGGACACGAGATAAACGCCGAATTCACCCTTCGGGCATTCCACAGCGGCGTAAACTTCGCCTTCCGGCACTTTCAGGCCTTCCGTGTAATGTTTGAAGTGATGGATCAAAGCTTCCATTGACTGTTTCATTTCGGCGCGACGCGGCGGGACAAACTTATTATCCGTCGTCATGACCGGACCTTCCGGCATCATTTCCAGCGCTTGCTTCATGATTTTAACAGACTCATACATTTCGTCGACGCGGCACAAATAACGGTCGTAGCAATCGCCATTCTTGCCGAGTGGGATTTTGAAATCGAGTTCGTTATAAACTTCATAAGGCTGATTGCGGCGTAAATCCCACGCAATGCCGGAGCCACGCACCATCACGCCGGTAAAGCCAAGGTCGTAGCAATCTTGTTTCGACACAACGCCGATATCAACGTTACGCTGTTTGAAAATGCGGTTTTCCGTCAGCAGCGTTTCAATTTCTTGGAGCTTTTCAGGAAATTGATCACACCATGTCAGAAGGTCAGCGACCAACTGGGGCGGCAAATCTTGATGCACGCCGCCGGGACGGAAATAGTTGGCGTGCATGCGGGATCCGCACGCGCGCTCATAAAACACCATCAGCTTTTCGCGCTCTTCAAAACCCCAAAGCGGCGGCGTCAGTGCGCCGACATCCATCGCCTGTGTCGTGACATTGAGGAGATGCGATAGAATACGCCCAATTTCGCAATAGATCACACGAATGAAAGACGCCCGACGCGGCACATCAATGCCCGCCAAACGCTCAATCGCGATACAGAACGCATGCTCTTGATTCATCGGCGCGACATAGTCGAGACGGTCAAAGTACGGCAGCGCTTGCAAATAGGTCTTATGTTCGATCAGCTTTTCGGTGCCGCGGTGCAGCAGGCCAATATGCGGATCAACGCGCTCCACGACTTCGCCTTCTAGCTCTAACACCAGACGCAACACGCCGTGCGCCGCCGGGTGCTGCGGCCCGAAGTTAATCGTAAAGCGACGATCTTGCTCGTCCGTGATGAGGGCTTCTGTAGTGGCCATTACTCAGCTGCCTCACTCTTCTCATCACCTGGGAGGATATATTTCGCCCCTTCCCACGGTGAGAGGAAATCAAATGAGCGGTATTCCTGTTGCAGGACAACAGGCTCGTAGATCACTTCTTTGCGTTCTTCATCGTAGCGCACTTCGACGAAGCCGGTCAGCGGGAAATCTTTGCGCAAGGGATGGCCCTCAAATCCGTAATCCGTGAGGATACGGCGCAGATCAGGATGCTGATCAAAAATGATGCCATACATGTCGAAGGCTTCGCGCTCATACCAATCGGCATTTGGAAACAGCGACACAATCGACATGACCGGAGTTTCTTCATCCGTTGAACATTTGACCCGGATGCGTGTGTTATGCGCCATGCTGAGCAAGTGATAAACGACATCAAACCGGCGCGCGCGTTCGGGATAATCAACACCGCAGAGGTCAATCATCTGATTGAACTTGCAGATCGGATCATCGCGCAGAAAGCCGATAATATTGAGGATCGCGGCGCGGCGCACTGTGATGGTCAACTCGCCGTGCGAGACAGACATATCGCGCACATCATCGGCGTGATGCATTTCGATATGATCGCGAATATCGGCCCACATATCAGAAGAGGTCGTGCTCATCGGATGATGCTCCCCTCACGCCGGATTTTCTTCTGTAGCTGCAAAATACCATAGATCAGCGCTTCAGCGGTCGGGGGACAGCCGGGCACATAGACATCAACCGGCACAATCCGGTCACAGCCGCGCACGACGGAATAGCTATAGTGATAATAGCCGCCGCCATTGGCGCAGGAGCCCATCGAAATCACGTAACGCGGATTTGGCATCTGGTCGTAAACTTTGCGGAGCGCAGGTGCCATTTTATTGGTCAACGTCCCCGCAACGATCATCACATCCGACTGGCGGGGAGATGCGCGCGGAGCAAAACCGAACCGCTCCAGATCATAACGCGGCATGGAGGCCTGCATCATCTCAACAGCGCAGCAGGCGAGACCAAAGGTCATCCACATCAGCGATCCTGTGCGCGCCCATGTGATCAAGTCGTCAGAGGCTGCCGTGATAAAGCCTTTGTCGGCCAGCTGATCGGACAGGCCGTCAAACCCTGTGTCATGAATGCCGGGGTTATAGCTCGGCGACCCTAAGTCGCGTGCAAGTGACCCATTTGGCGAAAGAATATCAACCATCGTTCTATTCCCAGTCCAGCGCGCCGATTTTCCATGCATAAACAAGCCCCGCGAGGAGCTCGAGCAGGAAGAGCATCATAATGACCCAGCCATACACACCAACGATGTCTAAGCTGACAGCGATCGGAAACAGGAAGGCCACTTCAATATCGAAAATAATAAATAGGATCGCGACGAGATAAAACCGCACGTCGAACTTCATCCGCGAATCGTCAAACGCCTCGAACCCACATTCATAGGTCGAGACCTTCTCGGCATCCGGGTCGGACGGCGCGATAACAGCGGGAACGACCAAAAACGCCAGTGACAGGACGAGCGCGATGGAAAACATCATCACAACAGGGAGATATTCGATCAAGAGATCGGGCATTAGACCCTCAACGGCTTAATAAGGTCGGCGCGCGTCGACATGACTCGCGTGGGCCTTGAAATCGAGCAGAACCTAGTTTGGGCGTTTACTCATTGCAACGGCGTAATCAGCAGAATTCAGAGGAATCCTGAGGACTTAGCTGCGACGTTTCATCCGCTTAAGGCTGAAAAGACCGAGATCCCTCAAAACACCGCGCAACTGCAAATCGTTCGCAGATATTGATGTGCAATCAATCATCCCAGCCCGGCTCCCCCGGCCAGACGGTAATCCGCGCCATAAGGTCCTCTTCACTCAACCCAACTTCGCTGACAGTGGCCCCTTGCACACTCATCCCGACCTCATGAACCGTGTCCCTTGAGCCCGTCTTGAGGTGATGCCACTCTGGCAATGGCTTCCCTTCTGATAGCAGACGATAGGCACAGGTCCGCGGCATCCATTTCAAGGCTGCGACATTATTCGGCTTTAGAATTACACAATCATGGACAATTGACTTGCGGCTTTCATAATTTGAACAGCGACAGCTTCCGTTGTCAAAAAGCTGGCAATGGGCGTCGGTCGTGTATATTTCTTCGGTCTCATCATCTTCCAACCGGATCAAACAGCATTTGCCGCAGCCATCACACAGGCTCTCCCATTCTGGCGCTGACATTTCTGCCAACGTCTTAGTTTGCCAGAAAGGCTTTGGGTGTATCGGGTCGGTCATGATGAATGCGGTTATCAAGCAGCGAAAAGCCGGGTAAGCGGCCCTATGGCGACCTATCGGGCCGATATCAATGTCGTGGAGACAAGCCAGCGCAGACGCCGCTCAGCCTGGGCGCTTGGAATTCTCGCGTTTCTGACCGCGACGAGCGCGACAGGCTTTGTATTTGGACGCGCCTATTTAATCGATGGCCTGCCCTCGCTGCCCGACAAAGAAACAATGTGGCAGCTCAATCTACAAGATACGATCACGCTGATTGACCATAAAGGACGGATGATCGGCCACCGTGGCCCGTGGATTGGTCAACCGCTCAAACTGGATGATATGCCCGCGCATCTTCCGAACGCCGTTTTGGCCATCGAAGATGAACGGTTTTTTGAACATGAAGGCGTCGACAATCGCGCCATATTGCGGGCTATGGTGAGCAATGCGCGGTCCGGCGGTCGCAGCCAAGGTGGGTCCACCCTCACCCAACAGCTCGTCAAATTGATGATTTTGACACCCGAAAAAACCTATCGTCGGAAGTTTCAGGAAGCCCTGCTCGCCCGTGACATGGAATCCGTACTGTCAAAACCCGAAATCCTTGAGCTTTACATCAACAGGGTCAGCCTCGGACCGCAGATTTTTGGCGCTGAAGCCGGGAGCCAGATTTATTTTGGCAAAAGCGCCCGCGAACTAACTCTCTCGGAAGCGGCCATGCTCGCTGGGCTGGCGCAGGCTCCGAGCCGATTCAACCCGCGCCGCCATTACGAACGCGCCCTGACCCGGTCGCATCTAGTATTGCGTCGAATGCGCGCCAATCTCTACATCACCCAAGCCGAACATGATTCAGCCGTCGCCAATGCCCCTGAAATTGTTGAAGAACCCAACCTCGGCGTCGATGAAGACACGCTGGGGTATGCGTTTGACTATATTACAGCGCAAGCGCGCGATTATGCCGGACTTAATAACCCTGATCTTGTTGTGACGACGACTCTCGACGCGGACTATATGCGCTCTGCTGGGGAGAGCCTGAACGGTATTCTCGACGCCAACGGCAAGGGCCGAAAAGTCTCGCAAGGCGCTGTTATCACGCTTGATAATGCCACAGGCGGTATTCGCGTCATGCTCGGCGGTCGGAATTATGGTGAGAGTAAATTCAACCGAACCGTTCAAGCCCAACGCCAACCCGGGTCTAGCTTTAAAACATTTGTTTATGCTGCGGCGCTCGAAGACGGATTTACGCCGGGAACGGTTCGCGTCGACCAGCCAACCAACATCAATGGCTGGCAACCGAAGAACTATACGCTGCGCTTTCGGGGTCCCATGACCCTGCGGGAAGCCTTAAAACTCTCCATCAATACGGTTGCCGCGAAGGTTGGTTCCGAAGTTGGCGCCGAAAAAATTGCTGAGACAGCCCACCGATTTGGTATTGAATCGGAACTTCGTCCCACTTTGTCGCTGTCGCTCGGCGTCTCAGAAGTTAACTTGCTAGAGCTTACCAGCGCCTATTCTGTCTTCCCCAATGAAGGTGTACGCCGCCGCCCTTACATTATCCAACGGATCGAAAATACGAGCGGTGACCTTATTTATACGAGGCGGGATGACGAAGGTTCACGGGTCTATCCCATACCTTACGCCCAACAAATGACGGGCATGCTGCAAGAAACTGTTGAGAGCGGAACCGCGCATGGCGCGCGACTCCTACCACGGCTGGCAGGGGGCAAGACCGGAACGTCACAGGATTATCGAGACGCGTGGTTCCTTGGGTTTACGAACCAAATGACGACCGGCGTTTGGATGGGAAATGACAACAACAGTGCGATGAACGAAGTTACGGGCGGCCTGCTGCCTGTTGACGTTTGGAAGTTGATTATGACTGCGGCCCATGAGGATCTGGAAAAAGAGCCCCTATCCGTACCAGAGCTCGACATTGACGATTCTCAACACTCTGAGAGAATGTCCTTTTACGCACGTTTAGCCGCCGACCTACGGCACGAACGCGATCTGGCCAGTGGCGCTGGAGGCGGCGGAACGGTGAGCGCAGGTCGGTGAACCCTGTTGGTGTAAGACAACCCAACGGGGAAACCGCTTAAAATTGTCAAACTATTGCTGATAATTAACGGGCAATTCAACGATTTCCTAGGATTTAGCCTGCCTAATGGCTTTTTGATCCACGGAGGGCCCAATATGTTCTGTTTTATCAAGTTGGGAAAATTTGCGGCGCTCGTCTTGCCCATAATGGCTCTCAGCATTTTACCGGCATCCGCCAAAACGATTTCGTCCAAAATCACGTTCAAGCCAGATGATGGGACCTACAAAGTCGTTCCGATCACCCTTCCCGGTGATTGCTCCAGCCTTTGCAAAGCAGACCCGAATTGTCGCGGCGCTGTGACCTATCAACCCGATGTCACCAAACCGGAGGCCGTCTGTCGGTTAAACAATGGCTTCGGCGCGAATCCTGTGTTCCCACAGGTCCCACCACAACCGCTTGATATTCGCCAAGCTGTCTCCGATTTGAACAATTACAGAGCGCGCTACGGACTGAACCCTGTCACAATTGAGCCCCGTTTAATCGAAGCCTCGCGGATACATGCGGATGATCTCGCCAAAGCGGGGATAATTTCCCACAGCGGGACTGATGGCTCCTCACATGGTGACCGCGCGCACCGCGTCGGTTATAATTTCACCATTGCCGGTGAGAACGTCGCAACAGGGCAAAAAAGCTGGGATCAAGTCTTTAAGGCTTGGCAGGACAGCCCTGGGCACAATGAAAACCTGCTCCGCCCGGACGTTTCAGAATTTGGCATTGCGTTAGTTTACGAACCGCGCACGACCTATTCGACCTATTGGGCGATGCTCGTTGCTGAACCGATGGACATGGACTTTCTCGAATCCGGAAACATCTTTTAGACCTTAAATCACTGTCACAACTGGCCCTTTGTTTTGCCATTGACCCCGTGAAGCGTATGAAGAGTTTTGTCCGTACAGGAGATCTCAATGCGCCGCATCCTTGTTCCTTGTCTTGTTGCTCTAAGCGCCTGCTCGACCACACCAGACCCCGCAGACGTTTGCACAGCAGCCTGGATTGAGCCCCGTGTTGAACGCGCGGTCGAGCGCATTGAAACACGGCTCGATAAAGCCTTACGCGCCTTTCGTACCGTCGGGGACAGTTGGATGAACGGAAACACGCCCGGCCCGATTCAGATGTTTCGTCTGTCGAATGCCGCCAATGACCTCGAAAAAGAGCTGGTTGACGGTCGCGGGATTCGCGATCTCCGAATGCTGGCGAGCACCTGCAATGACCCTAATCTCATTCGCGAACAGGTTTACACCTTGCTCGACCGTGAAGGATTACCAGACCCTTTGCTCAATTTCCTCGACGCAACAGGCATTCTTGAGGGACTTATTGAAACCGCAGAAGGTCGCAATTTGAATGACCGCAACGGTTGACCGATCAACAGTCCCTGCCCTAGCTCACCCTCATGCGTTACACTGTCGCCGCCCTCTATAAATTCGTCAGCCTGCCTGATTACGCCGCCCTGCAACCTTGGTTAAAAGTCATGGGTGAGCATTTGGGGATTCGCGGGACGATCTTGCTCGCGACCGAAGGGATCAATGGCACGATTGCGGGGTCAGACGAGGCCATTCATGCGCTCTTGGATTATCTTCGCGCCGATGTGCGCCTGTCAGATTTAGATTCCAAATTCAGTGACAGCGAAGAGCAACCTTTCCTCCGGTTTAAAGTGCGGCTGAAACGCGAAATCGTGACGCTCGGAGTCGACGGCACGGACCCAAACAAGCAGGTCGGCACTTATGTTGATCCGGATCAATGGAACGCCGTCATCAGCGATCCCAACACGGTCGTTATCGACACGCGCAACAGCTACGAAATCGGGGTTGGGACTTTCGCAGGCGCAATCGACCCTGCAACCGAATCCTTCCGAGATTTCCCAACATGGGTTCAGCAAAACCGCGTACAGCTTGAAGGCAAGCGCGTCGCGATGTTCTGCACCGGCGGCATTCGTTGCGAAAAAGCCTCCTCCTACATGCTCTCCGAAGGCTTCCCGGATGTGATGCACCTCAAGGGTGGCATACTCAAATATCTCGAAACACAGCCCGAACAGAGCAGCCTGTGGCAGGGTGATTGCTTTGTGTTTGATCAGCGGGTCGCCGTGGGTCACGGCCTCTCGGAAACGGATTGGACCCAGTGTTTTGCCTGTCGAACACCGCTATCACCAGAAGATTGCCAATCGGCCCATTATGTCACAGGCGTCTCTTGTCCTCACTGCTTTAAGCCAGACACGGACGTCACGCGATTTGAGGAGCGTCAGCGCCAGATAGACCTCGCCAAAAAACGCGATGAACCACACCTCGGCCGTAAGGGGTGAGCCTGCCGACCCTCTATTCATTCCGACGCTGCCCCTTTGCCATGCGCGCCCGGATGGCATTAGATGTTGCTGGCATGACCGTCGAACATCGCGAAGTACTTTTACGCGACAAACCGACAGCGATGTTGGCAGCGTCACCCAAAGGAACCGTTCCCGTCTTAGTGACAGAGACAGGTGTTCTTGATGAGAGTCTCGACATCATGAATTGGGCACTGACCCAGCACGACCCTGAGGGTTGGTTAGCTGACGGACAACAAGACAGAATAGACGCGGAAAAATTTTTGACCGCCTTTAAAAACAAGCTCGACCGCTATAAATATGCCAGCCGCTATGATCCGTCCGTTACGCGCGGTACAGTTGATACAGATTACCGCGAGGCTGCCTTGGGTCAATTGTTAGACCTCGCCTTGCCCCTCGCAACCACAGAGTTCTTACGCGGAGACCGCCCTCGCCTGATAGATGTCGCGACCTTTCCTTTCGTGCGTCAGTTCGCAGCCGTTGAGCCCGCATGGTGGACGGCAACTGCCCCGTCTGAATTGATCCGTTGGTTGAATAAATGGCTGCAATCAGAGCGGTTCAAACGAATCATGGTCAAATATCCCGTTTGGGAAGAGGTCTTGCCAATAGGTTAATGTTCACCGCTAATCTTGGTTATCAACACGCGACTTACGCCATAAACTTGTCACGCCTGCGAAATTGCTTAGCGGTTGCCTTAAGAGATTCGTAGGATTTTAAATGGCTTTCGCCGACGACAGATGTATCCGGCCCCTCCCAAGCCTCAAGGCGGTCTCCACCGTGCGCGCTAATCCGATCGAAACATTTGTTCGCATCGCGACGGCTGAGAACTACGCCTATGAATGTATTGGCGAGAATGAAGTCCATGTCAGCCTGACAGGCCTGTGGTGCGATCACGATTTATCCTTATCGTGGAATACGGCGGATGAACAGTTGTCACTCTTCATCCTGTTTGACGGAAAAGTTCCTGGTGGACGCACCGATTCAATTTGCCGCCTCCTCTCACTCTTGAACGAACAGCTGAGCGCCGGCCATTTCGACTTTTGGCAACGTAACAGTACGCTCGTGTATCGCCATGCCGTCTCCTTGCGCGGGGGCGCGAAAATCGGAATTGATCAGGCTCTTGACCTCATGAGCCAAGCCTTGGACGCGGCCGAACGGGGCTACCCTGCCGCCCAATATGTCATTTGGGCGGGGAAAACACCCGAAGACGCGCTTGCAGAAGCCCTTGTCGATATAGCTTCACATGGCTAACTAGACCCTATGGCCCAAACTTACCTCATCGTTGGCGCGGGCAATATGGGCGGGGCCTTGCTCTCTGGTTGGTTGAAAAGCTCTCTCGTCAATGCCCGAAATCTTGCCATAATCGATCCCAACCCCGGCATAGAAGCCGTTTACGCGATTGAACGGGGCGCCAAGCACCTCGCTGACTTCGACGGCATTCCTCGGAACACAAAAACGATTCTACTCGCCGTCAAACCGCAAATGTTCCCGCAAATGCGGCGCCAATTGGCCGAAGCCCTTGGCGAAGATGTTCTCATCATTTCCATTATGGCGGGCATATCAACCCAAGCTCTGAAAGATGCGTTCCCCGGCGCCGATATTGTACGCGCTATGCCCAATACGCCCGCCGCAATCGGCAAAGGCGTCACCGCTTTTACCGCCGACCCCGCGCTTAAGTCAGAAAAAGTTGAGGCGATAAAAACACTTTTAGGGGCGACCGGTAAAGTCATCCGAATTGAGACCGACGAACAGATCAACGCTGTAACCGCCGTGTCTGGATCAGGTCCGGCCTATATTTTTAACCTCTGCGAAGCCCTCGCCAAAGCCGCACAATCTATTGGCTTGCCGCCGGACGTAGCCGCACAACTGGCCCGTGAAACGATTATCGGCGCGAGCGCATTACTCGAAGCGTCTGACCAATCCCCAACAGAATTGCGCGAAGCCGTCACCTCACCCGGTGGAACAACTCAAGCGGCACTCGATGTTTTGATGGCCGACGACGGACAAGGCCAACTGATGCGCCGGGCTGTCGTCGCAGCGCTCGCCCGCGCGCGCGAATTTTCTGAATAGCGGCAGCGACTATCGCGGCAATTGGATTGTCGCACGAAGCCCGCCCTCTGGGCTATCATCCAGCTTTAGCCGTCCCCCGTGAACTTGGGCAATATCGCGCGCGACCGCCAAACCGAGCCCAACGCCTTCAATATTTTGCGTCCGCGCTTCGTCCAGCCTCGCAAAGGGACGTAAGACTTCTTCGCGCATATGTTCGGGGATACCGTCACCCGCATCATCAATATGAATCTGCACGTGACTATCTGTCATCTCTAGAACGACCTTAGGTTCGCCGGCATATTTGCGCGCATTTTGGATCAAGTTCATAAGGGCCCGTCGCAATTGTTGTGGACGCGCTTCGATCTCGACCGGACCCGCAACCGTCGCTTGAATTTCTTCCGTGGCCGCAATCCCAATAACGAAATCGCCTAAATCTAAATCCTCTGGTGTGCCTTGTCCGGCCCCATGGGCGAAATCAAGGTAGGCCGAAAGCATCGCCTCCATCTCGTCCAAATCCCGCTTGGCATGGGCAATATCCTCTTTCGTTTCGGCCATAGAGAGCGCCAACTTTAACCGCGTCAGCGGTGTGCGCAGATCATGACTGACCCCCGCCAACATCAAGGTGCGTTGGTCTAAATGACGCCGAATTCTCTGCCGCATCTTGAGGAAGGATTGCCCCGCGCGACGAACCTCGGCCGCGCCGTGGGGTTTAAACGCGCCGATATCTTGACCTTTACCAAACGCATCCGCCGCATCTGCAAGTTCGCGGATCGGGATGCTTTGCCGACGAATGTAAAGTACGGAGACAAGTGTCAGAAGGATCGTCGCCGTGACAAGCCAGAATATGAAGACAAATCCGGTCGGCGCGAAAACCCGATCCCGCGCGGCATAGAATTGTAACACGCCTTCATTAACCTGCACGCGAATATCAATGTGGTGTGGGTAGCGAGTTGTGTCGAACCAAAACGGCAAATCGATCGCATTGGACAAAGCCCGCCCAATCGTCTTGTCCAGAACAGAGAAAAAATTGCGCCGTCTCGCAGTCGGCAACGTTTCGCCCGGTTTAAGCCGAACCGAGAGTTGCATATCAGGGCGCAGAAGTGCGTCTAACGCGTCGGCATTAGCCACTGTCGGGTCACGGCTATAAAGCTGCGTCGCCACGGCGACATCGGCGGCCACGGACTCGGTCAGATTCGCCGTCACAGTCGCCCAATGCGCATTGAAGAAAATATACGCGACGATCATCTGCATCACGATAATCGGCAGAATAATGATTAACACACTCCGCCCAAAAATTGATTTGGGGGCGATTTGGCGCAGGGTTAGCGCCATCTCAGTGCTCAGACTCCGGTTCCGCGACGAGGCGGTAGCCCTTGCCCCGTACGGTCAGCAGATAGCACGGCTCTGACGGATTTTCTTCCAGTTTACGGCGAAGTCGGGTCATCTGCACATCCACCGCGCGTTCGCTTTCCCCGTTGACGTTTTCCGACAGAACATAGCGAGACACTGTACCGCCGCCTTGGCGCGCCAAGAGGTCGAGCAGCGTGGTTTCGCTCGTCGTCAATCGAACAACTTCCCCACGGCGGGTCAAAACGCTTTGCTTCAGATCGTAAACGAGTTCCCCGAAGCTAATCTTGTCGCTGACCGTTTTACGGCCCGTGCGTCGGAAAATCGCATCCATACGGAGCAATAATTCCTCTGGTTCGAACGGTTTTGGTAGATAATCATCCGCCCCCGCCTTAAGCCCTCTGATCCGGTGGGCCGGATCGCCAAGCGCAGTGAGCAAAATCACGGGAATATCGCTATAGCCACGCAAATCCGCGACGAGGCTAACGCCGTCCTCACCGGGCATCATGACATCAACGATCAGCAGATCATATTCGATACCCGCCATCTTTGCGCGCGCGTCCGCAGCATTTTTCGCGGACGACACACGATAGCCTGCCCGGCCCAAATAACGCGAGAGTAGATCGCGAATCCGATCATCATCGTCTATTACAAGGACGTGTGTGTCGCTGCGGTCGAGATATGTTGCTTGCTGTTCCAAATAATATTCCTTCAAAGCTCTTATGACGGTTGACTTAGCGCGCTCCAAGTCAAGAATGCGACAGGTTAACGGAGAATCCCCAAATGTTGGAAAAACCCTATCACGATCGCGACGGCCATATCTGGGTCGATGGCGAGTTCGTCGACTGGCGCGATGCGAAAGTGCATGTCCTCACTCACTCACTGCATTACGGTTCAGCCGTATTTGAAGGCAATCGCGCCTATGACGGTAAAATTTTCCGGCTCTCGGATCATTCGGTCCGTCTGAAAAACTCTGCCGAATTACTCGGTTATGAAATCCCCTATACGGTTGAACAAATCGATCAGGCCTGCCGCGACACGCTCGCGAAATCAGGCCTGAGCGACGCCTATGTTCGCCCTGTCGCTTGGCGCGGGTCGGAAATGATGGGAGTAGCGTCCAAAAACAACATCATCCATCTCGCCGTGGCGACATGGCATTGGGGCAATTATTTCCCCGATAAGATGAAAGGCATTCGCCTGATGATATCGGACTGGAAACGCCCCGCCCCCGATACAATTCCGTGCAAATCCAAAGCAGCAGGTCTGTATATGATCTGCACCATGGCCAAGGACAAAGCCGTCGCAACGGGGTGGGATGATGCGTTGATGTATGATTATCGTGGCCGTGTCGCGGAATGTACGGGCGCGCATATTTTCTTTGTCCGTGACGGAGAACTCCACACCCCCACAAATGACATTCTGCTTGAAGGCCTGACCTACGACACCGTGATCAAGCTGGCCAAGAAGCGTGGCATCACCGTCCATCGCCGGGATATCTACCCCAGCGAAATTCCCCATTTCCAAGGCTGTTTCGTGGTTGGCACCGCGGCTGAAGTGACGCCCGTGCGGGACATTGACGGCAATCAATTCACTGTCTGCGATACGATCAAGAGCCTCGCTGCTGATTATGATGCGCTGGTTCGCGGCAAAATCACGCTTTAAACTTAAGGCATAATCCGACGCCCAACCGGGCGTCGGAGCCGCGACAAACGCCTGTTTCGTGACATGACACTAGCGTGGACGCTCCCCCGGACCGATGACCGTTATCACCGTCGGATCAGGGAACTGTTTGAGATTTAGAACGTTGGATGAGTTCAAGATCATAAACAGAGTTCATTATGAAAACCGTCGCCATCATCGCAGCATTATTCAGCGTTTTCGCTGGGTCGTCAGTCGTCTACGCTGATCAAGCGGGATTATCTGTAAGACACCTCGCGACGACAAATGCGTCAGAGTTTCCAGACCATTTTGTCACAAAACCCGTAACATCAATCATGCCGGGCATCGTTGTCTATCAAGACAATGGAACCCGCTTGGGCGCTGTTAGAGCGGTCATTCACAACAACACAGTCGTGAATAAAATTTATATCGGCACATCAGAATACTCCGCCGATGCTATCACGATTGAGAATGGCCGCGCGATTTACAGAGCGTAGGTACGTCGCTCATCGTGGTGTTTTTAGGCGATATAGAAACGCCTTTAAACGCCTCAGCCTAGCACGGGCACAATCGTGACGCTTTCGCCATAACCGCAGGCATCAGTCTGGTTCGGGTTTCGGAAGGTAAACTTGCTATGCAGTAGCGTCGTTTCGTGATCGACAGCCGCCAAAAGTTGCACAGTTGGCACGGCCCCCATATGCGTGTGCAATGGAAAAATTTTTACTATCAGCAATACTGATAACGCTTGCCTCTTGTAATTCGTCCGTCTCGCAGACTGCATTCGTCAATGATGTAACGCTTGATTATATCATTCGAGGAGATGGACCCCCGCTCTACCTTTTGCATGGCGGGATGGAATCTCGGGACAGTTTCGATCAACAAGTACATGAGCTTTCTAAGACGTTCACAATTGTCGCGCTGGATAGCCGTGAGCAAGGACGGAGCAGTCGTGCGGATACACAAATTTCCTATACTCTCATGTCAAAGGATGTCGTCGCCCTTGCAAAACATTTAGGCCATGATCGTATCTCAATCATGGGTTTAAGCGATGGAGGTGTAACCGCCCTCACCACAGCCATGAACAATCCAAATTTCGTCGATAAGTTAGTCTTGCTTGGCGCAAACTATCATTTTGAGTCCTATCCCGAGGCGACACGCAGTTTTATCGCAAACTATAAATGGGACGGAAACACCAACCCAAATGGCTATCCCGGAAATTTCATCGAGCACTATTTGACAGGGCAGGATGACTTAACTGAATTTGGGGACTTACTCGAAGAGATGTCAATCATGTGGACGACAAGCCCAACCTTCACCATTTCTGACCTCGGAACAGTCCAAGCAAAGACGCTCATCATTAACGGCGACCGTGAGGATATGGGGCTAGACCACGCATTATCGCTCTATAATGCGTTGCCAAATGCTCAGTTATTTATTGTTCCGAATGGGACACACTATGCTTTGGCGGAAAAGCCAGAGCTTATAAATTCAGTCACATTAGAATTCTTAAATCAATAATCATTTGCGTTGCTGGGGATTGCTAACGCGACCTGACACTATCTCTGCCTCAGCCGAGCGCAGGCACAATCGTGACACTTTCACCGCAACCGCAGGCATCTGTCTGATTCGGGTTCCGGAAAGTGAACTTGCTATGCAGCAGCGTCGTTTCGTGATCGACGGTCGCGCCCAAAATGAACAAGACAGCTTTGGCATCGACGACAATTTTAACGCCTTTGTCTTCGACAACTTCGTCAAATTTGGCCGGCTCGGAAACGTAATCCATCATATATTCCATGCCCGCGCAGCCACCATTTTTGACGCCAACACGCAGAAAGCCTTCGCCGCGTTCCGCCAAAATTTCGCGCACCTGATCGGCGGCGGCATCCGTGAGTGTGACCAGCTTGGGTCGGGCACGGCGGCTTTCAGATATCATACGATCTTTCAGGCTCATAGCATGTTCAAATCTAGTCGAGCTTCTTCGCTCATCCGGTCTGGGGTCCACGGCGGGTCAAACACCATCGAGACTTCGACACGGCGGATACCGTCTACGCGCTGACAGGCTTCTTGTACCCACACAGGCATTTCGCCAGCCACGGGACAACCTGGCGCGGTGAGCGTCATATCGACCAGCAATGTTCTGTCGTCTTCCAGCTCAACTTTATAGATTAAGCCTAGCTCATAAATATCCGTTGGAATTTCCGGGTCGTAAACCGTTTTGATCTGCTCAACCACATCATGGGTAATCCGCGCGATTTCAGCATCTGTCGGTGCCGTTACGGGCGCACCGGAAACGTCCATAATATCCCGGTCGGGCGTGACGGCCACGGGCGGGTTCTTTGCAGGTGTCTGATCCTCATGGGCACGCTTTGTCTCCGGCACATAGCCGGGGATTTGCGAATTTGCCATAGCTTCGGCTTGGCGGGCTCTGTCTGTTACATTGTCCATTATAAGATCCAATATAGGGTGTTTTGATCAGCCAAGGAAGAGCGCCGCCTTTTTCACTGCAGTGACGAAGCGTTCGGCCTCATCCAGCGTGTTGTAAATGCCAAAGCTCGCCCGCACGGTTGAGTGCACATCTAAGCGTTTCATCAGTGGTTGCGTACAATGTTGCCCGGCGCGCACAGCGACGCCGTATTTATCCAGTATTTGCGCCATATCATGAGCATGGGCACCCTGTAGATTGAATGCCAGCACAGGGCCTTTGTTCGCCGCTTCGCCGAAAATTTGCACACTATTGATATCGCGCAATCCGTCCCGCGCCGCATGATAACACGCCATTTCGTGTTGATGCACGTCCGCCATGTCATACTGCGAATACCAGTTAATCGCGGCACCGAGGCCGATGGCTTCCAAGATCGGCGGCGTGCCGGCTTCAAATTTCGCCGGTGCCTCGGCATATGTGACCCTGTCGAGGTAGACATCTTCGATCATCTCGCCCCCACCATTGAACGGCTGCATTTTCTCGAAAATATCAGACGTGCCGTAGAGCGCGCCGATGGCCGTGGGGCCATAGAGTTTGTGCCCTGTCATGGCGTAGAGATCGACGCCGAGCGCCTGTACATCGACGTCCATATGCACTGCGGCTTGTGTGCCGTCCGATATCATCACCGCGCCCGCCGCCTTGGCCCAACGCGCGATTTCTGCGATGTCATTGACCGTTCCAAGAACGTTGGACATGTGGACCACGGAGACAATTTTTGTTTTTATTCCAATGGTTTCTCGGAACACCTTCATGTCCAATGTCCCGTCCGGCAGAACCGGAATGAACTTTAGAACCGCGCCATAACGTTCGCGCAGGAAGTGCCACGGCACGATGTTGGAATGATGTTCCATCTCGGTCAGGACGATCTCGTCACCCGGCTGGATCATGTGCGCGAGGCCATAGGCGCAGAGGTTTAAGGCCTCCGTCGCGCCGCGCGTGAAGACGATGTTGTCCGATGAAGGCGCATTCAGAAACGTCGCGACAGACGACCGTGCCGCTTCAAACGCTTCGGTTGTCTCATTCGCCAGCGTGTGGAGGCCCCGATGCACATTGGCGTAAGCTGAGCGCGTCTGCCCGACCATTGCCTCCATCACTGCATCCGGCTTCTGCGCCGAGGCGGCATTGTCGAGATAGGCCAGCGGATAACCGTTTATCTCACGGGTGAGAATCGGGAATTGGGCGCGAATTTTTTGGACGTCGAACGCGCTCATGCTGTAACTCGCAGGTAAAAATACGTCACAACAAGCCCGATAACGATGACCGCTAGGCCCTTGATGAGCCAATCAAGCCATGGCCCGTTACCGGGAATCCGTCGCTTCACTTGCGAAGATATCAACAAGAGGATTGCGCTTATGGCGGCGGCGAGAGCGAGGCTCATGACTGCCCGTCCAACCAATCGCGCACCAAGGCGACCATCGCCTCATCCTCACCCAAACGCGCAACCACGAACGCTTCGATCAACAAAGCCCGCGCTTGCGCTTTCGGGATACCGCGTTGACGCATGTAGAACATCGCCTGCTCGTCCAATTGCCCGATGGTGTTGCCATGTTCGCACAGCACATCATCGGCGTAGATTTCGAGCTCTGGCTTGGCGTTGATCTTGGCCGTGTCTGACAGCATCAGCGCGTCGTGGCGCATGACGGCGTCGGTCTGTTGCGCCGGGCGGCGAACGTTGAATTTGCCTTGGAAGACGCCGCGCGCCTTATCCGTGACAACCCCCGCGACGGCATCACGAACTGTCGACCCGGGCGTGGCAAAGTCGATATAGTTGGTGATATCGGCGTGACGCTTGTCCGACAGAAGGTAAGCGCCCGACATTTCAACACTGACTTTGCCCATACACGCGACCCGAGTTTCCAGCCGCGTCAACGCTGAGCCAAAGGTCAGTTGCGTCTGCTTGAAAGTCGCATCCGCCCAGAGCGTCACAGACGCGCGCACGTGACGAATAACGTCAGCCCCGTCTTGCGTCACGACAGAGCGGGTGAGCGACGCGCCTTCGCGCACAATATAGCGGACATCAAGATTGACGAAGCCCGCGTCCGCGCTGTGATGCTCTTCGACAGAGAGCGACGCGTCTTTGCCGATCTCAATCACGATTTGCGCATTGCCGGATCGCAGGTCGGTCAATTTGAGCGGTTGCTCATGACGCACGTCGTCTGGCACTCTAACAGTGAGAGTGCCAGATGACAGAATGGCCGCCATATTTGTCATCGCGTCGAGGCCGTCCGTCGGCTCCGTATGCGTCACGGTTAAACCGTCCCGCGCCGCAATATCGACCTGCATGGGCTGGGATAGATCATCCGGCTTTTGCGCTTCCACGGTGGATTTTAAATCCGACCATTTCCACTCCTCTAGCCCGCGATGGGGCAGATGGGTCACGACATCAAACATAAGCGTCATAGCCCTCTTTTTCGAGAGTTTTAGCGAGGTCCGCGCCGCCGCTCGCTTTGATCTGACCGCCCGACAACACATGCACCGCGTCCGGCACGATATAGTCGAGCAGGCGCTGATAGTGGGTGATGATGAGCATGCCACGATCCGGCGAGCGCAACGCGTTCACACCGTCCGCAACGATCCGCAGCGCATCCACATCAAGGCCGGAATCTGTCTCGTCCATGACGAGGAAGCTCGGCTCCAACATCATCATTTGGAAAATTTCCATGCGCTTCTTCTCGCCGCCGGAAAACCCGACATTGAGCGGGCGGCGGAGCATTTCCGGCGTCATCTTCAGCTGTTTGCCGATTGCGCGGGCTTTTTTCATAAAGTCAGGCGCGCTTATCGGGCCCTCGCCGCGCGCTTTCAGCTGCGCGTTCATGGCGGTGCGCAGGAAAGTCAGCGTCGGCACACCGGGGATTTCCAGCGGATATTGAAACGATAGGAACAGGCCTTTGGCGGCGCGCTCTTCGGGTTCCATCTCCAGCAAGTCTTCGCCGTTCAACGTCACAGTTCCGTCCGTGACGTCATAGCCGTCCCGCCCGGTGAGCACATAAGACAAGGTCGATTTCCCCGCCCCGTTCGGCCCCATAATGGCATGCACTTCGCCCTTGGGCACAGTGAGGGAGAGACCATTCAAAATGATCTTCGCGCCGTCATCGACGGTGGCGGTGAGGTTGGTTATTTTAAGCATTAAATACAGTCCAATAAATTAGTTAGTCATAGTACCAAAGTCTGTATGCGCCGGATGCTTCGCTCAGCAATCCGTCCTCGAAATTCATAACGACATTGTATTCGTACACACAGGACCAAACGCCGATTATTAGTCTACGTGCACATTGATCGAAGGGCTTAACTGAAAAATCGTCGCTCTCCGTGATGGCCTTGCTATTTTCTTTGTCAGTGAGTTTAAAGCCTTGATCATCTAATATTTGCACCAACTCAGCTTTGCTAGCCTGAGCGGGCAGCAAATCGAGCACAGATACAACAGTGTTTTCGGGCGTTGTTTTCCAAGTCCCAATTTTAGCCGTTATGGGGCTTAAATTCACTTCCTCTAAAGCTGCTTTTTCTTCAACCTGCCCAATCACAAATGCAAACAGAAGCGCTAAAAACACAATTAGAGCAAGGAAGCACCCAAGGATAATCAGCATTGTCAAAGAGATGAAAGACACAGTGAATTTGATGGCAACTATACCCTTCTTAAGTATGCCATCCATCACACCCACGCCCCCGCAGGCGCGTCATATTTCGCGTCGACGGTGGTATCGCCATTGTTTTTGGTGCCCACAGGCTCGATCAGGAAAATCCAGCATTCCTCCGCGGCGCGCGGGCGGTGGCGGATGCCTTTGGGGACGGTGATACATTCGCCCTCCCCGACAGCCACGCTGTCTTGGCCTTCGATGTCGAGCGTGAATGCGCCTTTCCAACAGAAAAACATCTCGTCCTCCTCTGGGTGGGCATGCCACGGATAGTCGCCTTTGATCTTGGCCAGCTGAAACGCCTGCCCATTCAATTCCGTGACCGTTTTCGGACGAAAGTGTTCGGAGATAAGATCAAACTTCTCGGATATGTTGATTTTTTGGATCATGGATTCTTTGGTTTAGAGTTACGTCGTAGGCTTGTTTTACACCCCTTCCCGCCGACTTGATCGGCGGGCCCATGATGCAATGTCAGACCTGAATGCGAATTATGCGGGTCTTGGTCCATAGACAGGCCGATCAAGTCGGCCTGAGGCGAACGGTGGATTTAACCCTTAAACGCCGTCACTTCGATTTCGACTTTCATCCGGTCATCGACCAAATCCGCGATGACCATTGTTGCCGCTGGCAGAATATTGGCGAAATGCTGATTAATGACTGGGAGGACTGTGTTGATGTGGGCACGATCTGACAGGGTATATTGCACCCGAATCGTGTGACCGAGTTCGAACCCGCCTGCTTTCAACGCCGCTTGGATATTGGCGAATGTGTTCATCGCTTGCTGCGCCGCGCTTTCGGGCAGCTCGCCGTTTGAATAATCATAGCCGACGGTGCCGGAGACGAAACACCAATCGCCCTGCACGACGGCACGGCTCATGGAATAGGTCTTTTCCCCCTCGGACAGGGTAATCAGCTTACGCTTAGGATCAGGTTTTTTCTTAGCCATGTGTCGAGTTCCTTAGGGACAAAGGGTGGTGGTCCATTGATTGGGTGTGTCGCCGCGGCGGCATTGGATGCGCGAGCCGAAATCGACCAGCACAGCGCCATCAAAGAGGGCGAACGTTTCTTCAGCCGCGACAGAATCGTCGGCCATGCCGCTCCGGCGGATCACGAACAAGGTCGCGCCGTCGATCATCTGTTCATTCGAGCTGACCTTGGCGCGGGCCTCCGGGTTCTCGCTCAAGGGTTCGGAATTATAGTGCAGCAATAATTCATCCTTGGCGAGATAGCGGTCCATTCCGACCTCTATCGGGATGAAGCGCGCGAGATCGCGGCTATAATCGGCCGGATCGAGCGCAGGAGTTACCGTTGGCATCACAGGCGTTCCGAGCGCCACTGGCGTGACCATGTCGCGCACGATTTGTTCTTCGGGATCGAGCGGTTCAGACGCCGCCGCAATCGCCGCCTCATCAATCGGCATAAACACGGTCGCCGCGAACCAAATTTTGACAATCACCATGGCCGCGATGAGCAAAGCGCCAATACCGCCAATGATCCAAATGAGGCCTTTACGCGCCTGTATTTCAGACATTAGCCCACGCTCCCTTCGAGCGAGATGGCAACGAGCTTTTGCGCTTCGACGGCAAATTCCATCGGCAATTTTTGCAACACATCGCGGCAGAAACCATTGACGAGGAGCGCGACGGCGTCTTCCTCGGTGAGACCGCGTTGGCGGCAATAAAACAGTTGCTCATCGGACAGTTTAGACGTGGTCGCCTCATGCTCGAATTGCGCGGTCGGTGTGCTGCTCTCGATATAGGGCACGGTGTGTGCACCGCATTGATCCCCGATTAAAAGGGAGTCGCATTGCGTGAAGTTGCGCGCGCGCGTGGCTTTGCGGTGGGCGCTAACAAGGCCCCGATAGGTCGAATTGGACTTGCCCGCACTGATCCCTTTGGCAATTACTCGCGATTTGGTGTTCTTGCCCAAATGGATCATCTTCGTGCCGGTGTCGGCTTGTTGATGCCCATTGGTGATGGCGATGGAATAGAATTCGCCTTGGCTATTATCGCCGCGCAGAATGCAGCTTGGGTATTTCCATGTCACCGCAGAGCCTGTTTCGACCTGCGTCCAGCTGACTTTGGCATTGTCACCCCGACAATCGGCGCGTTTGGTGACGAAATTATAGACCCCGCCTTTGCCTTCGCTATCGCCCGGCCACCAGTTTTGCACGGTGGAATATTTCACTTCAGCGTCTTCCATCACGACGATTTCGACGATGGCGGCATGTAGCTGATTTTCATCCCGCATCGGGGCGGTGCAGCCCTCAAGATAGGAAACGTAAGAGCCTTTGTCGGCGATGATCAATGTGCGCTCGAACTGGCCTGTGCCTTGTGCGTTCATGCGGAAATAGGTCGAGAGCTCCATCGGGCAGCGCACGCCCGGCGGGATGTAAACGAACGACCCGTCCGAAAAGACCGCGTTGTTCAGCGTCGCGTAGTAATTGTCCGTCACAGGAACGACAGAGCCCATATATTTGCGGACCAGTTCTGGATGCTCCTTGACCGCTTCCGAAAATGAGCAGAAAATCACGCCATCTTTGGCGAGTTCTTTTTTGAACGTCGTGACGACCGACACACTATCGAACACAGCGTCAACGGCCACTCTCGGCGCTCCTTTGACGCCCGCCAGAACTTCTTGTTCTTTCAGGGAAATACCGAGCTTATTGTAAATTTCGAGAATGTCCGGATCGACGTCATCAAGCGAATCCAGCTCTTTTTTCTTCACCGGAGAGGCATAGTAATACATATCCTGAAAATCGATTTCGGGATATTCGACCATCGCCCATTTCGGCTCTTTTAACGTCAACCACCGGCGATAGGCTTCCAGCCGCCAGTCGAGCAGCCATTGCGGCTCGTCTTTCTTGGCCGAGATAAAACGGACAATATCTTCGTTCAGGCCTTTCGGCGCGAACTCTTGCTCAATATCGGAATCAAAGCCGTATTTATACTTATCGGCCTCAAGCGCGCGAACGCCCTCGACTGTTTTGGCATCAATTCCGTCTTTCACGTTCACATCAGTCATTTATGCGGCCTTTCGAGCCTTGCGCAGGGTCGCCCAAACTGTGGCAACCGCTTGCACGTCATTCATCGTGTTTCCCGGACCAAAACTGATCCGGATCGCACCGTCAGGTGCATCATTAATACGGCCCATCGCGCGCAGGGCTCTGCTTTCACCGACTTTGCCGGAGGAACAGGCCGTGCCGGTGCTGACGCTAATGCCCGCCAAATCAAAATTCATCATCGCTGTCATCGCGCGCAAGCCGGGCGCAGAAATAAACAGTGTGTTGGGGAGACGCGCTTCACCGGCACCAAAGATGACCGTGTCCGGATCAATCTCAAGCAGCGCGGCTTGTAGCGCATCACGAAGGTCCGCCGAGCCCGAGAGACGCGTATCCATATCCACAGCCGCCGCTCCAAACCCAGCAATTCCCGCCGTATTCAATGTGCCTGCGCGACGCCGGCGTTCTTGACCTCCGCCGTGTAGCAGCGACGTAAACGGCGCGTCCGGCGAGACGTAGAGCGCGCCAACACCTTGCGGTCCGCCGATTTTATGCGCGGAGACCGCCACATAATCCGCCGGAAAAGCCATCGGCAATTTACCCATCGCCTGCACGGCATCAATCAGCACCAATCCGCCGGCCTCTTGCATCAGATCAATCGCGCGGTCCGTATCTTGGATGACACCCGTTTCGCTGTTCGCAGCCACCATTGAGAGGAAAGGTTGACCTTCATTATCGTCCCACTCCGCCAAAATTGCGGCCAGCGCGTCCATATCGGTTCGCCCGGACGCTGTAGCCGGCAGTAATGTGACGCGCGCGCCACTGACTTCAGCCGCCATAATTGTCGCCGGATGATCGAGCGACGAGATCAGCAAATGCTGACTGCCGCTCGCGACGGCTGAGTGGATCGCCGTATTCAGCGCCTCTGTGCCAGATCCGGTAAAAATCACGTCCTGCGCGCATTGCCCCATCGCCATACCGACGGCCTCTCGGGCTTCAGCAATAAGGCTTGCCGCGGCGCGACCGTGACGGTGTTGCGCAGACGCATTGCCGATCACGCCCATCGCGTGGCTCACCGCGTCAATGACAGACTGCGGCGCGGGGCTGGTCGCGTTATGATCAAGATAGATACTCATGACGGCACCTTCGTCTTCGGCAAATCGCCATCGACAACCATTTGCACCGTGACGGCGCTCAGGAAGCCACCAATATGGTCTTCCAGCGCGCCCCAAAGGCTATGCGTCAAGCATTTCGCTGTCCGCCCTGTACAGCCAAGCGCTGCGTCTGGGCGACAGCCGTGGGCGCGAACTTCTTCCTCAACGGCGGCAATAATATCAGACACAGCCATGTCGCTTGCGGCACGGGTCAGCGCATAGCCCCCTGTCGGGCCGCGTTTGCTATCAACCAGCCCCGCGCGCCGTAGATCGGCGAAAACTTGCTCTAGGAAAGATTGACTGAGTCCCTGCCGCTCTGCGATCTCATTCAAGCGCACACGCGAGCCCGGACCGCACAAAGCAGTTTGAGTGGCCAGATCGGCCACGGCGGTAACCGCCGTTCGTCCTTTTGCGCTTAATTTCACTGTAATCCTGTCCGAATCGTGACGCGACTGCCATTTTTTTTGCAATATGGCCGCCCCCTTGATAGGGACTGACGCAAGACCATATACATCTTGATTGAGACGGTAATGTAAGGTTTCCGACTAATTTAGTCAAGAATAACAGCGCAGAGCCGTTGCGGCATTTGTGCATAGTTTAATAGAGCGCTCCCTTTATGCCTGAAGTAATTTTTGCCGGTCCTGAAGGCCGTCTCGAAGGTCGTTATCATCCGGCTGACGACCCAGCGGCTCCCTGCGCCCTGATCCTATCACCCCACCCCAAAGCGGGCGGTCATATGGATCACCGCATTCCTGTAGCGATGTATGAGCAATATAAGCGTCGCGGTTTTTCCGTATTGCGGTTTAACTTCCGCGGCATTGGTCGCTCAATGGGCACATATGATAATGGGCAAGGCGAGTTGCAAGATGCGGCCTACGCGCTCGACTGGATGCAGAGCTTTAACCAGAACGCGCCGTTCTCTTGGGTCTCGGGTTATAGTTTTGGCGCGTGGATCGGCATGCAGCTTTTGATGCGTCGCCCGGAAGTGGCTGGCTTTATCTCGATGAGTCTGCCGACCAACACCTATGACTTCTCGTTCCTCGCCCCGTGTCCGGCTTCTGGCCTGATCACTTATGGTGATGAGGACCCGATTGTCCCACATGAAGATGTTGTCCGCATCGTCGACAAAATTCGCGTCCAAAAAGGTCACATTATTACGCCGCACTTGATTGAAGGCGCCGACCATTTTTATACGCACCACTTGGACGAGGCCTCAGAAATCATTGAAGATTATCTCGATGTCCATCTCGACCCGCGTTACTCGCCACCGCGCGAACAGCGGTTGTTAGAAGGCTAAAACCGCCCACTCGATTTAGACACACAAAAACGCTCCGGCATTTGCTGCCGGGGCGTTTTTTTATGCAGGATAGACGATCCGCCCGCCCACTGTCGGGGTTGGCACACCCGTCGTCGTTGGAAAACTGTTCGGCAACCCTCGCATGACTCTGACCGCGAGATAGCCGAATGCCTGCGCCTCAATCGCGTCGCTGTCCCATCCGACTGTTTCGGCAGGTTGGACAGGACAATCGAGTTCCATCTGTAACATCGTCATAATTGTCGGATTACGTCGCCCGCCACCGCAGACAATAATCCGGTCTAGCGCTACGCCCATCTGTCGTATGGTTCGCGCGGCAGAGAGCGCCGTAAACGCGCAGAGCGTTGCCGCACCATCGCCAATCGCAACATCCGATAAATCATCTAAAACACTGAAATCATAGCGATCTGCTGACTTCGGCCAAGCGCGGTTGAAGAAGTCCGCACGCAGCCACCGTTCGATCTTAAAGAAGTCCGGCATGCCGTCGCGTGACACATCACCGTCGCGGTCCATACTGATGCCCCAACTGTCAAGAAAACTATCCAGCGGTCCATTGGCAGGCCCCGTGTCACTCGCGAGCAGATCATTGGCTGTCACCAGAGACACATTGCCGACGCCACCCAAATTGAGCACGGCGGTGACGCCCGGCAAGTCTGCATGATCGACGAGCGCTTTATGATAGATCGGGGCGAGCGGCGCGCCCTGCCCGCCTGAGGCCACGTCCTCGGATCGAAAGTCGAACACAATAGGACAGCCGAACTCGTCAGACAAGCCTTGCCCCCGCCCGAGCTGCAACGTTTTGAGGCGGTCTGGACGGTGCAATACAGTTTGTCCGTGATAACCGATTATATCCACGACCCCCGCATCTAAGGTCTGAATAGCTGTCCGATGCGCCGCATCCAGAGCGTCTTCGGCTTCTGCAAAAATGTTCGGCGCAGGTCCGATGAAGTTCCATGTGAGCGCCGCTAGCGTCGCATCAGTGAGAGTTTGGCGCTGCGCATTAGTGTAAGGGACGGTTACGCTAGGTCCAAATGATTGAACCTGCTCACCATCCGTCATGATCACGGCCGCATCAACGCCGTCCAGCGACGTGCCGCTCATTAAACCCAGTGC
This sequence comes from Algimonas arctica, assembly GCF_014652695.1. Lineage (GTDB taxonomy): Bacteria > Pseudomonadota > Alphaproteobacteria > Caulobacterales > Maricaulaceae > Litorimonas > Litorimonas arctica. The sequence goes on from NZ_BMZH01000004.1 coordinate 119,103, forward strand.
CGTGTAGATTTTGCTCATAAGCCCCTTTGACACGATCTGCGCGGTGATTAGAAGCGCGGCGTTATGACGAATTACAAATCAGACCTGATGACAACGCTAACGGAGCGCGGTTTTCTCTATCAGTGCACCAATGAGGCTGGACTGGACGAGACCGCGCAAACGGGCGTGACGGGCTATATTGGCTTTGATTGCACAGCCCCGTCCCTGCATGTCGGATCCTTGGTGCAGATCATGATGCTGCGGATTTTACAGAAGTCTGGCGGCACACCGATTGTGCTACTCGGCGGGGGAACGACGAAGATCGGCGATCCCTCAGGAAAAGACAAATCCCGCCAGATGCTGACGCAAGATCAGATCGACGCCAATAAGGACGGCATTCGCCAAGTTTTTGCGAAGTTTCTCGATTTTGACGGGCCGAACGCCGCGATCATGGTCGATAATGACGATTGGCTCGCCAATCTCGGCTATCTCGAATTCCTCCGTATTGTCGGGACCGAATTCACGATCAACCGCATGGTGACGATGGATACAGTGAAACGACGGCTCGAAAACGAACAGCCGATGACCTTCCTCGAATTCAACTACCCGCTGTTGCAAAGCTATGACTTTGTCGAGTTGAACCGTCGCTATAAATGCCGCCTACAGCTCGGAGGATCGGATCAGTGGGGGAACATTACCACAGGCGTCGATCTGACGCGCCGAATGGAAGGCCAAGAAGTCTTTGGCTTTACCACGCCGCTAATCACCACCGCGTCTGGCGGAAAAATGGGCAAAACGGCGGACGGCGCGGTTTGGCTCAATGGCGACCCGGCTCTCGGCGACGCCTTCACGCGCAGCCCTTACGAATATTGGCAATTCTGGCGCAATTCTGATGATGCCGACGTCGGGAAATTCATGCGCCTGTTCACCGATCTCTCATTGGAAGAGATTGCGACATATGAAGCGATGGACGGCGCAGATATTAACATCGCCAAGACAAAGTTAGCCGATGAAGCGACAGCTTTGCTGCACGGTCGCGCGGCGGCTGATTCGGCCAAAACCACAGCCCTTGAAACATTTGCGGGCGGAGCCGCTGAAGGCTTACCAACGACAGATGTCGCAGGGGACGTCTTAGACGGTATGGGCATTCTCAGCGCCGCCGTCACCGCCGGACTGGCCGCATCGAATGGCGAAGCCCGCCGTCATATAAAAGGCAGCGCGCTTAAGGTGAATGGTACAACCGTCGCGTCACACGACGCAACGATCAACAAGGGCGATATTCAGGACGGCGTTGTGAAATTATCAGTCGGTAAGAAGCGTCACGCTTTACTCCGAAGCATCTGATGAAAGTCAGTGAGCGCCTAAAGTTTACGTTTCTGCTCGGCCTGTTTTAGTCTTCAACGACAGAAGGCCGGACTGCTTCGATATCTTGGATGACACTGTCTGGCAGCTCATCGCGTTTTTCACGGAAGATACCGCGAATGAACCCTGGAGTCAGCGCCGACAGCGGATTGATCGAAATAACGGCGTTGGAATACGGCCCTTTGACTGCATAGGTGATTGCGAAGACGCCTTCGCCGTCCTTGCCTATCAGAAGACCGCCAATAAGCGGGATATCGCCGAGGAGTGAGTTGGCCGTATAGGCCGGAACTAATGTTCCGCTGAAATCGACCGTCTTATCGTTCAATCCAATATCGCCTTCCCCCGTCATCCCGATAGACGGTCCCCGCATTTTTGCCTCACGAATGGACAAAATTCGTTCTTCGAGCGCGAAATCAAAGGTCAGCTCATCAAAACGAAGCCCCCCTCCTGATAACGTGTCGACGATGCCTGTTAAGGAGGCCAGTGAAAGGATTTGCGCCAAAAAAGGCGCGTTCTTAACGGTTAAGTCTGTCGCAAAGGCTTCACCAATGACAGCGCCCACAACGCCCGTTTCTGGTAGTGAGGCCTCAATGGTGAGCGCCCCGCCCTGCGTCGCATTCAAGCCCAAAACTTTGGACGCGGCCTCAGAGACATCGGGCACGCTCAAAACAGCTTCGCGGTTTCCGGATTCGATCTGATCAAGTTTAATTTTAAAGGGGCCGCTGGCGCGTGTTCCCAGAAGAGACAAGCGATCAATTGCGTCTCCATTATGGCGATAGCTCATCGTGCCTTGGTCCAACGTGTATCCGGGTGAAAGAATGATTTCATCGAACGCGGCGTCAAACGAGAGGGGAATATTATTTGCCTCGCCGCCTGCGCTTTTGAGGGCTCGGGTAACGAAAGCGGATATATCGAGGCGTTTACCGCGCGCATCCAACGCTAACCGGTTCTCGGCATCATCGCGCGATAGAACAAGCTGCCCATCAATAAGCCCATCGATTCTAGCCGTGTCGAGGCGGGCTTTTTCCAATGCCAGCCCCGCCCTCAGTTGAATCGAGCCCTCTAGGTCGAGCCCCGGCGCTTGCATCGTCAGTTTAGGCACAGAAAAACCGTCTAAACCTCGCTCTAGAGTCGCTCTGAATTGGCCCTTATCGCCTTTGGATTTGGACCAAATATCACCAAACGTAATCTCGGCCTGATCCAAGCCGAGGTCGATCACGGCCTCCGCAATCTCCAAACCTTTGCCCGAAGCTTCGACATCGACGTCAATGTCACCACCAAAGAATTCACGAAACCCGAAGCCAAAACCGTCCAAAGTTTTCCGGTTCATCAACCCAGAAACCCGATAACGCGTCGGCTCACCATTTTGGCCATAGCGCTCCGCCCACGACAGGTTCGCGCGCCACGGGCCCAGATTGGCCGGACCATCGACAAACAACCCCTCTTTGCCACCGCGAACTGTGACATCCGCGTCGTAGAGCTTGAATCCGCCAAAGCTGAACGGCGCACTCGCATCCGTGAATGTGCCGTCAACGCTATATTCAACACGGTCAGGATCAAAAAATTCTAGCAATGGGCGTTTAATATTGATTGTGACGTCGGCCGAACCGCTAAATCCGTCGGCCGTGACGCCATAGCGATCCAAGTAGCCAAACGGCGGTTGATTAATCAGCGCCAAGAGTGAACTGGCCTTGCCCTTGGCCTGAGCAGAAATCAGTATATTGCCCCCCTTTGGCGTTAGTCTTGGGATATCAATGTCGCCACCAACGATCTCAACATCGTTGATGCGGCCCGACGCCAGAACAAATCCAAAGCGGTTCCCATCAACCCGGCCCGAGCCGAAAGCCTCACTAAGCGGATCCATCGTACTGACATAACGAACGATGCCGTCTTGGACATCGAAGTCCAATTGCAATCGCTCTGACGTGAGCTTGGGACTAGCAAAGAAACCCTCATCAAGGTCCACCTTGTAGCGGACATTGTGCAATGTTCCGCCCAAGACGGCCCGATCAATCCACCGGCGCGCGCCATCGGCGGCACTTACCGGCCATAGCGACAGCAAATCCGGAGCCGTCATAGATGTGTCAGTCCCGCCCGACAGTTGCACAAGTTTTAGACCGTCCGATCCCGTCGCAACTTTACCGCGTGTATTCAATGCGAACCCCTCGAATTGCGCGGTCAATTGGTCCAGTGTTAGAGTTCGAGCATCCAAATCCAATTCGCCAATAGCCTTGGCCTTTTCGACATTTAGAGGGCCTTGAAAGACCGGACGGAGGTCCAACCAACTCTGCGTTAAGGCGAGATCGAACTTTGGCGATGTGCCAACATCGCCATCATTCCAACGACCAATGTCGCGAATGACACCCTGCCCCGTCAGACGCAGACGGTCCGCGTCCAAGGACAAGGCCTCAACCCGCATCTCTTCATCGCCGGCCCTTAAAGCGCCGATGAAACGTCCACGGTTCAAGATACGGTCCTGCCCGGCGAGTCGGATGACCCCGGCTCCGGCATCCAGATCAAGCGAGGCAGAACGGACCCCGTCATCACGTCCCCACTCAGCTTCAAATTCCATATTCAGAGGTACATCAACGGCCCCAAACACCGACAGACGATCGCGCAGGGGCGCAATATGTTTGGGAACAAGCTCATCCGTTTCTAAGCTGAAGAAGACGGTTTCAAAATCATTATCGGTTTTTAAAGCGAGCGATATTTCACCCGCATTGCCTCGATCTTCTGAACTCAAACGTCCCGCAACATTGAGACTTATCGCTTTGTCATCGCGCGCGCCACTCAGCGATTCGACATCCAGGATCATATCCAGGCCGTCGCTTTCACGCACAATATGCGCGCGACTATTTGTCAGAGTCACAGATTTAAAGTCATTGAGCCAATCTAGCCGAGTCGTTCGCGGCGCGTCACTTTGGCCGCGATAAACGGGTCCAAACCGTCCCACCGTTTCGGGCGTGCCCAAACCTGCCACGACTGCCCCATTTTCGCGCTGCATCCATGTCACGACGCCGCCTACGATTTCTATGTCCGTCAGCGCCGTGCGCCGGGCTAGCACATTGGACTTTGGCGCAGTCCCTTTGAGCTTTGGTAATGTCTGAATAATCGTGTCGTCTTGATCATAGACGACAATATCTGTCACGGTGAAGGATATCGTATCGTCAGACGGATTCCAGCGTAATTCAAGATCGCCCAATTCGGCCCGCGCCCCGTCGAATCCTTGCGAAAACCAGTGTTCGAAATTGGGACGTAATGCGGTTAGATCCGCCGATTGTCGGGATAAGAGCCCCCCCGCAAAGAAAAGTGCGGCAATTGCGAGTGCCGTCACAACGGACACCGTCTCTCCGCCCAGTCGATAAAGACGATATCCCAGCCGTCGGCCCATCGCCCGCAGTGCGCTCGGAGTAAACCTGTTACGAAACGTCGCTTTGCGATCGACGTCGGGCTTTGGCTTGTCGGGTGTCGGCTTATCCGCCATAGGAACCGTCGCTAACGAAGGCCCGGCACCGCGTCCAGAGACGGACGCAATCCAGGACCTTAAATTTCAGTTGGAAAGGCCGATTATGTCAGACCTGAACGCCGGCGATATGGCGCCTGATTTCACGCTTCCAGGCGATGGGGGTGACGATATCACCCTATCCGATCATCGCGGACAAAATGTCGTGCTCTATTTTTACCCTCGTGATGACACACCGGGATGCACCACCGAAGCGAAGGAATTTACGGATGCCAAGGACGATCTCGCCGCGTTAAATACTATCGTCATCGGCATATCCAAAGATACAGTGGCCAAACATGACAAGTTCATCGCCAAACATGATTTAAGGGTCCGCTTAGCCTCCGATGAAGACGGCCACGCCCTCGAGGCCTATGGAGTTTGGGTCGAGAAGAAAAATTACGGCAAAACCTATATGGGAATTGTCCGATCGACGTTTTTGATCGGACCTGACGGCAAAATCTTACAGGTCTGGCCCAAAGTTCGGGTCAAAAACCATGTAGATACGGTGGTTCAAGCTGTGCGTGATCATGGCGGCTAAGGTTAGTCCACTTGGCGTTCTGACAGAATCTAACCCGTGGGAGAAAGCGAAAAAGGCCCGTGAATTTCGACGGGCCGTCTTGGGCGGCGCAACCGTGTTTTGCGAATCTCCGCCGAAGCGGCCTGCCCGTCCCGAACGACCACCGCTGGTGTCTCCGCGAGAATTGCGACGCCGCAGGCTCGGCTCCCCCGAAGGACGCGCCGCTTTGTTACATGCCATCGCGCACATTGAACTCAACGCGATTGACTTAGCTGCGGATATGATCGCGCGTTTTGCTGATGCACCCGATGTGGCTGGTCAGCGCGACGCCTTTATTGCCGACTGGTCCTCCGTCTGTGACGATGAGGCCCGGCACTTTGGTTTGATCTCTGATCGTTTAGTCGAACTTGATTTTGTCTATGGTGATTTCCCGGCGCATAACGGGCTTTGGGACGCAGCCATGAAAACGAATTTTGACATCGCCGCGCGACTGTCAATCGCCCCTCTCGTCTTAGAGGCAAGAGGGCTCGACGTGACGCCGGGCATGATTGTCAAATTAGACCAAGCCGAGGACCGCGAGAGTGCCGCAATCCTCGAAATTATCTACGAAGAAGAAGTCGGGCACGTCGCGATCGGCATGCTGTGGTTGCAACATGTCGCCTCGCACCGCGAAAAAGATTCGCGGACGCTCTTTCGTGGCATGGTACGTGAACACTTTAAAGGAACTATCAAACCGCCCTTCAATCATGCAGCGCGGCATAAAGCGGGGTTAAAGTTAAGCTTTTATGAAGACCTTTCCACATAATGACTAAAACTAAAGGCGCGTTAACCACACTTAGTGGAAAAAGCGCTTTACGTTGACGTCACGGCTATGGTGTAAGGTATGAAAGCTTCTAAAGCCGGATGGGGAATCATGATTGCTGACGTTATAGGGGATATGCGCAAGCACCTTCTCCAGACATTCCCCGAACGCCAAATCTATCTTCGCTCTGGCGGCGAGGTTACTTATTACAATTTGTCGACCCGAGTTCAGGCCGGCGTGGTCGCCATTATCGTTATTATGGCGGCTTGGTGCCTGCTCACAATCGTCAATCTCGCCTTTAGCGTGACGCCTTTTGCCAGCACTGACGAGCGTATCGTCGAGATCGAATCTAATTACCAACGCCAGTTGGCCGACAGTCAGGCCAAAATTGAAAATGTTGAGCTCCTGCTTTCTGAACAGCGCCTAAGCTTTGAAACAATGGCCGCGAACATTGAGGCCAAACACAACGCGCTTTCAGAAATTGTCGGCACCGAAGCCGTTGCCATATTGGGCGACGAACCCGCGCTAAAATTTGCGAACGCAGAAATTCTCATGGCCCCGACCCTCAGAGATAGTGTCGACCGAGTTGCCCGCCGGGCCTCCATCGCGACTCACGATATTGCGACCGGCTTACCCTTTGATCGGTCCTTGGCTTCGTTGGACCAAACACAAAACGCTATTCTCCTCTCTGCCGAAGCCGAGCTTTTGGAAAAAATCGATTTCAATCGGGCTTTGATTGCCGCAACGGATATGGATCTCGACTCAGTGCTAGAACAAGGCACACAAGGCCAAGGCGGGCCTTACATTCCCCTAGACGGGCCTGACGCGCCATTACTTGAAGGCGAATTTCAGCCCCGGACAACCGCCATTCAGGCGCGCCTTTATGAAGCCGAGGCCCTTGCCGAAATCGTTGGAACTCTCCCGCTCGGACATCCGGTCCTGAATGAGACGGTCCAAACGTCCAAATTCGGTGTTCGGCGTGACCCCTTCACAAAACGACCGACACATCACAGCGGTCTCGACTTTATCGGCGGCCCAATGGCGCCTGTCGTCGCAACAGGCCCCGGCACGGTTAAATTCGCTGGCTGGGGTGGGGCTTACGGCAATATGGTCGAGATTGATCATGGGAATGGTTTCATTACACGCTACGCACACATGAAGAAATTGAACGTCAAACGCGGTCAAACAGTCCTTGCTGGTGACCAAGTGGGTGGTATGGGGTCGACAGGTCGTAGCACAGGGACTCACTTGCACTACGAAGTTCATTTTGACGGTCGCGCACGTGACCCAAAGAAGTTTCTCAAGGCAGGACGTTATGTTCACTAGATCATCCAACACGTCTCAGTCCGCATCCGCTCAGTCCTCCCAGAAAAAAACCTCTAGCATCGCTCCAACACAGGCGCGGTCTGCCGCAGTCCCCTCATTGCTGAGTAGTGACCTCATCATTACAGGCGACATTAAGACAGATGGCGAAGTTCAAATTGATGGTCGCGTTGATGGCAATATCAGTGCGGGAAAAGTGACGATTGGCGAACAAGGCGTGGTCAATGGAAAAATTGTCTGTGCCATCATTCAAATCCGCGGGAAAGTCACGGGTAAGATTGACGCGATGAGCATCGACCTCACTGAAACCGCGAATGTTCAAGCCGATCTGGTTCAAGACAAGCTTATCATTGCCAATGGGGCTTTCTTTGATGGGAAATGTACCCGCAAGTCGTCGGCTCCGACCCCGATCAAGGCGGCGACCCAAAAGTCCGCATAACGCCTCTCTCTGAGAGCGTTATAACGGCGCATCTTTCACATCTCTGATTTCTCCACCTTTGAAAGAGCGCCTCTTTCGGAGTGTTCAGAGACGCATCCTCGTTGCGCATAAAATTGTCAAACGTTAGACCTTCTTTCAGTAAGATAGGGTATTTCTCTGGATTGTAAGAGGAAGAGAAAACCCCATGAAAGATGTGCAGACACTCATTGCCGACATACACCGCAATGAGCGGATGGACGAAAATGACGTGCGCAAAGTTCGGCGCGCCTTTGGCCAAGACCTCACTGTAACACTGACGGAAGCGGACACTCTTTTTGAATTGAACGCCGTGTCGGACAAGCCTGAAAACTGGGGACCATACTTCACATCTGTGCTTGCCGCCTATGTCGATGACCGCGAAGCACCTCAGGATTATGTGTCTGGCAGCAGTGCGGCATGGCTCATCAGTAAAATCAGTCACGACGGCATTGTGGAAACAGAGACAGAGTTAAAGCTGCTGATGAATGTCCTCAAGACAGCCCATCACGTTCCAGACGCCCTACAAAAATTTGCCCTTGATCAAGTCCTCTCAGCCGTAATGTCTGGCCGAGGTGTCGTCTCGGGCTCCATGCTGACCCCTGGCATCCTTGGCGAAGCGGAAGTCAAACTGCTGCGCCAGGTGCTTTATGCGGGTTCCGGCAAAGGCGGCATTGGGATCACCCGCACAGAAGCAGAGGCGCTATTCAGGTTGAATGACGCGACATCCGGTCGAGCCAATCACCCCAGCTGGCAAACGCTTTTCGTTCATGCCATCGCCAATTACCTCATGGTCATCAGCGCGCCTGCCATACCCACGCCAGAAGAAGCCCTTCATCGCGAAAATTGGCTAAATGATGACGCGGCAAACTTTGGAAATCGTTTTGTCGGATCTTTCAAATCCTTATTCGACCAGCGGCGTGAAGAACAACGTACAGATGGATCAGGCGGTTATAGCAATCTCAAGACAGGAGACGTTGCGCGCGCTGAACAGATCGACCTTCGCGAAGCAAAGTGGTTGATTGACCGCTTACTGACCGATGGAAAACACGATGAAAACGAAATGGCCTTACTCAGTTTTATCAAGGATGAATGCCCCGATATTGACGCGGCGCTCCACACCTATGACAGCGCCGACTAGGCCCTGTCTTCCTGATCTCCGACCCGAGCAGAGAGGGCTGCGGCCATAAACTCGTCCAACTTACCGTCAAGAACGCCGGACGTGTCTGACGTTTCGACACCCGTCCGTAGGTCTTTGACCATCTGATAAGGTTGAAGAACGTAAGACCGAATCTGATGACCCCAGCCAATGTCCGACTTACTATCGGCTTCGGCTTGCGCCGCTTCTTCGCGCTCTTGAAGCTCTTTTTCATAGAGCCTCGCACGGAGCATATCCCACGCTTGGGACCGATTCTTATGCTGGCTGCGATCATTCTGACACTGGACGACAATGCCCGTCGGCTCATGCGTAATCCGCACCGCGGAATCAGTCTTATTGATGTGCTGTCCTCCGGCGCCTGACGCGCGGTACGTATCAACGCGACAATCACTTTCATTGATCTCGATCTCGATCGTATCGTCAATCTGCGGATAGACCCAAACACTCGCAAAACTTGTGTGACGACGCGCACTGGAGTCATAGGGACTGATTCGAACCAAGCGGTGAACGCCTGACTCGGTCTTCATCCATCCAAAGGCATTGGGCCCTTTAAAGCGCAATGTGACCGACTTAATGCCGGCTTCGTCACCATCGGAGGATTCGAGAACGTCAACTTTCATCCCACGTGAATTCGCCCAGCGAGAATACATCCGCATGATCATCGCGGCCCAATCCTGAGCCTCGGTCCCGCCAGCACCCGGATGGATTTCAACGAAACAATCATTGCCGTCCGCCTCTCCCGACAATAGCGCCTCGAGTTCTGCGGTTGCGGCTTTGGCTTGGACTTTGCGCAGCGCGGCAGCGGCCGCGTCTAAAAGGTCCGTATCGTCGTCCATCTCGGCCAATTCTGCCAATTCAACATTTTCAGAAAGGTTGGTGGTAATGAAATTGATCGCATCGAAAGCGGATTCCAGTTTGGCGCGTTCCTGCATCAGGACTTGGGCCTTCTGAGCATTATCCCAAAAAGTCGGCGCCTCTGAGAGCGCGTTTAATTCCGCTAAGCGACGTTCACTGGTTTCCCAGTCAAAGACGCCTCCTTAGCAGCTCTACAGACTGCTCGATTTCGGATTTTAACTGGTCGACGTCAGCGCGCATCGAGGGTTCCTTTTGACCTAGTATAGACCGTCATCCAGATCCTCTTCAGGCTCCGGATCAGGGGTCTTCACGGGGGTGTCTGTCGGCAGATCTAGTGGATTAAGGACGGGGTCATCGGTTGGGAAAGGAGGTTCTTCACCTAAACCCGGTGGAATCGTATCATCAAGGCGCTTGGGACCAGAGCCGAAAAAGCCCGATCCGAACGTATCACTGCCAGATCCAATCCTGATTGTTCTGTCCAGCGACCCGACCTTTGGCTCTGTGCCGGGACGGAAGGCTTCGAGAATCACATTCGGCGCGCCGATAAAGCTTGGCTCACCCGTGTCGCGATTAACCGGAGCCAGCGTCAAGCCATCTGGGATACGAAACGGCACCATAGGTTCATTTTCGAGCACTTCGGTCATGAAATCGAGCACGATCGGCGCCGCCGAGGATGAACCCGTCTCATAACCCATTTGTTGCGGTGTATCCTTGCCGACATAGACCCCAACAACGAGGTCCGGCGTGAAAGCCATGAACCAGTTATCCTTTGAATCATTGGTTGTGCCCGTCTTGCCACCGACAGGCCGTCCAAGCGCTCTCAACTTTGCGCCTGTGCCGTTTTCGACCGCGCCAATCATCATATAGGTGACTTGATAGGCCGTGATCGGGTCAATGACCTGTTCACGATCATCCGGCAAAACAGGTGGTGCTTGTCCCGTATAATCCTTTTGCTGACATTCTGGGCATGTCACATCGCCATTCAAGAAAATCGTCTTCCCCTGCCCGTCTTGCACCCGGTCCAAAATACTCGGCACGATTTGTTTGCCGCCATTGATCATCATGGAATAGGCCGTGGCCAAACGCAGTAAGTTGGTTTCGCCCGCGCCCAAGGCCCACGCCAATTCAGGGAGAGGATTATCATAAATACCAAATCGACGGGACGTACGCATGATGGGGGCCATGCCAATATCGTTCGCCAATCGTACCGTCATCGCATTACGTGATTTCTCAATCCCGAGGCGTAGCGTCGACAAGCCATAGTAGCGGCCGGCATCATAGTTTTCAGGTTTATAGAAACGTTCGCATTGATCGCGCAGGGCTGGCTGGGTTGTCTGGCCTTCACTCCGATCTTCGCCCGTATCGCGAAGCTCAAGCACGCCCAACTCATTGACTTCACAATCCGAATCCGACCGCTCGATAACAAACGGCGCGTCGAGCACTTGCGAAGCGGGTGTAAAGCCTTCCAGCAGGGCCGATGCATAAACAAACGGTTTGAAGCTTGATCCCGGCTGACGATAGGCTTGGGTCACGCGGTTAAATTGGCTTTGTTCAAAACTATAACCACCGATCAGCGCTTTCACACGCCCCGTATGCGGGTCCATTGCAATCAACGCGCCGTTGACGTCCGGCACTTGCCGAAGATTATAGGCTCCAACTTTAGTTGTATGCGCCTCAACGAGAATAACATCCCCGACGGAAATTACGCTGTTCAACGATTTAGGCGGCGCGCCGCGCACGCCATTATTCAGCGCTTTCCCAGCCCAAGCGACATCTTCCAAAGCGAGTTGACCCGTTTCCGTCGCAAGTTCAGCCGCAACGTCTGTGTCGGCAGGACCGTCGACCTCTTCCGCGACGTCGCTGTCTTCGGCGCCTTTAATTAAGCCCAGCTTTGCCGTGGTCGAATCTCGTTCGAGCACGACAGCGACGCGCCAATCACCAATATCTTTAGGAGCCGCAAAGGCCGCAAGCTGTTCGTTCCAACTGTCCATCGTTTCAAACGTCGCCAGCGGTCCGCGCCAGCCCATACGACGGTCCAGCATTTCAAGTCCGCGGCGAAGGGCGCGACGCCCTGCGAGTTGCATATCCGTATCAAGCGTCGTGCGGATCGAGAGACCACCCGAATAGAGCTCCTCTGAGCCATACATAGCGAAAATCTGCTTGCGCGCTTCCTCAACGAAATATTCCGCGGCCAAATATTCAGCGCCGTTCAACCGGTCCGTCCACTCTAGTGGCGCGGCGAAGGCCTCATCAGCCTCGACTTGCGTAATGTAGCCGTCCTCGGCCATACGATTTAGTACGTATTGTTGGCGCGAACGGGCTGCGGCATATTCTTTGGGGTTGTCGAGTTCGTAATTGGCGGGCCCTTTGACCACGAGCGCGAGATAGGCCATCTCGCCAATCGTCAAATCATCCATTTCTTTGCCGAAATGGTTCAACGCCGCCGCGGCCACACCATAAGCGCCGCGACCAAAATAGTTGTCATTCAAGTAAAGCTCTAGAATATCACCTTTCTCAAAAGCTTTCTCCATCCGGCGCGCGATGAAAATCTCACGCACTTTGCGTTTCATCGAGTAATCGTCCCCGACGAGGAAGTTCTTCGCGACTTGCTGCGTGATTGTCGAGGTGCCGCCAATGCGTTGTCCGCTGAGTTTTTTGCCCGGCGCCGTTAAGGCAGCGCGGGTCAGCCCAATCGGGTCCCAGCCATTATGCGTGTAAAAGCGCTTGTCTTCAGACGCGACAAACGCCTGTTGCAGCCGTGTCGGGACACTTACGATGGGCACAAACACCCGTGCCTCAGTCCGAAACTCGCTGATAAGCTTGCCGTCACCCGCATGAACGCGGCTCATAATGGCGGGCTTATATTCAGACAGAGCTTGAACGCTCGGCAGGTCTTTGGTTGCGCGAATGGTCCAAATCGTCAGGGCAATCGCAACGATAACGCCAAAGACGAAACCGGTGAGAACAACCCATTTGGCAATTTTGAAATAAAGCGCCCGACGTGAGCGCTTTATAGGCGCGGGCGAAGACGGCTCAGGCGTCTCGGTAATTTCTGATACGATGTCTGACACGCCGATACATCTATAGGGAATTGTGGCAAGGTCGAGGTCTAGCTGTGCTAATTTTGCATCAAATTCGGGCGATTTAGCGCCAGATATGCTTTTCGGGTCAAGGGGTCTCAGCCAGGTCTGCCGGGCCCTACAAAATACTCATCAACAGAACGGCGAACGGCCTTCATCAACTTCGTGCGATGTGCTTTAGTTTTAAGCAGTTTTTCGTCCTCAGAATTCGACAGAAACCCAAGTTCTAACAAGACGGCGGGTACGTCTGGCGCCAATAAAACGTAATACCCTGCCCGACGATGAGAATTCCCGACGAGTCTTGTTTTTCCTTCAAGGTTTTCCAGTAAAATATCAGCGAAGGCTTCAGACTGACTCTCCGTGCTGCGCTGCGCCAGGTCAACGAGGATATCACCAACAGAATCGCTTTGTTCCGCCAAATCAACATCCATGATCCAGTTTTGGCCATTCACGATCCGTTTACTGCGATTTCGTGCGCGGTCGGCCAGCGTGTAAACGGACGCTCCTCGGGTTGATGAACCGTTGGTGGAATCAGCGTGAATGGAAATGAACAAATCCGCGTGTTTCTCGCGCGCGATGCGAACGCGGTCGTCATGTTCGACAAAGCTGTCTCCGCTACGAGTCAGAAGCACCTCATACCGGCCCGTTCTTTCCAACAGCGCTTTCAACTCTTTTGCAGCGCTGGTCGTGACCGTTTTCTCGAGCAATCCTTTTTGGCCGACGGCGCCCGGATCCTTTCCACCATGCCCCGGATCAATCACGATCAGAGGCTTGCCGGCACTCGGAGCAGGCTTTATACGCGGGTAAGGGACAGCATCTTTAAAGTAGCGTGGACCTGATGCTATCGCCGGCAGAGCAATAAGGGCGAGTATTATCGCGATTATGAGAGCCCGGGTCGACATGCGAGGGACCTTTTCGCAACAGGGTGAATAAACCCTTATAAAGCAGTGTGATCAATCATTACATTTTCATCACCGCCTTAACCTGACAAATGCTTTGCACACACTCACGAATTAAGGCAGGACGCATTCAATCCAGTCGCGGCAGTGTGTCATATGAGACGCCCTGCATGGCGACGGATCTGATGGGACAGCACAAATAATTGCGCTGCATCCCCTATCTGAGAGAATTCATGCGTCGTGCGAGACTAACAAACCTGTTTGAACGATCAACGGTCGTTTTGCCTGCACGCGCCCCCCTCACATCCCTTACAACTGGCCCCCTTTTGCGAGAACGCCCCACGCTCTGCCGTGGTGAGGCGCCGCAAATTTATCTCCGGGCCGCAGGAGAACTCCATGACAAAACGTATGCTAATCGATGCCGCTCACCCGGAAGAAACCCGGGTCGTCATCGTCGACGGAACCCGAGTCGAAGAACTTGATTTCGAAAGCCGCAACAAGCGACAGCTTCGCGGCAATGTCTATCTCGCCAAAGTCACACGCGTAGAGCCGTCGCTGCAAGCGGCCTTTATCGACTATGGTGGCAATCGCCACGGCTTCCTCGCCTTTTCTGAAATCCACCCTGACTATTACCAGATCCCCTACGAGGATAAACTCGCGCTGCAAAAGCAGGACGAGGAAGAACTCGCGGAAGCGTCCGATAGTGATGAAGATGTCGAAGAAGACGTAAATCTTGACCCAGATGTCAATGATACCTCTGACGAAAACGACGCTGAAGTGGCCGACGAACAAGTCAAAGTCGCGAGTCACCGCCGCAAACAAATGCGCCGCCGTCGCTATAAAATCCAAGAAGTCATCAAGCGTGGCCAGATCCTTCTGGTGCAAGCGGTCAAAGAAGAGCGCGGCAATAAAGGCGCGGCCATGACGACATATATGTCGCTCGCCGGACGCTATTGCGTGCTTATGCCCAACACACCCCGCGGTGGCGGCATTTCCCGCAAAATCGCCAATGGGTCTGATCGCAAACGGTTGAAAGCCATTATGGACGAGCTGTCCGTCCCACAAGGGATGGGCGTTATTGTCCGTACGGCGGGCGCAAAGCGCACCAAAGCTGAGATTACACGCGACTATAGCTATCTATCGCGTTTGTGGGACGAAATTCGGGATACAACGTTGAATTCCGTCGCGCCTGCATTGATCCATGAAGAGGGCAACCTCGTGAAGCGGTCCATCCGCGATCTCTACAATAAAGATATCGAGGAAGTTCTGGTCCAAGGCGAAGACGCTTACAAGAATGCCAAAGCCTTTATCAAAATGCTGATGCCGAGCCACGCAAAGTTCGTGAAACGGTATGATGATCCAATTCCGCTCTACCTGCGCTATGATGTCGAACGCCAGATCGAGAACAGCCTTGACGCGACTGTGCAGCTGAAATCCGGCGGTTACCTTGTAATCCATCCGACAGAAGCGCTTGTCTCCGTCGATGTGAACTCAGGCAAATCGACGAAAGAACGCAATGTCGAACGCACGGCACTCAAGACCAATATTGAAGCTGCGGAAGAGCTGGCGCGTCAGATGCGCCTCCGGGATCTCGCCGGGCTAATCGTGGTTGACTTCATCGACATGGATGAGAGCCGCAACAACCGCACGGTTGAAAACAAGATGAAAAATATGCTGACGCAAGATCGCGCCCGCATCCAGACATCGCGCATCAGCCAGTTCGGTCTGATGGAAATCAGCCGACAGCGTCGCCGCCGTTCCCTCTTGGAAGGCAGCACGGCAGCGTGTCAGCACTGTGGCGGCGTAGGCCGCAAACGGACTGTGGAATCAGCGGCCCTCGCCGCAATCCGCGCGGTTGAAGAATTCGCTATTCGCGGCAAAGCCAAGAAAATCCGGTTGAAATGTCCCCCCGACGTTGCGCTTTACCTCCTCAATGAGAAACGTGATCTGCTGACCAAGGTCGACGAAAATGCTGACGTCTTCACCGTTGTTGAACATGATGACAATTTGATCCGTCCATCCTTCACGATTGAAATCATCGAAAAGCGTGAAGACAGCCGCAAAGATCCGCTCGTTCAGATCGAAAAAGACATTCGCGAAGAGACGACTCGTTCTGAGCAGCAACGTCAACGCGCGGCCTCTAAGCCCGATGTCAGTGATGAGGACGAAGACGACGAAACCACGGCTGAGGATCAAACGTCAGAGGTCCGTGAGGACGATGATGAGAACAAACCTCGCCGTCGTCGGGGTCGTCGCGGCGGTCGCAATCGTAAACGTCGTCCAACAGATTCTGACGGTTCTGAGACAGATAACGCTGATGACACGGCGGATACGGCTGACAACGCCGAGCCAACTGACACTGCAGTGGCTGATGAAGACGCGAAACCGCGTCGCCGTCGTCGTCGCCGTGCCCCGTCTAAAACATCCGAAACGGAAACGACTTCAGACGAAGCCGAGACCGCTAAGACTGAAACGCCGGATGCCCCTTCAGACGATACACCAGCTCCGCGTAAACGCCGTAGCCGTTCACGCCGCAAAGCGCCGTCCCGGGATGGCTCTAAGGACACGTCCGAAACATCTGACGTTCAGCCTGATACGGCTGTGACGACAGCTGAAGCCCCACAAGAGGACGCGCCCAAGTCGGGTCGTCGTCGTCGGGCGCCGTCCCGCAATGTGGAAAAACCAACTGACGCCCCTAAAGCAGCGGGTCGTCGTAAGGCGCCTGCTAAGGCGGCAACGTCCAAAGAGGATGCGCCGACGTCAGAGGAAACGGCCAAACCCACACGTCGTCGGGCACCTACCAAAGCCGTAGAGACCGACACGACTGAGGCGGAGGCTAAACCTGCACGTCGTCGCAAAGCGCCCGCTAAAACGACGGCAAAAGCTCCTGTGAAAAAAGCGCCTGCGCGTGACAAAGTGGCGACGGACACGGCAAAAGCGGATGACGCCAAACCAACGCGTCGCCGCAAGGCCCCCGTGAAAGCTGCCGCGACATCGAAAGATGAAGGGACGACAGCGTCGAAACCTGCGGCCCGTCGTAAAGCCCCTGCGAAAACGCCAACCAAAGCCCCGACTAAGGCTCCAGCGAAAGCAAAGGCGCCGACAAAGGCGAAGGCTCCGGCTAAATCGGCCGACGTTGCGGACGCGGCACCTAAGCCGGCTCGTAAACGGGCTGCGCCGAAGAAAACGGCAGACGCGGCAAAGGCGGGCACAGCGCCGAAACGTAAAGCGCCCGCGAAAAAGGCACCGGCTAAAACCGCGCCTATAAAAGCGACGCAAGACGAAGCCCCGAAGGCAGAGGCCAAACCTGCGGCTCGGCGTAAAGCCCCCGCTCGCAAACCTGCGCCAACGCCGACGCCACAAGCTGAGCCAAAGCAGGTTCCGGCGCCCAAGCCAGCGCCTGTTGCGGAAAATCCCGTGCAGGAGTCTGCCGACGACCGTCGCCGTAAAGCACCACCTCGGCGTAAACGCGGCCTACTCGACCGCCTGATGGGCAAGGAATAGTTTCCTGAACAGAAGATAAATCGACGGGGGTCACACTGAATTGTGACCCCCGCGTAACTTGACCCGCCTCGCAGCGCAGTGAACAAGGCCTTTATGGTTGCGGCTCAAACATTTATAACGGCTTTGCTCCGCTTGATGAGCGGATTGGCGATTGCCACGTTGCTCGTCGTCCAGAGCCAAGCGCAAAGTCTGTTGCGCGATACTGAAATTGAAGAGACCTTGCGCGAGTTCTCGACCCCCCTCCTGCGCGCGGGCGGTCTCAATCCTAGCTCTGTCGATATTTACATCGTCAACGACCCGGAATTGAACGCGTTTGTGACGCGCGGACAGAATATTTTCCTCCATAGCGGCCTGATTATGCGGGCGGAAACGCCCAACGAGCTTAAGGGCGTCATCGCGCACGAAGCAGGGCATATTGTCGGCGGGCATATTGTTCGCTCTGACTATGGCAACAGGTCGGCTTACGGGGCGATGTTACTGGCTGCTGGGGTTGGGCTTGCCGCTATCCTCGCTGGCGAAGGCGGCGCTGGCGCAGCGATCCTCGGCGGGGCGACGCAATTCGGCCAAGTTGAAGCCTTGGCTTATTCCCGCGTCAACGAATCATCTGCGGATCAATACGCGGCACAGTTTCTTGAAACGACCGGACAATCCGGTCAGGGTCTGATCGATTTTTTTGAGAATTTCCGGGCTCAGGAAGTGCTGTCACAAAGTCGCCGCTATGAATATTTCCGCTCCCACCCTCTCTCGGCCAACCGTATCGATCAACTGCGTGAACGGGTTGCTGAGAGCCCCTTTACGGATACGCCGGACTCGCCCGAAGATCTGCATCGTCATGAGATGATGAAAGCAAAATTGAGCGGCTTTCTGGATGCGCCACAACTTGTCTTCAATCGATTTCCTTTGACTGAAATGTCTAAGCCCGCGCGCTATGCGCGTACGGTGGCGCATTTCCGGTCAGGCGACATTCGCAGCGCCGTTCGCGTGCTCGATACTTTGATTGAGGATGAGCCAGAGAACCCCTACTTTCACGAGCTTAAGGCCCAAGTTCTCTATGAATCCGGCAAGCGTGAAGAAGCCTTACCCTCAGCTGAACGTGCCCTTGAACTCAAACCGGACGCAATGTTGCTTAAAGTCGCTTTGGCGCAATCCCTGATCGAGACGCGCGACGAAGCCAAAGTCAACCGCGCGATCGACTTGTTGAAATCCGCCCTGCGCCAAGAAGACCGCTATTCCTATGGCTGGTATCTCCTCTCCCTTGCCTACGCTGAACAAAACGAGGATGCGCTGGCGAAATATGCGTCGGCCGAGCGGTATTATGCCATTGGGGATTTGAACTCAGCCCGGTCATTTGCAGGGCGCGCACAGAAAGACCTTCCTCGCGAGACGCCGCAATGGCGTCGGGCGTCAGACATCATCGTGGTGGCAGACACACAACTTGAAAAAAGCCGCCGCAATCAGCGCCGCGGAAAGCCGTTCACGATAACTTCATCGACAGACACCCAAAAGGAATCGCGCTGGCGCAGCGGATCGACTATCCAACCTTAAGTCAATTACGCAGCCCCTAGGGTTGCCGCGTCAAAATTATTTTGGATTTCCCCATGAAACTTTTCTTTAGAACCGCAGCTGCGGTTTCCATTCTCGGTCTTGCGGCCTGTGCTCAAGCGGGCCCCGGCGACATGTCAAAGGCTGACGTGGAAGCTATCGTTCGCGCCTATTTGCTCGAAAATCCTGAAATTATCCGCGAAGCACTCATCGAACTCGACAAGAAAAGCGAGCAAGAAGAAGTACAAGAAACTGTCGATGCGATTGCCGATCTTTCGGATCAGATTTTCCGTGACCCCCGTGATTATTCCATCGGCCCGAAAGACGCTAAAATTCAACTCGTCGAGTTTTTTGACTATAATTGTGGCTTCTGCAAACGGTCGACCGAGTGGATGGAAGAAACGATTGCGAAATATCCCGATGATGTCCGCGTCGTCTTCAAAGAGCTTCCTGTTTTGACGGGCATTGATGGAACGTCACACATGGCTGCGCGCGCCGCCCTCGCCTCTGCGCGGCAAGGCAAATATAAGAAGATGCATTTCGCTCTGATGGGTGAGCGCTCCATCAATGAGGCGCGCGTGTTGGAGATCGGGAAGAATTTAGGCCTGAATGTCGACCAGCTCGAACGTGATATGAAAGACCCCGCGATTGCGCGCCAAATTCAAGATAACCTGACCATCGGCAACCGCATTCCAGCGCTCACCGGAACACCGTTTTTCATCTTAAACGATGAATTTGTCTCTGGTGCAAACTTGCCGAAACTCGATTCACTTATCGCCGCCGGGATAAAGAGTTAATCGCGCACCTGACTTACAGTCCCGTCTTTCGCGTATGGATGCGCGTGAGACGGTCATAGCTCGTCATATATAGCATCTTACGATCCGCATCTCCAAAGGCGACATTCGCGACAGGTTTCCCAGTCCGAATAAGACCGAGTTTATCGCCTTTAGGGGAAATCACCCAGACTCCCCCCGGTCCCGTCGCGAAAATCGTGCCGTCCGTGGCGACGGCCATTCCGTCTGGATTGCCAAAACCTTCACTTTCGCGCTCAGTTGAGACATCCAAGAAAAGCGACCCAGCCCCGACATCGCCGTCCGCTGTCACGGGATAGGTCATAAATTTAGAATCATCTGGATCTGAATTCGCGACGTAAAGCGACCGACCGTCTGGAGAGAGCGCAATCCCGTTCGGCCGGGTCAGCGTGCGATCAATGACGCTTAGGTCGCCGTCCGGGGACAGGGCGAATACGCCGTTAAAGTCCAGTTCTTTAGCCGGATTATCGTCCTGATTTGTCAGGCCGTAAGGCGGGTCGGTAAAGTAAATCATGCCGGACGAATGCACGACAACATCATTCGGGGAATTGAGGCGCTTGCCCTCAAATTTATCGACCAAGACCGTCTTCACCTGTGTCTCAACATCCATAACATAAAGCGCCCGGTTGCCATGATCTGGCACAAGGATTTTACCAGCTCCATAGGGGTAAAGGCCGTTCGCGCCCGGAGAGGATGTGAAATCCTCTTTCACTTTCGATCCTGCCGGCAGCATCCAAAGCGATAACCCCTCTGTATCGCTAAACTTCCAGATCGCGTTGCTCGGCACGTCTGTAAAAAGAAGATATCCGTCTTCGATCCAAACGGGGCCTTCGGACCATGCAAACTCACCGCCTAAGTCTTCGATTTGTGCATTTGCCGGTAGAATACCGCGCGCCATATCGTCAATTGATCCAATCGTAGGGAAACTCGGATCGGGCGCTGTCACACAGGCCGAGAGAAGAAGCAGCGGAAGAAGTCGTTTCATAATCTATCCCTAAAACAGCTCACTCTAAATTCGATCTACGACAGGACCATAGCCGCAGCCCCGTAAAGCGCCACAAAATGCGCTTGGATGAGGCGTACGGGCACGTCTTTGACAAACCATGATCCGTATCCGCGTTCTTGAAACCGTGCCTTAAACTCTGATTCAGCGATGAACGGCGCAATATGTCGCGATACACCTCCGCCTAAAACTACACCGCCCGACGCGCCCAATGTCACGCAAGCATTGCCCGCAAATGTGCCCAGCATGTCGCAAAAAGTCCTCACGCACAGGCGCGCGACAGAATTTGGATTGGCTTGGCCGGCCGCGACAATTTCGTCTTCCTTTGTGCAAATTGGGGCCTCGCCTTGAATCTCACAAAGCGCCGTATAAAGGCGGAACAAGCCCGGACCCGAAATAAGCGCTTCGGCGGAGACATAGGGGATACGACTAACCCAATAGCGCAAGACCTCTATCTCTAGCTCGGACTGTGGGGAGAAAGCCGTGTGCCCGCCCTCTGTTGGTACAATGCGAAGCGGACGACCCGGAAGAATACACGATAAGCCGAGACCTGTTCCTGGCCCCATCACGGCGACGGGTTTGGCGTAATTTACTTTGCCGTCAATGAGGGTCTGAAACCCATCATCCGGAATGACCGTTGCGCCATTCGCCATAGCAACGAAATCGTTCAGGACAACGGCTTCTTGAAATCCAAAGGTCGACATCAGATTGTTTTCCGACACGATCCAATCGACATTGGTCATCCGAATTTCATCATCGAATTTAGGCCCTGCGAAAGCAAAGGCTGCGCGCTTTGGCTTGACGTCGATACTATCGAGATAGGCATCAACCGCATCGTTAAAATGCGAAAAATCCTTTACCGCATACCGATTTGAATGGTGTAATTCGATCGTGCCATGCGTGGTCCGCTCAGCAAGAGCGAAGCGCGCATTGGTTCCACCAACATCGCCAACTAATGTGTGATCCACACTGTGTCCCTCATTTTGGCCAACGGCCTTTTTGGAAGCGGTTTAACCCCTCCCGTTTATTTTGGTACGTCCAATTCGCCTAATGTTGAGGCACCGCTCTCAGCATCTGTCGCAATGGCCCTTTGCGGGGCAAACATATTCATTCCCAGTGTCGAAAGATTGGTTCGAACAGGCCCTAATGCGGGTGTCCGACTATCCAAATCGACGCCTAAGACCACCACTGAGCCATTTGATGGATCAACCCGGACAATATCGCCCGTCTCGACGCGCGATAAGGGGCCACCCAAGAGCGCCTCAGGATGCAGATGTATCGCGGCCGGCACTTTGCCTGACGCGCCGGACATACGGCCGTCCGTCACCAGCGCGACACGGAATCCCTTATCTTGTTGCAAACCCAGCACTGGCGTCAGCTTATGCAGCTCCGGCATGCCATTGGCGCGGGGACCTTGGAAACGCAGAACCGCCACAAAGTCGCGTTCCAACTCTCCGGCCTTATGCATGGCGATAAGGTCATTTTGGTCATCGATCACGATGGCTGGTGCTTCAACGAACCAGTTTTCCTGTTTCACAGCCGAAACTTTCATTACACCGCGACCCAGATTGCCCGATAGGACAGCCAGACCGCCATCGGTGCGGAAGGGTTCGTCAACAGAGGTCAGAACCTCTTTGTCGAGGCTGACCGTGGGGCCTGCACGGTAGAGGACCGTGTCGGCTTCCGCATGTTTATTGCGGATAGGCTCACGCGTATATTCAACTAATCCCTCGCCGCCCGCGATAGTTTTAACGTCAGCATGCAACAGGTTAGAGCTAATCAATTCACCAATAAGGTAGCTCATGCCGCCCGCCGCATGGAAGTGATTCACGTCAGAGACACCGTTCGGATAAATGCGACAGATAAGGGGGACGATATGAGAGATGTCCGCGTAATCGTCCCAATTGATGATAATCCCGGCACTGCGCGCAATTGCGGACAGATGGATCGTCAAATTCGTCGATCCGCCCGTCGCCATTAAACCGACGAGGCCATTCACAATGGCGCGTTCGTCAATCACCTCACAGGCCGGGGTGAAATCCCCCCCCTGTCCGACAGACATATTGGTGATCTGAACCGCGCGGCGTGTAGTCTGTGCCGTCATAGCATCCCGCAGTGGTGTGTTGGGATGGATGAAGGAGCTGCCGGGCAATTGCATGCCCATAATTTCCATCAGCATCTGATTGGTATTCGCCGTACCGTAGAATGTGCATGTCCCCGGTGCGTGATAGCTCGCAGCTTCGGCTTTCAACAGCTCTTCGCGGCCAATTTCACCCGCCGCAAAAAGTTGTCGAATACGCGCTTTTTCTGGATTTGGAATCCCCGATGGCATCGGTCCTGCGGGCGCAAAAATATGTGGCAAATAGCCGTAACGAAGCGCTGCGATGAGCAGCCCGGGAACGATTTTGTCACAAACTCCCAAATGGATCACCGCATCAAAACAATCGTGGGACAGCGCGATGGCCGTGCCGCGCGCAATAATATCGCGGGAAAACAACGACAGCTCCATCCCGTCTTGGCCTTGCGTGACCCCGTCACACATAGCGGGCACGCCGCCTGCGACCTGCGCTGTCGCCCCATTCCGGCGCGCTGCATGTTTGATAATTTCTGGGAACCGATCAAACGGCTGATGCGCGGACAGCATATCATTATACGCCGTGACAATGCCTATATTCGGCCAACTCGCGCCCAAAATCTCAGTTTTTTCAAGTACCGGGCAAGCCGCCGCTGCGTGAGCTAAATTGCCCTCAGAGAGACGCCGCCGACGCGGTCCGGGGCGCATATTCGCCTGACACGCTGCCATGTAGGCTGCCCGCGTCTTCGCGGAGCGCTCTATAATGCGGTCAGTGACCGCCTGTAGCTCAGCTTTGACGCTCATTTCAGTTCCTCCAAGGCATAGACGGTCAATCGATCTCCCAACGCATGAAGGTTCTTTACGGGCGCTTCTAGCGGGTCTTTCTTCGCGGCTGCTTTGAACACAGACAGTTTTTCCGCGCTCGGTAAAAGTAAAATGATGTTCCGGGAGGCCGCGACAGCGGATAAAGTCAGGGTGATACGGTCCGTGTGATCGCCTGCGACGGCGCAGCCTGACGCATCAATCGCCGCGAGCGTCGCTGTGTTGTCCAAATCGAGCGCCGCGACCAATCCACCACTGTATGGAAACCAAGACGCTGTGTGGCCATCCATGCCCATACCCAACACACAGAGATCGAACGGTTGCGCAATCAGCGCGAGGGCTTGTTCCGCCGCGGCTAGACCCGTTTCGGGCGACGTATCACCATTATAAAGGGGGACGAAAAAAGCGTTCTCAGCCTCAGTCCCGGCAAAGCAGGCCTGAATAAAGTCTGCATTTGACCCCGCCGAGCCGCGCGGCACCCAGCGTTCGTCAACGAGGCTAATACCGACTCCGCTCCACGCCAAAGGTACCTTGCCCAGCGCCTCATAAATCGGTTTCGGACTAGAGCCCCCTGACAGCATTGCACTCGCGCGACCCCGCGCCTTTAATGCGTCATCGAGAACGGCAGAAAGGTGCGTCGTCGCCGCATCAACAAGCGCCGATTTGTCTTTGAAAAGCCTTATGTCCATGCTGGCCATCAGTGTTCCGACCAACGATCGCCGAGTTGTTCCAGCATGAAAACGGCCGCATCGGGCCCGTCGGACCCTGCGGGATAGAGACTAATCCGTTGATCCGTTTCTTCCCACGCATCAATAATTCCATCGACCCAACGCCAGGCCGCTTCAACTTCGTCCCGTCGCATAAAGAGCGAGAGATTACCGCGGACAACATCCATCAAAAGCCGCTCATAGGCATCGGGATAACGGACCGTGAAATTGTCGGCATAGGAGAGGTTGAGCGGGAGCGTTTTGAGGCGAAGCCCGCCTGCCCCCGGCTCTTTAATTTCCATCCAAAGTTTCACAGCCTCATCCGGCTGCAATCGAATCACGAGCTTGTTTGGCGTGATATTGGTCGTCTCTGGAAAGATAGAATGCGGCACGGGACGGAATTGAATGACAATTTCCGAGCGTTTACTCGCCATGCGCTTGCCCGTCCGAATATAGATCGGCACCCCGGCCCAGCGCCAATTTTTGATTTCTGTGTGAATCGCGACGAAACTCTCCGTTTTGGATTCATCAACCTCAACGTCGGACAAATAATCCTTTACCGACTCACCCTCGACTTGGCCCCGAACATATTGCGCCCGCACCGTTGTCTCTTTGACATTTTGCGCTGTAACAGGCTGTAACGCCCTCAAAACCTTTATTTTTTCGGTCCGCAAGTCGTCCGCATCGATAGAGGCCGGCGGCTCCATCGTTGTGAGACAGAGCAATTGCAACAGGTGGTTCTGAACCATATCGCGCAACGCACCCGATCCATCGTAATAGCTACCGCGTCCCTCAACACCGAGGCTTTCCGCAACGGTCAGCTCAATATGTTCGATCGCACGGCTGTTCCAGAGTGGCTCCAACAGGATATTGCCAAACCGCAAAACCATCAGATTTTGGACGGTTTCTTTGCCCAGATAATGGTCAATTCGGTAGATACGGTTTTCATCGAAAACACGGCCCACGCCCTCATTGATCTCGTCGGCAGTGGCGAAATCCCTCCCGAGAGGTTTTTCGAGCACAACCCGGCTCTTATCATGCGCGAGACCTGCATCGTCGAGACCTTGCGCGATCTTGACGAAAAGTCGGGGCGGCATAGCCAAATAGAAAATACGGATCAGGTCAGACTGTTTCCCGATTTTCTTTGCCAATTCGTTCCACCCATCATCGTCATTGGTGACGTCTACCGCGACGTAATCGAGCATTTCCGTAAAACGTTTAAAGGAATCTGGTTTGAAATCCGGGTGATCTTCGAATTCATAATAAGCATCCGCCACCATTTTGACGAACTCATCTCGGGTCAACTCTGATCGAGACGCCCCAATGATACGAGAATTCTCCGGAATCTGCCCGTCACAGAAACGGTGGTAAAGCGATGGCAATAACTTTCGCCGTGCCAAATCCCCTGTGGCACCGAACACGACCAGCTCAAAGGGGTCAACCGGGACGAAGCCGGATTTCCCGCCAGGGTCAGACTTCTGCGTTACATCGGGATCACGCTCCGTCATGGTGCATCTCTATCTGTAAACTCGTGATCGATCGAAATGACCGATGCAATTGCTTCGATATGCTAAACCGTGACAGCGCTGTCAATGAATTGAGACTCACCTAACGACGCACTACTTAGGCTTACCCGTGGATTCCCGCACAAGAATTTCAAAATCCAGTGTGTGAACGACGGGGTCGTCATTCTGGGATCGATCCAGCAATACCTCTGCCGCTTTCCGACCCATTTGCAGAATTGGCTGGGCAACGGTTGTCAATTTAGGCCAAATAATTTGCGCGATCGCCGTGTTATCAAACCCGCAGACTGACAATTCACTCGGAACATCAATTCCCAAACGCCCCGCCACACTGACCACGCCAGCGGCCATATCGTCATTAGACGCGAAAATGGCTGTGGGCCTGTTGGCACTATCTTTTAGCAAGGTTTCAGCCGCCTTGACCCCGGACCTGAATTTAAAATCGCCCTGAATGATACGACTTTCATCCAGCGTAAGCCCGGCCGTCCTCATCGCCGCCTCAAACCCGTCCTGTCGTTTTGAACTGGCGATATGATCGGGGTGGCCAATAATGAACCCGATATCACGGTGACCTTGTTCAATAAGATAAGTTACCATCTCTGTTGCCGCCTTAACGTCATCCATGCGCACAGTTGGAACCGTGCCGACGTCACCGGGCGCAATCGCAACGTAGCGCAACCCAAGGGCCTCCATCTCACGTCTCAGCGGAATGGAATCAGAAAGCGGGGGCGTGAGAATAACACCGTCCACACCTAGGCGGCTCAGAAGGCTACCAACGTCCGGCCCCGACGCCTGCTCGCGCGTCATAGGCTCTAGCAAAAGATGGTACCCGTGTCGGCGGCAGGCTTCGATCGCACCGCGCTGGATTTGGATAATATAGTTCGGATTGGGATTATCGTAGAGCAACGCAATCAAATAAGACCGCGAACTCGCCAATCCGCGCGCGGCCAGATTGGGACGGTATTGCAGCTCTGCTGCCGCTTCCAATACCCGCTCACGCGTTGCTTTTGCAACATTAGGCTCACTATTTAAGACACGAGAGACGGTCTTCATCGACACGCCGGCTTGTTTAGCCACGTCAGTAATGGTCGTTTTCATAGGCTTTTTATGTCCTCTGGGCGCAATATAGCGTGACAATGACACATTGCCATCCTCGTTCAGATTTCGACTTTTCTCGACCCGTTTGGCGGCATTGACAGCGGTGTCAAGTGACCCTAGCCCGCATCAGCGTGCCGATTGCTATTAGAACAGCATTTGAAGATCGAGGTTATTCATGGACATTCAACGTCTCAAGTTATGCCAAGTTGTTCCCGTTGTCGCTCTCGACTCACCGGATGACGCGGTTCCCCTCGCCGATGCCCTTATGGCCGGCGGTATTGATGTGATTGAGCTAACATTGCGAACACCGAATGCTTTCGCGGTGATCGAGGCTCTCAAAAATGCCAAACACGACATTTTGCTCGGTGTCGGGACAGTCATCGACACGAAGCAAGTCGAACGCTGCACCCAAATTGGCGTGGATTTCATTGTCACGCCCGGAACAACCCCGCGACTCGCGGACGCCATTTCCGCCAGCCATATTCCCTGTGTGCCCGGCATCAGTACAGTCGGCGAAGCCGTCGCGATGCTGGAACGCGGCTATGACACGGTGAAGTTTTTCCCCGCCGAAGCCGCTGGCGGCGTGTCCACGCTAAAAGCGATTGGCGGCCCGCTGCCACAATTGAGCTTTATGCCAACGGGTGGCATCGGGCGCGATGATGTCCGCCGCTATCTTGATCTATCCAGCGTCATTTGCGTCGGTGGATCATGGGTCGCTGATAAGGCCTCGCTCGCCGCTCGGGATTGGGAAACCATTACGCGCAATGCCAAAATTGCCACACAGCTCTAGGCGGAACACAGCCCGCTCGCCTTGCATTCGCCCCATTGCGCCTTTACGCGCGCGGCGATGACCTTACCGCCCTATTCGACCCGACCAACCCTGCGCGTTGACCTCGCTCAGGTGAAGGCAAATTATGAAGCGCTAAAAGCGCTGACGCCGCGCGCCAAGGTGGCCGCCTCCGTCAAAGCTGACGCCTATGGTCTTGGGGTCGAGTCGATTGGCCGCGCGCTTTATGGCTCAGGCTGCCGCATCTTCTTTGTTGCGACAGCGGGCGAAGGCAAAATATTGCGCGACGCGATTGGTCCGAACGGCGCCATCTATGTGCTCAACGGGCCTGCACCGCGTGATAAAGGCACATTATTGGGTGCGAAACTCAAACCCGTCATCAGTTCAGTCGATCAAGCCCGTTACTGGGCAGAGGTCAGCCGCGAGGTCAATGAACCGCCCTATACGGCCGTTCACATTGATACGGGCATGAACAGATTGGGTCTATCAGAAGCCGAAGTGAAAACCTTGGCGCACGAAAAAGACCTCTGGCGCGCGATCAAACCCGATTGGGTGATGAGCCACCTAGCCTGCGGGTCGATGACGGACCACCCGATGAATGCTGCACAATTGCTGGCGTTCAAGCGACTGTCCGCCGCCCTCCCTGAAACGCCGCTCAGCCTCGCTAATACTGCGGGCATCTATCTCGGCAAAAACTATCATTTCCAGATGGTGCGTCCGGGCATTGGACTTTATGGCGGCAAGGCCACGGATCGCCCTGACAAAGAAGTCGGTAAGTCCGTCGTGAAGCTGCTCGCGCCGATATTACAGGTTCGCTATATCAAGGCCGGTGAAAACATCGGCTATGACGCCACCCACACAGCCGCACGCGATATGCGCCTCGCAATTGTTGGAGCGGGCTATGCGGACGGCGTTCCCGTTTCGCTTAGCAATAAAGGGCACGCCGTTATTCACGACCAGCCAATTCCTGTCGTTGGGCGAGTCTCAATGGACGTCACAACGCTGGATACGACCGACATTCACTTGCCGGTACAAATTGGCGGCGTTGTCGAATTTCTCGGGGACCATATGGAAGAGCGCGCGCGCGAAGCCGGGACGATCAATTATGAACTTCTCGCCCGCCTCGGACAACGCGTCCGCCGCGACTATTGGAAACCGCGCCAAGAGCCGGTCAAATCCGGGCCGCGTCCGAGCAACCGATCCACGCCACAGAAGCGTACACCCACGCCCAATCGGCCGCCATCCTCAAAGCGACCGCCTTCTCGGCGGTAGCCTCAAGGGCTATCACCTAAGGACGCGCGTCGCCGGGACGGTAATCCTCTGTCGCGACCGCAAGCACTTGATCCAGTGTCATGTGCAGCGTTTTATACTCACCCTTTGAGAACATTTCGACCTGATCGGCATAGTGAGGCGACGTTTCGTCAACCGTGGCAGACCCGTATTGCAGAATACTCTCCGCCCGAAGCGTGCCGTCTGGGCCCCAATCGGCCACCATAATGTGCGTGTCACCGGCGAAGGCATTCAGATACCCCTCATTCGCGACGCCGTCCTTATCGGAATAGATCGCGCGAAGCACATCCGGTGCGCCGTCCAGTGGCCAGTTTTCATCGCCGCGAACGATGCGGTTGACCGCGCCCCATTCCGGATCAATTTGGCCGAATTCAGCGTCTAGTTCATTCGCCACAGCGAGCAGAATTTCCAGCGAGGCGCCTGCCTCATCCGTATATTCATAGCCGAGAGTCCGAACGCCTGTGATGACGGCCAAAGCCGCCCCGCGTGACGCTTGGGCTGTATTGCCGTCCCAATTGCGCAGCACATCTTGCGCAGCTTTAACGGCGGGATCATCGCTTGGCATTCCAACCAATTCGACGACTAACTGCATCAGCAGGGACTCAGGCGCGTAAAATGTGTCAGCGCGATAACGGAGCAACTCTTCGCGCGTGATCGAGGAGTCTTGGGTGAACAACGTTACGGCGCGGCGCGACCGGTTCGTGATCCGCTTTTCAATCCCGAAGGTCTCTGAGTAATCCTCGCGATTGAGATCGCATTGAGGATCCGTGACCATGAACGGAGTAGCGTTGGCCGAAAATAACCAGCCGCAATCCGGATTCCAAATTTGCGGCAAATCAGACACAGGGCGGAAACCGTCCCAGATAAGTTGGCTATCATCACCCGGTAGAATACTTTTCCAATCTGGGCCTTCGATCCGGTTTGGAATGCGGCCATTGTAGATCATGCCGATGTTACCCGCACGATCGCCATAAACCATATTAAACGAAAGAACGCCGTTCACATTAAGCGCTTCGCGCCATTCCGTGAGGTTTTGTGCCTTCGCCATGCGGAACCACTGCTCAACGGCTGCGGTCTCGCCCATACCGGCAAATCGCAAGGCAAAGTGACCATTCGGCGTTGAGATGACGGGACCATGCTCGGACCAAAGCGCATCGCGTTTGACGGGGAGTGAGAATGGACCCCAAAGTTTCACCCGAAACTCGGATACACCCCGATCGAACGCTTTCCATTCGCCGTCCAATTTATAGGTTTGCGGGTCGTCTTCATCATCAACGTCCAGTTTATAGATATCGACCAAGTCAGGTTGGTTAACGGTATGGGTCCAAGCTGTGTTTGGCGTAATCCCTTGCGGCACAACTGGCGTTCCAGGGAATGTTCCGCCCATAATATTGAGCCCCTCTTCGCTAACGAGGTGAACCTCATACCAAGCGTAGCGGCCATTCATGGGCTGGTGAGAATTGACGATCAAGCGCGTATGGCCATCGTCACTCCGGGATGGTGCGACGGCAAACCCATTTGATCCTCGCACAACCTCTTCAAGATTGAGGCTCGACGTCTGTGCCCAAGGCGAGACTTGCGGCGCGTCTGTTTCACTAAACAGCGGTTCCAGATAGCCATCCAAGCGATAGAAAAACGGTGTCAGCCACATCACGGCGGAATTAACATCGTCTTCAGTCAATGGCAGAAGCCCCGGCGTGACCCGGCCCGGGTTTTCCGCTGCGAACAAATTCACGCCCGCCACATAGGCTTGCATGATCGCGCGTACGTCATCGGGAACACCAAGGCCGCCTGCGGCCACAGACTGCTCGACCCGGAATAGATCATAAAGATAGTCACCCGGCGCATCCGCTTTACCGCGATACTGGCTGGCGACCCCACGGCCCGCCATGATTGTTTCTTCCATGACCTCCCACGCGTCTTCGGCATGGGCGTAGGCGAAGCCAAAATGCGCGTCCGCATCCGTTTTACCGAATACGTGCGCGACGCCGTATTCGTCCCGCAGGATCCGGGCGTCATATTGCGCGGCGGCCTCTCTCGCGGCATCCGGGTCAAAATCTCGACCGTCTGGAGTCCATAGATAGATTGACGTGCCAATCAGCACGATAACAATGAGCGCAACAAGCGACAGGAGGATTTTCTTCATGCGCTTTGTTTTGCGCGAAACGCCCTCAGCGGCAAGGTTGCATTTGATCCAAGAGGACGAAGAGCATATGCATGATATGAGGAGTCACCGATGACAAACACGCCCAAACCTTCAATGAACTCTCCACAAGATTTGCTCGCACAGCTTCTCGGGGGTGGGTTCAACCTAACAGGTCGATCCGGGAATTTGACAAAACAGGCGCGTGAACTGGGGGAACGTGGGGAGAATTTCCTCATCGACACGCTGGGCATGGACGATAGCGCCGCCAGCCGGGACCAAATTCGACAGCAAGCAAAATATGCCGGCATAGCTGGCGGACTGGCGTTGTTACTAAGCTCACGCTCAACCCGTAAATTGGCGACACTAGGCGGTCTCGCCGCCCTCGGCGCTGTGGCGTATAAAGGCCACAAACGCGGCGCGATGCCGACAGATTTCAAAGATGCGATCAATTTGCTGACGGGCAAAACGTCCGACCGACGGGCCACGATGTTGCTTCGCGCGATGATTGCCGCGGCAAAAGCCGACGGCGTGATTGATGAGGAGGAACGCGCCCTGATTGAGGCCTACCCCAACGCTGACCTTGACCAACTAGCCCAGTTCCTCGCTGATCCAGACCAGCCTGCGGACATTGCGGCGCTGGCAACTTCGGATCAATGTGGTGCCGAAATCTACGCCGTCAGCTGCCGTATCGCAGACGGCACCAATGGGCCAGAACGGGATTATCTCGACCGCCTTGCCATGGCGCTTCGCCTTGACCCCGAAGCGGCCGCGTTAATTGAAACTGAAGTGAGGACGGGATGATGCGTTTATTTTTAATTGGTTTTGCGGTTTTGCTTGTCTCCTGCACTCAGGCCCCGCCCTATCATGATCACGGCCCCCATCAGGGTCATGACCAAGGTCCCGTGACCTATCCGACCCAACCAACCTATCCTCCCGTGGATTACACGCCCCTGCCGCAACCGCCCGCGACTCAACCGGGCGATCGGATTTGTGGCGGTATGACGGGCTCAACCTGCGGCGTTCAAGGCGAATTCTGTTATCGCACCGTCGAGGCGCAATGTGGTGCCGCTGATCAAACCGGCGTTTGTCGCCCAATCCCGCAAATCTGCACACAGGAATATGCGCCCGTATGCGGATGTGATGGCCGGACGTATGGCAACGAGTGTAATGCGAATGGGTCCGGCGTCTCGGCCGCCTATCGCGGCGAATGCCGTCCATGAGGCCTATAGCCTATGCGATCTTCGGACTGGCCATGACAGCCTGCGCCACGGCCCCATCCGATATGACCGATGCGACGAACCTCGCTCCGGCGTCGGCAATTATGAGCGAAGCGCAAGCCAGTGTGGATCAGGCTGATTGGGGAACGTTCTACAGCTACTTTGCGGAAGACACGCATGCTCTCTCTCCTGTGCTTGTCGGGGTCGCAAAAATAGACGCGGGACAGCAAACCCACCCTCCTCATCGCCATGCCGATGAGGAGTATTTAATGGTGACACGGGGTCGAGGCATATGGACACTGAACGGCATCAGTACGCCCGCCAATCCGGGCGATATTCTTTTTGCGCGGGCATGGGACTATCATGGTATTCGCGCCGCAAACGAGGGTCCAATGGAGTTCGTCGTGTTTAAATATTCTGGGCGGGCTGTGGATCGTCCTGCCAACCCCCATCCGGAATGGGCCAAAGAACGCCCCGTTAGGCCTCGTTAATGTTCCACCATTTTTTTAGCGAGCTACGCCGCGCCTCTGTGCCAGTGTCTATCCGTGAATATCTAACCCTGTTGGAAGGGCTGGATAAGGGCGTGCCGGAGGACAGTATGGATGGGTTTTATTATCTGTCGCGTACAGCGTTGGTGAAAGATGAGCGCGATATCGACAAATTTGATCAGGTCTTCGGCCATGTGTTTCGCGGCGTTGATTATCTTGGCGATATTTTCGGCCAAGATGAACATTCGATTCCCGACGATTGGCTTAAGAAGATGGCGGAACTTCATCTCTCGCCCGAAGAAATGGCAGAGATCGAAGCCCTCGGTGATCTGGATAAGATCATGGAAGCGCTCAAGGAGCGGCTTGAAAATCAAGAAAAACGTCACGAGGGCGGCAATAAAAATATCGGCACCGCAGGCAAATCCCCCTTTGGGGCCTATGGCTATAACCCCGAAGGTGTGCGGATCGGCCAGAAAGACGGTCGCCACGGTAAAGCGGTCAAAGTCTGGGATAAACGTCAGTTTAAAAACCTCGACGGCGACCGTGAAATCGGCACACGCAATATTAAAATCGCGCTCCGTCGCCTGCGGAAATTCGCGCGCGAAGGCGCTGCCGAAGAATTTGATCTTAATGGGACAATCGATGGCACCGCCAAACAAGGCTGGCTTGACATTCGCATGCGCCCAGAGCGCCGCAACGCCGTTAAAGTCCTCGCTTTTTTCGATATAGGCGGATCCATGGACGCGCATGTCAAACAGGCCGAAGACCTGTTCAGTGCCGCCAAGAGCGAGTTCAAGCGGCTGGAATATTTTTACTTCCACAATTGCCTGTATGAACAAGTCTGGAAGGACAATCGCCGTCGCATGTCCGAAGTGACCCCGACGTGGGACATTCTACATAAATTTCCGAGTGACCACCGTGTTGTCATTATCGGCGATGCCGCAATGAGCCCTTATGAAGTCGCGATGCGCGGTGGCTCTGTTGAACATTGGAACGAGGAGTCAGGCGCTGTTTGGTTGCAACGTATCGCCGATATTTATCCGCACCTCATTTGGATCAACCCGACCCAAGAAAAATACTGGGAATTCAGCCAGTCCACGCAAATGATCCAACAAATTATCGGCGCGGAACGTATGTTCCCCATGACTCTCACCGGACTTGAAAACGCGATGCGGGAACTTGCCCGCTAGCAAACCGTTTAACCCTTTCAGACACGTTTACCTCTTTGGAGATTCTATGACACGTATTCTTGCTACCGCCTCTCTTGCTGCCTTGCTGGCAGCTTGTGCCCCTGCGTCAGATGATATGGAGGCCAATGGCGATGCTGCCGCCATGAATGCCGTCACCGTCTGTCCCGACGCAATGATTGTTGGCCTCGACGCCTATCCTGACGAATCCCTACCGGACACTGAGGATTTTGCGGATTGGCACATTCAGAACGCAGCGCGCGATGATGTTGAGCAAACGGATTCAGGGCTCCAGTATAAAGTCATTCAAGCGGGCATCAAAAATGGCGTAAAACCAGACGCTGGCGAGTCCATCACCGCTAATTATCACGGCTATTTCCCCAATGGTGAAGTGTTCGACAGTAGCTATGTGAAAGGGTCTCCGATGACCCATAAGTCAAACGGGTTTATTCCCGGCTGGAACCAGAGCTTGGCTGACATGGCCGTCTGTGAAGCGCGCACGCTCTATATTCCCGCAGATCTCGCTTACGGCAATAGCGGTGCAGGCGGGCGTCCGACTGGCACCCTCGTCTTCAACATGCAACTGATCAGCGTCAACCGCTAAGACCGAACGCTATTAGCGCCTAACCTATGGTTAGGCGCTAATCCGTAAATCATTGAGCAAAGCAGCGATCGCTTTGAATGCGTCATTGTGCTCAGACGCGTTTTTGGCGTTAAAGTATTTCGATTGTCCTGATACGCAGTTTTCAAAGATACCAATCACGGCTCGAAACATCGGTTTTAGATCGTTAAGCGTTCACCGCTCAAAACGAAGTCAAACTCAGGAGCTGATCCGAACATCATTCAGCGTGTTCGCAATATCTTCGAACGCTTTTCTAAGTTGTCCGGCGTTACGGGCGTTGTAATAATTCGCTTTGATTGTCGCACAATTTTCCAAAAGACTCCGCGTCGACGTGTCATTGACTTCATAAGCGATCGTATAAATCATTATGTTTTCGTCCTTCACAGCCTCGCAAAGGTCGCGTGTCATCTGGTCCGCTTTATAATTTTGTCCCGCTTGGTTATGCATAATGCCTTTTTTGGCTCGTGTATTTTCACCGTCCGTCATCAGGATCATAACTTTTTGGGTTTTATCGGCCGTAAAATGCGAAAAGGGCGCGTTGTCATCCAAAGTCCGCCAGCCCCAGAGTATGCCTGAGGGCATGTACGTCCACCCAGACGCAACAAGGCCGTTGATCGTTGTCTTAACCGCGTTAAAATTCGTCGTCAGAGGCAGCAGTTCTGACCCACAGGTGACTTGGTTTTTATATAAGGCCGGAATTTTTCGGCCATTGTAGGCCACACGCATATGATCCTGCCCATTTCGGGACCCGACACAGCCTAACCATTTTCTTTCGGCGACAGCAGGCCGACCTGAGCTTGCCGCACGATAAGACCGATCCGGCAACACGTCCGACCATGACGCCGTCCGTTGCGAGACACCAACATTCACATAGTCAGAAAATGGGACAACGGACATGCGGACGTTCGTGTCACTATATTCATCAATGATATCAATCATATCTGTGGCTGCAGATTTGAGAGTGGACATTTTTGATCCACTCATTGACCCCGTTGAATCCAGCACAAGCGCAATATCCATGAGTTTACGGGAATACACGGCTGTCGACTCGACCGACACATCTAGTTTTTCGCGGCCAAGGAACGACCCAAAACTATTGTCGGAAACATCAGATAGTTTGACGGTCACAGCATCACCGTCCCACGACAGGGACAGAATTTCGACCTTTTCGCCGGATAAGTCTGGATAATTTGTGTCGAGAAACTCTTGCGCGATCTGTCGCATTTCAGCTTGGTTTTGAACTCGAGACTTAGCCAAGACGATTGACAAAGCGTCAGTCGCATCCGCCAACCGGGATTTGGTATTCACCCCTTTAGAAATATCGAGCGATAAGGCCGTTGCGCCAACGATCATTAACATCGCCACAGCGGTCATAATGGCGACATTGCCGCTCTCATTCTGACGAATAGATGAACCAATATTGCTAACAAAACGGCTTAACATTGAGACCTCCTGCGGACGCCATGCTGACCCAGTCGAGGCACGTCTGTGCTCCGCTTGATTATCATCTTGTCTGTTCTCTCCCGGTCCTTTTAGCGCCTATAGGTTTAAATCAGGCTCAACGATCATGCTTACAGCATACTTAACGCCTGTTTGAGCTAGCCATGTAACAGCCGTCTCGCCGGGAGGGCGGATGGCCGCAACACCTCTCTATTTTTCCGGTAAGACGTAAACACGAATAACGGCGTCAGGATTGAAAACGCCGGCCGCGACAACAGAAATATCGTCAACGGTCATGGCTTGATAGGCGGCATCGCGCGTCCGGTGTCGATCAAGCGTCTCGGCTCTGCCTTGTGCCTCATCAATCACACCAAGCCAGTAGTTATTGCTCTCCAAGCTCGTTTCTAAATTTTCAAGCGTGGGTTTCATCGCGCGGTCAAATGTATCCGGCACAACGCCCTGTGTGGCTAACTTGGCGGTAACAGTCTCAATGACCCCCGTCAGACGATCTAGCTCTTCGGGTGACGCTTCAATGCTGACGCCGACATAACCCCAGTTCGGGGTCGTGTCTGGCAATGACGTAAAGGCCGATGGCGAGTAGGTCGCCCCCTCCTCTTCTCGCAGAACCTCATTTAATTCCAACTTCAAAACTTGCGCTAAGACATTCAGACGCCTGTCCATCAAGGTCTCCTTATGATCTTTGACGGGCCAGTAGAGGCGTAAAAGAGCCGTATCCGGTTCTCCTGCATGGGTGATACGGTACGGACGCAAACGTCCCTCGGGGAACACGGGGTTGATCGCGGTTTGCGGCAGAACCTTGGCCTCACCGTCAACATTCTGAAGTGTTCCGAAGGTGCGCGATACGAGATCGATCACACGGGCCTCGTCAAAATCACCCACCACGCCAATTTCTAAAGGACCGCCGCGAACATTGGCGTCATACCAAGCGGACAAAGCGTCAAGATCGACATTCAACGCCTGTGTCTCTGTCGGATGCGCATCAGACCAATGATTAGAGCTCAGCAGAGACGGGACTTTCAAACTCGCCGCGCCGCCCGGTGTTGAATCAAGCTTTGACCAGAAAGATCGAATTTGGCTTTCATAGGATGTCAAAGTCTCGGGCCGATAAGCCGGATCCGTCAGATAGGCCGTCATCAATTGCAACTGCATGTCCAAATCACCGGGAACGGTTGCGCCGGACAGGGTCATGCTTCGCATGCCAAATCCGCGACCGACACCGACGGTTTTGCCTGCCGTCAAGGTCGAGAGTTGATCCGCCGTATGGGCGCCCACAGCGGATGCGCCCAAAACAGATCCAAGCTGCATACCAAAAGCGGGCTCATCCTGCGGATAGAAAGCAGAACCTGATCCTGTCCGCACGCGAATACGGATGACGTCTTCCTCATAGGGCGTTGTTTTCATGTTCAAACGCACACCGTTTTCAAACCTGACGGTCGTGATGCCAATATCCTCAATCGTCGACGTCTCTGCGATCTGCCCGGCTGGCCCCCAATCGGTATAGGCAAAGGTTCCGGCATCGGTTTGAATATCGGCTGGAAGTGAGATAGACCGCGCTTCGGTCAACAGCGCTTGGAGCCAAGCTTCAGGGTCTTCAATGACATTATCGCCTTGCAAATATAATTGCGGAGCCGTGTCCAAATTGTTCCAAGCCTCGCGCAATGCGTTATGGACATCCTCAACCGTCAACGCGGAAACGCTCGTTTCAAATCGGGCCAGTGAACTTGCAGCGGAGGTCATCACCTGCTCCTCTGAAAAACGCCCTAAAATCTGGCGGGCCAATGACGATGTTCGGCGTGTCGGGGCCGTTTGCACGGCCACTTCCCAGCCTTTTCGGGCATTGGCGATTTGCTCGTCGAGCTCAGATTGTGAGAATCCATGCTCAATCGCTTGGCGCAAAATTCGTTCGGCTTCGATAAAGCCGTTACGCAACTTATCCGGCTCACCAGATACGCTCAGGCTTGCGATTTCAGCAGACTCGAAAAAATCACTGACGCCGGTCCCGGCTCCTGTGTAATTCGCTTCCCCCGCGCGCACCTTTTTGGCGAATCGACGATTTAGCATTGCGTTAGCAAAATAGAGGGGCAGACCTGCCGCCCGGTTGGCTTCAGTGTCGCGCCGTTCTAATTCGGGTGCGATTTCGCTGATCGTCGAGAGTGAAATCGAACTTATCACTTCAGGATCGAAAAAGGCGCCAAACCGCGGCTCATCAAAGCGAATCGGCGGCAGTGTTGCGTCGCCCACCGGTGCCGTATCATTCGTCCAATCCGCAAATTCGGTTTCGATCAAATGTGCCAGTTGTTCTGTCGGCCGATCCCCAACAAGAACGATGAACGCGTCTTCTGGACGATATTGCGCATCATAGAACGTTCGAAACTGCTCTGGCGTCACTGACCCGATGGTCTCGACTGTTCCAATCGGCAGGCTCTCGACCAGTCCCGAACCTTCAGTCTGGAATTTTAACGAAGCAATTTGGGCGCGGAACGCGGGACTATTGCGTGCTCGTTTCTCGGCCAGAATGATTCCACGTTCACGCTCAATCGCATCCGGCGAAAGCGTCAGGCGCTGCGCGGTTTCGCGAAAAATCGAGAGCGCTTCGGAAAGCAGGTCATCCGTCACGTCAGGCAATTCTAGCTGATAGCTTGTTTGATCAAATCCGGTAGAGGCATTCGTGTCAGGCCCAAAAGCCAAACCGAGCCGTTCCAACCGTTTTATCATCTCCCCTTCGGGGATCGCATCAGACCCATTAAACGCCATGTGTTCGAGAAAATGCGCGAGGCCCCGCGTCGCGTCCGTTTCATCCAATGAGCCTGCATCAATCCGCATAAGTAATGTCGCTGTTTTGGACGGCGTATCATTACTCATGACGGCATAGCGTAATCCGTTCGGGAACCGGCCATATAGAATGTCTTCATCCATCGCGAGGTCGCTAGCTTGATGAATGAAATCGACACTCTCAACCGCCGGCAGCGCAACTTTGATTTCGCCTTCGGTCTGCGGTGACGCGGGTGCGCAAGATATAAGCGCCGCCGTCGTTACGAGGAGTGCTGCCGCAAAACCGGATCGTATCATATCACTACCTTCAAACATCGACATTCACGCTGTCGAGGGGGTGCAATGGCGCAACATCTGACCGTCCCACAAGGACGATTGTCATGGCGTTTAATAGAAGGGTTAAGGTAATTGATTCTCGCCTCATGCCGAGAACGCCTCTTTCGACGGAGCGAACATGTCTGCACTTATTCGGGTTCTTAATCACGCAAAACGCGACTAAACCCTCAAAAACTCTACTCTGAGGGGAATAGATTGAGTGTCGAGCACACAAAGCCGCGTAAAATGAGGTGGGACCTTAATAAGGGCCAGAAAAGTTAATAAGGGCCAGAAAAGTTCCACGTGGAATCAAGTCTGTAACGCCGTGAAACGCAGTAAAAACGCCATATTTACACGTTATAATCCATTTCGGTCAACAAATTGCAACGTATTCGCCACTAACGCGTAGCCTTTGATAGTATTCCATAATTTCGGATAGAAACATCGTTGTGAAACGCTCCTTAGGGGATCGAATTACATAAACTTCTCCTCACGACGGTCATTTCTTGAACTGAAGCTGAAAGGTTTGCTATCGTTGTATTAACGCCTAGCCATCTTTCTGAGGTTTGGGTAAGCGTCTGACTAACTGCGCCTCAGCAGAATATCTTACTGAAGACTTGGGGGTCTTATATATGAAACGCACTTTACTGATGGCAGCCAGCGTTGCTGTTCTTGCCGCACCCTCCGTTGCGCAGGATTTGCCTCCGGGTAATCCATTGCCCGGCGAATGCTTCGCCCGGGTCATCGTTCCCGCTCAATATGAGATCTCAACAGAACAAGTTGTTCTTCGTGAAGAGTCGTTCGAAATTCGCACGATCCCCCCTGTTATTGAAACAGGCACAGAACGCGTTCTTGTTCAGGAAGAAAGTTTCCAAATCGTCCCGGTCGGTTCTGGCACGGGCGCTGTTCTGGTTCCTGGCGTTGGCCGCATCCAGATCATCTTTAGTGGCGTCACTTATACAATCGATGCCGGCCGCAACATTATCGACGCAAGTGGCAACCGGATTGGTTCCGTCAATGCGAATGGCGACCTGGTCGCCGCTAACGGATCGTTGATCCTCGCGGGCGCTGTCGACCCTGTCACTTACATCGGCCTTGCAAATGGCGTGGCGACACGACTGACCATTGGCGGCAACACCTTCGGTATCGATTCCGGCTTTGGTGTTCGCGACGCATCAGGCAGTGTCATCGGTACAATCAATAATCGCGGCGCCATCGTCGCAACGGATGGGCGCGTCATCGTCGCCAATGCGGTCAATAGCTTCGCTAACGGAACGGGCGGCACAGTCGTGTCCGCGTCCCCCACCTTCCGTAATGTGACTGAGACCGTTGTCATTCAAGAAGCCTCTACGCAGCTCGTGACAATCCCCCCAGTTTACGAGACACGCACTGAGACTATTCTGGTTCGTCCTGAAACAGTTGAATACGTAACAACCCCGGCTGTTTTTGAAGACTTCACGGACAATGTTATCGTCAAGGCTGCATCGACTGAATTTGTATCAATTCCGCCTGTCTTCGAAACGGTTACTGAAAACGTCGTCGTTCAGGACGCTGCAAATCGCCTGATCATCACACCGGCAGCCTATAATGATGTCACCGAGACAGTCGTTATTCAGCCTGCAACTGTCGAATATCAGACGGTTCCGGCGGTTTTTGAAGAGCGTTCAGCAACGATCACGGTTCAAGAAGCCTCATCAGAGCTTCTCATCACCCCGGCCGTTTTTGAAACCGTCACCGAAAACGTTGTCGTTCAGGACCAAACTGTTGAGCTTATCTCAACAGCTCCCGTCTTTGCGACTGTCAACGAAACATTGGTTGTAACACCCGCGTTCAGTCAGTTGGTCACGACTCCAGCCGTATTCGAGAGCGTAACAGAAACAGTCGTCTTGCAACCCGCGACACTCGAGTATGTGTCTGTTCCGGCTGTCTTCGAAGACGTCACACAAACGATCGTTTTGCAAGAAGCATCCAGCGAACTCGTTATCATCCCAGCGGCGTTTGAAGCCGTCACGGAGACGATTATTGTTCAGGACGCCAGTGTTGAACTGGTCAGCGTCCCGGCTGTCTTTGAAGATGTCACCGAAACGATCGTAACACGCGCCGCAGCGACCCAATTGGTTGCCACGGCCCCTGTTTTTGAAACAGTCACTGAAACAGTCGTGGTTCAACCCGCGACCGTCGAATATGCTGCCGTTCCTGCGCAATTCGAAGACTACACACAAACAGTGGTCATTCAGGAAGCCTCAAACGAACTCGTCGCCGTTCCGGCCGTTTTCGAAGCGGTCACTGAAACGGTTATCGTTCAACCTGCCAGCGTCGAATATGATTCGATCCCAGCGCAATTCGATACTGTGTCTGAAACAATCGTTGTACAGGAAGCTGCGACTGAACTTGTCACTATTCCCGCACAATTCGAAACTGTCACAGAAACTGTTGTCGTTCAGCCCGCGACCGTCGAATACGTCGGTACAGCCGCTGTCTTCAACGACGTCACAGAAACGATCGTCGTTCAGGAAGCGTCGAGTGAATTGATTGCCATTGCGCCTGTCTTTGAGACAGTCGCTGAAACAGTTATTATTCAACCTGCGGGTGTCGAATATACGGCTGTTCCGGCGCAATTCGAATCCGTGACCGAAACCCTCGTCGTGCAAGAAGCGTCGGCTGAATTTGTGTCCATTCCAGCGCAATTCGAAACCGTCACCGAAACAGTCATCATTCAACCTGCAACCGTCCAATATGTGAGCGTTCCAGCGTCGTTCGAAACAGTTCAGGAAACCATCATTGTTCAAGACGCCTCGTCTGAACTCATCGCAGTTCCGCCCGTGTTTGAAACCGTCGCAGAAACTGTGGTTGTTCAACCGGCGTCTACAGTCTTTGAAACCATTCCGGCCGCCTATGAAGAGCAGCAAGTCACCGTAGTTGTTCAAGACGCGTCAGCTGAGCTGATCACCGTCCCGGCCGTCTTCGAAACCGTCACTGAGACCGTTGTCGTGCAACCGGCTGGCGTTGAATATGTCACGACCCCTGCCGTTTTCGAGACGGTTCAGGAAACTTTTGTTGTTCAAAACGCCTCAACTGAGCTCGTAGCAATTGCCCCGGTGTTCGAAACAGTCACAGAGACTGTCGTCGTGCAGCCTGCAACAGTGAAATTCGACACATTCCCAGCGACCTTTACTAATCAAGATTATACTGTCGTTGTTCAAGAAGCGTCGACTGAGCTCGTTACGATCCCAGCAGCCTTTGAAACTGTGACAGAAACAGTCGTTATTCAGCCTGCCTCCGTCGCTTTCCAAACGGTTCCAGCTGAA
This sequence comes from Algimonas arctica, assembly GCF_014652695.1. Taxonomy (GTDB): domain Bacteria; phylum Pseudomonadota; class Alphaproteobacteria; order Caulobacterales; family Maricaulaceae; genus Litorimonas; species Litorimonas arctica. The sequence continues at coordinate 161,716 of NZ_BMZH01000004.1, forward strand.
TTCGTCACCGAAGAGTATCAGGTTGTCGTCCAAGACGCGTCGAGCGAGCTCGTGACACAGCCTGCAACCTTCCGCGAAATCACGGAAACCGTTGTCGTTCAGGACGCGTCCAGCGAACTTGTTGTTACGCCGGCTCGCTTTGAGACCGTGACAGAAACTGTCGTCATTCAAGATGCCTCCGTTGAACTTATCAACGTAGACGCTGTGTTCGAGACGGTAACAGAAACGGTTGTCGTCCAAGCCGCGTCTGTTGAGTTCCAATCTGTTCCTGCACAGTTCGAAACGTATCAAGAAACAGTTGTCGTCCAACCGTCCTCAACTGAACTGGTCGTTGTACCCGCTGAATTCGATACCGTGACAGAAACTGTCGTCGTCCAAGACGCATCGACAGAGTTTGTGTCGATCCCGGCTGAATTTGAAGCTGTGACCGAAACAATTGTTCTCAAACCTGCCTCGACAGAGCTGGTCGCAACACCGGCGACATTCCGTAACGTGACAGAAACTGTTGTTGTTCAAGATGCGAGCGTTGAATTTATCAGTGTTCCCGCTGTCTTCGAAGACTTCTCCGAGACCATCGTTGTTCAAGAAGCGACGTCAGAGCTTATCGCTCAACCCGCCTCGTTCCGGGAAGTTACAGAAACTGTCGTTGTTCAAGACGCGACCACCGAATTGGTGGCAATTCCCGCTCAATTCGAAACCGTCACTGAAACGGTCGTCGTTCAGCCGGCTACGGTTGAGTATATCGCCGTTGCTGCCGAGTATGAAACCATCAACGAGACTTACGTTTCTCGCGATGGCGCCTCATTGCTCCGCGTGATCCCGGCTCAGTTCGAAACTGTAACTGAACGCGTTCTGATGCAAGACGCAGCGACCCGTATCGAAGTGATGCCATCGACTTACCGCACTGTGACAGAGACAATTGTTATCTCACCACAGCGTGTCGAAATCGAAGTCATCCCGGCCGTCTATGAAACTCGCACAGAGCAGGTCATCATTGAGCCCGCGCGTGAAGAGTGGAAACCTGGCACACAAGCCCTGAATGCCGCTCAATTGGGCGCAACAGGCCGCGTCAACACCAACACACGCGGTCAGTTCACTGTGTTTAACGGTGTGTCTGAGCAAGTCGTCGAATCAACGCAAACAATCGTAACGCAGACGGGCGAAATCCTCTGCCGCGTGTTGGTCCCTGCTAAATATAAGGCCATTACCAAGACGATTTTGGTTCAACCCGCCCGCGCCATTGAGCGCGTCGTTCCTGCGGTTACGCGTGAAGTGACAAAACGTGTCGTGGATAGCGCCGCCTCCACACGCGAAATCACGATCCCTGCGGTCTATGAAAACGTCGAAGTCCGTCGTCTGGTCACGCCAGCGCGTGTTGTCGAAATTGATCCCGGTGCCGGTGGTGCAGGTGGCAATGGCGATTACTCGCAACAGGTCAGCACGGTCCAGATCCAACGTCTGATCGAACAGTCTCGTATTGTTGAACGTGCCGTCCCGGCCGTCACGCGCGAAATTTCAACGAACATCGTTCGGACGCCGGCCCGTATGGTCGAGCGTCCAATCCCGGCGATCACGCGCAACGTGACACGTCGTGTCATTGATGCGCCGGCCCGCGCCGTCGAACGTGGCATCCCAGCGGTTACCCGTCAGGAAACACGTCGCCGGATCGTTCAGCCAGCCCGCACAGTTGAACGTGCGGTTCCAGCCGTGACGAAAGAAATCACACGCCGCGTTATTGATCGTCCGGCCTCTGTTGTTGAACGTGCCATTCCTGCCGTCACGCGTCAGGAAACACGTCGCGTCGTCGCAACACCGGCCCGTACAGTTGAACGCGGCATCCCAGCGGTCACACGTGAGGAGACACGCCGTGTCATCCGCACACCGGCTCGTGTCGTAGAGCGTGCGATCCCAGCGGTCACACGCCTCGAGGATGTTCGTCGCGTCACGCGTCCAGCCGCCACAGTGGAACGGGCCATCCCGGCAATCACCAAAACGGTAGAGCGTCGTGTTCTAGCGACACCAGCCCGCGCCGTTGAACGGGCGATCCCCGCGGTCACGAAGCAAATCCAACGCCGTGTTGTAGCCAATGCAGCCGCTGTTGTAGAACGGCCAATCCCAGCCGTGACCCGTCAGGTCACACGCCGGGTCGTCGATGCAGCCGCGTCCGTCGTTGAACGCACCATCCCGGCCGTCACACGCGTCGAACAGCGTCGTGTTGTCCGGACCCCTGCTCGCACCGTCGAAGTGGCCGTTCCTGCGGTTACGAAGCAAATCCAGCGCCGCATCTTGCGGACACCGGCAGCGGTCACAGAACGCGGTATCCCGGCGGTCACCCGTCAGGAAACGCGTCGCGTCATCACGCAACCAGCTCGTACGGTTGAGGTCGCTGTCCCAGCTGTGACCAAGCAGATCCAGCGCCGCGTCGTACGAACACCCGCCGCCGTCACTGAACGCGCCATCCCAGCGGTCACCCGTCAGGAAACGGTTCGCGTCATTCGTTCGCCTGCGACCGTCGCAGAACGAAACATTCCGGCTGTGACCAAGCAAATCGAGCGCCGCGTCGTGCGAACACCCGCCGCCGTCACTGAACGTGCCATCCCGGCGGTCACCCGTCAGGAAACGGTTCGCGTGTTGGCTCAGCCTGCCCGCGTTGTCGAGCGTGCCGTCCCGGCGGTTACCAAGCAAGTTCAGCGCCGTGTTGTGCGGACACCGGCTGCCGTCACTGAGCGGGGTATCCCTGCTGTGACCCGCGTTGAAGAACGCCGTGTCGTGCGGACACCCGCTGCGGTGACCGAACGGACCATCCCGGCCGTGACCAAACAGATCGAGCGCCGCGTCGTGCGAACACCCGCCGCCGTCACTGAACGTGCCATCCCGGCGGTCACCCGTCAGGAAACGGTTCGNCTGAACGCGCCATCCCAGCGGTCACCCGTCAGGAAACACGTCGTGTCTTGCGGACCCCTGCAGCAACAACTGAACGGGTTATCCCGGCTGTGACGAAGCAATTGCAGCGTCGCGTCGTGCGCCAGCCTGCAGCAGTTACTGAACGCGCCATCCCAGCGGTCACCCGTCAGGAAACACGTCGCGTTGTCACGCAACCGGCTGTCACTGTCGAACGGGTCATTCCAGCGATCACCAAGCAGATCCAACGCCGCGTCTTGCGGACACCGGCTGCTGTGGTTGAACGGACAATCCCAGCGGTTACCCGTCAGGAAACGATGCGCCGCATCACTCAACCTGCCGGTACCGTCGAACGGACAATCCCGGCTGTGACCAAGCAAATCCAGCGCCGCGTTGTGCGGACACCGGCTGCCGTGACAGAGCGGACAATCCCAGCGGTTACCGAAGCCATTACGCGCCGGGTTATAGCGCAACCGGCTCGTATAGTTGAGCGCGCGGTCCCAGCGGTCACGCGTCAGGAAACACGCCGAGTGCTTCGTAATCCTGCACAAGTCACTGAACGCGCAATTCCTGCGGTCACACGGAACGAGACACGTCGTGTCATTCGGACCCCAGCCCGCACGGTTGAACGGACTGTACCAGCGGTCACGAAAGCGATCACGCGCCGCGTTATCGCGCAACCTGCACAAGCGACAGAACGGACAATCCCAGCGGTTACCAAAGAAGTGACCCGCCGCGTTGTCCGGACACCGGCTCAAGTGACAGAACGGGTTGTCCCCGCTGTGACGAAGCAAGTGTCGCGTCAAATCCTGCGTCAGGAAGCCCGCGCGGTTGAACGGGCCATCCCGGCCATAACCCGGACGGAAACACGTCGCGTTGTCACTACGCCCGCACGGACTGTTGAACGGACCATCCCGGCTGTCACCAAAACGATCTCACGTCGTGTTGTTGTTAACCCGGCAAGTGCCGTTGAACAGACGATCCCGGCTGTGACTGAAGCTGTCACGCGCCGTGTCGTCCGCACCCCTGGCCGCGTTGAAGAACGTCAGATCCCGGCTGTGACCCGCGCGGAAACACGTCGTCGCATTGTCAGCCCAGCGCGCAGTGAACAGCGGGTTATCCCGGCTGTGACTCGCACGGTTGAACGCCGCGTCGTCGCTCAAGCGGCACGCGTCGATGAGCAGACGATCCCAGCGGTCACGCGGACCGTGACACGCCGCGTCGTTGATCAAGCCGCCCGCGTCGAGCAACAAGTCATTCCAGCGGTCTACCAGACTGTTGAAGTGCAGCGTGTTGTGACCCCGGCTCGGACAGAGCGGATCACAATCCCCGCTGTCTATGACACGATCGAGAAGCGCACAGTGACAAGCGCACAACGCTCAGAATGGCGTCAGGTTCTCTGCGAAGCGAACGCCAACTCTGTGGTTATCTCGGCCATCCAGCGTCGTCTGCAAGAATTGGGCTTCTACTCCAGCGCCATTAACGGTCGCCTGACACAAGAAACCTACTCAGCGGTTGAGGCGTTCCAGACGTCACGCAATCTTTCCACAGGCGGGCTAACGCTTCGTACAGTGGACGAATTGCGGGTCGATTGGCGCTCAATGGTCAGTGGTGCAATTACCACAACGACCACAGGCTTCACCACGGGTGCATCAACTCAGACAAACACTACGGGTATCCAAACCGGAACAGTGACCGAAACCACAACTCGCACATTGTCTTACACAGTGCGCGATGACGGCATGGTCATCGACGGCAACGGAACGGTTGTCGGCCGTTACGAAGCATCGACCGGCAATGTCATCAACAGTGCAGGTGTCATCGTTGTCCGAAACCTGCAAATCGTTGCTGGATCGCGTCGCGAAACAACGGTCACGACACAAGGCCCAACGGTTATCACCGGGTCGCAAACGCGAACCACGACAACCCAAATGCCAACAGTTGTGACCGGCGGATCAACGATCATCTCGGGTGAGTCGACCACGACAACGACATCGGGTTCACGTAACCCCGTCTCTGTCCTGCCTCGCGCCCAAGTCGGATCGCAAAGCTCTGGCAGTGTGCTGACGTCAACAGGTCGCTCAGTCACGACAGGAAGCTCATCCTCGAGCTTCACGGTTCGCTCTGACGGCTTTGTTGTCGACGGAACGGGCGCTGTGATCGGCCGTGTTAACGCTCAGGGCCAAATCCTGGACGCACAAGGCAATGTCATCGGCTCGGTTAACAACTAAGGCCTCTGCTATTTGAATACGGACCCCGCCGATTTTATCGGCGGGGTCTTTTCATGTCCGGAATTCGTCAAGATGCTGACGGTCTGGCTTGACAGTTTAGTGAGGCAGGGCTAATTCGCCCGCTACTGCCGCCCGGTGAGTCTTTCACGCGCGCGGCTTTCGTGATTTTTGGGCTCTCTAGGCATGTGCCGGCCCGACCAAACAGTAAGGACGGAACATCATGTTCGCAGTCATCAAGACAGGCGGCAAACAATACAAAGTTGCCAAAGACGACATTATAATTGTTGAGAAACTCGACACCGAAGAGGGCAAAACTGTCACCTTCGACGACGTGCTTATGCACGGCGCGGATGGCGACGTTAAAGTCGGCGTACCGATGGTCGACGGCGCGTCCGTCACCGGTGAAGTGATCGAACAACGTAAAGGCGAAAAAGTTCTCGTCTTTAAAAAGAAACGTCGTCAAAATTATCGCCGTAAACGCGGCCATCGTCAGCTGGAAACAGTTGTACGTATCACAGGCATTACGGGCTAGCGTTCGCGCGCCCTTCTCAATCTAGGAGACCGACATGGCACATAAAAAAGCAGGCGGCTCGTCCAACAACGGTCGCGACTCCGCAGGTCGCCGTCTTGGCGTGAAAAAATTTGGTGGCGAAGCTGTCATTCCCGGCAACATCATCATTCGCCAGCGTGGTACAAAATACTATCCCGGCACCAATGTCGGCATGGGTAAAGACCATACGCTCTATGCGATGGAACAAGGCCGCGTGTCTTTTGCGAAAAAACGCAATAACCGCACTTATGTTTCTATTGATCCAGTGGCCCAAGCCGCAGAGTAGCGATCGCTCTTTATAAGGGTCGCCCAATTGGACGACCTCGTTGCGAATAGCAGGGAAACTGGGGTCACCCGGTTTCCCTTTTTTTATGCTATATCCCTGGTCAAATGCCGATGGAGGCTCTGATGCACGAGGTTCTGACAACCGATAGACTGACATTGCGCCCGCTGGAAACAACGGACGCGACGGATTTTGCACGTCTTGTCAATAATCGCGCCATTTGCCGGATGACGGGCACCTTCCCCTATCCCTTCCCCAAACCGTCGGTCGAAGGATTAGTCGAGATTTTCTGCGCCCGCGCTGTCACGGGCCACTCTTATCACTGGACGATCCTCTGGCAGGAGCAGTTTGTTGGTGTCATTGGGTTGTTCGGACAGGCCGAAACCCGTGAGATTGGCTATTGGCTAGGCGAACCATTTTGGGGGAAAGGCCTGATGAAAGAAGCGCTCTGCGGTCTCATCGCCCATCTCGTTAAGCTGACCCCTAACCTGCGCATGATCGCGGGTGTCTTTACTGACAATACAGCGAGCGCCCATCTCTTAAAAACGATCGGCTTTGAACAAAAAGCCGAACTTAAACAAACCTATAGCCTCGCACGGCGTCAGACCATGGAAGGCTGGAGTTTTCAATTCGAAGCCAATTCTGTATCGAGTGATGGCTAAGGTTTTGGACATACACACCGCCGTTCGGATAGCGTGCTATCTGCCTGATCTTGCAAGCTTTAAGCGTTTACGCGCCCAAACGGACTGGGGTGTGCCCGATAACGCGACGATCACACTGGCACTGAACAACAGTGTGTTTGGGGCCGTCGCAATAATGGAGATGGCAACGATAGGCATGATCCGAATTGTCGGAGACGGCGCGATGAATGTTTACGTTCAAGATGTCATTGTCGATGAAAACTACCGCGGTCTTGGTATCGGTCGCCGCCTTGTCCAAACTGCAATTCAGTGGATGCAGGACACGCTCCCATCCTCCATTACAGTCGGCCTGATGGCCGCAAACGGACAAGACTCATTTTACGAAACGTTCGGCTTCACGTCTCGCGTGAGCCCAAAATTCGGTCCCGGCATGCAAAGCCAATTATCGGACCTGGCAGTCAATTTTAACTCACTATCTATCGGCATAGGGTCTCCCCTAGCCGTAACAGGACAATCCTCCTAAGAGCCGCCTCATGAAGTTTCTCGACCAAGCCAAAATTTACCTCCGCTCCGGCAATGGCGGTGCGGGAAGCATTTCCTTTCGGCGTGAAAAATATATCGAATTTGGCGGCCCGAATGGCGGCGATGGCGGGCGCGGTGGACATGTTTATGTCGAAGCGACCTCCTCGCTCAACACCTTGATTGACTATCGCTTCCGCCAACATGTTCGGGGCGGCACGGGGGGGCACGGTATGGGCCGGGATCGTTACGGCGCGGCGGGCGAGGATGTCGTAATGATGGTGCCCGTCGGGACACAGGTCATTGATGCGGAGACGGATGAGACGCTGATCGATCTGACTGAAGATGGCGAGCGCGTGATGTTGGCTAGAGGCGGCAATGGCGGCTGGGGGAATGTCCGGTTTAAAACGGCGACCAACCGCTCTCCGCGCAATGCTAATCCGGGAGAGCCCGGCGAAGAACGTTTTGTTTGGTTACGTCTAAAAGTCATCGCCGATGCGGGTCTGGTTGGACTTCCCAACGCTGGCAAATCAACTTTCTTGGCCGCTGTGTCCGCCGCCAACCCGAAACAAGCCGACTACCCCTTCACCACCCTGCACCCGCACCTCGGTGTGGTTGATCTTGGCCCGGCGGAACGATTTGTGCTCGCGGACCTTCCCGGTTTGATCGAAGGCGCCGCGGACGGCGCAGGTCTTGGCCACCGTTTCTTAGGCCATGTCGAACGCTGCGCGGCCATTATCCACCTGGTTGATGCCACCAGCGATGACCCCGCTGAGAGCTACCGCGTGATACACGGTGAACTCGACGCCTATGGTGAGGGGCTAACGGATAAACCGCAAATCATCGCTTTGACAAAATGCGAAACATTGGATGATGAGACTGTTCGCGCGGCGAAAGAAGAGCTTGAAGCCGCTTGTGGACAGACTGTTTTCCAAATCTCGTCCGTGGCGCGCCAAGGCCTCAAACCCTTGCTTTCAGAGGTTTTTCAATATGTCGACAAGCGCCGGAAGGCTGAGCTAGCCCCGGAGGTTGTCGAAAAAGGCTGGTCACCTTTGTAATGAACCTCTCCGCTTATAACAGGATCGTCATCAAAGTCGGCTCTGCACTCCTCGTTGAAGACGGTGCATTGCGGCGGTCTTGGCTGATCCGTCTATGTGGAGATATCGCCGCGTTAAAAGCCAAGGGCTCGGATGTGACCATTGTGTCGTCAGGGGCCGTCGCCTTGGGGTGTGAAGCCTTAGGTATGGATCGGGCGTCACTCTCACTGGCGCAGAAACAGGCCTGCGCCGCCGTTGGCCAATCCGCCCTGACCCGGGCCTATGATGACACGTTAGCCGCTTTTAATTGCCCCTCTGCGCAAGCCTTGTTGACCCTTGATGACACGGAAAATCGGCGACGCTGGCTCAATGCCCGCGCCACGCTTGATACATTGCTCGACCTCGGCGTTGTTCCTGTCGTCAATGAAAACGACACAGTCGCGACGGCTGAAATTCGGTATGGCGACAATGATCGTCTCGCTGCCCGAACGGCACAGATGATTGGGGCCGATTTACTGATTTTACTGTCTGATGTGAACGGGCTTTACTCTGAGGACCCGCGTAAATCCTCAACGGCGCGACATATTCCAGAAGTGCAGCACATTGATGACACCATTCTAGCGATGGGTGGCAACGCGAATTCTGAGCGCGGTGTCGGCACAGGCGGTATGGCGACGAAATTATTGGCCGCGAAGATTTGCCTGAATGCGGGCTGTGATATGATTATTTGTGATGGGCAGGCTGACGGTGCGCTCACAAACCTACAGGACGGCGCGATCCATACGATTTTCAACGCCGGAAGCGATCCTAAAAGCGCGCGATCACAATGGATCGCCAATAGTCTGGCGCCCTCTGGGCAGCTCATAATTGATGCTGGCGCCGTCGCCGCATTGCGACTGGGAAAAAGCCTGTTGGCCGCCGGACTGACCTCCGTCTCGGGTCGCTTTGGTAAGGGCGACACAGTCACGATCATGAGCAGCGCAGGTCACGAGATCGCACGCGGGCTCTCCTCATACGATAGCCACGACCTGATCCCTCTGTGCGGACTGCGATCTGACCAAATCGACCATCCGACGGGATCTGTCGTCGTTCACCGCGACAATCTGGTCATGTTATGATGGCCAAATCAGGCCCGTCCATCGGTCTGTTTGGGGGGTCGTTCAACCCGGCCCATGCGGGGCATCGCCATGTTGCTGACGCGGGCTTACGTGAGTTGCAGCTCGATCAAGTCTGGTGGCTCGTCAGCCCGCAGAACCCTCTAAAATCTGCGCAACCCAGCGCATCAGACCGCGCCAAGACAATCGATAATTTAGACCTGCCTTACGCAATGCGGATCAGCCACATCGAAACCCGCCTGAAAACACGCTACACGGTCGATCTTTTGTGCCAACTCCGCGCCCAATATCCCACGACGCGCTTTGTCTATATGATCGGATCAGACAATCTCGCACAAATGCCGCGCTGGAAAGACTGGCAGACGGTATTTGATATGGTTCCTGTTGCCGTCATTGCTCGCCCCGGCGCGCCCCTAAAAGCGCGACTTGGGCAAGTTGCGAGGCAAATGGCGGGCTCGCGTCTACCAGAGCAACAAGCGCATGCGCTAAAGGACTGTTCAGCCCCTTGTTGGACCTATCTCACGTTGCCGCTCAATTCGATTTCATCCTCTGCAATCCGAGCCAAACACACTGCGAACTGACAATAGTCCTGACGTATTCCTTGTGATAGAGACGAGTTTATTCAAATTGAAACTCTCGCAAGAAACATAACTTTGCCCAACATGACTCCCCATAAAACAATGTTAGACGCCGGAACACCTGAAGCTGATGCGCTCCTGACCGACTCAACAAAGCTCTCCGCCTATATCCGAGAAATTTTGGACGAAAACTCTGCACAAGATGTGCTGGAGATCGATATCCGTGAGAAATCGTCAATTGCCGACTATATGCTTGTCGCCTCCGGCCGATCCAACCGCCATGTGGGCGCGCTCGCCGATTACGTTCTGCGCGGTCTGAAGCAAGCCGGATTCAAAGACATCGGCACTGAAGGCCAAGAAGGCAAAGACTGGGTCCTCGTCGACGCCGGCGATGTGATCTTGCATGTGTTCCGCCCCGAAGTCCGTGTGTTCTACAATCTTGAAAAAATCTGGTCTGTTCCTTTGCCGGATGGGTTGCGTGCGATTGCCGAAGAAGCCCCCGCAGATTCGAACGAATGAAGCTAATTTTGCGTGCGGGCGGGACCATGAGGTCAGGCCCGGAACGCGAGATGGTCGATGACTATCTCAAGCGCGCCCAATCGATGGCGCGCGGCCTTGGCTTTCTCGACGTTGAAGAACAATCCGTCGAGCTTGGAAAGTGCCGCAACCGATCTGAAGAAACGGAGAAACTAACGGGCAGCCTTCCTGATGGTGCCGTTTTTTTTGTTTTAGATGAACGCGGTAAAGCGATTACGTCACGCCAACTTTCCAAAACATTGATCCGATTACGGGATGACGGTCATTCCTCAGCTGTCTTCCTGATTGGTGGGGCGGATGGGTTTGAGCCGTCGGCATTGCCGTCCTCAGTCCGTAAAATCTCTTTCGGAACGCAAACATGGCCGCATAAACTGGTCCGCGTGATGTTGGCGGAACAGATTTACCGCGCCCTCACGATCATGGCCGGAACACCTTATCATCGCGACTAAGTCCTAACGAGCCGCTTGCGCCGTAACGGCACGAACGGCCATGGCGACCATGATGTCAGGCTCAGACCAGCGATACCCACTGATTGTGATCATATTGTGGGCGATCCCATTTAAAAAACAGATGAATGCGTCGAGCTTTGCTTTCAGTTCATTCGAGCCAAGGTCATCCTCGTGACCATCTAAAAGCGCTTGAGAAAAGATTTCGAAGCGTTGCACAAGCTCTGGGCTTTCAATGAAGACACTCACATCGGATTGCGTGACGCCATCTGAAATAAAGACAAGTCGATAAAAGTCGGGATGGTCCAACCAATATTGGACATAGGCTAAGCCTAAGCCCTGCAGCTGACGATCGTGCGCCTCTGGTACGGTTTCCAATTGATCAAAAAGGTCGCGAAACACATCCGCCCAGAGCGTGCGGAGCACATCCACTTTGGCATCGTAATATTTGTAGAGTGTCATCGGCGAACACCCAATCTCTCCCGCGATACGTCGCATAGAGACCTTGGCGTAGCCCTCCTTTTGGAAAAGTTGCTTCGCAATATCTGCAATTTCCCGCCGCATGCGGCGCCGCTTTGCTTCCGTAATCGACGGTCGCCCAGGCGTAGTAGCGGTTTCACTATGTGTTTCTGTCACCTGACTCTCCCCTCCCGCGTCGCGCTAGACCTAGTCGATTGACACGGGTTTAACAATAAAATATACATGTATAATAAAAAGGAATTAGACATGTTAGAGCCGCTGAATCTGTTATCGACCCTCATAGTCGGCCTCTATGCGGGCAGCCTTTTGACAGAGGCAACGATACTGGTCCCGTACTGGCGTCGCATGGACCCGAGTGAGTTTTTTCGGCTTCATGGATCGCTAGGACCCAGACTGTTTCGCTATTATGCGCCATTGACAGCGTCTGCTGTGGCTCTTTCCCTCATCGTGGCGGTTCTAAACCAGGCACAAAACATGGCCTGGAATGTGACCGCAGGCCTGTGCCTGACGGCGCTCGGAATCTTCTTCGTCTATTTCAGCAAAGCCAATAAAAGCTTCGCGGATCATAGCTTAAAGCATGACGCGCTAGCTGGAGAGCTTAGCCGTTGGGCGAATTGGCATTGGTTGAGAACAATCCTCATCATAATCGCCTTCGCCAGTTCGATTGCGGGGCACTGACCCTTGTGTCTCATGGGAGCTTAGCAACAATTGCTAGCAAGGGAGACTGATGGGGGGGATTGACGGCGCTGTGCGCCTTGTCAAAGAGCGTTCTATGCGCTTCGCACTTTTGCCCTTCATCTGGCTGCTTTTAGCCCTGAACGTGTCCGCAATGGCGCAGCAAGCCCCTGATCTTGAGAGCCTGGCGAAAGCCGAAGCAGAAGCCCGAAAAACCGAAGCCCGCCTGAAAACTGAGCGGGAAAAAGTGATCAAAGAAATCGCGGCGCTGAAGGCCGAATTGGCGCGTGACACACAGCAAACCCAAGCTTTTGAGCGCGAAAGCCAACGCATTACTGAGAAACTGTCGGACTCCACCGTTAAGCTACAAAAACTAGGAATCGAGCTCGCCGCCAATCGCGATAGCACACTCGAACTCTTCGCCTCGCTGCAACGTCTACAACTCCGGCCAAGCGTGGCGACCCTCGCCCATCCTGACGATGCGGTCAGAACAGCCCAAGCCGCGACGATGATCGACTTATTATCGGGGCAGTTGCGAGAGCGGGCAAAAGTCACGCAACAACTTGCCGAAAATGTTGCGAGCGCCCGGGATGAAGCCTTGACCCAGCAGGACGCGCTAGACGCGAATGCGGCAGAACTTCTGCGCCGGAAAACACGCACACAAGCGCTTGTTGCGCAAAAAGAAAAGCTCCGACTATCGATACAAACGGATGAGGAAGAGGCGCGCGCGGATGCCGCCCGCTTTGCAAGCGAAGCCGCGACCTTGCGCGAGCTCATCGACAAAGTTGCGGCGATTCCAGAATCGGTCACACCGCGCCTCAAACCCGGCCTAACGCCCGACGCGACGCCGCTCAGCCTTCCTCCGATCAAGCTTCCGCCCGGCACGGTTCGATTTGCCGATGCCAAAGGCGGCATGGTCCGGCCTGTATCTGGCAGCATGACTGAAGGGTTTGGCCGTAGTTCGAAAGGACAGACCTATTCGGCCAGAAGCGGCGGGCAAGTCATCGCACCCTATGCAGGGCGAGTAGAATTTGTCGGACCGTTTCGCACTTACGGCCGTGTTGTGATTCTCAATATGGATGACGGCTATTATCTTTTGCTCACCGGGCTCAGCGAAACCTATGTCACGACAAGCGAAACCGTTAAACGCGGTGAGCCTGTTGGATTAATGCCGGGAACATCGGGCCGAACCCCACTTTACATCGAATTACGACGGAATGGACGATCAATTGATCCAGAACCGTGGATGGGTGGCCGCGGTTAAGGGTTTGCGGGTTAAACAGTGGTAAGTTGGCATGGCAATCGCAGCAATTTGACTGGAAACGGGGAATTACCGTCTATAGGTAATGATTCAGCAAGGAGACGCTTGATGAAATATGTACTGCCAGTTGTAGGCACAGTCGCCGCCGTGGGATTGTTTGCCTTCTCCACCGCCAATCAGGCGGCACTGGCGGTTGAAAAGCCGTCATACTCCGACACGTTCGAGCAACTCGACCTCTTCGCCGATGTTATGGCGCGCGTTCGTAGCGATTATGTTGTTGAAGTCGAAGATGGTGAGCTGATTGAAGATGCGATTAACGGCATGCTGCAATCGCTCGACCCCCATAGTTCCTATGTCAACCCGGACGATTTTCTTCGTCTGCAAGAACAAACTTCGGGGCGTTATGTCGGCGTCGGTATGGAAGTTACGCAGGAAGATGGCTACGTTAAAGTCGTCTCTCCGATTGACGGCTCCCCAGCCAAAGAAGCTGGTATCAAATCTGGCGATTATATCACTGAGATCGATGGCAAAACCGTGCTGGGATTGTCTTTGACCGAAGCGGTCAACATCATCCGCGGCGAAACGGGCGAATCCGTCACGTTAACAATCGCGCGCATCGATGAGGAGCCGCAAGATATAACGCTGATTCGTCGCGCAGTAGACCGCGCCGTTGTGACCCACGAAATCAAAGACGGCGTTCCCTATATCCGTATCAGTCAATTTAATGAAAAAGCGGCTCCGGGGCTTGTCGAAGCCATCGCACAATTGCGCCGCGACGTAGATGGCAAATTGCCAGGTGTAATCCTCGATTTACGGACCAATCCAGGGGGCTTGCTTGACCAATCCATCAAAATTTCTTCCGCCTTTCTAGATGGCGGTGAAGTCGTCTCAACACGCGGTCGCGAAGGAGCGGATCAACAAAGCTATACCGCAGAACCGGGTCAACTTCTCAAAGGGGTTCCGGTTGTTGTCTTGATCGACGAGGCGTCTGCTTCGGCCTCAGAGATTGTTGCCGGTGCGATCCAAGATCGGGGCCGTGGCCTCGTGATGGGCATGACCAGTTTCGGCAAAGGGTCAGTACAATCACTGATCCCGCTACGCGGCGGACGGGACGGCGCGCTACGCCTGACGACTCAGCGTTATTACACCCCATCGGGCCGCTCTATTCAGGGCACAGGCATTGATCCGGACCTCTTCGTTTCGTCCTATCCGAATGATGGCGAAGACCACACACGTATGAGCGAAGCCGATCTACCGAATTCAATCTTAAATGAAGATGCCGAAGAAATCGTAGATGATAGCGTTACTGAGGACGGAGTCACTGACGACACGACAGAAGACGCCGCAGAAGATGAAATGATCATTGATTACCCGCCTGAAGGCTTTGTCATCCAAGATGACCATCAGCTTCAACAGGCCATCGCGCTGATAAAGTCCGGCGACTATGATCAACGCTTGGCTGAGCTGCAAAACTAGTGTCACCGAAACAAGGTTTTGTTCTTGCAGGTGCGTTAACAGCCAGCCTTATTGCGGGGTGGTCTTATGCCGTCCCGCCTAAGCCGATTGACGCCCCCTCCTTTGAGAAATTGCAAATTTTCGCCGACATTTTGACCATCGTCGAGACGAAGTATGTCGAACCTGTTGAAACTCAGGCTTTGATTGAGGGCGCTCTAAACGGCGCGCTCGCCAAACTAGATCCCCATTCCAGCTATGTCCCGCCAACGACATTCACCGAACAACGCAAAGCCGCGCGACGCGAATATGGCGGCCTTGGCATCGAAGTGATCATGGAAGGCGGGCTGATTAAGATCAGCTTTGCGCTCGAAGAAGGCCCGGCTTTCGCGGCTGGCATTCGATCGGGTGATTTTATCACAGCCGTCGAAGGCGAGTCCATTTTAGGGCGAGATCTAGACGAAGCCGTCGAAGGCATTCGCGGTCTGGCGGGCGACCCCGTCACCGTCACCGTCCTCACTCCCGACCAAGAACCGCGAGACATCTCCGTGATGCGCGCACAAGTCCGTGGACGGGCGATACGCCACCGTGTCGAACAAGGTCTCGGATATGTGGTTTTAGAAAGCTTCAACAACACCGAACTGACAACTGACCTCGAACGCGCTCTGGAAATATTATCGGAAGAACTGGGCGGTGAAATCCCAGGTTTGATTATTGATTTACGCGGTAATCGTGGCGGCTTGCTCACTCAATCCGTCTCAGTTTCAGGGTTGTTCCTCGATGGCGGAGAAGTTCTCTCCGTGCGGGGACGCAAGGACATTGATACTGAGCGCTACCACGCGGAAGCCGGCGAGCTTTTGCCCGACATGCCGATTGTCGTTCTTGTCTCTCCGGGTTCCGCTAGCGCGGCTGAAATTCTCGCCGGATCACTCCAAGACCGAGGACGCGCCGTCGTCGTTGGCCGCCGGACCTTTGGAAAAGGCTCCGTACAATCTGTGATCCCCCTGCCCGGAAATAAAGGCGCGCTACGGATGACAACGCAGAGATATTATACGCCGTCCGGCAAAAGCATTCAGGGTCGTGGTATCATGCCCGACCAGCTGGTATCGGCTCTCGACGATAATGGTGAATTGCGACGGCGTATCCGCGAAGACAGCCTGCCCAATGCGCTGAGAAACACTGATACATCTGACTATGAAGAAATTTATGATGACGTGATGTTCCCGCCGGAAACCTTCCCCATTGATGAGGACTTTCAGCTTCGTACCGCCGTCGATATCCTCAAGACATCCCGCTACCAAGATTTGCTCAACGCGCAATCTGACCTCGACTAGCGCCCCCGGCTCGCCTTAAGAGCGACTTATGACATCGGATGATCCTATCAGGCGAGTCGCCTCGCGGCGGCGACAAGCTTTGTCGCTGCCCAAGCGCAGACATCACCTTAGCTTAGCGCTCTTGGCCCTGATTATTTTGATTTCAGCGCCGATGCTCATGGCGCGATTTTTTGGCAGTGATTCTGATGCGCAACCGAAAGGCTCCGTATCCGTCGCGAACCTGCCGCAAGGACAAATTCCCTCACCGCTAGACGAAAAAGGGGACACACTTCCTGACCTCCTCGCGGACCTTGTTCCAGCAGGCGAGAACCCAACAGACGCCATTGCCGCTATCGATGCGCTCGGAAATCCGGTCGGGTCAAAACCCAAAGTTACACCTAAGGCCCTTGTATTGCCGCCCGCCGCGCCGAAGGCGCCGCCGATCGATGCGTCTTTGACTCGCCAGAGCCGTTTTGGTGCCATTCCTGGGCCAAACCGTGATGGGAGGACCCCGCTTGAGGCCTACCGCCTTCCACAAGCCCCCCAGAGTGGACGCACGCCCGTCTCAATCATTGTCGGCGGGCTCGGCATTAATCCGACACTGACGCAACGCGCCATTGATGAGCTTCCCCCGGCTGTGACCCTGTCATTCGCAGCGCAAACACCTGCTCTGCAGGGATGGATAAATAAAGCCCGCGCACGCGGTCATGAGGTTCTTCTGGAAATTGCGATGGAGGGCGCCGGATTTGAGGCATCGTCTCCAGGATCAGAAAGAACCTTACAGGTCAACCTTAGCCCGGACGAGAATCGCCAACACCTGCATTATGGACTGTCACGCGCACAGGGCTATGCTGGGGTTATCAATTATCAAGGCGAAGTCTTGCTTTTGCGTAGCGATACACTCAGCCCCATTCTCAATGAAATCAAAGCCTCCGGTCTCGGGCTGTTTATCGATGGATCCTTCGAGGCACCGACCGTCGGCGCACTGGCAAGTTCTATTTCCTTACCGTTCAAGGCTAGCTTTGGCCTCATTGATCCGGCCCCCAGTCAAAGCGTGATCGAAGCCCGGTTGGCAAACTTAGCGGCAGAAGCAAAGACGTCGCCCGGCACGCTCAGTGTGGGCTTCGTCTATCCGCAAACTATTGATGCGGTCAAAGGTTGGGCCGCGACCTTGTCTAGCCAAGGGCTCATCCTCGTTCCGGCAACAGCGACCCTAAAATGACTTCTAATCCAGACCTATATCGACCCTGTGTTGGCGTCTGCCTGTTTAACAAGTCAGGACGAGTTTGGCTTGGCCGGCGCTATGGCGAAACAGGGAAATTTTCTTGGCAGTTTCCACAAGGCGGCTTGGACGACGGCGAAAGTCCCGAGTTCGGGGCTCTGAGAGAGTTATGGGAAGAGACAGGTGTCACCGTCGCCAACCTCACGCCATTGGGTCATATTGAAGACTGGTTATACTATGATTACCCCCCGGGCATGGCCAAGAAAAAAGGCAAGACGTTCAAGGGGCAACGCCAACTTTGGTTCGCCTATCGTTTCAATGGAAGCGAGAGAGATGTCGATTTAACGTCCCACGGCACGCAAGAATTTTCAGAGTGGAAGTGGGCCAAATTTGCCAAAACACCCAACTCGGTCGTGCCGTTTAAACGCGACGTTTATGAACGGCTAGTCACCGCGTTTGCGCGCTATGCAGACCCAAGCGCATAAGTTAGTGCGCCTCATGGCGACCTCATTCAGAGAAAAAAACGCACTTATTTTTGTGCTGATTACCGTCGCCATCAATGCGATCGGTTTCGGGATCATCATTCCGGTGCTGCCAGAACTGATCAAGTCGTTGACCGGGTTGGACAACAATCAAGCCGCTTTGCACCTTGGCGGCATGACATTTATTTTTGCGGTCATGCAATTCGTCTGCATGCCGATTGCGGGCGGGTTATCTGACGCGTTTGGCCGACGGCCCGTCATGTTGTTTTCTGTCGGAGCCTTAGCATTCGACTATCTTATGATGGCATTGGCCCCGACAATCGCCATACTATATTTAGGCCGCGCAATATCAGGCGCATTCGGCGCGACGTTCTCAACTGCCAATGCTTACATCTCAGACGTGAGTCCGCCGCAGATGCGGGCGCAAAACTTTGGGCTAGTAGGCGCAATCTTCGGCGTCGGATTCATCCTCGGCCCCGTTCTCGGCGGCTGGCTAGGGGAATTTGGGCCGCGCGTTCCCTTCTTTGCGGCCGGAGGGATCTGCGCGTTAAATTTCGTGTACGGATTTATCGTTTTACCGGAGACGCATAAGCCCGAGAAACGCCGCGCGTTTGATATCAAACGCTCAAACGCCGCAGGATCGCTGAAAAGCCTCAGCCGCATCTCTGGCGTTAAAGGCATGATCTTTGTCTACTTCCTGCTTGCCGTGGCCCACACGGTCTACCCCAGCACTTACACGCTCTCGACCCAAGAAGCTTTGGGTTGGGCGCCCAAGGATGTCGGAAACTCTCTCGGCGCTTTCGGACTCGCGAGCCTGTTTGTGCAGGGCTATCTCATTCGCATTGCGATTCCGAAGCTCGGCCTGTTTTGGTGCGGCCTGATCGGCATGGGCAGTTGCGTGCTGGCCTACGGCATCCTCGGCAACGCGTCTGAAGGCTGGATTGTCTATGCCGCCGGACCTTTCGCAGCCTTGGCCGGGCTCTATGGACCCTCCCTGACCAATATGATGAGCATTCGGGTCAGCGACACCGAACAAGGCGAGTTACAGGGCGCATTAGGCGCGGCACAGGGCCTTGCCATGATGATCGGCCCGCTTGTGCTCACCGGCGTTTTCTATGTCTTTGCTGACCCCGAAACATCACCGATCTATAAACCTGGCGCCCCGTTTTTACTTGCCGCCCTCCTCGCCGCGATTTCGTTCGTTGCCTTTATGATGGTGACAACCAAAGAAGACCGGACCGCAAAACTGAGTGATGTCCCAGCGCCCGTCGTGGAGCCAATCCCAGACGCGTGAGACAAGCGTCATAATTTGCTATGGGCCCTCTCATGATCCGTATCCTTAAGTCCTTTGCCTTTCTCACCCTCATTGGGCAGTCATTGTCAGCCTGCGCTGACACGGGACAAAATAGCGCCGCGTGTCTGTCGTCGGATATCACTGTTAAAGACATGGAACGCGCCAAAGCGAACGCATTCGAAACCCTCGATACACGCGCAAAAGCGAACATGGCCACGTCAATGGTGGCCTGTCTCGGCCATCCAGACCCAGCTATTCGTGATGGGATCGCTTACGCGGGGCTGACAGCCTTATTGCGCTCTGGCACTCTACCCCAAGACGACATTCGTGCCTTACGGGACCAACTGCTCGTCATTGTCGAGACAAATGACGCGGACGGGTATTCTGCACCCTTTGCCGCACTCGTCCTATCCGAAGTCGCCCGCACCGACCGTGTCGAACCTTATTTGACCGACTCCGAATTTGACCAGCTCGTTCAGGCCGCCGCAACTTACGTCAATGGAGTCACAGATTATCGCGGTTTCTCTGACACGGAGGGATGGCGACACGGGATTGCCCATGGGGCTGACTGGTTGATGCAGCTGTCGCTTAATCCTGCGCTCACAGACGATCATGCCAACATCTTATTGAAAGCCATTCAAACGCAAATTCCTTCCGGTAACGGGCACATCTATATTCACGGTGAACCCGGTCGGTTGGCGCGTCCCGTCCTATTTATCGCGATGCAACAGGGACGTTCAGAACAAGCGTGGACAGAATGGCTAGCGCCCTTGATTGACCCCGCCCCAATGAGCGAGTGGGGTGAAGCCTATAAATCCGAAGCTGGGTTGGCGCGCCTTCACAATGTGAAATCTTTTCTTCAAGCGCTTTATGTCGCGGCGTCATTGAGTTCGAATACAGAGGTGAAACCCCTCATCGATCCTGTCACGGAGGCGCTGCGCGCACTCCCCTAACTTACTCTGGCAAACGCAGTGTAATCATTACGATCTCTGGCGGAGAGCGGAAGCGTATGGGTAAAATTGACGTGCCGACACCTGCGCTCACGAAAAGCGGGGGCTCGGTCTGAATCAAGCCATAAGCACAGGGTTGCCCACACACGGTAGACGTCACGCGACGCCCTATAAGTGGCAAATTGACCTGTCCGCCATGCGTATGCCCCGCGACGGCCAATACCGCCTCAGGCGGTAAAAGGGACCGTGTATCGGGTGAATGCATCAGGGCGATCATTGGCGCATTGTCTACGCACAGCTCAAACCCTGCCGCGGTCGGCTTATCCGTATAAAAGTCAGCAACGCCCACAATGCAAATATTATCATAAAGTGTCGCCGCATTATCGATCACGCTCACGCCCGCATCTTCAAGCATACGGGTCACAACCCGGCGATTGTGCCACCCATCGTGATTGCCCGTGGTCGCAATCGCGGGGGCCGAAAAGCCAGAAAAATGAGACAGCCCGTCCGCCAGACGTTTTTTCTGCTCCGCATTCATAACTTCACGCGGTGTATGACCGTTAATGAAGTCACCGGGCAAAAGGATGATATCAGGGGCTTCTGCGTTGATCTGCTCAACAATCGTCGCGACTCTATCCGGTGGGACATGCAGCCCGCCGATGTGCAAATCCGTCATCAGCGCGATGCGAACCGTGCGCGCGCCTTCACCAATTTCCACGTCGCGAATATGCAGCTGTCTCGGCTCAATCCACCCGGCGTAGACAAGCAAGCCCAACGCAACGAGACAACCGGATATAAAAAAAGCGCGGATCATACCGCGCCTTTTAATTCAGTATATGACAGAAACAGGGCCAGATCAGACCATATTGAAGATAGCTTCGAGCCCGTCAATATGAAGACGATGCGCCATGGCTTTTTCATCTGACATCATCTCAAGCTCAGCCCGCGCTTTTTCAATGCGAGCTGTTAGATCAGCAGGGTCAACGTCGGCAAGCGGTGTCGCAACCTCCGCCAAAACCGTTAGTCCCGCGGGCGTGACGTCAGCAAATCCGCCTTCAACGAAGAATTTTTCTTCGCTGCCATTGGAATAAACCGTAATCGCGCCTGTGCGGATCGCCGCCATCAGCGGCGAGTGGTTCGGCAAAACGCCAAGGTCGCCTTCAGTGCCCGGCAGATCAACCTGATCCACCTGCCCTGAAAACAATTCGCGTTCTGGCGAAACGAGCGAGAATGTCAGCGTATCGGCCATCGACCTTACGCCGCAGCCGCGGCCATTCTCGCCGCTTTTTCAATCACGTCGTCAATGCCGCCGACCATATAGAAGGCTTGCTCTGGCAAGTGATCATATTCGCCGTTCACAACGCCTTTGAACGAACGGATTGTGTCTTCGAGAGGCACCTGAATGCCCGGCGAACCAGTGAAGATTTCAGCCACGTCGAACGGTTGTGAGAGGAACTTCTCAATCTTACGCGCACGCGCGACGACGAGTTTATCTTCTTCTGACAGCTCATCCATGCCGAGAATGGCAATGATATCTTGCAAAGACTTATAACGCTGCAACGTTTCTTGAACCTGACGCGCAACTTTATAGTGGTCTTCACCAACAGTCCGAGGCTCCAAAATCCGTGATGTGGAGTCGAGCGGATCAACCGCCGGGTAGATACCTTTTTCAGAAATCGCGCGGTTCAGAACGGTTGTCGCGTCCAAGTGAGCAAAAGATGTCGCTGGCGCCGGGTCGGTCAAGTCATCGGCTGGCACGTAAATCGCCTGCACGGACGTAATAGAGCCCTTATGCGTCGATGTAATGCGTTCCTGCATCTGTCCCATTTCGGTCGCCAATGTTGGCTGATAGCCCACCGCAGAGGGAATACGGCCCAAGAGCGCGGACACTTCGGAACCCGCTTGGGTAAAGCGGAAGATGTTGTCGACGAAGAACAAAACGTCTTTGCCTTCTTCATCACGGAAATATTCAGCTTGTGACAGACCCGTCAGAGCCACACGTGCGCGGGCTCCGGGAGGCTCATTCATCTGGCCATAGACCAACGTCGCCCGGCTTTCGCCGTCGAGGTTGATCACTTTGGATTCGATCATTTCGTGATAGAGGTCATTCCCTTCACGAGTCCGCTCACCCACACCAGCAAAGACAGAGTAACCGCCGAAGAGTTTGGCGATGTTGTTGATCAATTCCATGATCAAAACGGTTTTACCAACACCCGCACCGCCGAAGAGGCCGATTTTGCCGCCTTTGGCATAAGGGCAAAGCAAGTCGATGACTTTGATACCAGTCGCAAGGACGGCTGTTTCTGTTGCTTGATCAACAAAGGGCGGCGCAGATTTGTGAATCGGCGCTTTCATTTTGGAGTTAATCGGGCCGCGTTCGTCGATCGGCTCACCGATAACGTTCATGATCCGACCCAGCGTTTCAGGGCCGACGGGAACAATGATGGGCGAGCCCGTATCTGTTACCGCTTGGCCGCGCACGAGACCTTCAGTCGCGTCCATCGCAATGGTCCGGACCGTGTTCTGGCCAAGGTGCTGCGCGACTTCGAGAACAAGGCGGTTGCCGCCGTTATCCGTCTCTAGCGCATTCTGAATTTCCGGCAGATCGCCTACAAAGACGACATCGACGACAGCGCCGATGACCTGGCTGATTTTGCCAGTCGCGACACGGTTCGTGTTTGCGGCCTTCTTAGTTGCGCGCTTTGCCGGCGCTTTTTTCTTCGCAGCGGGTTTCTTCGCTGTTGTTTTCTTCGGAGCAGTCGCCATCGGGTCTTTCCTGTCAGCTATGCGGTTAAAGCGCTTCCGCGCCTGAAATGATTTCAATGAGTTCGGACGTAATTCTGGCCTGACGTGTCCGGTTGAAGGTCAACGTCAGCTTATCAATCATATCGCCCGCATTCCGCGTGGCACTATCCATTGCGGCCATTTTGGAGCCCATCTCGCCCGCTTGGTTTTCAAGCAAGGCAGAGAAAATTTGCGTATTGATTGAGCGGGGGAGCAGAACACGCAGAATGCCTGCTTCGTCTGGCTCATAGGTATAGATTGCGCCGTTCAAATCCGGGCCACCAGCATCCTCGTCAGCAACTTCAATAGAGGCGTTTGCCGGGATGATCGTTTGGGACACAGGAACCTGTTCCATCACGTTTTTGAAGTTCGCAAAAATTAGCTTGGCGACATCAAATTCGCCCGCATCAAACATAGCGGTCACATCTTCACCGATATTACGTGCAATACCTGCATGAAGCTTACGTTCTTCTTTGAGCGAGATATATTTGACAATATTCGCGCTATAAAGACGGTTCAACTGATCGTAGCCTTTTTTGCCGATCACATAGAGCTTAACAGTCTTGCCCGCGCGTTCCAGCGCAACAATTTCTTCACGCGCTTTACGCACGATATTGGTGTTAAAGCCACCACACAGACCGCGATCGGCCGTTGCGACAACAAGCAAGACAGTGTCTTGCGAGCCTGTCCCGATGAGCAATTTTGGCGCATCGCCGCCATCACCCATTGAATTGGCAAGATTGGAAATTACGCCGCGAATACGCTCGGCGTAGGGCCGTGCGGACTCGGCGGCTTCCTGCGCTTTACGCAGTTTCGCTGCCGCAACCATTTGCATGGCCCGCGTGATCTTCTGCGTGTTCTTAACGCTGGAGATCCGGCTCTTGAGCTCTTTGAGAGAGGCCATGCTTGGTCCCTACCCTTTGGCCGATATATAGTTCGATGTGAACGCTTCGAGGACGTCCTTGATCTTACCTTCAATCTCGTCCGTCAGTTTCTTCTGTGTCGAAATATCGGACAGGAGGGCTTTTTGATCAGTACGGATGTGAGACAGAAGCTTCGCTTCGTAATCCTGCACATCGTTCACAGCGATCTTGGCGAGATAACCCCGTGTGCCCGCGTAAAGAACGACAACTTGTTCTTCCACTTGCAGAGGTGAGAATTGTGGCTGCTTCAGTAGTTCTGTCAGGCGGTCACCGCGCGCGAGGAGCGCTTGAGTGGATGCATCAAGATCGGAACCGAACTGAGCAAACGCCGCCATTTCGCGGTATTGTGCCAATTCGCCTTTAATCGGGCCTGCGACCTGTTTCATCGCTTTGATCTGCGCCGCAGAACCCACACGGGACACGGAAAGACCAACGTTCAGCGCAGGGCGGATACCTTGGAAGAACAAATCAGTTTCGAGGAAGATTTGGCCATCAGTAATGGAGATCACGTTGGTCGGGATAAAGGCCGACACATCGTTACCTTGAGTTTCAATGATCGGCAGCGCCGTCAGTGAGCCATTACCGTAATCATCACCCATCTTCGCCGCACGTTCGAGCAGACGGGAGTGGAGATAGAAGACATCGCCCGGATAGGCTTCGCGGCCCGGAGGACGACGCAGCAACAAGGACATTTGACGGTAAGCCACAGCTTGCTTGGACAGATCATCATAAACGATCAGCGCGTGCATGCCATTGTCACGGAAATATTCACCCATCGCACAACCAGAGAATGGCGCGAGATAAAGCAGCGGTGCCGGCTCAGACGCGGTCGCAGCGACAACAATGGAATAATCCATCGCGCCATTTTCTTCGAGCGTCTTGACGAGCTGCGCGACCGTGGAGCGTTTCTGGCCAATCACAACATAGATACAGTAAAGCTGGTCCGCTTCACGGCCATCGTCAAACGCGGCCTTCTGGTTCAAGATCGCATCAATCGCGACGGCTGTTTTACCGGTCTGGCGGTCACCAATGATCAATTCGCGTTGTCCGCGACCAATCGGGATTAGCGCATCAATCGCCTTGATACCCGTCTGAACAGGCTCGTGAACAGATTTACGCGGAATAATACCCGGTGCTTTCACATCAACGCGGCGACGCTCTGTCGCCTCGATAGGGCCTTTGCCGTCGATGGGGTTGCCCAGCGGGTCAACAACACGGCCGAGCAAACCTTTGCCGACTGGAACGTCAACGATTTCACCGAGGCGGCGCACTTGGTCGCCTTCTTTGATGGATTTATCATCCCCAAAGATCACAACGCCGACATTGTCAGTTTCCAAGTTGAGCGCCATCCCTTTGATGCCGCCGGGAAACTCGACCATTTCGCCAGCGCGAACGCTATCGAGCCCATAGACTCGGGCAATCCCGTCACCGACGGATAGAACCTGGCCAATGTCAGAGACTTTGGCATCTTTACCAAAATCCTTGATTTGTTGCTTCAGGATTGTGGAGATTTCAGCGGCGCGAATGTCCATGGACGGTGTCCTCTTCAGATCTTTATCGTGTGCGCGTGACGCGTCTTAAATTCGGTGAGCGGGTTTTTAAGCCGTTTTGAGGGCGAGGCGTAAATCCTCGAGCTTAGTTTTGAGCGATGCGTCATAGAGCCGAGACCCCAATTTGACGATAAAACCGCCAAGCAAGTCAGGGTCAACGGAGACTTCCATGTCTACCGTTTTGCCTGTTTCGGCTTTTAATTTCGATTTTAATTGTGTCAGTTGTGCAGCCGTCAATTTAGAAGCGGATGTCACTTTCGCGACTTGGCTTCCGCGGCGCAAGGCAACCATCTCGTTGAAAGCAGCAATAATCATAGGCAACTCTCCGGCCCGATGATTTGCTGTAACCGTACCCATAAATTGCTGCGTCAGTTCGCTAACTTTCGCGGCTTTCGCAATGGCGATCATCGCCGCAACTTTATCCTCTGTCGCAAAAACGGGACTGATCGCAAAACGACGCAATTCGTCACTCTCTTTAAACGCAGCCGCAATGTCGGTGAGGTCTTTTTCAACCCGAACCAATGACTTGGCATCGTCCGCCAGATCAATCAGCGCTTTAGCATAGCGAGCCGGGGCTTCGCCCGTAATGACGTCTTCAGAAGTCACGTTAGTTATGTCCGTCAGCAAAAGCCGGATTGCTCCGGCGTGAGAAAACAACAAGCAAAAGGGAATCCCTACTCGTCAATCGCGCGCCGCTTAGCAAAGGCCGTCACAAGGGGCAAGCGATGGAAGTACTCTGGCGCACATTTAGAGTCAAACTAACTCAGACTATACCAACTTACAGTCTTAAAACAAAAAAGGCCGCCCGAAGGCGACCTTTCGTTATTCAATGTCGTGAGGACTAAAGTTTGACGTTCAGACCGACGAAGACGAAACGACCGGTGTCATAAATACCAGGATAGGTATTGTTGTTACCGTTGATTCCTGGGCCCGATGACACGGACACTGGGAAACGGTTTTCAAAGATGTTGTTCACACCGGCACGGGCGGTAATACCGTCCATGAATTCCCAACGTGTAGAAACATCGAAGTAGTTCGCCGCATCGAGTGAACCTTCGTTCGTAGATTGCGGGTTTCCTTCATTTTCGACACTGCCGAAGTGACGCCATGTGACGTTAACGCCCAGACCTTCAACAGGCGTGTTCCATGTTGCGATCGCACGATGACGATAATCCGCAGTTGGCTGACCACAGTTACCGACAAACTTGCCTTCACATTCGTCAGTGACAGCACCGAGGAACGGTGTGAAATCTGAGGATGACAGGAATGTTGACGCGTACTGGACCGCAAAATCACCGAAGTTTTCGGCACCAAAGCGTTCCAGATCGAAGCTGTAATTGACCTGAAGATCAATACCGCTCGTTGCAAGAGACGCAGCGTTCAGGTTTGTCAGCGCAAAGCCAATGCCAGGGCCACTCGCGTTAAGCGAACCGGCGCCATCACGTTGAACAAGATCACAGAACGTTGCGTCACCAGTTTCCAAACAACCGTTTAGAATGTTGGACGCGCCAATACCTGAAACGATTGCATCATCAATTGTGATGTCGAAGTAATCGACAGAGGCGGTGAGTCCGCTGATGAATGATGGAGTAAAGACAGCTCCAACAGTGAACGTATCAGATGTTTCTGGCGAAAGATTAGGATTGCCACCAAATATACCTTGGGTCTGACCTGAAACAACGTCTGGAACACTTCCGTATTGAGCCGCTGTTACACCAGTACTGGCGCAGGCCGCTGCTGACGCAAGAGGCGTAGTCGTAGCCGTACTTGAACAAGGATCATAAACTGTATTACCGGCCGAGTCCTTACCAAACTCTGGTAGATCCGGAAGCCCAGTTGATTGACCCGTAAAGAGTTCAACAACGTTTGGCGCCCGAACGGCTCGTTGATACTGACCCCGGAATGTGATGTCCGGCGTTGGAACCCACGTCAGCTGAGCACCATATGTATCCGTACTAAAGCTGTTTGACACCCCATTACCATCGACAGAGTAGTCGGAGTAACGATACTGACCATTGAAGACGAGTTCTTCAAAAAACTCAACGCCTGTCACGAGTGGGATTTCAATCTCACCGAACAGTTCAAACACGTTAATGCTACCAGCGACGGGCAGAGTTGGACCGCCAACGCCTGTGAAACCGCCATCGGCACGCTGGCTGATTTGATCAGGTTGCGCGTCCAGTGAATCTTCGCGGTATTCCGCACCGATGAGCAGGCCAACGCCTGTATCGGACGCATATGGCGACACGAAACCGTAGTTGGAAAGATCAGTTTGTACGTTACCACCAAAGATAAGCTGGTCAGTTTGACCAGTTGTGATGCCAACACCTTGGATGAAGCTCAGAGCCGCATCAGACACAAGGCTTTCGCCGCCGGCGCCACGTTCGAAGATGTTATAAGGCGCACATCCGTTTGAAGGATCGATACAGACAGCATTACCAGCCGCATCAGTTGTGACTAAGAGGGACTGACCCAATTGGTCGATCTGGAAGTCATTGGTGGATGTATCTTGGTCTTTTGTTTTGGAATACTGACCAAAGACTTCGTAATCCCACGTTTCTGCGAATGTCCCGCGCATACCGCCCACAAAGCGCATGGCTTGGTTTTCGAGACGTGAGTTCCGTGAACCACCTTCGACGTTCCGGTGTGTTGCAGTCAGGCCGTCAACAACAACGGATCCTGGGTTAGCAGCATCGGCAGCGATATCAGCAGCCGAACACCCCAAGATGTTCGTTGCGAATGATTCACCATTCGCAAACAGAGACGTATCTTGGATCAGCGGGTTCGAACAGTTGATGCTACGCTGGAAGAAACCAAACGACGCAGACGGTGCGATTTGAGCGTCAGATTGCGATTCTGTAAAACCGAAATCCATAAACAGTTCATGGCCGTCAATAACTTCGTAGCTTGCTTTTGTATAAAGCTGGAAGCGCTCAACAGGACGTTGGAAATAGTTCGAAGCACCGAAGTTGAATGTTTCAGCAGGACCGCCGGCAAATGTTGTGAACTGACCGTTTTCTTGCTGGAAGACGTCAGTACCGCCGAAGTCAGCGACATTGTTGAAGCGACGGAAGTTGGACGAACCCACACAGCCGAAACCATTCGTACTTCCTGAACCGATTGTACAGGCTGATCGCGTCCGGTCAGCACCGAGGATTTCATTGCGTGTTTGATAAGAGGCGAATGCGACCACATTACCGCGACCACCATCAAGGTTCGCCCCGAGTGTGACTGACCCTGTGACTTCTTCGCCGTCTGTAATAGAGCCAGGAAGCTGCACTTGTGCTGTACGCATGACGTCATCAAAAATGTCATCGCTACCGTTGCTGCTCTGAGCAAAACCGTATTGCAGGTCGAGCTCTGCGCCTTCGAAGTCGTCTTTAAGGATAAAGTTGACAACACCAGAAACCGCATCGGAACCATAAACAGCGGATGAACCACCAGTTAGGACTTCGATACGCTCAACGAGATTAGTCGGGACCAAGTCGATGTTAACAGCAACAGAAGAAGAGTCACCATAAGGAAGGCGACGACCGTCGATCAGGCTCAATGTACGCTGTGCACCCAGACCACGAAGGTCAAGCTGAGCTGTACCGGAAGCGCCGTTAGACTGCTCGGATGTTTGCGCGGCAGAAATCTGCGGCAGGCTGTTTGTCAGATCTTCAATGTTGACGACACCGCGAGCGCTGATTTCAGAGTTGTCGATCGAGAGGATCGGCTGAGCTGATGTCAGGTTCGGGTTAACATTTAGGCGTGAGCCTGTGACGATAATTTCATCATCACCGGCGTTCTGCGCCATCGCCGTCATGCCAGTGGAGGCAATAACCCCACCCATAACGGTCGAAAGCAAAAACTTCGACTTCATTGTTCTTCGCATGGAGAACTTCCCTTCAAAAAATGCGTTGCCTGTGAGCCCCAAAAGACTCACAATTATCTGATCCTCTATTACCAAGCATCCACTATGGCCAAGTCGTAAGTCAGAAATGACAAAAAATTATCAACTGTGTGTCAATTTTGCATCACCCGTAAATTGCCGTCCAAAAAATGGTCGCGGCAGTTTAGATTGACAGATCCGGCTGTCGCCGAGAGATTAAGCTATGATCTTAGAGCTTTTTCAAATCTTCCGCGCCCGGCGCGACACAACATTGGCATCAAAGCTCGCCTTGCGATTTGCGCAGGGGCAGCTCTTAGAACGCGCCACAGCGCCCTTATTAATCGTTCACCTCTGTCTATGGCTTGTCGCCATTATAATGGGAGCGATTGCTACGGTTTTGATCATGACCGCCATCAAAGTTCATGGCGCCATAATTATCGTCGCGGTCATTCCTCTGACGGCCGGCCTTATTTCTATATGGATTTCGCTTCGGCTTAAAATGGGTCTTGATCGCATTCGAACGATTGCGGACGGGTATAGTGATTCACAGATAGATCGGTTCTTCGACCGAAAAGGGGTCGACGGTCATGACCTTAAACCCGCGATATCTAGCGTTGCTACAAATATCACGCCCGAAACGCCCGCAAACACAATCATAGCAAGACCAGAGACGCCCCCTAGCGATTTACCGAAACCACTGCTAAATGACCCGGATGAACTATACTGATGCAACCGATGCGCCCACTCTTCGCGACGGCGCTATAAAAATTCACAGCGCCTCTGGATTTGAGGGGATGCGCAAGGCCGGGCGGCTGGCGGCAGAATGCCTCGACCATCTTGCGCCCCTTGTGCAGCCCGGCGTGACGACCGGCGCGCTCGACGATGCGGCGCGGACCTTTATTCTCGATCATGGCGCATTGCCTGCAACCCTCGGCTATCGCGGCTATAAACATTCGCTTTGCACATCAATCAACCACGTCGTTTGCCACGGTATCCCGGGCGACAAACCCCTCAAAGACAGCGACACGTTAAACATTGACGTGACAGTGATTGTCGATGGCTGGCACGGCGACACATCACGCATGTATGCGGCGGGCGAACCAAACCGCCGCGCAGAACGCCTCATGGGCATTACCTATGACGCCTTGATGTTAGGGATCGCCGCGGTGAAGCCCGGCAATACAACCGGGGATATCGGTCACGCGATTCAGAAGTTCGCCGAAGGTGAACGCTGTTCTGTTGTCGAAGATTTTTGTGGCCACGGCCTCGGGAAACTTTTCCACGATAGTCCGAACATCCTTCACTATGGTCGCCCCGGTCAAGGCGAGGAACTCCGCGAAGGGATGTTATTCACAATCGAACCGATGATCAATCTGGGACGCGCCGGTGTGAAAGTCTTGTCAGATGGATGGACCGCCGTGACGCGGGACCGAAAACTGACCGCGCAATTCGAACATTCCCTCGGTGTCACCAAAGATGGCTGCGAAATTTTTACCGCATCGCCCACCGGACTGCATAGACCCTATGCCGCCTAAAGACGGATCGCGCACGGGGGAACAGGCCGCCGAAGGCTTTGAAGCCTTGTTTCGGCAGGCCACAGAAGGCGCTGCAATAGACCTTACGCCTTCTCATTTAGAGGCAGGCAGCGCTCCGATTCCAAATATGTCGAAAGACGCGCGCGCTGAGCCCCCTGAACTCGCGCCCGCAACCGACAAAGACCCCAAACCTCATTACCATGATCATCGCGACCGATTGCGTGACAAATTTACGCGCCGTGGGGCAGACGCTTTTGACGATTATGAATTGCTCGAACTTATTTTGTTTCAGGCGCTACCGCGAATCGACACCAAACCCATTGCCAAAGCATTGCTGGCTAAGTTCGAAACCCTCGCCGAAGTCGTCGCCGCGCCCGTCGAGAAACTCACCACTGTTAAAGGGATCGGTCCCAGCGCGGCGCAACATTTGAAAATCCTCCAACAGGTCAGCATCCGCATAGGTAAGAGCTCGGTCATTAACCGCCCTGTCCTGTCCAGTTGGAACGCTCTGCTCGATTATTGCCGCGCCGCGATGCAATTTGAAGGACGTGAGCAATTTCGCGTGCTCTTTCTCGACCGTAAAAACCGGTTGCTCGCAGACGAGGTGATGGGACACGGAACTGTCGACCGTGCGCCCGTCTATCCACGTGAAATCGTTCGACGCGCACTCGTCCATGAAGCCACGGCGATCATCCTCGTTCACAATCACCCGTCGGGCGACCCGACGCCGTCGCGCCAAGACATAGCCTTGACAGAATCTATTATAGAGACAGCCAAAGCCATTAATGTCGTCGTTCACGACCATTTGATCGTCGGCCGCGAAGATGTGGCCAGCTTTAAGATGTTAGGTTTGATGTAAGGCTTGACCGTTCGCGCAATCTCCCCTCTTAAGGCCGTAAGATTTTGGGGAGACAGCATGTCAGATTTAAACGCGAACGAGACACCGAAGGCGGCGTCAAAAAAGGGCTACAGAACGGTCGTTCTTCTGCTGCTGACTGTTGTTTACGGATTCAACTTCATCGACCGTCAAATTGTCGGTATTCTAGCCCCGTTTATTCAAGCTGATTTGGGTCTCACGAACACGCAGCTTGGGCTTTTGATCGGCCTTGCTTTCGCGGCTTTTTATACGATCATGGGCATCCCCCTCGCCTTTTTGGCAGATAGAGTAAATCGTGTGAACCTGTTGGCTATTTCATTGGCCGTGTGGTCAGGTTTTACAGCCCTCACAGGACTGTCTCAAAACTTCCTTCACATTGCACTGGCGCGAATTGGCGTCGGCATCGGCGAAGCAGGCGGCAGCCCGCCATCTCATTCCATGATTTCGGATTTCTACGGAAAAGAAGAACGCTCGGGCGCTTTGGGTGTCTATTCCCTGGGTATCCCGCTCGGCATTATGTCCGCCTACTTCCTTACGGCGGCCCTTCTCGGTGCAGACGCAACGGATGTAAACTGGCGACGTATTTTCATCATACTCGGTATCACGGGTCTATTTCTGTCGCTCATTGTACGGCTCGTCATCATTGAACCCCAACGCGGTGCGGTTGAGATAACGACACATGATACCTCGCCGACAGTTCGGTTTAATGATTCATTTAAATCTCTCGCCATCCTCTTGGGGTTTGTTGTCGCCTTTGCGTTGTTGGCTCAACTACTCGGGGCAAGTGATACGTTTTTAGGAACGACTCTCAATTGGGATGTCGTCACAATTTTCATAATCCTCTTCGGCGTGTGCTTGGCGGTGATGACTCGGCTTTCACTACGCATTCCCGAAGTTCCGAAACATATCGTCAAAAAAGAAGAGGCTTTGAAAGTTCCTTTTCTGATCGGTGTCCGGACGCTTCTATCCATTCCCTCATGGTGGTGGATGTGCCTTGGAATCGCGTTTGCCAGCTTTGCGTCTTACGCGATCTCAGGATTCCAAACGAAATACCTTCTCCTTTTAGATCCTGAGTTTAACTTCCGTACGATTGTCATCTGGATCGGCATTATTAACGGGACCTTTTACGTCGCGGGCACCTATTTCGGCGCAAGGCTTGTCGATTGGAAAGCAAAGACAGACATTCGCGCCTATGGCACGATACCGGCGATTTCGATCCTGCTGTGCCTCCCGCTCGCAATAGCAACATTTGCTGTGCCGACCGTCATTGCACACCTCGCTATTGGCGCGTTTTTACAGCTCTGCCTTGGTGTTTATCTGGGCCCCAGTTTCGCGATTGCGCAGACTTTGGCCCCGATTCGAATTCGCGCCATGTCAACGGCTCTGTTTTTCTTCATTTTGAATATGATTGCTTTGGGCGGCGGGCCTACATTTGCCGGAGCAATGATCGATGTCTTTGGACGTGCAGGAAATGTTGAGCTGGTTGCGACACGGTACGCGATGTTTACCACTTTTGCGGCTTATGGCTTGTCTGTTATGGCCTATCTTATCGTTCGGAAAACACTTCCCAAGGATTGGGCCGCGGCTGAAGCACGCAATTCGGACGCGAATTAAAAAAACAAATACGTTCCGCCCCCTTCATTTTGGGCGGAACTTCGCTATGACGCGGCCATGATCGAACGTTACTCACGCCCCGAAATGGCCGCCATCTGGTCCCAAGCCACGAAATATCGAATTTGGTTCGAGATCGAAGCCCATGGCTGCGACGCGCTGGCGGACTTAGGGGTTATCCCGACAGAGGCGGCCAAGACCATATGGGACAAGGGCGGCGCCGCAGAATTTGACGTTGCGCGAATCGATGAAATCGAACGTGAAGTAAAACATGATGTGATCGCATTCCTTACGCATTTGGCCGAATTTATCGGCGATGATGCCCGCTTTGTGCATCAGGGCTTCACGAGTTCCGACATTCTCGACACAACTCTGTCTGTGCAACTGGCGCGCGCTACGGATCTATTGCTGGTGGGTATGGACCGCGTTCTCGCGGCGCTCAAAACCCGCGCAGAAGAACATAAGCATACGATTACCATTGGCCGGAGCCACGGCATTCACGCCGAACCTACGACAATGGGGGTTAAACTCGCGCGGTTTTATGCGGAGTTCGCCCGCGGACGGGCGCGCCTTGTCACCGCCCGTGAAGAAATCGCCGTCTGTGCCATTTCCGGCGCGATCGGCACATTTGCGAATATTGACCCGACTGTCGAAGCTCACGTTGCCGAAAAAATGGGCCTCGCGATTGAACCGGTGTCGTCGCAAGTTATCCCGCGCGACCGCCACGCCGCCTATTTCGCAGCGCTGGGCGTTATCGCCTCCTCCATCGAAAACATAGCCGTTGAAGTCCGTCATTTGCAGCGGACAGAAGTCCTAGAAGCCGAAGAATACTTCTCTAAGGGTCAAAAAGGCAGCTCAGCCATGCCGCATAAGCGTAATCCGATCCTGACGGAAAACTTGACCGGACTCGCGCGCCTGGTCCGAATGGCCGTAATACCGGCGATGGAAAACGTCGCGCTCTGGCATGAACGCGATATTAGCCACTCGTCTGTCGAACGTGGCATTGCGCCGGACACAACAATTCACCTTGATTTTGCGCTTCATCGCCTCGCCGGAATGATCGAAAAACTCATGATCTATCCGGACAAAATGAAAGCGAACATGGACCGCCTTGGCGGCCTGCATAACAGCCAACGTGTCCTGCTCGCCCTCACGCAAGCCGGAGAGCAACGCGAAAGCGCCTACCGCCTTGTGCAGCGTAATGCGATGAAAGTGTGGGAGATGTTCCGCGCAGATGGGACTGCGGGCGACGGCACATTCCGGGACCTGTTACATCAAGATGCGGACGTGACCGCCCTGCTCTCGTCGGCTCAGATCGACGCCATGTTCAATGATGACTATCATTTGAAGCATGTCGATACGATTTTCGAACGCGTTTTTTCGTAACCTCATCGCCATAGTCATTACTATCGTCTTTACAGATGATAGGGTCATGGTTTCCAGAATATGAAAATTGGCCTTGAAATACGGTCTTCAACGATGCTTCTGCACATCACAGCAGAAATATTTATAATGCACTATCAGAGACTTAACGTAAAAATTAACGACTCTGGAAACCTATCTGAATCAGCCCTTACCAGCTAATTTCCGCTTTCTTCACTGTCCACCGTCATATCTTGGATCACCCCGATCCATATGCGTCTGTTCGGCGCACGACTACAGGACATCATTATGAAACTCGCTTCCACAGCCATAGTCTCAGCCTTACTGGGCCTCCTGATTACCGCTCCCGCTTTTGCCTCACCTGACGTCTATGTCGTCAACTTCCGACACGCGAAGGACATCAAGTCCCAGCAACTGGATAGTCAGCTCTCGACAGCCCTGAATATCGCCCAAGTTAATGCCGAAGAAGTCGTGATTGACACGACGACAGCGGCCAAGTGGGAAAAAGCGGCCCATGATGCGTTTAACCGCGACATAGTTCCTGTGTTCAATAAATGGGTGGGCCTTCCGGGCTTCGCCGCCGTCGTTGACGCCAAGAGCAAGACGATCATTGGCTGCATTGATGCGACGCGGACAACAACAGATATGGCGAATGATATCTCCACAATGACACGCTCGGCCAACGGCCAACCACGGATGACCCAAGCATCGACGTCTGTCGCTGGGTCGCCGTGTCCGGCAACGTTTAACCAACCCCCTCGTTAAATCTATTGGTTAATATGTGGGCTCTTGGGAGAGTATCGCCCGGACGGTTCACCGTTCGGGCGTCTTACGTTGACGCTGGCGTAGACTGGCGGACAAAGAATGGATGGATCGGTCTCAATTGAGTATATTGAGACCAGACAAAGGAAAAGACGATGAATATCGCGTTCAAATCAATGATGGCAGCCGTCTGCTTAGGTCTTATCGGCAGTGTTGGCCTCTTCTCCACGACGCAGGCCCAGTATCAGACGGTAAAGGCTGTGCCGGACGTTTATGTCGTTATGTTTCGGGCTGATTGGTGTGCCCCCTGCAAAGTCGTGGAACCGCGATTGAGTGAAGCTCTTCGGACGCTGCATGACTCCCGCATTGAATATGTGAGCATCGATATTTCAAACAATCAAGGCGCTTGGAATGCTAACGCCGTCTTTGATCGTGGTATCGTGGAACAGTATAACCGCTGGATGGGCATCACAGGATTTGCGGCCGTCATTGATGGCGATACGAAACGGACGCTCGGCTGTCTCAATATAAATTATGATGCCAATTCCATGGCGTCACACATTCGCAATCTACAAGGCCAAGCACAGCGCAATCAGCAAAGCTTCGACATCACCTGCCCATCGTCAAACCAGCCGGGTTATGGCTAGCCTGCTTTCGCAAGCTAGCCCCATGCGCTAGTTCTCAGTGACGTACCCGCCCACTTCCGAGACGTCGGGGTTTTCGTCGCCCTCGCCCTCTTCCGTCTCAGCAATACGCTCTACGCTGACGACATGTTCGTCTTCGCGCGTGCGGATGACCCAGACACCTTTGGAACTGCGCGACACGATTGAGATATTGTCGACGCCCGTGCGGAGCAGCTGCCCCCCATCGGTGACGAGCATGATCTGGTCGCCATCTTCGACAACGAAGCTTCGTACCAGTGTTGCATTCTCAGTGTTTTTACCGCGATCAAGGTTTTGCGCGATAACGCCTTTACCGCCCCGTCCCCGAACCGGGTAGGAGTAGGAACTGGCGCGCTTACCGTGGCCATCATCGGCGATGGTGAGTAGAAATTGTTCCGAGGCGCCCATTTCACCGAGACGTTCATCTGACAAGGCGGTTTCATTCTCCGCCGCGTCATCCTCATCATCCGCACTGTCCTCGACTTCATCCCCCAGCGCGCGGCGCATGGCATTAGCATGTTTCAGATAGGCTGTGCGTTCTTCGCTGGTGGCATCGAAATGCCGGACAACGGCCATTGAGATCACCTCATCACCGAGCCCTAACCTTATGCCCCGAACCCCAGTTGATGTGCGGCCAACAAATCGACGCGCATCCGTCACAGGGAAGCGGATCGCGCGACCCAGTAAGGTCGTCAGAACAATGTCGTCCTGCTCACTACAGAGGCGCACATCGACAATACCGTCACCTTCGTCTGGCTTCATCGCAATCTTTCCGTTGCGGTTGACGCGCGTGAAGTCAGCAAGGCTGTTGCGGCGAACACCGCCGGACTTGGACGCGAACATGATATCGAGCCCGGCCCAATCTTCTTCGTTCTCCGGCAGCGCCATAATGGATGTGATAAACTCGTCTTTTTCCAAGGACGGAATGAGCTGATTAAAGCTCCGCCCGCGTGTCGCGGCCCCGCCTTGCGGCAATTTCCAAACTTTGAGCTTGTACGCCATGCCTGAGGAGGAAAAGAGCAGGATCGGCGTGTGCGTTGTTGCAACGAAGACCGTCGTGACGAAATCCTCGTCCTTAGTCTGCATCCCGGACCGGCCTTTGCCGCCGCGATGTTGTGCGCGGTACGTATCAAGCGGCGTGCGTTTGACATAGCCGCCATTCGTAACCGTAACGACCATATCGGAAACCGCGATGAGATCTTCATCATCGAAATCAAACCCACCGTCCATAAAGATGGACCGGCGCGGCGTGGCGAATTTCTCACGGACTTCGCTCAACTCGTCACGAATAATGGTGCGAACACGGTCCCGCGACCGCAATATCGCCAGCAAATCCGCAATCGTCGTAGCCAGCTTTTCAGCTTCTTCGGTGATCTCTTCCATCCCGAGCGCCGTCAGTTTTTGTAGTCGCAGATCAAGAATGGCGCGCGCCTGTTCATCCGTCAGCAGGATCGTGCCGTCGTCTTGGAGACGCGAGCGTGGGTCGGCGATCAGGTTGATCAAGGCGCCCATGGACTGAGCGGGCCATTTGCGCGAGGTCAGCGCTTCGCGGGCTGCGGCCGGGTTTGGCGACGTCCGGATCAAACGAATGATTTCATCAATATTGGCTACAGCTGTCGCCAGGCCGACTAATATATGCGCCCGGTCGCGGGCTTTACTGAGATCGAACTTTGTCCGACGCGCAATAACGTCTTTGCGGAACACCAAAAAGGCGTTGAGCATGTCGCGCACGTTCATCTGCTCTGGCTTGCCACCATTCAAGGCGAGCATGTTGGAGCTGAAATTCTGTTGTAGCGGCGTGAAGCGGTAGAGTTGGTTCAGTACGACTTCCGCGTGAGCATCCCGCTTCAACTCAATCACAACCCGCATCCCGACTCGGTCTGATTCATCGCGAACGGCGGAAATACCTTCAACGCGCTTTTCATTAACCAGCGACGCGATTTTGGCGATCATATTGGCTTTGTTCACCTGAAACGGAAGTTCCGTGACAATGATCGCGTAGCGATCTTTGCGGATTTCCTCGACATTGGTCACGGCCCGCACGGTCACAGACCCACGCCCTGTCATAACGCCCTGTTTAGCACCGCTGCGACCCATGATCAGACCGCCCGTCGGGAAGTCCGGACCGGGTATAATCTCTAGCAATTCGGCATCCGTAAGCACGGGGTTATCCAAAATCGCGATGGTCGCGTCACAGACTTCGCCAAGATTATGGGGCGCAATATTGGTCGCCATACCGACGGCAATCCCGCCGGCTCCATTAACGAGAATATTCGGAAAGCGCGCTGGTAGAACAATGGGCTCAGATTCAGACGAGTCGTAATTATCTTGAAAATTGACCGTGTTTTTTTCGATATCCGCCAAGAGCTGGGCTGCCGGACTATCCATGCGTACTTCGGTGTAACGCATTGCGGCGGGTGGATCGCCATCGACAGAGCCGAAATTGCCCTGCCCTTCGAGCAATGGCAGGCGCATTGAAAAATGCTGTGCCATGCGGACCAGCGCGTCATAAACCGCGCTATCGCCGTGCGGGTGGTATTTACCGATAACATCGCCAACAACCCGGGCCGACTTTTTGTAGGGCTTTTCGCGCGTGAATCCGTTTTCATGCATTGAATAAAGAATACGACGGTGGACGGGTTTCAATCCGTCACGCACATCGGGAATCGCCCGGCTGACAATCACGCTCATCGCATAGTCGAGATAGGAGCGTTTCATCTCCTCCTCGATGGTCACAGGGGAAACCCCCTGTTCCTTTTCGGGCGGTTGCGTGGACTGATCTTCGGTTTCGTCGCTCACATGCATTCCTCAAACCGATCGCCTTGAAAACATAAGAAATTAATGGCTTACGATTCGGCTATCTCAATCTGTGATCCCTAACATTTTACAGGCGAAGTCACAAACGCAACTGAGTTTGGAACACAGGCTAGGTTGCACGCGTATTTCTTGCGAAACCATGGTATAGGGACATAGTCTCGAAGGAAATTTGAAATGAAAAACTGGATTTTAGTCAGCGCCGCAATCACCTTAGCGGCCTGCGGTGGAACAGACGGTCAGCCGGACACTGAGGCACCCTCAAACACGCTCACAACGCCAAGTGAAACCTTGCAAACCCAGAGCATGCAAACTGAGGGCCTGATGACGCAGACATTTGCCATCATCAACACGGCTGGTGTCGAGATTGGGGATGTCACAGTTGCCGATCAAGCCGCGGGCGGGGTGTTACTCAATTTGGACGTAACGGCCATTCCACAAGGCACTCATGCGATCCATTTCCATACAAATGGCACTTGTGATCTTCCAAATTTCTCGAGTGCAGAGGGCCATTACGATCCGATGGCGGTTAATCACGGGTTTGATTCAACCGCTCCCAATCCGCATGCAGGCGATATGCGTAATTTCGACGCGCCAGTATCCGGAGTGGTTCAAACCCAAGTTCTCAATGAACGTGTCAGTCTCTCTGATAGAGAAGGCTTCGCGCCGCTCTTTGATGCGGACAATACGGCTCTCATCATTCACGCCAGTGCGGACGATTATGTCTCGCAGCCGACCGGCGCGGCAGGCGGCCGTATCGCGTGTGCTGTGATCGCGCCTTAACGGACAAGGCGGACGTGACGATCTCTCGAGCCGCTTGGCAACATAGAACTTAGCATTTCGCGCAGCTCTTCAAGGTTGGTAGCATCCCCTGAGAAGGACTGGCCATCTGCTGAAACACGGATTTCCACTCCAGATGGGAGCTCCCGGGTCGTTATTTCTGTTTCAAGAGGAATACCGTCTTCATCAACGACTTTTTTTACTTTCTTTTTATCACCAAAGTTGAAGCCGTTTGCGCACATATGCGTGACGTTGCTGGCCAACCCGTCCTCACCTGCCAAATTAATCGCGATGATTGAAATGTCTTCTTCTCGAGCTCTTTCGCATGCTTTCACGACACGTTCTGTCTGTATCGGGCGGCATTGCTTCAAGAACTTTTCACGTTTCTCCAACCGTTTCGCCATTTTATCAGATTTTCTAAGCGTATGATTGTGCCCGAGGTGTTTACCTTTTTTAATTTTCTCATTCAATTTCGGGTCTAAGTTAGGATTATAGACATATGATAAGGGAATATCAGGGAAGTTAATTGGATTATGTGGGTGTGCCGGTTTTTTACATGTTGGGCTCATGTAGATCCCTCTATTTACATCCCATGGGGTTAGTAGTTCAGCTAAGCTTAGCCGCGCAATAGGACTCAAGATTTCGACCAAACCGGGCTCGAGTTCCATATCAGACCGGAATAGCTCTTTTGACTCTTGCGTGCACCCTTTGACGCTCTCAATGCCTGCGAACATCGATTTTTCATCCAGATACCGGCCGAACTCGTCCGACTTGTCGTGTTCCACTCGGCCGTCCGATATATAGACAATATATCTCTCTCGATCCGTTTCAAAGGCGGCTTCGGCGATCTGATCTTCAACCGCGCGTTCTATCGCATTTGCCGAAACACTGCCTTCGGACAGCGACAGGTTCGTCATGGAAGCCAAGACTTGTCCCGTTCCTGGTTGTAATGCGACAGTTTCACCGTCGACCATGCCCCAATTGAATGGGTATACACCCGTGCTAATTCGTGTTGCCGCGGCCGCTTCGCTACCAAAATTCGAGCTGACCATGCTAAACACATCGGAGACGGCAGCACGCACTGATGAAATTTTGCTGCCACTATCAAAACGGTCCTGCATCGAAGAAGACAGGTCCAAAACAAGCGAGATGGATAGCGCTTTTGTAGATGACGTGCTGGACCCCTCAGCTAGAGATGACGCGGAAACACTGCGATTATTTTTACCCAGCACCCCTCCGAACAACAAAGGCACATCGGCTGTGAGCGAGACATATACTTGTCCGGCAGCCTCGTTCACCTCGATCGTCGTTTCGCTTATGTTGAGACCGCCGACTTTTTCGGCGTGGCTGTAAATCGAGCTGACGGCTAACTTTTTTCGGCGATCCGAAGAAATTCCATCTGGCATCGTCGCCGTAAGGGCGGCCGCATCTGTAATGGATTGGAGTCGTTGCTTGGTCGAAAACATCTGACCACCATCCAATGACGCACCGACAGCTGTAATGAGTAAAAGGCCGACGACACCCGTTATAATGGAAAGATTCCCATTGGTATCTTGCCAAAAATCGGGTTTTTTAAATTGCGCCATAGCCTATGCTTAGACCAAACTTCTTTATTTTAATTTATCGTGCATGGTGAATAGGCCATATATTCTGTTGTCATACTTCAGTAACTATTCGCTTCCCCAAAGTTTTGACCACCACCGGTGTTTGGGTGCGCTGTCGTCCATTGTGAAAAACCCTGTGTCATCCTCGACCTTTTTCCGAATATTTTTTCGCGTCCATCCCGTCAGATTAGCCAATGTATTAATTTCGGTTTCGCGCCGCGCATTGACCTGTTTTTTATAGTCTGCTGCGGCTTCACACACCATTTCGCCATCATAGGCATGGCGCATGACGTAGCGACCTTGGAAATTATCACGATTGCCCGTTGTTTTGAACTTCAAATCCTCCGGGAAGCTTTCCGCATCATAGCGAACATGCAGTCGCGTCACGAAGACGTCTTTTGACTGGGGACGCGGACGAATACGGGGTTGTGGCTGCGGTATATCGGTCGCGCCGTTATCCAGCCAGAAGACACCCAGCTCTTGTAGCTGCTCATCGGACATCGGATCCGCGGCACACGGGTCACACCAATTCATATCCCACGCATATTCCATAAATACGCCGTGTCCGCCGTCGCGTTCGGCCGCCGTGTGGAACATGGATTTATAGAAGTCGCCGAACTCGTCCTTCACATAGGGCGGGATTTCCTGATCGGTCGGAATCTTTTGCGTACGGTAATTAGTTGTTTCGACCTGCCCGCCGCGCGTCAGCATATAGACGAACATATCCTGATTACCCTGGGCATTAACTGTGCCAAGCCGGATCGGGAGCATGAATTTCGGACTCTCAAACGCGACCGCAATGGGGCGAAGATATTCATTGCCTGAGTCGGCCCTCGCTTCGAGGTTCACCTTAGCGACGAAGAACTTCATGTCTTGCTTGATATAGCTGCTGAGCGTCTGTTTGGCCTTTTCAGGGACCTTATAGCCGTTTTGCTCCAACCATGTCTGGAGGCCGTCGCTTTCTTTGGCCGACAAGATCAAGATGTCATATTCACCGACGGTGAATTCTTCTTCGATGGTGACACCGAGCGCTTCGGCTGCATCTTCCACCGTCTCGGAGACAGCTTGTGGAAGCGCCCTAAACACCCTCATTTCAGTTTCATATTGCATGCGATTGCATGGATTATCATCGAAATATTCGACCAGACGCGGAGCCGTATAAACATCCAAATGCGCCAATAGCGCTGGGTCACTGACGTGAACTTGGTCCTTAGTGATGATCGTCGGCACAGGGATGACAATCGCAAATTCTTCCGGTTCGCCCTCATAGTCATTGGCCATGGTGATGACGGTCCGATCACCGTCGCGCATCATCGCGACCTTGGACGATTGGTTGAACAGGTCCGTGTCCGCCTTGGCGACATAGAAGCCACAGAAGGCCGACGCGTTCGTCGCGACGGCCATTGCTCCAAAAGCAATTGCGCTACTCAGCAGGCGTAAGGTCATGGACATGTGTGACTCCTTGGGAAGGCGATGGGGTGTGAGACGGCGAAAATTGCGGCCACGCATATCGCGTATCGCGGAATAGATGATCGATGAGCGGCACGAGCGGCGCGCAGAGGATGAGTGCCAGAATAATACCCGCGCTATTGTGCAAGCCGAACTGAATAGAAAACCCAACTGTGGCGACAAGGGCGGCGAACAGCACGCGTCCGACTCGCGCATCCGGCGTCGTCTTGGGGTCGGAAATCATGAAGAAAGCAAAGATGAGCAGCGCGCCGCTTTGTAGCTGATGGAGGGGAATAGCGAGCGGATCGCCGAGCCAGAGCGCGCGTGCGAACAAGAGCACCGCATAACTACCGAGCAACGCCAAGCTGACATCCCACCGCTTCGCTTTGCCCGTCACGATTCCGCCGAGGCCAAGCAGTAACACCGCCAGAACAGGCGCCGCGCCCCACTGCCCCGGTGAAATCCAAGCCGCCCCAAATATCAAACTGACAA
The DNA here is from genome assembly GCF_014652695.1 of Algimonas arctica. Classification (GTDB taxonomy): domain Bacteria; phylum Pseudomonadota; class Alphaproteobacteria; order Caulobacterales; family Maricaulaceae; genus Litorimonas; species Litorimonas arctica. The sequence goes on from NZ_BMZH01000004.1 coordinate 204,783, forward strand.
TGACGAGGCCAAAGTTGGCTGGATTGAAAATATGCTTGCCGCGCCAGCGCAGGATATATTTTGACCCGACGGCCAACACGCCTGCCAAGATCGAGAGGCTTACGCTGCCCGTGCGTAACAGCAGAGTCAGTGATAGCGCTGAAATAAGAGGGCTACGCGGATCAAACGGGCGCTTAGCAATGAACCGATCCGCCAGCGCTTGCGTCACCAATGTTGCACCAACACAACCGACGACATGCCACCACGGAAGACGAAAGCTATAGGCGAACAGACCGATCAGGATTAGCGAGGACAGGACGCTGATTTGATAGTGGCGGGGATCGCGCAGCAAAGCGCGCAATCCATTCCGTCCAAATATCCCAGAGACCGATTTCATTACATTATAACTAAACCCTGCAAATGTGGCAAAGCAAGGGCAACGATTGCTGTGTTTAATGAAACTATAGTCATTCAACGATTGGCATTAAAGCCGCTTATCCGGGGCAAACAGTCCCTTCCGCGAGAACCCTCGCGGCGCCATCCGGCCCGCTTGGGCGCGCGACCCGACATGGTTCGGCCAATCTGGAACCTCTTGGCGGCGTCCAGCGCTGTCGATGAAGGAAAGCCCCTCTTCCGCCGTGAAAGTCGTCACATCAATCATTCCGCCATCCTTGTAGCGTTGTAGACGGACGCCCTTGCCGCGCGAGAGTTCGGACACTTCGTCGAGCGGGAATACCAACAGCTTCCGGTTATCACCTATAATCGCGACACGATCGCCTTTGGCTTCAATGACGCGAATGGCTTCGGCATCACCTTTGACATTGAGGATTTGTTTGCCGCCGCGCGTTGAGGCAATGATGTCGCTCTCATTGACGCGGAAGCCATAGCCTTCGCTCGACGCGACGAGCAGGGTGCGCTCAGGATTATGTACAAACAAGCCAACCGGAATATGGTCGTTTTCCAGATCAACCATCAGGCGGATCGGCTCTCCGTTTCCGCGCCCGCCGGGTAGTTTATCCCCGCCCAGCGTGTAGAATTTTCCGTTTGAGGCGAACAGGATAATCTTATCCGTGGTTTCAGCCGGGATAAGGAAGGCCAGCTTGTCGCCCTCCTTAAACTTCAACGTCGAGAGATCATCGACATGGCCTTTGAGCGCACGAATCCAGCCTTTTTCTGACAGGATAACCGTGATTTTTTCTTTCTCGATAAAGGCCGTGGACAGATCGATATCCAAATCAGGGGCCACTTCGAATGTCGTCCGGCGTCGTCCGTTTTCAGTTTTCGGCCCATAGAGGTCTCGCAGAGATCTGATTTGCCCTGAAATCGTCTCCCACTGTTTCTCATCCGAAGCGACTAAGCCGTCCAGCTTCGCCTGCTCTTCGCGCAGCGCTTCACTCTCAGATTTGATCTCGATCTCTTGCAACTTGTTCAAGGCCCGCAAGCGCATATTCAGGATGGCATCGGCCTGACGTTCAGTCAGGTTAAAGGCCGCGATAAGCTCCTCTTTCGGCTTATCTTCGTAGCGAACGATCCGGATGACCTCATCCAGATTGAGGAAGGCAATCAGATAGCCTTCAAGCACTTCCAAACGGTCCGCAATTTTACTGAGCCGTTGTTCCGTCCGGCGTAGGAGCACAACGCGGCGATGATCGAGCCAGCTTTGAATGACTTCGCGCAAATCCATCACGCGCGGAACACCCTGCGCATCGAGCACATTCATATTGAGCGAGACCCGGCTTTCCAGCTCGCTCATTTTGAACAGGCTTTCCATCAAGACTTTGGGGTCAATGTTCTTACTGCGCGGTTCCAGCACGATGCGAATATCTTCGGCACTCTCATCACGGATGTCGGCAAGACCAGACGCCTTCTTGCTTTCAATGACGTCAGCTAGCTTTTCGATCAGGCGGGATTTCTGTACCTGATAGGGGATTTCTGTGACCACGATCTGATATTGGCCGCGACCCAAATCCTCAACCGACCACCGCGCGCGAACGCGGAAACCGCCTCTGCCCGTTTTATACGCTTCCAAGATCGATTCGGGTGACTCCACCATAATCCCGCCTGTCGGCAGATCCGGCCCGAGAATATGACTGACAAGCGTTTCGACACGCGCATTCGGCGTTTTGATTAAGTGCAAAGCCGCGTTACAAATCTCCGCGACATTATGCGGAGGGATACTCGTGGCCATACCAACGGCGATCCCCTGCGCGCCATTGGCAAGCAAGTTCGGAAAACCCGCAGGGAGAACGATCGGTTCTTCATCTTCTTCATTATAGGTCGCTTTGAAATCGACCGCGTCCTCGTCCAGCCCTTCGAGCAACAGCATGCCAGCAGCCGTCATCTTGGCTTCAGTGTACCGCATCGCGGCGGGGCTATCGCCGTCGATATTTCCGAAATTGCCCTGCCCTTCGACAAGTGGGTAACGCGTGGCGAATTCTTGCGAGAGCTTGACCAGGGCATCATAAATCGACTGATCACCGTGCGGGTGGAACTGCCCCATCACATCGCCAACGATCCGTGCGGATTTTTTATACGCGCCTTCTGGGTTAAGCTTAAGCTGACGCATGGCGTAGAGAATACGGCGGTGAACCGGTTTCATTCCGTCGCGCACATCGGGAAGCGCCCGCTGCGTGATCGTCGACAGCGCGTACGCCATGTAACGGCCCGACAGGGCGCGGTCGATGTGTTCTTCAATCACCGGCTTGGGCGGGAGCGGAGGCGGAGTCTTAGGTGTGCGTGTCTTGGCCATACCAAACCTCTACCTGATTCAGACTTGAAACCTAGCGGAACAAAGCAAGAAAATCATAGCAACGCAGCTATGTTTAAGCCGATTACAAACTAAACGGCCAACCCGTCCGCTACCAACCGCTCGACCATCACGCGCCGCGCCTCGGGCAGCGTCCGATTTCGCTCCCACTGCACGCGGGTTTCCAAGAAATGACCCGTGAGGCGTAAACCGTCGGCAATATCTTGCGGTGTTGCGATAGGCTGACCGCGCAAGAAGGGCGGCAGGCGAAAGAGTTTATCGAGATAGGGCTCAGCGGCTTCGGCACAGACAGCCCGACCAGAGCGCGGCGAGACATGCGTGAGGTTGTCTGTCGTTTCTGTCGCCGCACATCGCGACAAATCAAGACCGTACCCGAGGCCTTCGAGCAGCATGGTTTCCCAGCGCACATAAAGCGCTGGCCAGATATCCGGGTCGTCCAGCCGTTCGAGGACGATTTTAGTCACATCATACAGACCGGGAAGCGGCTGTTTCTCTGGCAGCATTTCTCGCAACAGCGAGGCGAGACTATTGAGCGCGGAAAGGCTTAGCCGATCCTCCATAAAGGTCCCGGCCAGCGCGTCGACAAGTTCGACCGTGTAATAACCGAGATGTTCCTCAAGCCGTCCGCGCCACTCGACTTCGACTATGTTGCCCGGCTGTAAAATCGGGCGCATCCGCCGCCCAACCCCGCCCCGGACTAACGCATTATGGCGGCCATGCTCACGGGTGAACGTTTCCATGATCGCGGAGGTTTCGCCATGCTTGCGCGCTTGAAGCACAATGGCTTCAGAAACAAAATCCACTAAACGTCGAACTCCAAACCGGATTCTGTGTAGCGCGCGCGGTCATCCATCCAGTTTTCACGCACTTTCACAAAGAGAAAAAGGTGGACTTTTCGACCCAGCCACTCTTGCATCTCTTTCCGGGCCGACGCGCCGATATCTTTAATCGCGGCGCCGCCTTTGCCAAGCACGATGGCTTTTTGCGTCCCACGACGGACATAAATGATCTGATCAATCTTAACGGACCCGTCCTTACGCTCGGACCATTTTTCGGTTTCGACCATAGAGGCGTATGGCAGCTCGTCATGCAAACGCAGAAACAGTTTTTCGCGCGTAATCTCGGCCGCCATCAAACGAACCGGAATGTCTGCGGCCTGATCAACAGGGTATAAGAGCGGGCCTTCTGGCATCGCGTCCGCCAGATAGGCCGCCAGTTCAGGGACGCCTTCGCCCTTCGTCGCAGAGACCACGAAAATCTTGGCATAATCGCCATGCTCATCGAAGTGAGCCATCATCGGAAGCATTTCTTCTTTTGGAACCGTGTCCATTTTATTCAGGACGAGTGCGGCCTTGCGCTCGCGCTTCGCGAGACCCGCCATGACCATTTCAGTATCTTCTGATCCCAAACGGTCTTGCGCATCGCCTTCGCCGATTTTGTGGCGGTACCATGCGCCTGCATCAACGACGTGGACGATGGCGTTGGAATCATCGGCACCGCTCCAGGCCGCATGAACCATCGACTTAGAGAGACGGTCTTGTTTGCGTGGCGCAAAAATACCGGGAGTGTCGACAAGTACGACTTGGGAGAGAACTTTGTCCGTCGTTTCCAACATCGCGATCGCACGAATTTGGAACCGTGTTGTCTGAACTTTGTGCGTGACGATTGAGACCTTCTCCCCCACCAAACGATTGGTTAGGGTCGATTTCCCCGCATTGGGAGCGCCAACAATGGCCGCGAAGCCGCTGCGTATAACAGCGTCTGTTTTTGGTGTTATTTCCATATATTGATAAGCGACTGAGCGGCGAGACGTTCCGCATCGCGCTTGCTTTTCCCTGTTCCGGTGGCTGTCCCAATCCCTGTGACGGACACGTCGATAACGAAGACCGGATCATGATCGGGGCCTGATCGGTCTGTAACTTCATACTGCGGCAATCCACGCCCATGCGCCATAGCCATTTCCTGCAGCGTTGTTTTTGGGTCCTTGGCGGATTTGGAAACAACTATTTTTAGCTCCGGAATCCAGTGTGTGTCGTAGAACGACTGCACCGTCTCCATGCCGCCATCCAGATAGATCGCCGCGATCAGCGCTTCGCAGGCATCTCCTAGAATAGACGTCTTTTCACGACCGCCTTGTTTTTCCTCGGACGCTGACATCAGCAAACAATCGCCGAGACCAATTTTCCGCGCGACTTTCGCGCACATTTCTTTGCGAACGAGCGCATTAAGCCGACGCGCTAATGTGCCTTCTGGCTCGCTCGAATAATCAAACAGGGCCCGCGCGGTCATTAAGCCGAGAACCCGATCCCCGAGGAATTCAAGCCGCTCATTATTGCCGCTGGAATCCAATCCGTCACCATAAGAACTATGTCGCAATGCCCGCATCGCCAGCATCCGGTCTTCAAACCGATAGCCGAGCCGCGTCTCAAGCTTCTCGACGCGCTTATAGCGTTGCGCCTCGAGCGAGCTCACTCAATGCCCTTAAAGAAACGATCACCCCGGAAATTCGCCCACGTCCACGGTTTGAAAATCACGAAATCCTCATCGACAGATGCGAGCACAAATTCTGCGCGGCCAATGATGTTCTCTGCGGGCACATACCCTGCGCCCTGCTGTGTCACGGGAACGCGGCTATCGCCTGAAAAGTCGCGATTATCGCCCATCATGAAATAGTGGCCCGCGGGAACAGTGAAGACGGATGTATTGTCAGCCCGGTTATTCTTGATGCCGTCATAAATAAGATGCGGTTCAGCTTCGCCCGGCAAAGTTTCGTCGTAAAGTTCAGCATTATAACGACCCAAGACCCGGCCGGCATTTCGGTGCGTGTAAGTTTCCGTCCGGACGAGAGTCATCTCAACAGGCACGTCATTGATGTGAAGAACACCCTCGATCATCTGAATACGTTCGCCGGGCAGACCCACCAAACGTTTGATATAATTTTGACGGATGCCATCCGGACGAAAGACAATCACGTCGCCGCGTTCTGGACCGCGGGCCAAAAACCGGCCTTTGACGTCAGGAAATGGCAGAGGGAGCGCGGCATAACGGCCATACCCGACTGAGTATTTTGAGGTGATGACATAATCCCCCTCCATCAATCCCGGATACATCGACCCGGTCGGGATGGTGAAGGGTTGAAAGATAAAGGTTCGCAGGATGAGCGCGATCCCCAGCGCCCATGCAACCGTCGAGAGGAGCTCTCCGATACCGCCTTCGGGCTTCTCAGCCGTGGCTTTCTGTTTGGCTGTCTTTTTAAACATGCGCAGCGCCTAGCAGCCGGGCCGCGCTTCGACTACCGCAAAGGCCACAGCAAAATCGACTTCGTCAGAAAGGCTGACGCGGATATGTGCTGTGTGATCTTCGGGCAGCATCGCCCGCAAACGCTCTGCCGCGTCGCCGTGAAGCAAGACCCCAGGCCGTCCAGATTGGTCATTGTAAATTTCAACATCATGCCAAGATAACGCGCCCGTTTGCTCAGACGCCAGAGCTTTCGCCACGGCTTCCTTGGCTGCAAAACGCTTTGATAGACAGGGCACAGGGTCCATTCGCGCGAGGCATTTTTCCCGTTCGGCGGCAGTCAACACTTTCGCCGCAAAACGGTCCGTGTGGCGATCATAAATCTTTCGAATGCGGCGAATGTCGCAAATATCTGTGCCTATTCCCAAAATCATGACGCGCGCGCGTCTCGGATTAGGGTCGCCATGCGTTCAATCGCGGGCTGTAAGCCCAGAAACACGGCTTCGCCAATGATGAAATGCCCGATATTGAGCTCTTTCGCCTCATTGATACGCGCAATAGGTGCGACATTATCGAACGTCAGGCCATGTCCATAATGGACTTCTAAGCCTGCCGCATGGGCCAGACGCCCGCCCTCACGCAACTGCTCCAAAATCGCATCCGCTTTGGTTTGATCGCCATCATCAAGCGCATGCGCATACGCGCCAGTGTGAAATTCAACCACGTTAGCGCGGGTCGAGGCGGCCGCTTCGATCTGGTGGGGGTTAGCTTCGATAAAGAGAGAGACGCAGCAGCCGGCGTCAGCCAGCTGCGCGATGATCGGGACGAGTCGGTTATGTTGCCCCGCCACATCCAATCCGCCCTCGGTCGTACGCTCCTCGCGCCGCTCAGGGACAATGCAGGCCGCGTGAGGTTTCAAGCGCATTGCGACCGAGACCATTTCGTCCGTCGCCGCCAATTCCATATTCAGCGGAATATTCTCGTCTTCACAGAGCACGGCTAAGCGCTCCATGTCCGCATCTGTGATGTGACGTCGGTCCTCACGCAAATGGGCCGTGATTCCGTCCGCGCCCGCCGCTATCGCAACTTTCGCCGCCTCAACGGGATCTGGGTGGGTTCCGCCGCGCGCATTACGCAGGGTGGCGACGTGATCAATATTAACGCCGAGTCGGATAAAACCGCTTTGTGGCATTAAGCCAGACCTCGGCTACCCGGCTTGATCGCGACAGTCCCCGCGAGTTCTGGCGGTAGATCATTGGGATCGTAGTCAGGGAACCGTTTTGAGGCGAGACTGATGAGCGGCACGCCAATATCCGCGTCTCCGCCCGATCGATCAAAGATACAGCAGCCCGCAATGACGTTTCCGCCCGCTTTCGTAATGGCGGCAATCGTTTCACGCGATGACAGGCCGGTCGTGACGATATCTTCGACCATCAGCACGGTTTGGCCTTCCTGTAAGGTAAAGCCCCGCCGCAGTGTAAACTCTCCGCCTTCACGCTCCATAAACATGGAGTTCAGACCCAGCTGACGCGCCATTTCATATCCGGGAATCACGCCGCCCATGGCGGGCGCAATGATCACATCGGGCAGCGTTCCTAACTGCTCACGAACTTTATCGGCTAAGGCCGCACAGACCTTGGCGGTCAGGATTGGGTTTTGAAAAATCAGTGCTTTTTGCATAAACAAGGCGCTGCGCCGTCCAGATGACAGGATGAAGTGACCTTCCAACAAAGCCCCGGCTTCGCGAAAAATATCTAGCACATCCGCTGTCGTCATTTTGCTTTGTGTCATCTTACTTTTCGTCACTTTGCTTTGCGTCTGAGACATTGCTTTCGCCTTTTTCAATCTGTGACCGCGTTCGATCAGCGGCGACGACATAGGTCGACGTGCGCATCGCGGCAATAATCGCCAGAAGGTGCCTGTTGTCGCGGACCTCCAGATCTAACAGCATGTCAAAGAATGCCGGGCTGCGTTGCAGCGTCTTGATGTTGATAAGGTTGCCGAAATTCTCACCAATGATGCGTGTGACGTCCGCCAGAGCCCCGGGGACATGTTGAACGGTCGTTGTGACACGGGCTGTCGAGGCAGCCTTCTCGGCGGCGCGACGCCACCCAAGGTCGATCCAATCCTGAGGATCGGATTCGTGTTTCGCCAGCTCTTCACAATCAATTGTGTGGATATCGATCCCACCTTGGCGCGATTGCAGCCCTATGATCCGGTCGCCGGGTATCGGTGAGCAACAGGATTCTAGATGTAAGCTTACACCGGGCCGCAACTCTTCGCCTTTGACATAAAGCCGCGCGCTCCTGTCACTTATCAAGTCACGGTTGGCCATTTCTTCGTCGGCATCGCGGTCTTTTAGCGCCGGAAAAACGGTGATGATGAAGTCGTTCATGGAAAGATCGCCACGACCAAGAATTTCATAAACTTCTTCGACGTCGGTCAGCCCCATACGTTTCACAACATCGCCCAGAGATTTCTCCGCAAACGGTTGGTTTTCACGTTGAAAGGCATGCTCGGCCAGCATCGCCCCAATACGCCGGAATTCTTCAGCTTCTCCTTCGCGCGTCAAGCGGCGGAGGGCCGACCGCGCTTTACCCGTTACGACCATATTCTCCCAGCCCTCTTGCGGTTCGGGCGTCCCGCCCCGCACGATCTTGACAACATCGCCGTTGCGCAGCTGGGTTCTTAACGGAACACGGCTACTATTCACGACAGCGCCGATACAGGTGTCGCCAACTTTCGTGTGGACCGCATAAGCAAAATCGAGTGGCGTCGCGCCGCGCGGCAAGGAAATCAGATCACCTTTCGGTGTAAACGCGAAAACCTGATCCGCGAACATTTCCATTTTTGCGTTTACAAGGAATTCGGCGGCATCGCCGGACTGTTCCATCATCTCAACAAGGGGTCGAATTCGGCGCACCGGATCGCCGCCAGACGCCTTGGCTCGTTCCGGGTCATAGGCGTAGGATTGGTCTTTATACGTCCAATGCGCGGCCACGCCCCGTTCGGCCACATCTTCCATACGTTCCGTGCGGATTTGGATTTCAACGCGGCGATTATCGGGGGTACGAATGGTGGTGTGCAGCGATTGATAACCGTTGGGCTTGGGCACGCTGATAAAGTCACGAAACCGTGCCGGAACCGCCCGATAGTTGCGATGCAAGATACCTAAGACACGATAACAATCTTCCTCTGTTTCGGTCAAAATCCTGAAAGCATACAGATCAGCCACGTCTTCAAAACTAATATTTTGCCGCTGTAATTTTCGCCAAATCGCGAAGGGACGTTTTTCCCGTCCGTAAATGCGGACCGATAAATTATACTTGTCAAACAGGTCTCTTAGAGCCGTCGAAACATCACTAATCGCTTCGCCTTGATTTTCGCGCCAATCATCGAGCCGCCGCATAATGCCTTCATAGGCCCCCTCATTAATGTGCTTGAACGAGAGATCTTCAAGTTCTGAACATATTCTGTCCACCCCGATTCGACGGGCCAGAGGCGCATAGATTTCCAAAGTCTCTTTCGCGATCCTTTCGCGGGACGATTGTCGCGGATGATATTCCAACGTGCGCATATTGTGTAATCGGTCGCACAATTTCACCAACAGAACGCGGACATCCTTGCTCATTGCGAGAACGAATTTCTGGAAATTCTCCGCCTGAGCACTCTCTTTGGTGGCAGACGGACTCAATTCCAATTGCGACAGCTTCGTCACACCATCAACAAGTTCCGCGATCTCAGGCGTAAACTCTTTGGCCAATTCCTCACGCGTCACATCCGTATCTTCGAGAACATCGTGAAGCAGTGCCGTGCAGATCGAAGCTACATCAAGATGGAGATTTGCCAAAATACCGGCGACTTCGATCGGGTGGGCGAAATAAGGATCGCCCGAATGGCGCTTCTGTTCACCATGCGCTTTGATGGTGAAAATATAGGCCTTATTGATCAGTCCTTCATTCGCCGAAGGGTCATACGCCTTTACCCGCTCGACCAGTTCAAACTGGCGCAGATAGCTGGGCTTTCCGCTTTCGGGGGCGGGCAGGATCGGCGTGTGATCGTTCACAGACCTGATATAGAGAGGCACATACGCAAAAGCCACCGGGGAAAACCGGTGGCTTGCAAATCGATAGAGATCATCGGGACGCTAAAAGCGGGTCGAACTATCATTATCGCGGTCACCTTGCAGCGCGCGAAGAAGGTCTGCCTCGGACATTTCTTTCGGCTGTGTGTCACCTTGTTCAATCGCCAGAACCGGCGCATCATCCTTGGCATCGTCCGGCATATCATCATCCGTGATGACGCGCTGCAGGTTGGAGATCAGGCTTTCGCGCAGATCATCCAAGACCAAATTGCCTTCTGCAAGTTCACGCAGAGAGACAACCGGTGTCTTATCGTTATCACGATCAACGGTCAGGCTCGCGCCAGCCGAAATATTGCGGGAACGGTGCGAGGCGAGCAGGACGAGGTCGAACCGGTTTGGTATCTTTTCGACGCAATCTTCAACGGTAACGCGGGCCATAGGGGACTCGTAAATGAAGGAAAATCAGTGGCCGCACTTACGCAAGCCCTTATAAAAAAGCAAGTCGCGTAAACAGAAGAGTGTTAGTTCTCGACGACAGCGAAAAGTTCAGGGTTCGCACCCTCTGGATCGGCTTCGCGCGGCAGATAGACGGACACATGTGTCCCCTGCCCCTCGATGCTATCCAGTTCAACCCAACCGCCGTGACGCTCGATAATACGTTGGACGAGAGTCAAACCGAGTCCGACCCCTCCGCGTGAGCTTTCAAAGCTTTCGAACACCGCGGCCTGACGGTCGAGCGGAATGCCAACACCCGTATCCCGCACCCAGAGACGCACGCCATCCGCCGCCGAGCGTTCTGCGCCAAGCTCAATTAATCCGCCCGGTTTGGTGAAGCGCAAAGCATTGGCCAGCAGATTATAAACCACCTGTTTGAGCCGCGTTTCATCAGCGCGAACCAAGCCAATCTCAGGATCGCAGACCAAATCAAGCGTGACGCGGGTATCGTCCGCTTTGGTCGCGACATAATCAAGTGAATGGTCGAGCAGCGCGAAGATATCGACATCACCCAATTCAAGATCAAGCTTATCGGCGTCAATCGCCGCAATATCGAGGATATCGTCAATAGCTTTAGCCAAGTCCTCGGAGGCACTTTGAATGGCGAAGACATATTCGCTTTGTTTGTCAGATAACTCACCCGCCCCGCCATTCTGTAAGAAATCAGAATAGCCCGCGATTGTCGTCAGAGGTGTTCGTAACTGGTAGGAAACATGGCCGACAAATTCGCTTTTCATCCGGTCGGCTTCTTCCAACGCTTCAGCCCGTTCGCGTAAGGCGCGTTCGGTGCGGCGTGACGCGGTAATATCGTCCCACGCGATTAAGGTCGCACCGTCCGGTAAGGGCCGTGACAACCAATGCATCACACGCTTGTCGGAACAGGTGATTTCGTCTTCTTTTTGTCGCCGCACATCCGGATTCGGATCGGTCGCTCTGGCTTTGAGTTCGTTCCAGAAAGTCAGATCATGATAGAGGGGCAGACACATATCGATGATGTCGGAAAAGCGCGGATTCCCCTTCAAGTCTTCTTCGGCAAGATTCCAGAGGGTGGCGAACGCGGAATTGTGCAAACGCAGCCGTCCGTCTGTCCCAAAGACAGCAATGCCCTCGGTCAGTTTGTCGAGTGTCGCACGCTGAACATTGATCAGTGTGCCGAGTTTGCTTTTTAGCGTCATCTTGTCGGTAATATCTGAGAACAAGATACTAATGCCGCCTTCGGCGTCCCGCATGCGGACAACCCGGTATAGATTACCATTAGGCAGGCCCCAAGTTTCTTCCGGAACTTCGCTCGGCCAATCCGTATAGAGCGCCAATTCCTTGGCTTTCCACTGTCTGTAATCGGATTGATGCGGAAGCTGCTCTGTCTCCCGCAATCGATCCAACAGCGCCGCATGGTTCGGCCCGCTGTGAAGCCAGGACGCATCGAGCTTGAACAAATTCATAAAAGCTGGGTTGAAGCTTCGCAGCAGTTTATCTGGCGAGAACGAAATCACCGCTTCACCCGTCTTACCCAACCACGCTTCATGGGCGGCTAAGTGTCGATCCAACATCCGCTTAAGGGTCTCGGCTTCAGACGAATCCATCGCAATACCGGCGACGCCGCCGCTGACGGGAAACAAGTCAATTCGCATCGCCATGCGTTGACCGCTCCCTGTGATAATGGGGCGAACGGACCGCGTCGGGTTACCCGTTTCCAAGACGCTCATCGCCTCAGATTGGGCCATAGCGTCAAGATGGAGCTGTCTCTCGACAACATCCTCTAGGTTCTTGCCTCCGACAGCCCGAATATAGACCGGATTCGCCCAATTAATTTTACGGGTGCTGGAGAGCCGCCAGACTGGATGCGGAGATCGGCTCATCATTTCGACAAAGGCTACAGGTTGGACTTCTGCCGTCAGGCGCGTAATTTCAAAACGCGAAATAGCCTCGCGTTCATCTTCTCCACGAATTGAGGCGTCTTGTAGCCAAAGAACAATTTGCTGTCCGGCCACACGGCCATCCGCTTCGATGATTTTTCCGCCCGGTAAAATAATGGATGTCGAGAATGCCTCGCCACTTTTACGCAGAGCCACCAAAAGCGTTCGCAATGTCGGCGGGCGGGTTTGATCAGAGACCGTATCGAGATCGGCGAGTCCCGAGAGGATTCGCATCGCGAGATCTTTAACACGGCCGGGTTCTGAGAACCGCATCATCGAGGCCAGCGCCGCAGGACTGCCAAACACACGCGGCAAACCGAATTCAGCCTCCGCGCCTAAAATAATTCCACCGTCATCCCAAACCAAAACAAGACCCGGGTAGGCCCCGAAAACGGCGTCATAATTGCCAACCTGCGCGTCCAAATTTAACGCGCGGCTCTTCCACCGCATTTCCGCGCGTCCCATGCGTCGGAGTAACGCAAGCATGACACAGCCCATGAGGACAGCGAGCAGCACCGCTATGGCAGTTATCGAAAACTGAGTATCAATCATCAAGGCAGGCACGGTCTGAGAAAATCATCTCCAAAATTGGGCGCAAATGCCAAAACTATCTCGCCCCAGCGTGTGGGATAGACATCAAAGTCCAAAGAGGAAAGTCCGAACCGTGACTATTGCGCAGCCTGTTCAATTAAGGCGCAGAGTTCTTCGACCGTTTCCGATACGAGCTGCGTGTCTTCGCCTTCCACCATAACCCGGATGAGTGGCTCTGTTCCGGACGCGCGGACCAACACGCGACCGCTCTGGCCTAATCTCTTATCCGCGTCGCGGATCGCCCGCTGAACAGACTCGCGCAGCAGAGGCGACATTCCGGAAAAGCGGACATTCTTCAGAATTTGCGGAAAGGGTTGAAAAACACGGAGGTAATCCGCGCTGGTTTGACCTGAAGCGAGCAAGCCTGCCAGAATCATCAACGCAGCTAGGCTGCCGTCGCCCGTCGCGCCATAATCAGTCATCAATAAATGTCCTGACGGTTCCCCGCCAAGATTAGCCTCAAGGGCGATCATCTGCGCCGCCACGTGACGATCCCCCACGGCTGTGCGCACCAGCGTCAGACCTTTAGCCTCAAGATAGCGCTCCAGACCAAGGTTCGACATGACCGTCGACACAACCTTATCGCCGTGCAATCGATTTTCCGCCTGCCAATCGGTGGCTAAACGCGCAATCAGTTGATCGCCATCGACGACATCGCCGTGACTATCGACCATGATCAACCGATCGGCGTCGCCGTCTAAAGCGACACCAATATCGGCGTCATTATCACGGACAGCTTTGGCGAGCGTCTCAGGATGGGTCGAGCCACAGTCTGCGTTGATATTCTTTCCATTGGGCGCAATCCCGATCAGGATCGGATCAGCCCCGAGCGCGCGTAGAGCCGTTGGAAATGTCTCAAACGCGGCGCCATTGGCACAATCAACAACAATTTTAAGATCTGAGAGACTAGATTGCCCTGTCGAGCGAAACGCCGCTAGCAGCGCTTCGATATAGACGCCCGCCTTCTCCAGCTCCGTATGCTCAACACCTGCGCGCTCGGCCGCATCAAGACCGTGCGACATGACAGTCTCGATCAAAGTTTCGATGGCATCTTGCGCCGTATCAGAAATTTTACGCCCGTCGTGTCCAAACAGTTTAACACCATTATCGTAATAGGGATTATGCGATGCGGTGATCATTAAGCCGAAGTCCGTGCGCAGATGCGGGACCATTGATGCGGTCGCTGGGGTTGGCAAAAAACCCACTGACGTCACGTTGACCCCCTGTGCAATGAGCCCCCGTGTTAAGGCGCGTTTGACCCAACCGCCGGATTCGCGCGTATCGCGTCCGATCACAGCCGTCGCGCCCGCCCCGAAATGCGCCCCAATCGCCTGAGCGAGCTTTTCGAGCGAGGATTCGGATAGTTTTCCGTCACCCGCGCGACCCCGAATGCCGTCGGTTCCGAAATACTGCGGCATCTTAAAGCTTATCCGTTCGATTCTCGGCTTTAAGCTGGGTCACGATCTTTTTGACGTCCTGCGACGCGTCGAGATTAACGACGAGAACACGGCCGTCACGGACGATAACACCGACATTCTCAACCCCGACCAGCGCGACCAGCGGGCCATCTGTATCAATCAAACTGTTCGGGCTCGCATGGGCGTAGCCGTCACCCTTGATGACTGGCGCGTCGCCGTCAGCATGCAATTCGTAATAGGCGGAGAAGCTACCGACATCTTTCCATCCCAGATCGCACGGCAACACAGCGCCCTTTGAGGTCCGCTCCATCAATGCAATATCGACGGGTTCAGGTTTACAACGCGCAAATGCGACCGGATCAAGCGCGATAACTTTCCCGTCGCGTTCAGCGTCCTGATATGATTTGCGCGCAGGGTCAGAACATTCACTGGCCAAACTCAGCATTTCTTCGATCACCAAAGACGGATTGAGCAAGAAAATCCCACTGTTCCAATGATAGTTTCCGCTGGCCAGATAGTCGCGCGCCGTCGCTTCATCGGGTTTTTCCTGAAAGCTCGCAATTTCATACAATCCATTGGATAGCGGTGCGCCCTGCTGAATATACCCAAATCCGGTGGCGGCATGATCCGGCATGATACCAAAGGTCACATGATGTCCCGCCGCGGCAATCGGCGCTGCCGCTCGTAAAGCGTCTAGAAACGCCTCTGGACGGTCGATCACATGATCAGCCGGCGCAAGCAGCACCAGTGTATCCGGTCCGAGAGAGAGCCCATGCAATGCCGCAATCATAGCACAGGGGCCCGTGTTACGGCCTTCCGGCTCAATAATAATGGCACCATAATTGTCGATTTGATCCTTAATCAGATCAACATGTGACGCATTACAGATAAAAACGGGCGGAAGAAATTCTTCACCTGTTGTTCGCGCGGCTGTGTCTTGGATCATCGTTCGGTCGCCCGACAAGGCCAAAAATTGCTTAGCCGCCGATTGTCGGGACAAAGGCCAAAGGCGACTTCCAGCGCCGCCGCTTAGGATAACAGGTAGAATCTTCATGACCCGCCCTTAGCCGCCCAAACTCACCTCGCCTAGTCGATAGCGAATGAGAACGCGACAATCTGACAATCCGCCATTGGCTGGTGGTTGAAACCGCCATGCGCGCGCCGCTTTTTCTGAAGATTTTTCAAACAAACCAACAGGAAGCGCGCGTTGGGCCTCGGCTTCTACAACCGATCCATCAGCCCCAACATCAAGCCGGAGGATAACCCACCCTTGTCGACCTGTCCGAAAAGCGCGGTTGGGGTATTCTGGCATATCCAGTGAAATCGCCGCCAGCGCTTCGCCGCCGATACAATCATCCGGCCCAGCATAGCCTTTAACGTAAGGGTCCGGCGGGTATTGGCTCTGTGGCATAAAAGTTTGCGTCGATCCGCAACCGCTCAGCATGGCCGAAACCGATACAGCGGCGACAGTAAGGGCAACGGCTTTCATTCGCTTTCGCCGAACCGATCATCGACCAAATCAGTCAACGCGGCAATAACACTGTCTGCCTGATCCCCTTGCGCGGTCAACGTAATTGATTCGCCACAGGCGGCACCGAGCAGTAGCAATTCCATCACGCTATCGGCTTCGACGGTTTCGGCGCAAACGTCATTATGACTGCGGACCCAAACCCGGGCATTAAACTGACCGACGAGTTCCATAATTTTATTGGAGGCGCGCGCGTGAAGACCGCGTTTGTTTTGCAGCGTTAGGGTCGCCGTGGCAGAGGGCGCGCCATTGGCGTCCGGAATGCCGCAGCCAAGGTCCACTACCCCTCGCCCGCGAGAATACGCGACGCGATTGCAATATAGCGTTGGCCGGCATCTTTTGCCTTTAGCGCCGCCTCTGAAAGCGTACCGCTACGGCGGGCTTCAGCTAATTTGATCAACATGGGTAAGTTTACGCCGGCCAGCACTTCAACCTTGTCTTCGCGCAACATCGAAATTGCGAGATTGGAGGGTGTGCCTCCGAACATATCGGTCAAAAGTATGACCCCGCTGCCGCATTCGACGGCGTCGACGGCTTTGCGAATATCATCGCGCCGTTGTTCAATGTCATCATCCGGACCGATACACACGGTCAGGAATGCGTCCTGCGGACCGACGACATGTTCTGTCGCCCGCTTCAACTCGATGGCGAGTTCGCCGTGAGTGACAATCACCAGTCCAATCATGAGGCCGTCCGTTTTTCCATCCACTTGGTAAAACCCCATTTGCACGCCGGGTAAAGCGGTTTTTCAGCTTAGACTGTGCTTCGCACTTTTAACGCCGCCTCAGGCGGGCTGACCCTTAGTCTCGATTGCGGCGTGATGCCGCAGGCGCTCCGCCGGATGTTTGCCTTGGAACTTCGACATAAAATTGGGCGCCGCCAACGTCCCCGGCCTTATCCAGCCAGTTCTCCGCCCAAATCCGGCCCTTGTGCGCGGTGACGATCTGCCGGCAAATGGCGAGCCCTAATCCGGAGTGCGATCCGAATTTCGCGCCTTGGGGCCGCTGCGTATAAAACCGATCAAAGACTGTGTCTAAATTACCCGGAGGAATGCCTGGGCCATAATCTTTGATGGTGAGCGTGACCCAATCATCGTCGGAGCGCGCTGTGATTTCGACCACCCCCTCATCCGCCGAGAACGTCAGCGCATTATCGATCAGGTTGCGCAACACTTGTGCGAACGGCGTTTCAAACGCGCGAATGAATACGGGTTCGGCTAAATCTGTCAGGTCAACAACATCGGCTCCCGGTCCAGACTTTGTTTGTTCATAGAACATGGTGATATTTGCGACGATTTCTGCGACATCCAAAGTCTGAGCTGTTTCCTTCGCGAGGTTGGCATCAACCTTAGACGCATTGCTAATATCTGTGATCAATCGGTTCATCCGCGCCACATCCTGCGAGATAATGTCGATCAGCTTATCCCGGTCTTCATCCGACCTTGCGACCCGGAGCGTCTCGGAGGCCGACCGAAGAGAGGTCAACGGGTTCTTGATTTCGTGCGCCACATCAGCCGCAAAATTAGCAATGTCGTCAACGCGGCTATATAAGCCGCGTGTCATGTCGCGCAGCACAACGGACAAGTCGCCAATTTCGTCCCGTCGATGTGACAGGTCCGGTATGGTCTCAAAATCCTGCGGGTTTCGGGCCACGCGTTCGGCCGCACGCGCTAATTTACGCATCGGCAGGGTAATGAATAAAATTAAGGCAAAGGAAGACAGCAAGGCGGCAATCAATGCCAAGCCGATAATCGGGGCTAACGCGCGGCGTTCCGCATTGACGATACCGCTGACATCACTGCTCTCGACGGTGACAGTGCCGAGCACTTGCTGGACTCGATATACAGGCTGAGTCGCCATTACGATGAGCGTGTCATCTATATCATACCGCGCACCACTCACTGGCTCTCCGGTCAAGGCGGTGCGAATATCCGCTTTGAGATCGCGACGAAGACGGTCGCGATGCGCCTGACGCCACGGCAGTTTTTGCGTTGCGCTCAGAACCCGCGCGCCCAATGTCTCGCTGATGTTACCTTTAGGTAGCTCTGCGACCGTTTCTTCCGTTCGAATCGGATCGAGCGTGCCGACAACAATCCGGTCATCAAGTTGAGCTGTATCCGCAACAACGTGTCCCGCGCGGTCATGCAAACGCACGCGCCATCCCTCGGGCACGTTAATGCCGCGGAGCACCTGTTTCGCTTTATCTATATCAAGCTCGGACGCTTGGCCTGACCCTGTGGCACGATCGCCCATAACCGTCGTTATGGTCGCTGCGAGGGAATTCAGATTATCAACCTTACCATCAATCAGTCCCTCTTCGAACCGATTCATCGCGAGCGATCCGATAACAAGTATGCTCAGCCCAATGAGATTGGCGGCTAAAATCAATTGGGTCAGGCGTGAGGACAGCAGAAAGCGCCGGGGGACAAACCGCCGACGCTTATCCCGTCCACGCCGCACGCGGGCGGGTTTATCCGACATAGGGGCCGTGTCAGCTTTCTTTATATTTATATCCGACTCCATAGAGGGTCTCGATACCGTCGAACGCCTTGTCCGTCTTGCGAAACTTTTTTCGCAGGCGTTTGATGTGACTGTCGATGGTCCGATCATCGACATAAATCTGGTCATCATAGGCCGCGTCCATCAGCTGATCGCGGGATTTAACGTAACCCGGTCGTTTGGCGAGCGCTTCTAGGATGAGGAATTCTGTCACGGTCAAACGCACCGTATCCCCATTCCAAGAGCACGCATGGCGATTGGGATCGAGCAAGAGTTGCCCGCGTCGGATGACATTTTCGTCGCCTTCTTCTGGCACAGGATTGGCTGTCGAGGTCAGTTGTGCCCGACGCAGGATCGCTTTGATACGCTCGCCCAGCAGCCGCTGGCTGAACGGCTTGGTGATGTAATCATCCGCGCCCATCGAAAAGCCGATAGCTTCATCCAATTCGTCGCCTTTTGACGTCAAGAAGATAACCGGAAGGTTCGATGTTTGGCGCAGGCGACGGAGCAGTTCGATCCCGTCCATGCGCGGCATCTTCACATCAAAGACGGCGAGATCAGGCGGACTAACCTTCAATACCTCTAACGCGCTAACGCCATCATGAAACTTTCGGACGTCATAGCCCTCGGCTTCCAAATACATGGATACAGACGTTAGGATGTTCTCGTCATCATCGACGAGGAAAATAGTCGCCACGGACCGCCCTCCAACCTTACGGGATGTGTAGGTATGATCTCTAACTAGGCTCATCGTCTGCATGTGTAAAACCCTCAGCGGTTTAAGTGTGTGTCTGCATTGAGACACCTCTAAGTCTGAGGTTTGGCGAGAGTGAGGCGTACGTCTGCCTTGTTTTTGCAACAATGTGGCGCAATTGCGGCGACCGTTTATTTGCGGTCGAGATGATACCCCGATGCGGTCGCGCCGTTGATCGCGCAAAAATCAGTTAAAGGCCTCAACGTGACAGAGGGTCAGTTTGGGCCAAAGTCCAAACGAAAACACCCTCGCGAATAGCGAGGGTGTAGATAAGCGCCCGAAAAAATCGGACCAATTTTTGGCGATTTATTCGCCGGCGGTCAGTGTCTCTTCAGCTTGAACAGCCTTGGCCATCTTCGGCTTAACGCTTTTGCCCCATTTAATTTCAACTGTGTCATCACGGCTGACTTTACATTTTACCGTGTCAGTTTCGCCGTCTGCATTGATGCGGAAGCTAAGTGTTTGAGCACGGGAGTTGCCTTTGACTTTTTTAAAGTCGAGCGATGTTTCAGATACAGTCGTGGCCATACGTGTTTCAATCTCAGTTTTGCATGTTAAGATGTTGTCAGAGGTCATGTTGCTGGCAAAAGCAGCTTGCGGAAGAAGGATAAGAGCGGCTGTGCCAATAAGGGCGGATGCGATTTTCATGTGATGTCTCCAAGACGTCTTTAAAAGTGCGTGGACGGTCAAACGTCCGAGCATTGAAAGGTGCGACGGGGGGAGTGTCGCAAACCAACATATAGGACGAATTCGCGCCAAAGTGTGACGTATGAGCTCATGCAAAAATGTATGTGGTGATGTTTTACTCTACGTTCATGTATGTTTCCTCTCTCGCACACAGGAACAAAAATCATAAATATATCTATATTTTTCAATAGGTAGAGTGGATTTCAGCTAATTTGAGTTAGCCTTGCGACGAGAAATTTTCCGTCCGGCATTGCTGGGGCGTCAAATATGCAAGGCAGATATCAAAATATGCAGGTCTTGAAAGAGAGCTTTTGCGGCGCGTCGCGACCAAATTTTGTACTTTTTTCGCTGATTTGATGCGTTTGAGCCTACCCCAAGCCCGCCTGCAAAACGGGTGCACCTGATTCTCAAACCGCCGTGCAGACACAACCCGCTAATAAATGCATTCTGTGTAGCACCGCGAAATGTCACCGCCCCATTCGCCATTATAGGCGGCAATCAAAACATCCGCATTCGAGCGACCCGCACGAACCATGGCATCCAGCGCCTGTAAGAACACCGTTTCGTTTTCACCGTGGCCATTCATATATCCGCGCGCGTTCAGCGTCTTTCGGGAGATAGACAATGTATCCGCCGCGATCTCGCGGACCGATCGACCGTGGATTATGGCATCGAACCCTTGTGCGGGGACGTCTTCACGAAGTTTCTGACGGTCAGCCGCTGTCCAATCTTTGACTAACTCCAGACAAGCATCAAGCGCCGCATCATCGTAGAGCAGACCGACCCAATAGGCGGGCAACGCGCAAAGCTCGTCCCACGGCCCGGTATCCGCACCACGCATTTCAAGGAATTGTTTCAAGCGCACTTCCGGGAAAATCGTCGAGAGATGATCTTCGAAATCAGACATCGTCGGAATTTCACCGGGTAGAATATCAAGGTTCCCCGTCATAAAGTCGCGGAAGCTCTTACCGGACGCATCCAGATAAGTGCCGTCCCGATGAACAAAATACATCGGGACATCGAGCGCATAATCGACATATTGCTCAAACCCGAAGCCCGTCTCAAAGACGAAGGGGAGCATTCCCGCGCGGTCATTATCCGTGTCGAGCCACACGGCTGAGCGGTAGGATTTATATCCATTCAGCTTGCCGTCTGTGAATGGCGAGTTGGCAAACAAGGCTGTCGCGATCGGTTGCAAAGCCAAGCTAACACGGAATTTTCTCACCATGTCAGCTTCAGAAGAAAAATCGAGATTAGTCTGAACCGTACAAGTCCGGAACATCATCTCGCGCCCCAACGTGCCGACTTTTTGCATATAGTCGCGCATGATTTTGTAGCGACCCTTGGGCATAATCGGCACATCTTCGAGTCGCGTATCCGGGCGAAAGCCGAGCGAGAGAAATCCTGCGCCCATTTCATCCGCGACGTCCCTCACCTCCCGCAAGTGACGTGTCACTTCCGCGCAAGTTTGGTGTACATGTTCAAGCGGAGCCCCGGATAATTCGAACTGCCCACCCGGCTCGAGGCTGACAGAGGCACCATCGCGTTTCAGCGCAATTAAATGACCCTTTTCTTCGACAGGCTCCCAATCAAAACGTTGCAGCCCTTCGAGCAGCGCGCGAATCGACGTTGGACCATCATAAGGCAACGGCAAATTATCCGCCGTCGCAAAGGCGATCTTCTCATGCTCTGTACCGATACGCCAAGCGTCCTTCGGCTTGCAGCCAAGAGCCAAATGCTCGATCAGCTGCGCCTTTCGTTCAATAGGCTGAGAATTGGGGGAAGATGGACCGCTCACACGAGCCACCTAAGCCGAGAGCATTCAAGTCGCAACCCAGTAACGATCATGTGAGATCAGTCCGCCGTGAGTGTGAGCGCTTTTTTCATGACAAGTTTGCGGTAGCGTGTCGGGAAAAGACGGTTCCAGAACTGGATAAATTTCGCATCCGGTCCCACAATGATGCGTTGTTTACGTTTCGCCGTGCCCTCGAGAATAATCTCTGCTGCACGCTCGGCGCTGGTCGGTGTATTATTCTCAAAATTCGCGTTCATCTGATCCCGAGTCACCGCGACGTCAGGCATATGATCAACTTGGGCGTTTCTCGCGACATTGGTTTGTACACCGCCGGGATGAACACACGATACACTCACGCCATGTTCCATCATTTCCATAGACAGCGATTCAGAGAAGCCTCGAACCCCAAATTTTGACGCGCAATAATGTGTCTGCCCGGGCCAACCCACAATGCCGAAAATCGAACTAATATTGACGAGTCCGCCTTTGGTTTGGATCAACTGCTCTAGAAATGCTTTGGACATGCGGACTACGCCGTAAAAATTGACGTCCATCACTTTTTCATAACTCTCCGCAGGCGTATGACGGAAGTCACCGACCCGCGCCAAACCAGCAATGTTAAACACATAATCCGCAGGTCCGAGCGCCGCTTCAACGGCTGGGGCATAAGCGGCAATGCCGTCCGCATCCGCCATATCAAGGACATCGACTTTGTGACGGTTCGCCCCACCAATCATCTCAACCGTCTCGTTAAGGCCCTCTTCATTGATGTCAGAGAGGGCGAGTGTTGCGCCCGATGCTGCGAGCGATTTCGCGACCGCCCGACCAATGCCAGACGCCGCCCCCGTCACGACACAAACTTTACCTGAATATTGAGAGAAAGATTTCATTCTGCGGCCTCAGCAAGGGACGTTTGGGATTCAATACGGGAGAAATGCAGCGCTTCATCGTCCAGCGCATCTTCGATCAAGACTTTTTGGTCATGCTTATAATTTTGCACGTTTAGCCACGGCATACGATCTCCCTGGCAGGGCATTTCGTGCAGAACACGTTGCATATAGCCCGCTTGGAAATCAATAATCGGTCGACGCTCCATCCCCTCAGGCGCAATCGGAACGACACGTGTCAGACCCTTTGCCTTCATATGTTTGATAAGTCGGATAACGTAACGGCTCATCAAATCGGCGCGCAGCGTCCAACTGGCATTTGTATAACCAAAGACGGCCACTATGTTCGGCACGCCAGAAATCATGACACCCTTATAGGTGAAGCTATCATTCGCCACCTGCGTGACCCCATCAATCATGACGGGATAATTTGTCGAGTAATTGAGCTCAATTCCGGTTGCCGTGACGATAACATCTGCATCGATTTGCGTGCCATCTTTCATGCGCACACCCTCAGAATTAAAGCGATCAATATGGCCCGTGACAATGGAAGCTTTGCCCCGGTTGATTGCGGTAAACATGTCACCGTCTGGAACCATACACAGGCGCTGATCCCACGGATTATAGGGCGGGTTAAAATGGGTATCGACCGGATAATCTTCACCTAAGGCTTTAAGTGTCGCTTTGCGCAAATTACGGCGGGCGCGAGCGGGGTCGGACTGTGCGCGTTTATAGAAATGTTGCGATAGCTTGATGTTCTTCCACCGGTTGAAACGGATGGACAGACTTTCCGGCATGATTTTTGACGTCAGCTTATTAATCGGGTCTTCGCTCGGAATTGCTGCGACGTAAGAGGGCGTGCGCTGAATTTGGGTGACATGGGCCGCCGTTTTGGCAAGCTCTGGAACCAGTGTCACGGCCGTCGCGCCAGACCCGATAATGGCGATACGTTTGTCCGCATAATCAAACCCTTCAGGCCAGAATTGCGGATGGATAACGTCGCCCTGAAAATCTTCACGACCCGCGAACACCGGATCATGCGCTTTGTCGTAATGATAATATCCCGCACAGGAGAGAATGAACCGCGTCCTGATTTCTCGCGTTTGGCCATCCGTTTCAACGGATAGGGTCCAGATATCTTCGGTGGTTGAGAAATCTGTCGAGATCACACGGCTGTTGAACTGGACTTTGGGATCGATGCCATATTCCCGTGACGTATCGCGGACATAGTCCCGAATAGCCGGGCCATCGGCGAGCGTTTTCGCGCCTTTCCACGGACGAAAATCATAGCCGAGCGTCAACATGTCAGAATCAGACCGAATTCCGGGGTAACGGAACAAGTCCCACGTACCGCCGATGGCGTCACGTGATTCTAAAACAGTGAAGTTTCCATCCGGGAACTCCGTCACATATCGGCAGGCGGCGCCGATCCCTGACAGGCCAGCACCGATAATCACTAAATCAAGAACATCGCTCATGATTTTTGTGTAACAACATTCGCAAATGAATAAAGCCCTGCAAATGTATGCATCGCCATTCAGATATGTTGCCAGTCGCCGAGTTTCGCCTGAACCAGCGTCAGCAGACTGATCGCCGCCGTGTCGGCGCGTAAAATTCGCGGGCCGAGCGTGACCGGATAAACATCGTCTCTCGCTCGGATCATGTCGCGTTCATCCTCCATGAACCCGCCTTCTGGCCCGATCAACACATCAAGCGGCAAACTGAGACCTTCCAACGTTGGTAAAACCATCGGCACACAGCCTGCTTCGTCAGCAAACAGCAGATGGCGGTTATCCGCGAGCGCGCTATACAGCGTCACAGGTGCATAAAGGTCTGGCAGATCCAACCGTTCGGTTTGCTCCGCCGCTTCCGTGATTTGTGCATTCGCACGTTCGATATTAAATTTCGAAAATTGCGTCCGAGCGGTGATGACAGGTTGGATTGTGCGGACACCCAGTTCTGTCGCTTTTTCCAAAACAGTTGACGTTCGGTGCTTTCGCAACGGCGCAAAGAGCAAACGAATATCCGGTACAGGACACGGCTCTCGCAGCTGTTCGCCCACGGACAGTCGCATTGATTTCCGGTCGGTCGTAACGATTTCTGCCGCCCACTCCCCGTCGCGACCGTTAAACAGCCTTACCCGATCGCCGACGCGTTTGCGCAACACCGTGCCGAAATAATGCGCCTGCTCTCGTGACAAATCAATCTCGCCGCAAAGGGTGTGATCCAAATATAAGCGGGGCAGTGTATAATCAGCTCTCATCAATCATCTCTAACCAATCTGAACAGAGAGCTCCACCCTGATCGTTATGGCGTCATTCGATTGGGATCGAAAAAAGTATGCTATCGCTGGCAATTTTTGCCGTTTACCGTCAGACGTTGGTCGCCTTTGATCTTTTAAGTGTTTCTTCCATGTCCAGTTCGCAAATATTAGCTTTATCCTGTCCTGACCGTCCCGGAATTGTCGCCGCCGTCACAGGACTTTTGCAGAGTGCTGGCGGCAATATCACGGAGGCTCAGCAATATAACGACCCACAAAGCGACATGTTTTTTATGCGGGTCGCGTTTGATATCGACGATCCGCTCGCGTTCCGCGGTGCCTTTGATACCCTCTCCAAATCGTTCAATATGGACTGGCGGCTTCGCGACGCTTCTCGCGCGAAACGCGTGCTCATTCTGGTTTCAAAATTCGACCATTGTCTCGTCGATCTGCTTTACCGTACTCGGTTGGGTGAGCTTGATATGGATATCGTTGGCATAGTCTCGAACCATCCACGCGACGCCCTTCGCATCAGCAATTTACACGGCGCGCCATTTTACCACCTCCCGATCACCAAATCGACCAAGGCGGATCAAGAAGCGCGCATTGATGCGTTAATCGAAGAAACGGACACGGAAATCGTCGTGCTCGCCCGCTACATGCAAATTTTGTCCGATGACCTTACACATCGATTGATCGGGCGCTGCGTCAATATCCACCACAGCTTTCTCCCCGGGTTCAAGGGCGCGCGGCCCTACCATCAGGCGCATCGACGCGGCGTCAAGATGATTGGTGCCACCGCCCATTTCGTTACACCTGACCTCGACGAAGGGCCGATTATTGTCCAAGGTGTCGAACCCATCACCCATGCGGATACGGCCGCACGACTTGTCGCCAAAGGCCGCAGCATTGAGCAACGTGTTCTCTCCCGCGCTGTCAAAGCTTTAATCGAAGACCGCGTCTTTCTGAACGGCGCACGAACTGTGGTATTCGATTAGGGGCGGAAACGACGACTATTGGCGCAACTTTCTAAAAGTCAGCGATAAAAACCCCAGCGCGATGAGCAAACAAAGCGGCCCATAAAGCCACAAATCGTTCGTCGCGAACGGTTCTGTGAGCGCGGGTGACACGGTGCGAATTCCTGCGGCCACAAGAAACGCGGATAAACCGCGCAGCGCAAAGACGGCAATCAGTCCCCAGCATCCTAGCGTCACCATCCAGCGAGGAAGGCATCGGACAATGCCGGCCCGCTCAAGCGCAATCCAACCCGCACTCAATATTGCTCCAGCAACAGCCAGCGTCATCCATACGGGCGGCATCTGCTCAAACCGAGGGTCGCCGATGACTGTATCAATTAGGCCATCAAGCGTTTGCGCAGGCCACAAACCGCCAAACGCCCAATAAATATGGAGGACGGCAATCAGACTCAGGACACAAAAAAGAACCCAACCTGTGAGACGAGCGTTGTTCATAACAATACCCTCTGTAGACGCGCCTTCGCAAAACCGCGCACAATATTAAATGTCATCATCAGAATTTTTATAAAACTGAACGTTTGCCTTAATGACACCATAGACAAATGCACCAACCGCCAAAACATAGAGCTGTGGCGAGTCAACCCAATAGGCCAAAACTGACAAACTCATAACAACGGCCAAAGTTATCCCGGACTGAACATAGGCGCGTTTCCTTTTTTCCAGTTGAACATGACCCTTCCATCCTCTGCAAAACACCTCAATCGGTCTCATCCTATGCTGCGCTTGCCCATGGGTGGTTTCTAGATTGCTAATGCCGCGATCAACGCGCTTAAGGTTTGCCCACTCACCGGATGCCGCCAGCCCGGGCACACGACTTCATCCATCGGTTTTAGCACAAACGCCCGCTCGGCCATCCTCGGATGTGGCAGTGTGCAGTGCGGGTCAGTCGAGACTTGCCCCGCGTAGTCGATCAAATCGAGATCAATCAGGCGCGGCGCATTTCTGACACTCCGCACACGGCCTAATCCGGTTTCTATTCTCAGCAATAAATCCATCAGCGCCATTGCCCCCAATCCAGTCTGAACAGAGAGCACCGCATTGTAATAATCCGGCGCACCACTCCCCGGAGGCCAAGCCGGACTACGCCACAGGTTAGAGACCCCGTCGATAATAATCCCGGTCTCTCCCATAGCCATAATGGCCCGCATCAGTGTCTCGCGCGGATTGGACAAGTTCGCGCCAAACGCGATATACGCCCGACTCATATTCTTATTTATTTCAGTCACGGATTTTCCGCATGATCTTCCATCCCAATGAGAAGCTCGCCATCTTTGTCGATGGCGCGAACTTCTACTCGACCGCTAAGTCACTCGACTTCGACATCGATTACAAGAACCTGTTGAATTATTTCAGCGCCAAAGGCCGGATGATCAAGGCTTATTACTTCACCGCCTTAAAAGAACATGATGATTTTTCGCCGCTTCGTCCCCTGCTAGATTGGCTGGATTACAATGGCTTTCATATTATCACGAAGAAAGCCAAGACGTTCACGGACCGGGATGGCCGGACACGGATCAAGGGCGACATGGATGTCGAAATTGTTGTGCGCATGATGGAAATGGCTGCGCATGTTGATCATATGTTGCTGTTCTCTGGCGATGGAGATTTTCGCGCCGCTGTCGAAGCCGTGCAGAACCTCGGTGTGCGAGTGACAGTCGTTTCATCGCTCGTTATTAAGCCAGCGCTGTTGGCGGATGAGCTTCGCCGTCAAGCCGATAACTTCATCGAAATTGATGATTTGGAACGCGAAGTCGGTCGTCCGAAACGCGATCGCCCCTCCTATAAGGATGAGGATGATTTTGAAGGCGGCGAGTATGATGACGAAAACGACGGTAATGCCGATGATTTCGGCTATGACTGATTTATCCGCCGCTATGTATTCCGGGGCCGAACCCCCTTACTATTGTCAGAAATGCCCCCGACTGTTCGACTTCCTCGAGGATTGCCGCGACCGCCTGCCCGGTCACTTTAATGGGCCTGTCTCAAGTTTTGGCGACCCAAAGGCTGAATTACTGGTCGTCGGGCTCGCCCCCGGCATACACGGTGCCAACAAAACGGGTCGTCCCTTTACAGGCGATGCAGCAGGCGACCTTCTCTATCCGGCTTTGGCGAAATTCGGCTTTTCAAATGATCGTTTTGAGGCGCGGATCGATGACGGCTTAGCGCTAAATCGCGCGATGATCACCAATGCCGTGCGCTGCGTTCCCCCACAGAATAAACCTGTCGGCGCCGAAGTGAATAGCTGTCGCGATTATCTGCGAGCGCAGATCGACGTGCTCCCCACGCTCAAAGTCCTTCTGTGTCTCGGCAAGGTTAGCCATGACAGCACGGTGCGGTGTTTAGGCGGAAAAGTCGCGCAGCAAAAATTCGGGCATGGCAGCGAATATGAACTCGGCGGCTTCACGGTCCTCTCGAGCTATCATTGCTCTCGTTATAACACGAACACGGGCCGCCTGACGGAGGCCATGTTTTTTGATGTGTTTGCGCGGGCCAAAACCCTCTTAAACTAAAGCTCTATTAGCTTAGCCACGATCGCGTAAAAGCCGCGCTTTTTGCTTTTGCCAATCGCGTTTCTTCTGCACATCGCGTTTGTCGCGTTGCTGTTTGCCTTCGGCGACACCGATCAATAGCTTGATGCGCCCTTCATTGTTAAAGTAGATTTTCAACGGCACGATGGTGCGACCCTTACGTTGGGTCTCGCCAATGAGCGTGTTAATTTCCTTCCGCTTAAGCAGCAATTTACGACCCCGAGTCGGAATGTGATTGAACTGCGCGGCCGGTTCATAAATCGGGATATTGGCATTGACTAAAAAGGCTTCCGAGCCATCGACATCGACATAACTCTCCGCGATGTTGGCCTTACCCAGGCGCAGGCTTTTGACCTCCGTCCCTAACAGGCTAATACCCGCTTCAAACGTCTCTTCGATCGCATAGTCAAAGCGGGCGCGGCGATTTTCAGCAATCAGTTTGCCATTTTCGCCAATCGTTGGTTTCTTTTTAACCGCCACGTTAAAGATCGATCCCGGCGCGAATCATGGCTGACCGGACTTTTGCTTTTGTCTCCTCACCACACGGCGTCATGGGTAAGCGGACATGTTCAGTCATACGACCCAAAAGCGTCAGCACATATTTAGCGGGACCGGGGCTCGGGTCGAGAAATAAATCTTTGTGCAAGCGGTCCAACGTCGCGTTCAATTCGCGCGCCAGCACAAAGTCACCGGCGAGCATTGCGTTATGAAAATCCGCATATTGTTTTGGCGCCACGTTAGACCCAACACTGATCGTGCCGCAGCCACCATGAACAAAATGCGCCAGCGCTGTTGGGTCATCCCCTGAAAGCTGGATGAAATCAGCGCCGCAGCGGTCAGTCAGACCTTGAACGCGGCCAATATCCCCCGTCGCATCCTTGCAGCCAATCACATGTTTCAGCTGGGCCAGACGTCCCATGGTTTCGTTTGTGATATCGACGACGCTTCGGCCCGGGATATTATAAACGACGATTGGAATATCGACGGAGTCTGAGATCGCTTTGAAATGTTGGAAGATGCCTTCCTGGCTCGGCTTATTATAATAGGGCGCAACAACAAGCGCCGCATCCGCGCCACAGTCTTTCGCAACTTGAGCGTATTCAATCGAGACACGCGTTTCGTTCGACCCCGCCCCCGCAATAACAGGGACGCGACCCGCAGCCGCTTCGACACAAAGACGGATGACCCGCTTGTGTTCTTCATGCGTCAGTGTCGCGCTTTCGCCCGTAGTTCCGCATGGCACAAGACCGTGTGTGCCGGAGGCAATTTGCCATTCGACATGATCTTGAAAGGCCTGCTCATCGAGGCCGTCCTTGGTGAACGGAGTTACCAAGGCTGTGATGGACCCTTTCACGATATTCGCCTTTCCTGTAGCCGAGTTGAACGCAGGCTATTTGCCGCGCTTTGGCCGATTGTCATCCCTCTTGCAAGCATGGCAGTTACTCGGCAAGCATGGCGAAAGTTGGGTCGTTATGGTGCAATTTCAAGGAGCTGTTTGGGTGAAGACATTGTTTTTATGTCTGGTTTTGGGGTTAGCCCCATTAATAGCGACTCCGGCTGTTGCCCAAAATAGCGCTCAGAATAACTTTCAAACCCGCGTTGTGCCGCTGCCACGACTCAAACCCGCCCCCCCGGCCCTCTCGGAATACCTCAGCCCGTTGGACGCCATCTATCTTCGGCGTGGTTTATCTGCGGCCGGTGACGGCGATTGGCGAGAGCTCAAGAAAGCCAAGGACTCGATCCAAGACCCGACCGCGAAGGATCTCCTCCGCTGGGTTCGGTCGGAGCGTGATCCCAATGTGCCCACGGATTGGCTGACCTATGTCGTTCATGATTTGTCTGATTGGCCGCGTATGGTGTCCATTCAAGCTAAAGCCGAAGCCCGTCTATTCGATGATCCTTTGTCCTCACGCCGCACCCTCGAATGGTTCAACGGCAAAGAGCCCGTTTCCGGCGAAGGACGCGCCGCTTTGGCGCGCGCCCTTTACCAAGCGGGCGACCGCGACCAAGCTGACCGATGGTTAAAATCTGCGTGGCGAGACGCCCGGCTTTCCCGCGATGTGCAACGCGATTTGTTTCAAGAATACCGGTCACGTTTGAGCGAACAGGACCATGTCGCACGGGCCGATCATTTAATCTGGCTCGGATCACGACATTTCAGCAATGCGAAGGCGCTTCTCCCACACATGAACCGCGAGGAGCGGGCTGTGATGGAAGCCCGAATGGAATTGGCGTCCAATGGCCGAAACATCAACGCTGCCGTTGATGCGATTCCCGCGAACCGCGTCAATGATGCAGGGTTCTTGTTCGAACGCGCCCGCTGGCGGCGTAAGCGTAAGAGCAATGATTATGCGCTGCCTGTCTATTTACAAATCGGCTCTCCCCCGACGACTGAAAACGGGCAAGAGCGCATGTGGGCAGAAAAGAAACTCATGGCCTATTGGTTGATGGGGGATCAGCGTTGGGCCGAAGCGTACCGGATGACAGAGTTCAGCGGCGCCACCAGCGGTGCCCCTTTCTTTGAGTCTGAATTTCTGGGCGGATGGCTTGCGCTCACGAAACTTGGGCAACCCGGTGTCGCCTTAGAGCGGTTTCAGCGTCTCGAATCCGGGGTCACAACCCCTATAAGCTTGTCCCGCGCTCATTATTGGCAAGGCCGCGCAATGGAACCGTTGAACGACCCACGACGCGACCAAGCCTATGCGGCTGCGGCAAAATATCCGAACACCTATTACGGGCAGCTGGCGACAAAACGTTTGCAAGGACAGACGGCGCGCCTGACACTCCCCCCGCAGATGATTTCGCCTCAAGCTCGGCAACGATTTGAAGCGGACCCGCGCGTGAAAGCGCTACGCCTGCTCGGCGAAGCGGGCGAAGAGCGGTATTTTTCAACATTCGCCTATGCGCTCGATGATGATTTGGAATCGCTCGATGAATTGGCGTTACTCAGCCAAGTGAGCGCCGATTACAGCTTTATGCGTCCCTCTATTCGTGCGGCGAAACAAGCCGGACGGTTCCAGTCCATGCTGACGGAGAATGGCTATCCCATCGTTGCACCGATTGAAGCGCTCGGGGCAGAGTTCGACATTCCCTTTGTCTATGCCATTGCCCGACAGGAAAGCGAATTCGCCGCCAATGCCGTCTCATCCGCCAGTGCGTTCGGCATGATGCAGATGATCAATGCGACGGCCAGTGCAACAGCGCGACGACACCGCATTCCCTATGATCGTGACCGCCTGATTACAGACCGCGATTACGCCGCCCGTATGGGCGCGCTACATTTGCATGACCTGTTGGAGGACTTTGACGGCTCCTATATCATGGCCGCTGTTGCCTATAATGCGGGACCGCGACGGGTCCGTCAGTGGATCGAACGGAATGGTGATCCGCGCACAGGGCAGATTGATCCGATCGATTGGGTCGAACAAATCCCGTTTTCTGAAACCCGTAATTATGTCCAACGCGTGATGGAAAACATGCAGGTCTATGAGGCCCGCCGAAACGGTAATGTCGCGCCTGTCACGATTGACCAGGACCTGCGGTTCGGATCGCAACATCCGAGTGTACGGTAACCATCGTCCCCCGACAAAAAAGCCCGGCTCAATGGCCGGGCTTTTTCTTATCTAAAGTGAGAACATTAGTCTTTGAGACTAGGTTCCATTTCCTGGCAATCGGCGATGATTTTCTCGACCGCAGCAACCGACTTCATGAACATTTCGCGCTCATCGGCTTTGAGGCGAATATTCATCACCTTTTCGACACCGCGCGCACCGATCATCGCTGGCGCACCAACGTAAAGGCCGCGAACGCCTGCGATTTGACCCGAGAGGCGAACCGCACACGGCAGGATGCGCTTCTTATCGCGCAAATAAGCCGTCGCCATTTCGATCGCGCTTTCAGCCGGCGCGTAGAAAGCTGAGCCATTGCCAAGCAGGCCGACGATCTCGCCGCCACCATTGCGGGTTCGGTCAACGATCGCGTCGATCCGTTCTTGTGTAGTCCATTTCATTTTGATCAGGTCCGGCAGAGGCACACCGGCAACCGTGGAGTAACGCACCAAAGGCACCATTGTATCGCCATGACCGCCCAAGACGGACGCGTGAACATCTTCGACAGAACATTTGAACTCATCGGCGAGGAAGTGACGGAAGCGCGCGCTATCCAGAACGCCCGCCATTCCGACGACTTTGCGCGGCTGTAGACCAGAGAACTTCTGAAACGCCCAGACCATCGCGTCGAGCGGGTTGGTGATGCAGATCACAAACGCTTTGGGCGCATGTTCTTTGACGCCTTCGGCGACCTGTTTGATCACGCCGAGGTTTTTACCGATCAGCTCGCTGCGGTCCATGCCGGGTTTACGCGGGAAGCCCGCCGTAATGATGACAACGTCCGCGCCGGCAATATCGGCATAATCGCTTGTGCCTTTAAGATTGCAGTCTTTCCCAAATACAGGAGCCGCTTCGGCTAAATCGAGCGCTTTGCCTTTGGCTGTGCCTTCGAAAATATCGAACAAGACCACATCACCCAGCTCTTCCCGAGCCGCAATGTGAGCCAATGTTCCGCCGATCATGCCGGCTCCGATAAGAGCAATTTTGGCGCGTGCCATAGGGGGTCTCCGTTTGTGAGTCTGTGCATCGGCCCTACTGCAGCGCGAAAGAGGTTTCAACGCGGAATGAAGCGATGGCGCCGTCATGACGTGAAATTGACCAAGCATATCACGAATGAAATGGACATATGGTGGGTTTGCCTTTGGTTCATTCTGTCAAAGACCATGTGAGGACCGTGCAATGAAGGGCAATGAAGACCTAAAATCCGTCAGGCATCCCCGCGAAAATTAGAAATTCCCGCTAAAGCCCCCTTTTCCCCTTGCGCCGATCCGCCCTGTCCGCGACACGCTTATGGGGAGCGTTCACGGAGGTATAGGATCGGCATGACGTCCGTTTTTGACAGTCTCGCGCAGGGATTTCCACTGCTCGTATTCTACTTGCTCGCCGTGGCGGCGATTTTCGTGATTGCGCTCTACATCTATATCAAGTTGACGCCGCACAATGAATTCGCGCTTGTGAGCGAAGGCAATATGGCCGCAGCGATCCATTTGTCGTCGCTTATTATTGCGCTGTCCCTGCCCCTCGCCGCTTGTCTTATCTATAAAGTGTCAATCCTCGACGTTGCTATGTGGGGCACGCTCTCGGTTGCCTTACAGCTCTTTCTCTTCCGCATGACGGATATGATTTTTCGCGGCATCCCCGATTTGATCGAACGCGATATCGCCGCTCCGGCTTTAGTTTTGGCGGCGTTTAAACTGGCCGGATCTATTGTTCTGGCGTTCGCAATCGCTGGCTAATCCGTGAAAGGTCTCATTCCAGACTGGTTGATTTATCTCGGCATTGTTATCGCAATGGTGGCTTATGCCAATTGGGATAAACCGACCATCACACCGGCGCCGCCGCTCCCCGACCTTGGTCCGTTGCTGCCGTCAGAAAGCCCGCGTGACGAACGTATTTTGGTTCAGATTGATGAACCCAAATCCGGCATCGGAACGGCTTTTGCCAGCACGAATGATGGCGAATGGGTCACGGCGCGTCATGTCGTCGATAGTTGCCAGAATATTGGAATTAAAGTCACATCGCGACAGCTCTTACGCATCGACCGCACGGAAATTTTTCAAGATACAGATCTTGCGCGGCTCACGACCGGATGGACACGGACGCCGCTTCCGACTGACCTCGACACCCCGCGTACAGTCGGAGAAACAGGGTTTTTCTTTGGCTACCCGCAAGGCCACCCGGGGGAAGTCGTGGCCTCCTTACTATCGCGCGGTCGGATGCAAGTGCGGGGACGATACCGCACAGATGAAAGTGTTTTGATCTGGTCTGAACTCAGCCGATCCCGAGGACTGATGGGCTCATTGGGCGGTCTGTCGGGCGGACCCGTTCTAGACAAAGATGGTGAATTGATCGGCGTCGTCGCGGCGGAAACCCCGCGCCGGGGCCGCATCTATACCGTCTCCCCCCGTAATTTGAGCCGCGTTATCGCCCCGACCAACAGCCCTGCCGTACCACTCGACCTCAAAGGCTATGCGTTACAAGCAGACAGACTGCGTCGGGATCGACGGATTGCCCAAGTTGTCTGCCTCAATGGATAAGACGCTGATCATTCGCCGGGTCAAAATCATCGCCGTTATCGCGGTCCTACTCACGACGGCTTGGACCCTTAACCGGATCGTGCCAAATGAGCATTTACCGTGGCGTCCTCTCGATCCTGAGCGCCCCATCGGCATAGCGACGCGCGGGCAGATTTTACGTCTTTCTGTCTCGCCGAGCGATGTCTGTATGAGCCTCGCGCGCAACATTGAGACTTTTGAGAGCATTCCGTCTGAGCCGAAAGACGCGACATCGCCGTGCGGGTGGGATGTCGCGCGGCTAGTGTATGGCAAGGGCGACGCCGTGCTCGCGCCCGGTGAAGCCAACATGCAATGTCCGCTTTCAGTCGCGACCTATCTTTGGCTGCGTGAAGTGGACGCGCTCGCGCAGGACCGCTTCGACCAACCGCTCTCCAAAATCCATCATATGGGTAGCTATTCCTGTCGCAAACAACGCGGCAATGGCTCAGGTCGGTGGAGCGAACATGCCTTTGCTAATGCGTGGGATATTGCCGGGTTTGAACTCGCCGACGGGACGCTCATCACAGTCTTATCGGGTTGGAATTCAGATAATAAAAAACACCGCAAATTCCTCCGTGAGGCAAAACAACAAGCCTGCCGTGTGTTCAACACAACCTTGTCACCAGATTATAATGCGGCCCACCGCAATCACTTTCATGTCGACATGGGTCCCTATGCAACCTGCCGTTAGGACGCTAAACTTCTAATATGCACATTATTGTTCTGATCATTGGCACGGCGCTCGGCGTGATGTTCTGGCTCAATCGCATGGGGCGCGGTGCGGGCGAAGTCATCGACGCGGCACAAACCCTGTCCAACATGCCGCGTCGCAACCGCCATCGCCGGGCGGTCAATCGGCGGGGTATGGCTTTGGTCGAAACGCCTGTCGAAGCAGCGACCGTGTTGATGCTGTCCATTTCCCGCATGAGCGAAGACCGCCGTCTGTCGTCGAGAGAACGCGCGCGGATTGAGCGCCAACTCGTTTTACATATGCAGATGGAGGCTGATGACGCCGACGGCATCACCCGCCAAATGGAATTGGTGCATGATGATATCATCCTGCCCGAAGCCACACTTTTTCCCATGGTCGATATTTTACTCCCTGCCATCGGCAAAGACGATGCGCGCCGTCTGGCCGACATGATGAACGCTGTCGCAGAAGTTCACGGCAAGACCCATGAGCAGGCCGAATTTGTCAGGCGTTATCGGGAACGGATGGGGCTCGGCGGCTAGGCCGCGCCTTTTTTTATATGTCAGTGCGAGTTGCGGTGTCTGAGCGACGCATCACATCTACGGTCGCGTGATCGATACCGAATGCATTCTGTAACCGCGCTTTTATCGCGCTGTTGATCGGGCCAAGACGGACGCCCTCGTCCACATAGGCATCCAACGTTAACATCGGTCGTTCCGGTGTGATGCACCACGCATGGATATGCTCGACGCCATTAAGTCCGTCGATAGACTCGACCAAGTCTGCCGCTATTGCGCGCGTATCGACTCCATCTGGCGCGCCCTCTAACAGGATATGAGCGCTGTCTTTCACCAGCCCCCACGCTGATTTCAAGATCAGCAATGCGACCAAAACGGATAGGATCGGGTCAGCCGCGACCCAGCCCGTGGTCATAATAATTAGCGCCGCCAGAATGGCCGCCACGCTACCGAGTAAGTCGCCCAACACATGCAGCATCGCCCCGCGGATGTTTAGATTATCTCGATCTGCGCCCATCAACACCCAGAACACGAAGACATTGACCAACAATCCGGCAATGGCGACATAAAGCATAGGACCCGCCAACACCTCGCCTGGCGCTGTCAGGCGGTGCGCCGCTTCCCAGACGATCCAAACCGCGACCGCAAACAAGGTAATCCCGTTGACGAAAGCCACGAGGATCGAAAATCGGTCATAGCCAAATGTATGCCGCCAATTGGCAGGCCGTTGCGCAATCACGAAACCGCCCCATGCCATTGCTAGCGCCGCGAAATCTGTCACCATATGGCCGGCATCCGCAATTAAAGCGAGAGATCCAGACACCAGGCCGCCAACGATTTCGACGATCACAAACAGTCCGGTCAGGATGGCCGCAAGACCGACGCGCCGTCGGTTCGTCGCATTGACCTTTGGTGCATGACTATGCCCACCAGAATGGTCATGACCGTGATGATGTTGCTCGCTCATACAGGCTCTTTTGCGAGTGAATGTCGACAGGGCAAGCGAACATCTCTCATTACATGCTATTCGGTATTGGAAATTCTGCGCTCAAACAGACCGACTTTAAGATCGCTTTAGCGCTTATCGGGTATGGCACCTAAGATGGCAGTCGCATTCAACATTGAAACACTTGATTTTAGTGATATTTCGGCTGAAGATTTTGCCGCATGGACGGCGCTGCGCGATGCAAACCCGGCTCTAGAAAGCCCTTACCATCACCCTGATTATCATGATTGTGTGAATCGTCATCAAGGCGGGGGACGCGTAACTTTGGCCCGGCAAGATGGCGCGCTCGTCGCGTTACTTCCGTGGCAAGGAGGCACATTCGCTCGGCCTTCGGGTGCGCCTTTGTCTGATTATCAGACCATCATTGCTGCGCCCGAAACCGACATCACGATCGAAAATCTTTTGGCTGAGCAGGCTGTCGGCGCATTTCATTATTCTGCAATGCCGTCTCCGGACGGAGACGAAACATGCCGGATGGAAATCGGTCTTCCCGAGGACTGGCGCGGCGCACGAGATGGCAGTTATCGCCGTCATCTAAAATCAACACGCCGCCGCATCCGTAATACCGAAGAGGATATCGGCCCGCGCCGGATCGTCACGCAAAGTCGCGATGTTGATGCTTATCAGGCTCTAATGGGCTGGAAGCGGGATAAGTTCGATGAAACCGGAAAGTTCGACGTCCTCGCGAATGATGGCACCTCTGGCATCCTCAAGGATTTATGGGAACGCGGACCCAACGCGCCCCTGCGCGCCGATTTGCATGTGCTATATTTTGGCAACCGGATCGCGGCGTGTGATCTGGGCCTGACGGATGGGCGTGTATTCCATAGTTGGATTGTTGGTTATGACCCCGATTTCCTCACTTATGCGCCCGGCATACAACTCCTCGAAGCGATGATAGATGCCGCCCCAGACTTGGGATATGGCGTGATTGATTTGGGTCCTGGAACTGATGGGTATAAACGCCAATACGCAACCCATTCGCGCCGAATATCTTCTGGCGTTGCCACCTTGCCGACCGCCGCTGGCGCAATGGCAGCGGGATATGACCGTATGGAGTTAGCTCTTCGTGAAAAAACAGGCGACGCACTCGGAAAGCTCCGCCGGCGCTATAGCCAAATTTCCGCCTGCGAACCGCGACTCAGCAAGCGCTCTGCCGCCATAGTCAGCGCGCTTGGCAACCATATTAGACGTGATCCCGCCTAGCCCACCGTCAGGCCAAACGCATTATTTTCCTAAGACAGCGCTGTCAGTGTGTCCCTGACGACACAATTTCTCTCTATATATCACAGATGTGCAACAAAAATTTACGGGAAAGCGTGACAGGCGCACAAGCCGCGCTATAGTCATAGTGAGGGTGAATACACCCCAATACAATTATAGTTGAGCGTAAAACGCTCGGGGAGAAACATCACATGCAACATATCAGCCGAATTGCGTCCGCACTTCTAGCATCGTCAATGCTCGTCAGCCCAGCCTTTGCCCAAGACAATGGCGACGGGGATCGGTTCGTCGAAGATGTCATCATCGTACAGGCCACACGCCGCGCCAGCGATGTTCAAGACGTTCCAATTGCTGTGACGGTTATCAATCCCGTCCAACTGGAACGCCAAGGTGTTACCAACATTCAGGATTTGGCATCGGTCGCATCCGGCTTTAACATCCAGTCATCACAGACCGAGACCCAAGGGACATCGATCCGTATTCGCGGCGTTGGCACGACGGGTAACAACATCGGTCTTGAATCCGCGGTTGGCGTCTTCATTGATGGTGTCTATCAATCCCGTCCCGGCATCGCGCTCGGCGAAATGGTGGACATTGAAGCGATTGAAATGCTGCGCGGTCCACAAGGCACACTATTTGGTCGCAACGTGACAGCAGGCGCTTTGAATATTCGCACTAAAGCCCCTGAACTGGGTGAATTTGGCGGGTTTGCAGACTTTACCTATGGCAACTACAATATGGCCAGTGTGCAGGCGGGCATCAACCTCCCCGCCGGCGACAACCTCGCTTTCCGCGCGACAGGCTCATTCCGTCAGCGCGATGGCTTCCTAACATCGAGTGTCGTCCCAGGGGCTGAGAGTCACAATCGGGATCGGTTCATTCTGCGGGGGCAAGCACTTTGGGAGCCGACAGACGCAACCAGCTTCCGTTTGATCGCGGATTATCAAGATGTGGACGAGAATTGTTGTGCCGCTGTCACCCTCTCGACCAGCCCGAACCTATCCGACGCGACGCGCGACCGTCTTTTCCCGCAAGTTGGGTTTGAGGACTCGCTCGAAGCTCAGGTTTTTAACAGTCAGGAATTTGTCAATCAGGTCGAGAGCTTTAATGTTTCAGGCGAATTGAACCATGATTTCGGCGGCGCGACTGCGACAGTCATTCTTTCTTACTCTGATTTCTTAGGCAATTCAGTTCAGGATGATTTCAATGGCAGTCTGCAATATACAGTCGCTGGCGAAACCGTCCCTGCCGCCAATCGTGGCTCGTTTGATGACATCAAGACATTCACCGCTGAAGCTCGCCTTCAAGGCGAAGCCTTTGATGGCCGCCTCGACTGGCTCATCGGGGGTTTCTACGCCCAAGAAGATATCATTGAGGAATTCACGCTCGGCCTTGGCGCAGACTATAGCACTTCCGTTGGCGAAGCGAATTTCCCGATTGGGCCTGTAGCGCCCGCCTTCCTCAGCCTTTATGCAGGCGCCGGAGCATTCATCCAACAACTGCAAGCTGGAGTCGCCAACCCGGTGTTCGCCCCGCTCTCTGCAGACGGTCAATTTGCGCAAAATCGGTTTGAGCAGGATGCGTCGAGCTTTTCGGTTTTCACGCACAATATCTTCTCAGTCACAGATACGGTCGATTTAACACTCGGTCTTCGCTATGTTGATGACACGAAGGACGGAAGTTATGACCAAATAGCTGCCGGCGGCAACAGCTGTCTCGCTGCGGCAACCTTCCTGGCGACAGCGTCCGCCGCCGGGGCGGGAAGCCCCGCGGCCCAAGGCGCGATGGGGGCTTTGACAGCCGCTGTGGGTCCCGCAACTGTGGGACTATTGACAAACCCCGCCCTGATCGGCGGCGGTGGCTTCCTTAACTGCTTCCCGTTTGCGTCCCCCGCGATTGGATCCGGGTTTGTTCCAGATGCCTTCTCGGCCTTTGGATTTTTACCCGAAGAATATGACGATACATTCAAGGACGACGAGCTGGTCTATACAGCCCGTCTGGCATGGGAACCGACAGCCGACCTGATGATCTTTGGTGCCTACAGCCACGGTTATAAGGCGGGCGGCTTTAACCTCGATGCATCCGCGGGTGCAGGCGGTGCTGATCCACGCTTTGCGTCAGAAACGATCGAAGCTTACGAGCTTGGTTTCAAGAAAACGCTGGCCGATGGACGTCTGCGCTTTAACATGACGGCGTTCCTACAAAACATGGATGACTTCCAAGTGCTGGAATTTACCGGAACAGCTTTCCAGACCTTCAATGTCCAGGACGTCAGCTCCAAAGGGTTTGAAGCTGAGTTGAATGGCCGTCTCTCAGACACGTTCTTTGTCAATGCCGGACTCACTTTCGCCGACGCATCATATGGGGACGATTGTGACGACGGAGGGACGATTCCAGAGGCCCTCGGCCTATGTGGTAGTTCCCTCACAAACGCGCCGAAGATCTCAACCGTTTTAGGGATGACTTATGACGGTAAAATTGGTGACGCATGGGGCTTTATGGCAAACGTCAATTTGGCGACACAGTCTAAGCGTCGGACATCGACGCGCGGTCAAACTGCGGCAAACGGCGTCATCACAGGCGACGTTCCGTTTGATGACCAAAATGCGACGACCAAGATCAACGCACGTATGGGATTCACAATGCCAAACGAGCAAGTGTCGATCGAATTTTGGGGTCTTAACATAACGGATGAAATTACCCGCGGCATTACGTTTAATACCGCCGTCCAAGGCGCATCACGGTCAGCCTTTATCGAGGCTCCGCGTCAATATGGTGTAACGCTTCGTACGAAGTTCTAAGCCCGCCGCATCTATTGGATGCGACAAAAGTGAATAGGGGTTGCAAGCGCTTGTCGTTTGCGACCTCTTTTCGTTTCAGCTACTGAGCAACCAATCAATAAATATAACCGACGACATTGGGGAGTGAGACATGGTCCGCATCAATCCTGAAAAGGCTGCCGCTAAAAGCAAGCTTAAGACATCCGATTTGCAAGCCGCTCTGGCGGTTCAAAAAGCGGCATTTAAACGCACCCCTTACCCGGCATGGTCAATCCGAAAAGCCCGTTTGGAAAAGCTGCGTGATGTGATCCGCGCCCATGAAGACGACATCAAAAACGCTATTAGCGAAGATTTCGGCAACCGCTCATTACTCGAAACCGACTTTGCCGATATTGTTTCCAGCTACAATGAAATCGCTGACCAATTGAAGCACGGCGAAAAGTGGATGAGCCGTCGTAAGAAAAAGGTTGAGTTGGCGCAAATGGGCGCGAGCGCTGAAATTATCCCACAGCCCCTCGGCGTTGTCGGCGTCATCGTCCCTTGGAACTACCCTCTCTTCCTCGCCGCCTCTCCGATGATCGGCGCCATGGGCGCGGGTAATTCAGTCATGGTCAAGATGAGCGAATACACGCCAAAATTCTCGGCTTTGTTCAAAAAAATGATGGACGAAACATTTTCCCCTGAAGAAGTCTTCGTGGCGACAGGCGGCGTTGATGTCGCGCAGGCTTTCTCTGGCCTCGCGTTTGATCACCTGCTCTTTACAGGCTCGACCAGTGTGGCGAAACATGTCGCCAAAGCGGCGGCCGAAAACCTTGTCCCTTGCACATTGGAACTCGGCGGAAAGTCACCCGTCATTGTCGCCGGCGACGCCAATATTGACGATATCATCCCACAAATCGCGCTCGGGAAAATGATGAATGCGGGCCAAACCTGCATCGCCCCCGACTATGCATTGATGCCGCAAGCGAAGATCAATGCTTTCTCTGACGCGATGATCAAGCGCGCCGAAGAGATGTACCCGACCTTTGCCGGTAATGAACAATACACGTCAGTCATCGCAGACGCCCATTATGCGCGTCTGCAAAGCCTCCTCGAAGACGCTGAAAATAAAGGGGC
The DNA here is from genome assembly GCF_014652695.1 of Algimonas arctica. Lineage (GTDB taxonomy): Bacteria > Pseudomonadota > Alphaproteobacteria > Caulobacterales > Maricaulaceae > Litorimonas > Litorimonas arctica. Next base: position 246,742 of record NZ_BMZH01000004.1, read on the forward strand.
CACCATTCGTGTGGCTGGCAATGACGACAAGCAACAGCTGGCCAAAGAACGCCGCATCCCCCTGACCGTCGTCACAGGCGTCAATGAGGATATGAAGATTATGCAGGAAGAGATTTTTGGGCCCCTCCTGCCCGTTATGGCGTCCGAAACGCTCGATGATCAAATTGGTTACGTCCAGGATCATGCTCGGCCCCTCGCGCTGTATCTGTTCACCAAGGATGCAGCCACAAAAGACCGGGTCCTGCTCGAAACCCATGCTGGCGGTGTCTCAACCAATGACACCATGTGGCATATTTCGCAGAGCGAACTGCCCTTTGGCGGCGTCGGCCCCTCCGGTATGGGCGCTTATCAAGGTGAAAAAGGGTTCGAAACCTTTAGCCATATGAAGAGCGTCTTCCATCAATCCACGGGCGGCATCCGTCACGCAATCAAAGGCAAGTTGATGGCTGGAATTCACGCGCCTTATGATGAAGGCTCTGAGAAAATGGTCAAGATGGCCAAAAAACAGGCGGGTATTAAGTAGGTGAGCGGCGGCGGTAATTTTGATTACATCATTGTCGGCGCAGGGAGCGCCGGCGCAACCATCGCCAACCGCCTGACCGAAGACCCATCGGTCTCAGTTCTGCTGCTCGAAGCGGGCGGTACGCATAAACATTGGTCGGTGCGTATTCCCGGCGGAACCGTCGCGAATATCGTGCTCAAAGCGCGCAATTGGGGCTTTGAGACGGTTCCACAGAAGAATCTCAACGACCGACAGGGCTATCAACCGCGTGGCAAAATGCTGGGCGGCAGCTCTGGCGCAAACGCGATGATCTATATTCGCGGCAATCGCTATGATTACGATAATTGGGCGGCGATGGGCGCAGATGGCTGGAGCTATGATGAGGTCCTGCCCTATTTTAAAAAATCTGAACACCGCGAAGCTGGCGGTGGGGCGTATCACGGACAAGACGGCGAATTAAATGTCGCGGCGGTGCGTAGCCCTGCCGAAATTAACGACATCCTGATCGACGCCGCAAGGTCCCTGCAATTGCCGCTCAATGACGACTTCAATGGCGAGACCCAAGAAGGCATCGGCATGTACGAAGTCACGCAGAAAGACGGCGAACGCTGGAGCACAGCGCGCGCTTTTCTTGATCCCATTGAAGACCGTCCCAACCTGACCGTCGTCCAGCACGCCCTCACCGAGAAAGTTCTCGTCGAAGACGGAACTGCAATTGGCGTCCGTTACCGGATTACAAAGGGGACGAAAGCCACGTCGGAAGTTTATTGCGAGCGCGAAGTTATCGTCTGTGGTGGCGCATTTGGAAGCCCGCAGCTCTTACTTCTGTCCGGCATTGGTGCCGTAGATAAGCTCTCCCCGCATGGGATTGAGCAAGTTGCCAATGTGCCCGCTGTCGGAGAAAATTTACATGATCACATCGACATAACTCTCTGTTTCAAAGCCAAGATGAAAGACCTCTTAGGCATTTCGATTGCCGGTAGTTTTCGTATGCTCGGAGAGATGTGGAAATATCGCACCAAACGCGAAGGACTGTTCACGACAAATTACGCAGAGAGCGGTGGCTTTCTCTATACGGACAGGACCGAGCCCGCGCCCGATGTGCAGCTCCACATGGTTCGCGCCATTGTTGATGATCACGGACGCAAACTGCATATGGCGCACGGCTATAGCTGCCATGTCTGCGTGTTGCGTCCCCACAGCCGGGGTACGGTCGCCTTGGCCAGTGCCGACCCGACAGATGACCCGCTGATTGATCCTGCGTTCCTAGAAGACGAACGCGACGTTCAAACCTTGTTGCGCGGAGCCAAACTCTTACAGCGCATTCTGCGCGCGCCAGCCTTTGAGCGCGCCAAAGGCAAAGCGCTCTATGCGGCTGAAAGCGATGACGACGCAGAAATCCTCGCTGACATTCGCGCCCGCGCAGACACAGTCTACCATCCTGTCGGAACGTGTAAAATGGGCGCAGCCAATGACGATAGCGCCGTTGTTGACCCGCGTTTGCGAGTCCGGGGTGTTACTGGCCTGCGTGTCGCTGACGCCTCAGTCATTCCACAAATTGTCTCCGGCAACACGAATGCCCCCGCGATCATGATCGGCGAAAAAGCGGCTGATATGATCAAGGAAGATTGGGCCTCTCAGACAAAGGAACAGTCTCTTGCCGCTAAATAAAACGACTCTTTTCGCCGCACTTCTGTTGGCATCGCCAGCAATTGCACAGGATATCAGTCCCTTTGCGACCGATAAATATGCGGCTGCGGAAGCCCAACTCGATTTCACGGATACACGTGATTTCGACCGTGCGAAGCGCGGCTATCTCGGAACGTTAGACTCACTACCGATAGCAGGACGAGACGGCTCGCCCATCCCGGCTTTCGACCCGGAGAGTTTTGACTTTCTGAAACAAGATCGCCCCGACACGGTCCATCCCGCGCTCTGGCGTCAGTCACAGCTCAATGCGATGCACGGCCTATTCGAAGTCACAGACGGTATTTATCAAGTTCGCGGCTTCGATTTGTCCAACATCAGCATTATTCGCGGTGACACAGGCTGGATCGTTGTTGACCCTCTGATTACGCGTGAAACAGCCGCCGCGGCCATGAAACTCGTCAATGAGACGCTTGGCGAACGCCCCGTCTCAGCCGTTATTTTCACACATAGCCATGTCGATCATTATGGGGGCGTGCGCGGCGTGTTGCCGGAGGGGGCTGATGTTCCGATCATCGCGCCCGCCAATTTCGTCATTGAGTCTGTGTCAGAGAATGTTCTGGCCGGAAACGCCATGAGCCGCCGCGCAAGCTATATGTTTGGCGGCTTACTCCCCAAAGGACCGACCATGATGGTTGGCGCAGGCCTTGGCCCCGGGATCAGCACAGGAACACCGGGCATTATCGCCCCGACACTCGACATCACCAAAGAATTCGAAACTCACATCGTCGACGGTGTTGAGATCGAATTTATGCTGACACAGGGCGCGGAAGCCCCGTCGGAATTTATGTTCTACTTGCCCAAGGCCCGCGCCTTTATGCAGGCCGAAATTATCAATCACACGCTCCATAATCTTTACACGCCGCGCGGCGCTAAGGTCCGCGACGGCCGACTTTGGTCCACCTATATCGACACAGCCATCCAGCGTTATGCGGATCAAACGGATGTCTCATTTGGCTCTCATCACTGGCCCGTGTGGGGCGGAGAGGACGTGCGCGAGCTCTGGTCCGGGCAGCGCGACCTCTACCGCGTTATCCATGACCAGACAGTGCGTCTGGCTAATATGGGTCACACCATAAACGAAATTCCTGACCTGATCCAAATGCCTGACCGTGTCGCCAGTAGCTTCGCCAATCGCGACTATTACGGCACAGTCAGTCACAATAGCCGCGCACAGTACAACCTTTACTTCGGGTTTTTTGACGGCAACCCCGCCAATTTGGATCCGCTTACACCCGCCCAAGAGGGCCAACAGTTTGTCGATTATGCGGGCGGCGCCGACGCCGTTATTGACCGTGCCACGAAGGATGTGAATTCAGGTAATTTAAAATACGCCGCCACAGCATTGAATCATTTAGTTTTTTCTGATCCAAAAAATCAAGTTGCTGCGGACGCCCTTGCTGACGTCTACACACAAATGGCCTATGCGGGCGAAAGTGGTCCGTGGCGAAATTTCTATCTGACTGGCGCGCAAGAGCTACGAGGCGGTATTGCTCCCCTCCCTGTTCCGACGTCCGCCAATGCCGATACGATACGGTCCGTCCCGCTCAGCATGATCTTTGATTTGATGGCCGTGCGGCTCAATCCAGATGAAGCCGAGGATGGACGCGCCATCAACATGATCCTCACAGACACAGACGAGACGGCGTATTTGTTTGTCTCTGGCGGGGCTTTGCATCACCGCATGGGCGTCAGGTATGACGATGCGCCGACCTTGACGATCGCGCGAGCAGACTTTGATCGCATCTTATTGAAAGACACAAGTATGGGCAAATTGCTCCTGACTCGAAAAGCGAAAATCTCCGGCAACCCTCTTAAAATTCGTGCCTTCTTCGGCCAAATTGAAGAGCCTCCCTTTTGGTTCGAAATCATCCGGCCTTAATCAGTCTATGGTTAGAAAACTTCAGCCGATGAGACGAACGACGACAGGGCCGCGCGTCACAGGGGCCAGTGACACAGTATAAAGTGACACAGTATAAACGAGTCCCATGTCGCTTTGTCTCGCCCACACTCCGACCCAATGACAAGGCTGACGGCCACCGTGGGCTTAGGTCTGTGATCTGGCGGCGTTGAATGCGCACTGGCTAATCCGCACTTTACAGGGCGCCGCTTCCACGCCAATCATATGTTATGTCTAATGCAAGTCTCAAACTCGCGCAGCATGTGCTGCGAAAATGGCTGACTGGTCATTCCTGATCCCCGTTCGCGAACCGCTGAACGAACGATCACTAAGGATAAGACCCATGGACAGACAAGCCTACAAAAAGCTGATGCGCGGCAACGGCCAGCTCGATTATGAAATCTACTTGAACACAGAGCAGCTCCTCGCCTGCCAAAAGGAGCCGGAAGACCTCTGCAATCCTGACGAAATGCAATTCATGATCGTCCACCAGATCGAAGAATTGTGGATGAAGCTGATGGCTACGACATTGCTTGATATTGATGACGAAATGCGGGCGCGCAACAGTTTCAAAGCCCTCACCTTATTTCGCCGCGTCCATATTTGTCAGGAAATGATGAGCCAACAACTCACCCTGCTCGAAACCATGTCGCCCAAAGACTACCAACGCATTCGTCTTCTGCTCGGTAATGGCAGCGGCCAAGAGAGCCCCGGCTTTCGTGTGCTCTTGAAAATGCCGAAAGACCTCTGGGAGACATTCGTCGATGTCTATTTGGAGGGTGGAACGCGGACAGTCGATCAAGTTTACGATACGGATTATCGTCATGATGACGCCTACATGATCGCAGAAGCCCTGGCTGAATTTGACGAGCAATTCCAAAAATTCCGAGGCGACCATATGCAGCTCATCTACCGGTCGATTGGCGTGGGAGCGAAGTCTCTCAAAGGGCGTTCCGTTGAAATTCTGGACGAGGGTTTGCGATACAAAATGTTCCCTGAGCTTTGGCAAGTCCGCGCTGATATGACGGACCGTTGGGGCGGAACCTACGGCAAGGTTCGCGATAAATTAGACGTTAAAACGTCAGAACCAAAGCATCCGAGTCCACACTAAAATGCGCGAGCATTTCCACGTTCCGGACCATTACTTCCTCTCTCACAGTGTCGGTTGTCTCCCGCGCGGAATCCGAGACGCGCTTGACCAATCCTATCTTAGTCCATGGCAAAGCGGTACAAATTGGTCGGGATGGATGCCCATGGTCGAGCAATTCCGGGCTGGGGTTGCGTCTCTCCTCGACGTCACCGCCGCTGCGATCTGCCCACAGATGAATATATCCAGTGGACTGACGAAGATTATACATGCCCTACCTCGCGATCCGTCGCGTGACGTGATCCTGCTGTCCAAGCAGGATTTTCCAACCATCGGATTCGTTATAAAAATGGCAGAACGCGTTGGCTATCGCCTGCGCTTTATCGACGGCGATCCGATGGACATCACAGTCTGGCAGGCCGCCCTCGACGCGCAGACCGCGATTGTTCACATCACCCACGCCTTATCTGATAGTTCGCACCTCTTGCCTGTGGCAGACATCTGCGCGGCAACGAAACGCGCTGGCGCGATCTCTATCGTCGACATTGCGCAATCGCTCTGTGCTGTCCCAACGCCGGTTGCGGATTGGGACCCTGACTTCGTTTTGGGCACAGGGGTCAAGTTTCTCTGCGCGGGTCCGGGCGCATGTTTTCTCTATGCTAAGCCCGAGATGTGGTCTGCGTGTGAACCCGTCGACGTCGGCTGGTTCAGCCATGAAAATCCATTTGAAATGGACATAGTGAGTTTCCGCTATGCCAATGATGCGATGCGGTTTTTCGGCGGCACCCCGTCCCCGGCGCCACTCATCTGTGCCAATGCTGCCATCACGTTATGGCAATCGCTGGACCTGAACGCAGAACAAAATAAAATCCAATCGCATTTGGATTACCTGATGGAATCCACGCCGGAACAGTGGCGCGTTTCCCCAAATGACCCGTCACGGCGCGGCGCGACATTTGTTATTAAACCGGACAAGCCTGACGTTTTGGCGCACTCGCTAGCGGATCACAGCATCCTGCATGATCAACGCAAAACCGGGTTTCGGTTTTCAGTTCATGCTTACACGCCGGAAGACGACATCGCACATCTCGCTGATATTATCCGCCGTCACCGCCCATAAAAAAGCCCGCCAATTTGGCGGGCTTTGAATTTTGAGACTACCAGATTTTGACCCGGTCTTCTGGGGCCAAATACATCGCGTCATCTGGGCCGATATTAAAGGCCTCGTACCACGCATCGATATTCCGGACGATACCATTCGCGCGGAACTCGCCTGGGCTGTGGGGGCCGTTTTTGATCTGTTGTGACAAAGCTTCGTCGCGCCATTTGATCGCCCAAACTTGCGCCCATGCCATGAAGAACCTCTGATCACCGGTGAAACCATCAATCATAGGGGCTTCTTCACCGTTCAACGATTTTTTGTAGGCATTATAGGCCATCGTCACACCCGTCAGATCACCAATGTTTTCGCCGAGACCAAGGTCGCCATCGAGGAATTCACCGGGGAGTGGTTCGAACGCGGAATATTGCGCAGAAAACTTAGACGCGCGTTCCGTATAGGCTTTGGCATCCGCTTCAGTCCACCAGTCACGCTGGATCCCGTCACCATCAGATTTGCGACCTTGATCATCAAAACCGTGGCCCATTTCGTGACCGATCACCGCCCCAATACCGCCATAGTTCACGGCTGCATCGGCATGGGGGTCAAAGAATGGCGCATCGAGAATGGCCGCTGGGAAGACGATTTCATTTAGGATCGAGTTATAATACGCGTTCACTTGCTGTGGGGTCATCCCCCACTCGTCGCGATCAATCGGTGCGCCCAAGTCGCTCAGTTGATCCTCCCAACCCCATTGGCGCGCACTTTTGACTGTGCCGTAGAGATCAGCGCGATCGATTTCGAGCCCTTGATAGGCTTCCCAGACGTCAGGATAACCGATTTTTGGATTGAATTTAGCCAGCTTATACTGTGCTTGCTCCTTCGTCTCATCGCCCATCCATTCGAGGTTATTGATCCCTTCTTCGAAAGACGCACGAAGGTTTTCTACGAGCGTATCCATTTGTGCTTTGGAGGCGGGCGGGAAATGTTGATCAACATATACTTTGCCGACAACCATGCCGAGCGTGCCGTTAACTTGGCCAACGCCGCGCTTCCAACGCGGACGTTGTTCTTCTTGGCCGCGCAGAATTTTACCGTAAAATCCGAATGACGCATCATCGATCCGCTTGGGCAGATAGGCTGCGTTGTTCGACAGGAGTGAGACCGTCAAATAATCCTTCATCACATCGACAGGCGTGTCTGCAAAGACGGCGGCAGCCGCTTCAATCGCAGACTTTTCGCGGACGATAACGTCGCTCTCTCCGCCCAATCCTAAATTATCGAAAATGCGCGCCCATGGCATGCCCGGGGCCGTCTCCGCCAAAGTATCTAGGCTCATTTTATTGTAAGTCAGATCACGGTCACGGCGTTTGACGGGCTCCCAAAACTCTTCGGCCAACGCCGTTTCAAATGCCATCACAGCTTCCGCCCGCTCAGTCGAATTATCAACGCCTGCTTCGCTCAGCATGGTGGCGACAAAATTGACATAACCAGCGCGGATTTCGTCAGCGCGATCACCCTCTTCAAAATAGCTATTCCGGTTCGGCAAGCCGAGGCCGGATTGGCTCATATAAACACGGTGTTCGTCATTCTGTTTCGCGTCGATATAAACGTAAAGGTTCATCGGTGAATCGAGACCTAACGCCGGGTCGGACATGAGATCAGCAATATCATTACGCGTTGCGGCAGCCCTGATACGCGTCAGATCTGCTTGGACAGGCGCCAGCCCTGCCGCTTCGATGCCATCAACATCAAGATAAGCATTGTAGAAATCGGCGATCCGCTTTTCGTCGGCGCTTGGGTTCTTACTCGTTGCGGCGTCTTCAATAATCGCGCGAACACGTTCTTCGGCACGATCACTCAGCACATTAAATGCGCCAAAGCGGCTACGATCTGCCGGGATTTCTGTGTCCTTGAGCCATGTCCCGTTGACATATTCAAAGAAATTTTCGCCCGGCTCGACACTCACATCCATATTCGTAAGCGAAACACCAAACGTGCCAAGCTGGGCCGGTTGGACCACAACTTCGGATGACGCGTCTATACGGTTGGTCTCGACAGGTGAGGCATCGCTACAGGCAACAAGGAGCATTACGAGCAGGCTTGTGCCCGCCATCAAAGAACGTTTCATGTATTTACTTTCTATTCGGCTGGGGCTGGAGGCGGAGTTCCGTTGCCTAAGCTAGGAGGAATTTCTACTTCAAAATCATCAAGTGCTAACGCCAATTCAGGGTCATAGCTTGATCCAAGGGGCGGATATTTTTTGCCGTTCCAAAGGCCTTTGAAGAAGCGGTTTATATCAACCCCAATCCCATACATGGCCGGAACCAGCATTAAGGTCAGGAAGAAGTCGAACAACACGCCAAATGCCAGAGCCACGACCATAGGCTTGAGGAACTCAGCCTGTGGGCTGTTTTCAAATAAGATGGGCACAAGTCCGACAAAGGTCGTGACGGAGGTCAAGAGGATCGGCCGGAACCGGGCGACACAGGCGTCCAACATCGCTTGATAAGCGCCGATGCCCTTATCTCGCAGTCGATTGACATAATCGATCAAGACCAGGTTATCGTTCATCGCCACCCCTGTTGCGGCAAAGAACCCGAAGACAGAGAACATCCCAAAAGGAACGCCGGTGATAATATTGCCAAAGATCATCCCAACCCCGGCAAAAGGTAATGCCACGAGGATCAAGATCGGTTGAGCGTATGACTTAAACGCAATCGCCAATAAGATATAAGTTGCGAGTACAATCGCGACCAAGCTGATGATCAATTCGCGTATGAAATTACTCTGGATTTCGTCTTCGCCCACGACAACACGGGTCGCACGCGGGTGACGAATATCCCACTGCGGGAAGAAGTTTTCGTCCATATCCTTTTTAATTTCAGCCAGACGCGATTGCTCACCGCGAATTCGCGCGCCCGTATATTCGACGCGCTTACGGTCTCGGCGATTAATCCGGCCAACCCCCTCGGCGATTTCTACATCGGCGATGGAATAGAGCGGAACTTCAACACCATTAACGGCCCGAATACGAAGATTATTCAGACTGTCGAAGCTCTCGCGCGCGGCTTCGGGGTAACGGAGCATAACGCGCACATCTTCGCCATTGCGCGGTAGACGTTGTACTTCACGACCATAGAAAGCTTCGCGGACTTGCCGTGTGACATCAGCGAGTGAGATGCCAAGCGTCTCAGCGCCGGGCTTCAACGTGAAACGAATTTCCTGCGCTGAACTCTCAAGACCATCCCAAGCATTGTTGATGTCGGGATAGCTTTCCATCTGGTTTTTAATGTCCAGCAAGGCCGCACGTAGATCGTCTTCATTGGTTGCCGCGACACCGTAATACAGCCCACCGCCTTGACCAGAACCGCCTTCGGTAAAGCCGTATTGAACCCGAAACGCATCCGGAATTGGGCCGACATATTCTTCCAACTTATCAGCGATCGCCTTCGTCGAAAGTTTACGCCGTTCATTCGTTGTTGCGAGACCCAAAAATCCATTGATACTCCGCCCCTGGGCAATGGTCCCCGGCTTATCAATAATCGGGCCTTCCATACCAAAATCAGCCATAGCATTATCGTTGAGTTTCTTAATCCCAGCATCGACCTGTGCCCGCGCTTGGTTCACGCGCGCGAAGGATGTGCCCTCTGGGAACCGAGCTTCCACACTAACCATGTCACCTTCAACTTCTGGAATGAAAGCGGTTGGCGCAACGCCTGTGACCAGCAGCGCAATCGCAGCAAACAAGAGCCCGATAAAGCTGCTGAGCGTGACATAGCGCCAGCGAATAAGAGTCGCGACCAGAGGGCGGAACACTTTTTTCGCAAATGTGACGAGACTATCCGCAATCTTTGTCTGCAGACTGAGCAAACGGTTAGACGTCGGTTCAACATGTTTCATGTGCCGTAAGTGAGCCGGCAGAATAAAGAACGCTTCGATCAAGGAGAAGATAAGAACCGCGATCACCACGAGGCTAATCTGGCTAAAGATCGCCTGAATCGGACCCGACATAAACAGGAAGGGTAAGAACATGATGATAGTCGTTACAACCGCAAAAAAGACCGGTTTGGCGACCATATAAGCCCCGCCCACAGCGGCCCGTTCTCCTTCGATCCCGTTTTCATTATGAAGGTGGATACTCTCGCCCACGACAATGGCATCGTCGACCACGATCCCAATCACGAGTAAGAAGGCAAACAGCGAAATCATATTCAGCGTAATGCCGATATGCGGTGCAATGGCGATCGCACCCATAAAGGCTGCGCCAATCCCGACAGTCACCCAAATCGCCACTTTCGGACGCAAGAACAACATCAGAATGATAAGCACGAGGACCATACCCGACAGCGCATTACCGCCGATCAATTCCATGCGACTATCGAACATTGTCGACCCGTCAAACCAGATCGAGAAATTGAAGTCCGGCGGCAATTTCGCGCGAACATCCTTTTCAAACTGTCGAATAGCTTCGCCAGATTTTGTGATATTCATTTCGTCAGGTGAAACGACCTGAAAAATAGCGGCAGGTTGGCCTTTGAATTTTGCGTCAAAATCATCTTCCGCAAAACCGTCGATCACATTAGCAATGTCGCGCACACGCACAGTGCCGCCCTGCGCGGTTTGGCGAATAATAATATTGTTAAATTCGTCAGAGTTGTCAGCCAAATTCCGCGCGCGGAGTTGTAAATTGCCCGCCGTTGTTTCGACCGTACCTGCCGAGAGGTTGACGGATGCGCCTGAAATAGCCTGAGAGACCTGACTGAATGTCAGACCATAACGCAGAAGCGCCTCTTCCGAAATTTCAATGGTAACCTGCTCATCCAGCTTGGATATTTGCGATGTCAATTGAAGCCCAGGAAGCTTGGACAGTTCTTGACGTAACTGTGTCGCTTCGCGTTGCAATGTCAGCCGATCAATGTCGCCATACAGGGCGAAATACATGATATCAGCACGCGCATCCCAACGGGAGACTTGTGGTCGAAACGCGTCAGGCGGAAGGTTCTGAATACTATCGACACGGGCTTTCACCTGATCGATCATCTTTTCATAATCGATACCAATTTTGGTCCGAATATTGACATTTGCTCCGCCTTCGCGGGCGTTGCCTTCAATATAGTCAATGCCATCGAGGCCATCGACGGCTTCTTCAATCCGGACAACCAATTGTTGCTCAACGTCGCGTGGCGATGCACCGGGCCAAGAGACGCTAACGGACATGCCGTTAATTGTCGTTTGCGGGATAAATTCACGTTGCAGGCTGACGTAGCCCCAAATGCCGCCAACGAACATCATGAACATTAGCAGGTTTGCCGCAACCGGGTTGCGGACGAAATATGTAATGAGCTTTTTCATTCTGAGGCACCTTCGTCCGCAGGTTTATCATCGCCGCCATCAGCGTCATCTGACGATTTGGTGTCCCCTTTACTCCCTTTGCCTTCTCGCTCTTTTCTCATCCACTCCGGCTCTTCAGGCTCAACCAGCACGTCTTCTGGATTATTGATATTCAAGACCTTGAGCGGAATTGAAATTCGAGATCGTTCCATTGGCGACAGAACAACGAGCTCTCCCGCCTCAACTCCGGAGGACAAGACGGCGCGTTCAACGGTGGCATCAAGGACGGTGACTTTGCGAATTGAGGCTTTGCCTTTATTATCGACGGTATAAATCTCATCATCAACACGTAACCCGTCACGCGGAATAACAATGGCGTTCGGGAAAATTTTCCCTTGGACTTCTGCGTTCACAAAAAGACCCGGTGCAATCGGAACCCCGTTTTGCGAGCGACCGGCACCATAGGGATCGGTCACTTCAGCAATCGCAAAGAGCGCACGAGATTGCGTATCATAGGTCGCCTCTGTGCGCATGATGAGGCCATTCCATTCTTGTCGGACACCGCCGATCTCGATGGACAAAACAACGGGTGTTGCCTCCTCTTTATTCTTCGCGACAAAGGCTATTGGCAGATCAATTTTCGCCATATCGCCGTCTGTAAAGGGGAGACGAACCTCGACAATATCCGTCGAAAATATCCGACCGAGGCGCGATCCAGGCGTCACATATTGCCCCATATCAGACGCTTTCGTTCTCACACGGCCTGTAAATGGCGCAAGAACGCGGGTGCGAGACAATTGCAGGCGCGCATTCTCAAGATCCGCATTCGCGGCTTGCAGGGCGGCTTGAGCTTGTTGCTTTTGCGGCACGCGCAGTGCGAGCGGGCTTGGTGCGCCGCGGCCTAACTCTTCATAATCAGTCCGGGCAATATCGCCTTCGGCAATTTCACGCGCGAGAACCTGCTCTGCTTGCGCGACACCCGCTTGGGCACGAACCACGGCGACGTTATAATCGCTCGGATCGACGCGAATAAGTGTCTCGCCTTTCGTGAAGATTCCGCCTTCAATAAAGTTCGGCGACACATAGACAATTTTGCCCCCGACTTCAGGCACCAGATCAATCTCTGTTTGTGGGCGTGCTTCACCTTGCGTCTGAACGCTCAACCGAACATCCTGTCGCGTTGCGTAATCCGCCATGACGGCAAGCGGTGTAAACGGGCGTCGTGTTTCTTCCGGTTTTTGATTGGCGTTGATGATCGCAAAGGTCGCCATCGGGAACATCAAGAGGACAAGAACGGGCAGGATTATAGACTGAATGCGACGACTGATCCCGCGTCTTTTCTTAGGACGGCTCAATCTGACGGCCATGATGATCGAAACGACCCCCAGCACAATGAATAGCAACAGGACGAACATCTCTTTGGCAGGCGGTTTTACTTCTTCGCCAGTTCCACTACCGCCTGCTAAGATAATTGCGGCAAGGCCCAGAACAACGCCCAGCGGAACAATAATCAAAGGGGCGCGTGTAAGCCCTTTATTGGACACACCATCCGTATCTTGTTCGGGATTTTCCGGCATGTCCGGTTCCATATGAGACCCAATTATGTTGGTCATGGTAATTCAATTCCAAGAATTTTGACAGGATCACTGTCTTGTAAGTTTAGCGGTGCGACATATCCTGCCCCCCCGAGGGCGACATGTAGCCGAACACGATTTGAGAGACGCTCGGCCCGTGCCGAAATCAACTGTCCATCCGCACTAATACGGCGCGACTGTGCATCCAGCAATTGCAAAATTGTAGCGAGACCTTCTGTATAACGAAGTTCAAGTCTTTCCTCAGCCTTCACAGCCTCATCACGAGAGACACGCAACGCGGCTTCTCGGGCTTCCAGCCGTTTTTCAGCATCCAGTGCATTTTCAACTTCTTGATACGCTGTCAGCACCGTTTCGGCATAAGTTTCAACTTGAGAGGCGAGTTGCGCCTTTTGTGTCTCGACTTGGGCACGCAACCGCCCCCCTTGAAAAATCGGCGCCGTCAGTGACTCCGTCAGAGAGAATGCCAGGCTTTTAAGATCGAGAACATCTCCGATCGAGTTCAACGACTCATCGCCCGCGCTTCCGGTGATAGAGAGGCTCGGATAGAGGGCTTTGCGCGCGACATCGACGTTTAGACCAGCTTGCACAATGCGACGCTCTGAGGCCAAGATATCTGGACGCCTTGCTAACATATTTTCAGGTGTTCCCGCGCCTGTAAAAACCGGGAGAGCGGGCAGATCAGACGGGAGCGCGACATCAGCATCGGGATAGTCGCGAACGAGAGTCTGTATTGATCGTAATGTCGCGTCCCGCAATTGCAATCGAGACTGTTCTAGTGCTTGAGCGTTGGCAATTGATGACCGCGCTAATCGAACATCGGATGACCCTGTCAAACCACTTTCGAACCGTCTTTGCGTTAACCGCAACGACCGTTCTTGTGTCCGGATTTCTTCGGCAGAAAGCTCTACCAATAGGCCGGCCTCGATAGCATCGAACCAACCACTCGCCAGACGACTTACCACCGTCAGCTCGAGCGCGGCGATATCCGCTGCCGAAGCTTCAACGCCTTCGCCATCAGCCGCAATTTGATCGCGAATACGGTTGATGACATCGACTTCCCATCTAGAACTCACCCCCAAACCATAACTCGTTGATCCGGAATTGAAGCCAGTCCCCCCTTCACTACGCGTACTAGAGGCGTCCCCACCCAAGGTCGGATACAAGCTGGAACGGCTTGAATTCTTCGCGGCAATCGCGCGGTCGAGTTGTGCCATTGTGCGTCTGAGGGAGGGATTATCTGCGCGCGCTTTGGCCACAAGCGCATTGAGACTATCGTCGCTAAAGCTTTCCACCCAGTCTGCTTGCGGTAGCGCCTCGGGGGCAGGTTCAGCCCAAGTGGCCCGAGTGGGAGCCGCCGCATTAAGATCAACAACCGTATCATCGACAGGGTCAATGATACTGGCGCAGGCTGAGAGACTGATGGCCATAGCCATGAAAGCCGTTTTCATTATCGCGGTCGGACCGTGCATTTCGCCTCTATACTGCATCTCACTCAAACTCCTTTACGGTATGCGGACCGAAACTCTGGCACGAGTCGCCGCCTCTGCTAGAAACAACCAGATTGCATTCCGCAAGTCAACAAAACATTATCGAAAAACGATAATAGTGACGCTGGCGTGTGCAGGAATGGGTTTAACCTATCGCTTCCGCCTTCAGAGGGCTGTATTGAGCCATGATAGCGGTTTTATTCGGATGTTTAGATCGCACGACTGGACGAGGCTTCCCCATTCCGTCAGGGCTGCACTATGACAACGCAGGATCACACCGAAGCGAGCAACGCACATAGTTTGCGTGAATCTGACATTGTCATCCTGTCCGTTTTTGCGATCATAGCGATTGCCGCGATGGCCATCATGGCCCGCACCCCTTTGCTTGTCGGAATTGCCACTTTAGCGGGGTTTTGGATTGCGACGTTGATTTTCATAAGGTTGAGCCGCGTTTTGCGGTCTTCACGAACAGATCAACCCATTGACCCGGACGCCTTTCTCTCGGGCGCGAGGTTTGCAGCGACACTGACGGACGCCTTACCGCAAGCGATTGCGGTGCTCGATCGGGAAGGACGTGTTATCCACGCCAACCCGCTCGCCCGCTCACTGATCGAAATTGATACATTAGGTCGGCCACTCAGTGTCTATGTGAGAGATTCAGATATTAGCGACAGGCTTGCCACGGCTTTGGCGGGCTACACGCCTGATCCATTAATGGTCCACCGCGAAGTCCCGACAGAAAGTTACATCTCGCTTCTCTTTTCCGCGGTAACGCCCGCCGATGATGGGTCCGGGCGCATGATCGTCCTTGTTGTTATGAATGATGTAACGGAGCTCGTACTCGGCAATCAAAGACGCGCGGATTTTTTGGCTAATGCCAGCCATGAGCTGAAGACGCCCTTGGCCTCTATGCTTGGTTATATCGAAACCTTACGCGGACACGCCAAAGATGATCCGGACGCGCGGGAGCGGTTCTTGGGAATTATGGGCCAGCAGGCAGAGCGTATGCAGCGCTTGATTCAGGATTTGCTCTCGCTGCGCCGAATTGAACAAGAAGAACATATTGCCCCAACCGAAACGGCCGATCTTGATCTATCCGTGCGCGCGGCAATCGAATCCGTGGCGCCGTTGGCGGAAGCGCGCGGCATCACAATTATATATAAAAAGAAAAAGCGCGCGATTGTTCCCGGACACCAGGACGAGACAATCCAACTCTGTCTCAACCTGATCGAAAACGCGACGAAGCTTTCTCCTGCCGGCGCAACGGTTCACATTACGCTGTCACGCTTTGAGCAATGGGACCCGACGATTCCGTTTGCCGATGGTCGCTTGTCAAAGACCGCCAAAGCGCGGAATATCAATCCCGTTCAGACCAGCCCCCTTCCCGTTTATACGATTACGATCTCAGATTCAGGCCCCGGGTTTTCCCGTGAACATCTGCCGCGTATCGGCGAAAGGTTTTACCGGGTTGCGGGTGATTTATCTTCCAAAGAAAAGGGGACAGGCTTAGGTCTCGCGATTGTCAAACATATCGCCCGACGGCATCGGGCGGGCCTCTATGTCAGAAGCGAGCCCAACAAAGGCACAGAGTTTTGTATTGTCTATCAAGAGAGCCCGACTGACTAAAACCTCGCCCTTGGAACGCTCATTTCCGCCGCATATGTCGAATATAATGCGCTTAAAACAGCATGGTCATTTTAACTTCACAAACCTGTCACGTACAACTCACATAGGCTAGATTTTAAGAATCAGAGGCAAATCGAATTGATGGCCTCTGTACAGGGACCGTTCGAATGAACAGTTTGGCCGACCACATTGTCAGCGGGTACGATAGCGACCTCAATGATTTGACGACCAGCTTGTCCGATCTCGGCAGCTTGGCTGAAGGTATGGTGGCCGACGCCATTCGCGCACTCAATCGGCGCGATAACGCCCTCGCCCGCTCTGTGATCGAGCGCGATGATCTCGCAAATTCATTGCAGACGAAAATTGATAATGACGCCATGCGCATTTTGGCTTTGCGTAATCCGATGGCAACCGATTTGCGTCGTACGATTGGCGCCATACGTGTTGCCAATGATCTGGAGCGGATCGGTGATCTCGCCGAAGGCATCGCCAAACGGGCGATCAATCTCAATCATCAATCGCCGATTGACCTAACTCGCGGTGTGGAACGCATGGGCCGGCAAGTGAAGGCACAACTCTCCGCCGCGCTCGATGCTTTTTTGCGTGATGACACCAAAGCGGCCGTTCAAATCTGGATGGCCGACAATGATATCGATGAAATATACAATGCGATCCTGCGCGAGCTGCTAATCTATATGGTCGCCGATCCAGACATGATCAACGCATCGACAGCTCTGCTTTTCGCAGCAAAGAACCTCGAGCGGATTGGTGATCTTACATCCAACGTTTGTGAAGTCATCTACTTCACCCGTCACGGCGTTCAATTAATCGAAGATGACGCCGTAAAAACCATGATGCGCAAACCCAACACCAAGAAATCGTCTTAAGAAAGTCGAGACACTCCAATGAAACCTTATGTTCTGATCGTCGAAGATGAAGACGCTCTAGCCACGCTGCTGGAGTATAATTTCGACAAAGAAGGCTATGAGACCGCTATCGCCATGGACGGCGAAGAAGCGCTCTTGCTGGCATCTGAGCGAGCGCCCGATTTGATCGTATTAGACTGGATGTTACCCAAACTTTCGGGCGTCGAAGTCTGCCGCCGCCTACGGCGTCGCAAAGAAACGTCCAAAACGCCTGTCATAATGCTGACCGCACGCAGTGACGAAACGGATCGTATCACGGGGTTGGATTTCGGGGCCGACGATTACATGATCAAGCCGTTTTCAATGCCGGAACTGTTCGCGCGCACACGCGCGCTCATGCGCCGCGCGAAACCGAGCCTTTTAGAAGATATCATTCGCGTGGGGGACGTTGAAGTTGATAGTCAGGCGTTCCGCGTCAAGCGTAACGGCGAGACCGTTCACCTTGGCCCGACTGAATTTCGTCTGCTTGATCACTTTGTCCGCCACCCAGGACGGGTATTCTCGCGCGAGCAATTACTCGACGCGGTCTGGGGACGTGACGTCTATGTCGAAGCCCGCACCGTCGATGTGCATATTGGACGGCTTCGCAAAGCCTTGAAGGTATCAGGCAAGCCCGATCCAATCCGGACGGTCCGAAGCGCGGGCTATGCCTTTGAAGCGGTGGAGTAGGCCAATTACTCAGCCTCTCTTGAGTGGAGCCTAACCCGCGCGGGCTTGGCGGCTTTCAGCTTGTTGCGCCAAACGACGCGCGCGGATGCGTTCATAGCTATCCAACGCGTCTAACTCATCGCGAAGTTCCACAGCGATGTCTGTCGTTTGAGAAACAATATCGTCAAGTGACCGTCGCAAATTGCTTTTGCGAACAATTACAGACTGCGCATAGCTACCGTAGGCGACATAACCTTCGCGTTGTTCCGTCGCATCGACGGCCTCCTCTGGAACACTCTCCGACAGTTTCCGGATTTGGCGCTCTAGATCTTCGCGCGTGGCTTCTAAAACTGCGATTCGTTTCTGTAATTCTCCGACCCGGAATCGGGTGCGCTGAATTTGCTTGTCCGACATCTGTGCCATATTCTCTCTCCAAATACCCAATTCGTCCCGTTTTGACGGGTTTGATTGAGTCGTCTTTACAGAGATGGGCTTTCGGTCCGGTGAAGGAACAGGGTTAAGTCTTCTCAACCATACGCTCCAATATGCCTTTGTAACAAACTCGTCCCGCTTCCGATTTAAATAAGCGCAGGTGACAGGCTGTTAAGCTTGTTAACTTTCGGTTTACCGGTTTCCTTTAGCGGTGAAGCTCCATTAACCATGGTTCAACAAATGAACAGGTTATATGATTTGCCTGGGAGGGATGAACAATGCGGGTTCTTCTAATCGAAGATGACATGGCTACAGCACAAGGCATCGAACTGATGCTAAAGACTGAAGGCTTTAACGTTTACACGACCGACCTCGGTGAAGAGGGTGTCGATCTCGGCAAACTCTATGATTACGATATTATTCTTCTTGATCTGAACTTGCCGGACATGCCCGGCTTTGAAGTTCTCAAGACATTGCGTCTCGCGAAAGTTCAGACGCCGATCTTTATTCTCTCCGGTACAAACGATATCGAGACGAAAGTTCGGGGTCTCGGCACAGGTGCTGATGACTATATGACCAAGCCCTTCCACAAAGACGAACTCGTGGCCCGCATCCACGCCGTTGTCCGTCGCTCTAAGGGTCACAGCCAATCCATCATCACGACCGGCGATATCAAGGTGAACCTCGATGCGAAAACTGTCGAAGTCGGCGATCACCGCGTTCACTTGACCGGCAAAGAATACCAGATGCTAGAGCTGCTTTCCTTACGTAAGGGCACGACTCTAACCAAAGAAATGTTCCTCAACCATCTTTATGGCGGCATGGACGAGCCAGAACTTAAAATCATCGATGTCTTTATCTGTAAGCTACGCAAGAAACTCGCGTCAGCCACCCAAGGTGAACATTATATCGAAACTGTCTGGGGCCGCGGCTATGTCTTGCGCGATCCTGCCAAAGATAAAATGAGCGCTTAGCACGCCTCCCCTCTCCGACGTCATTACGACGGACAAGACCCTGCCGCGAGGCGGGGTTTTTTGTTGCCCTCAGGTTATGATTCCATTCCAATTTGGTGACAAATTGATTCCAACTCACACCACAAAAAAAGCCCCGTCCGATTGGGCGGAGCTTTTCTCTAATAGAAAGGACGAGGCTAGAACTTCAGTGACCCTTGCACCGCAACCGTGCGGCCTTGGCTGTAGAATGTATAATTAGAGTTCGCGCCAAAAGTGCTGCCACCCAACGGCGTGTCCCCATTATAGGTCTTAAGAATTTCGTCGGTCAGGTTTTTACCCAACACGGCGATTTCCCACGGACCATCCTGTGGTCCGAAGCCCAACCGCGCGTCAATCTTGACGTAACCATCCTGTACACCAGCCGGATCTTGGGTCTGTGACGCATTGTAAGAGCTCTTATAGAGCAACGTCGTCAGGCCCGTCAGTTCATAACCGTCGAACACCATGGCATTCCAATCAACTGTGACATTCCCTGTAAAGTCAGAAACAAGGTTGTTCTTCAGACCGGAATAGTCACAGAACCCTGTGGTCGGATCAAACCGATCATCGGATCCATCACGGGCTTGGGTGCCGTAACACTGACCATTTTGGAAATCGGTGAATTCGAAGTCCGTTAGCGCCGCGCCGCCCGATAAGCGGATATTATTGCTGACCGCCCAACGACCATCCAGTTCTAGGCCCTTCACTTCGGACGATGCTGCATTGCCGACATTAAAGCCGAGGATGCCGTCAAAGATCGAAATCTGTAGATTGTCGAACTCAGTAAAAAACGCGGTTGCATTCAACTCGATCGCGCGACCGAGTTTGAACTTGCCACCCACTTCGTAATTCGTCGCTTCTTCATCACCAAACTGGAACGCTTCCGCTGTAGACGCGGACTGCCCCCGATTGTTGGCGCGGAAGTCAAACCCGCCCGATTTAAAGCCGCGCGCCCAACTGGCGTAAAGCAGCGCTTCATCCGACACATCCCAAACCAGTTTCACGTCTGGCGAGAACTTGGTGACGTTACGGTTTTGTGTTGGCACCGTGCCGGAACCAAAGGCCGCTACAAGTCCTGCCGCGCCTGGAACGCCGAGCCCCGCCAAACCGTCGAGGTTGGAAGATGCAATACCAAAGACGTTAGCATAGACCAGAGGCGCTCCAATTTGGGCGGCTGGCAGCGCGCCGAAACTATCCGTCGTCACATCAAGATTTCGAACCCCATCCTTATCTTCATTCGTAACACGCGCGCCCAATTGAAGGGTCAAGTCATCACGAAGGTGCCAATCAACTTGGGCAAAAGCCGACAGGACTGTCGAGTCGACTTGTGCCTGACGGAACGCCTGTGTGCCTGACAGCAAGCTGCCCGCCCCCGGAGACCGGCCATTGACGGCAGGGATGAGGATGGAATTCGACTCGACAACAATTTGGTCCTGATAGGTGTGATCAGACGACTGATAGAATGCCCCTACGATGTAATCAAAATCATCCCGTTCGGGAGACGTCAGACGAATTTCTTGGCTGAATTGTGTATAGTCTTCTTGCAAACGTGCGAGGAAAATATTGGCGCCCGTGAAGTCACAATCACACTGCTCATTATAGGTCAGTGTCTCGTAAGCCGTTATCGCTTGCAGCGTATGGTCACCCAACGCCCAATCAAGCGTCATCTGATATGTTTCCATATCATTGAAGCTGTTATCCCCATTGGAATGACGATTGCCGTCTTGCGTGAAGTCAAGAACGCTAGCGTCTTGACCAAACACACCGACTAGAATTTGTGGGTAGGTAAGGCCGTTAAACGGAGATGACGGGTTGTTCACCGGGGTCGCGTTCTCAACTTCGATATTCCGGCCAATAGCATCAAAAGACGTCACTTCGGCTTTGAAAGTCGCCATCAAATCTTCGGTCAAGTCGACTTCGACTGTCCCGCGGATCGTAAGCTCTTCACGCGCAACTTCATCGCGGTTGAGAGTTTGGTTGATTTGAAAACCGTCGGCATCGCGGTAACGACCTGCCACGCGCGCCCGAACACGGTCAGACATCGGGCCCGAGAGCATACCTTCGAGAACGGTTTCGCTATCCTCGATTTCATAGGACCCAAACACACTCCCTTGGAAATAATCCGTTGGCTTCGCCGTGGTGACGTTGATGGCCCCCGCAACAGAGTTTTTACCAAACAGAATGGACTGCGGTCCGCGCAAGACTTCAACTCGTTCAAGATCAAGGAACGGCGCCCGAACCTGTTGGCCCCGTGGATAGTGAACGCCGTCCACATAAACGCCGACAGATTGCTCGAACCCTTGGTTCACGCCAGAGCCAATTCCCCGGATGAGGAAGGCCGTGGTGATGCCTGTTTCAGCATAGGTAAAGTTTGGCACCAGAGTTGTCAGATCTTCGATCTTGACGATTCCCGTCTTCTCAATTGTGTTCGCATCGACAGCCGCCACAGAAATAGGAACATCCTGCAAACCTTTGGCGCGGCTTTGCGCGGTGACAATGATTTCGTCCAAGATAGGACCAGTGTCTTGCGCTTGCGCGAAACTCGGCAAGCTTGATGCCAGCATAACAGAGAGCGCTGACGCGCCGAGAAGGCGGTATTTATTCATTGAAATCCCCAATTTTTTGATAGTCGATTCGACGACCTTGTGGCGTGTCTCTAAAACCGATGTATAAATGTGAGGATATACAAACTGCCACGAATTACCTCCTAGCCTTTAGGCTATGTGAGCTGGTGAATATAATGTTCGCCGCTCCACCCTCATCTTCATAGGGATGATCTCGCCTCATGATCAATAAAGCGAAATACTGAGCAAATTTATGAAAGCCCAAGTTCATCGCTCACAGGCTCTTCCCTCACACGCCAAGCTGTGCTTTGAGAACAAAGATGGAACCAATCCTAACATATGGCCCGATAGATTTGACGGCTTTAGAACTTGTTTGCGGCATGGTTTTGCTATTGCTCGGCCTCTGGTTTGGGTCCCTTTTGCGCCCGAAAGATGACGCGACGAAATCCGAGCTTATGGCCATGCGCGGGCAACAGGCAGAATTACAGGGTCGTTTGGCGCAACTGTCAGAAGAACAAGCGCAGCGCGGAGATTTATTTCAGAAGAGCTTGGATGAGCGATTAGCCACCATGACCGAACGCGTGGGTCGATCAATCACGGAGCAGTCTGAGACCTCTGCGGGTCATTTAAAACGGCTTGATACGCGCCTTGAAGTCATCGACCGCGCGCAGGCTAATATAAAAGAACTCGCGAGCGAAGTGTCTGGTCTGCAATCTATCCTGTCAAATAAACAATCACGCGGCGCATTCGGCGAAAAGCAAATGCAATCCCTGATCGAGCAGTTCCTACCTGCCCGCACCTATTCATTCCAGCAAACCCTATCCAATCGGGCGCGTGTTGATGCCTTGATCCATTTACCCGGCGACCATTTGGACGTCGCGGTCGATAGCAAGTTCCCGCTCGAGGCATGGCAACGCCTGATCGCTAGCGAAGACACTGTGGTGGGTGAGGCGGATAATCGTGACACGGCGAAACGACAGTTTGCCGTAGATTGCACCAAACACATCAAAGATATTGCCGCGAAATATCTTCTTCCCGGAGAAACCCACGAAATTGCGCTGATGTTCTTACCGTCAGAGGCTATCTATGCGGAGCTTCATTCCCGCTTTCCGAAAGTCATAGAACGGGGCTTTACAGACCGTGTCATGATCGTCTCCCCCACCACCTTTATGGCGACGCTACATACGATGAATGCCGTACTAAAAGACGCTGCCATGCGCGAACAGGCCACGGTAATTCTTGACGAAGTCACGAAAATTAGCGCGGATGTGAGGCGGCTTGATGACCGTATCGCCAAGCTGCAGAGCCATTATGATGGCGGCCTGGAAATGATGCGGCAGGCCCGGATCAGCACCGATAAGATCACACGTCGTGCCGATCGGATTGAGCAGCTAGAGCTGAATGAGGATGATCCCACCGCGCTCACGGATAGCGGGCCTCAAAAGACAGGACCGCTCTTATGATTCACTATGGTGAGCGTCTCTTCCGGACAGTCTCCACGAATGGAGCCGGGGATGTGGGATCAAACACCGTCTTCCGCTATGAGCAACGAGACGCCATTTTAATGGGTACATATAGTGGTGGTAAAGTCGACTATGGCTCGCTTGTTGGCAAAGTACGGAAAGACGGAACACTCACGTTCCTTTACCATCACGTCACCAAATCAGGCGCTCTGCGGTCCGGTAAATGTGAGAGTCGCCCCGAGATCCTTCCCTGCGGTAAGATCCGGCTTTATGAAACATGGGAGTGGACATCCGGCATGGGGGCCGGCGGCCACGGAACCAGTGTGATTGAAGAAATTTAACGCGCCTACAATAGTCGGCGGCTTTTCATCGCCGCCGCGATCGTCCCGTCATCCAGATAATCAAGCTCCCCGCCAATAGGGACCCCGTGCGCGAGCCGCGAAACCCGCGCGCCCGTTTTCTCCAAATGTTCCGTGATGTAATGCGCCGTCGTTTGTCCATCGACTGTGGCATTCATGGCAAGGATAACTTCTTCTGTTTTGCCCGCGCTCACCCGTCCGATTAATGCCGCGATATTGAGGTCTTCGGGGCGAATGCCGTCGAGCGCTGACAGAGTTCCCCCCAGCACATGATAGGTCCCGCGAAACGCACCGGCACGTTCCATCGCCCATAAATCAGAAACATCCTGCACCACGCATATCGCCGTTTGATCCCGACCCGGCGCGGTACAAATATGGCAGGGGTTCGCCGAGTCGACATTCGCGCAAACAGAACAGGTGGAAATCCGGTCGGCAGCGATTGTCATCGCGCTTGCCAGCGGCGTCATCAACTTATCAGGGGCTTTGAGCAGATGAAGCGCCGCACGCCGCGCCGAGCGTGGCCCGAGCCCCGGCAAGCGCGCGAGCAGTGTGATCAGCCGATCAATCTCTGGCGAAACGGATGGTCCGGCCATGACACACTCCAAAGTAATTTTGAACGAGCACAGCTCGCCTTGCGGAAATCCGATGTGGGGATTCGGGTCTTCATTACAAGCAATCGGCCGCCGCGCCATGCCCCCTGATCATCACACGCAAATTGCCGTCCGCACATGGTCGATGGACCCTACCGGACGATTGACGTTTCAATAGGCTTTCGTCACACTCTGCCCATGCAAGCTGCTCATGACTTCCAAGACGAATGCAACGCCATTAATGCCTTGCTGGCTGACCTCTCCCCCGCAGATTTTAACCGTGAAACGGCGTTTAAAGGGTGGACGATTGGCGAAATCATTGAACATTTGCACCTGTTTAACATTGCCGCGGATGATGCCCTTAAGGGAGATGACGCCTTCGCGGCCTTTTGTACGAAAATCCTGCCCGATATGGCCAAAGGGCATCGACCGTTACAGCGCGCTTGGTTTGGCGAGACGCCCGCTTCAGACACGTATGCCGCGTGGCGTGAATTTTATCCCGAGATGACCCGTCGTTTCTCAGCCGCAGATCCAGACGCCCGCACGAAATGGTTTGGCCCGGACATGTCCGTCCGCTCCTGCATCATCGCGCGGCAAATGGAACATTGGGCACACGCGCAAGCCATTTATGACGCGCTCGGCGTAGAGCGCGTTAATGCGGATCGCTTGAAAAACGTCGCCCATATTGGCGTCACGACCTATAGCTGGAGCTTTAAGGTCAACAGCGTGGCCCCGCCGAAACCCAAACCCTATGTCCGGCTCATTGCGCCCAGCGGGGGTGTTTGGGAATGGAATGAGCCGCAGGACGACAACCGCATTGACGGCCCGGCGGAGGACTTCTGTCAGGTCGTGACCCAGTGCCGGAATATTGGCGATGCCGACATCGCCCTCAAAGCTACGGGTGATACTGCGGAACACTGGATGCGGATCGCACAATGTTTCGCCGGCCCACCGGAAACGCCTCCCGCCGTCGGGACGCGCACAAAAACTAAGGTCGCCCCATGAAAGCTCTTCGCGTTCACGCCTTCCAAGACTATCGAAAGAACAGTGTTGAAACTGTAAGCGCTGACCCGATGAAGCCCGGCCATGTCCGGGTTGCAATCAAAGCCGCTGGAATTAATTTCCCTGATATCTTGATGATTGAAGGCAAATACCAAGTGCGCCCCCCCTTCCCCTTTATCCCCGGCGGAGAAGCGGCAGGGATTATCACTGAGGTCGCGGACGATATCTCTCACCTCGCCGTGGGCGACCGCGTCGCCTATCTCGGACAATCGGGAGCGTTCGCAACAGAGGTTGTTGCGCCTGCGCCGTTAGTCGGCCCCATCGGAGACCTCCCCTTTGATATCGCAGCAGGCCTCGTCCTGACCTACGGGACTTCGCTTTATGCCTTGAAACAGCGAGCTCAATTACAAGCCGGCGAAACGCTTGTTGTCTTAGGGGCCGCAGGCGGTGTCGGCCTTGCTGCCGTACAGCTTGGCAAAGCGATGGGCGCACGCGTTATTGCCTGTGCCAGCACGGATGAAAAATTAGCGGTTTGCCGCGCGAACGGGGCCGATGAAACTATCAACTATTCCGGCGACACGGACCTAAAATCCGCCATCAAAGCGATGGGCGGCGCAGATGTGATCTATGATCCCGTCGGTGACAAATTTGCCGAGCCCGCTATGCGCGCCATGAATTGGGGCGGTCGTTACCTCGTCATCGGTTTTGCCGCAGGCGATATTCCGGCCATCCCGCTCAATCTTGCTTTGCTAAAGTCCATCGATATTCGCGGCGTGTTCTGGGGTGCCTGGACCCAACGCGAGCCGAAGGAACATAGCAAAAATGTTGGCGAGTTGATGGCCATGCTAAAGGACGGCACAATCACACCCCATATTTCCGGTCATTACCCATTGGACGATTTCGCCGATGCGTTTGACGCGCTGACCCAACGCCGTGCGATGGGGAAAGTTATTCTGACCATGACTGACCTTGAGACGGAGACCTGAGCATGCAAAGTTTCAAGACCGTCTCTGACATTCGCATCGAGGCGGGTGGCACGGCCAAGCTGGATGCCCATGTCGCGGGACTGTCCCGCAACAAGAAAATTGCGATCATCACAGACAAAGGCGTACGCAGTCTCGGGCTCATGGACGCTGGCGTCGCGGCACTGCGAGATGCAGGCTATGAGGTAATGATCTTTGACGATGTCGTCGCCGACCCACCTGAAGACGTCGTTATTGCAGGGGCTGAAACGGTCAAGCAATTCGGCGCGGGACTTGTCATCGGGTTTGGCGGTGGATCACCGATGGACACGGCGAAAGTTATCGCTTTTCTCGCCGATAATGACGTCACCTTACCGCAAATTTACGGCGTCGATGTCGCGCAGGGTTCACGCCTGCCACTGGTCCTGATTCCGACGACGTCTGGCACGGGCAGTGAAGTCACCAACGTTGCAATTATCACGACAGGAGAAGGATCAAAGAACGCGGTTGTCTCCGACCCGCTCTATGCTGACCGGGTGCTGCTGGATGCGAGCTTAACGCTCGGCCTGCCCGCTCATATCACGGCGGCGACGGGCATCGACGCAATGGTCCACGCGATTGAAGCCTACACGTCTGTGCACCGCAAAAATCCGATCAGCGACGCAATGGGTCTCTCCGCCTTGCGTAAGCTCACCCGCGCCATCGGCCGAGCTGTGAACACGCCTGACGATGTGGACGCGCGCAATGATATGTTGATCGGCGCCATGCTGGCGGGACAAGCTTTTTCAAATGCGCCCGTTGGCGCGGTGCATGGCCTCGCCTACCCGCTGGGAGGGTTTTTCCATGTTCCACACGGTCTCTCCAATTCGCTTGTCATGGTCGAAGTTATGAAATTCAATGCCCAAGAAGATCGCGCCAAACGGTGGTATGGCGAGATTGCCTCCGACCTTGGGGTTGGACAGACACCCGCGGCTTTGATCGACGAAATTTTGCGGTTGCAAGATGAGACAAAAGTCCAGCGCCGTCTCCGCGACGTGAATATCACATCTAATGACATTCCCATGATGGCGGATGACGCAATCCTAAAAGACCGCGTCCTGCGCAATAATCCGCGCGAGATGACCCACGCCGATATCGTTAAAATTTACGAGACGATCGCGTGAGGCTGCAACCCGACACCCTTACTGATTACGCCTATTCGCTCGAGCTACCGACACGGTGGAACGACAATGACGTTTACGGTCATATCAATAATGCGGTTTATTACGAATATTTCGATACGGTCGTAAATCGCTGGTTGATTGAAAATGGTATTCTTACAATCGGTGAAAGCGACACTATTGGCCTCGTTGTCGAAACCGGCTGCGCCTATTTTGCCCCGCTCACATTCCCAGAGCCTATCAAGGCTGCTCTGCGCGTCAGTAAAATTGGTGGCAGCTCTGTGCGCTATGAAATCGGTCTGTTTGGCCAAGGGAAAGCCGCCGCCGCGCGCGGCCACTTCGTCCATGTCTATGTCGATGAAAAAACCCGGCGGCCTGTGCCAATTTCTGATAAAATGCGAACCAAGCTTGAGGAAATCGTGCGATGAAAGTTGATATGGACGTCATGGATGATGTGATGAAAATGGACCCGTCGACGACGGGAGAACAGGCCACATTTACCCGCATGCAAGAGGGCTCACTTGATGATTGGAAGATCATCGGCGCCGCCCATAAGCAAGAGTTCGGTAAAACGGCCGACCGTTTCATCGGCATGTTGCGCCAACTCGAAGACGCAACACTTGGCTTCGCCTGTGATCAACTTCAACATTCGCTGATGTGCGGGACATTGGCTCGCCGTGCGGGCGCTTCAACAGAACATATCGTTATCGCGCTTTGCCACGACATCGCCAAAGTCATCAATGTGCCCAATCACGGCCCCATCGCGGCGGAAATGATGCGTCCTTACATTAGTGAAGACAGCTACCACGTGATTTACAATCACCAAGCCTTTCAGGGCGAACATTACTACCAATATCTCGGCGCACCCACCGACCTGCGCAAACAATGGAAAGACGAGAGCTGGTATCCCCTCGCCGTTAAATTGGTTGATGAATGGGACGCCCCCGCGTTTGATCCTGATTTTGAGGTCGATAGTTTAGACAGCTTCGTCCCGCTTATGCGCGAAGTCTTTCACGACAGCCCTAGACCTTTGTAACACGCCGAAAAATCAGGGATATTTCTCGCATTCGCCCAAGAGCCTAAAATTTTGATCGGCTTTGATGTTCATTTCGTCGGGAATTGACTTTGGGTTAATTCCTGTTAATCTTTAGGTGTCTGACGCACAAAAAATACGCGCAGATTCATATAAAGGGGAATATCTTGTCTATCGCTAAAATTATTTGGCTTGTGAGCGTACTCGCTGCCGTCGCCTTAAGTTTCGTAATCACCGGATATAATCCGGCTATTCTTGCTGTCCTCGGATTAGCGAGTGGCTGGTTCTTAGATGGAGATCACCGACGTGGCGTTATTATTGCGGCCGTATTCTTAATGGTCGGCGGTGCCGCATCATTGAACGGCATTCCGGCTATTGGCGTACATCTTGGGGCTATTCTCGTCAGCCTTGGCGCTGTGTTTGCCGCAGCCTCCGTGATGGCAATTGTTCGGACATTGGTCGAACGGATTATGCCGTCAAAAACATAGCCCGCAATTGCAGGCTTACAATGTTGCGTTTCTGTTTGGGTCATATCCGGTAAGAAACGTGGACAAGACTAATCAGAGAGGGCCGGCCTGTTTTACAGGTCGGCCCTTTTTACGTTTTACGCCAATCTTCTTATGGATTCATCAATATAGGTCGCTCCATAAATCCACTTAAACGTTTAATTTATGAAAATGTAGTTATTAGTTGTATAATTGCTATTATATGTTAAGACATCTCCATGGGCGCGACCTTTTGCAGCCATGACAATTGAAATTAAAATATTGATTTCTCGAACTCAAAGGCATCCCCTTTATTCGAATGTCCGCTGAAACTCGCCTTGCAAAAACAAGGAGTAAGCCATGACGGATTTCGCGAATGTCGTTCCCATAATCGATACCTCAAACAGTATGACCATTAATGGCTATGTCGCCATTACGAAAAGATCGAGCAAAGCGTTTGTTTCATATGCCCAACCCGGTGATGGGCTTGCCGTCGTAAACTATGATTCCACAGCAAGAACGACCTATTCCGCAGGATCATCGCTCGCGACAGTTGATCAAAATTTAAGCCAAGCTATCGCGGCCGCCAACGCCATTGAAGCGCTAACGTTTACAGGCAGTGCAACAGCGATTGGGAGCGGATTAATTGCCGCCGCGACTTTTCTAGATCCGGCCACGACCCCAAAGGCCATGATTTTATTATCTGATGGCTACCAAAACACGGGTCCAGCCCCGTTGGATAACCTGCCGTCCTACCCTGTTTACAGCTGCGCCATGGGCCCCAATGCCGACATCGCGCTTATGCAACAAATCGCCACCCAGACAGGCGGCGTGTATTACAATGCGCCTTACCCTTCGACCATGATGTTTATTTATTGTCTGACGTCAGCGCTCATGGCACAGATTTGAGCCTGGGCTAAGAGAGACTTTGCTCACCTCCATCCTTATGGAGTGAAGCATGAGACAGACTAAAACAACG
>NZ_BMZH01000005.1 GCF_014652695.1 Algimonas arctica
ACGTTGTTTTAGTCTGTCTCATGCTTCACTCCATAAGGATGGAGGTGAGCAAAGTCTCTCTTAGCCCAGGCTCAAATCTGTGCCATGAGCGCTGACGTCAGACACAGATATTTGGTGATAATGTTGGCGAGGATGGCAAGGGCTAGCAAGCAGAACATGGCCAAGGCCAGTGCCAGATGAGGGGCCAACTCTGCGGTCAGTGAGATTTTTTCAAAGAAGTCGGTGAAATATGAGATTATGAAAAACTTTGAGTCCGCGTTCACCCGTTAGACGGGGGACAGATTAGTCGTTTACTTAGGTCTATATTGTTGTTCTGTCTGCACTATTCACCATTTGAATCTGTTGACTAGCCGGCGGTCGTTTTCGGCAAAAAGGCTTTCTTAGCCAGCGTCGAACATAGACGCCCATTTCCCTTCCGTCACGAGGTCAATAACGACATCCACACTAGTTGAGGATTTGAGTATTTCGGCTTCAATACCGATGGCAAGGCGTTTGGCGTTAGTGACCTCAACCACATCCTGAGCCAAAGCCTTCACTGGAAGGCTGATGAAATGCAGACATATTACCGCTGAAATAGGGGCCTGAGTTTGGGTGGAAATCATACCGCCAACTCACAACAATCTGGACTGCTGATAGACGCCTCTCATCAACTGTTCAGCTTAGAAGGACAAATCCTTCGCTCCGTCATGCGTGTAGTAAGCGGCAATGTCTGACGGCGTTGCAACTCCCACATTTTCCAGAAGTGCCTCCTAACCAAAGTCCCGGTTCGGGAGATAAATGGCGCAAACATCCACGTTGATGCCGTTATCAACGAGTTTCGCAAGTAATTCAGCCGGACTCATATTCTTTGCCGCCAATGGTGTTTGCAAAATGGCTGGCGGCACTTTTAATGCCAATTCCCCACCTTGTCACAAAGCAATATCCGCACGGGATTCCCTTGGTCAGCCGCCGTTTTTGTTAAAATTAATGCCATGAACTGCGTCTCTGGCTCATGTCGTGTAATCACGGTCAATATGGGCGCAGCCACCTTAATCTCCTCAGCGTCAGTGTCTAAAGCGTTAGAGTTTTGCGAACACGCTGTAAGCGCCACTCCAAAAACGAGAGCGCCAATGACGGGCTTCAAGATACGCATAACGGTCTCCTTCAAATTATGGCTTTTCAGTCAGACAAATTTGGTAGGTGACGTGACAGGAGTGACAATGCATCAGCGCGGAACTGAGTTGATCGAGAATGGCGGCATCATCCGCCCCGCCCTATGTCATCGTATCAATTTTCATGAGCTCCAGCATCATCGCCGAACCCATTTGCCTAAATTCCGGCGGCAAGACGCCTTTCATTAAACCTTGACCTTGACCACGGCCCAAGCCGTCAGACACGGTGCATCGGATTAACTCAGGGTCACGCGATGCGACACCGTCGACGATCTCTTGCGTAAAGAGAAGGAACTGACTCATTTCCTCCAAGATATGCTGACGCTGCTCTGGTTTAAGCGAAATGCTAATTCGCTCATTTGGATCCGGGATCGATACCCCTTAGACTTTCGAGATATCCGACGCGGGTTCGGACGGTTAAAATCCAGCCAACTATATCGCTGTGAAAAGCACCGATATTGTAGGCTTTGTCAGCATTATGCTCTCGCTTTGATAAATCGATAGATGAAAACCGTTGCGATCATCGTCCCAACAAAAATATAGGCGTTCGGCCCAGCGAAGCTTGCGCTAGCAATAGCCGGTCCCGGGCAGAGTCCCGCCAAACCCCATCCGACTCCGAACAGCGCCGCGCCCCCGAGTAGCGGCGCATCGATATCTTTGCGGGTTGGCAACCGAAACCGGTCGTCAAACAAAGGTCCCCTACGCTTTAAGACGAGCTTGTACCCAAGAAATGTGACGATTAAAGCCCCACCCATTACAAACGCCAAGCTGGGGTCCCAGTTGCCCGTAACATCAAGAAAAGAAATAACCTTCTCAGGATTAACCATTTGGGACACGGTCAGACCGCCCCCAAACAACAA
The DNA here is from genome assembly GCF_014652695.1 of Algimonas arctica. GTDB lineage: Bacteria > Pseudomonadota > Alphaproteobacteria > Caulobacterales > Maricaulaceae > Litorimonas > Litorimonas arctica. Next base: position 2,012 of record NZ_BMZH01000005.1, read on the forward strand.
GCCTGCAATAAATGTTGAAATCGGGATCCGCATTTTACACGCCTCCTAAGCTACGCATGATAAAGACAGTCACGATTCCTGTCCCCATGAAGGTGAGCGTTGCGAGCAGAGACCGTATGGATAGCCGCGCATTACCGCAGACGCCGTGACCGCTCGTGCAGCCGTTTCCAAGTTGCGTGCCTATACCCACAAGCACCGCTGCGAGGACGAGCAAAGAACCGGTTGTTGGAAAATCTATTTCAAGAAAAGAGGCGTCAAAAAAGCCAACAATCAACGGCGCCAATAGAAGCCCCGCAAGAAACGTCCAACGCCATAATTTGTCACCTTTACCAGCATCAAGAGCGCCGCCGACGATACCGCTAATACCGGCAATCCGACCTGCGCTGGCCATCAGCCAAACGGCCGACAGCCCAATCATGGCGCCACCAATAGCGGCAGAAACAGGCGTGAAGTTTTCCATTTTATTTCCTAATATAGAAAATTCCCCTGGCAAAAAGATGCCAAGGGAGATCTGGCTAGAGGGGAAGGTTAGCCAATTGTTGTGAAGCGGAGATAAGGCCGGATCTCATCAAAGCCTTGCGGGAATTTCTTGGCCGCATCTTCGTTAGATACGGACGGCGGAATGATCACCTTATCGCCAACATTCCAATCCGCAGGTGTCGCGATTCCGTTCTTGTCGCCCGCCTGTAAGGCATCAATAACGCGAAGAATTTCATCAAAATTACGACCAACATTCATCGGGTAAGTCATCGTTAGACGTATTTTTTTGTTTGGATCGATAATGAAAACTGACCGAACAGCCGCGGTATCGCTCTCGTTAGGGTGAATCATATCAAAGAGCTGAGCAATTTTCGTGTCCGCATCGGCAACGATCGGAAATGTTAAAGTGGTGTTTTGCGTATCGTTGACGTCCTCAATCCACGCCAGATGCTCTTTCACGCCATCCGTTGAAAGTCCGAGCGGCTTGGTGTTTCGCTTGTCGAACTCCCCCGCGAGTTGAGCTGTGCGGCCCATTTCCGTTGTGCAGACAGGCGTAAAGTCGGCCGGATGAGAAAAGAAGAAGCACCAGCTATCGCCGATCCAATCATGGAAGTCGATTTTCCCTTTTGTCGTTTCAACGCTAAAGTTTGGGGCGATATCGCCAATACGTAAGCCCATAACAATGTTCCTTTATCCAAGAGGGATTGCGTTTCGAGAGAAAGCTAAGCTTAGAATCCGATCATGTCAATATACACTTCAGTAAACTTTATTGTTGATTTTGTATATTGATACTCATATGAGAACTCTTGTTAAAATCAAGCGCTGGAGAACATCGTGACGCCCCCTAACAACACTACCTCTAACGATGGTTGCACCTCCAATGCGAATGCGGGCCCTAAGCTCGAAGAGACCGCCCCGTTATTTACCGCGCGCACAACACTCGGTACGCGCTCGCTTGAAGATTATCGCGGCCAGTGGGTGATCCTGTTCTCACATCCGGCAGATTTTACGCCCGTTTGCACATCTGAATTCATCGCCTTTCAAAAATCTCTGCCTGACTTTGAGGCTATAAATTGTGCACTGATTGGATTGTCGGTTGATAGTATTTACTCCCACATCGCTTGGCTTGAGAGCATCGAAACAAAGTTTGACGTTAAGGTCACATTCCCAGTGATTGAAGACGTATCGATGGCCATCTCAACCGCTTACGGAATGATCCATGAGAGCTCGTCAAGTACAGCTACGGTCAGATCTGTTTTCGTCATAGATCCCAACGGCGTTTTAAAAGCCCTCACCCACCACCCTCTTACTGTCGGCCGCTCTGTGAATGAGCTTTTACGCTTATTGAAAGGGCTGCAGCTTTCCGAACGGAAAAACGTCTCGATCCCTGCAGAATGGTTGCCAGGAGGAGAGGTTTTACACAATGCACCGTGCCTCTTTAACGAAGACTTTGGCTCTAACGATGGTCAGGCTTGGTATTACCGCAAAGCCACCAACGACATGGGTCAAGCCGATGAGGCAACGTAATGGCCTTCAATCAAGATATGATCGAAAACGCCTCTCACACGGCGGCGCAGCTGAAACTAATTTCAAACCCCAATCGCCTCATGATTGTGTGCCGCCTTTTGTACAATGAAATGTCCGTAGGCGATATTGAGGAAGAACTGCAAATACGGCAACCGACGCTCTCGCGTGAACTCGGTCATCTTCGCGAAGCCGGAGTTATCTCGCCGCGGCGACAGTCTAAAGTCGTATTCTATTCGCTCACAAGCGCGCCTATGCGCAATCTGATTGAAGCTGTTTGCGAGTCAAAATCTGGCGGTTCACGCCGACACCAAACTGTTGGCACAGCGTCCGTCGCTAAGAGAGACAGTAAAGCTATCGCCTTCAACCCACGGCCAAAATTTACAAAATCCCGTCCGCCCTCTCCTGAGGAGATCGGTTACAGCGAATTCGCATCTACAAAAAAACAAGGAGTTTAGTCATGGTCCATAAACCAGATGTTATTTCGTTTTTTGACGAGTCTACGAATACAGTGACTTATATTGTCTCTGATCCCGAAACCAAGGCATGCGCAATCATTGATTCTGTATTGGATTACAACGCGAATTCAGGCCGCACATCCACAAAATCTGCTGACGCCGTCATAACGTTCATTGAAAATGGCGGTTTGAAAACACAATGGATTTTAGAGACCCATGCCCATGCTGACCATTTTTCTGCAGCGGCCTATTTGCAGGAGACGTTAGGCGGGACGATTGCGATCGGCGCTCATATCCCTGACATTCAAAAGGTCTTCGGCGGACTGTTTAATGAAGATGCGCAGTTCAAACGCGACGGCAGTCAATTTGGAAAATTGTTCGTGGATGGCGAGCGTTTCAAAATTGGCAATTTAGAGGCTGACGTCATTTATGTACCGGGCCATACCCCGGCCTGCATCGCTTATCACATTGGTGACTCCGTCTTTGTCGGAGACACCCTCTTTATGCCGGACTACGGATCCGCGCGCTGTGATTTTCCAGGGGGCGATGCTGGTACGCTCTATGACTCAGTCCATAAGCTATATGAGCTTCCAGACGATACACGGATGTATCTTTGCCATGACTATAAAGCAAAAGGCCGTGATCATTATAAATGGGAAACGACAGTAGGCGAGCAAAAAGCAAACAATATCCATCTGAACACTGGCGTTAGTCGAGAGGAATTTATTCAAATGAGAACAGCGCGCGACAAGACACTCGACATGCCAAAATTGATTTTGCCGTCCATTCAAATCAATATGCGAGCGGGAGAGTTACCCGAGCCAGAAGAGAACGGGACGCGTTATCTCAAAATTCCACTTAACGCCGTTTAGACCTTGTCATGAAAACGAAACAACTCACAGACTCGCTCTCTGTCGCTGAACAAATCAAGCTCAGCGACTTAAAGGCGCTTGCCCAAGCCGGCTTCAAGACGGTTATTAACAACCGCCCCGATGGGGAAGTTCCGCGCCAACCGCGTAGCGTTACGCTTGAGAAGCGTGCGGCTGAGTTGGGGTTATCTTATCGGTTTATCCCCGTAACGCCGGGCGCAATGAGCACAGATGATATTGCGGACTTCAAAGCCGCGCTTACTGATGCTCCTGCGCCCGCTATCGCGTTTTGCCGTACTGGGACGCGCTCCACAACGCTGTGGGCCCACGCGGTCGTTGATGTGCTGCCAGTAGACGCGATCATAAGCACGGCCGCCAAGGCAGGCTATGATTTGTCGACGTCGAAAACAAAATTGGAAAGAATGGCCGACGAAATGGCGTCAAGTCACAGGGAAACACTAAAGTATACCGTTCTCGTTGTCGGAGGTGGATCAGCAGGTATAGCAACGGCGTCAAGCCTCCTAAAAAGGCGCCCGAATTTGGATGTCGCAGTCATTGAACCCAACTGGGTCCATTATTACCAACCCGGCTGGACAATGGTCGGCGGCGGCATATTTGATGCAAAATCAACAGAACGGAGAATGCGGGATCTCATACCTCGCCAAGCCAAGTGGATTAAAGGCGCCGTCGCCAAGTTTCATCCCGACACCAATAGTGTCGAATTAGAGGATGGCAGCCTTGTTCAATATGACATGCTGGTCGCGGCTCCAGGCTTGCGACTTGATTTTCAAAAAATTGAAGGTTGCGAAGAGACGCTGGGAAAAAATGGCGTCACATCGAATTATCGTTATGATCTGGCCCCTTATACGTGGGAACTTGTCCAAGGACTTAAAAGCGGAACAGCGATCTTTAGCCAGCCCCCCATGCCAATTAAATGCGCGGGCGCCCCTCAAAAAGCCATGTATCTCTCTGCCGACCATTGGCTCCGCGAAAACGTCTTGAATAAGATCAACATCGAGTTTTGCACTGCAGGCGTCGTTATTTTTGGCATTAAAGAATATGTTCCCTCCCTGATGGAGTACGTAAAAAAATATGGCGCTAACTTGAATTTTGGCGAAAACCTCGTGAAAATCGATGGTCCAAATAAAACAGCCTGGTTTGAAAAAAGTGATGCCAACGGCCATAAAAGCTTGGTCGAGCGTAAGTTTGACATGCTCCATATCAGCCCACCCCAATCAGCCCCGGATTTTGTCAAGAGAAGTCCTCTCGCCAATGAAGCGGGCTGGATTGATGTTGACCCAGAAACCCTCCGACATACGCGATACTCAAACATATACGCGCTGGGAGATGCGTGCTCTGCGCCTAATGCAAAAACCATGGCGGCCGCACGCAAACAAGCGCCCATCGTGGCGACCAATGTTCTGGCAAAGCTGGACGGTATTAATAAGCGCGCGGTTTATGATGGGTATGGTTCTTGCCCTCTCACCGTGGAACGTGGAAAAATTGTATTGGCGGAATTTGGCTATGGTGGAAAACTCATCCCGTCCTTTCCCAAATGGATTATTGACGGCACAAAGCCCTCTCGTCTGTCTTGGCTCTTGAAAGAACGTATCCTACCGCCCCTTTATTGGAAGGGCATGCTGAAGGGTAAGGAATGGCTTGTGAAACCACATCCGAATGACCGAGACGAAATTACGGATGTCGTTAAATAAGAAATGAGAGTTTGCACTCTATTATGAAAAAGCAAAAATGACGTTCAAGCTTTCTAAATATTTTCCGATCCTCGATTGGGGGCGCCACTACCGCGGAGACACGTTTGTCAATGACGGCATTGCTGCTGTCATTGTCACCATCATGTTGATCCCGCAGTCTTTGGCCTATGCCCTGCTAGCAGGATTGCCGCCGCAGGTGGGTTTATACGCGAGTATATTACCTCTTGTTGCCTATGCCATTTTTGGCACAAGTCGCACACTTGCGGTCGGGCCCGTTGCGGTCATCTCACTCATGACGGCTGTGGCTGCTGGCAAGTTAGCCGCTCAAGGGTCACCCGAATATCTGGCTGTCGCCATACTGCTCGCGCTTATTTCTGGCATTATGCTCACAGTCATGGGTCTTTTCAGACTTGGTTTTATCGCCAATTTTTTGAGCCACCCCGTTATTTCGGGATTCATCACAGCCTCTGGGATCCTGATAGCTGTAAGTCAGCTAAAGCACATTCTTGGCGTAAACGCCTCGGGGCATAATATTTTAGAGATGGGCCAGGCGCTGATTTCCAAATTAGCTGAAACAAACATGCCGACACTGGCGATTGGCGTCATATCCACCTTATTTCTCTTTTGGGTTCGCAAAGGCTTCAAGCCCCTTTTGATGAAACTCGGTTTACCCGAACGCTTGGCCGGTATTGGGACGAAAGTCGGCCCTGTTATTGCGGTTGTCGTATCAATTCTTGCCGTGTTCTCTTTGGGACTTGCCGATGAGGGCGTAAAAATTGTCGGCGATATTCCTAAAGGCCTTCCTCCCTTGACCGTCCCAGAATTTGATCTGGGGCTGTGGCGTAGCCTATTAGCGTCCTCTCTGATCATTGCGATCATTGGCTTCGTAGAAAGCATCTCCGTCGCGCAAACGCTGGCGTCAAAGCGGCGTCAGAGGATCGATCCTGACCAAGAACTTATCGGGCTCGGCACCGCCAATATAGCAGGCGCCTTCTCAGGGGGTTACCCTGTCACGGGTGGTTTTGCGCGCTCGGCGGTTAATTTTGATGCGGGTGCCGAAACCCCTGCCGCGGGCGCTTTCACCGCCATCGGCATCGCGCTCGCCACTTTATTTCTTACGCCCCTTCTGTATTTTCTTCCAATTGCGACGTTGGCTGCCACGATCATTGTTGCCGTATTGTCGCTTGTTGATATTAAATCCATTAAGCAGGCATGGGCTTATTCCAAATCTGACTTCGCCGCGATGATGGTAACCATTGTTCTGACCCTGACGTTAGGCGTTGAAGTAGGCGTTATGTCGGGCGTTGCGATCTCTATCGCAATCTATCTATTCCGCTCATCACGGCCGCATTTTGCGATCGTTGGGCAAGTGCCCGATACGGATCATTTTCGAAATATTGAGCGCCACAAGGTTCAAACAAACCCGAGGCTTGTGACCGTGCGGATCGATGAGTCACTCTATTTTGCGAATGCGCGCTTCATGGAAGATGCGATCTATGATCTGGCGTTAGACAAGCCAGAGCTGGAGCATGTGATCCTCATGTGTTCGGCCGTCAATGACATCGATCTAAGCGCTTTAGAAAGCTTAGAAGCCATCAATGAACGCCTTAAAACCGTGAATATAAAATTCCATCTGTCTGAAGTTAAAGGGCCCGTGATGGACAAACTTAAGCGTTCACACTTGTTACAAGACCTGACAGGTGAAGTTTTCCTGTCCCAAATTGATGCCATTCGGCAAACCATTGGAAATTCTCACGGCGTGGAGTTGGAGTATCACCTCTAACTCTTGCCTTGCTGATGGGTCTCACCCTTTCCCAAAATGTTTACGTGGAAACTATGACATGGACCCTGCTGTCAGCGAACACGCAATTAACCTCGCAAGAGCGTAATTTGCTTTTACAGTTTCCTTTCATATAATCTTTCCGGCCTTCTCCATCGGTCTTGCCATTGAGCTGATGGTGCAGGAAGGTTTATGGCTAAAAACTGGAAATGATACACAAGGCTCACACTGACCTGGATTCCCTTTGGCTCGTCTAGAAAGATCAATCAGGTAGGGAGTGATACCTCTTAGGTTAAAATGGCTCGGAGAAATCCGCGCCATTTTTTTGAATTACTTCACAACACTCAAGCGTGAAAATAGGCCCCGGCCCGAACTGGGTATACGCTCGCCGACAGGAATACCGCCAAATCCATTACGATTATATCCAGACAGATGATCCTGATAAACCTCATCAAATACGTTCTCTACACCGGCGGATAGCGTTACATTATCTTTGACCTGCCAATCGCCATATAAGCTTAGCAGCGCGTAACCGCCTGTTGTCGCCTCGCTATCTGTCGCAGAAACTTTACTTTGCTTTACCACCGCACGACCTTCTACTGTGACGGACCAAATGGACGCTTCAAATGTCAAACCGACTGTCACGTTCGGCGGGGCAATACGGTAAAGGTTATCGTCAATGTCGCGGCGCGTTCCTCGAACATAATTCGCGACGCCATCAATACGAAGCGGGCCGTCAAAATCATATCCCACGTCCATATCATCCCCGATAAGGCGGGAATCAACATTGTCCCACCGCAGTGGCGTCGGATCTCCGTTCATATCGGCAATCATCTCAACCGGACTGTTAATGACGCCGATACTATCGTCAAAAGCGATGCTTTGGATAAAATCGTCGATGGACCGGATGTAGGCCGTGGGTCTAAAATAGGCTTGCTTACTCGCATAATCCTAGACATGCGAACTCGACAGAAATAGCTGCAAGCAGATTAACAGTCTCGCACAGAAATGTGCCGTGTTTCTTGTCACACGGTCGAACATTGGTGGCCGTATAAAGAGTTAGGTTTCGGCCCGCATCGTTTTTATTGTCGCAGTTTGTCCGACATCCGCTTAGAGCGGCCCGTGCAGAGGGCACTCCCAGCAGATATTAAAGCCGTCAAAGTCGACATCATTGTCGTCTATAAGCTTGATCGCCATACACGCTCAGTAACGGACGTCAGAAATTTGGTCGAAGTCTTTGATGCGCATTATGTCTCATTCGTCTCTTACGATATCATGGTGTGAGCAGCGTCAGCAGCTCGGCTTCGCCCGATAAACGGCTCACCACCCATACGACATCTCTGAAGCATGAATGCAGCATCGACCCTTTGCGAAAGCGGAGCTCGAAAACGCACGGTAGAGATAGGTCGAAAAAATGCGTCGCCAATAGGCCTCTGAGAGACAGCCTGACACACAGTTCGACGGGCACCTCGCCCTAATCCACTGATATTGCGGTATATATAGCCACTTTCCCCCAAGGGGGAGTTTACTCAGAAGGGTAGTGGCGGAGACGAAGGGATTCGAACCCTCGATGGGCTTATGACCCATACTCCCTTAGCAGGGGAGCGCCTTCGACCACTCGGCCACGTCTCCGTCGGCGCGTCTAACGATGCGGGCGCAAGCCTGCAAGCGTTTGTCGTGCTTTCCTTGCAGTCAAATGCAGGTGCGGCATTGAAGACGTTAGTGTGTGATTAACCGTGAGTTTTCGCGGAACGGTCGAACCCGGCACAATCAACCCGTTCGAGCCTCTGCATTGCATCACTAACTTTTTATCACACGTTTACCGGATGTTTGCCCGTGACCTGTATCGGAAGCGCAACAAAGTTGGTGGGATGAATGTCGAATAGTCAAAAAATGGACCGAATTGAAACACCGGACCCAGCGCGCAAGGCTTATATTCGTCGCGACGATGAACGCCGCGTCGCGAGACCGGGTGATGACGACCCCGTACAAGGGGTCGACAGACGACGCACGCGCCCTGACATTGACACGCTGCCCGTTCCATCCGCGCAACTGAATATGAACGCGGTTCGATTTGGGCTGCAAGCCATCGATATGGTGGCCGTTTTGGCCATTATCGCATTCGGTGTGTGGCAAGGCTATGTCGGCACGAACGAACAAACCATCGTCGCCCCGATCGCGGCGGCGATGCTGGGCTCAGGCATATTCATTTTCATGATGATGTTCGGCCGCGCCTATCTATTCAAACCGACTGAAAAAACGAAGACCCACCTCAAAACTGTCCTTGTGGCCGGACTGGCCGCGCTCGGCGTCTGGTTGGCCACGGCCTTGATCTTGCGACCTGATAGCTTTCTCCCTGACACTTTAGCCCGATCCGGCTTAGCGGCACTGGCTGCGCTCTTTGTTCTGCACATGATCTATACGCATCAGCTCCAACGGCTTCATGTCAAAGGACGGCTTGCCCCGACAGTTGTCATGCTGGGCGCCACAGAGAGCGCCCGTCGTATCATTGAAGAAAACGCCAAGACAAAAGAACTCAATATTGTGGCAATTTTCGATGAACGATTGGCACGCGCCCCGTTGGACATTCACGGCGTTCCCGTGGTTGGTAAAATTGGCGACCTAATACAATGGGAAGGCCTGCCTTACGTCAACCGGATCGTCGTCACTTTGCCGAGCGCGGCAGCCGCCCGTAAAAAGGACTTCATCGAAAAGGTTCGCCTGCTTCCCAACCGGATCGCCTATGTGTCAGATGCGTTCGAAAATCTTGATCACGTCAAACAGCGCCTGTCCGAAATCGCAGAAGTGTCGATGAATGATGTAACGGGGAGCCCAAAGTCCGGCATGCATACGGCGCTAAAGCGATTGACCGACATTTTAATTGGGTCTGTCGCCTTGGCTTTACTCGCTGTTCCACTCCTCATCGTGGCGCTCATCATCAAGCTCGATAGTCCAGGCCCCATTATTTTCCGTCAGCCCCGTCACGGCTTTAACAACCGCGTCTTTAACGTGTTGAAGTTCAGGACCATGCGCACGGATCAATGTGATGTGAAAGCGGAGCGTCAAACCGAAGCCGATGATCCGCGCATCACGCGCATTGGTCGTTTCATTCGCAAGACATCGATTGATGAGTTGCCGCAGCTCTTAAACGTGATCCGGGGCGAAATGAGCCTCGTCGGGCCCCGTCCCCACGCGGTCGGGATGAAGACATCTGGGCGTGATAGTATGGAACTTGTCGAAGAATATGCCCATCGCCACAAGGTAAAGCCGGGCATGACCGGCTGGGCACAAATCAACGGCTCCCGCGGACCCTTACATTCTGGCGGTGATGTCCAACGCCGCGTTCAACTCGATGTGGAATATATTGAACGCGCCAACGTGTTTTGGGACTTGGTTATCATGGCGAAGACAATCCCCGTCATGCTGAGCGACCGAAATACGATCCGATGAAGCTTGCCCAAAATTCCTTAGGTCGGACACTCCTCGCCTACCTGCCGGTCAATTTGGCCAATGTGGTGGTTAGCTTCGGGCTGATCGTGGTGCTGACGCGCCTGCTCAGCCCTGAGGAGTTTGGCCGTTACGCCATTGCGATGATTACGTTGCAATTTGTGCATATGGGCGCGTTTACATGGCTCGAAGCGGCGATGGCGCGCTTTCAAGCCCGCGCCGAGAAAGATGCTGATGTCGCCTCGCACTTACGGACACTTTATGTGCTTGCCGCAGGTTTAGGGGCGCTTCTCGTCGCGCTGTTCTTGGCCATTATTTACGTATTGCCACTGTCTCGCGAACTCCAGACTGTGCTCGCCTTCGCGATCGGGTCCGCCGGTTTGCAAGTCCTGTTCAACCTCGGGATGGAAGCCCATCGGGCCGCGCATCGCGTTATCCGGTACAGCCTGACCTATTCGAGTCAGACTTTATTGTCCTTCACCATCGGGATTGCTTTGGTTGTATTGACACCGTTACGCGAAAGCGGACCGTTTCTGGGAATCATTTTGGGCCTGCTCGTTGTCTTAATGTTTGATTTGCCCTCAATGTTACGCCGTCAAAAAGGGGGCCAGTTTGAGACCGCCCGGACAAAGCGATATGCCGCCTATGGCTTACCGATCTGTATGAGTTTGCTCCTCGGCTATACGCTCAATTCGTCGGACGTTTACATCATCGCCGCCGTTATGGGCGAAGCCTCTGCGGGGCAATATAATGCGGGCTACAATCTCGCCAACCGCTCGCTTGAAATCCTCTTCGTCTGGATTTCGATGGCCATGACTCCGGCCGCTGTAACCGCGTTTGAAAAGACAGGGACGAAAGCCTCTCAAGAGATTATGCGAAACTACGGCGCGAGCTTGTTGTTTCTCGCCATGCCGGCCGCTGTCGGCATTGCCTTAGTGTCAAAGGATGCCGGATTTATTTTAGGCGAAAGTGTTCGTGATCAAGCCGTCATCGTCATGCCGTTCATCGCCTTCGCGGGCCTCATCAATGGGATCGTGACCTATTATGTCCAACGCGCGTTTATGCTGTCTGGTCAGACAAAAGACATTGTTTGGCTTATGGTTCCGCCCGTTGCGTTGAATATTGCGCTCAACATCATTCTGATCCCAAAATTTGGTTTGATGGGCGCGGTTGCCTCAACCATCGTCGGGTATCTCATGGCGCTTGTCCTGTCAGTGTTGATGGCAAGACGCCATTATCCCCTGCCCTTACCGATCCGGGCGGCCGCTGAAATTGCATTTGCTTGCGGCGTCATGGCCATCGCCGTCAGTGCCTTACCGCTGGATCAGTTTGATCCGGGCTTCCTAACCCTCACCATCAAAGGATCCGTCGGGGCGCTCACCTATGTCTTAACCTGCTACATCATTAATGCCGCAGAGTGCCGGACGATGATCGGGGAGGCGCTTTCGCGTCTACGTCGCCGCCCTGTGATTGAGGCCACTAAATGACGCCGCGCCTCTCCATTCTGATCCCGTTTTACCGCGACGACCCGTCGGTCTTGCTCCGGTCTCTCGACGTGCAGTCCATTGACCCTAAAGCCGTGGAAATTCGCATTATGGATGACGGAACGGACGATCCGGCCTTAACCGCCACCGCGCAAGCGACTGTTGATGCCATGTCTCTTCCGACAAGCTTAGTGACGGCACCAGACAATCGTGGCCGCTCCGCCACCCGTAATGCGCTACAAGAGGCTGCAAAGGCCGACTGGGTTCTGTTTCTCGACGCAGATATGCGCCTCGACCACAGAGACTTCCTATCGCGTTATCTTGATCGAATTGACGCCGATGATTGCGACATTGTCTTTGGCGGGTTTGACGTCGAAAACTCATCAACAGATTGGGACACGGATCTCCACCGCCTATTGTCGCATAGCTCTGACTGTCTGAGCGCGGAACAACGCGCCCTTAATGGCGCACAGAACGTCGCCTCGTCCAATTTGTGTGTTCGCAAATCCGTTTTAAATGCGGAGCCGTTTGACGCGGGTTTTCAAGGCTGGGGCTGGGAAGATAGTGAATGGGCCGCGCGTGTCTCTGCTACTCACCGCCTTCGCCATATTGATAATCCCGCCGTTCATCTTGGCCTCGAAACTACGGAAACTCTGCTGTCTCGGTTTGCCAGTTCCGGCCCAAACTATCGTCGCTTTGTACATGCGCATCCGGCGCTGGCAGAAACTTTGCCGCTCTTCCGGGTTGTGTCGCGCCTCAAACATGTGCCCGGCCATCGCCTTGCGCGCCTGCCGCTTCGGACCCTCGTGCGGATGCGGACCATGCCCACACGGTTTCGGGTCATCGCGCTCAAGCTCTGGCGGGCGTCTTACTATGCGGAGGCAATGAAATGAACGCCGCAGCCTATCAGCCCAGAACCGACCTCGTCGCAAAAGTCAGACGCCGCATGGCCCGCCATGTTGATCGACAGATGATCCGTCCGCAACTCGAACGGGGCTTGATAAGCCTGTCTTTTGATGACTGCCCTCGGTCTGTCATGGACAACGCCCTGCCTCTTATCGAAGCGCGGGGCTGGCAGGCCACCATCTATGCCGCGATGGGACTGTGCGGCATAACAAACCATCTGGGTCTTCATATGTCAGAGCAAGACATTGTTGCGGCGCACGCCGCCGGTCATGAGATCGGAGACCACACGTTTACACATATTGATGGCCTGAAAGCCGGACCCGACACTGTCTTGAGTGATATTGCGCGCAACCGCGCGGCCTTCCAATCGCTGGGTTTGCCGCGCGCAGAAACCTTCGCCTACCCTTACGGTGAAGTGACTCCGCTGCTCAAACGCAGCCTTAAGGGTGAGTTCGGCTTATCGCGCGGGATCCATAATCCCGGTAGCAGCGCACTGGACCTTGGCTTAGCCGCCTCTGCGCGGCTCTATTCCAAACATATCGAGACAACATTAGCCCTGATCAAAACGGCCGCACGGGAAAAACGGTGGCTGATCCTGTTCGGTCATGATGTACGCGACAACCCCTCTGAGTTTGGCTGCACCCCGGCAGAATTGTTCAGAGTGATCGACACGATCGCCTATCTTGGATTGGACGTCCTGACCGTGCGCGACGCGGTGAAAAAGGTGACAGCATGACCCCACCTTTAGTGAGCATTGTTATTCCGACCTTCAAGCGACCAGACAGTCTGGCGCGGCTATTGCGGAGCATCATCACTGATATCTCTGGGCGCACTGACACGGTCATCATTGTCGCCGATAATGATGTCTCGCGGAGCGCCGAACATACCGTCCAAGCCCTATCCGACGCCCATTCAATCCCTATTGACTACACGGTTGCCCCTGAGCCGGGTGTGTCCAATGCGCGCAATGCGGGCATGGCCCGTGTTCAATCTCGCTATGTTTTGTTTTTGGATGACGATATGGAAGTCGTCCCGCCCTATCTCGATACCGTTTTAAAAACATCAAAGACCTTGGGCACCGCCCTCACCTTTGCTCCGGCTGTCGCCGCCTTGCCCCCCGGTAGCGAGTCGTTCGAGCAGTGGTTATCGCCCCTGTTCTCGCGCGTTTTCGAAGGGAACACGCGCGTCGTTGAGGAGACATTGGGGACGGGTGGATGCCTCGTTGATCTTCAGAATATCGCTCTGCCGTCTCCCGTTTTCGACCCCGCGCTCAACGAAGTTGGCGGTGAAGATGATACATTCTTTGCTGAGGTTATCGCCCAAGGCGGAACTGTGGGATGGTGCGCGGATACAACAGCCTGGGAACATGTTCCGCCACACCGCGCTACATTGGATTATCTCTGGCGTCGTCACTTCGCTTTCGGCCAAACGCCAACCCGCCAAGCAGCTGATCGCGGCGTCAAAGGCTGGCTGAGCATTGTAAAGTGGACGATCATCGGCGCGTTACAAGCGCTCGTTCACGGCGGGCTTTACGGGGTCCAGACGCTATTGCGCCGTCCCTCCCGCATTGAACATCTCGGACGGCTAGCCCAAGGGCTTGGTAAAATATTTTGGTGGGACGGACTTAGCCCCCGCCTTTATGGTCGCCACGCGCGATAACGCGCTGTCGCCGTAACACTTAAGGCCTACTGATAGGGGTTCTTGGGTGCGCATTGGCGGGCTCCATGCTGCCCCATAGGGCTTTGTCCCATCGCGTGCGGGAGCGGCGCCGGATAAGTGCCGTCCGCTGTCGGTAAATAGCGTTGCTCAGCCTGCGCCCAATCTTGCTGTGGTTCTGGATCATACTGATTATACTCAGTCTCTTCTGCCGAAGACGGAACATATTCTTGCGGATGATGCCCAACGGGCGCGGCATAATGCTGCGACTGGACCCCTTCTGGGATTGGGTCATGATAGACTTGTGGCATTTGCGGCATTTGCGGCTGTCTACGATCGGCCTCATAAGCCCCCGGCATGGCCGCTGGCACAGCATAAAGGCGCGGATCAATAAAGACGCGGAATAGGGCCAACATGAACAGCGTAAAGCCCCACGCGGCCGACGCGCCAACAAAGGCCAGCATGCGCATATTGCGGCCCTTCACCGGATAACTTGCGGGGGCAATTACACGAACATTCTCAGAGGAGGATGCCGCTTGTTGCTGATTAATCAGCGCTTCTTGTTCCTTATTCAAATAAGTTTTCAACCGCGTGGTCAACGTCTCCCGTTCGCGCAGAATATCGCTGTAACCGGGTACGAGCGCCGTCATCCGACGGAGTTTCCCATCAACCGAATTAAGCTGTTGTTGCACAAGAATTTCGCTTTCGCGCAGACTATCTGCGGAGGCTTGCGCGGTATTTCGCGATCGCATTAAATCTTGGTAGACAGGGTTGGGACCAACGCGACGACCACCTGTCGCGCGACCATTATTGGATTGCTGCAAAGATTGTAATTCTTGAATTTCCAACTGCTTCTGACGCACGGGGTCAGAACTCGGCAGATATTTTGCCAGCAATTGTTTTAGTTCCAACTCGGCTTGCGCAATACGGTTAGACGCCCGGTCATCGACATACAGGTTGATGACGTCAGGTGTCTGACGAAGCTGATCCTCGATACTCGCCAGTGACTGTTCCGCCGCGACAGTCTGGGCGCGAAGCGCGTTGAGGCTGGCCCGTAAATCTTCGGTCCGCTTGCTCGCACCTTTATGCTCAGAATCAAAATCAGAAATTTGGTTTCCCGCCAGAAAAGACGCCATACGCCGCTCATTGGCATTCAACTGAGCTTCCGTGTCTTTACGACGCTCCGTAATAATATCGCTCGCGCCATCGACAAAAATTGTCCGGCGATAAGACATATAGGCATCCATCAAGGCGTTTAACGTCGAAACCGCCATTTGCGGGTCTTCATGCTTGAAGCTCATATCAATGATGGAGGATTTCGGACGCGCCGCGACATAAAAGCTGTCATTCATCTTCTTCCGAAGTTCCATATAGTCGAGCTGATAGGCGGTCGATCCTTCAGGATGACGCGCCATTTTCGCTGCGATGCGGGCGTCAAAGGCCGATAGCCCGCCCGGCCGTAAGGCGATTTCGCCAATCACGCGGTCAATCACTTCTGAATTCTTGATCAAAGCGACTTCATTGAGCGTAATCGTATCTGGCGTTTGCAACAGGCTCGATTGAGCTTGGGTGCCCGCGATCGGTTGATAGACATATTCATCACCGATCTGAACCATGATCGTGCCTTCGCCCGTATAGGTGCGCTTGAAGTCGGCGGTCAAAATCCAGGCCACGAAGCAGCCGACGGCAAATAATGGAATCACCCATAAAAGCTGGCGCATAAGCGAGCCGAACATAGCCCCAAGCCGGATATTGGGTACACCATTAGCGTAGTCACCGACAGTCAGGTCTGCGGCTCTGGGTTGTGGGGCATAGCCATAGGCAGACGGCGCATAGGCCGTGGGTTGAGGCGTCGCCGCCCCTTTCCCATCCTTGCGACCTTTGCCTTTAAACATGAGCATCCTGCCAGCCTTCACCACACGCAGTCGATTCGATGCGTTGTATGGTTAATGACGTGGGAGATTTAACAATTCCTTATCCATTCTTGTTAAGAAACAGGGTCAGCAGAAAACGCTTCATCGGAACGGCTATGGCCTCTCACACACCCCATAAGACAAAGGTATCGCTTTTGGCCCTGACGGCTTCGGCTGTGCTGGTGCTTGGTAACGCAACAGATGCGTCCGCGCAGTCACGCTATGGTGGCGCGCAAACCGTACCCACCAATAATGGGGCGACGTCCGCAGGCCGTTATAACACGCATCCGAGCACGGCCGGAGTCCGGTATAGACAGAACGATGCCATGCAACCGTCTTTCCCGGCAGGTGTCTTTCAGCAGTGGATCGATTGGGAACCGCAATATCAACTCGTCCCCGGTGATCAGCTCGAAATTGTCGTGAGTTCAGCCCCTGAACTATCCCGCACCCTTACCGTCGGTCCGGACGGGCGCATTGTCATGCCGATGAGCCAACCCGTCATGGCGGCTGGCAAGACGTTTACGCAAATTCAGGCGTTAGTGAGCGCCGAACTCGGTCAACAACTTCGCGACCCACGAGTCTCTGTGACTCCCCGCGCCTACGCGCCAGAACAAATTTATGTGGGGGGTCAAGTTGGCCAGCCGGGGACTTACACGATCAACAACCGGATTGGTGCGCTCGAAGCGATTTTAATGGCGGGAGGAACCAATTCATCCGCGAAAGCTCGCGAAGTGGCGATCCTGCGTCGCGCGCCCAATGGCGGCATGATGATGCGGAGCGTCAACATACGCGGCGGTCTAAAAAATATTGCCGATTATAACGACACAATTCAGTTGCGCCGTGGGGATATCGTATTTGTGCCCGCCACAACCCTCGCCGAGGTCGGTCAATTCGTCCAAAACGTTCGCACGGCCATGCCGGTTGACTTTAATCTGAGCTATCAGTTCGGCGCCAATGGCGGAAACGGAACGACCATCATCACGCCATAGCGTTCGTTGAACTGAACATATCTCAGTCGAGATTAAACTCGATCAGTCACCAACAGCCCGCCATCGCTGGCAGACATCGTCTCATGCATCACGCGAATGCGCAGCGCCCCTAAAGCATAAGGGCAAGAGCCGATTAGGCCGCTAGGTTATCGCGATTTTCAGAGAGCCAACCGCGGGCCGCTTTTTGCGCCAAGGTCAGATCTTCCGACGTCATTTCGAATTTAATTTCGTCGCAATACGCTTTTGCTGGCGCCGAACCCATCATTGCCGCGAGGCTGAACCATTTGTGGGCTTCCACATAGTCTGGTCCGCGATCTTCGACGTCAGTCGAGTAGATCAAACCGAGCTTAAACAAATCATCCTTGGTCGCTGCGTCAATCACGGCGTCCGTCGCTTCGTTCACTTCCATAATCGTATAGGCCATTTTGCCCTCCAGATTTCCATTCACCAATCATTTGGATCGGATCAGTGGGGCGTCTGTGTTGTCCAGACGTCCCCGATGAAGGAACATTTGCCGAGCGAGGCTAACAAGCGGTAAACAACAATAGCGTTAATACGCCTTTATGCTTGTTAATTAGGGCTTATATTAGCTTACAGCGTGTTAAAACGTGGTGTAAATGAACTATACATAGACGTATACTTATAGAAACACTTGTCCATCTCAAGTATGCTAGTTCATCTTTCGGTGACGAAAAACTTTGTTTTTTTTGATTATGAGTAGAATTTTGCCACATCTGACAGCTCTGCGCGGTCAGAATAAAGCGAATTGACCGGCGCATCGGGGTTTGCATACCCCATCGCCAGACCGACCATGACTTGCTGCCCTTCGGCAATATCAAGCGTTTCATGACAGACGGACGGCCAATTTCGCCACCAGCCCTGCGGCGCGGTATGCAGCCCATGTTCGCGCGCCAGCAGCATCATTGACTGTAAGAGAATGCCGATATCCATGTGCTGGGGCATTTCTAACCGTGCGTCCCCGGTAATGATCATCCCAATAGGCGCACCAAAGAAACGGGCGTTTTCGGCAAACCAACGCAAACGGCCGATTTTATCCTCACGCGGGATTCCGAGGCGCGCATACATGTCCTCACCCAATTTATAACGCCATGTCCGGTGCGGTTCCCACAGCGGCGAGGGATAGGCGCGAAACGTCGGCTCTTCTTGATCGCCGCGTAATGTGCGTTCCATCGCCACCGCGTTAAACCGGGCGAGCGTATCGCCTTGCATAACGTGGATGTTCCAAGGCTGAAGGTTCCCGCCGGATGGGCTCCGCAGGGCTGTCGTTAAAATCGTCGTCAAGGTCGCTTCAGGCACAGGCGTATCGAGGAAATCGCGCACCGTAAGACGCGACAAAATGGCGTCAGACACTTTAGGGGTCGGATCGGTCGTGAAACTCATTTGCGGAAGCGCTCCTGAATGAAAACAATGAATAGATAGTCGGCTAAGCCGAGCGCTATCCCTGCCCCAAGCGCTTGCCAGAGCGGAAACCCTTTCGAATTCATCACAAATGCGAGCCCGCTGCCGATGATGAGCGCACCAAATGCGGGACCTTCACGGAAAGGGAGTTTCATCCGATGTTATCAGAGTCAGTCGACGTCTTACGAGCCAGTAAGGCCGCCAAAACCATGTAGTCTGCGCCCGCCACAGCGATTGCGATCAATCCCGCGACAAACGGGGTTAGATCGAAATAGAGTCTCAAAATATAGAAAGCGACGATCAACATCAAAATCGGGCCAACGAATTTGATGAGGGTTAGCTTTCGCTTTTCTTCTGCGGAATAGACGCGCTTCACAGACCCAGCTTACTCCGTAGCAGATCATTCACCGCTTTCGGATTGGCCTTGCCTTGGCTTTTCTTCATTACTTGGCCCACGAAGAATCCAAGCAATTTCGGGTTCTGCTTCGCTTTTTCGACCTGATCCGGGTTCGCGGCGATGACTTCGTCCACGAAACCTTCAATCGCGCCCATATCGGTCACTTGCTTGAGACCGTCACGTTCAATGATTGTGTCGGCCGTGCCTTCGCCCGCGAGCATTTTCCCGAACACATCCTTGGCAATTTTGCCGGAGATCGTTTTGTCCGAAATCCGGTCAATCAAACCACCGAGTGCCTCTGCACTGATCGGACTATCCGCTAAACCCAGCTCAGCGTTGTTCAGCGCGCCGAACAGCTCGCCCATCATCCAGTTAGAGGCAATCTTGGCATCACGCCCAGCTGCCAGTGCTTCGAAATAATCGCCTGTCGCTTTGTCCGCTGTCAGCACGCCGGCATCATAGGCGGGCACGCCATATTGCTCAACGAAACGCGCTTTGCGGGCTTCGGGAAGCTCTGGAAGATCAGCTTTTATTTTAGCAATGAACTCGTCGGTCAATTCCAACGGCAACAGGTCTGGATCAGGGAAATAACGGTAATCATGCGCGTCTTCTTTGGACCGCATCGTCCGTGTCTCCCCTTTGACATTGTCAAAGAGCCGCGTTTCCTGATCAATCTCGCCGCCGGCTTCAAGGATTTCGATGTGGCGGCGGGCTTCATAATGGATCGCTTGGCGAATAAAGCGCAGAGAGTTCACATTTTTAATCTCACAGCGCGTGCCAAGCTCTCCGCCCGGACGGCGCACAGACACGTTCACATCGGCGCGTAGATTGCCTTTTTCCATATCGCCGTCACACGTGCCGAGCGCGCGCACGATCTGGCGCAGCGCATCGACATAGGCTGAGGCTTCGGCGGCCGAACGCATGTCCGGCTTGGACACAATTTCCATCAGGGCGACGCCAGAGCGGTTCAAATCGACATAGGTTTCGTCCGGCGACAAATCATGCACAGACTTGCCCGCATCCTGCTCCAGATGCAGCCGCTCAATCCCAACAATTACGGGCTCGCCGTCTTCCGGTGTAATCTCAATTTCGCCTTCGCCGACAACGGGGAATTCAAACTGGCTGATCTGATAGCCTTGCGGTAGATCGACGTAGAAATAATTTTTCCGGTCAAAGCGCGAGAATTTGTTGATCTGCGCATTCAGGCCCAAGCCCGTACGAACGGCCTGTTCGACACAGAACTCATTCACGACAGGCAACATGCCCGGCAGGCCTGCATCGACAAGCGCGACCTGCGTATTCGGCGCCGCGCCGAACTCTGTCGACGCACCAGAAAACAGCTTGGATTTCGACGCGATCTGCGCGTGAACTTCCAACCCAATGATCAATTCCCAATCACCCGTCTCACCAGATAACCAGTCTTTTTTGTCAGCAACTCTAGGGGCGATAAACATGGTCTAGCTCCACCACTTTGAAGGTTTCGCTGTAAAGCCAGCCGCTTTTTCAAGGGCGCCAGCCGCTGTAAACACGGTGCTTTCGTCCAGCGCTTTGCCAATAATCTGCAAGCCCAATGGCAAGCCGGACCCGTCCAGCGCCGCCGGTACAGAGATTCCCGGCAGTCCTGCCAAGTTCGCAGTCACCGTGAACACATCGTTCAAATACATCTGCACGGGATCATTGATCTTGCGGCCCACGGCGAACGCGGCGCTTGGCGCGGTTGGCGTCAGCAGCACGTCGCATGTCTCCCACGCATTGCGGAAGTCGTCAGCGATCTTAGTGCGGACTTTTTGCGCGCGCAGATAATAGGCGTCGTAATAACCAGCGGATAGCACATAGGTGCCAATCATGATGCGGCGGCGGACTTCGTCGCCGAAGCCTTCAGTGCGGGTGCGCTCATAAGTGTCGGCGAGGTTTTCACCGTCCACACGCAGACCGTAACGCATACCGTCATAGCGGGCTAAGTTTGATGAGGCTTCGGCTGGTGCGACGACGTAATAGACGGGCAGCGCATATTTGGTGTGCGGGAGAGATACATCAACAATTTCCGCACCGGCGTCGCGCATCCATTCAATGCCTTCGGCCCAGAGGTCTTCGATCTCTTTGGGCATACCGTCGATCGTATATTCTTTGGGGACGCCAACACGCAGTCCTTTGACCGATTGACCACAAGCCGCGCGCCAGTCCGGCACGGTTTCGTTCAATGACGTGCTGTCTTTCGCGTCATAACCCGCCATGGACTGCAAGAGGATCGCGGCGTCTTCAACCGTCTTGGCAATTGGCCCGGCCTGATCCAGAGAACTGGCAAAGGCGACAATGCCGTAGCGTGAACATCGACCGTAAGTTGGCTTAATGCCGACAGTGCCGGTAAAACTTGCTGGCTGGCGGATAGAGCCGCCCGTATCCGTCGCCGTTGCGCCGAGGCAGAGGTCTGCCGCGACGGCGGAGGCTGAGCCACCCGACGAGCCGCCAGGAACAAGATCTTCCCCATTGCGCCATGGATTAATCACAGGACCAAAACAGGAGGTCTCATTGGCCGAGCCCATCGCGAACTGATCGAGATTAAGCTTGCCCAGCATCACCATGCCGTCAGCTTTCATATTCGCCGACACAGTGGATTCGTAAGGCGGGGTAAAGTCACCGAGAATTTTGGACGCGGCCGTCGTTTTGACGCCTTCGGTGCAGAACAAGTCTTTCATACCGAGCGGCGCGCCTTCGAGACGGCCCACATCGCCGGATTTGCGGCGCATGTCAGACGCTGCCGCCTGCGCACGGGCCAAATCAAAAGTCGGTGTGATAAAGGCGTTCAGCCCCGTCGCCGCTTCGCACGCCGTGATATGCGCTTCGGTCAAATCAACCGATGAAAACTCGCCTTTGGCCATGCCGTCCAGCGCACCCGCGAGGGTCATTTTTGTGAGGTCAGTCATGGTCTACTCCACCGACCGGGGCACAACGAAGAAGCCGTCGTCGGACTTGGGCGCATTGGCGAGGATCAGGTCGCGAATACCGCCCGTGGTCACAACGTCAGCGCGCATGGGCGCTTTCATGGCGACGGCAGATGTCATCGGCTCAACGCCTTCGACATCAACTTCAGCCAACTGTTCGATCCACGCGAGAATACCGTTCAAATCAGCGGCAATTGCGCCGCATTGCGAGTCCTCGACATGGAGGCGCGCCAAACGGGCAATTTTCTTAACGTCAGTGCTACTCACACCATGTTGGGGCTCAGCCACAAGGGTCTCCGAAAACTAAGGAATTCGTAGCCCGTTACCAATGGGGCGGATAGGCTGCAAGCGCTACGGTGTAGCGTCCTGCTATTGATCCGGGTGACTATGACCACAATTTTGAGGATACTCTGGTTACGGGAAAGATCAGCGACCGGATTTTGGGTCAATCAGCGCCCGATGACACCCGCTTATGGGGCAACTTTTTCATCAGAAGAGGTTGAGTTGTCCGGCAAATGTTTTGCGAGAAACTCCTCTATTTTTTTCAGATAGATTATATCGCTTTTCCGCGACCAGGTTGAATATTGGTGCCCGCCATTAAGCTCGATATACTCGACCGATTGCCCGGCTTTGAGAAGTGCACTCTCCATCTGAGACGCATGGTCTGGCTGAACAACCCTATCGTATTCACCGTGAACGAGTAGGATAGGGTCATCATAGTATTTGGCCAAATGAACAGGCGAGATCGACGCCAACTCTGATCTCTGAGTTTTTCGCTCCCCAATTGACTTTTCCCAGTACGCATATTGCGGGGAGTCGCTGCCATAGGCTTTGCGTTCGTCTTTCAATAATTGATTCAAATCCGTTGGACCTCCCCCGGCAATGACGCAGTTATACAGCTGTGCTTGCATGGCCCCGGCTAACAAGGCGGCATAGGCTCCGTAAGAATATCCCATGATACAGGTTTCATTCGGCGCGATGCTGTGTTGTTTCTGAAACCAGACCGTCGCATCAATGACGTCGGTATGCATCGTGCCGCCCCATTGCCGATAACCCGCTTGCGCAAAGGTGCGTCCGTAACCGCTTGATCCGCGAAAATTGACACGCGCAACTGTATATCCGCGGGAAGCCAGAAATTGAACATCGCGGTCATAATCCAGCACGTCACGTTGCTCGGGTCCGCCATGGACCAGCACAACCATCTTGCCATTCGCGTCCTGTTTCGGAACCGTGAGGTAGCCCGTGAGTTGCTGTCCGTCGCGTGTTGGAACAGACACAACGGTCGTGTCAGTTCTGATTGAATTGTGAAGGTTACGATTGACCCGAACGATCCGCTTTGTGTCTCGCGTCTCAAAGTCGTAAATATAATACGCGCCGGGTTCATTCGAGGCGCTCGCAAAAACTAAAGCCGCACTGCGATCCTCAGAAATCTCGTGCAAAGAGACGTTCCAAGGTCCGTCAAAATACTTATTGAGTTCGTCCATATGTTCCTGAAGTTCAGGGTCGACAAGATCATTGTCTATCCGATCACGCCAGACTTGCGCGCCCATATAGGCGCGTGTTTTGGGATCAATTAATATGCCGCTGACATCGTAAGTATCGTCCGTATAAAGTGTGGAAACAAATTCATTGGTTTGCACATTGAAAATTCGAACCGATCGACGGGGGAGTTCGTCCCGCCCGTCCAAAACATAAAACTCGTCCGCTTTGCCTGTCGGACCGATCGGTTGGAGCTTCAAGAATGTTTCATCCTGTGAATCATTCTGCTCAAAACTTCTTAAATACCGCCAGTCAGTTTTTGCGTCGCTCGGATTTGCGCCATCTTCAGGCCGATAGAGATTGATTTTGCGGCACTTTTTCCCAACACAATCCATTCGTAGACTGGGTTGCCCACCCGCATCGGTGAACCAAGCAAGTGTCAGTTGACGTCCCTTTGCAATGCGCGCGGCCTGCCCGTTTTCGACATTGACATAATAAAGATCGAAGTCTCCATTACGCCATGCCCCCATAATGATATTGTCCGGATCCGCAGGCAACATATCGACTACACGGTTAAGCTGAATATTCGTCCGCAAAATTCTGTCTTCATTGTCAAACAGAATGACAGGCTCGCGACGCTCTTTGATATCATAGGAGAAGATTCGCGCTGTCGGCAGATGTAGCTTTCGACCGTCCACCTTAAAGCGTGTCGAGACAGAGGCGAGCAGAGTTGTGTTAGAGGCCCATTCGACCCACGTGAAATCCATCCCGCCGGGAATAGTCAACCCGCCAACACGGCGGCCCGTCCGACGGTTATAAACACGGGCCTCGGATGAGCCCCCCTGTCCAAAACGGACCATGGAATAATGATCACCGTCAGGGCTCAACCCTACATGCTCGAAATAGGTCGCGCCCGCGAAATCACTAACACTTTGCGCCTGCGCTGAAATTGTCGTTGCAAAAAGCGCGAGGACAATTGCGCAAGACACCGACATCAAAAAATATAAAGCGGCTTTCGGTCGCACAAGGTCCAAGGGGCTCTCCTCTCGCGTCATTATTACCTAGATCAAATTACTATGATTTTGGCCGTTTATTATAACTTAGAGTTGTCATGATAAGCGTGCCTTGTCATGACTAAATTTGTCCAAATCAGCGCAACAGAATAAAAATCAGACTAACCCGCATATTTCAGCAACGGGACCGCCCGTTTCTGTGACATTCTGAGCTTACGCACGTTACGGGGAAACCGCCTGCACGGAACCGTCCGTCGCAACGGGGAATACCGTCTCTAAAAAGCTTTCAAGCCGCTCAAAATACTCGGTTGAGCACTCAATTGACCATCGATTATGATAATGACCTTCGTCCAGTTCGAGAAAACCAACCGTTTTACCGGCCTTTTCCAAAGCCTTTTTCATGTCCTCAGAATGACTGAAATCGACAATACCGTCATTCTCGCCGTGAATCAAAAGCACGGGGTCATCAAACCGATCCGCGAGATTTACAGGAGATGACGCTCGCAATTGATCTCGCTCGGTCTTCATGTCGCCAATGGACTTGGACCAATACTCAAATGTCGTGGAATCATACCCATATTTTTTGCGGTCTTGTTTTAGTGACTCATACAAATCGCTGACCCCCGCCCCGGCGATTACACAGGCAAATTCGTTGGCTTGCATCGCGCCCGCATAAAGCGCCGCAAATCCGCCATAGGAGTGGCCCATTATACAGGTTGTAGCGGGTGTGGCGTGCCCGTCCGCTACGAGCTGTCGCGTGGCATCCATGACATCGTTATGCATGATTCCCGTCCACTGCCGATGGCCAGCCTCGGCAAAGCTCCGTCCATATCCGGATGATCCCCGAAAATTGACTTGCAAGACTTGAAACCCTCTTGAGGCCAAAAACTGCACATCACGATCATAATCGAAATAATCGCGCACCTCTGGCCCGCCATGAACAAGCACAATTAACGGGGCTATGCCCCCTCGAACACGGTCTGGGCTCGGCACTGTATGGTAAGCTGAGATCGACTGACCATCCCGCGTCGTGACCGACACAACTTGTGTCCGCGAATTAAACTCACCGGGCAGGCTGGTGTGCGTATTGGTAAGAGGGACGACGTTATGGGTCGTGAAATCGTAGAGATAATAAGACCCAGGGTCATTCGGCGCCGACGCCTTCACAACCGCCACTTGTCCATTGTCAGAAAACCCCGTCATTGTGATATTCCAACGGTCTTCGAAAAACGCATTGATGGCGTTGAGATGTTTTTGCAGATCCGTATCGAGAAGATGGTAGGTCAGCCTGTCTTTCCAAACGGCCGCCCCCGCATAATTTCCGGTTTCGCTGTTTATGAGCGGCCAATTGACGTCATAAACCGGGTCTGAAAACACATCCCGTACAAATGTGTCTGTGCGGATATTATAAATCTTTATCGACCGACGTTCTTCGCCCTCGCCTTCGACCATCACGTAATATTCGTCATCAACATCTGTCGGTGCGACCCAATCAATTTCGAGCACATCCTCTTTGCCGCGGCGGGTTTGTTTGAACGTTCGAACATTGATCCAATCCGTCTCTTCGTCATTCGGATCCGCGCCGTCAGCGGGCCGGTGAAGTTTGATCTTTCTGCAGGATCGTGATGTGCAATCCAATCTGACAGACGGAACGCCGTCCCGATTGGTATACCACGCGATGGTCAGAGCACGTCCTTTTGCGACTCGTACAGCATCCCCATCATCCACATTGACGCGAAACAAGTCGTAATCACCATTTCGCCAAGCGCCCATAATGACATGGTGAGGATCATCGTGTAGCAAGTCCACGGTGCGCGATAAGCGGCGGTTATCCCGGAGTAATCGCTCTTCATCGCCAAACAACATCACCATCGGGGCTGACCCATCGGTTTTAACCGACAAAATTCGTCCCGTTGGGGGGGTGTAGCTCCGTCGGCCTATTTTCCATCCCGTTGTAATAGACACCAAGAGATTGTTCGGTGATGTCCACTCCATCCAATTCACGGTGACGTCATCCGGGATCGAAATCGCGTTGACAGGCTTTTTGGTTTTCAAATCAACAATTAGAACTTTGTCCGTTGCCGCAAGCTTTTGCTCGTCAGGCTTACACTTATCGAGTGGCTCCCGCTCCCATCGGTCTGATCGACAAATTTTGGCATAGGTTCGCGATAATAAGGCGGCTTGTTGGCCTTCGGGTCCTAGTTCAAGCAAGCTCACCGTCTTTTTCATCGCAAAGTCGTGGGCTGAGGGCGGAGTTGGAGGTGAGGCTGCGTGAGTCGTCACTTTGACACTCACACTGGCCACCAAGACCGCAATGCCAAGGCAAACCTGTTTTCCGAAGATACGAAACATCATATTCCTAACCCCTTAACGTGTCCTCGTAATCACAACTCAACTTATGATGTCCATAGCAAAACAGTAAAGCCGTTGTAACTCTGACGTTGGGTGGTTATCGGGTCGCGCGATGAAGTATGATAATCCGCATATGTCCGAACTGTCCCCCCGCGGCGGGAATGCCTTTACCCGAGGGCTCGGGTCATTGGGGTTAAAACTCATCGGGTGGAAGCTGAAAGGGCGGATGCCCGATGCGCCGAAATTTGTTATTATCGGTGTTCCGCACTCGTCCAATTGGGATGCGATTGCTGCCTCGCTCGCCATGCTGGCCTCTGGATTTAAATATACGTTCCTGATCAAGCAGGAGTGGTTCTTCTGGCCAATGGGGCCGCTCTTACGGACCATCGGCGGCTATCCAGTCAATCGCAGCAAAGGCGCAAATGTTGTCCGGCAGCTATCGCGCATTTTTAAAGAGAATGACCGAATTTGCATCGGTTTCCCACCCGAAGGAACCCGCGCAAAGGTCGACCGTTACAAAACTGGATTCTTGCGTGTTGCTTACGCGGCCAATGTTCCGGTCTTCATCTGCGCTTTTGACGGGCTGAACAAGCATGTCGTGTTGGACCGGGAATTCCCGTTGACGGGCGACATAAATATCGATGCAAAAGCGATTAAAGATTATGTGGATGCCACGTGGGTCGCTGTGAACCCTGAAAACCAATAGTTATTGCCAATCGTTATTCTTGAAGACATGTAATGCGATAAACCGCATTCCTTAGTCGTCGCCTCTTCGAACGCGTGTTAGGATTTAACTATGGAACACCCTGCCACGTCGTCTGCGACCTCTCATCCCGATACATCGTCTGATGACACGCAGGTCCCCGCCACCCCTTCAGATCCGTCCAAACTTGGCTTTCCCCGTCAGGGAAACTGGCTCACCCGGGCTATGGGTCATACCCTATTAAAGGCGATGGGCTGGCGGTTGGAGGGCGAATGGCCCGAAGCCCCGAAGCTCATCACAATCGGCGCACCGCATACGTCCAATTGGGACCTCGGACTGGCCATGGGCATGATGTTGAGTTTGAATCTTCGCCTGTCTTGGATGATGAAACGCGAAGCTTTTTTCTGGCCCCTGGGCGGACTTTGGCGCGCCATGGGCGGAATCCCGATCGACCGGAAGGCGGCGCAAGATGTCGTAACCCAAACCGCCGAGACTTTTGCGAAGCATAAACAATTACACCTTGGCATCACGCCCGAAGGCACACGCTCTAAAGTCGGTGGTTTTCGAAAAGGGTATCTCCGCATGGCAAACGCCGCAGACGTCCCCGTCTTTTTAGTTGGCGTGGACGCGCGGAACAAGCGCTTGGTCTTGGACAGGTTCTGGCCCCTGACGGGTGATGTGGACGCGGATAACGCCGCAATTGAAGCCTATTACCGCGAACATTATCAAGGCATCCGCGCCGATAAAGGCTAAGCTATGCTGGAGATAGCGCGCTCGTGAATACGCCGACCCATGCGCTTGTCGCGCTTGCGGCATTTTCCCAACACGGCGATCGGCCCCGTAACTTATGGGTTCTCGCAGGCGCCCTGATACCTGACCTTATCGTCTTCCTTTGGGCCCCATGGCAACGCTGGGGCTTAAGGAAAGACTGGGACTCGATCTGGACCCAACATTATTTCGAAGAGCCGATGCAGACGCTCATCGCAATGTTCAATAGCGTCCCGATTTATGCCGCTCTGCTCGCCTTTGCGTGGTGGCAACGCAGCACAAAATGGGGCCTTTGGTTGATGGTTTTCAGCCTCGCCGCCCTGCTCCATATTGGCTTAGATGCCCCGGTTCACGGACATGACGCTTATCGTCACTTTTGGCCGTTTAGCGACTGGCGGTTTTATAGTCCGGTGTCTTATTGGGAGGCCGATTTACACGCGCGGTGGGTATCACTCATCGAAGCCGTGCTTGTGCTCATTAGCGCGACTATGCTGTGGCGACGCTTTCCAAACAGATGGGTCAAGATCACCCTTTTCATTTTGCTTGCCTTCACGCTGCTCGGCGCAGGCGCACAACAGCTTGCAGCCATCAATATCCCGAGCTAGGGCGCGCGACCATGGCCATCATTGATCTCGATACCCTTGCCGCATCAAAAGGCGCGCTTCTCGGCCTTGATCCGGGGACCAAAACGCTGGGCCTCGCGATTTCGGATCGCACCCGATTGATCGCGACACCGCTGCACACGATTCGTCGCCAGAAATTCACGCCCGACGCGACGGCGCTGTTGGCGCAATATCACACCAATGAGTGCAGCGCGCTGATCGTCGGATTGCCGCTGAACATGGATGGGAGTTCCGGACCCCGCGTTCAATCTGTTCGAGATTTCTGCGGCAACCTGTTACGGCTCGAAGACATCCCCATCTTCCTGTGGGACGAACGTTTATCCACCGCCGCTGTCACGCGCAGTATGATCGAAGCGGATGTACGCCGATCCAAACGGGCGGAAAAAGTTGACGCGCTAGCCGCAGGCTATATTCTCCAAGGCGTGCTCGACCGACTGCGCGCGTGATTGACTCATTCCGCCTCTCTGCTTAAGCGCCACAGAGTTTTAAATTGGAGTGTCTGTGACCCCATTCGAGGGATATGAGTTCACCAAGAGGCATTGCCTCGATATTTCTGATTTCCACCGCGCAGATATTGAAAATCTGCTGGCGCTGGGCGCGCATTATTCCGACGTGGATGTGCAAAAGCACGGCCCGCGTGATGTGCTCGCGGGGAAAACCCTCATCAATCTGTTTTTTGAAAATTCCACCCGAACCGAGAAATCATTTGAGCTGGCTGGACGGCGTCTCGGCGCTGACGTCATCTCCATGCAAATTGCCAATTCTTCCGTGAAAAAAGGGGAAACCCTGCTGGACACCGCGGCGACGCTGAACGCGATGAACCCGGACTTGCTAGTGGTCCGCCACGGCAGCTCCGGCGCGCCGTCTTTACTGGCGCAAAAAGTCTCCTGCTCCGTGATCAATGCTGGCGACGGGATGCACGCGCACCCCACACAAGCCCTGCTTGACGCGCTGACGTTACGGCAAGCGTTCGACGGTGATTTTTCCGGCATTCGCATCGCCATTTGTGGGGACGTGCTACACAGTCGCGTCGCGCGGTCTAATGTACAATTGTTGAACATGCTCGGCGCAGAGGTTCGGCTTGTCGGCCCGCCGACCTTAATTCCGACCGATGCCGACCAGTGGGGCGTTGAAGTCTTTCACGACATGCGCGCCGGCCTCGCGGGCTGTGACGCCATCATGATGCTGCGCCTACAGCTCGAGCGGATGAGCGGCTCTTTCGTGCCGTCAAGGCGCGAGTATTTTCACTATTACGGCCTTGATCGCGAAAAGCTCAGCTACGCCAAAGTCGGGGCGGTCGTGCTCCACCCCGGTCCGATGAACCGAGGCGTCGAAATTAGCTCCAGCATTGCCGATGATCCTGACATCTCATTGATCACACAACAGGTCGCCGCAGGCGTCGCGATGCGCATGGCGGTGCTTCATGCTTTGGCGGAGGGGATCCGATGAGCGTGCTCACCATCACCGACATCCGCATTATGGACCCCGCCAGCGGTCGCGATGAAATCGGCAATATCGTAATTGAAAACGGCCTTATCGTGGCTTTAGGCGATACACCCGTTCGCGGCCAAGTGATGGATGGTCACCGCCTCACCTGCGCACCGGGGCTTATCGACGCCAGAGTCAAAGCCGGCGAACCGGGACAGGAAAACCTGGAAACTCTGGCCTCCGCTTCACGCGCCGCGCTCGCAGGCGGAGTCACGCAAATCGTCGTACAACCGCAGACCGTACCGATCATTGACGATTTATCCCTGGTCGACTTCATTATGCGCAAGGGCGACGCCTTGCCGATTGATGTGCATGTCGCCGGGGCGCTGACCAAGGGCTTAGACGGCAAAACCATGACCGAAATCGGGCTCATGTCCGATGCGGGCGCGGTCTTGTTTGCCTCCGGCCCTGAGCCGATTGAGGACGCACAAATCATGCGTCGCCTTATGGCCTATTCGGCGACCTTTAACGCGCTCATTAGTAACAGCCCCGTTACGCCGGCTCTGTCGCGGGGGACGTGCGCGCATGAAAGCGATGTCTCCGCCCGACTCGGACTGCCGTCTGCGCCTGCGATTTCCGAACGAATCATGGCGGAACGCGACATGGCATTGGCGGAATTAACCGGCGGGCGATTGCTCCTCGACCTCATCTCAAGCGCTGAAACCGTCGAGAGTGTGCGCCGCGCCAAACTGCGCGATATTGACGTATCCGCCTCCGTCTCCATCAATCATCTAGCCCTGAATGAGCTGGACATTGGCGACTACCGCACGTTTGCCAAACTTGACCCGCCTTTGCGCGAAGAACGTGATCGTCAGGCGCTCTTGCGCGGCGTTGAGGACGGCACCATCGATATCATTGTGTCAGACCACGATCCGCAAAGCGCAGGCCGCAAACGCCTGCCCTATGCAGAAGCGGCGAACGGCGCGGTTGGCCTCGAACTCATGCTCCCGGTCGGGCTTAAACTCGCGGCGGATGATGAAATCGATCTGATGGCCTATCTACGGGCCGTGACCGTGGCCCCCGCCGACCTGCTGGGTTTGAAAGGCGGACGATTAAGCGTCGGCGCGCCGGCCGATCTTGTCATTTTCAGTGAAACAGAACCCTGGGTCCTGGATTCCGAACAATTGCTATCACGCTCAAAGAACACACCTTTTGATGATCGTCGTATGACCGGGCGCGTCCGTCACACAATCAAAGACGGGCGGATCGTCTATTCTGCGCGGTGAGCCGACGAGACGCCTGCCTTTGCCAACTCGCCGTTCATGCGTCCTGTGAGAAAGCAAAACAGCATTTTGAAATCAGAATAGAGTGACCAGAGTGGATAGGTAAACGTCGCGGGCTTGTTCTTCTCAATCAGCCCGTGGCTCATCCACGCGAAAAAATATCCAGACACGAATGCGAGCGGTAAAAACACCCAGTTTCCAGTCACGATAACGGCGATGAGCACGATCAAGGCTGCAGCGGTGCCGACATAATGCCACGCGCGTGTTGACGGCTGGGCATGTTCGCGCAGGTAGTAAGGCCAGAAGTCCGCGTAAGTTGTGATCGTTTTCATATGCTGATCTTAGCAAACACTGCCGACAAAGCAAAATGCCGTCATTAGGCATTTATTTACCCTGTTCGTTTACCACAATCTTGTCTCACCAAGACACCCACCATTCACCTAATACCTACGGGCGCCTCGGCGCCCTTTTTTTTGGCTTATCCACACTGGGTTCGTCGGCGCTGAAACTTTCACATGTTGAGACGCAAAAACGGCTTGAGGTGTGCGGAACGCGCGCTATATAGCGCGCCTACCCTGTGTGGTGATCCGCAATAGCTCAGTTGGTAGAGCAGCTGACTGTTAATCAGCTTGTCGCAGGTTCGAGTCCTGCTTGCGGAGCCACACAGGGGCTATCAAACCCTTCCCTTACAACGATACTTCGGTAACACCTGATCTCAGGTCTTTGTTTCGGCTCACTTTACTGTGCTCCGGATTATAGGGATTCCGGATTAGAGGGCCCGCTGCGTGTATTCGTCATGCGTCTTGTAGACCGACCGACGCGCACCGCCGGCTATCCATCGACATGGCCTCTGATAGGCGGCGTAAGTGTGAGCGCCCTGCTCTATTCCAAGTTCGCCTTCGAATTCGGCAGGAGTTATCGCTTTATAGGTTCAGCGAGAGGGTCAAATTCGGTTTAAAACCCGGCTTATTAGCCTGATTGTCAATCACGGAGAAAACCCCAGACCACTTAGTCGAAATCTTTTTTCCACTGCACAGTGAGGCGCTGACTTTCGTTTGGCACTGTTTCTGCTTCTAACGAAATATTCTCTCGAACTTGCCATTCAACCGCAACTCCGGGGCTACCTTCGGCCGCTGAGCGGATCTCCAGATAAACATTGTCTGACAGGTATTTACCCGTCGTCAGTTGCGTTTGCCCCGTGTCGTTCTGACCAATTTCCAGCGTATCCAGTCCAATGGCATTCTCAAGTGTGCCAAACAAATCAAACCCGGACCCACCGGATAGTTGGCCGATCGCAGCGGCAAGTCGCGCTGTTTCAATGGCTGTAAGCTGTGTCGGGGACCGGCCAAATAGAATGCGCGACAAAACCTCGTCTTCAGGCAAATTAGGCTCGGACGTCAGTTTGATCTCAGGCCGTTCCAACGTACCCGTAATGGCGACGACGGCCGTCAACTCAGACGTTTGTCGAACGGCCTCTAAGGACAGGCGTGATTGCAAGATATTTTCGCGCAAGGTGACGACGCTTTCGCGAAATTCAAATCGCTTGCTGAGAAAATCAAACCGGCCGCGTTCAATCGACATTTGTCCTGTCACGACGGGTGCATCAAACGGACCTCGAATCGCAGCGTCTAAGTTCATCGCGGCATTCAGGCCCCGACCGCGCACGTTAATCCGACCATCCGAGACAATGCGAACGTCAATTTCTGTCGCAGTTGAGGCAAAGCTTCGAGTTTCTTCCTCAGCCGTCTGTTCCCCAAAATCCACCTCTAACGTCGGCAACCCGGGTTTCGGGAGGCGCGCGATATTGAGGTCGGCATCGGTCACGCGCAACATACCGCCCAACCGAAGCAACGCCGTCGTCCGCGATATATCGAGCGTTCCGCTCACTTCGGCTTGCCCTTCGCGGCGTGACATCACACGCAACTTCTCAGCTTTGATATCAACCGTCCCCGTCCCTTCGCCCAGACCCATGCGGCCAGACCCTTCCAACGTCCCACCATCGCGCCCCCGCGCCGATACGCGCGGCACGGTAATGGTTTGCCCCGATAGCTCTGCCAACACGGTAATATCGATCAACTCTAAGCCGAGTGCGCCCTGTTCAAACACACCGTCCGATAAGGCGATATGCCCCTGTAGACCGGTGCGCGTTGACGGCACGGTAAACTGTATATCCGTCTCAATTTGTCCTGCGACATTGGTACGAGGCGGCAGAAAAATTTCGACAATCGGGCCAATTTCACCGCGAAGATCGGCACTACCGGACAAGGGAACTGCCGGCGGATAGAGAAGGAATGGCGCGCGAGGGAACGTGTCGACGGCCCCTGCAAGTCGGGCTTGTCCAGATAGACCGCCCTCTGTTGCCCCCAAAGATAAAGCGAGCTGCTCATTGGCCAAGCTTAAATTGATTGCGACTGTGATCGGCTCTGAATCACTAATTGGGCTGCGTAAATCGTCTAAACTGACCCGGGCTGTGCCTTCGATATGATCGGCGATAATGGCAAAGCGGCCTTGCCCAGAGATAGTCCCTTCCGTCGCTGGACGTCCGATGAGCCGAGCCAGCTTTGGGACAGACAGTCGCTCAAGCTTAAAGGAGAGCGTCCCAGCCTCGGTCGGGTCTAGCACCAGTGTGAACGCCCCGCCAAGTCCGGTCGCGTTGATTGCGGCGTCCCACCCCGTCTCTGCACGCTGCACGGACGCAGTCCCGGCTAATGCCAAATCGCTGATCGCGACATCAAAGTCCGTCTGGGACGCGAAGGCGCTATCGCTCAGGTCAACCAGTCCGTTGGCGCGCGCATTGAGGGGGCGCTCCAAATTTTCGATGATCGTCGTGCCCTCAGCGTCCACTTGATAAGTGACCGCTTCGCGCGGGCCTTGGGCGAGGATATGAACGGTCCCGTTTTGCAACGGCCCGGCTGTGACGCCGTTCAGGGTGGCATCTATATCAACTTTAGAATCGCTGATTAAAACATTCGCGGCCATAGATTCTGCCGGAATGAGATCGCTGGTTCCAGACAGCACAAGATCGGCATGAATGGACGCAATATCCGACCCTGTTCCCGATAGACTTCCGGTGGCCTTAAAGGTCCCCAAAGAGCCGTCTAATGCGGTCACGTCCCAACCGCCATTGGCCAGACGAATGTCCGCTTGCGTTTGCACCCGCCCTTGCGCGCTGTCCCCCGCCAATATCCCCGAAAGCGCTATGACACCGTCCGAATACGTTCCCACGGCAGAGAGAGCAGCGTCCGCCACATTCAGAGCCCCGGATTTCAACGTCGATGTGATGAGATTGGTTTCGAACGCCAG
Organism: Algimonas arctica; assembly: GCF_014652695.1. GTDB lineage: Bacteria > Pseudomonadota > Alphaproteobacteria > Caulobacterales > Maricaulaceae > Litorimonas > Litorimonas arctica. Next base: position 36,940 of record NZ_BMZH01000005.1, read on the forward strand.
AGCGCGGGGCGGACCTGATAGATTGGCCGTTCCAGAGACATTATCAGCCGACACGGCGCCAAATTCATATTGATCAACCCGATATTGAATATCCGAGGACAGGCGCCCGCCTTGCCAACGCCCCGTGCCTGAGGCTGTCAGCCGCTCCGTCTTCGCTGTAAAACGCGGCACGACAATCCGGCCTTGCTCGAACTGCACACGCGCCGTGTAAGTGAGGCCGCCGACGACCAATGGCTCTGCGGCGTTCGGAATGTTTGCAATGTTCTGAGCCTGTCCAGACAGCTCAGCGACAGGGCCCTTGGCCGTCTGTTTAACAGTCGCCCGGCCCGTCAGTGTCGCGCTGGGGCCGTCTCTGAACAGGGCCGTATTCATGTCATAACGCCCGGTAAAATCAGCCGTTTTGCTGGCGCCGTAACCGATTTTCCCTTGCCCGCGCACGGCGAGTCCGGGCAAATTTATATCCGCTTGCGTCAGAGCTAAGGTACGGCCCGACAGATTTACCGTCCCCTTCGCCACTAATTTCGCGCCGCTGACGCTGGTCATCGCCGATTGCGATGCGTGTCCACGTAGAGCGGTATCAAACCCAAGAACCCCATCAGAAAAACTTAAAATGATCGGCCCCGTCAGTCGGTCAACGTGGTAATTTTGATAATGAAGGGTCGTGCCTTCTATCGTCCCATCAAATTCATAAACTTCGCCGATCACTCCACGACCTTCGGCAATGATCCGTCCGATGGCTATGCCGTCCAATTCTAACGGCTGAAGCGGATCAGCTGCATTTAACATCACACGGTCCAGCACGATGGTATCGCCCCGGCGCTCGCCTGTGGCCTCTAAAATAAGGCGCGGGGAACGCAGCGTCAGGCTCGCTCGCGCGCCTTGGTCAAGCGGCAGCACCGCATCAATGTGTGTTGTGCCGCCCAGATACGGGGCGATACGCTCTAACGGGGGTAATCGGGACGGCTCGATTGACCCGACGACAGAGGCAGATGACTGGCCGCGCTCAATCGTCAGATTGGCAAAATCAATCCCGTCAATTTTAGCGCTGACTGTCGTCTGCTGCGATTGGGTTGATACATCCGCGGTCACACGTTGACCCGGCTCTAAGCGGAGCAACCCCGCCAGCAACCCGCCCGGCGCGCCTTCGATATGGGCGTCTCCGCTCAAAACCAATAAACGCGACCAGATCAAATTCGTCGCAACTATATCGCCTTTATCTGAGGTCGCAGAGATCACAGCGCCTCCGCCGTCGGGGTCATGGAGAAAATTGCCCGACGCGGACAGGTTGATCGCCTGCCCAAAGAGTATTTCCGCGACGCTGACATCCGGCAGGTCGATGCCTTTTATAACAAAATTTGTGATGGCGGGGTCGCCACCAGACTCACCGCGCACCAATATCGGGCGCTGCAAAACATCAAGTTCCCCGACGCGAACGCTATCAATATTTAACGTTTTGGACAGCAGCGCCCGCGGCCCCCAATCCACACGCACGTCACGCGCGACAAGCCAGGGTCCGTCCCGGCCCTTTAGGGTGATACGATCAATTCCGAAGCTGCCCAAGACCGAGCCAGTTAAACCCTCGAGTTCAACCGTCTGCCCAACAATTTCCATGCCCTCAATACGGGATTCGACGAAATTTCTGCCCGGTCCGCTTTGCAGCAAAAGCATGAGCGTAAGCACGGCGATGATCAGACCGGCGAACACACCTAGCAAGGTCAAACCAATCCGCTTCGGCCACTTGTTTGTCACACGATCCGACATCAAAATGCCTGCCCAATTGAGATGTAAACTTGAACCGACTCGTCTCTGTCTGACGGGTTGAGGGGCGTCGCGATATCGAAGCGAAGCGGTCCCGCGGGAGTCATATAGCGAAGACCCACACCGGCCCCGAGCCGGAAATTATCCAAGGCAGGATATTCCGTATTGGAAACATTACCCGCGTCAAGAAAGCCAACAACGCCGATTGTATCCGTAATGCGCGCGCGACCTTCGATACTCGCCTCCGTAAGGCTCCGCCCACCCAGGGGCACATCATCATCGTCAAACGGGCCGATCCCTTGGAATGCATAGCCACGGACCGAACCGCCGCCGCCGGAATAAAACCGATCTTCACCCGGTACATTATCGACCGTCGCTCCGACCAAAGTCCCCAGCCGCAACCGCGCGGCCGCAACATATCGACTATCTGATGTGAGCGGAAGGTATACGCGACCCTGCACCTGCGCCCGAATATAGGGCACATCTGGCCCGTCGGGGGAAAAAGAATAGGTTGGTTTCAATCGACCCTCTGCGCGCCACCCCTTACGCGGATCGAGGAGCGAGTCAGACCGATCAATGAGCACCGATCCATTCAAATTTAAGACTTGGAAATCACGACGATCACTTTCACCCGACTGCCGGATATAACGGGCCTCAGCCCCATAACTATATTGAAATTGAGGGCCTTTGATAATTTCCAGCCCCACGCCGATCTTACCGGTCTGTTGATCGAACGCATCCGTATTTTCGTCTGCGACTGACCCAAAGAGGCTTAGCCCTTTGCCATATCCCAGCTCGTTCGGACGGCGCCATACCAGATCAAGACCATATTCGCGTTCCGCCGCACGGGCCGTCGCAACAAGCAAATCCCCCCGCCGCGTCAAATTTCGACGGAGTAGCTCTGCGTCGACCCCAAACCCCTCAGACGTGTCATACCCTGCGCCCAGTGTGATCGTATTCCGTTTACGTTCTTCAAGCCGCAATTCAACGTTTCGCGTTTCCGTTCCTTCCGCGTCAACGGCGAGAGGCTCATCGCTCAGTTTCGCAATCGACGTTTTGAACAACCGTGTTTCGGACAGACGAGAGTTATAAAGCGCTAGCTGCGCCGGATCATATAGCGTGCCTTCTTCCGTCGGGTCGATCCGTTTGAGATAACTCTCTCGGGTGCGGATATTGTCCGGGTATACCGTGTCGCCAAATCTGACACGCGGCCCTGCGCTCACAGAATAGCGCACGCTAATCGTCTTACCCTCTTTATCGCCAATGATTTCGCGCCCTGTCGCTTGCGCATAAGGATAGCCGAGGTTTCTTAGCTTCGCCCCAATTTGGCGCTCTTGATCCAGAACTTGAGCTGCAACCGCGGGCATCCCGGGTTGGAGACTGATCGCGGCGTTGGCCTGCTCCTGATCCTCCACACGCGGCGGCGGGCCATCATAGCGGATGATTAGGCGTCGCACAGCAAAGAGCACCCCCGGATCAACTGTCACTTCAGCGCGGGCCAAGTCACCTTCACCAACGACCGAAACCGTCACCATAGGGTCAAAATAACCGTAGGCATTCAACACACCTTCGACGATTTTTTTGGCGCGGCGGCCTTGCCGTCTGGCATGCAAGGGCCCGTCTGCTGCCGGTTCATCGGGCAGACGTTCCGCGACCTGGTCTTGGACCTCGTCCGTCACAGATTTCGCGTAAACAACCTTGACCGGATCGGCATAGGCTGACGTTGCCCCAAGAGCTAAGATCGCAATCGAAAGGGTTGTCAAAATTAGTCGCATTTGGACGTTCGTAACGCTCTCCAATAACGATACAAATGCTTTACGCGGTAACTCGTTCCAAAGTGTAGACAGCCGTAGTCTGTCGGGTCATGAACCATAGATGGGGAAGAACCAAACAAGCGTCACAAACCGGATCAGTTACGGAGTCGGACATGGTCTGATTAGTGCGAAGAATATGCTCTTCCACTTCTTCTTTTTATTCTATTTCGCCAATGTTTTAGGCTTGCCAGAATGGCAGGTCATGGCCGCGACCTTCTTGGCGTTGATGATCGATGCATTTTCCGATCCGGTCATGGGGCAAATTAGCGACAATACCCGGTCTAAACGCTGGGGTCGGCGGCATGGCTGGATCCTGATGTCCAGTATTCCAACCGCGATTGCATTGACACTGCTGTTCAGCCCGCCGGACGGCATGAGCAACACGATGCTGTTCTTCTGGATGGCGACATTCATGATCGCAACGCGCGTTTTCATTACTGGCTATACGGTCCCTTATTTCGCCCTCGCCGCCGATATGAGCAATAATTATGACGAACGCACGTCCATCGTCGGAACCCGGACAATTTTCGAAAACATCTTCAATCTGTTGGTTTTTATTCTCGGCTTTATGATCTTTCTGCCTGACCGCGAGGGTCTCGAAGATGGCATGTTATATGAACCCGGATATGCGCCCATGGCGATGACACTCGGCGGGATCGCGATTGTCGCGGCCTTGCTCATGACCCTCGGGACACGCAATCAAATTGCCGCAACGCAACCACGAAATTGGGAACCCGGCCTGCCGTGGCATCACGCCTTTCGCGAAATCGCCAAAGCGTTTCAGTTTCCAGAATTTCGGACCTTAACCCTCGGATTTTCCGTCCTCGTCACGCTTTATTCCGCGATCAGCCAGCTGACGCTGTTTGTCGGCGTTTACGTGTGGCATTTTGATCAGGTGCAAAAGCTGATCGCGTCACTGGTTCCGTTTCTCGTTATTGTTCCTGCGGCAGTATTTGCGGGATGGCTCTCTCGGCGTCGCGATAAGCGGTTGGCTGCGATGTGGTTGACGTGGACATTTGGCTTGGCTTTTTCGCTCCCGTTTGCGCTTTATCTATTTGGTCTGACACCGCCGGCTGGATCTACCGCGCTCCTCGTGCTCGTTGCCGTGAGTAGCGGGTTTGGCTATGCGGGCATGGTCGGATCCTTGATCCTGTCTTATTCCATGATGGCCGATGTTTCCGACTTGGTGACTTTGGAAACAGGGCGCAAACGCGAAGCGCTCCTGTTCGCGGCTTTTACCTTCGCTAATAAATTGGCCTTTGCTGCTGGACTGGTGCTGGCGACGATTGGGCTTACCCTCATTGACCTGCCCGAAGCCGCCTTACCGAGCGAAGTCGGAATAGAGGCAACGCGGACGCTCGCGATCTATTCTATTGCCATTAATCTGGGACTCGCGGCCCTCGCTTGGTCGGCCTATCGCCGCTATTCTATGACACGTGCACGGCAAGTTGCGCTGCAAGAGCAACTTCGGGAGGCCCGCCCAGAATCTGACGACTGATTGACCTAAAAATTTAAGCTTTTCGCGTAGGAAATCTGCTGCGTGCGCGTTTGATACAAAAGCCCTCTTATTATTTGGTCAAAAGAGAACGACGTGGAAAAAATCGACACTTTAGATTTTCGGAAAAACGAAGCTGTCAGCGTCGTGATTCCAACCTTTCAGAGGTCACTCGGACTGTCCAACGCGATTAAAAGCCTGTGCACCCAACGTATTGCCGCAGATTTGGTGCAGATCATTGTCGTCGACAATAATCCGACGCCACAAGAACGCCGTCTCATCGAGTCCCTTTCCAGCCTTTTCAAAAACCCTATCACCTATGTCCATGTCTCTGACGCCGGACTGTCAAATGCCCGCAACGCGGCCATGGCTGTCGTAGAGACACGGTTCGTCGCATTTTTAGATGATGATATGCTTGCCTCCCCTGAATGGCTGGCCGAACTTTTGGCCACGTCGCGAAAATATGACGCCGGAATTGTCTTCGGCCCAACTGTTGCGATTATGCCCAATCCAGACGACGTCCGTAATCCTTACATGCAACCTCTATTCTCGCGGCTCCTTGACAAGAATGACGAAGGACTTGTGGAAACGACATTGGGCGCAGGCGGTTGTTTGTTAGATCTTGACCATTGCAATATGCCGTCGCCCCCATTCGATATTGATCTGAATAAGCGCGGGGGTGAAGATGATATCTTGTTCGATTATCTACGACTGCATGGCACACGCGTAGCTTGGACACCGACGGCCACCTGTCAAGAAATTGTGCCTGAACGCCGGACACAGGCCAGCTACATTCGGTCGCGGAACTTTGGTTTCGGCCAAGGGCCGACCCGCATTCATGCCAGCCGTGGCCTATCCGGCGTGCCCGGCATTCTTTATTTTATGATGACAGGCAGTATTCAAACCGTTGTCTACGGGCTCGCCTATGCGCTCACAGCGAGTCTACGAAAGCCCGCATCGGTAAAATATCTAGCTTTGGCGTCACGGGGCTTGGGCAAAATATTTTGGGGCGAGCGGTTCAGTCTTGAACTATATGGCAAAATCGATCCGAAACCCTCGGCTACCTCAGAGCAACAACTCAGCAAGACGCGCTCGGTGGAAAGCCGCATCCCCGAACTGTGAGGCCGCAAACATCGCTTTCCGGCGATAGAGCTGCGCGTCACAATCATAGGTGAACCCAAAGCCGCCATGAAATTGAATAGACCGGTCTGCCGCAAAGGACAGTGCGCCTTCCGCCTTGGCATTGGCCATACGCACCGCAATTTCACCCTCCCCCTGTTTTTCGCAATGGGTCGCCGCCGCATACAACAGAGAGCGCGCGCCTTCTGCATCAACGAACGCATCAACAGTGGGGTGCTTTAGGGCTTGGAACGCCCCGATTACCTTGCCGAATTGCTTGCGCGTTTTGAGATAGTCGACTGTGTAGTCAATACAGGCCATTGCGGCGCCGGAAAGCTCGGCTGCTTGTAACAGGTTCGCCACCAGCTCAATCCGCTCTAACGCAGTGACCGCGTCTTTTGCGGGCATCAGGTCTGATTCCGTGACATCCGGAACCTCGAACGTATAGCTCCGTTTCATCTCGTCGATGATCGTTTCGCGCCGCGCGGTAATACGGTCGCGTGGGATCAGTGCTAAGCGCGTTTGCCCCTCAAATTTCACGGTCGTGACGATGAGCTCAGACGCATCCAAGTCCATAACGAACGTCTTCGTCTGGCCTTCGACAGCATTCAAATCCCACGCCCCCGTCGGTTCAAATAGTGCCACTGTTGCGACAGTGCCGGACGCCAACTTCGGCAACCAAAGCGCCGTCTGGGCGTCTGATCCGCCTGCTAAGATCGCTTGCGCCGCTAATGTGGTGGAGACGAACGGCGAATGCATGAGATGTTTGCCCATGGCTTCTACAACGGGAACCAAATCAGCCAGCTCGAGCCCAAGACCTTCATAGTCCTCTGGAATGGCTATTCCGAGCCAGCCGAGCGCCGCCATTTCCGCCCAGACGGCCGCATCAAACCCATGATCGTCGGTTAAGAGTGACCGCACTTTTGCAATCGGGCTTTTATCAGCGCAGAAGCGCATCGCTTGATCGCGCAACTCCGCTTGCATGTCAGTCAGGGCAATTTTTGCGAGATGTTGGGTCATGTGGTCTGGCCCTATTTCGTTTTGGGAAGGCCAAGAACGCGCTCCCCAATAATATTACGTTGGATTTGCGACGTGCCGCCGCCAATCGTGGCCGAGAACGCGTTGAGGTAAGATCGCTGCCAATAGCCATCTTCGCGGCTGGCCCGTTCGCCGACATAATACCCACTCTGCGCGCCTTCGAGTTCGAGCGCGAGTTCACCAGTGACGCGCGCATATTCCGTGAATTGCAACTTGCTCAGCACCGGAAGGGCGAACGGGTTTTCGCTCACGAGAGGCGCAATTTTCGCGCGCTCCCGGTTCGCCATCATCGCTTGGGCTTCGATCATTTGCGTGACGAGGCGGTCGCGCATCACAGGGTCTTCGAGCGCAGGCTTTCCGTTGCGGATAGCGCGTTTCGCTAAGTCGACCACTTCGAGTGGGTTTGTCTGGCTAATCGTATAACCGCCCGCTTCGCCCTTTCGCGCTCCCCGTTCATATTCGAGTGTACGCATGGCGACTTTCCAGCCCTCGCCTTCTTCGCCCATCAGGCAGTCGGCAGAGATGCGCGCGTCTGTGAAGAAGGTTTGCGTAAAGCCGAATTCGCCTGTCAGCTTACGGATTTTCGTTGTTTCCACACCGGGAATCCGCATCGGGGATAGGAAGAAAGATAAGCCGGCATATTTGTTCGGCGCGTCCATATTGGTCCGCGCTAGCAGGATCATATATTTCGCGTAATTGCCCTGCGTCGTCCAAATTTTAGACCCATTGAGCACATATTCATCGCCGTCTTTGACAGCCTTGAGTTGGGCATTTCCTAAATCAGACCCATTATCGGGCTCAGAAAAGCCCTGGCACCAAATATCGTCAGCCGACAGAATACCGGGCAAGTAGCGCCGCTTTTCGTCTTCTGACCCCGTATCGAGAATGAGCGGCCCGGCCCAGCCAATACCAATCGCATTGAGCATGATCGGCGCGCCGTTTTTGCGCATCGCGCGAGTGGCTACGTCTTGATGGGCCTGCGTAAGCCCGCCGCCACCATAGGCCTCCGGCCAATGCGCGCCGAGGAACCCGGCGGCATGGACTTTGTTCTGCCAATCGCGGAGGAAGTCGAACTGTTCATCTGTGCCGACCTCCATAAAGGTCAATGGCATCATGAAGGGCACCTCGCGGGGCGTATGCTCCGCGAACCATGCGTCGGCCTGTTTTGCGAATTCCTCGACGCTAATCATGGGCAACCTTATGTAAACAGAAGGGTGAGAGTTTCCGCGACGAGTGCAGGCTTATCTTCGCCTTCGATCTCGACCGTGATTTCTTGAGTCAGCAAGTGCTGGCCCGGAGATTTTTCGTCATAACCCGTCAGTTTAAAGTGACCGCGCACCTTTTTTCCATTCTTGACTGGCGTAATAAAGCGCAGCTTATTCAGACCGTAATTCACGCCCATGCGCACGCCTTCAACTGACGCGCCCGCGGTCTCGCTCATCAATGGAATAAGCGACAAGGTGAGAAAACCGTGAGCGATAGTCGTGCCGAATGGCGTCATTTTCGCCATCTCAGGATTAATATGGATGAACTGGTGATCGCCCGTACATTCAGCGAACTGATTAATGCGTTCCTGACCGACTTCAATCCAATCGGATGTTCCCATAGATTCGCCGATTTTTCCGGCAATTTCGCTAACTTTTATAGCTGGCATATTCACTCTCCCTCTTAGGTTTGTCCCCGGCATTGATTGCCGGGATATTTTGTGGACCAAGTTGTCTTCGCAACCCTGAACGCTGATTTCAATAAAGGCCCCGGTAAGAAATGCCGGGGACAGTCATTCTAAAACTTATTCGCTTTAGCGTGTTCATTCTGGTGATAGGCAGCATCGCCAAGTAATTCTTGCAGCACGCGCACACGCTTTAAGAACAGGCCGATATCATATTCATCTGTCATGCCGACACCGCCGAACATTTGTACGCCTTCGAGGGCGGCAAGTTTCGCGACGTCACCCAATTTAGATTTCGCCATAGAACAATAGCGATCCGCTTTCGGATCCCCTGCGTCCAGAGCGCTAAGCGCGCCAAGAACTGCGGATCGAGAAATTTCCAACTCGGTATAAAGGTGGCTAGATCTGTGTTGGAGGGCTTGGAAGCTCCCGACAGGGACGCCAAATTGTTTGCGTTCTTTGATATATTCAACCGTCGTGCGGAAAGCTTCACCGCCCGCGCCCAACAGCTCGGCCGCGACAACACCGCGACCTGCGGCGAGAACTTTACGCAGCGCATCTTCAGAATTGGTTTCACCGATTAGCGCGTCGCCATCGACTTCGACGTCATCCAAATCGATCCGCGCCGCATTGTGAGCGTCGACCATAATGGTGCGTTCAATCGCAACCCCTTTGGCTTTCGGATCAACGAGGAAGAAGGCTAAACCGTCATTCGTTTTTGCCGCCACGATCAACGTGTCCGCTGCGTGACCGTCAATGACCATTGCTTTCGAGCCATTGAGTTTAAAGCCGTTGCCCGATTTTACCGCTGTGGTTTCGATGCCGGCCGGATTATGTTTCGGGCCCTCATCCAGCGCGACGGCCATAATGGTTTCGCCTGCGGCGATTTTGGGGAGCCATGTATTTTTTTGGTCATCAGACCCGGCTTCGCGCAACACGGTCGCCGCGAGGATGGCGGTAGACAGGAAAGGCGACGCGGTCAGATTGCGTCCCATTTGTTCCGCCAATAAACCGGCCGCCTGAAAGCCCATATCAACCCCGCCATGGTCTTCACCAATGGCGATTCCGGCAAAACCCATGTCGGCCATCTCGGACCAAAGCGTCCGGTCAAACCCGGTCTCATCGTTCGTATCGCGCAAGGTGCGCAGCGCTTTGATCGGCGCTTTAGTCGCAAAAAATCCTTCCGCCGTGTCGCGGAGCATGACTTCATCTTCGTTCAGAACTAGGGCCATCGGTGGCTCCTTTAAAATATGTTCGTCCCCGGTATTTACGGCCGGGACGTCTATCGGTTTTTGATGTGGCCGCATAACGGCCATCTGCTCATTTTGTTTGCGTTACTCCGCGGCAATCGACCGCCCAGGTCGATTGCGGAGGCTACGCGCCCGGCAATTGCAAAATGTGCTTACTGATAATGTTAAGCTGCACTTCGGATGTCCCGCCTTCAATCGAATTTGCTTTCGTCCGCAACCAACTGCGCGCCAGCTTACCGTCTTGTGAACGATCGCTTTCCCATTCCAGACCATCATGGCCGGAGGCGTCCATCATCAATTCAAACTTCCGCTTGTTCAGTTCTGTGCCGTAATATTTCAGCATGGAACTATCCGCACCCATGCTCTGTCCGGCTTTGGATTCGGCGAGTTTGCGCGACATTGTCAGGTTAAAGGCCCACTCATCGATCTCCGCTTCGGCAATCTTCGTGCGAAGAACTGGATCGGATAGACGCGCCATCTCATCCAGTCCCAAGCTCATCGCTGCAACTTCGTGCAATGGACGCATGGAGCTATTGCCACCACCAATACCTTCGCGTTCATGCGTCAGGAGGTATTTAGCAATCGTCCAACCTTTGTTTTCTTCGCCAACAAGGTTCGTTTTTAGAACCTTCACATCGTCAAAGAACGTTTCGCAGAACGGCGAACGCCCAGAGATCAGCTTGATCGGACGGGCTTCAACGCCCGGTGTTTCCATGTCGAAGAGGACGAAGGAAATACCGTAATGCTTCCCTTGAGTATTATCTGTGCGAACGAGGCAGAAAATCCAATCGGCTTGATCGGCATAGGAGGTCCAAACCTTCTGGCCATTGACGATCCAGTGATCGCCCTTGTCTTCCGCTTTGGTTGCGAGCGCCGCCAGATCGGACCCGGCGTTTGGCTCGGAATAGCCTTGACACCAGCGAATTTCACCGCGCGCTATTTGCGGCAAATGTTCCGCCTTTTGCGCTTCATTACCAAATTTCAGCAGTGCGGGGCCAAGCATCCAAATGCCGAAGCTCGTCAATGGTGAGCGCGCATTAATCTTGCGCATTTCGGACAAGATAACTTTTTCCTCCGCACGCGTAAGGCCAGCGCCACCATATTCTTTTGGCCATGTCGGCACGGTCCAGCCCTTGGCTGCCATACGTTCAAGCCAGACTTTTTGTGCGTCTGATTGGAATTTAAAATTGCGGCCACCCCAGCACACATCCCAATCGCCTTGCATCGGCGTGCGCATTTCCTCGGGGCAATTCGCCTCTAGCCAAGTGCGGACTTCACCGCGAAAGGTGTCCAGATTGGTCTCGCTCATTTGGCAAACTCCTTATTAGCAATACGGGTGAGGAACTTCGCGCCCTGCTGCCCGCCATTCGTATACTCTTCCATACCCTCATTGGACGCAATCGCGCCCCAATGCGCCTCGACATTTTCAGCCGTCGCATTGCCTTCGGACAGGTTAATCCCTTGGGTTTCGAACACTTTGGTCAGAGCATAACCGCCCGCGCCCGCCGCTAGAATGACGCGGTTCGGTGCGTCATCACAGACGAGGTAGACAAGGCCTTGGGAGACGGGTTCGACCCGTAGCTGCGCCAAAATCTCTTCGGGCATCAAGCCTTCGGTCATGCGTGACCGCGCTGTAGGCGAGAGCGTGTTGATGCGAATATCGTATTTTGCGCCTTCTAAGCAAAGCGTGCGCATAAAGCCTGACAAGCCCGCTTTCGCGGCACCGTAATTCGTCTGGCCGAAGTTACCGTACATGCCGGACGAGCTTGTCGTCATGACGATGCGACCGTATTTATTCTCTTTCATGTGGTTCCACACAGCCTTGGTACAGGTCGCGGAGCCTTTCAGGTGAACAGCGACAACCAGATCCCAATCTTCCATTGTCATTTTGGAGAAGGAGCGATCACGCAAGATACCCGCATTATTGACGAGGATATCGACCTTACCAAACCGCTCGATCGTTTCAGCGACCATCGCCTCAACTTCGTCCTGTTTCGTGACGTTGGCGCCATTGGCCATCGCTTCGCCGCCCATCGCTTCGATTTCTTTGACGACAGATTGCGCCATCGTTTCCGATCCGCCCGTGCCGTCAACAGACCCGCCGAGATCATTGACGACAACTTTAACGCCGCGTGCGGCCAGCGCGAGTGCATGGGATCGACCCAGGCCGCCGCCTGCGCCTGTGACAATGGCTACGCGATTATTGAACTCAACTGACATGAAACGCCTTTGGGTAATGTGTTGGTAAATTAGCTATTCTTACGCGCCGGAGCGCGCAAGATGATGGGATGAGGAACTATGGATGTGATAGAGAACACGTCCCCGGCATTTACTGCCGGGGTCTCCATCTAAATTGAACCAGGCTTTAAAGACCCCGGCAGTAAATGCCGGGGACAGTTTTTCTTATGCGACTTCGAACAAGCCCGCTGCGCCCATGCCGCCACCGATACACATGGTGCTGACCACATATTTCGCGCCGCGGCGTTTGCCTTCGATCAGCGCGTGTGCGCTCATGCGGGCGCCGGACATGCCGTACGGGTGACCGACCGAGATCGCGCCGCCATTGACGTTCAGTTTTTCCATCGGAATACCGAGCTTTTCAGCACAATACAGGACTTGCACGGCGAACGCTTCGTTGAGTTCCCACAGATCAATGTCACTCATTTTCAGACCGGCTTGGGCAAGAAGCTTTGGCACGGCGTAGATCGGGCCAATGCCCATTTCGTCAGGCTCAAGACCCGCAACAGCCATGCCGCGATAGTAGCCGAGGGGCTCCAGACCGCGCTTCTCAGCCGTTTTTGCATCCATCAAGACCGACACAGACGCGCCGTCAGACAGTTGTGAGGCGTTACCAGCTGTGATCGTTTTATCGGGACCCAAAACAGGTTTCAGACCTTGCAGACCTTCGAGCGTTGTTGACGGGCGGTTGCCTTCGTCTTTTTCCAGCGTCACGGCGTGTTCGGAAATTTCCTTCGTCACTTTATCCATGACCTTCATGGTCGATGCGAACGGCACGATTTCAGCGTCAAACTTGCCTGCGACTTGCGCGGCGTGTGTGCGTTGCTGACTCATGAATGCATATTCGTCCATCCGCTCACGCGACACACCGTAACGGGACGCGACGATTTCAGCCGTCTGCAACATCCCCATATAGGCTGCTGGGTGATTCGCGACCACTTGTGGATCGGCTGCAACGCGCATTTCTGGGGTTTGGACCATAGAAATGCTGTCCACACCGCCACCAATCGCGATATCCATTTCGCCGCACATAATTTTACGCGCTGCAATGCCAATGGCGACCATGCCGGATGAACACTGACGATCCACGCTCATCGCGGGCACAGTGACGGGGAGTTTGGACGCGAGGACGGCATTACGGCCGATTGTGACCTGAACACCTTGCTGCATGGCGCAACCGATGACAACATCGCCGACTTCTGCGCCATCGACACCGGCACGCGCAACCGCGTGGTCGATACAGTGGCCCGCGAGGGAGGGCGACGGCGTGGCGTTGAACGCCCCGCGATAGGCCCGACCAATAGGGGTGCGGGCAGTGGATACGAGGACGGCTTCGCGCATGAGGGTTCTCCAGTTAGCTTAAATCTTTAATCTAAGGTCCTTTTGCGGGTCAGAGATCGGTTTGGCAAGTTGACGTTGACGTAAACAGCTACGTGATGACTGCACTCAACTTTTAAGGGCCTGATGCCACCCCACGCCTCCACCCTTGGCAAGCCCCTCCCCTTGGCAATTCTGAGGAGACGGAATAAGCGCGCCCTATGAACACTCTTGAAATTATCCGGGCATCCGGCTGGGCCACAATCTGGTTGAACCGACCGGACAAACGCAATGCGATGAACGATGCCATGATTGACGAGCTGATGGCGGCATTTGCTGAGATTGGCGCTGACGCCAGCATACGCGGCGTCACGATGCGCGGGCACGGTGGGTTTTTCTGTGCGGGTGGGGATCTGAATAGCTTTCAGGTCTATCAGTCGGATCAGAAAACGCTGGCGGAGACCGCCGCGTTCAACCGCCGCATCGGCACCATGCTGGATGCGTTCAACCACCTACCAAAGCCAACGGTTGTCCTCGTTGAAGGCGCGGCCATTGCGGGCGGGCTCGGCTTGATGTGTTGCGCCGACGTCATTGCGACGACACCGGACGCCAAATTCAGCCTGACCGAGACCATGATCGGCATTCCGCCTGCACAGATCGCGCCGTTTGTCGTCGGCCGCGTCGGACTCTCGACGGCGCGGCGGATCATGCTGACGGGCGCGCGCTTTGATGGCACCGAAGCACACAGTCTGGGACTCGCCGATTACGTCACCGATGATCTGGACGCGATTGACGCCCAAGTTCGCAAAGGCGTGATGAAATGCGCGCCGGGCGCGAATGCGGCGACAAAAGCGCTGATCTTAGGGAGCGCGACCTTGAGCCGTGATGAGGCCCTCGACCGCGCCGCCGACAGTTTCGCGCAATGCCTCCGCAGTGACGAAGGCCGCGAAGGCGTCGCGAGCTTCCTAGAAAAACGAAAACCGAATTGGTGACGCAATCAGACTTCTGGGAACAACAGCTGCGGGTTCACCATACATTTGATTTCGAGAACATTATTGTTCGGGTCCGCAATAAAGAACGTCTCTTGTTCGTATTTATCGCCTTTAAAGCGGCGGTACGGCGCATCAATATAATCCAGGCCCGCTAGAGCAATACGGTGTTTGACCGCGTCAAAATCGTCTTGGGTGAGATGGATTCCGAAATGGGGAACGAGCACAGCCCCCATGTCGACGTCATGCCGGACCGTTGGGAGTTGTTCTTTGCTCTGATGCAGGGTCAGCTCGTTGCCCCAAAAATTAACATCAACCCACCGACCCTCTTCGCCATTTCCCAGCGCGCAACCGAGCACATCCGTATAAAATTTCACGGTGCGGCTGAGATCGCCCGCAGGAATCGCGAGGTGTAAAATAGCGCTCATGGATCGCTCCTACAGTTTGTCAGTAAACTATTGCGGGAAATCTAGTTCATAGGATGGAGACTGGCCAAGGTAAGCTCAAGACAAGCAAACACGTTGAAACGCGGCATTATTAGGAGAACTTGCCCTAAGACCCCCTGATTTCAATCGTTTTAATGCCGAATGATCCACGAAGGTTCGACTCTATATTCGCAGGTGCGTGTCACGCGACACTGGAAACGCCCCGATGTGCGCGGCGACACGGACGGAGTATATTAAGGGTCAGGCCCGCTTAGAAGTTGCGCTCAAACGGCTCCACATTTACGACATAGCCCTCGACAGATGCATCAATCTTGAAGGTTACCATGTCGGTTCCCGTCGTATTCACGGCCAGAGGTGTCTTGCGGATAACACGTCCTGCAATGGATTTTAGTCGACGGGCGACGGCACCATCGCGTTCATAGAGGGGATTCATGCCGAAATAACGTCGCAGCGTTGCATTGGTCATCATGGCCGCGTTTTTTGTGGCGCTTTCCGTCGTCGAATATTCTGTTGTGACAGAGACGCAGAAGGTTTCATTATCAACCCGGTGCGGCGCATTCAGCGGCCATGTCGCGCCCTGCCCCGGCTGGAGTTTCAAAACGGTGGAATGATCCTCAAACGCGGCCGTATAAGGCAGGTCATCCTCGATCATATTGGTCAAGGTCGCTTCAACGGCACGATCAGGGATAAAGTCTTGGGATACCGGCCAAACATGGACGGTTTTTTGCCCCCGGACATGCCAGAGGATCACTTCAGTTTTATCAAAATGATAGGGCACCCGCGCGACAGGAGAACTGATCAAGATACCGCCATTGGCGTTAAAGGCGCGATTTCCCGTGGCTTCTGACAAATCTCCATACATCCGTTTTAACACGGCATTATAATCGGCATGAATATTCATGGCCTTACGGGCATTGATCCAAATACAGCCCGCTTTTGCGGCCGCGAGGAGGTCAGCGGCTGACGCATCACGAAAGTCGCCTGTCCTGAACTTATTCGGGTAAAGCGGGTCATTTGTAGCGCCCATCGTGCACACATCCAACATATTGGCGGGATGGCGCTCCAACAGGTCGATTAAAGCCGCGTCCGTAAACAGACCCGTGTCTTCGAGCCGATGACGGAACGTGAGAATGTCTTTTTGGAACGAAGCTGTCTGTTCTTCGGACCAGCCGTCCAGTATCGTCGCTGCAACGGGTTCAGGCGCCTCCGTCTCTGGGGTCTCAACAATATCGGCGTCCATAATTGTGGCAGCAGCGTCGAGGGAAGTCATCGGTCTATCCTTGAAAATACTCTCGGGTTTTGAACGCCCAGCATCTCACAAAGGGATTAAATCTCTGACACCGAGGCGTTAACTCCGCGCTAGGCACGCTCTGTTCCAGACTGGGATTAAACCGTAATTCGAGACTAAGTCGACCGCCCGCGCGCCGCAGCGTAAATCGCAAACAATATAGTCAGCCCGCCCGTAATTGCCGCCGCCGTGACGGCTGTTGGCCCCCATGTGGAGAGCATTTGCGTTGCACCGCGACCGATTAAAACGGCACTCGCGCCCACGAGTAATGCCCCTAATGCGATTGGAATCCACATTCCGCCGCCAGATTTCTTAGCCTGCTTTTCACTCGCCTGACGTTCAAGATAACGCATTGCGTTTTCAATCGGATCCCCTTCAGGATCAAAGACAGGGTTTTCCGGGTCACGACTGGCGCGAATGACATCATCCGCGGCCAGATCATCAATGACCAGCATGTCACCTGTCTCTGCAACGGTGTCAGGCTGGATCGTATCGACCGACACCGGATCAGCGGCGATAGGGCCCTCTAAAACTAGTTCCCGTTTCGGGAAGGACACAAGATTTGATCTCGAGCTATCATCCACTTGGTCCAATAAAAGCTCGTCCACGGTTTTAGCCTTAATCTCACGCTCTGTTTGCACAGGCTGGAGCAAAGATGTCGGCAGAGATTCGAGCGTTTTTTCTTTCGTCTCCACCTCGTCAGAATCGAGCAAGGCGCTCAACCGGTCACCGAGTGACGTCGCGGCGGATGAGATAGCCGATGAATTTTGGTCATCCTCAGCGTCAGACTTTACGACATCTGACATATCATCAGCCTCGACATGATCAGCCTCATCTTGCGCGATCATGTCAATTTCGGCTGAGGGAATTAGAGCGGAAATGTCCAATTCGGTCTCATCCAATTCGTCATCATCTTCGTCCGCGTTGAGTAAGTCATCAAAAGCGTCGTCGTCCGCCAACAGATCATCGTCATATTCGTCATCGTCATCTTCGTCATCTTCGTCGGCATTGTCATCTTCGTCAGACACCGCCTCATCAATCAACACGTCTTCATCTTCGAATGCGTCTTCAGTCGCAAAATCGGAGTCATCGGCGTCAACATCATTATCGGCAAAGTCGATCTCTTCGAGTTCGAGATCGTCATCATCCATGCTCTCGACGTCATCATCTGCGTGACGGTCGACGTCATCCAAAGTCTCATCGAGCTTGTCCGTCCGCGCGGCGAGACCGGACAAAGAAAGAATATCGACGGGTGTTTCAACAGGATCAACCCGTTCTGCGTTGATGATATTCGCCGCATCAATCACGCCGGTGGCGGTGGCGGCTGTCACTTTGGGCAATCCATCATCCGTGGGGCCGAACGGAGCCGTGCTGTCTGGCCGAGGTTGTAACATAGCGCTAGGGGCCGGAACGGCGGGTTCATTGCGCAAGAAAAGAGATTTTTCGGCTGTCCGGCGACGCATCAAAGCATCAACGACATAGGTTTTGCCGTTAACGGTCGCCTTACGCCACACATCAAAGCCATTGGCTGCATCAAGCACGCGGCCATTATTCATCGCCCGAACAATGTCGGACGCGCGAAAGGCGTCGATGCCAATATTAAAGGCGAGCGAGCACAGCGCATCGAATTGGCCTTGGCTTAGCGGCGCGTGAACTTCATCATTCACAACCTCTTCGATGGGTTCCAAGTCGTCGAGCAATTGCTCTTCTGCATCGGCACGGGACATATGGACCGGGTCATCGTCTGTTTTTAGTCGATGACCGTAACCCACGACGCGGGTTCCCGTCACAAGCGTGCGGTCGTCTGGGCGATAGCCCTCAAACGCCTTGATCAGGCGAAGACCAGTATCGGATATTGCCAATGTTCGTGTCATAAATACACTCTTGCTCGGTTCACCCGATCCAAGTTGCAAGGGTTATGCCGATTCCCCTGACAGGAGAGACCCACCGACATTCATGGTTAGCCATTCGTTAACGCAGAGCGCCCTGCAACGCAAAAGGGGGCTAGAGCAGGATCAAGGCCGCAAAGCCGAGGAAGGCCGCAAAGCCGACCACATCCGTCACTGTGGTCACAAAGACAGAACTGCTGACCGCAGGGTCGGCGCCGGCGCGCTTTAATCCCAGCGGGATCAAAATACCGGCCAAACCCGCCAACACATGATTGATAATCATAGCGGCGAAGGCCACGCCAGCCAGTCGCCAGTCTTTAAACCAAACATAAGCAATCCCGGCCATCGCCACGGCGAAGATAATGCCGATAATCAGGGCGGATACGCCCTCACGCCGGATCGCGCGCCACGCTGTCGCCGACGTCAGGTCCCGCTCAGAGAGGCCGCGCACGGCAACGGTCAGCGCCTGCGTGCCGGCATTGCCGCCCATAGAGGCAACAATTGGCATTAAAACGGCGAGCGCGACAATTTGTTCAATCGCATAGTCAAATCGCGCGATGACCAAGGAGGCCAGGATCGCTGTGCCCAAATTAATCAACAACCAAGGCGCGCGAGATTTGACCGTTTCAAACGCTGTATCTGTGATCCCCGCTTCCGAGACACCGGCCAGCGCAAGAATATCTTCCTTGTTTTCATCTTGGATAATTTCCAAAATATCATCGACGGTCATCATCCCGACCATCCGGCCATCCGCATTCACGACGGGGGCGGAAATCAGGTGATATTTTTCGAATAAATAAGCGGCGTCTTCCTGATCAAGATTTTGGTCAATCGTGACCAGCTTTTCTTTCATCAAGGACGCGAGTGTGGTCGTGCGTGACTTTCGGATCAATTTTGAGAGAGGCACATACCCGATCGGGCGCAGGCGCGGATCGACGACATAAACATTGTAAAAAACGTCCGGCAGATCTTCACCAGTTTCGCGCATATGATCAAGCGTATCGCCGACCGTCCAAAACTCTGGCGCGGACACAAATTCGCGCTGCATGAGACGACCGATAGTCTCATCATCAAAAGCCAGCGACGCTTCGACTTCGGCGCGCTCAAGGGGCTGCATCGCCCCCAGCACATCTTCGCGCTGGGCGTCCTCCATCTCCTCCATAATCTGGGTGACGTCATCACTGTCCAACTCGGTCAGCGCATTGGCAATGAGGTGCGGTTCCAGCAAGAGCAGAACATCCTCAACAACATCATCATCGAGTTCAGCGAGAAGCTCACCCGTAATCAATTCCGGCGCGCGTTCGATTAAAGTCGCGCGTTGCGCGTCTGTCAGTTCTTCGACAAAATCAGAGAAATCTGCCGGATGCAGGGCTTCGAGCCGGACCCGAACTTCTGCGTCACTCGACAGATCAAGCGCCGACACAATCGGGTTTTCCGCCTCATAATCGCTGGAAAAGCCATCTTGTTGTTCGAGGAGATTAGGCGTGTTGGACATGCGTGACTCCTTTGAAGAACGGGGCGATTCACTGAATGGAAGACAGGGCGCCTATGACCGATTTTGCTGCTTCCGTCCAAAGGCTTTTCGGATAAAGCTGACCCATGTTCACAACCGTCACATTTCTGAGCGGAATTATCTTAATCGTGGCCCTTATCCAATTGGCGCGGATCGATTGGGCGACACACCGCTTGCCCAATCTCATTACTTTGCCGTTGCTTGCCGCCGGGCTCGTCTGGGCCTTTGGAACAGTCGATGATTTTTATATCCATCTGCTGGGCGCGGCCTTGGGCTATGGCGTCTTCTGGGCCGTCGAAGTCATCTACCGCCTCATTCGAAAACGCGACGGGCTCGGGCGGGGCGATGCCAAGCTCTTGGCCGTGGGCGGCGCGTGGTGCGGCGCGTGGGCGCTCCCGATTATTGTCCTGATCGCCAGCCTCGCGGCGCTCGCCTATGTCCTGCCAAAAAGCGATCGGCAGTGCCGTATCGCGTTCGGCCCGTTCTTGGCCATCGGCATTGGCATTGTCTGGTTATCGCAACAATTGTTTTAGACTAAAATAATCCCGCTGACTGATCCGGGGTTTGACAGCTCCGCAAGATCACGAGCGGACGCACGCGGGTATAGCCATCGTCTAGCACTTGCGTCACCCGCGCTTGCGGGTAGCGCGTTCCGGCAATCAATTGTTCCGCCGCGCCCAAGGTCAGTTTGAGCGAGCCATAATCCACGCTTGGAAACGGCCCCACTGGTGTCAGAGTTTTGGTCACGCCATCAGAAGACAAGTAGAGCGCCTGCTTGGCTGTCGTGAAAAACACAAATGTCGGGCGGATCGACGTGTCCCACCCGAATAACCCGCACTCTCCGGGAGTAAGCGTTTGCGCGGGCAGTCCAACAGCCGGTTGTGGAGACGCAAGAACCGCATTGACGCGTGGATCAGGGTCTTTCGTGGTCGAGCACGCCACTAAGGCCAAAGAGAGGCTCAGCCCGCTGACGCCGCGGACAATGGCAGTCACCGTAAAACGACGCCCCATTAACGCCATCGCCCTTGCTCAGACAGGCGGTAGTCGCCATTTTCAGCTGGATTGAACCCGAACAAGGTCAATATATTCCCTGCCGCCGGATCCGTTGTCGATACTGTGACGTTCGATTGGTACACACCGTCTAAACCCGTGATGACTGTTGCGAGCACAGTTTCTGTACCGGCCTCGCCGCGCAAACGCACACGCAACCGACCGTCCGAACAATCCACAGGCCCGGAGAGTTCTGGCCCCGCCCATTCGAAGCGCGCGCGATTCGCCGCAAGAATATCCGTCGATGCCGTTCCAGTTGCCGAAGCACAGACCCCATCTTTGATGACCGCTTCCGCGACCCGAAGGGATATCCGGCCTGACAAGCCAGACAACCGCGCATCGTTCATCGGCAAGCGCGCAACGGGCATCGACAAAATCAGATTGTCTATTCCCGTCGGGCTTACTGTCCCCGACAAAGTCACATCGCCCGGGGCCGATAGGAAACTGAGGTTTCCGAACCCGCCTTTAACCGCGACAGTCCCGAGCAAAGGCACATCTTCGACTTGTCCGTCCCAGATTGTCCCGGACAAAGTCCCAACGTCTGCGGGCAAGGCGGCCCCGACCCATGACAGCGGGAAGTGCCGGATCAGCGAAACCAATCCCGCCAAAACAGCCAATATGATCAGAATTAGGCGCATCTTAGCCCCTACTCTTCCGGACTGGGACCAACAGGCAAGAGGCCCGTCGTGACAGGTTCAATGAGAATATCGTCGATCTTCGACGTTGTCCGTCCACTTTGATTCATATCTTCCAAACGCATCCGGTTGAGGCGGCTTTGCGTCAACGGTCGCGCGTCCTCCGCATTGCGGATGATCGTCGGGCGCAAAAACACCATCAAATTGGTCTTGGTGCGTGTCTTGCCCTCGGATCTGAAAGCCCTGCCGATGAGTGGGAGATCACCGAAGAAAGGAACTTTTTCGATATCGATCTGCTCATCGTCCTGCAGCAACCCGCCCAATACGATAATTTCGCCGTCATTGGCCAAAACGGTTGTTTCAATCTGGCGCTTGTTGGTGACAAAGTCGCCGGCTGCCGATGTCAGAACACCCGCGATCGAGCTGACTTCCTGACTGATTTCCAAACGGATTACATCGCCATCAGAAATTTGGGGCGTGACGTCCAGTTGGATGCCGACTTCTTTGCGCTCAAACGTGCGGAAAGGATTGAGATTACTCGACCCCAATGTCTCGCCCGTTGTAATCGGGATTTCCTGCCCGACCAAAAACGTCGCGGATTGGTTATCGAGTGTTGTGACGAACGGCGTGGAGAGAACATTGCTATCATCATCCGTCTCGACGGCATTGAGGATTGCGCCGAACAACACGTCACCACTTTGCCCTCCAATGCCAAGTGTGCCGCCGCCAAGCCCTGTCAAACTCGCGAGCGCGGCCGCTTGCGTCGCGTCATCAACAGTTTGACCTGTCGCGCCTAACGCCCCGGCCAGCGACAATAAACTCGGCGCGCTGCGTGTGTAATTGGTCGAAATCAGCGGGATGGTTCGTCCAGATGTATCACCAAGGGCAAACTGAACTCCCAATTCCTTTGCGGCAACATCAGAGATTTCGACGATCAGGGCTTCAACCAGCACTTGAGGACGACGAACATCAAGACGTCGGATCAATCCGGATAATTCGGCCTGTGTTTCCCCGTCCGCAGAGATAACAAGTGTATTGGACCCGACATCATAGCCCACGGTTGGCAGTGGCTGCCCATCGCGCGCGTAGCTGGGAAGAAGCCCCGCGAGTAAGTCCAATAGGTCTGACCCGTTGGCAAAGCGCAAGGGCACGACGCTGATCGCGCCGCGCGGGGTGACGCTGCCCCGATCCATCGTCAAGAGTAGCGCCCGCAAGCGTACCATCTCGTCCGGACTGGACTCGATCAACAGCGAATTGGTCGCGGGCATCGCGACGATTTTATAAGGCGCAGTCTGACCACCCAGCGCGGTCAGCGCCTCTTGTGCATCAACCACAGAAAGCTGGCTTAATTGTATGATTTCGCGCGCGACATTGGAGCTTTCCATCGCCGCTGCAATTTCGCGGGCCTTGCGGAGGTTTTCCGGAAAATCGGTCACGACCAATACACGGCCATTCGGATTGGCCGTCACCTGCCCTTGACTATGCATGACAGGTTTAATCAAGCGTGCGGCAGAGGCCGCATCCGCATCGCGTAACTTAATAATGGCCGTGCTCATCTGCCCCGATACGCCATTAGCCGTTGTGAGCGGGGCATCTTGGGCGCTCCCCTGCAACAGGGTGACCCGGTATTCGCCGTTGGGTGTACGGATCAATGTGTAGCCATGCACCCGCAGCACTTCTTTAAACACCGTGAAAACTTCGTTCTCATTGAGCGTCTTTTCGCTACTGATCGTGACTTTGCCCTGAACGCGCGGATCAACCAAAAACGTCCGACCTGTGACCACGGCAACATCGTCAATAAAGTCGCGAATATCGGCTTCCTGCAAGCTGATTATGTGATCATCAGCCGCCCAAACTGTTGCCACGGGCAAGACCGAGAAGGCCGCGCCGAGTAAAAGCGTGCGGAAAAGATTCATGAGGAAGATCCAATCGTGATCGTCATAGTCTGGCCGTCGCGAATGAGGTCAACCGTCACGGGTTGTCCCGAACCGGCACTCCGACGCAAAGCCCCAATATCCGGGAGTCCGCTGACAACGCTCTGACCCGCGAACCGGGTAATTATATCGCCGTCCCGTAGGCCGAAGGCTGACAAATCAACCGCCGATGTACGCGGCTTTACCATGACCCCATTGCGGGTCATGTCGAGATCAAAGCTAGGGATGATCTGGATTTGCGAGAGCAGTGCCGTGGCATCCGCAGAGCGAATAGTTTGCAATCCTGAACGCGGCGACGATGCGGCACTTTGAGAACTCGACGCTCTGTTGCGTGCGGCTTTCGCATCCTCCGTCGTCAACCGTTGCGTCTGGCCATTCACGTCAATCAGCGCGTGGCTTGGAAAGACTCCCCGAAGGAAAACACCTGGCATGATTTCTTCGCCAATATAGACATTATCCTCTTGCCCATCCGGCGTGCGAATAAAAGCCGTTCCGTTTTCCCCAGAACGCAAACCCTTCAATTGTAAATTGAGCGTGGTTTCGGGCGCATCATCCCCCGTATCGACGGAAACAACCGTTTCACCGACAGAATCACCTGCAGCGAAAGGATTATACGTAAAATCATAGGTTCGTGTGGCCACGGCACTGACCGGGGCAGGACCCGCGACTAAAACAGGGGTCCACAGGCTTGACGGCGCGCTGAGGGCCAAAATCAGCCGCACCAGCAACCAGACGGCCAAAATTGTAAACGCCGCGAGTAACCCTCGACGCATCCAAAGCAGCGTCGGCGCTGACTTTATGGTCATATCTGTTGGCCGCCCGGTCATCCGTTACGCAACTCCCTTTTTTCAGGATCGAATCTAATATCATCCCCCGTAGACTGGCCCGCTCTAGCGCGCCTTTGCGAATGGTTTAAGACAGTCACTGCCGTTTCCCTCCACCCGAATGCGTTTGCAGGCCTTCCGCGCCACTGTCCACATTTCGTCTCAGAGCACCCCAATCGCATATTGCCTTTCCGAACAGCCTTCACTTACGCTCTCTATCACGTCTATAGCGCGACCACCTGAACGACAGGCATACCCCTGCATGAAAAGTTGGCCAGTGTTGGAGAGTTGGACATGAGCGATAATTTAATCGATGGAAAACAGGTTGCCGCCCGATTGCGCGCCGCTGTTGGCCTTGCCGTAAGCCAACTTTTGATCACGCCAACGCTCGCCGTTGTGCTTGTCGGCGACGATCCCGCCAGCCACGTCTATGTTCGCAATAAGATTAAATTCACCAAAGAAGCCGGTATGCGCAGTTTAGAACATCGCTTACCGGCGGATGTCTCTGAAGCCGAGGTCGTTGCCACCGTCCGCGCCCTAAACGTCGACCCCGATGTTGATGGCATTCTCGTTCAACTTCCCCTTCCCGCGCATATTAACAGCGACCGTGTCATTGCCGAAATTAATCCCGACAAAGATGTCGATGGCCTGACCGAAACCAGTGCCGGACGGCTCCTGTTGGGACAACCGGGCCTTCGCCCCTGCACCCCGACAGGTTGCGTCATCCTCGCCAAAGAGACCTTGGGCGATTTATCCGGTAAACATTGCGTCGTCATCGGGCGGTCCATTCTCGTCGGTAAGCCCGCCGCTCTGCTGTTTTTAGAACAGAATTGCACCGTCACGCTGGCCCACTCCCGGACTGAAAACCTCTCCGCCGTCTGCCGAGGCGCTGACATTTTGGTCCCGGCCGTGGGCCGACCCAATATGGTCAAGGCCGATTGGATCAAGGCGGGAGCTTGCGTCATTGATGTCGGGATAAATCGGATTGATGATGCGTCGCGTAAATCGGGCACCCGCCTGGTCGGGGATGTTGATTTCGCGGATGCGGTCCCTGTCGCCGGCGCGATTACGCCTGTTCCCGGTGGCGTCGGCCCGATGACAATCGCTTGTCTGCTGCGCAATACTGTGCTGGCCGCCTGCGCCCGTCGCGGGTTGGACATGCCGGATAATCTCGCACTTTAAGGCAACACCTCACAGTTTGCCTTATTTCGGCCATCAGCACTACGAAACCCTAATCTATTCAGAAAGAACGCCTTTACGAGGCCGACGTTTGTTGAGTGTCCAATCATTAAATAGGAGATACGGACATGACACAGACAAATTTGAAATCCCTCATCGCCGGGACTATTCTGGCGACAACTGTTTCATCCTTCGCACTCGCACAAGATGTGACCGTTTCGCATGATACAGACGCGACACTGACGCCGCCTGCTAACGCTCAACAGGATGCCGCCACGAAGGCTGAAATCGAGACCGACGCCCAGATCGCAGTCGATGAAGGTGTGACATTCGAGTCCAATGAAGACGTTATGGGCGCCATCGAAACTGATGACAGTTATAATCCTGATTGGTCGACAGACATTGCAATCCCTGAGAATAATCCCTCAGAAGCAACGGAAAAGTTTGAAACTGATAGCGATGTTTTGACTAACGGTGAATTTGACGCCGACATTGATGAGACCGAAATAGCGTTAGAAACGCCAGATCTGGACCTTGATGTAGATGTTGACGCAAAGTCAGACTTCGATGCGCCCCCTGAATAAGATCTTCACGTCGTAAATAGAGAAAGGTTCGCTTCGGCGGACTTTTTTTGTGAGTTAAAACCATAGCATGGCCCTACCTTTGCCCAAATTCGGTCCCATTTGACCCCGATATGGGTCGCATGACACATGCAACACGTTATAAAATCCGAAATAGCCTCGTCAGCGCGGCCATTCTTCTCGGGACAGCGGGCATCGCATCCGCAGGCGCACCGGGAATGGCCGACAACTTTGCCTTGGATCGTTCTGTGATGCTGATTAGCCCGGATGCTCGCTTTGATCCGGCCCCACAGCTCTCGCCAGCCGAAATTCGCAACGCCGTCTCAGTCCGGATGGACAGCGCTGCTGAGCAAGGCTTTGAAGTTGACCGTGCGTCAGTGGACGGCATTGGGCTAGAGCAGGAATCAAAAGAGCGCCTCGTTGAGGCGCCCTTGCGTTAGTCACTTAGCGGATTAGCGTGTGTAAAAGCTACCTGTCCGTGTTTCCATCAGCGCGCTGAGCGAGATGTCTTCTTGCTTCAAGAAACCGCTACTTGGCAGTTTTCCTTCGCGAACCATTTCAATCACAGCCACAACAGAACCCGCCGTTGTCCACGCGATAGCGGTGCGGCTCTTGCCTGCAATCATCAACGGTTTGTAGCCGCCAACGAATTCTTTGCGCGACAGTTTTCCATCAATAAAGCCCTCTGCGGCAACATGGACATAGACAATGTCTTCATCCACCGGCGGCTTGGCATTGATCAAAATTTCACCCGCTTTTTGACGGTCTTCGCGCATGAGAAGTTCGTGGAAGAAGAAGTTCATCAGATCGAAGTGACCGGGGTAGCGCATGGTTTTATAATCCATATTCGCCACGCGACCGAGATAGGTCTCGCACATAGTTCCGAGACCACCCGACGTGGTGAACGCTTCCAGTTCCAGCCCGCCGATGAAGATTTTTTCGCGCCATTCCATCGCGGACACCATCTTGCGCTCGCCGCCTTCAATGACTTCGCAGTCATTGAGATATTCATTGACCACGCCTTCAGGTGACCAGTTAAACGCATAGCCCATCAGGCCTGTCGGATTTTGCGGCAGCGCGCCAACGCGCATGCGGCAAGAGCGACATTCGTCAAATTGTTCGATCAAATTCGCCCCGACAATCCCAACAAAGCCTGGCGCTAGCCCACATTGCGGCGCCATCAGACCTTTGGAAGTCTCGGCGAGCTTACGGACGTGATTTGTTGTCGGCACGTCCTCAGTCAGATCGAAATAATGGATCCCCGCCGCATGCGCGACATCAGAGACGCCAATATTCAAATGGTATGGTAGGCAGGACAATACGGCATCCACGTCACCGAAAAGCGCCCCGAGGGCAGCCGCGTCGGTGACGTCAATTTTGCGCACGTCATACCCGTGATCCTCCGGGTTGGCATTCATATCAACACCAACGACCGTAAAATCGCTATCGACCAGCAATTGCGCGGCCAGTGCGCCGACTTTACCCAGTCCTAGAACGGCAATGCTCTTCATCACACTCTCCTGCATATAAGTTGTGCGCTGTGCCAAGTTTATGCGCCATTGTCATTGGGCGAATTGCTCTGTCCGCAGTAATATTTGCCTTTTCGGGCATATCGTGTGCCGCGTATTAGACGACCAAGGGCCGTTGCGCCTGATGACCCATCGCGAGCATCATCGGCTCGGTCGCCTGTTGTTGCAAAAACTGCGTCTTTGTTGACTGGCCGTTCCAGTCACACATGAGCATCGATTGTGCCGTCGCCCCGCCGAGCGTATTGCCCGGACCTAAGACAATCACGCAATCCGGCGCGAATTCTTTGAGGCCCGTTTGAACCGAGCGGGTGAAATCATAGGTCTCAACGACTTGCGCACCGAATGTATAATCCCAAAGCTCCGTCATATTCGCCGCGCCGGGCATCCAAATTTTGCCTCGCCCGTCAATCATTGGCAGCGTCGGTTGCTTAAACATTGTCTGCGGCAGGGCGGCGAAGCCCCTGTCAGAGTTCGGCGCCATTAAGGATGTGTGAAATGCGGCATGGTTTGGCAAGCGCATCGGAAAGCGCCCTTGGATAACCTCAAGCTTACTCTCGGCCTCGACGAGCGCAGCGTCCGTGCCCGCAAGAACAATCATCCCGCCAAAATAAATCGACACATAAAGACCGTCGATACTGTCGACCAAGTCGAGCAATATTTTGCGTGTGTCGGGATTGGAGAGCCACTCATCATCCATCGCCGGATAAACGAACTGTCCGCCCCTTCCATGCTCATGCATGATGGTGCCCATCGTGTTGACGGTGCGAAAGCCGTCCTCGGCGGACAAGGCACCGCCGCAAGCGAGCGCCGTGTACCAGCCCATCGAATTCCCCGTCACGGCGACAATATCGAACCTATCGCGGTCGATGCTCAGGAAGTCAGCATAGGAGCCGCTATAAATCAAACCCGACGCATTATCGCCGCGCGTGAATTTAGACCGGGAGAAGAGATCACTACTGTCTAAGTCCGCGATCAAGGGTTGGTTCAACGCCGCGCGTTGACGATCAAAAGACGTAATTAAATTGGATTTATCAGCGTGATGAGTCTTCAGATAGCCCAGCTCACCCGCATTATAGACCCCGCGGCCCGGACAGACGACAAGCGCGGTTTTCTTTGTCGGGCTCATGAGCGCGCCTCTTTGACAAACGTGACAGCCCGTTCGACGATGGAATCGCGGTCGGGCATCGTTACGCCAAAGGCGGGGCCCGTCGCGATAAAGCAATCATCGGCCATATGCCGAACGGTCGGAAGATCGCTGGATTCCGCAAACAAAGCCATCAAAGCTTCGCTATGCGACCCTTGTTCGCGACATTCATCGACGATCAAAACACGGCTTGCACCGTCAACGGCCTTCAATATGGCCTCTTTCGGCAAGGGCGATAGCCAGCGCATATCAATGACGCGGCAGTCAATATTATGGTCGGCTTTCAGGATTTTTTGGGCTTGTTGCGACAGGTAAGCGCCATTGCCATAGGTAATGATGGCAAGGTCTTTGCCCGTCCCGTGGACCCCAACATCACCGAGAGAGATCACGTCATCCGTATCCGGTTGCGGGTATGCGAATGTCCATTCCCCGTCGCCCGGAGCGTGTAAATCGCGCGTCATATACAGCGCGATCGGTTCCAGAAACACGACTAGCCTTTGCTCTTCGCGGGCCAGCCTGACACATTCTCGCAACATCAAAACAGCATCGCGACCATTGCTTGGGCACGCGACGATGAGGCCCGGAATGTCTCGCAGCGCCGTGACACTATTCTCATTGTGGAAATGCCCGCCGAAGCCGCGTTGATAGCCGAGACCCGCAATGCGGATGACCATCGGGTTGGTAAATTGCCCTTTGGAAAAGAACGGCAATGTCGCCGCTTCGCCGCGTAATTGATCGATAGCGTTGTGAAGATAGGCCAAGAACTGGATTTCCGGGATCGGCAGGAAGCCATTATGCGCCATGCCAATGCCCAACCCGAGGATCGCCTGCTCATCCAGTAGCGAGTCAATCACACGGTGCGCGCCAAACCGTTTCTGGAGGCGTTGGGTCACGCCATACACACCGCCTTTGCGACCCACATCTTCGCCCGCGACAATAATCTCTTCATGCGCCAGCATCAGATCTGTCAGCGCGAGGTTGATCATTTTCGCCATATGCTGAGGCTGGCCCGTCGCGCGCAGATCGCTGTCTCCGAGACAGGCGTTGCGCGTCTCTTCGCTGGGCGCTGGCACATCTGTGCAAATGCGCGCGGGCGGAACTAAGCTCTCCGCGACCTCTTGCGCCGTGCTCAATCGCGGACGCTTAATCGCCTGCTCTGCCACACGCTCGACGCGCGCCGCCGTCTGCTCATAGCGAGCGACGATGTCAGCGGGCGTCATGACACCTTCGCTGACAAGTCGCGCCGCAGTGTAAAGCAATGGGTCTTGCGCTTCGGTCGCTTTGATCTCTGATTTCGACAAATAGGTACTCGGCGCGTCGGGGCCGGCATGACCGTAAAGCCGCACGCATTTCGCATGTAGAAAGGCGGGTCTGCGGTAACGGCGGACATAGTCGACCGCCTTGGAGGCCGTGTCATAAGCCTCAACAATATCGAGAGAATTGGATTGGAAATATTCGAGCGCTGGCCGGGATTTTACCGACTGTTCAACCCAGTTTGCGGGCGTCTTGGTTGAAATCCCGATGCCATTATCTTCACAGACAAACAGCAACGGCAGTGGTGAGCCCTGAAACGCCGTCCAGCTTGCCGTGTTTAGCGCGCCTTGTGACGTGGAATGATTGAGCGACGCATCGCCAAAGGTGCAGACGATGATGCCGTCCGTCTTCAATTGCTGATGTTCGGGCGTGATCCGTTTTGATAGCGGAATACTGAACGCCGCGCCGAGCGCTTTGGGAAGATGCGAGGCAATGGTCGAAGTTTGCGGCGGGATCGCCAGCGCTTTTGACCCTAAAACTTTATGCCGCCCGCCCGAGGTCGGGTCCTCTTTCGAAGTCGAAAAACTGAGTAGCATATCCCACAGCGGCGTCGTGCCGGGCACTTGGAGCGAGCGCGCGATTTGGAAGGTTGCATCGCGGTAGTGAAGGAACGCCATATCGTCAGGCCGCGTGGCCCAAGCAATCGCGGCATTACCTTCATGGCCGGAGGAGGCAATTGTATAAAACCCCTCCCCGCGCGCTTGCAGTTTTAGCGCAACGCGGTCGAGATGACGCGACATCAGTTGCGCATCAAACAGCGCAACCAAGTCCTGATCGGTGAGGCCGACGCTTTTTAGCGTCAGCGAACGGCTCAATGTCGGGAGATCACCTGCGCCAACGCGGCTTAGGAAATTCCGATGGACCGTTTCCGCGTGATCATAGCTCATGTCTAAAAGAAAGCCTGAAGACCCGTCTGCGCGCGACCCAAGATCAGCGCGTGAATGTCATGCGTGCCTTCATACGTGTTGACGGTCTCTAAGTTCACCATATGGCGCATCACTTGATACTCGCCGGAAATTCCATTGCCGCCGTGCATGTCGCGTGATTGCCGCGCAATATCGAGCGCCTTGCCGCAATTATTGCGCTTGATGAGCGAGATCAATTCCGGCGCGGCTTTCGCCTCATCCATCAAGCGACCCGCTTGCAAAGCGGCCTGCAAGCCCAAACCGATTTCGGTTTGCATATCGGCGAGCTTTTTCTGAAACAGCTGTGTCGCGGCCAGAGGGCGATTAAATTGGATGCGGTCCAAGCCATATTGGCGAGCCGCGTGCCAGCAGAATTCTGCCGCGCCCATTGCGCCCCAAGCGATGCCGTAACGCGCCCGGTTCAAACAGCCAAATGGGCCTTTGAGACCTTCGACATGCGGCATGAGAGCGTCCTCAGACACGAGGACGTCTTCCATCACGATTTCTCCTGTCACAGAGGCACGAAGGCTGAGTTTGCCGGAAATTTTCGGCGCACTGAGACCTGTCATGCCTTTTTCAAGAATGAAGCCTCTGATTTTGCCGTCATGGGCATCGGACTTCGCCCAAACGACGAACACATCCGCAATCGGCGCGTTGGAAATCCACATTTTCGCGCCGTTGAGCTTATAGCCGCCTGCGACTTTTTTCGCTGTCGTTTTCATGCCGCCCGGATCGGATCCGGCGTCAGGTTCCGTTAAACCGAAACACCCAATCAAATCACCGCTGGCCAGACCCGGCAGATACTTCTGGCGCTGTTCCTCGCTGCCGTAAGCGTAAATCGGATAGATCACGAGCGAGGATTGAACTGACATCATCGAGCGATAGCCCGAATCAACACGTTCCACTTCCCGTGCGACAAGACCGTAAGAAACGTAGCCTGCGCCGAGGCCGCCGTATTTTTCCGGCAATGTGACGCCCAACAGCCCTTGATCGCCCATCATCTTAAACAGCGATGGATCGACAGTTTCGTCGGCAAAAGCGTCAATGATGCGGGGGGCCAAATGCTCAGAGGAAAACGCGGCGGTCGCCTCTTTGATCATCCGTTCTTCTTCGGTGAGCTGATCATTCAGCAAGAACGGATCTTCCCACGAAAACTTGCCGAGTGTCGGCGTTTCTTTGGGGAGCAACTGCCCTGCGGTGTAAGGATGTGCAGTCATTGATCTCGGTCCTTGGAAAACTTGAAATCTAACATGTCGGATGCGGCGTCTGAAACTCTATCTGCGAACAATAAGTTGAGACGGCAGAAGCCTTTTCGATATTACCAGACTCCGACACTTTCCATGTCTTTCCACGGTGCTTTTGGGGGCAAATTATCCCCGCGCTGTAGCAACTCAATGGAAATACCGTCGGGGGAGCGCACGAAAGCCATATGACCGTCGCGCGGGGGGCGGTTGATGATCACGCCCTTGGCTTGCAACCGCTCGCAGGCGGCATAGATATCATCGACGCGGTAAGCCAAATGGCCAAAGTTCCGCCCACCCGTATAGATTTCGTTATCTTCGCCCTCAACGGGCCAATTATACGTTAACTCAACCATAGGCGCCTGATCCGCGCGCGCGCGGGTCGCATCACCGGGAGCCGCAAGGAAGACGAGCGTGAAACGCCCGCCTTCATTCTCGTATCGGCTCATTTCTTCTAAGCCTAGCGCCCCGCAATAAAAGTCAAGCGAGGCGTCAATGTCCGCGACGCGAACCATCGTGTGTAAATATTCCATGCCCGCTCTTAGGCTTTTGTTTTGCGCTCTTCTAGGGCTTCCAAGATGAGATCTGCAACTTTGCCCGCGGACTGTGGATTTTGTCCCGTAATTAATCCGGCATCGCGGACCGCAAACGGCTCCCAATCCGGGCCGGACACATAGTCTGCGCCGAGTGCTTTAAGGCGTGTTTCCAACAAAAACGGCACGGCATCACTGAGGCCAACAGCGTCTTCCTCAGAATTAGTAAAACCGGTGACACGGCGACCAGCCATCATTGACGTCCCGCTCGAATCGACAGCTGTCGTAAGGCCCGCTGGACCGTGACATACGGACGCCAACAGCTTGTCTGTGGTAAGCGTCTGCTCAACGATTGATTTAAGCGTGGCACTTTTCGGATAATCAAACATGGTCCCGTGTCCGCCGGGTAGGAATACAACATCGTAATCTGCGACCGTGACGGCTTCGACTGACGGCGTGTTTTTGAATAAGGCTTGGAGATCGGCGTCGTCGCGGTAGCGCTTCACGCTTTCATCCGGCTCATCGTCTCCGCCAATACTGCGGGGATCAACAGGCACCGCACCGCCCGCAATGGTGAACACGTTGACATCCAGACCCGCATCCCGAAGCGCGTAATAGGGCGTGGTGAGTTCTTCGAGCCAAACCCCGGTCGGATCTGTGTCAGGCCCACCCATTTGT
This sequence comes from Algimonas arctica, assembly GCF_014652695.1. Taxonomy (GTDB): domain Bacteria; phylum Pseudomonadota; class Alphaproteobacteria; order Caulobacterales; family Maricaulaceae; genus Litorimonas; species Litorimonas arctica. The sequence goes on from NZ_BMZH01000005.1 coordinate 70,310, forward strand.
GTGTGGGACGTAACGATAATGGCGACTTTAGCTGATGACATGGTCGGTTCCTCTTTATTGAACCTTACTTACGCATGAGATCCAATTTAGAGCCAAACGACACTGTGTTTTCTTACTCGCGCCGGAGTATCATTTCCGTGATCGGGTTGCCGCTCCACTGTTCCATAAACCGCGCTTTGACGTCTTCCGGATCATAAGGGCCTTTGACCCACTCTTCGAAGGTCACGTCAGGATGATCAGCTTGATATTTCAGAAAGTCATTGAAGAAGAAGTCGAGCATCCCCGTCTTACCTTGGCGAACGTGGAGATATTTGAACGAAAGCTGCTCCATCGCCTCGCCAATCGAATCGCCCATACGGAAATGACGATAGAGCACGCCCATAATACCGGTTCGGTCCGCGCCAGATTTGCAATGCATAACAGCGGGATATTCGATCCGATCGAACAACTCTTTTGTCCCGAGTAAGCGGTCCACCGTGTGGACATCGCGCGAATACATGCGGTAATTTTCCAGCGCGATACCGTGCGCCTCACAGGCTTCTTTTTCTAACAGATAGAAGCCTTTGGGTGACGGACCCCGAAGGTTAACCACCGTCTTGATCCCTTCGTCGGCCCAGACTTTGATGCGATCTGGCGAGGGTTGATTCTCGCGGTACATCCCACCGCCCAAGTCATGCCGATTAGCAAAGCGTTTGCGCAGGAATCCGTGATCACCCCATGTCAGGTCATATTGCGCCTGCTTTCGGTCTTTTGGATCGTTGAGATCGAGAGGTTTGTCGCCTAAGTCAGCCATATCGCCCATGTCATGTTTAACATGGCCGTTATCAGGGAGGGCAGTTGTGTTCAAACGCTTGATGCGCTCCGCATTCATGCAAGCCCTCCTTGGCGGGCTGGTCGCGCTGTGGATGACCTTGGTCAAATATACGACCCGTTGGGACATTCAGCACGCAGATCGGGCCGAACCCGTTATTGCAAGCGGAGAGGGTCTAATCGCGCTGACCTTTCATTCCCGCTTCTTGCTGCTGACCAGTGCGTGGAAAAAACGCTTTCAACATCCGCATGTTCTGATTTCAAAATCACGCGATGGGGCTGTCGTCGCGTGGACGTGCCGCTGGCTTGGTCTCTCCACCGTGCGGGGGTCTGCCAAAAATGCCGCCAAAACAAAGATTAAGGGCGGCGGCAAAGCAGGCCGAGAGATCCTCGATGCGATTGAACAGGGCGGCTGTATCGTCATTACACCCGACGGCCCGCGCGGACCGCGCCAGCGCGTGCCTATCGGCCCTTTTCGATTGGCCAAGCTCTCAGGCGCGCCTGTCTTGCCCTGCACATTTTCTGTCGCAAACAGAAAACAGTTCAACAGTTGGGATCGTTTCATTCTGCCGCTGCCCTTTGGTCGCGGTAAAATTATTTGGGGAACGCCCGTCCAAATCTCCGAGACGGCCACTGAAGCTGAGATGGAAACCATCCGCGCGCAGGTTGAGGCCGATATGAACCACGCGATGACCGAGGCCGATATTGCCTTGGGTCATAATCCCGTGCTGCCGGCGTGATTAATCCGCTTAAAACACCTTTGGCCTACCGCGTCGTCACGTCTCTGGTCGCGCCGTTTTTACCCCTGCTGATCCGCATGCGCCTCAAAGCGGGTAAAGAAGATCCGGCGCGACAGCGTGAACGCTATGGCGTGACGGACATCAAGCGCCCTCTTGGCACCGTGATCTGGATGCACGGAGCCAGCGTCGGCGAAACTCAAATGCTGCGCCCCATTATTGCGCGCTTACTCCAAACGCCGGGGCGCACTGTGCTGGTCACCAGCGGCACGAAAACCTCCGCCGACTTAATGGCCGAACAGCTGCCCGAGGGAGCCATTCATCAATATCTACCCCTCGATACGCCACGCGCCACAGCGCGATTTATCGGCCATTGGCGACCTGATTTAGCCGTGTTTGCCGAAAGTGAAATATGGCCCAATCTGATCTGGACCGCACAGCGCGCCGGAGTTCCGCTGGCGTTGATCAATGCGCGCATGAGCGAAAAGTCACTGGCTGGCTGGGCCAAGCGATTACCGATGGCGCGTTCGGTTTTCGGCGCGTTTGATACGATCCTGACCGCCGACCGCCAAACCGCTGACGGCATTGCCACCTTCGCCATGAATTCCTTGCCAAACATTGGTAATCTGAAGCTTGATGCCCCCGCGCTTGATTATGACCAGGCGCAGTTTGATGCCCTTCGCGCCGAAATTGGCAACCGGAAAATCTGGCTCGCCGCGTCAACGCATGAAGCCGAGGAAGAAGTCTTCCATCGGCTCCATTCAACCTTACGCGAAGAAGCCTATATGATTTGGGTGCCACGACACCCGGAACGCGGGCAAGCCATTGCGGACAGATTGGGGACAACAGCGCGATCTCATGGCGGAAAACCGCGCGGCCAAGCCTATGTCATGGATACCATGGGCGAAATGGGGCTCGCGCTCGCCCTCGCTGATATTTGCGTCTTAGGCGGATCGTTTCATCCCTCGTTGATGGGCCACAACCCGTTGGAAGCGGCCCGCGCGGGCGTACCCGTCATCACCGGGCCTTATCACGCCAGCTTTGTCGACTTATTCCGCAAGATGAACGATTTCGACGCCATTATGATTGCCGACCCCCGCGAAGCCGTAACGCTCATTCGCGACGGGCTGAATGGACGGCTGGACGATATTGCGGCAAACGCGCAAGGCTTTGCCTCGCAAAGTTCCGGCACACTTGATCGGACGATCCAAGAATTGGAGCAACTGCTGTGAGGCCGTCCCCATGAGACCTCCTGAGTTTTGGAACATTCGCCAAGGCCGGGACAGTGCGCCCATGATCCGGACTGTCCTGCGTCCACTCGGCGCCCTTTATGCGTGGGGGGGACGCCGCAGACGCAATCGGACGACACCCCTCGACCCGGGAGTGCCTGTCATCTGCGTCGGGAATGCAACGCTGGGCGGGACTGGAAAAACGCCGGTCACCATTTACTTGCTCAAAAGCCTTCGCCGCATGGGGGTGAACGCGCATGGCCTTAGCCGTGGCTATGGCGGGCAGCTCAAAGGACCGATTGCCGTGAACCCCCAGCATACGGCCGAAGACGTCGGGGATGAGCCACTTCTTATTGCTCGGTCTGGACCCGTCTGGATCGCCGCCGCGCGTGATGAAGGCGCTGTTGCCGCTGTGTCAGAGGGCGCGGACGCGATCATCATGGATGACGGGCATCAAAACCCGCTGCTGGAAAAAACGCTGTCCTTGCTGGTTGTAGATGCTGAAGTCGGCTTTGGGAACGGCTGTGTGTTTCCGGCCGGGCCCTTACGCGAACCGCTCGACGATGCGCTGTCTCGCACAGACGCGGTCATCCTGATGAAACCAAGCGCGGATTATGACATTGATCAACACCTCGCGGATCAACTCGAAGGGCATGTCGTCATCCCTGCTTTTCTGGCCGCCAAAGAAAGCCCGCCACCCGGCAGGCTTTACGCCTTCGCCGGCATCGGACGGCCGAACAAATTCTTCGATCAACTCCGGCGCATGGGCGGCGAATTGGTCGAGGAAGTGCCTTTTGCAGACCATCACACGTTTACAGATACGGAGATCGAAGGCCTGTTCGTGCTGGCTTCGGAATATAACGCCACATTGATCACGACAGAAAAGGACCATGTCCGCCTGCCCTCCGGCTATCGTCGTGGTATTCATGCTTTTCCGGTTGAGGTTCAATTCGAGGATGAGTTGACGCTACGGCGTTTGCTTCACCCCATCATCAACGCGGCCGCCTCTCATCCGAGCAAGCCAAAATGAGCGACCCCATTAAATTTAGCCACCGGGTCGAAGCCTTCGGTTATGACGCGTTAACAGGATTATTACGGCTCTTGCCGTTTCGGTTTGTCTCTTGGCTGGGCGGTGCACTCTTGCGGATTATTGGTCCGATGACATCCAAACAGGCGATCGCTAAAACCAATATGCGCATCGCGTTTCCAACGGCGTCAGACGCGCAACTGAAAACCTACCTTCGCGATCAATGGGACAATACGGGGCGCACATTTGCTGAATTCGCCCTAACAGATCGGATCCACGCGTTTGACGATGGGTCGCCACGGAACGGCACATCTGTCACCGTCGAAGGGTTGGACCTTTTTCTCGACAACGCCCCCGCCATCCTGGTGTCCGGCCATTTTGCCAATTGGGAAGTCATGGCCGCGGTGCTGACCCAATCATCAAAGCCCGTTCGCGTCACCTACCGTAAAATCAATAATCCCCTCATCGATCAGCGCGTCCGGGCACAGCGCGAAGCCTATGGCACCAAGTTCCTTGTTCAGAAATCGACGCATCGCGGCGGGCGGGAATTATTCCAAGCGCTCCGAAACGGCGAGAGCATTGCCATTATGAACGACCAAAAATTTAATACCGGTCTAAAACTACCGTTCTTTGGACAGGACGCCATGACCGCGCAGGGAGCGGTGCGCCTTGCGCTCAAGACGGGCCGCCCGATCCTGCCGATATGTGTAGTCAGAGACGGCGCACGCTTTCACGTCAAGTTCTACCCGCCTTTAGACTGGGACCGGGTCGGCAACCGTGACAGTGACGTCGAAGCGGGCGTGCGCGCCGTGACAACGTTTATCGAGGACCGCATTCGTGAGAACCCCGCGCAGTGGTTTTGGGTCCATCGGCGCTGGCCAAAACCCGTCTACAAAAACGAATCGTGACACGATAGCGGTCACTTTGTGACCTCACCCTTTACCTGCCAAGGCCCAAAAAAGGCAGGAACAAGGCATGCGGTCACAAAACCGATGGACACTTAGCAGATAAATCCACCCAAATTACCTGTGATAATGACGCTCTAAGCGCGCTTAGATTCCTGTCTCAAAGTTAACGGGTGATCGCAGTCAGGCGCTCTCTTTGCCAAATTCTCGCCCTAATCTGGTAGCTAATTCACCACCGCTGGGACATATTATAAAAGAGACACTCATGACGAAAACACTTCTTTCTGGCGTTGCCGCGATGGCTTTTGCTTTCGCCGCACCCACGGCATTCGCGCAAGATTCCCATGTTGAATCCGACAATGATGCGAAAATGAAAACAGAACAAATGATCGAAAAGGCGGAAAAAACCGCGGACGAGCTTGAAGACACCACAGATGAGCTTGAGGAATCGAGCGAGAAAATGTGGGACGCTGAAGACAGCGAAATCAACGACACTGACGATACTGTCGATGAGGACGTCGACACGGATATCGACAGTGAAGGCTATGTTACGCCGTTAGTGGATTGCCCCGAAGACACCACGGTTCAACCTGATGGCACCTGTATGGCCATTGGTGAGTGGACGCCTGACAACTAAGTCCAATTCCCCAACACATTTAGCCCTCGGTTTTCACCGGGGGCTTTTTTATGCCGATTTTTTCTCGCGCGTGGCATCCCAGCGGTCAAATTCATGCGCGATGCAGCGCTCTATCAGCTTGCGCCAAACCGGTTCGGCAATGGCGGGCGACAGGCCTTGCGCGCGCGCCTCAATCAGGACTTTTTCGACTACGTCTTCAATCCGGTCTGCATCATAGACCGCGTCGCGCGTCGGTTTGATCCGCGCCGCCGCATGCATATAGCCCTGCCGCGTCACGAGCAGGCGCACGAGCTCTCGGTCGAGCGCATCAACGCCTTCGCGAACCTCTATCATCGTCAAGCAATCTTGCGGCAACTTAGCCATGCGTCGGCCACTCCGTCAGTAATTCCGGGTCAAGATTACGCCCGCGCCATTTCAAGCGCCAGCAGAGATGCGGACCCGTCGAGCGGCCTCGGCTACCGACGGTCCCAATCTGTTGACCTTGTGTCACGCGCTGCCCTTCTTTGACCATCACGTCTTCATTGTGCAGATAGTAGGAAATCAGCCCCTGCCCGTGATCAATCATAATCAACGAGCCTTCGAAATACATATCGTCATCCGCGAGTGAGACGATGCCGCCTGCGGGCGCGAGAATCGGTGTGCCTTTGGGCGCCGCGAGATCAACTCCGAAATGCGGGCTCTTGGGTTCCCCATTCAGGATCCGTTGCGCGCCAAAATTGGTCGTCTTAATGTGGTCCGTAACGGGATAGGTAAAGCCGTCGCGAAAGCCGATTTCTTCGACCTTGGAGGCAAATCCTACTTTCTTGCGCGCGGACGCAGCGCGGATGCGTTTGAGGTCACTTTCCGAATATTCATTGACCATATTGCTCGGCAAGCCGTTGATGATGGACGTATCGTATTCGCGCGGCGTGATGGTAAAGTTCACACGGCGTTCGCCCACGCGCGCAAAGGCGGCGGGTTCATCGCGGTCAAAGCCAATAATGACAATGCCGTTTTTATCGGCTGTCTGGACGTAAACATCGTCTTCTGCGCGCCCAACTTCGACTCGGGCGTTCGGAGCTGTTTGACAGATCACCATGCCGCCCTGTCTGGTAATTCCGTGGCAGTTGAGATCAAGGTTCTGATTAACGCCCTCAACCATTTTTGTCCAAATCTGGTTCAACTCATCCTGAGTAGGAAGCGCGGCATCACAGTTTTCATCAGCCGTGCAACTCTCTTTAACCAAGCCGAAAACTTCAACGAATTGAGCGTCATTTGAGACTTCCGTAGAACTCTCTGTCGCAACGGATGGCTGAGCCAAACAGGCGACAATAAACGCTGATGCTATCGCAAGCCGCTTCATACTTCGCCAGCCTTTTGAAACGCCTTCAAGGCCGCATCGGCGTCCTTATAGGCTTCCTGACGGTCATCATTCCAGTAGCGCAATTCTTCGAGCGGAATTTGCTCGCCCGTTGTCGCGCAAATGACGTAGCCGCCGCCTTCGAGGATGGTGAAGTCAGAGCTGCCGTAGTGGAGCTGTGCTTCGCCATTTTTTTGAAAAAACATGTTCATAGTCTCGACATAGCGGCTGCGGGCCTAAATTAAAACAGGCCCAACTCAGAAGAGAGACGCCTGTGGTGAATTGGGAGGGCTGCTTTGTTTTTTTGCGGGCTTCTTGCGTGCTGTTGCCCCGTCAATGACAGCAGCGCGTTTCCCATCGGCGAAGGTCAGCGTCACACCCTGCCCCGGAGCCGGCGTCTCGGCAGAGCGAATGACCCCGCCGTCCACATCAGTCACCAACGCATAGCCACGCTTTAACACGCCTTGATAGCTGTAAGCATCGAGCAGGCTAGCGGCCCGATCAAGCCGGTTACGGCGATCCTCCAATCCCCGCAGCGCCGAGGCTTGCAACGCCCCTTGCACCCGGTTCAATCGCTGCGCGTGATCTTGCGTGCGCCGCCTCAGTTGCGCCGAACCGCCATCAACCAAGCGTGATCCAAAAGCGTTTAAGCGCATCCGTTTCGGATCCAGCAGTCGCGCCAAGGACGGCAGACGCGCCGCGTCGAACCGTTGGGTCGGCGGGCCGAGGACCGTATTGAGATGCGGGAGGCGAGCGCCGCGCAGGCGTACCTCGCGGTCATTCACGCTGCGCCGCAAGCCGCGCATCAACCGCAGACCCAAATCCGCGACCGTTTCCAACCAGTCGTCCCGCACCGGCACGGCCACTTCCGCCGCGCCCGTCGGCGTCGGTGCGCGTTTGTCAGAGACATAATCGATCAACGTCCAGTCGGTTTCGTGACCGACGGCAGAGATCAGCGGAATTTTCGAATTGGCCGCCGCGCGGACAACAATGTCCTCATTAAAACACCAGAGGTCTTCGAGCGATCCACCACCGCGCGCGACGATCAACACGTCGGGTCGCGGAAATCCGTCTGCGTGATTGAATCCGGTAATCGCCCCCGCGATTTGCTGCGCGGCCTTGTCGCCCTGCACAAGCACGGGCCAGACCAGCACATGCACCGGAAAGCGGTCTTCGATCCGGTGTAAAATATCGCGGATGACGGCTCCGGTTGGTGAAGTTACGACACCGATGACCTTGGGCATAAACGGCAAAACCCGTTTGCGATCCGCGTCAAACAAGCCTTCCGCCGCGAACGCTTTTTTGCGCCGTTCCAGCAGCGCCATCAACGCGCCTTCGCCCGCTAACTCCATCTTTTCAATCACGAGCTGATAGTTCGAGCGCCCCGGATAGGTGCTCACCTTCCCCTCGACGATCACTTCCATCCCCTCTTCAGGGCGCATGGAGAGGCGAGACATCGTGCCTTTCCAGATAATCGAATTAATAACCGCGCGGTCATCTTTCATATCCAGATAGCAATGGCCGGATTTCGCAATCGTGACGCGGCCCAATTCGCCTCGCACCCGCACACGACCGAAGCTTTCCTCAATCGTGCGTTTGATGTTCCCGGCGAGTTCCGAGACGGTAAATTCAGGGGCATTATCCATTAGAGTCCGTCTAGGGCAATTGGTGAACCGGGCAAAGGGCGATCCTCGGCTACCCGATGACGCAGTCCGTTGATCCAGAGGATCAACGGACAAGGAACCGCGCGCATCGGGCGTTAAAGCTTAATTATTGTCGAGCTTGAGGGCTTTGCCAAGAGTTCCGGCGGTGAAGCCTTGTAGAAGCAAGGACGCAACCACAATGACGAAGACAGTTTCGAAAAACAATATGTCGACCGGTCCCGGCGCAACAACCGGATAGATGGCCAATAAGATCGGAACCGCCCCTCTCAATCCAACCCAGCTGAGGAACACGAGTTCGCGTAAATTGAAACCGAGCGCCCCGACACTGAGGACAACGGCAACGGGTCGGGCGACAAAGGTCAGAACGCCCGCACAGATCAAGGCAGGAACAATGGAGTCCGGTAAATCGCTCGGCGTGACCAGAAGGCCTAGGATCAAAAACAGAATGATTTGGCTGAGCCACTGCATCCCTTCACTAAAGTTGGTGATTCTTTCCAAAGGTATTCGAAGCCAGTTCCGCAACGCGATCCCGGCAATGTAAATAGCTAGAAACCCTGACCCGCCGACTAAGCCTGTGACCGCAAAAATCAGAATACCTCCAACAATTGCCAAGACAGGGTAGGTGCCCGTTGGCATCGGCAGACGATTCATGAATTCCGCCAGTAATTTGCCGCCGACGACGCCGCCAATAACGCCAAAACCGATTTGTCCGACGACAAGCCAGACATAGCTGAGCCACTCGGCCTCCACGGCTTGGATGGTCGTGCCAATAACCGCCGTTAAGATCACGGTTAAGCTGATGGCAGCGGGATCGTTAAACCCAGATTCTAAAAGCAATGTATTCTTGACCCGGTCGGGTAATTTCAGTCCGCCTTGCTGTATGAGCAAGAAGGTCGCCGCCGCATCTGTCGGCGCGACAACCGCCCCCAGCAGCAAGGCATACATAATGGGCATGTCTAAGAGAAAATAGGCCGCTAAAGCGACAATCCCGGCCGTAATCAATACGCCGGGAACGGCGAGTATCAGTGACGGTGCACCCGACGAGCGAAAGACGCCTTTGTCCGCTTCCAATCCGCCCGCAAATAGAATGATAGCGAGCGCGACAGTCCCAAGGTCATAAGCCAGCTGAAAATCGTCGAAAGAAAAATTCCCGATACCATCTTCACCAATCAGCATTCCGACAGCCAGAACGACCAGAAGCAGCGGTGCTCCCGTTCGCCTTGCCAATGGAAATAGGGCGAGACTGATTAGAACAGCAAAGCTTATGAGGGCCAGAATGGGATACATGTTTCGTTATTGTGACCTGAAAACTGGTGTTCAATTTTGACGTTGTATTATGGGGCGGCGAGATAATTTCCTCCGCCTAACATGATAGAGAAAATTATAAATAAGTTATGATCGTCTTTCTGAGTTAAGTCACATGCAAGGGTCTGATTTCGCAATCATAACGCGGCTCTATTCCCCCACCCGCACAGGACCGGAGCTTGCCTCAATCGAGCGTTTGATGGCCTCGGCGGGTTCCGAGACCGTAAATTCAGGGGCATGACCCATTAGGACCACGCGAGGCCACTCCGGACAAAGGGCGACCCTCGGCTATCGTGTTAAACACACCCCCGCCCCCCCCGCCAGACAAAGAGCAATGCCTCTTTCGTTCGTTTCCGAAGCGGGTGCGTCTGACTTGGCAGTAAAATAAAACATCAGTATCGTTTAATCTAATGTCGAGAGAATTCGCAGCCAGAGTTCATTCGCATTAATCATCCACCTAAACCCTCATGTGGGGTTCCAATTGGAATGATCTCGATATCATCAAACTTTACCGGCGCTTTTGTATTTTCAATATTCAATAGGACACGCGAGGCATCGCTCTTCCAACTCGGAGCCTCAAACTCAAAGTGAATAGGTGTCCAGCTATCGTTCTTAATTTCAAAAGATCCCAGCGGCTCTAGTGGTGCATTTTTTAGCGCTTCGTATCGGTTCATTCCAGTTGGTCGATATTGAATGGACGCAGAAATCGTCGTGCCCTCTGATGCTTTGATATAGCCTTGCCAACGCATTCTATCAGCCGGGTAAACCCGCATGAATGTTTTTAAGCCAAATGTTGTAGGCTCATCTGAATTTATGGGTGTGACGTCTAAAGCATAGAGTCCATTTCGCGCGTCCGTACCAAGCTCGAACTTGGCGTTTTCGGCGGCCCATGTTCGTTCATAGGTTTCGAAGGTGTTATAGCTCTCAAAATCACCGACATATAAAATGTCATCTCTGTCGGATGGCTTGATGGCGGGTTCTGCCTGTCGACTATCGATAACGGCGTGACCGCCTGATCGACTTACGAGGGTGTTCCTCTCTTCCGATAAGCGGACGATCCGATCCAATATATAACGCCTTGTATCGTTGGTAGCAGGAACAGGTTTATACCCTTTCACATGGATTGGTATAATCTCCGCGCGGTAAAATTCATCGCCGTCCATCCAGACATTAATGACTGCCGCCGCATGGGTGGAATTAAAAAACTGATCAAAGGCAAAGTTACCAAGCGAATATGCAATCAACTTTCCCTTATATAGTTCGAAACCATGTGTAACGTGGGGATGATGCGCAACAACCAAGTCTGCACCATGGTCGACGGCTAGTTTCAATCGGGATTCCGTGGATGTGCTGGGCCGTTCGCTATACTCGCGGGATCCATGATATTGCACGACATCGATCTGATTTGAATTGACACCCGCGTTTAATGATCCTTGAATGTTATCTTCCGAACCATAAGCCGCGCCCCCCTTGTCTGGCTCCGCAACTTGATTTGGTGTCACGCGCCCCTTCCAACCCACAAAGCCCCAAGCCGAAACAGGCACGCCATCAAGATAGGCAATATGAGGTTTGAGGGCCTCAGCTTCACGTCGTCCGGCACCGGAAAAGCCGAGTTTGGAGTTTTCCAAAGCCGAAAGGGTCTTTTCCAGACCGGGCTCTAAATAATCATATGTATGGTTGTTGCCCAGCGACACATAATCGACGCCCATCCACTCTAAGGCTTTGATTATGTCCGGGTGTGTATAAAAAACAACACTCTTAGGTGCAGCCTCTACCGGCTCTGTTGTCGCAAGGGTCGTTTCAAGATTTATCGCGGCATAATCTGCGATTTCAAAATATGGCTTCATTTCCGACAAAATTGATTTCATATCTTCAAGACGCGTCGAGGTGTGAATGAGACGCTCTTCTTCCCATTGGGGTTTGAGATAACGCCGCCCCATCATAACGTCACCCCCGAAGGTCAAAAGTCGGCGGCCCGCTTTTCTTTTGACGAGAATTATGTCTGGGATGGAGGTTGTTCCATCTTTGGCCATCAATTCAGCTTGGGAAAATGTATGTACGCTATCGTAAAGCCCCGCCCCTGACAGTTTCACCCGATAAATGTCTTCGTTGGATACTGATATTGCGAACGTCCCATTTGGGCCAATAGGTTGCTTAACCCCATTTACTTCGACCGCGCTTCCCTTTGGAAGACGGGTTCGGTCAGCAAGCGACACAAACCCATTCACTAAATGACGATCGGCGCGTGTATTGTCAGAGGGCTGCGCACTATGGGTGCAAGCGGAAACGACAATCGAAGCGAAAAATCCAAAACATATAAATGAAACATTTGACATATTTAAATTTCTTGCTGGGGTGAGCAGACCGACATCGTGGAGTAAGCGAAATTTGCATGCCTTGACGAGGCACGCAATTTCTAAAAATGCGCATAAATATAGACGGGGGCTATAGCCGCGCTACTGCATCAGCATTTTTTGAAAATTCAACTTTGAAACACAAATGATCAAAGGCCCGCTACACGCACATAGTCAGCGTCCCATCAAGTTCACTATATGTCCGGCTTCGGGGAAAAACAGACACCCTAAATCGCGGTAGCTACAACCCAAGCATTTAACCAGCGCCGCGCCGGATACTCCGTTTTCGGCGGCGTGTGGGCAGGCCGCCTTTGGGCAGACCGTAACGCAGGCTCCCGAGGATTTGCGCCGGGTTCGGGGCGTTGGCCGTGGCTTTCCTGACTTGCGCCTTCAACTTTTCGAACTGCATAACATTGGCGATGCGGCGGTCGAGGAAACGGCGCGCGTCAGGTTTCCCGGGCAACGCATCGGACAACCAAATCGGGGCGGTTGAGGCAAGAACGGCAGAAAGAACCGCGCGTTTAGAATAGAAATTCGCGTCCGTTGACGTGTCGCCAATCGCGCGCCAAATCATATCCGCGGCGTTCCACGTGAGTTTGGCGCCTGTGCCGACACCGTCCGGAAGCGTTAGCCTCGCTTGGGCGCGCCGCGCCGCTTCCTCATGGCGTCCGACTTCGGACAGGCGGATCGCAACAGACTCTGTGACACGCTCTCGGATTTTCAATGTTTTCAGGTCCAAGGCTTCAATCTTGTCCCGTGCGGAGGTGTCCATCCGGTCAGACCAGAATTGAATAACCTCGATCACACCGTTTGGAAAATAAAGCGCGGACGCCCCCTTAGGCAGGCCTGCTTTTAGCGCGGCCTTGCCCAGCATGACATCGGTCCACCCTTCGAACGCCGCGTCATTTAAGGCCGCATCAAGAATAGCATGTCGAGCATTATCTGGGGTCATAGCTGTCATATAGGATTTAAACCGACTTTCGCAAAATCACGCGGCGGAACCAGCTGCTAATCGCGCTGACACCGGACCCGGATAGAACGCCAAAACGGAAGATCCGCGCACAGACCCACATCACGCCGACAACGGAACTTGCCAGTAGTCCCATCGATAGCAGAACCTGCCAGAGCGGCGGCTCACTCGCGAGGCGGATCATCATGGCAAAAGGCGAAGTCAGGGGAAAAATCGACGCAAAGATCACGATCGGACTATCCGGCGCATTCACCCCAATCACAATCACGCCCAGCCCCATAAATAAGACGAGCATAACAGGCAGAGACAGCGTCTGCGCGTCCTGCATGGATTGCGCGAGCGCGCCCAAAGCAATCAAAATCGCCGCATAAAACATATAGCCGAGCACGAGGAAGATGACAGACGTCGCTACGGTCGACGGGGGGAACGCTTCCCGAATAGCGGCGGCCTGTTCTGGATTACCAAAAAAGAAGAAACCAACCAGCCCCACTAAGATCACAAGGATATAAGGCGCGAGCGACGCCAGGGTCAGCAGGGCCGCGCCGAGCATTTTACCCAGCATGATTTCGGAAAACCGCGTCGACGCCAGCATCATTTCCAGAAGCTTATTCATCTTCTCCTCAATCATTGAGGTCAGCAGCATGAAAGAGCCGGCAAAGATTGTCATCAGGAGGAAAAACGCCAACCCAATCCCGGCTATAAACGGCAATTGGTCGAGCCTAGACACTGCGGCCGGATCATCGGCGGTCGCGCCCGATAGTTTTGCGGGATCAAAGACTGAGACCTGGGTGCGACTTTTCAATGCCTCATCATAGGCCTCCGATGTCAACTCACCCGTTTTAAGAAAGCGAGCTTTTGCCAAACCCCTGAAATAACGTTCCATCAACCGTTGAGCTGGGGCATTATTGAAGTTTTTAGACCAATATTGCGGCTCAGGCGCGTCTGCGGTGCCGCGAATAATAATGACACCGTTCAGACGGACCGATTTACCGTTTACGTCGAGCGAACGCTCACCCTCTAACCACGGCGCTAACGCCTCTAGGGTTGCGGCCGGGGGGGCAACGAAGACCATCGAAGCGGGCGGCAATTCAACTTGCGAGGCCACCATCGGGTAGCGGTCTTGCAATTCGGCCAGTCCAGCCGCTGCGCCGTCTCGTTCGACACGCGCGCGGAATCCTACTTGCTCAGCCTCGGGCAACAGAGCCGCCATCGCCTGAACTATCTCCGTCATTTGCGCATCCCGCTCTGCGGCAAAAGACTCGACAATAGCCTGACCATGCACACCCGTATCGTCAATGACGGTTTCATAGCGAGGCGGCGAAAAATCGATGTCGGCTGTTTGCATCATGATGCCAAAGCCCGCGAAGAGCACAGGGAGCAGGAACGATAGCCAGAAACCCCACGTCTTCACATACCCCATGAAATCACGCATCGCGATCAGCCAGATACGGGAGAATTTGGGCAAGCCCTTGCGACTCGAAAATTGGCGATCGGACATTAGGACAGTTCCTCAGTCATTTCGGCGTCGTCCGCGTCTAGCGCATCGCGGCCCACTAAGGCGACAAAGGCCTCATGCAAGCTCGCGCGCATCGGCTCGAACCGGGTCAAGCGCACCCCCGCCTGCACGCAGCGTTCTAATATATCGGGTGTTTGCGCTTCTCGCGATAGAAGCAAATCAAGCGCGCCGTCTGCGCGCCGTTCCATATCCACGGCAAACGGCGTAACGGTCTCGGCAAGACCGCTATTTTCTGACGCCAAGATAACACGGCGCGGGGCGTGGTCGAGGGCCTCTGAAACGGACCCGTCAAACACTTTGCCGCCGCGGCTCATCAGCAGGATGCGATCACACAGCCGTTCCGCATGTTCCATGACATGGGTCGAAAATAGGATGGTCCGCCCGCGCGCCGCAATCTCGCGCACCATCGTTTCGAGCACTTGCTGATTAACCGGGTCGAGACCGGAAAACGGTTCATCCAAAATATAGAATTCCGGATCATGCGCGATGGCAGACAGAAGCTGCACCTTTTGCGCCATGCCTTTGGACATGTCTTTGTTCTTTTTGCGTTTAGCGTCGCCCAGCCCGTAACGGTCAAGCATCTCATCAGCGGTGGCAAACGCCTCGCGCCGTTTGATCCCATTCAGCCGCGCCATATGCGCAATGGCTTCGCGGGCCGTCTGTTTTTTATAAAGCCCCCGTTCTTCAGGAAGAAAACCGACACGGCCAAAAGCGGATTCACCGGGCGGTCCGCCAAACAGCTTCACATCACCCGAATCGGGTTTCACATAGCCGAGCGCCATCCGGAGGGATGTGGTCTTGCCCGCACCATTGGGGCCCAAAAATCCAACAATTTCGCCGGGCCGAACCTCAAAGCTGACATTCTTGACGGCGGGCGTTCCGCCGTAAGATTTGGAGACATTGTTGAGCTGTAAAATTGGGGTGGTTTTATCCATGATGATGCCTTGGCGGAGCCCCCGCCTCGTTTCAACCCTGTTTGGCGCTTTGGGCGCAACCAACACGCTCTGCATCGCATCATGGTTTCGAAGGGCCTATCAAATCGCCTCGCGACGGCCTTTTTTCAGCCATTTTCATCGGGTCTTTTGTCGGTTCAATGAACCCGCACAATAAGAGAGGAGACTCCATGCCCCGCTTTCAAATCTTAGGCAGCCTCGCCCTGACCGCCCTATCGGCGGTGATCGCCGCCACACCCGTTCATGCCAGCACAAATCCGGCTGATTTCAGTCAAATCGATACGAACGCTGATGGTCTGATAAACTTTTCTGAGTTTGCAGCATTTTCAGAGTCCCACGGCCAATCCCGCACACAAGCCGCACAGATATTTATTGACCTTGCAAACGGCGATGTGCTGATTTCAAAAAAAGAATATGTGTCCGGCGACCGTGTCTCCGACCGTCCGACATGGGAGCGCGGTTACGCCTTGCCCGCATTAGAGACTGATGTTGAGCTCGTTGAGCCCGCCCTGATGGGAACAGGCCCTTTTGGTTCGGTCCCGGCTCAAGGGCAGATCATAGAAGTTACCCCGAATGAAGAAGTTGCGGGTGAAGTGATCCGCACGTTCGAGGATGAACGTCAAAACGGCGATATAATTTTATCGTCTAACGATTATCGCTAACCCTAACTATTATCGCTCACGATGCGTAGGAACGGCTTGCCGACAGGCGGCCGCGGTGGT
This sequence comes from Algimonas arctica, assembly GCF_014652695.1. GTDB lineage: Bacteria > Pseudomonadota > Alphaproteobacteria > Caulobacterales > Maricaulaceae > Litorimonas > Litorimonas arctica. The sequence goes on from NZ_BMZH01000005.1 coordinate 86,478, forward strand.
TCAGGGTCGGGTGCGGTAATATCAGCGGGCACAGCCACCTCATCAAAACCTTCATCCAATTGCCGCACGCGCGGGGTAAACTTGGGTGTTTTCGATTTAAACGAGGAGCGTGGCTTGCTGTGCTCGAACCGGGGCCGGTCTAATTCTTCCGCCTGCCCCTTACCCTCAGTTTGGGGGTTTTTCTTCAAGTCTTTGACCTTTCGGTTCATCGCCGCGACGACGCGTTTTTGCGCGAAAGAGAGCGCGTCCCCTGGACGCCCTTTTTCCCGATCCTGAAACGCGGAGCCAAATTTATCCAGCCGTTCAGTGACGCTCTCGGCAAATTCGTCTTCGAATTCGCTAATTTCGCCTTTGTCTTTCAACGTCCGATGCAAACGCTCTAACTTACGCTGCGCATTGCGCGCTGAGCGCTCTCGCGTCTTCTGTTCTCTCTCGCGTTGCTTATCGAGCACCGCATCCCGCGCCGTTTGCTCCGCCTGCCATTGCTGTTTGTCGTAATCGGACATGACGGAACATATAGCGAACAAAACCCGCGAGGGCAAATGCGAAGATGGGGAGCGTCTTAATCTTCGAGCGCATCCATATAGAGGTCTAATAGCGCTTCTTGTTCGGCACGTTCATTGACGTCCTGCTTGCGCAGGGAAATGATCTTACGCAGCACTTTCGTGTCAAATCCGAACGATTTTACTTCGGAATAGACTTCACGAATATCGGTTGTCAGTTCGGCTTTTTCAGCATCGAGCCGTTCGATACGAGCGATAAATTGACGCAGTTTTTCGCGTGTGGCGTCGCCCATTTGGTCTGCGCGGTCGGATTCACTCATCATGGCAATATCTCTTATTTTATGGGCTTAAGCTTAGGTTTGGCAGTGTGCGGGTCGATCCGTTTCATACCCGTGTGACGTCGCGCCTGTCAGGCGCAGAGGCGTGCTTTTCTGTGGATGGTGTATTTTAATCACAGCCAAACCGGGTTTCAATCGTATAGGAACCAAGAAAACCAAAAGTGAGTCCCCATGTTTTACGTCCTTATTACTCTCGCCGCCCTCGCTATGCTGTATGTTGTCGCCACGCTCATCATCGGCGCCTCCCGTATGGCGCGAACCGGAAAAGTCGCCCGCGAACAATCCAATAGTTGGATGTGGAAACGCGTCGGCGCACAGGCCGTCGCGATTGGCTTACTTTATCTCGCGTTCCAGATCCGCAAAAATGGCGGCTAAGCACTTGATGTTCGGTTTCCCCCGTGAGGATAAAGCCACATGGTCAAATTGAACAAAATCTATACGCGCACCGGTGATGACGGCTCGACGGGCTTGGTCGATGGGTCGCGCCTGTCCAAGGATAGTGCACGGGTTTGCGCTTACGGCGATGTCGATGAAACCAATAGCGTCATTGGTCTCGTCCGACTGCATCTAACCCACACGGGGCTCAATCAAATTTTAGCCCGCATACAAAACGAACTGTTCGATCTGGGCGCCGACCTCGCCACACCATTGCCGGCCAAAGGCGACGCGGATAGCGAATATGCGCTGCGTATCGTGGCCTCACAGGTGACGCAGTTGGAAACAGATTTAGACGCGCTCAACGCGGATATGAGCGCACTGACGAGCTTTATTTTGCCCGGCGGCTCAGCCCCAGCGGCGTATCTGCATCAAGCCCGCACCGTAGCCCGACGCGCGGAACGTATGATGGTCACGCTCGCAGACGATACAGCCGTCAATCCGCACGCGCTTGCCTATATCAACCGCCTATCGGATTTTCTATTCGTGGCCGCGCGCTGGTGTAACGACCAAGGCGCGGACGATGTCTTGTGGGCTCCGGGCGCGAGCCGCTAGTTATTGGCCATCAAATACTGGCGGACACCCACGGCAATATCCGCGGGAGTCTGGCGCGGACCGTAATAGCTCGCGAGCTGCCCATCCGTTCCCATCAAATAGACGAGATCTTGGTGATCGACCGTATAATCCATGTTTGAATCTTCAAGCGGCACTTTCTGGGCATAAACTTTGTAAGCCGCTTTCATCGCGTCGATTTGCTCCACCGTTCCGGTAAATCCGCGCAGGCCTTTTGGGAATCCATTATTCGTCACATAAACTGCGAGCTGTTCCGGCGTATCCCGTTCCGGATCAACAGAGACTAAAACAAATTGTACCGCGTCGGCTGCGTCGCCCATTTGCGCTTGGGCGACCCCTAGTTTCTGCAATGCGATCGGACAAACGTCCGGACAATAGGAAAACCCAAAATAGACCAGCGTCGGTTGCCCTTTAAACGCCTCCTCGGTGACAACCGCCCCTGTCTCGTCAACAAGCGTGAACGGCCCCCCAATGTCAGCGGCGCCCGACGTTACTGTCGGACCTGCCCGGCCCGCGGTGCCCTCTGTGGTTTGAGGTCCACACGCCACCAAGGCGGTCGCGGCCGCAAAAGTTAGGATCGGAAGGAAAGCGCGCATAATCTGTCTCATGGTGATGTTGGCTCAACCGTATATAGGTTTAAGCGGTCTATAGAAAAGAGCCTCCTGATATAAGGACCTGAAAGAGAAGAAAGACTGCGGCAAAATGAACGCCCCCCCAGACATAAACCCGTTCTCGGCAATAGAGACCACAGGATCATCCCTACCGCCACGTCATCTGACAGGGGCGTTGCGGCGATACACGCTGGTCTTGCTCCGCTGGGGCGCCGTGCTCGGTCAGGCGGTGGCACTCTTGATTGTCGCGCAATTCTTTGGCTTTGATGTTGACCTTTGGCCGTCAATGGCCGTGATCGGGATTGCCGCCCTCGTGAATATCGGAGTCAGCCTCGGTTTGCCACTCGATCGCCGCGTGTCAGACTCCGAAGCGATAGCACAGCTCGGCTTTGATATTGGTCAATTAGCCCTGTTGCTCTACCTCAATGGCGGGGTCGAGAACCCGTTTGCGATCCTATTTCTCGCGCCAGTTGTCACCTCCGCCACGACCCTGTCAAAACGCGTCCTCGCCACAGTGGCCGGGACCGCCTTGATCGCAGCAACACTGCTTTTATTCTGGCACCAGTCCTTACCGTGGATCCCCGGCGTCGATTTCAGGCTCCCGCGCGTCTATGAAATCGGCATGTTGGCCGGGATTATCGTCGGGACCAGCTTCACGTCTTTGTATGCGTGGCGCGCCACAACAGAAAGCCGCACCATGAGCGCAGCGCTGGCCACGACGGAGCAGATGTTAGCGCAAGAACAGAAACTCTCTGCGCTCGGCAGTCTTGCCGCCGCCGCCGCGCATGAGCTCGGCACGCCCCTCGCGACAATCGCCGTAACCGCGAAAGAAATGACCCGGGAGCTTCCCGACGGTCCACTGGCGGACGACGCGAGGCTGGTTCTCGAACAGGCGCAGCGCTGCCGCGCAATCCTCGAACAACTGGCTCTACGGGGTGATACACCGGACCTTATTCACGAAACGCTCAGTCTGGAAGACCTGCTGGAAGAAGCCGCGGAAGGCTTCATCCACCGCGAAAAAGACTTGATCGTGGATAGTCATCAACCCGACGGAAAACTTCCGCTGATCATCCGCCGCCGTCCGGAACTACTCTATGCGCTCAAGAATTTCACCGAAAACGCGGTGGACTTCGCCAACACGCGGGTCGAATTGACCGCAACCGTGGACGACACATCCGTCCTCGTCACTATTGATGATGATGGCCCGGGATTCGACCCGCTTATCCGGACACGGCTGGGGCAACCCTATGTCACGTCCCGTGCCAAGGGGGGCAGTGCGGGCGGGCTCGGCTTGGGCGTCTTCATCGCGTCCACTTTGGTCGAGCGAACAGGGGGGAAAATCTATTTCGAGCGCAGCTCGATAGGGGGCGCACGCATCCGGTGTATCTGGCCCATCGCGCAACTGACACCCCAACTCTAAAACTAACACCCCACCTCTAAATACGTCACAATCGGTCTGACTATCATGCTATGGATATCACAGCTAAATTCTCGCAATCATAAAGCCATTCAACAGTACCGAACGTAAGTAGATTAGAAAAGGATGTGACATGAGCGAATATACGCTGCCCAATGATAATAGTCTGATGATTTTGGACGATGACGCGCCGTTTCGGACCCGTTTGGGCCGCGCGATGGAACAACGCGGCTTTGATGTTTTGACGTGTGAAACAGTGAGCGAAGCCCGCCGCGCCGTGCGTGATAAGCCACCCGCCTTCGCTGTGCTCGATATGCGGCTCGAAGACGGCAATGGCTTGGATGTTATCGACCAGCTGCACGAAGCCCGACCCGACAGCAAAATGGTCATGCTCACAGGTTATGGCAATCTCGCGACCGCTGTCTCAGCCGTCAAACGCGGCGCGGTCGATTATCTAGCCAAACCCGCCGATGCCGACGATGTCTGTAAGGCCTTGCTCGCCATACGCGGCGAAACGCCCGAACCTCCGGAAAACCCCATGAGCGCGGATCGTGTGCGCTGGGAACATATCCAGCGGGTCTATGAGCTCTGCGGGAAAAATGTCAGCGAGACGGCCCGTCGCCTCAATATGCACCGCCGCACGCTGCAACGGATTCTCGCCAAACGCGCACCGCGATAATTCCACCGCAAACATAGTCTACGCATTAAAAAGCCCCCGACATGTGTCGGGGGCTTTTCTCATTCTTGGATTTAAGCTGACTACTTAGGCAGCAAGTCAGACGTCACGACATGGACGATCCCATTGGACGTCATGACATCCGCTGTCGCGACGCTGGCTTTTCCGCCGTTTTCGTCTTTGACGTATAACTTACCCTCCCAAAGTTTGGCGGTCAGCTTGGCACCGGACAAGGTTGTCAGCTCGGCCATGCCACCATTCGCTTCAGCCAAGGCCGTCAGTGATGCCGCATCATAGGACCCGGCGACGACATGGCTCGTCAAGACTTTGGTCAGTTGCAGCTTGTTTTCCGCTTTCAACAAGGTTGCGACAGTCCCCTCTGGCAGGGCCGCAAAGGCATCATTTGTCGGGGCGAAAACTGTAAACGGGCCGTCTCCTGACAAGGCATCGGCAAGATCAGACGCTGTAACAGCCGCGACGAGTGTGGACAGGGCATCAACCGATACAGCCGTTTCGACGATGTTTGCGCTTGGTGTTATCGCGACAGTTTCATTTTTGGCGTGGTGGTTCGCAAAGGCAGGGGCCGCAGCGACAGAGGTGGCAAGTAAGGCAGCAGCAATGAGGGGCTTAATAGTCATTAGAAGTCTCTCTTTCAGTCATTCGTTCGGCCCGCTCATGCGGACTTGATGTGATTACGTCACACACAGGCCGATTGGACGCAGACCTCACGCGGATGTGAAAAACCTAACGTGCCCGTCATCAAACTTCTGGACATTTGACCCATATTCTTCCCCTAGTTATTCTGGCCCGGCTCTGACATGGAGACCGCATGTCTATTGCCACGCCATCACGGCTTGATCATGTGCAAGCGCTTCGCGGCGTCGCGGCCTTTCTGGTTTTGATGGCGCACCTCATGCAGATCGAAGGCCGCACAGCCGCCAATCCGATCCTCCCAAGCCAACTCGATTGGGGCATGATGGGGGTCGATCTGTTCTTCGTGATCAGCGGCTTTATCATGGTTTATATTACGCGTGATTGGCGCGCGGGCGGTGGGCGGAAAGTACCAGAGTTCCTGTTTGCGCGCATCTCGCGCATCTATCCGCTCTATTGGATCATCAGTGCCGCCCTTTTGGCTGTTTGGTTTATCCGCCCCGATCTGGTCTTCTCCAGCTCGCCAAATGACCCGCAATGGCTCAATTCGCTCTTGCTGGTTCCGGCCTACGCTTATCCGATGCTCGAAGTTGGCTGGACACTGGTATATGAGATGATGTTCTACATTCTCTTTGCGATCATCCTTGTTTTACCCGCACGGATGAGGCCGTTCGGTCTGTTGATCTGGGCCGTGCTGGTTGTGGCCGGAAACCAACTCGGCGGACAAACAGCCGGCGCGATCCCGTTTCATTTGTTTAGCTCCCTGAGCCATGAATTTCTGGCAGGAGCTGCCACCGCCCTGATTTATCTTCGATTTCAGGGTTCCCGCCCCTTTGCCTATGGACTGATCGGGATCGGTGTAATCGGCATGGGCGTGTGGTTTTTTATCGGCGGACCGTTTCAAGATGAATGGCCGCGCGTGCTCCGGCTTACTCTCCCTGCGTGTGCACTAATCCTCGGCGCGGCTTGGTTGGACCGACACGGCGCAACCGCGCCGCGCGCCGCCGTTACCTTAGGGGATTGGAGCTATTCGCTCTATCTGACGCATTTGCTCAGCTTGGTTTTACTGGGACGACTATGGACGATGGCGGGTCTTGCTGACCTCCCCGCCCTGATCCTAATCATTGCTTTGATCCTCTTTTCACTGATCGTCGCAGGCCTCACCTATCACTTGATCGAAAAGCCATTGATCCACCTCGCCCGACAAGCGCGCGGACGGCTTTTCACTCAGACCCGTTTAAAACGTCAGTCCTAGCGGTTCCGGCGACGACCGCCAGAACGACCGCCTCGGCGTCCATTCGGATTGCCTGTGCCGACCGGCGCAGACGGAAATGCCATACCCTCGACAAAATAATCCTGAAAGCGCGGCTCTAGAGCGGTCTCGATCTTGACGATGTCTTTGACGGCGGCGCGAATGCGCGCGCGTTGGCTTCGGTCCGTCAGACACATCGCCGCGCCCATGCCCGCCGCATTGCCAACGGCTTTGATTGTCGCCGCTCCATTATGGGGAATGATCCCGATCTCGGCGACATAGGCCGGGTCGAGATGGGTGCCGAACGCGCCCGCCAGCAACACTTCATCAAATGCCTCGCAGCCCAACTCCTCGGCGACCAAACGTGCCCCCGCCATCAGTGCAGATTTGGCAAGCTGCACAGACCGAATGTCTGTTTGCTTAAAGCTCAAATGGCCGATCAGTTGATAGGTCATGACGCCGCCATCTTGCGTGAAGCGGTCCGGCGCGACGTCCGAGCGAAACAGGCCAGACCGATCAATCAGACCCGCGCGCGCAAACTCGACCATGACTTCGAAAATCGCCGAGCCGCAGAGGCCCGGCACAGCGTGGTCGCCAATTGTTTCGTCCGTCAACCAGTCGTCATGGCCAATAATTTTGACGCGGCATTCATGCGTAACCGAGTCGATACGGACCCGTTCAACCGCGCCTTCACAGGCACGCACACCGCAGCTAATTTCCGCGCCTTCCAGTGCTGGGCCTGTTGGCGAGCTGGCCGCCGCCACTTTGCCATTATGGGTGAGCACGATTTCGGCATTCGTGCCAATGTCCACGAGTAAAACAGAACGCCCCGCCATCCGGTCCATTTGGGTCAGATAGGCGGCCGCCGTATCCGCGCCAACATGGCCACCGATGAGCGGCAGGAGCGAGATACGCGCATGTCGCACCAAGCCGAGGTCGAGCATATCGCCCGGCAAGTCGACCCAGTCTTTAACCGCCAATGTGAACGGGCTTTGCCCCAGCGGCGTCGGGTCAATCCCAACCAGCGTATGGTGCATAATCGGATTGCCGACACAGACCAGCTCAAGGATTTGATCGGCTTCAGCCTCTACCGCCGCACGTGCGTCAGTGAGCATTTCGCGGAGTTGTCCCTGCACCGCCGCCGCGAGTTTTTCACGCCCGCCCTTATTCATCATGACATAACTGACCCGGCTCATCACATCTTCGCCAAACCGAATTTGCGGGTTCATGGCTGAAGCCTGATGGACCAAATGGCCGGAGACAAGGTCATAGAGATAGAGCGCCACAGAGGTTGACCCAATATCAATCGCCGCGCCGAACAGACCCTCACGCTGCGGTGGCCAGAGATCTACGACCTCGGCGTCGTCGCGGATGACGGCGATAAGTGTGCGGTCATGGGCGGCCAGCAAGGGCTGAATTTTAAGGACAAGGTTCGGCGCCATCCGGAGCGCGCCGCCGAGCTGCTCGATCAGGCTTTCCGTGTCAGACATATGCGCGTGCAATGTCGGTTCTGGCAGTTGCACCATTTGCAAACGAACCGGCGGGTTCACCAGAGGACCGGGCGGGCGGGGTAACTCAAAAGCGGCCTTGCGAATGGCGCTCTCCGTATGGCGCGCGTGGGGCGGCACATCGATAACGACGTCGCCCATAATCTTGGCGCGGCACGCGAGGCGCAAACCTTCGGCCATCTCGCCATCGTGGATGGCCTTCTTTTCCGCCGGGCGCAGTTTGAATAGCGCCTCTTCCGTCACTGTCAGGCCGAATTTAGAATGTTGGCCTGTTTGGAGCGAACATTGACATCGTTTGCATATCCCCTGCCCGCCGCAGACCGATTTAATGTCCACGCCCGCGCGTAAGGCGACGTCAAATACGGTCTCGCCGTCGTCCGCTGTCGTCTGAACCCCAGACGGGGTGAAGATGATTGTATGTTGTTTAGCCGCGTCGACCACTGCGGCCCCCACGTCGACCGCCTCCGCGACGCCCTTCGCCCTCAGCGCCTTCTACGGGTTTCGGGCGGCTGCGCGCGATCCAATTGGCACAATTCGGATCATTGCCCGCCAGCATATCGGCGGCCTTAATCGCAGGCACGAGACCTTCGTCATAAACGTTCAGGATCGCGCTGGTCATGCCCGACGCCTGCACCATGGGCAGAAACGCGTTGTGAACCGCGTGGCGGTTCGGGAGACCGAAGGCAACATTGGACGCGCCGCAGGTGGTGTTCACGCCCAGCTCTTCACGCAATCGTCGGACCAGACGGAACACATCACGGCCCGCACTATTTATCGCGCCAATTGGCATGACGAGCGGATCAACGACCACGTCTTCGGCCTTAATGCCGTAATCCGCCGCGCGGTGAACGATGCGTTTGGCGATTTCGAACCGGACATCGGGGTCTTCGCTTATCCCGGTTTCATCATTGGAAATGGCCACAACTGCGCAATCATATTTCGCGACGAGCGGCAGGATGCGCTGCATCGACTCTTCTTCTGCCGTTGTCGAATTAACCAGCGGGCGGCCTTTATAGGCGGCCAAGCCGCTCTCCAGCGCATCAAGCACGGAGCTGTCGATCACGAGCGGCACATCCACTTCGCTTTGCAGCAGGGTGATGACTTCGGACATGATCTTGGCCTCGTCCGTCAGCGGAACCCCGACATTGACGTCCAGCACTTGCGCCCCGGCTGCGATCTGTTTTTTGGCTTCTGCGATCACGCGCCAATAATTACCCTCGGCCAGTTCCTTGGCAAATTTCGGGCGATTGGTTGGATTGATCCGCTCCCCAATCATGACGAAAGGTTGGTCGAAACCAATGACGACTTCTTGAGTAGGAGAGGCGAGAATAGTGCGGGCCATAAAATACCTTTAGGCGGCAAGACGCGCGAGATCACGCGCAAAGGGGGTCAGCCCGGTCGGGCGATGCTCAAACGTCAGATCAAGCGCGACAGCGGCCGCTTTGGCACGCGCCAGAAGGTCGGCATCCTCAGTCTGGGATAGAAAGACAAGACGCTTATAATTGCCGAAATACATGTCGCGGAGTTCGGGTTTTCGGTCCAGCCCGAGCGGTCGCATCACCATTGCATCGAATTGACGGGCTAGAAAATCTGTCAGAAAAAACGTGCCCAACTCTTCGGTCATCATGTCGTCGAAGTCGGTCACGCCCGTGAAAAACGCATAGCAATGCGCGCCAGGGAGCCGTTGCAGATCGCGCGCCGTGCATAAACGATCCAGCGCGCCGCCTGTCCCGCAATCGCCTAGCGCGAGGATGGTGCGGTCATGCTGCCCGACGGTGTCATCCAGAATAGTCGTGATCGCCGGGACAATCCGGTCGGGAGTATTATGCAGCGTCGCGGGAAAACAGCGCAGCGTAAAGTTTGGCAGCTGATCGGCCACCGCCCTTACTTCGCGCGCCAACGCGCCGCACGCTATGATGAGCACACTCACGGCCTGTTGACGCCGACAATCGTCTTGGCGAGTTCCGCCGTCGTTGCCGCATCCGGCCCGTAGGCGTTCGCATGAATCGCATCGGCAAATTCTTTGTTCACAGGCGCGCCACCGACCATGACTGGCAGGTTTTTGAGCATATTGCGCTTGTCTAAATCTTCGATCACCACGCTCATATAGGGCATCGTCGTTGTTAGCAGCGCGCTCATGCCGAGGATGTGCGGGTCGTGTTTATCAATGGCTTCGAGGAATTCATCAATCGATGTGTTGATGCCGAGATCGAACACTTCAAAGCCCGCCCCTTCCAGCATCATGCCGACGAGATTCTTGCCGATATCGTGGATATCGCCCTTGACCGTGCCAATGACAACGCGCCCGGTTGAAGTCTGCGTGTCGGAGGCCGCGAGGATTGGGCGCAGCAAATTCATGCCGCCCTTCATCGCATTGGCGGCAGACAGGACTTCGGGAACAAACAAAATACCATCGGCGAAATCGAGGCCGACGATGCGCATTGCATCGACAAGGCTCTCTTTGAGGATACGGTTCGCGTCCCAGCCGCGGTTGAGCAATATCTGCGTTCCTTCGGCAATTTCCGGTCCCATCCCGTCATAGAGATCGTCTTTCATCTGCTCGACAAGTTCGTCATCGGACAATTCAGCCAGGATCAATTCAGGTTCATCGCTCATGAAAACCGCCTTATGTGAGCCCTGCTGAAAAGTCGATATAAAAAAACCTTTATATGTTAATATTTCGGCGCTAGAGGGGCGTATGGCAAATGATATGACCCCTGAAGAGATTGCAGCGCTCGAGCCTGTTGAATCCCCCTGCATGCTGATTTGTGCGATGGACCGCGACAGCGGCCATTGCTTTGGCTGTGGCCGAACGACGGACGAAATTGCCTATTGGGGATTACGGACCAAGGATGAGCGCGACGCGATCATGGCCGAGCTGCCCGCACGCCTGCCGCCGTTGAAGGTAAAGCTGGAAGAACGGCGCGCGAAACGTCGCGTTAATCGGCGGAACAGAGGCTAAGCCTTCTTCTCCCAGCCCCCGTTTGAGGTTTGTTGCCAGTAGCTCATCGCCGCGCCGCGCTCTTTAAGCGCTTTCCAGCGCCCGCGTTCGCGCTGCACGGCCTCTTGTGAGCGACCATCAATCATCACCATGACGCGGGACACACCATCACCTAACGTCACATCCGCGCCATCAATCAAGAAAACAGCGTCGAACCCTTCAGCCGTTTCGGTCGTGTTCGCGAGCAAAATGGGTTGTTGATCCGCGCGGCCTTGGTCTTCGCGACCATGCGGCAGAAAGCTGTGGTCCTGATAGGTCCAGAGATAGTCATCCCAATCGGCGAGATCAGAGCCGTTTGGCAGGCGCACCAAAGCGCGCCAACCCTTTGAGAGTGTTTTAGAGAGTAAATCCGGCAGCACGCCTTTCAGCGTGCTGGCTTCGAGGTGGTAGAACCAATATTCGGGTTGGTCTGACAAATCAGCCTTCGTGATTATCGGCGATCCAACGGTTCAGCAAGCGTACACCAAAGCCCGTCCCGAACGTCGTTTCGCGCGGATCCGTGCGTTGGTTTTTCATGCCCGTGCCCGCGATATCTAAATGCGCCCATGGCGTATCCTTACCGACGAAACGTTTGAGGAATTGCGCCGCGGTGATGGAACCGGCTGCGCGTCCGCCAATATTTTTCATATCGGCATTGGGCGAGTTCAGCAGTTTATCGTAACTCTTAGCCAACGGCAGACGCCAGACTTTGTCAGTGGATGCTTCGCCCGCTAGGCTGATTTGTTCCGCCAAACCGTCATCGTTGGAGAACAGACCCGCATGATCATGACCCAGCGCGATAATGATCGCGCCTGTCAGTGTTGCGAGATCGATCACGGCGGCCGGTTTGTATTTCGTGATGCCGTAATGCAGCGCATCCGCCAGCACGAGTCGGCCTTCGGCGTCTGTATTCTGCACTTCGATGGTCTGTCCGCTCATGGAGGTCACGATATCGCCCGGGTTTTGCGCGCGGCCATCCGGCATGTTTTCAACCATGCCAATAATCCCGATCACGTTGGCCTTGGCTTTGCGTTTGGCCAGCGCCATCATCGTGCCGGATACCGCCGCAGAGCCGCCCATGTCGCCCTTCATGTCCCACATATTCGCGCCGGGCTTGAGGCTGATACCGCCGCTATCAAAGGTGACACCTTTGCCGACGAGCATGGCAGGCTTGTCGCCCTTTTTGCCGCCGTTCCAATGCATAACAACCAGTTTACTCTCACGTTCAGAGCCGACACCGACACCGAGCAGTGCCCACATGCCAAGCGCTTCCATCTCCGCTTCGCCAAGCACTTCTACCTCGACACCAATCTCTGACAACGTCTGCAAACGCGCCGCATAATTAGCGGGGAAGATAACATTGGGCGGCTCATTCACGAGGTCACGCGCAAACACGATGCCGTCACCAATCGGGCCATAATAATTATCATACGCTTTTTGCGCGGCGTCCGGATCATCTGTCGCGACATGGACGGCGGCGAGCGGCTTTGTTTTGGATAGGGTCGCTTTGGATTTATGGCGATTGAACGCATATGTCGCGAGACGCGCCCCCAGCGCCGCCCGGGCAGCATCATCAGCGGTCGCATCGGAGCCGCCCAGATGAATGGTCAGGTTACGAATGCCCGAACCTGTCATCGCTTTAGCAGTTTCAGCGACGGCCATTTCATAATCAAAGGTCTCTGAGGTCCCGCGCGCCCGAACATAAACCTTTACGGTCGCATCGCCGTTCGACACAAATGTCGAGAATTTCTGCCCCGACTTGCCCTTAAAGCCTGTCGCTTCGGCAACAGCATCCAAGCCTGCATTTGGATAAAGGCGATCATAACCAGAATTTTTGCCATGATCGGCAATGACAAGCGCCGCGCCCTGTGTCGCGGCCTCATCTTTTACGAAAGTGACTGTGACCGTTTCGGTCAGGTCAGCGGAATTATTGTCTGAAGTAGCCATGACGTCCAATACAGGTAATATATGTTGAGTTCGTAATCGTCTTCTGTCTGGTAATGCGCGACGCTTGGAATTAAAAGCCGCTTAAGCGAATGATACGCATTCATCGCAGGCAATATACTCAACAAAAGGTCAATATTTTTCCCTTATGCCGCTTTTACAGCGATATCTCTGGACGCAAGCCTTCTGGCCCACCGTCATGACACTGGCAGCCTTAACCCTGCTGGCGCTATTAACGCAGTCATTACAGACACTCGACCTGATTGTGGAGAACCGCCAGAGCGCACTCACCTTCCTGAAAATCACAGGGTTAGCTTTGCCGCAGCTAATCGGCATCATTCTACCGCTCGCGGCTTTTATGGCCGCACTTTACGCGCTCAACCGTATGAATGGCGATTCGGAAATCATCGTCGCGAAAGCCGCCGGGGCGTCTCCTTGGCAGATCGGGTCACCGCTCATTCGCCTCGGAATCTTAGCGTTGGTCGTCCACTTGCTGATTACGCTGTTCATTCAACCCTCTGCCTTCCGCGAAATGCGCGCCGAAATTCTCGAGGTTAGAACAGATTTAGCCTCGCAGTTGGTTCAAGCTGGGGAATTTGTGAGTCCGACCCGCAATCTTACACTTTACGCACGCAACATCGGCGTGGGCGGCGAATTGCAGGACGTCTTGATCCATGACGCGCGTGACCCCGAAGATGTTATTACTCACACGGCCAAAACAGGCGTCGTCCAACGTACACCCGCCGGGGCCGCATTACTGCTGAGCGACGGCACGGTCCAACAACAGCTCCCTGACGGCTCACTGGATGTCATTCAGTTCAAAAACTATCGGCTCGACCTCTCGGACGCGTTTGCGTTTGATACGCGGCTCAGGCTGAAACCCTCTGATTTATATTTGCACGAATTACTCCGGCCTGACCCTCGCAATTTCATTTACGGCACACAGAAACAGGAATTTGGCGCCGAAGGACATTCGCGGCTTGCCGCACCACTTTATAATGTTGCCCTCATTATGCTGGCGCTCTGTTTTATGGTGCGTGGGGAACATCAACGCCTCGGCTATTCCCGCCGGATCATTATTTGCGCGGCGCTGGGCTTTATATTGCGCATTCTTGGATTCGCAGCCGCTTCAGCGGCGGAAGCCGACACGGCGTTGAATGCGGTGCAATATGCTATCCCGGGGCTCATAATTCTACTGGGCGGCGTGTATCTGAGTCGTCGGGGTCGCGTGCGCAAGCGCGGATCAAGGCGCCGTATTGCCGCTTACGAAGCCGGCCTCGCCGCCATGACCGGTTCTAAAGCACAGCCTTTAGATGCAGCCTACTGATGCCTCTCACTCTGTTTCGATATATCTTGTTCCGCGCTGCCCGTAGCGTTTTGGTCGCGTTTCTCGTCGTCACGAGCATCATCATGTTGGTCGACTTCGTCGAAGCCAACCGCGATCTCGGGTCCGATGTCGATGTATCGTCGTTCCAGCTCCTCACGCTGACCCTGCTCGAAATACCGAGCCTGATTGAACAGACCATCCCCTTTGTCGTGCTCTTCGGGATGATTGGCGCGATTAACGGCATGAACCGACGCTCTGAACTGATTGTGATGCGCGCGTCGGGTCTATCCGCCTGGTCGATTATTCGACCGTGTTTGTGGCTAGCCGGGCTTCTTGGCATCGGCTGGGCGATGGCGTTCAACCCGATTGCATCCCGCATGTATGATCAATTCGAGGTCAAGTCCGCTGAGTGGCTTGGCGACGGCCCCCGTAACATGGAAGACACGGTTTGGCTGCGCGAAGGCCGCGGCGATCAGCAGATCGTCATCCGCGCCGAGTCCGTCAATCTCTCGACCCGCACGCTGACCAATGCGACGTTTCTTCTGATGGACGTGGGTCCCGACGGAAACACGCAGTTTGCAAGACGCTTCGATGCCGGATCTGCCCAGCTCATCACGCAAGGCTACTGGCAATTGGTTGATGTGATTGAAAACGCGCCCGGCGAAGCCATGCAGAAACTCGAAGCGATTTCGCTCCCCACATCGATTGATAAGGATGAATTGGCCGAACAAGCCGATGGGAACTCGAACGCAGGGTTTTGGTCCATGCCGAAAACAATCCGCGACAATGAAGCCGCCGGTTTTTCTGCCCGTGAATTGCGTTTACGTTTTAATCGCCTGCTCTCGCTCCCGATCATGTTGATTGCGATGACTTTCATCGCCGGAGGCGTGTCTATGAGCCTGACACGAGAGGGCGGGACATTGCTCCTAATGATCATCGGCGCAGGACTGGGGTTTGGCGTATTTTTCGCCGATTCCATGGTCGGCGCATTCGGAGAAGTTGCCATCGTTCCCGTCATTGCGGCAGCGTGGTCTGTGCCATTGATCGTATTGATGTTAGGCATCAGCCACCTCGCCCACATTGAAGATGGGTAATGACCGATAATTAAGGCTCGGCACGGGATTCCAAGCCTATATCATGATAAGATAAAGAGCCGCGCCCCGCGATTGCCGGGATGCCGATAGGACGTTAAGACAGGGGCTAATATGCGGCTCCCCGCAAAGAAGGCATGAAGACGCTATGATGACATCATCGCTCAGCAAACTGGCACTAACAGCCGTTCTCGCCCTATCTGGCGTGACATCGGCGCTGGCACAAACTCAACCCCAAGGGGGCCCCTCCCCCACCGCGCATTCAATTGCGGCTGTGGTCAATAGCGATATTATTACCAGCCATGACTTGCGCCAGCGCGTGCTCTTCATGCTCGCTACGACAGGGGTTGATCGTAACGAAGAAACCCTCGTGCGGATCCAGAATCAAGCGCTTCGGAATCTTGTCGATGAACATTTGCAAATGCAGGAAGCGGAAAAGTTTGAACTGACCATCGACGATGCGGAAGTGAACCAAAATGTCGGCCGCCTCATTGGTCGCAATGGTTTGGACCCACAAGAGGTCGTGCAACGGCTGGCCGATGTTGGGGTGTCGATTGACACGCTGCGCGATCAGGTGCGGTCGGAAATCGCTTGGCAACGCATCGTCAATGGTCTGTTCGGGCAAAGAATTCGTATTTCCGATACGGTGATCGACGAAACATTAAATCGGATTTCCGCGACGGCTGACCAACCGTCCTACCGTATGGCCGAGATTTACATTGAAGCCTCTGAAGACATTGGCGGACCCACCGGCGCCCTCGATGGCGCCAAAGCGATGATCTCACAACTGGCCCAAGGCGCGCCTTTTGCCCTATTGGCACAGCAATTTTCGAGTGCGTCCACGGCCGCGTCCGGGGGTGACATGGGATTTGTCAAAGCTGGCGACGTTCGGCCTGAAATCGCAGCCGTCATCCCGGAACTCGATGATGGGGAAGTGTCAGAGCCAATTATCGTTCCCGGCGGTGTTTATGTTGTCGCGATCATCGAACGTCAGGTTTCCGAGAATGATACGCTCTATAAGTTGGCACAACTGACGGCGACAGCAGATGATTTTGAAACCGCCAGTGCGCGCTTGGACGCGATGCGCGACCAGATTACGACCTGCGACGCTCTCAAAGACTTGGCTGACGCCAATGAAGATTTGACGACAGCGTCAATGGGCGAACTTAAAGCCTCCGACATGGGTGAATCCATGATCACGATGCTGGCTGATACGGGTGTCGGCGAAATGTCTGAACCTGTCGAGCGCCCCACGGGC
This sequence comes from Algimonas arctica, assembly GCF_014652695.1. Lineage (GTDB taxonomy): Bacteria > Pseudomonadota > Alphaproteobacteria > Caulobacterales > Maricaulaceae > Litorimonas > Litorimonas arctica. Next base: position 103,042 of record NZ_BMZH01000005.1, read on the forward strand.
GCATCGGGCGTTGTTGTGTGCGAACGTGAATTAACGGGCTCGCAAATTCCAACCCGTGACGCGATTGAAGATCGGTTGATGGACACGCAACTCGCCCAAGCATCACGCCGTCACCTGCGGGATCTACGTCGCAAGGCCGCGATTTCGGTGCGCGGATAACCCCGGCCAACACATGACGCATAAGCCGATGAAGCCGCTGGCCCTGACCATGGGTGACCCGGCGGGCATTGGCCCTGAGATTACGTGGAAGGCCTGGGAACGCCTGCGCGGTGAACCTGATCTGGCCTTCGCTGTGATCGCGCCGCCGGTTGCGCTGACCCGCGTTTCGCGCAGCGATCATCCAATCCAAATCATCACGGACCTCGCAGACGTCAGGGCCTGTTTCGCGGACGCCCTCCCGGTTCTTCCGATTGAAGGCAATGCCGCCCGCCCCGGGGAGCCGGACCCGATCCACGCGGACACCATCACGCGCAGCATACAAACCGCCGTGACGCTTTGCCTGTCGCACGACGCGGACGCGGTTGTGACCAATCCGATTGCCAAAGATGTTTTATACCGGGCCGGGTTTTCCTTTCCCGGCCATACGGAATATCTCGGGTCGCTCTGCGCAGGTGTAGACGCGCCCTACCATCCCGGCCCGGTCATGATGCTCACCGCACAGGACTTGCGGGTCGGCCTCGCCACAATTCATATCTCTCTGCGAGACGTTCCCCAGACGATCACGTCAACGGTTGTGATGAATACGGCCCGCACGCTTCTGGGGGCCTTATCGCAAGACTTCGGCATCAAACATCCGCGCCTCGCCGTGTGTGGGCTCAATCCTCACGCCGGAGAGAACGGCGCCCTTGGGTCCGAAGAACAAGACATTATCAATCCGGTCTGTCGCCTGCTCCGCGCGGAGGGCCATCAGGTCACGGACGCCCTGCCCGCCGACACATTGTTTCATGCTGAGGCCCGCCTGACCTATGACGGCGTTCTCTCTATGTATCACGATCAGGGGCTAATCCCGGTCAAGACACTGGACTTCCACGGCGGGGTCAACGTCACGCTTGGTCTGCCAATCGTCCGAACTTCACCCGACCACGGCACCGCCTTTGGCATCGCCGGACACGGCATTGCGCGACCCGACTCGCTCATCGCCGCCCTACGCAAAGCCCGCGAGATTGCGACACATCGTTATGCCCCATAGCGCGCTAGAGCGTCTTCCGACGCTGCACGAAACCCTCCAAATTCATAAGCTACGGGCGGACAAATCGCTCGGGCAACACTTTCTTCTCGACCTCAACCTGACGCGCAGCATCGCCCGCCTCGCGAAGCCGCTGGACGGCGTCAATGTTATTGAAATTGGCCCCGGTCCGGGCGGATTAACACGCGCTTTGATCTTGGAAGGCGCAGAACGCGTGCTGGCCGTCGAAATGGATGACCGGTTTTTGCCGCCGCTCAAACATATTGCTCTCGTCACTGACCGGCTCGACATCCATCACGGCGACGGTTTGAAGGTAGATTTTGCCGACGCCTTGCCCGCCCCGCGTAAAATTGTGGCCAACCTCCCCTATAATGTCGGCACGAAAATGCTGATCAATTGGATGACCATTCGGCCGCGCTTTTGGGAACAAATGGTGCTGATGTTTCAGCTTGAGGTCGCCGCGCGGATTTGCGCCCAACCCGGCGACAATGCTTATGGTCGCTTGGCCGTCCTCTGCCAAAGTGTGGGGGACTGCCGCATTGCGATGGAAGTGCCCGCCCGGCTCTTCACGCCGCCGCCCAAAGTGGACAGCGCTGTGGTCGTCATTGATCCGTTGGACGAGCCATTTGAAGACCTGAAAAGTCTGGGCGAACTCACACACGCCTGCTTCGGGCAGCGCCGAAAAATGATGCGCGCGTCATTAAAAGGTTACGCCAAGCGCAAGAATATCGACTTAGCCGCGTGGTTAGCCGCCGCAGACGTTGATCCGCAAGCGCGTCCAGAAACCATCCCAGTGGAAACGTTTCAGCGCTTAGTGTCGCTAGTTCCGCGCGAGACTAAGTCATCGTCTTCGACCTGAGACTGATCTGCATCATCGAACATGTGTGGATTATCTTTGATAAATTGATCGATCGTGCGCGGCAGGAAGCTTTTACCGCCACGTTTTAGATACCAATAACCGGCCCCCGCACCAATGGCTGCGCCAATGACATCAACGATTAGATCTTCCATCGTATCGACAAGACCCGATTTTTGCATATTCATCCCAAAAAACTGATCCATCGCAAATTCGTAAATTTCCCAAACGGCCCCGATCGAAACGGCAAAAGCAAAAGCCATGATTGCGAGCAGTAGCGCGGGCGCGCGTAGGCGATCGCCGCGCACAAAGAACAACATCACGACCGTCCCTATCATCGCGAATCCTATCGCAGACCCCGTATGCAAAAGCGTGTCCCACCACGTGAACCGCTCATAAAAATCACCGATTTCACCCAGGAAAATTGTCCCAAAGATAAAAAAGACGACAGCACCAATAAAAGATTTGGGTAACCGGACATCGGCCCAGCTCTCGAAAAAGAATGGCAAAAGCGTTAGGCCGAAAACTGTAATAGCAAGAAAGAGTTGATTCCAGTTTTGGGTCCAAACGCTGATCCCGGCAGACCCCATCAACAGAGCCCAGACCCCATAGGTGAACAGGCTGTGCTTACGATCAAACAGGTCGGTCGCGGTCGGTCGGCGAATATCATGAGGCTTAAGAGGTTTAGCCGATTTACCCGCCGCAACAGTCGCCTCAGTCTCGTCTGGTTTATGCGCCATCTATGAGGTCCTTGACGAAGCGTGACGTCCACGGCTGACGTTTACGCTTTAGCCGCTCCGCATTGATGATGGTTTGAAGCTTAGCTTGAGCTGCCTCGACATTTTCATTGACGATGACATAATCATATTCCGCCCAGTGGCTAATCTCGGCTTCGGACTTGCTCATCCGCTTGGCAATCGTCTCATCGCTGTCTTGTGCGCGCGAGCGGAGGCGCTTTTCGAGTTCGCGCAGGGTTGGCGGCAGGATAAAAATTTTGATCAGATCATCGCTCGCCGCCTCGGTCAGCTGCTGTGCGCCCTGCCAATCAATGTCGAACAAGACGTCACGCCCCTGTTCTAAGGCACCGAAAACCGGTTCCGACGGCGTGCCATAATAATTGTCGAATACGCGCGCATGTTCGAGGAATTGATCCGCATCGCGCATTTCGGAAAAGCGGTCTTTATTGATAAAAAAATAGTCTATCCCGTCGACTTCGCCGGGACGGGGCGACCGCGTCGTTGCTGAGACGCTCATCGCTATATCAGGATTATCCGCGAGCAACCCGCGCGTCAGCGTCGTTTTACCCGCGCCCGACGGGCTCGACAGCACGATCATAATGCCGCGTCGTTCCATGTGGCGCTCACTCATGACATTGCTCTCATCATAGACCGTTTCATCGCAGGCCACGTTCGCGCTGTATCTTCCGCCATTTGGCGACATTGCGATTATGCTCGGCCAGCGTCTTGGCAAACGCGTGCCCTCCCGTGCCATCCGCCACAAAATAGAGCATCTCCGTCTGTGCGGGATTCAGCACAGCGCGGATGGCTTGCGCCCCTGGATTACAGATGGGGGTTTTGGGAAGACCGACAATTTGGTAGGTATTCCAGTCCGTGACCCGGTCAATTTCCGATTGGTATATGCGCCGACCAATCGGCTCGCCCTGGGTGATGCCGTAAATAATCGTCGGGTCAGATTGCAGCCGCATTCCGCGCCGCAGACGGTTCACGAATAAGCCTGCCACCATGTCCCGTTCCATTCCCACTCCGGTCTCTTTCTCCACCACAGACGCCAGAATGACCGCCTCTGCCTTGGTCTTAAAAGGGAGATTGGGCGCGCGATTGTCCCACAGCGCATCAATCAGCTCCGTTTGCGCAGCCGTCATTTTTTCAATCAAAGCGGACTGTGTCATGCCCCGCGGTGTCAGGTAGGTTTCGGGTAAAAGCGTCCCTTCCGCGGGAACAGCCGGATTATCGTCGACCAAAGTCACAACGCCGTCCAGCGCCCGAACGATCTGCGCCGAAGTGACGCCCTCCGGCGCGGTAAACGGATAAAGAATAGCGCGACCGTCGGCGAGCTGGTCGTAAATTGACGCCATGCTACCGGGTGTCACGGAAAACTCGCCAGCTTTGAACTTCGCCTGATTGCCGCGCAACCGCGTGACAAGCTTGAAAATATCAGCATTGGCGATCAATCCGTCCGCTTCTAAGCGCGACGCGATAGACGACAGGCCAGACCCGCGCGGCACGTCAAAGACAACAGCCTCTGTCGAGACATCACGCGGTGTATTTTCATAGGTCCAATTGAGCGCGCTATAGCCGATAATGATCGCGCCCAGCCCAAGCGTGATCAACCCGCCGAGGCCGATAATAAACAAGAGAGCACGGTTCTTCTTCCGCGCTTTTTGTTCAGGAATGGGAGGCCGCGTCACGCAGTAGACCTAATCAACTTTGGCGAAGATCACCGCCGCATTTGTGCCGCCAAAGCCAAAACTATTACTCATCACCGCTTTGGCTTCGAATGGCTTTGCGGTGTGCGGAACAAGATCGAGCTTCGTTTCGACACTCGGATTATCGAGGTTAAGCGTTGGTGGGGCCATGCCGTCGCGGAGCGCCAGAATGGAGAAAATGGCTTCGATCGCCCCCGCCGCGCCCAACAAGTGGCCCGTTGCAGATTTAGTCGAGCTCATCAGCACATTGCTCGCATGCTCACCCAATAGTTTTTCGACGGCCATTACTTCGAGCTCATCGCCCAATGGTGTGGACGTTCCGTGTGCATTGACATAGCCAATATCGGAGACATCCAATCCGCTGTTCTTGAGCGCAGCAACCATCGCGCGGTGGCCACCTTCCCCTTCGGGCGCAGGGCTGGTAATATGGTACGCATCACCTGAGAGGCCGTAACCGCGAAGCTCGGCATAAATTTTTGCGCCGCGGGCTTTGGCGTGTTCATATTCTTCTAGCACGACCACTCCGGCCCCCTCGCCCATGAGGAACCCGTCCCGGTCTTTGTCATACGGGCGGGAGGCCTTTTCAGGCGTGTCATTAAAGCCCGTCGTCATAGCGCGGCAGGCAACAAAGGCCGCAATGCCGAGACGTGTAATCGCGGCCTCGCCACCCCCAGCGACCATCACGTCGGCGTCACCATGCGCGATTAAACGCCCAGCATCGCCAATCGCATGGACACCCGTTGCGCAGGCCGTGACGACAGAATGGTTCGGACCTTTGAGGCCGTGTCGGATCGAGGTTTGGCCGGACGCCAGATTGATCAACATCGACGGAATAACGAAGGGCGACAGGCGACGCGGCCCTTTTTCATGCAAGGTTATAGACGCGTCATAGACAGTTTGCAGCCCGCCAATACCGGACCCAATCATGACACCTGTGCGGTATTGAGCCTCTTCGCCCAGCTCTTTTGGAGCCCATTTGGCGTCCGCGAGCGCTTGGTCTGCAGCTGCAATAGAATATAGAATAAAATCGTCGATGCGCTTGGCATCGCGGGCGCTCATGACATCATCGGGATCGAAGGCGTCGGCGCGATCTGGAAATTCTGACTTTCGTGGCACGGGGGCCGCGACTTTACAGGCGATGTCAGAGACATCAAAATTTTCGATCTTGCGGGCGCCGGAACGCCCCGCAAGAATATTGGACCAAGCGGCTTCAACCCCGCATCCGACAGGTGTGACTAGGCCTAAACCCGTAACGACAACCCGTCTTTGCATAATTGACCCCTTGGTGACTTAAGAGGGTCTAACCGACCTTCTCGGAGATGAATTTAACGGCATCGCCGACAGTCTGGATGTGCTCAGCGGCATCGTCAGGGATTTCAATATCGAATTCCTCTTCAAAGGCCATCACCAATTCAACGTTGTCGAGGCTGTCTGCCCCAAGATCGTCGATAAAGTGCGCGTTATCCGTGACTTTTTCTTCTTCCACGTCGAGATGCTCTACGACCATCTTCTTCACGCGAGCCATTACGTCAGACATATATTTTCCCTATACGGCGCCGGATGATCCCGGCTAATTTACTGGCTAGTTTGGGGTTAACCCCTTGGTTTGCAACCCCAGCCGGGTTTTTTAGCCCGCCTGCGACTACCACAGGCCCTTGAGCTTCGCTACCCCAGCAAGAGGCCTAAATCCCCATAAAACCAGAGAAATACAGTGCTTAAATCAGGGGTTTTTGGGGGTAAAACGCCCCTAAACCATCACCATCCCGCCATTCACGTGCAAGGTCTGACCTGTTACGTAGTTCGCTTCGTCGGATGCGAGATAGAGCGCCGCATTGGCGATATCGTCACCGGTGCCCAACGCGCCCATCGGTACACGCGCAATGGTCGCGTCGCGTTGTTGGTCATTTAACGCGTCCGTCATTGGCGAAGTGATAAAGCCCGGAGCGATACAATTCACGGTAATTCCCCGCGTCGCGACTTCCTGAGCCAAAGATTTGGAAAAGCCAATCATCCCGGCTTTTGACGCCGCATAGTTGGTCTGCCCTGGATTGCCGGTGACGCCAACCACGGACGTAATACCGATAATCCGACCGGACCGCGCCTTCATCATGGGGCGGAGGCAGGCCTTACAGAGTCGAAAATAAGACTCCAAATTGATCCGGATGACATCGTTAAAATCCTCAGGCTTCATCCGCATTAAGAGGCCGTCGCGGGTGATACCCGCATTGGCGACCAGAATATCAATCGATCCGCCGAGCGCGTCCGCGGCTTGCTTCGGGAGCGCATCAACAGCGTCCGGATCAGACAAGTTCGCCGCGGCAATCACAACCCGCTCGCCGAGTTCTGTTGCGAGCGATTCGAGTTTTTCTGCCCGCGTGCCAGAAATGGCGACATGTGCCCCCGCCGCATGCAGCTTGCGCGCAATGGCGCCGCCCAATCCGCCTGTCGCGCCGGTAACCAGCGCCCGTTTTCCGTCGAGTGAGAACATCATCTATCCTTTTACTAATTCTGCAAATTCAGCCAAGGCTTCGGGCGTGTCCAGGGGCAGACCCTTTGCCTCTTTCAAAGCGCGGCGCATCATCACTGATAAAACTTTGCCGCACCCCGGCTCGGCAAACAGATCGACGCCTTCGTCGAACATAAATTGCATCGATTCGCGCCACCGGACGCGGCCCGTAACTTGGGTGACAAGATCCGTGCGAAGCTGAACCGGGTCTGTGACCGGACGCGCTTGCACATTATTCACAACCGGCACGGTTGGAACATTCACGTCAATATCTTCGAGGGCATCCGCCATCGCATCCGCTGCGGGTTGCATGAGCGCACAATGAAAGGGTGCGGAGACGGGCAGGAGCACGGCTTTTTTAACACCGTGACCTTTTGCACTTTCGGCTGCGGCTTCAACCGCGCGTTTTTCGCCTGAGATGACAATCTGCCCCGGCGCATTATCATTCGCGATCTGGCAGTCACCAAACGCAAGCCCGGAGGCAACGACCGCTTCTGCCTGTTCGAATGAAGCCCCTAGCAAGGCCGCCATCGCGCCTTTACCCGCAGGAACGGCCGATTGCATCGCGTTCCCGCGAATACGCAGCAGGCGCGCCGTATCTTCAAGCGAAATGGCCCCTGAGGCACATAGCGCCGTATATTCCCCCAACGAATGCCCGGCGACAAATTTGGCCTGATCGACTGTGATTCCGTGCGCCTCTTTTAAGGCCGCCATCGCCGCCATCCCGCACGCCATCAACGCCGGTTGCGTGTTCGCCGTCAGCGTCAGCGCATCCGCGGGACCATTCCACATCAAGTCAGAGAGTTTTTCGCCGAGCGCCGCATCGACTCGGTCAAACACAGCCTTGGCCGCCGGCGAGCTTTCCGCCAGAGCTTGGCCCATTCCGACGAATTGACTGCCCTGTCCGGGAAAAGTGAATGCAAATGCCATAAAGGTCTCGTGAGTATCGTTTCGCGATCAAAAAAATAACATAGCGGAAATGAGGGCTCGCTGCCAATAGTTTGACGTCTTGGATTGACCGTCATTGTCGCTTGAATTTGCAGGGACCTCTGTATATGTCGCGCGCTTCACCGGATGACGGTGGGCGTCAGAAATAATTCTGCTTAGCCTACCCATCGATACACTGTCCCACCTTCACGGGCTTGTGTCGCCGTCACCACGATCTGAAGGACGACCCTATGGCTCTTTACGAGCATGTGGTGCTTACGCGCCCAGACATCTCTTCGACACAAGTCGAAGAATTCATGCAAACTCTCGCATCCAAAATTGAAAACCTCGGCGCAACCGTCGAAGGCGCTGAATATTGGGGCCTGCGGAACCTTGCTTACCGTATGAACAAGAACCGCAAGGCGCATTACAGCCTGCTTAAAGTCAATTCCGAGCCCGGTCTGCTGCACGAAATCGAACGTCAGCACCGCATCAACGAAGACGTTCTTCGCTATATGACGATCGCTGTTGAAGAGTTCAACGAAGAGCCTTCCGCGATTCTCAAGAAGCGCGAAGAGCGCAAACGTCGCGACCGTAACTAGGCCCGAAACAGGAAAGGATTAGATCATGGCTAAACAAGACATTCGTATCGAAAACCTGCCGAGCCGGACCCCGTTCCGTCGTCGTCGCAAGGTATGCCCATTCTCTGGCGAGAACGGCATCAAAATCGATTATAAAGACCCGAAGATGCTGCAGCGTTATATGTCAGAAAAAGGCAAAATCGCGCCAGCCCGTATCACGGCTGTCACCCACAAGAAGCAGCGTGAGCTGGCCCGTGCAATTAAACGCGCGCGCTTCCTCGGCTTGCTTCCCTATGAAGTGAAATAGAAAGGAACCGGACAATGGACGTTATTCTTCTCGAACGTGTTGAAAAACTTGGTGTTATGGGCGACGTCGTGTCGGTCAAACCCGGCTTCGCACGTAACTACCTGATTCCTCAGGACAAAGCCCTCCGCGCAACCAAAGCCAACCGCATTCGGTTTGAAGCCGAACGTGAGTATCTTGAACAGCGTAACGCGGAAAATGCTGAAAAAGCCCTCCGTGATGGCAAAAATATCGACGGCACGCAGGTCACAATGATCCGCCGCGCCGGTGATACGGGCCTTCTCTATGGGTCAGTCTCCATGCGCGATATTTTCGAAGCGCTTATGCTCAAAGATATCTCGGTCAAACGTAACCAGATCATCATTGATCAACCCATCAAAACTTTGGGTGTTCATGAAGTTCAAATCCGTTTGCATGCTGAAGTCTCCGTGCCGATGACAGTCAATGTCGCGCGCTCTGAAGACGAAGCTGTGCGTCAAGCCAAAGGCGAAGACGTGATTGCAACGCAACAGGCTGAAGAATCAGCTGACGCACGCGAATCCGCACAAGAGCGGGCTGAAGTTGCCGCCGAAATGTTCGACGGTGATGCGCCTGATCACGTCGCAGACGAGACCGTTGCCGAAGGCGACGCGACCGAAGGTTTGGCGACAGAGCTTGAAATGGCCCGTGCCGTCCACCCTGAGCCGATTGAAAAGCCGGCTGAAGCGGATGTTGTGTCCACGGAGGAAGAAGAGGAAAACTAGTCTCCTCTTTCTTTTCTTAAAATTAGAAAGCCCGCCAATTTGGCGGGCTTTTTTTATGGCAAAACAAAGGGGATGCGCTGTCTGCCTTATCCCATATCCGTTTTAAACCGGGCGACATAGATCCCGAACCCAACGGACAGAACCACCAAGGCAACGCCAATCGTGCGACGGCTTAAGACCCCCGCGAACGCGACATTTGTGGTCGTGACGCAAGCAAAAACACCGCCATTGAAGGCGAGGATTAACCCCGCAAGGATAAGCACGCCCCGCCACCCTGTCGGTAGAAATTTAGTGGACCTGCCTTTTTTTACACGCCGAAACCAATAGAAAGAGTGCGGCGTGGAAGTTGGCAATGCTTACCCGTTCGCGGCGAGCGGCGGAGCAATCACTTCATTATGCTCATCCAGCAACACGACCTTCGGCTCATAGCTCTTGGCGATTTCGGCTTCCATCTGGGCGTAGGTGATGATGATGATTTTATCGCCGAGTTGCACGCGGCGGGCGGCCGCGCCGTTCAGACCAAATGTTTTGGACCCGCGCGGAGCGGTGATGGCGTAGGTCGTGAACCGCTCGCCATTGGTAATATTGAGAATATCGACCTGCTCATTCGGCAGAATACCGGAGAGGTCGAGAAGGTCCCGGTCAATCGAAATTGACCCTTCGTAGTGGAGATCAGCCTGAGTCACCGTGGCTCGGTGAATCTTGCCTTTCATCATTGTCAGTATCATGGGGTCTCCAGCTTGCTTCACACCTTATATAGGATGTGACATAGGCGCGTAAAAGGTGAAGCCCCGATATCGCATATCAGTCTTGCCACCATTTATACTCTGTTCAGGAGCCGATCATGGATGTTCTCATCCTCACCACAGGCGGCACGATTGATAAGGTCCATGACCTCGTCCGTGAGACCCTCGTCTTTGACCGCGAAGCCGGGTCTTGCGTACCCGCCATTCTGACCCAAGCGCGGGCCGATTTTCCATTTGTTGAACAACTCATGACGCATGACAGCCTCGATATGATTGATGCGGACCGACAGGTCCTAGTCGATGCCATCCTCGCCGCGTCAGAGCGCCATATCGTCATCACCCACGGCACGGGCACGATGGGGCTCACCGCGCGCTATATCGCGGACCGTGTGAAAGATTGCACAGTTGTGCTCACTGGCTCAATGCGGCCCTATTCTTTGGGGCGCTCGGACGGCGGATTTAATCTCGGCGGGGCCATAATCGCCGCCCAGACCTGCGCGCCCGGCGTTTACGGCGTGATGAATGGGCGCGTCATTAGCGCGGACGATCTAGAGAAAAACCGCACGACAGGACGGTTTGCTTGAGGGCTGATTAGCCCCAGCGCGGCGCCGCTGACGCGTGTATATCCGCCCATATATTTAGTCTCAAATGCCGCTCAAAGCGGGCATAACGATATACCACCTTTATGCCCGCACGCCATTCCATCAGGCGTATGCATTAGCCGAATAAGTAAGCTCATAGCTGTGGCTATAGAGTTCAAAAACAATGCCAAATGGGTCCTCGACATAGACCATGCGGTAGGGCTTCTCTCCAGGGAAATATTCCCGCACAGGCATCCGTTGCTTTCCACCTGCCGCAATAATTCGTTCAAGAAGACCTTCGAGGTCCGGGTCTTGAATGGCGAAGTGAAAGGTTCCGTGCTGTCGGAAAGGTAAATTTTCGTCGGGAGCCTTATTGCCCTTAAATTCGAAAAGCTCGAACCCAATCCGGTCTGCAGTCGCCAAGTGGGCAATCCGCAAACTGTCCCACCCTGCACCAAACACGTCCGTGCACATTTGGCCGACGGGGCTGTCGTCTTCATGGATTTCTAACGGCGCGTTGATCGTGTAAAATCCCAAAATTTCCGTGTAAAATTTCACGGCGGCATCAAGATCGGGCACAGACAGGCCAATGTGTGAGAATGTGCGGGGCGTTACGGGCATAAAATTTATCTCCAAGAGTGGTGTTGACTCAGGATATAATTGACATCAGTCATATTTAAAAATAATTATAAATGAGAATTATCATAATTTTGAGTTATCATTATGCTGAACGCACACTGGTTGGAAACGTTTATCGTTCTGACTGAGACGGGCCATTTTACGAAAACGGCCGAGATACGGGGCATGACACAGCCCGGTGTGTCTCAGCATTTGAGCAAATTGGAAAACCAGCTTGGACATGCTTTAATTTCGCGAGACGGAAAAAAGTTTACCCTGACACCGGCGGGGGAAGCGGTTGTAATCGTCGGAAAAGCGCGACGTGACCAAGAAAAAGACTTGCTACAAACTATCCGGCACGATGACCCTGGAATTGGTCGTGTCAGCTTGGGAACGGCGGGAGGGTTTGCGACGCTTCTCTATCCAACGCTATTTGACATGATGATGGCGTCTCCAGACTTGAACATCTGCCTCGAAGCGGCTCCGCAAGACAGTGTTCTAAAAGGCGTAAAAGACGGACGATTTGACCTTGGAATCATTGATCATGAACCCCGAGACCCGCGACTTGAGGCTGAATATTTAGGGCAGGAAGAGCTTTGCTTAGTGCTCCCAAAGAACGCCCTGCGCGCGCCGATTACTTTTTCGTCGTTACAAAAATTGGGATTAGTCGCCCACCCGGATGTCAATCAATATGCGGATGAGCTGTTCTCGAAAAACTTCGGGTCTATGTTTAAAGGGGCCGAGCAGCTTCGCGTGCGCACCTCTGTCAATCAAATCAATCAAATCCCGGCGCCCGTTGAAAACGGCCTAGGTTACACGCTGTTACCGCGCAGTGGGATCGATGCTTATCCTAATCGCGAGAACCTTGAAATCATGACACTCCCGGACCCAGTCTTTCACAGCCTATGGCTTGTGTTCCGGCGAGGTCGCGTTTTGCCCGCACGCGTTCGGCGCGTATCAGAGCAAATCCGCCTCACCTCATCAGCACTTGAAACACGCTAACTAAACTTAAGCCGGCGACAGTTTTTACGTGAGTCAGACCCTTTAAGTGTCCGCCACTAAGCCTTTCCCACGGCCCACAAGGCGAACGCATATTCCAACGCCGTTTCCTTGAGTGATTCATACCGCCCGCTTTCGCCCTGATGTCCCGCTTCCATGTTCATTTTGAGCAGGATCGGGGCGTCGCCGGTCTGGTGATCACGAAGGGTCGCCGCCCATTTGGCCGGTTCCCAATAGGTGACGCGCGGATCGGTCAGACCGCCCGTAATCAGGACGGGCGGATAGTCGGCATCGACGACGTTCTCATAGGGGCTGTAAGACAGAATGGTGTTAAACGCGGTCTCGTCTTCGAGCGGGTTGCCCCATTCCGGCCATTCCGGTGGCGTGAGCGGCAGGTCACCGTCGCTCATTGTGTTGAGTACGTCGACAAACGGAACCGCGCCAATAACCGCGCCAAACAGAGACGGGTCTTGATTGAGCGCCGCCCCCACGAGCAATCCGCCCGCAGAGCCACCGTGAGCCACAATGTTTCCGCGCGTCGTCCACCCTAGATCGACCAAAGCCCGACCCGCATCCACGAAGTCGTTAAATGTATTAATCTTTTGGTCGAGTTTTCCGGCTGTATACCACTCGTACCCCTTTGCCATACCGCCCCGGATGTGGGCGATGGCATAGACAAATCCCCGATCGACTAAGCTGAGTCGAGCGGTGCGGAAATCCGCGGGCATTGTATGTCCATAAGAGCCATAGCCATAAAGGAGCACCGGGTTGGTGCCATCGGGCGTCACGCCCTTACGGTAGAGCAGCGTGACAGGAACGCGCTGCCTATCCCGCGCCTCAATCTCAATCCGTTCCGTGACGTAATCGTCCGGGTTATGGCCGCTTGGAACCGTCTGCTGTCGCACGAGGCGACGCTCGCGGCTCGCCATATCATAGGCATAGACAGAGGCTGGCGTGGTCGGACTACTATAGCTGTAGTGGATCAGGCTGGTGTCATATTCATAGCCACTGACCAAACCGAGCGCATAAGCCTGTTCATCCAGTGCGATAGCGTGATCTTCGCCGCTCTCCATATCGCGAATGACGATGCGCGGCAGGGCGTTTTCGCGCTCCAACCGCACCATATGCCCTGAATAGGTTTCCATACCCAGGATCAATCGTCCGGGCACATGGTCAATATAGGGGATCCACTCTGCCGGATTGCTTTGGTCGCCAAGCGAGGTCGACGACCGGAATATGGCGAAGTCCACGGCGCCCTGATCATTAGAGAGAATATAGCTCGCCCCGCCCTGTGGCGCGACTTCATATTCTACGCCGGCCCGGCGCGGCGCAAAGCAAACCGGATCGGATTGCGGCGCGTCCATGGGAACGGCCCAGACTTCACTGGTCGTATGATCATGCGCGGAAATCGTGATGAATTGATCATCATCGGATACACCGATCCCGACAAAAAAACCGGGATCATTTTCGATAAAGGCCGTCGTTGGATCCTCAGACCCATCAATATCGCGGTGAAGGACGATCGACGGCCGCTGATTTTCATCCCGCTCAACCCAAAATAATGTTTTGCAATCCGCGCCCCAAACCAACGATCCGGCCGACGTATCAATGCCTGTGAACACAGCCTCCCCGCCCGTCGCCGTCGCAATATGGACATCGAAGTTTTCCGAGCCCTGTAAATCGAGACCATAGGCGAGCCGTGCGTGGTCCGGACTGTGGCTAACATCACCCAGATCGAAATAGCCCGTTGAGTGTTGGCTGAGCGCTTCCGCATCGAGCACTATCTGCGCGTCGCCCCCATTGCGCGGCTCTCGCATATACGTGCCATGCTCTTGGCCCGGTTCAAACCGGTGATAGTAACGCCACGGCCCGTCGGGTAATTTGGTGGATGACCGCGCCGGTTCTAACCGCCCTTTCATTTCAGCAAAAAGCGCTTGTTCCAGATCAGACAACGGTCCTAACAAGGCTTTCGTATAGGCATTTTCTGCCTCTAAATGATCGCGAATCTCGGCGGTCAACAGAGACGGATCACGCAGCACAGTCTGCCACTGCTCATCTTTTAACCACGCATAATTATCGATCCAATCATGGCCGAACCGCTGTTGCGAGATGGGTCGTTTTTGTGCCCGTGGGGCGAGAGCTTTATGATCAGTCATAGTGCGCCATGTAAGGTGGTGGTCACGGAGTGTTAAGGGCTTCCCGTTACCCTTTTTTATGAAGAGTCTGTCCGATTTTCGGATTTGCAGCATGAACTGGACCCAAAATGTCAGTGCCTGCCAGAGCATTAGAGCTTGATCCCGCCATGCAGGCCGCCCCGCCTGCGGATAATGTGCGGCGACAGCTGGCGCGGCGACTCGCCGACGCCATTTGCTTGCCTGCATCTAAATTAACACCGCAAGAACGTCATATGGCGGGCGATGTGCTGGTCGAACTGCTTCGCTCAGCGGAACCTGACATTCGCGAGGCCGTCGCCAAACGACTGGTGATGCTCAACGAAGCCCCGCGCACGATTCTTGTTATTCTCGCGAAAGATGAAATTCATATCGCGCGACATGTTCTGGAGAACTCCCGGAGCCTAACCGATTCTGACATGATTCAAATCGCCCGTAAGGTGAAAATGGAACATCGGATCATGATGGCCCAACGTCGCAACCTCTCAGATGCAGTTGTCGATGTGCTGGTTGAATTCATGGAAGAGGATGTTGTTGAGACATTGCTCAAGAATAAGGGATCGAACCTCTCGGATACGGCGATACAGCGGATCCTCGTGACGTCGCGTTCGCATCAACCCTATGTCGAACTCTTGGCGAAACGTGATGAATTGCGGCCTAGTCACGGTCTGACCATGTATTGGTGGGCCGATGCAACAAACCGAAAGCGTATTCTGGCGCGCTTTGCCGTCACGCGGCATGTTTTACAGGAAAGTACGGGCGACCTCTATCCGCTCGCGGCCGAAGAAGGCTGGCAGGATTCCGGGGTTCGTAAGGCGCTGCAATTCATCGAACGTCGCCAACGCAATCGTGTTGCGCTTGAACGGTCACCCTATGAGAGCCTTGAACAGGCCATTGAGTCGATATCCGTCTCAGGCTTAACCCGAGCTACGACGGAAGAGATTTCCTATATGGCGGGCATTAAACCCGCGACGGGTGCGCAAATTTTGACCGACAAAGGCGGACAGCCCATTGCCATTTTCTGTAAAGCGCCCGGCCTGCGTCGTGAGTATCTTGAAATGCTCTGGCTCGGCCTTGGACGTCGGACACAAACGGCCGAAGGGCGCATCGACCCAGATTATAATCGGGTGATTGAAACTTATGACACAATTTCGACGGATAAGGCGCAAACGGTCTTGAGATATTGGAACTGGTCACTAACCGCGTCACTGAGCCCTGAAGTGTTGGAATATATCCAAAAAGGCGTCATTCCGCGCGAGGAAGACTTCGGCGCCGCAGCCATCACTGCGGCACTTGTCTTCTCTCATCGTCGCTAGCAGAGCGCATAGCGCCCATTCTCGCTACTTCTCCCTCGCCCCATCGATCCTGATGATAAGTTTCAACGCGGACCGCTCACTCTGGAATTAAGACCCCGCGTTCGTCGGAGAGATTAAACCGGATCAAAGTGTTTAACCCCGTACGCGTCACGGGAAGACCGTTCTCTATCATCGGGCGATAGACCCATTTTTGCACAGACCGAATGGCCGCGGACTCGAACAAGGACTGGCTACAAATAGTCGTCCGCACATTATAGGGCGTTCCGTCCGAACTAATATCAAATGAGAGACGGCAATGCCCCGACCGGCTTGCCCGTGGTGGCATTGTCGGCGGCACTCTAACGAGGGGTGTGGGGTCTGAATCCGTCGGATGCAAAGGGATCTTAGTCGGTACAATATAGGGTTTCGGGTCAAAGATATCTTTCGGATTGCCGGGCGTATGAAACGGTTCGACGGGGCGGTCTGTCACCGGAACATCGACAACCGGAGGCGGCGGCGGAACTTCGATCCGATCTAATAATTTCGGTGGCGTTCGATCCGTGAGGAGTGGTAGATCATCGGGCGTTGCATTGATTTCAAACGCGGCCAGCTCAAGTCTATCCTGCGGTTCAAACTCATCAGCAATCAGCCCGACCATCACGCTCCACAGGCCCACCGTGACGATCCCGGCGCCAGCAAGAGACGACGCTCTCATGACGCTTCGTTGTAAAAATTCCGGGGTCGATTTGTGACTTAACGTCTTATGTCCGCCCAACTTGTCGGCGGGGTCTTGTTCCATGCCCGAAGGAACCTGCGCATCCAGGCCTGACTTTAGCCTAAGCTCTTTAGCCTTGAGAGACTTACCTATGGATGACTTAATCATAGACGGTTTATCCAAAATCGGGTTTCTCGTCCCCTTGGCCTCAGGCGTCCGGTTTTCAATACTCGGTTTCTCATGTTCCATAGGATGACCCTTATGTGTTATATAATAACATATCTCTACATCAAGGTCAAACTATCCAGTTTTGGAAGCAATTTTCGCGCATAAAAAAACCCAGCTCGAAGGCTGGGTTTTCTTAAATCTCTAACTCGAATTATTCCGTTGTTCGACGAACATATTTCTCATCATAGGCCGCTTTAAACTGGTTACAATTTTCATCGTCCAGCGCAAATTCACCGCCTGAGAAAGCCAAGTTGTCATACTCAAGTTTGATCTTGGAAAAGCAGAGCTCTTTCTCAACATTTTTCTCAAAGACGCACCGACGCTCAACCGCATTGCGTTCTTCGGAAACGAACTTCAGCCATTTTTTGGCATTCCGTGATTCCCGCGAACCCGCTGGCACTTTCTTGAACGCTTCAATGGCATTCGCGCGAATACGGGTGATAGGCGCCGCATCCATTTGCGCGTCAGTCATTGAACAATCGAGACGTTCTACGTTTTGTGTGGAGTCGTAAATACAGTTAGCAACCTGCATCCAAGATTTACCGGCATCATAACCACGGGCGATCGCTTTTCCAAACGAGTCTTCCGCTTTGTTACAATCCCCTTCGTTATAATAAGCTTCGCCAAGCGCCGCATAAAGCTTCGCGGAATTAGAAGACTGAGCCGCTTCTTCGAGGATAGGAATAGCTTTCTTATATTCCCGGGCCGTCCGATAATATTTGGACAGTTCTTCAAGGTTTTCCGGTGTCCGCTGAATACGACCTGTGCGCATTTCCCGCTCAAGGATCTGACCCGCTTGATACGGCATTTCATAATAAGAATAATACTGAATGATCTTCTTAATATCGTTCTCTTTCGTCATCGCGCCGCCCAAATAGAGCATCTTGTTGACTTCAAACGCATCCTCTTCACGACCACCATTGCCGAGCATAGAGGCCCAATTGTCCCAAAGCGTTCTATCTTCAGGCCATTTCTGGATCATCTGCTTGACGATATCGGCCTGTTTGCCTGGCATATTCAGGTTATTATATAGGAAGTTGAGCAGGTCGAAATGTTTGCGCTCTTTTGGGTTCGCACCATTAAACCATTTCTCAGCCCACGGGAGCGCCCGGCGGTAATCTTCGGCTTCAACCCAAGCCTGAACAAGCAATTCAACATAAGACGCTTTTTGTTGACCGCCTTCACGGAGATATTTTTCAAGCGCTTCAGCACCGGCGCGATACTGACCATTCACGATCATCAGCTGGGCGATAACAACTTTGATACCATCGACTTCATTAGGCAACATTCCGCCGGCGTTGATTGCGTTTTGGAACGCTTTCAAGGCACCCGCAGTGTTGTCCGTATCGTTATAGGCTTGGCCGAGCATCTGATAAATGGTCGACTTTTCGTAAGGATTAAGCGGATTGTCGGAGACCAACAAAGCGTTGAGTGTATTCAATGCGCCTTGCGGATTGTCTTCGTTGAGGAATTGCAACGCCTCATTGACCTTCTCACCGGCATCGGCGGAGAATTGACGCCCTTCGGCAGCCGCTTCTTCATCTTGCGCAAACGCAACATTCATAGAGGCCGGCGTCACGAGACCAATGGCAACAAAAGCGAGTAAGCTCGCCCCGGCCAGTTTCGCGGTGTGGAAAGTGAGTGTCGATGTCTTTAGACCATATGTCATAATCGTCTCCCGTAAACTGAACGAAGGGCCATCCGAACGATCCGACCGGAAAACGGCTTCGTAGGCCATATGTGATTGGCCGAATTGTTTGCCGACTTCGATGAAAGATCGAGGCCAATACGATGCGGGACGGTTACAGCCCCCCCCGCATCTTTAAGAATTATCCGTCAAAGACGGCACCCAATCCTATTCAGGCAGGATGTTGCCGCGCTCATCTGTCAGACGGAAGCGAATGATCGATTCCACACCGATACGACCAACAGGACGACCGTCTTGAATTTTCGGATTATATTTCCATTTTTGGACGGATTTAACAGTGGGTCGTGAGAAAAGAGACTGTGTGCAATATGTTGTTTCAACATCAAACGGTGCACCATCTGGGCTCACACTAAACCGGACTTTGCAGTGACCGGATTTCTCAGCACGAGGTGGCATAATCGGAGGAATTCGAACGAGCGGTTGCGCATCACGATCAGAGACGGTGATTTGGAACTGCGAACGATCAATTTCGGGCGCTTCAAACTCAGGGACAGCCCCTTCGAGTGATGAAATGGGCTCAGCTGGACGATCCGCTTTTTGACGCTCAATCTGAGGCGGCGGAGGCGGTGTTTCGATCTTTTTGATCTCAGTAATCGTCGTTTCGCGCTCAAGGATTTTGACATCCTCAACCTTCGGATTGATTTCGAATGAGTTGAGATCCAACTTATCTTCTGGTTTGAATTCTTCAGAGATGAGGCTCATCATTAGCACAAACAAGACGACCGTAACGATCGCTGCAGGGATGATCGCCAGCCAGCGTAAAAAGCCCATAATCTTAAGTCCTTCCTACTCGGTTCCGACGCGGGTGATGACACCCAAGTCTTGGAACAATTCTTGAACACCCATGACGGTTCCGACATCAGCGTTGCGATCCGCTTGAATAATTGCATTCGCTTTCGGTGTTTCGTCACGAAGCGACGTCAGGATTGGGCGAATTTCCTCAAGTTTATAAGGTTTCTTATCAATCCAAACATTTGAACTACTATCAACCGCAACAAGTATCGTCGGGTTCCAAGCTTGATCTGTCAGGGCTTCAGGCTTGATCGGCTCAAGACCGGGCGTCTTCACGAAGACGGATGTCACAATAAAGAAGATCAACAGAATAAAAACAACGTCGAGCATCGGCGTCATGTTGAGTTCTGTACCTTCGTCTGCGACGACTGTGCGGGAACGGCGTGCCATAATGTTACCTTATATCATTTCAAAGCGTGAATGCAAGCGTGTCGTGCAGTCGCAGTTATCTGCGACCGCAAAGGACTACGTTGCGCGTTCAACAACCTCAATTTTAGACGACATGCCACGACCATCAAGTCCGTCTTTAAGCTGGACCAGCACATTGTGCTTAGCGTCCGGATCAAAGCGAAGGATGACAGACGCACCGGGTTTGTCGGCGAGTTGCCGCTCAATCCGAGCCAGAACACCGCCACAGGTCGAACGAACACCATCAACAGAACATTGGTTATTCCCATCAACGTAAACGGTGATCGCCGGTGGAGGGTTCACGGGCGGTGGATCATCTTCTGGCGGAGGCGGTGGCTGCGTTAAATCAACCGCAGTTTCGTCCAGAAAGACAGCTGTCACGATAAAGAAGATGAGCATGATGAAGACGATGTCGAGCATCGGTGTCATATCGACATCGGCTTCGTCGTCATTACTACGGCGGCGGGCGCGTCTCATGAGCGAACCTCCTAAAGGGTAACTGTACGCTCGACGAGAAGCTCGTCAGCGAACTTAGCTGTTTCACGAGCACTCCAGCTCGGCAAAACAGTAGAGAAGTAGAGACCAGACAAAGCGGCCATCATACCGGCCATTGTCGGGATTGTGGCGCGGAAGACCCCACCCGCCATCAGGCGTGCAGAACTTGATCCGGAATAGGCCAGGACATCGAACACATCGATCATGCCTGTCACAGTTCCGAGAAGACCAAGTAGCGGCGCTAAAGCCACCAATGTCTTGATAATAGCCACGTTCGAAATCGTGCGTTCTTTGACCTGAGAGATCATTTCGTCACGAATGGCGAGCGCGCGCCATGACGAGCGATCCGTACGGGAATTCCACTCATCTCTCAGACGGCTTTTCATTGGCTTATGCGCAATGAGATAATAGGCGATCCGCTCGAGAATAAATGTCCACATAGCGAAGATAACAATCGCGATCGGGATAAGGACGGGACCGCCCTGTTGTAGGAAGCTCTGAAGGCCGCCGATAATGTTGCCCATTGGGTCGTCCTTTCGGGGTCAGCAAGTGGGAGGGGCATAGCAAAAGCCTGCCCTCACCCGAGAAACCGGGAGCCCGCGCGACCGTCGCGCGGGCAACCAGAGCTTAGATATTGGTGACAGGCACGCCGGCGCTACGTGCTTCCACGTGGCGAGCAACGATACCGGCGGACTGCTCTTCCAATGTGGACTGAACAGAGCGGGCCAGAGACGCGGCGAAGCTGTGGATGATCAAGAGCGGGATCGCCGCAATCAGACCCAACATCGTGGTCACAAGGGCCACCGAGATACCGCCAGCCATGAGCTGTGGATCACCGGCACCATAGATCATCATGGCTTGGAAGGTCTGGATCATACCGGTCACGGTACCGAGCAGGCCAAGCAGCGGTGCAATACCGGCGATCAGCTTGATGAAGTTCAAACCGAACTCCAATTTCGGGCTTTCCTTAAGGATAGCTTCGTCCAGCTTAAGCTCGACTGTGTCGGCGTCAGCATTGCGAGCGCCTTCATAAGCCAACATGACACGGCCCAAAGCATTGGACTTAGAGGGCTGCGACTTCCGCTTCTGACCGGCAACCGCGATGCGGACCAAGAACAGGCGGATAATCAGGAGCAGACCGAACAGACCTGTCAACGTACCTAGAACGATGATGATCATACCAATGATACCACCTTGTTTGGCACGTTCCCATGGACCAGGGCGCAGATCGAATGTTTTAAGCAATTCACCGCGTGTTGGATCGATTGGCGCATAAACCACCTCACCCGCACTAGCACTCAGTACACGACCAGCGGCAGATTGAATCGCACCACCGGGTTGTGCTGGCAGAAGCGAGAGGAGCGGCAGGCTTTCACCCGTCGACGCAGGCGGATTATACTGCAAGAAGCGACCTTCTGTATCGAAAGACACGAACGGACCGACACGTGTTACAGTTGTTTGACCGTCTGTCCCAGCAACCGCTGTGGTGAAGCTCTCAACTTCGCGCTGCTTACGAATTTCTTCCAGCATGGTCTGCCAGATCGCATTCAGATCGTTCGTTGATGGAAGCGCATCAGAATTAGCAACTCGCGCCAAAACTTCAGTCCGGTTTGGAAGCTGAGCTGTGATCAAGGAACGGTCCAAAGTCGATTTGAACTCACCCGCCATAGAGCGAGCCAGACCAAACACTTCACCAAACTCACCCTGAGCGAGCGTAAGCTCACCCTTGAGCTGATCGATTTGACGTTGGTTGCCAGTGAACGTTGCTTCAACACGGCGCGCTTGTGCTTCGAGTTGCGACAGCTCTGAACGAGCACGTTGCAATTCAGCCGTCTGTGTATTGGCATTCGCTTGGAATGAACTTACGCGGTCAGAGTTGACGCGTTGCTGTTCAGCAGCATCAGCACGAACTTGATTCAGGAGATCCTGAATAGAGGTGATCTGCCCAAACGCCGGAGCGGCGAGAAGAGCCGTTCCCGCCAGGGCGGCCATTGCGGATTTAAAGAACTTCATGGTCTTATCTTTCCCTATTGGATTAGTTGGCAGCCGTGACAGGCGCATAGATGACTTCAGGTGCTGCTTGTTCGCGAGCAACGCGGATTGTTTGACGGATTTGACCGATATCGACATCGTCGAGCGCGACCCAGCCTTTTGCGGCCATGTCATAACGCTTGGCCGAGTTGTCACGTTTATCAACGAAGATGAACGATGTCCGACCAAAGCGAATAAAGTCGACCACATTACCGGGCTCTTCAGGATGAACACCCTGATAGCTTTCTGTCGAATACCCGTAAGTTGCCTCAATCTTATAAGCATTGAGAACCTGACGATATTGCTCAGCCGGTGATACGGATGGATTTGCCAGTGCGTTTTGAACACGCGTGACACGCGCTAGGCGCTCCGTCACACGAAACGGCACATCGGCCTTAATCGCATCTTCCAAAGCGACGGTCATCCGCAGCATCATCGGGCTCATGCCCTGCTTGATCTGCTCAACTGTCCCAAGCTGGTTGCGAACCGAATTAATTTCGGACGCTTGGCTATCTAGGAAAATTTGCTGTTGCGCGACAAAGAGGCGCGTGTTGTCCAACTGTTGCAGCACGGCGCGATATTCGCGAACGGCTGAACCAGCGGCGTCGTCAGCTTCTTCAACCTGACGCTGCGCGGCAGCGGAAGCGGCCGTTGACTGGCGCGCGGCGGAAAGAGCGGTTTCAAGCTGGGCCTGAGCCGGCAGCGCCGTCGTCAGGGCCAGCGCCCCGGCGGCACAAGCGAGCCAAGCCCGCTTTGCGGTGGATGTGATCAGCATGGTTTCCTTCCAAGTCTGGTTCATGTCGTTAAATCCCGTAATTCTAATGTTTCGCGGCGAAAACTAGGCGAGGCCTAGCTGGCGTCGGCTCCGGCTTCACCAATACGAATTGGCGCCGTCATTGTCCCGATGGCACTTTCACCGCGAGCGATTCGCACATTCTGACGCAATCCCAACAGCTCTGAATTGGATAATTCATCCCACTGGCTTGTCGTCTGATTGTAACGATACCCTTCGGAACTATCCCGCTCGAGATAGAGCAAAGCGAGACGTCCAAAGTGGATGTAATTGCCATCGTAAAGCTGTTCTTCGAGATCTTCTATTTCAGCGCCATTCTCGAGAGCGATCTTCTGCTCTTTACTCAAGTCACAAGCGGGAGACTTAGCCTCAGCCAGACACGCCTTATAACGCTGTCCCTGACGATCGGCGATCGGGTTCAGACCCTGATAAGAACTGACTTGCAGACCATATCCGACTTCTTGACTGTAAAGCTGCATCGCGCGGCGATAAACATCAAAAACCGAAACCTCTTCCGCTTGCAAATCAGCGCGAAGGTCATCGAGCAATGCAAAGCGACGCTCAATGCGGAACGGTAAATCTGACACCATGACTTTTTCAATCTCGGCGACCATTTCGCGCACAAGCGGCAAAAGTTCGTCACTCGCCGACGACGCAGAGTTTCCTGCGATACGGGTCGAGAGCGATGCGATCTCTTCGTTCTGCTGCTGAATATAAAATTGGCGCTGAGCCAGATTTGTGCGGCGATCAGAAATTTCCTGAAGAACCAGTTTATACTGATCGACCGATGGGGCGGCCCCATCTTGAGCAAAAGCCGGGCCAGCCATAAGGCCGACACAAACGGCGACTCCCAAACAGGCAGCTTTGCTCAATGCAAATTGCCGGGTAGTTAGGCTTGGCACCACGCACGTCCTCCATATCGTTATTTGGCTTCTTGATGAGCCTTGTTTGGCGGTCGCCTACACGGACGACAGTCCTTTATCAATCACTACCTCCACAGGTATGCAACGGGTTTATTGAGCTTTTTCCACGAAAAGAAATATTTTTCTGTATTGTTTTCGTATCTGAAGCGTTTGCGGAGGCGTTTTCAAATCGTCGACGCGACGTTGCGCCACGTTTAAACTATGTCCGACGCGCCAAAAAGTTCCAAGTCAAACTTCAAAAGAATCACATAACGAATATGATGCCGGATATGACGTCAGTCTCTGGAAGGTCATCACGGCCCGGGGATGGCTGGGGTGGCTGGATTCGAACCAGCGGTACATGCTACCAAAAAGCATTGCCTTACCACTTGGCTACACCCCATCATCCCGAAACTTGAACGCCCTGAACTTTCGGACGTCCGTCTCTGGTGAGCGCGGCTTTTATGGGCCTGCCTTTGAAAAGGCAACGGCGAAAACAGACAGATTGCACAGGAAATTTCATAACTCTGTCTGACGGACACGTTGTCATGGAATCGCGCACCAACGTGAAACGCCTGCGCCGCAATGTCGGCCCCTCTTTAAATCTACATCGCGACATGCCACATATCGAAAAACGGTAAGTCCCAATCCAATTGAAAGTGAGGATCTGTGTCCGACTCCCCTCCCTATAGTTTCACGCCCAAGCGCTTAAGTGGGACAAAAGTCTTCTTTGTCACCATCCTCAGCGTGGTGATCGGAATGTTCTTATTCTTTTTCCTACTCATCATGCTGTTTGTCACGATTGGCGCACTTGCAAACGGATCGGACACAATCAGCGAGCCTATTGTGCTTGAAATTGATCTACGCACACCGTTGATTGATAGTCCTGTCGGACCGACTTTGTTCGGAGACAGTCCCAAGTCTGTTGTCGGGATTGTACAATCGTTGAACAGAGCCAAGACAGATGACCAGATCAAAGGCGTCTTCATCCGCGGTGAAACCGGCGGCATGGCCCCGGCGAGCTCTGAGGAATTACGTTTGGCGTTGATCGACTTCCGCACCTCCGGCAAGTTTGTCATTACACATGCACAAGGCCTGAACAGCACATCCGTCATTCCCTACCAAGCGATTAGCGCCTCGGATGAGATCTGGCTGCAAGCCAGCACGTCCGTTTCAACAGCAGGGATGTATTCACAGGCTGAATTTTTTGGCGGCGTGATGGAGAAGGTTGGCGCCCAACCTGAATTCATTCGGCACGGGGCCTATAAGAATGCCGTCAACAGCTACACTGAAGAAGGCTTCACACCGGAACACCGCGAAGCCATGACGAGCATGCTAACGTCCTTGTTTGATAATGCTGTCGACAATATCGCGACAGATCGTGAGCTCTCGCGTGACGATGTTTTAGCTCTGCTGAATACCGCGCCTCACTCAGCCCGCGATGCCGTGGACGCCGGGTTGGTCGATACATTGGGCTATTTTGAAGATGCCCGAAAATATGCGGCCGAAAAAGCCGGTGATGAAGATACAGTCTTTAAGCCGATTGCCGAGTACAAACCCAAGAGTAATTTCGGCAAACCCGTCATTGCATTGATTGAAGGCCAAGGCGCGATCATGTCAGGACAGAGCGGCGGGGACGGCATTTTCAATTCCGCGACGAACATAGGCAGCGAAACAATGGCGGCCGGGCTCGATGCCGCGCTGAAAGACGATAAGGTCAAAGCCGTGATTTTGCGCGTCAGCTCGGGCGGTGGTTCAGCGGCCGCGTCTGATCAAATCATGGCCGCCGTCAAACGCGTCCAAGACGCAGACAAGCCTGTCATTATAAGTATGGGTCAATATGCAGCCAGCGGAGGCTACTATTTCGCCGCGCCGGCCGATCATATTGTCGCTATGCCACAGACGATTACTGGGTCGATCGGCGTGTTTGGAGGCAAGATTGCTTTTGAGAACACCTTCGCCAAGGTTGGCTATAATCTGGACTCCATCCGAATCGGTGGTGACTTTGCCGGTGTCTATAATATTGACGAACCGTTCACCGACACACAACGCGCCAGCTATCAACGCGAGATGGACAAAATCTACGATGATTTTGTCGGGATTGTCGCAGAAGGCCGCAACATGAGCCGCGAGGCCGTGATTGCGGTTGCAGAAGGCCGGGTCTGGACTGGCGAACAAGCCTTGGAACGTGGTTTGGTTGACGAGCTCGGCGGATTTGAAACCGCTCTGCGTGCGGCGAAACGTTTTGCAGAGCTTGATGAAGACGCCGCCGTTCGCGTGAAACGCTTCCCACACCCTAAATCCCGTGAAGAGCTGTTCAACGATTTGCTCTCGGGGACAGCGAGCACAGGTCGCGATTTGGAACGGCTTGGCGCCTTGATGAATATGCCAGAAGTACAAGCCGCCATACGCATGCGTGAGCAAGCCATGGCGGCAGGCAATGAGCTCAACGCGCAATTACCAACGGTAAGATAAGTTATTCAATTGCTATTGGATGCGCTTTTGAGCTTTATCGTTTCATTGCACGCGGATTGTTCCGCTGAACATGTTAGAATGTCTCTTAGAGGGATTATAAAATGAAGCCTGAAACTATGACGACCCGCCGGGGGTTAAACCGTCCGGCCAAGGTTTTTCTCGGGCTCTTGCTAGGCGCAAACTTGTGCGCCCCCGCTGCCGCGCAAACCACAAGCGCGGAGTCTATCAGCAATAGAGTGCTGCATTGCAGTCAAACGGCTGATTCGGAGCAGCGGTTGACATGCTACGACACGCTCGCGGCAACGATCACGACGTCGAAAGATGATTTTGGGGCGCGCGTCGATCTGCCGGACGCTCTCCATGCTCCCTCAATAGCGCCGCCGGTCGCGTCCACTCCGCGAGCGCAAGAAAAGACCGCAAAAAAAATCAACGTCGAATTGGTTAGAACTGAGCAGTTTGGCTCAGGCCGAACACGTTTCTTCCTCGCAAATGATCAAGTTTGGGAGCAGTCGGAAGGTGGCTCTGTGCATATCCCGAACGAACGGGATGGTCGGCGCAACTCTGTCGCGATCCGCAGAGGCTTGATGGGAACTTACCTGCTTCGCGTAAATGGCAAGGGTCGCTCTGTTCGCGTTAAACGCATCCAATAGGCGCAACAGCAACCGCTTGCCCAATAATGGCTAACGCCTGATAAGTTACATCCTATCACCCTGTAGACCGCCCGTCGCTTCTGTGACGAGCGCGACACCGACCCCGCGTCACACTTTTGCCCAGACCACAATATTTATGGCCATTCCTTACGTTCGAAATTTCACCTTTGAGTACGGCGTCGCCGAACGGCTTAGCCCCTTAATTACCCGCGTAATCGCCGATAACCCCGGCCCGTTCACTTATACGGGAACCGGTGTCTATATCATCGGCGCCGGCCCATCGGTCTGTGTCATTGACCCCGGCCCGATCACGGACAAACATGTCGCGGCATTGGATCAGGCGCTTGAAGGCAAGACGGTCAGTCATGTCCTCGTCACGCACCATCATATGGACCACAGCCCCCTCGCCGCGCCTTTAGCGGCCAAGCATGGCTGTCTCGTTTACGGCCTTGGCCTACCGTCAGTTCCGCATGAAGACGACGAAACGCCGTTAGAAGCAGGCGATGATTTGACGTTTAAACCCGATGTTGAAATCCGCGACGGCCATCGTTTTGAAGGCCCCGACTGGACCATCAACACACTGCATACGCCGGGCCACACATCCAACCACCTGTGCTTTGCGCTTGAGGAAGAAAACTGCTTGTTCTCTGGCGATCATATTATGGGCTGGTCAACCTCGGTCATATCGCCGCCGGATGGCGACATGGGAGATTATCTCGCCTCCCTAAACCGCGTGTTAGATCAGGATTTTGACATCATCCGCCCGACCCACGGCGCGGCAATCACAGACGTCCGAACATTTGTTCAAGCCTATATTGATCACCGCATGGCGCGCGACGCGCAGATCATTGACGCGATTGGGTCGGGTTTGGGTCAAATCAGCGATATTGTCGCATCGCTCTATAAAGACGTCGACAAACGCTTGCATCCCGCCGCCGCCCATAGTGTTCTGTCGCACATTATTTATATGCGACAGACGGGCCGAGTGCGCTGTGATGGGCCGGACGGCTTACGCCAGACCTACAGTCTCACTCAACGCCCTTAAGGGCGTTCCTACTCGGCAAGTTGTTCGAGAAACGCTTCGATTCGCGCCGCATTGGCCCCGATATCAGATCCGCCAACACGGCTGATCGAACGGACATCGACACGCGTGCCGTCGCCTTGGGCCGGACGCAAACGGATCGAGACATCGTCTTTAAAGCCATACCAAAATGTCGTGTCCGTCGCGTCAATACGTCCGGTCGCGGCATCCGTTTCCTTGATCGCCCAGCCCATATCGCGGGCGACTTGCTCGGCACGACCAAAGGCGACGTCAGGGGACTCGTTTAACACGAGCGTCCGAATTTGTGGGTAGGCTTGTGTCTGCAAGGCGGAAACCAGTTTCATAACCGGTTTACCGTCCGCATCCTTGGTCTTTGTCGTCGCGCGCTTGCCGGCATAATCAACCGTGTTCACGCCCGGCAAGGCCGCGCGTTCGGCCATAATGACCGTGCCAAACGTCGGTGGGTCTTGAGTGTCAGTTGTGACATCATGAATGAACGGCAGGCTGGCGACCTTGGCCTGCGTGGCACGAATATTGACGAAAGCCGCGACCGGGATAATGATGGCGATCACTGCAATCACGATCCCTTTGCGGGGCTTTATGAGCAGCGCAAGTAAGAGCGCGAACACTCCAACGACCAGCGTGATGATCATAAGCAATGGGGCGATTTTAAACGTCAACATGCCAAGGCCAAACTGCCAAGACCAAAGTCCGATTTTTGTGCCCAAAGCGGCCAGTATAAAGAGAAGCGGCGACGCAATCGCGAGCCCTAATGCAATCCGCAGCACCCAACGCCGGAATTTTTGACGCTTAGAGACGGACGAGCCTTGGTCCAACATTTTGGGGGCCGGTGTCTCTGTTACAACAGGGGGATGGTTCGGTGTTGGGTCGGTCATACGTAATCCTTAGACAGGTTTAGGGGTAAAGACGAGTCTTCTCCCAGCCCGATTGTGTGCGGGTGAAGAGAATCCTGTCATGCAGGCGGAATGCCCCGTCCTGCCAAAATTCGATCTGATCTGGGACCACGCGGTAGCCATACCAATGCGGCGGACGCGGCACGTCTTTCCCGTCAAAGCGCGTTTCAGTTTGGGTCATTGACGCGATGAGTTCATCACGATCGGTCGCGGGCGCTGATTGGGTCGAGGCCCACGCCGAGAGACGCGACCCGCGCGCACGGTTCTGGAAATAGGCGTCTGACCCCGCCTCCCCGACCTCAACGACAGCGCCCCGAACCCGCACTTGGCGACGCTGACTTTTCCAATGAAAGCAAAGCGCAGCGCGTGGGCAATCGCCCAATTGCTTGCCCTTGGCAGAGCGAGAGTTCGTGTAAAAGGCAAACCCGGCCTCCGAAAGCCCTTTGAGTAGGACAATACGAACATCGGGCTGTCCTGCGCCATCAACGGTTGCGAGCGACATGGCATTCGGATCGTTAGGCTCGCTCTGGCCCGCCTGCGCTAACCAGTCATCAAACAGAACCATAGGGTCGGCGGCCTCAATCCAGCTTAAGTCGCGCTCGGTTGCGTCTGTGAGATAGTCCGTCGCTGTCGGCGAACCGGGAATCGAGTCGGTCATCTCCAAATCCTTGTAAAAATTAGCATAGAAAGATCGCGTTAACGACGTTCGTTAGGACGGCGTTGACTCTCTTCCGTCAAGTTCAGGTCTCATTAATCACATTACGTCGCAATGACCAAAAAGGACGGCCCCTTCATGACACGCCAGAAAGCGCTTCTCATCCTCGGCTGTCCCATGAATGCCCGCGAAGCCGATATTCGCTCGGCATGGCGGAAGAAGGCGAAATTCTTTCACCCTGACAGCCCCTACTCTAATATTGGCGCGTTCATGCAGGCCAAAAATGCGTTTGAAACGCTAATCCCGCCTGCGCCGCAATCCGTCCGCGTCCGCGCAGGCGGGCGTCGGTTCTAAATTTGTCACGTTCACGATTACCCAATGAAAAAGCGGGCCAAAGCCCGCTTTTTACATTCTAGTCTGTAACGGCTGACACCTATTTCATTGTCGGCAGCAATGTCAGAACAGCCCGTCGTTCGAAAGCATCCGGCTCTTCATCATCTAAAATTGTCCGCTCACCCATAGGCACAATGTTCACACGGTCCGCTGTCACGCCGCGATCGTTGAGTTCTTCCAGAACCATATTGGCCCGTCGCTCAGACAGATCTAAGTTAGACGCGCTGGCGCCAACACTATCGGCGTAGCCAACAACTTCGATTTGGAACAGATCGCAACCGTCATAGGCTTTGGACACCATATCGAGGGTTGCATCCGCATCCTTATCAAGCGTGGCTGAGCCTGTGTTGAAGAACACAGCCATCGCTTGCGCTTCGCAATTGGCGTTCGTCACAATTGTTTCTTGAGGTCGATCCATCGACGCACACGCCGAGAGGCTGACCCCCAAAGCGAGGGTGGAAAGTGTTGCAAATTTACGCATAAGAAAGTCTCCTTTTAAATTATTGTCTGCCTAAACAACAGGCCGCCCCGCGGATGGTTCCCTTTTGGTGATCCGGTATGCGGTGAGAAAACTGAGAGTTGGACCTTGGCAATCGGGACCGCTAAGCTCCGTCTTATGTCTTTCAATTCATTTGGCCGCCTGTTCCGCGTTACCACCTGGGGGGAATCCCATGGGCCCGCGATTGGCTGCGTGGTTGATGGGTGCCCGCCGCGGATCCCGCTGTCTGAATCCGACATTCAGCCTTTCATGGATGCGCGCCGCCCCGGCACCTCGCGCTTCGTCACCCAACGCAAAGAACCCGATCAGGTTCGCATTCTGTCTGGCGTGTTCGACGGCCTGACAACCGGCACACCGATCAGCTTAATGATCGAGAATACGGACCAACGGTCCAAGGATTATTCAGAGATAAAAGACCGCTACCGCCCCGGCCACGCGGATTACACCTATGATGCCAAATATGGTCACCGCGATTATCGCGGCGGCGGACGCAGTAGTGCGCGCGAAACAGCTTGCCGCGTGGCCGCCGGGGCCGTCGCACGCAAGATTATTGACGGTGTCACCATTCGCGGTGCGGTCATCTCTATCGGCGATCAAGATATTGACCGAGCCCGTTGGGATTGGGACACAACGTCGAACAACCCGTTCTGGTGTCCTGACCCTGTCGCCGCCCAACGGTGGGAAGCATACCTCGATATGATTCGTAAATCCGGCAACTCAGTCGGCGCCATCGCCGAAGTCCATGCCGACGGCGTCCCCGTGGGCTGGGGCTCCCCTGTCTACGCCAAGCTCGATACAGAGATCGCGGCAGGCCTGATGAGCATTAATGCGGTCAAAGGGGTCGAAATCGGAGACGGCTTTAAAGCCGGTCGATCCAAAGGCACAGATAACGCTGACGAAATGCGATTGGGTCCGAATGGCGAAATCGAATTTTTGGCCAATCATAGTGGCGGCGTCCTTGGCGGAATTAGTAATGGCAACACCATTACCGCTCGCCTTGCGATCAAACCGACCTCGTCCATGCTCACACCGACCAAATCCGTGAATGCGCGCGGCGAAGAAGTCGACGTCGTCACCAAAGGCCGTCACGACCCGTGCGTCGGCATCCGCGCCGTCCCCGTCGCCGAAGCCATGCTCGCCTGCGCCCTCGCCGACGCTTTTCTCATGCACCGCGCTCAGATTGGAACGCCCGAATGATCCCTATTATCCTTGGAAGTGCCGCCCTTCTCGGCGGGGCCGCTTATGTGGCACGCCGTCGTTTGTCCGGGCCGTCTTTAAAGAAACATGACAGTCAACCGCCGCTTTTCCGAGACTGCGATCCGAACAGCGAGGGGGTGACGAAGGTCAATGCCTATCTGGTCGAGAACTTTATCAAGCCCGCCGCAGAGGCCGGGACGAAATTAGGCGCAACAGTTGGATGGGAGGACAAGCGCGAACGGTTTGAAGAAGCCGGACTAGCCCGAACGGACCTGAAAGCCGAATATCGGGATGATTGGATTGAAGTCGAAGGCCGTAAGATCCACGGACGTTGGACCTTAGTCGACGGCCATGATCCAGATCGCCGTATCCTTTATTATCACGGCGGCGCGTTTACCGTAGGCTCGGACGTCTCGCACCGCCCCGCGACGGTGAACCTCGCCAAGCGCACAGGCTGCGCTGTGTTCGCGCCCAATTACCGGCTAATGCCGGAAAACAAGCGGCGCGATACGATTTCCGATGCCCGTGCGGCTTACCACTGGATTTTGGACAATGGGCCGGACGGCGAAGCGCCCGTTAAAGCGCTCGGCGTGGCCGGGGATAGTGCGGGCGGAAACCTGACCCTGATGATCAGTAATTATGCGCGCGATAATGGATTGCGCCAAGCCGACGCGATTTACGCGCTGTCACCGAGCACAGACAGCACGGCGGCGTCGCCAACGTTCAAACAGAACTTAGAGACCGACCTGATGCTGCAACCGCTGCTGCGGCCTATGATCAAAATTCCGCGCTCTCTCTTGCTGTTGGGCATGCGCAAATCCATCGCGATGAACCCGTCCCATACCGATGTCAGCCCGATCTTTGCCGATCTATCGAACCTGCCGCCAACACTGGTGCAAGCCAGCTCGACCGAAATGCTCTATGGTGACGCGGTGCGTTACGTGAACAAAGCGACGGCGGCGGGCACGGACGCGACGCTCCAAGCCTGGTCGCACATGCCGCATGTGTTCCAGATCTTTGATGACGTGCTGCCCGAAGCGCATGACGCGTTGGATGAGGCGGCGGCCTTCTTCCGAAAGCATGGTGTCGCCAAGCCGTGAAGGCTTCAGAACGCCGATTATTGGCGTTCTTCGGTGACTATGTTGCGGTCAACATTGCTTTCTACCTGATGGTCGGATTAGCAATCCGGCTCATTACCTCTGCCCTTGAAATGCCTGTTGCAGAAATGGAAAACCTTATTACCGACGTTCAGGAAGGGGCCGCATTATTCTTCGTCTGTCTGTATTTCACAGTTTCCGAAATAAGAAACGGGTCAACGTCTTTTAAAGATCTTTTCGGCTTGCACGTGAGCGGCACATCGCAACAAATCATCAAACGCAATATGCTAAAGTTTCTTCCGGTTTGGATATCTCTCCTCGGCAACATTATTTCAGATGATACGTGTTTAAAATGGCTCGAAATCGGTGGAACTGTGATGGTTATTGCCGGATCCTGTCTTGGCTTATACTATCTCTCATCTGTCTTTTACGGTCCCAAGGGCACCCTTTACGATCGCCTGAGTGGCACCGTCGTTACTTACCACCCGACAATGGATAGAGGTTTCTGACCACATGTCAGGAACCACCATCAATCTTAATTCTCATTAACCGTAATCTAAACCGCGCATGAACGCGCGGCTCAGAGAGGCTTCAAGCGGCTTCGCCTAGAGACATCTTCATCGGCCCGGGAATCATCCCAGTCTGAGCAAACCAGGAGATGTTTCCATGAAACAGTTTACAAAATCCCTGGCTGTCGCTTCCGTGGCCGCAGCCGCCTTCGCTTTACCGGCCACAGCGTCCGCCAGCGACTACCGCAAATGTAAAGACACCCAAGCCGCCATTGCGGGCGGGTTGATTGGCGGTTCGCTCGGCACGGTCCTTGGCGAAGAAATCGCCGGTCGTAATGACAAAACTGAAGGTGCCATTGCCGGTGCCCTAATCGGCGGCATCATCGGTGCCGCGATCGGTGACGGCGCGAGCGATTGCGAAAAAGATGATCGCACATACCGCAATAACCGCGTGATTAGCACGGCTCACACGCCGACCTATCAGACCGCACAATATCACGGACGTCAGAACAATACGCGCGGCTATCAGCAGAACCAACGCGGTTACAATAATCGCGGGCAAAA
This sequence comes from Algimonas arctica, assembly GCF_014652695.1. Classification (GTDB taxonomy): domain Bacteria; phylum Pseudomonadota; class Alphaproteobacteria; order Caulobacterales; family Maricaulaceae; genus Litorimonas; species Litorimonas arctica. Next base: position 137,068 of record NZ_BMZH01000005.1, read on the forward strand.
CAATCGCGGCTATAATGATCGCGGATACGGAAATCAGCGGGGCTACAATGCCCAGCAGCATGACCAAGATTTGCGCCAAATTGATCGCCGTATGAGCCGACTTCGCGCCGAGCGTGACGATCTCAAACGCGCCCAGCGCTATCAACATGGTCGCCGCGGCATTCAACGTCGACTAAATGAGATCAGCTATCAGCTTGATGCGTTGAAAGATGAACGTCGCCAGGTGAAGCGGGCGTGGGATAATCGTCGCCAACCCCGCGGTCATCAAACGCAGACCCGTCGCGGCCACTATCATGGTCAGACCGTCTGTTACTCAGACCACTAACCCTATTCGGGTCAGCGGGCGCGTCCGTCCCATTTGTCGCGTCTGCTGATTACGAAGGAACCCCGGTCCATGGACCGGGGTTTTTTTATGATCGACCGCCCTCAATTTCGTCTGGGATTTTTGTCGGTATGGGCCGAAGACGCCCGATCTTAATCTTAGGTTCAGGCTTTATTCACTTTCGGTCCGCTTAAGGAACTCTTCGCTGTGTTAACCATTGGTTAAGATGAGAACCCACCGAAAGGGGCCAAGGGACGGGCACCTTTGCAATCGCAAAAGGACAACGACCCATGATCAAATATATCGCAACGGCCGCCGCTGCTGTCGGCGCTTTGGCATTTGCCCCGCTTTCGGCGCAAGCGCACAATACGAACTATCAACATTACCACCAGAACCAAACGTCCAATAATAACAATCAGGTCGTTGGCGGCTTGGTTGGGGCGGGTCTCGGCGCTGTCATCGGCAGCCAAGTCTCTGGCCGTGGCGCGCGGACCGAAGGCTCCGTCATTGGCGCCGTCGTCGGGGGGCTCGCCGGTGCCGCGATTGCGGGTAATGGCAATCAAAACCGCACCTATTATCAACAACCGCGAACGCGCCATTATAATACGGGTACGACGTACTACCAGCAGCCGCGCACTCATTACCAACAGCCGCGGACTTACACGCAGCCTCGCACACACTACCAACAGCCGCGGACCTATTATCAGCCGCAGTCACATTATCAGCAACCGCGGACGCATTACCAACAGCCCCGGACCTATCAACAGCCGCGGACGCATTACCAGCAGCCGCGCGTTATCCATCAGCAACCGACATACCGGACCTACACGCCGTCTCGTCCGGGCGTCACGATCAGCGTCGGCAATGGCGGACATTATGGTCAGACCCATCGTCCGACTTACCGCCCTCAGCGACAACGTCGCAGTCACTATCACGGCCAGACAATTTGTTACGGCACTCACTAGGGTCCGTAAAAGCCATCTGAAACATTAAAAAAGGCCCGGTCATTGCCGGGCCTTTTCTATGTCGAGTTCACTTTAATTTGGCGCGCTTAGACGGGCCCCGCTTAGCGTATTTTGACCTTGGACATAAAGCCGTCGTCAATGTCGCGGTGTTCAGGATCGCCGTAAACTTCAATACTGCCCAGTCCGCCAGCACTCGCATCAATGCGATTCGCTGCATAGACGGACAGTGTTCCGACACCGCCCAAGTCGGCGTCAACATCATCGCATTTCAGTGCCTCCGCATCGACTTCGCCAACGCCTGCCATGTCTATGTCCAGATGATCACACGTTCCGCTCAACGTGAGTTCTGAGACACCGGCGATATCAATATCAATATTCCCGCCCGTAAAAGCCGAAATCGTCCCGGTGGCAACGCCGGCGACTTCGAGGTCAATCAGGCGCGGCATCGTAATGATGGCGCGCACGCCATTGGAGTTATTGTTTTTAGTCCAACGCTTACTTTTGGATTTTTTCATCCCTAAGCTCAATGTCCGGCCTTTAAGCGTCACATCTTGCCATTTGGCGTCTTCTTCTGTCGCTTCTGTGCGAATGGAGAATGTGTCCCCTTCGCGGACGTCGAGCAAATAAACGCCTTCGATTGTAATTGAGTCAAAACCCGCAAAGTCATAATCCGATATGACATCGCGGTCGGCGTGTTTGGAATCGTGGGCATGGGCCGATCCGGCCATGAGCAAAGCGACGGTAGCACCCGCAGCGAGTAAATGTTTCATAATCGTCTCCTTATCGAAAAACGATATATCACGACAGATGTCGTGTCAATCTACTCGTCGATATTTTAGAGGCTTTCCGCAAAGTGGTAAGGTTTGCCCTGTGCCTCGCCGATGATCTCACCATTCTGCATCACAATGCGTCCATCGATGATCGTATGCGTCGGCCAGCCCTGAACTTCGCGCCCGTCATAAGGCGTCCAACCCGAGACATTGACCTGATCCGCGTCATGAATAGTCCGGGTTTCTTTCATATCGACGATGGTGATGTCGGCGTCGTAGCCGGCCGCCAAGCGACCTTTCCCGACAACGCCCCAAACCCGGTTAACCCCGTGACTGGTCAAATCGACGAAGCGTTCCAACGATAACGCGCCTTTATTCACCCAATCCAACATCAGCGGCACGAAGGTCTGGACCCCTGGCATGCCGGACGGGCTGGCCGGATAAGGCATCGATTTTTCTTCGAGCGTATGCGGCGCGTGGTCCGTGCCCATCACATCAAATGTGCCATTTCGCACGCCTTCCCACAGGCCCATCGCGTTTTCATAATCGCGGATCGGCGGGTTTTGCTGCACCCGGCCTTCGAGCTTTTCGTAAGCCTCCGGCCCGTAAATCGAGAGGTGGTTGGGCAAAATTTCGCAGGTCACTAAATCTTTATTGGCCGCCAGTATCGGCACTTCTTCGGCGGTTGAGATATGCAGCACGTGAATGCGCTTCTTCGCTTCGCGCGCCATGCGGATGAGGCGTTCCGTGGACATAATCGCCGATTGCTTGTCCCGGACGTCCGTATGCGAGGTCCAGTCCCCATCGCGCGCTAAATGCCGCCGTTCGGCCATGCGCGCTTCGTCCTCGCTATGGAAACTGGCGCGACGATTGATCGAATTGAGCACACGGCGCAGACCCTCATCATCTGCGATTAGCAAATCACCCGTGGACGCGCCCATGAAAACTTTGACGCCGCAGCATCCCGGCAAACGTTCCAACTCATGCAAATGGTCGGCATTGGCGTGGGTACCGCCGACATAAAATGCGTGGTTACAAAACATCCCCCCGTGATCAACTTTGCCTGCGGCGCGGTCGAGTTTGTCTTGGAGCATCGATGCCGTCGAGGTCGTAGGATTGGTGTTGGGCATTTCGAACACGCCCGTCACCCCGCCGAGGACCGCGCCCATAGAGCCTGAGCGTAAGTTTTCCTTATGCGTCGGTCCGGGTTCACGAAAATGGACTTGGCTATCGATCACGCCGGGCAGAACATGCAGTCCCGTCGCATTGACCACCTCGCCGGCGCTGGCTTGGGATAAATCCCCAATGGCAACAATCTTACCGCCCCGAACCCCGACATCGGTGCGCGCCTGCCCAGATTGGTTCACGACCGTGCCACCACGGATAAGGAGATCGAATGTTTGTGTCATATCTCCATCATACCAAAGCGCGGATGCGGTTACTAGGGAGCGCAAAGCGTTTGGCAGAACTGAGCCCCCCGACAAGCGACAACGACCCCCGTCCAGCGATGTGCAATTTGTCACGCCTGTCACGCCCGCGATTTCGGCGTATAAAGACATATGAGCCCCGAAGCTGTCTCCCGTCGCTGGCTGTCGTTACGCTGCTGGTTGATCCGCACCGTCTGTCCGGCGGCCATCGCCTTGATCGTGGTGCTCGGCTTATTGCGCGCCCTCGGCCCCAGCGAGACGACCCTTGATCATACGGCCGTGATGGTCGGGTTTGCGGCGCTTTATTTCACCCTGTTTCGCGGCGGGCATATGCTGATGATCCGCAGTCTTCATTCTGAGATGATGAAAAATCATCCCGACGCATACCGTGGAAAACTCGCGCGGATGACGCAAGGGGATTTGCGGCGGAGAAATCTGGGCTTTACGCTGGCGCGGGTGAAGCGGGATATATTGGTTGAGGCGCGCGACGCGGACACACGCAAGCGCGACCAGCTGTTTAATCGCAAGAAGTAAGCGCGGCCCACTGGGCCCGCCCCTTCCACTTCACGCGCACTTTGACCAAACTGCACGTCTGTGGCAGCGGGTCAACATGCCAGAGATCATACCCCACGACCCCAGCACAGCCGATGATTGGGCTCACATTCAATCCCTGTTCCCTCGCTCTGGCGGACGGCGCATCTTAAAGTGGGCCAGCGGTGTGAGCCCGAGGTTGGGACGACTTCGCCTCGCGCGCCTATTGGCGCTTCCCGCTGCGGGGCCGCTCGCCGCGCTTTTGGACCAACGGACATCAGGGCGTGTCAAAGCGCTCCGCACCTCTGCCGCGATCAATATGGAGCAAGCCGCAGCCGCCATGCGCATGACCATCATCGTCAACGTCTCAACCCCGATCATTATTGTGACGATCCTCAGCCAGATTTCATCCGGACAGCTTTGGAATAATTTATGGTCAACCTACTCAGATGAACCCTATGGATGGCTCGCTATCGCCGCCCCAACAATCGTCGCTCTTTCCTGTCTCATCATTATTTTAGCTATCGGCGCCACGCGTTTGGGCCAAGCGCGGGACATTCGACACCTGATCGACTTATTCGCGGCTGATCGAGGGATATACTTCGGGTTGGACGATACGGACTCACTTCACAGTCAATAGCGCGGCCGCCATCAAGCGCTGTCGCCGCGCTTGCCATTTGCGCCGTGGATCGTTAACCCGCCCCCATGTTGATCGTTCGAATTACCACCCCGATACGCGCCCGCTAGCCCGGCCCGTATCGATGATTTTCGGCCCCATCGACCTTCCAGACCCAAAGACATTCTCATGACCACTGCGCCCTCCACACCCGAGCCCCGCGACTATCGCGACACACTGTTCCTGCCCAAGACGGATTTTCCGATGCGCGCTGGCCTGCCGAAGGCTGAACCCAAGTGGATTGAATTTTGGAATGAGCAGAAGCTTTACCAAACGCTACGCGAACAAAGCGAAGGCCGCGAGAGCTACACGTTGCATGACGGCCCGCCCTACGCCAACGGCCACATCCATATGGGCACGGCGCTCAATAAAATCCTCAAAGACCTGATCAACCGCAGCCACCAAATGCTCGGCCTGAACGCCAATTATGTGCCCGGTTGGGATTGCCACGGCCTGCCGATTGAATGGAAAGTCGAAGAAGAATTCCGCGCCAAGGGTAAGTCCAAAGATGACGTCAAACCGTCCGAATTTCGCGCCCGCTGTCGTGAATATGCGAAACAATGGGTCGACGTGCAAAGCGACGAGTTTCAACGCCTCGGCGTCGTCGGCGATTGGGAAAACCCCTATTTGACCATGCGGTTCGAGAGTGAAGCCGTGATCTGCGGCGAACTGCTCAAGATCGCCCAATCCGGCCAGCTCTATCGCGGCTCAAAGCCGATCATGTGGAGCCCGGTGGAACAGACGGCTTTGGCCGAAGCGGAAGTCGAGTATGCGGACCGCAAGGTCAGCCAGATTTATGTTCGATTTCCTGTTCGAAAAGACACTCCAAACATCGTGGTCGTAGGCGATGGCGCTGATATTTCACCTACGATTGCAAAACAAAATGCCTTGAACGAGAAAGACTATTCGGTCGTTATTTGGACGACGACGCCTTGGACTATCCCTGCGAATAGAGCCGTCTCCTATTCACAGTCTATCAGGTACGGACTTTACGAAATCGAAGAGTTGGAAGATGTTGAATTTACATTAGGACAAAATATCGGCGACAAGTTGATTGTGGCCGACGATTTGTGGGAAACGGTTTCAAAATCGAGCTTTATCAGATCGGGTAAACGCTTGTTTGAAATTAATGCTGCCGACTTGGGACAAATGGTTCTCGACCATCCTTTGCGTAAGGGCGATGACTTTAACTTCCCCGTCCCCATGCTCAAAGGCGACCACGTCACCGCCGACGCCGGCACGGGCTTCGTCCACACCGCGCCGTCCCACGGCGAGGACGACTATATGGTCTGGATGAGCAATGGCGATAAGCTGGTCAGCCTTGGCATCGACCCCGCTGTCCCCATGACGCTTGACGATAAGGGTTGCTACACGGATGTCATGCCGGAGCGCTTCCAAGGCCTCGACGTGATCCGCACATCGGGCAAGAAACGCGGGCAAGACGGCAAGGCCAATGGCGAGGTGATCAAAGCCCTCGTCGAGTCCGGCAATCTGCTGGCCCGCGCGCCGATGACGCTACGCGACGCGCACTCATGGCGCTCCAAAGCCCCCGTCATCCGCCGCGCCACGCCGCAATGGTTTATCAGCATGTCCAAAGAGGGCCTGCGCGACAAAGCGCTAGCCGAGATCGACAAGACGCAATTTTGGCCGGATCGCGGGCGCAACCGCATCGGCGCGATGGTGCGGGATCGTCCTGACTGGCTGATCTCTCGCCAGCGCAATTGGGGCGTGCCGATCACGCTGATCGTTGGCCCGAATGGCGAGCTGCATACAGAACGATCCGACGCCGACGCGATCAATGCGCGCATCTTAGAGGCGGTCTATCATCAGGGCGTGGATGGCTGGTTCGAAACCCCGCTGGACGACCTCATGCCCGATAATAATGCGGGCTGGACCAAGGTCACAGATATTCTCGACGTCTGGTTTGATAGTGGCTGCACCCATGCGTTCTGCCTCAAACAACGTGACGACCTACCCGACCGCGCCGACCTGTATATGGAGGGGTCCGACCAACACCGCGGCTGGTTCCAATCCTCGCTGATGGAGAGCTGTGCGGTTTACAGCGAAGCACCCTATAAGGGCATCCTCACGCACGGTTTCGTGGTCGACGCCAAGGGCCTAAAAATGTCCAAGAGCCTCGGCAATGTCATGGCGCCTGAAGACCTGATCAAGAAATTCGGCGCGGATATCGTCCGCCTCTGGGTCGCCAGTTCCGACGTCACCGAAGAAATTCGCATCTCGGACGAAGTCATCAAAACCAACACTGATAGCTACCGCAAATTGCGCAACACGCTGCGCTATATGATCGGTGCGCTCGACGGCTATGACGACAGCGAAGAGGTCGCCTATGACGACATGCCCGCGCTGGAACGCTGGGTGTTGCACCGTTTGCATGAACTGGGCAGCGAGCATGAAGCGCTGGTCCGCGACCATGATCACCGCACGATTTTCTCGAAACTGTTTAATTTCTGCACCAATGATCTCTCCGCTTTTTACTTCGATATTCGCAAGGATGCGCTTTATTGTGATCCACTCGACAGCACACGCCGACGGGCCTGCCTCACGGTCATGAACGCGCTATTCGAGCGCCTGACCACATGGCTCGCGCCGATCTTGTGCTTCACGATGGAAGAAGTGTGGCAAGCCCGCCGTCCGGGGACGTCTGTGCATTTGGAAACGTTCCGGGATTGTCCGGAGAGTTGGAAGGACGCGGCCTTGTTCGCGCAAATGGCCAAAGTCCGCACCGCGCGGGAATTAGTCAATGAGACCATTGAACCCCTGCGCCGAGAGAAAGTGATCAAGTCGAGCCTTGAAGCCGACGTCACAGTGCCGGACGCCGGACTAGACGATGCGCTGTTCGCATTGGGCATTGTGATCGCCAATGACTACGCCATCCCAGCCGAGCCCACCGACACACTGGCCGACTACCTCATTGTGTCCTCTGCCGCCCTCGGTGACGCGATGTCAGTCGCTGATTTGAAAGAGACGGATGCGAAGAAGTGTCTCCGTAGTTGGAAATATTTCTACGGTGATGGCGAGATCACGCCGCGTGATGCCGTGGCGGTAGAAGCACTAGACGCGCAATAAAGCTTCCGCTCATCCCGACGAAAGTCGGGATCCAGGCTAGCGCCAGTATGCAATTTGAGCTGGATCCCGACTTTCGTCGGGATGAGCGGCGATAAGTCGGGATGAGCGGCGATAAGGTGTAAGCTACGTCTTGAGGTCATCCTCCGGCATCGCCTTACCCGCATGGCGCACAGAGCCGGGTGTCTTGCTGAGTTTCGGGAATACACCTTGCATCGGCACTAGGCCGTAGCGGTCGCTTTCCACCGTTATGACCGCGTCGCGCGCGGCGTAGTGCGGATCGGCGAGCATATCGGCGGCACGGTAGAGTTTGCTGCACGGGACACCGTGAGCGTCCATCACCCTTTGAACCTCGTCCGCCCTATGCGCTGACGTCCAGTCGGTAATTCGCGCGTCCAGTTCCGCTTGGTTCGCCCCGCGCGCCACATGGTCGGCATAGCGCGGATCAGTCGCCAGTTCTGGCGCGCCCATGGCGTCCGCAAGCCGTCCAAACACGGTGTCTTGGTTCGCGCCAATCACGACCTGCCCATCGGCGCAGTCATAGATATTGGAGGGCGCAATACCGGGTAGATAGCTGCCCGTGCGCTGGCGCACAAAATTCTCAATCGCGTGTTCGGGAATGGTTGCTTCCATCAGCGCCAGCACAGACTCATAGATGCTGGCGTCGACCACCTGCCCTTCACCCGTCCGCTCGCGGTGATGCAGCGCGGTCAGCGCGCCCATCATCGCGAACATCCCCGCAAGGCTGTCACCGAGGCTAATGCCTGCCCGCGCAGGCTTGCGATCCGGATCCCCAATCAACGCGCGCAGCCCGCCCATGGCTTCACCGACAGACGCATAGCCCGCGCGTTTGGCGTAAGGCCCCGTCTGGCCATAACCCGACACGCGCACCATGATCAGACCGGGGTTGAGCGCGGACAGCACATCATAGCCCAGACCCCATTTTTCCATCGTGCCGGGGCGGAAGTTTTCGATCAATATGTCGGCATCCGCGACAATCGCCTTCAGCGCCGCCTGCCCGGCGGGCTCGCGCAGGTTCAAAAACACGCTATCTTTGTTGCGGCCCAAAATTTCCCATGACAGCGGATAGCCCGCGCGGCCCCACGTCCGCATTGGATCGCCAATGCCGGGTTGTTCGACTTTGATGACCTGCGCACCATGATCCGCCAGCAATTGCCCACAGAACGGCCCCGCGATCAGCTGTGCGCATTCAATGACCTTGAGGTCCGTCAGCGCGCCTTGTCGTGTGGAGGATCGATCGGGGTTAGGAGGTGTTGTCATATTACCGCCCCTCGCGGGAGACGCAGGATCGTTACAAACGGTCCGGCGTATAATCATCAGATCGGCGCAGCTCGTTTAGCCCAACAGGCACAACGCAGCCAATTACCCAAATATCATAGACCCGGTGATCCAGCGCAGACACGGCTGGCCGCGAGCCATACATCCAGCCAGAGAACAACCGCTCGCCCTCGGCATCTTCGCTACCATCTTCCATCAGGCGGCGATCATCGACCTGCAAGAAAGCATAGGTTTCAGGCAAAGACGTCGGCGGGGTTTTTTCGCAATGTTTCGCGTGGATTGTCAGGCTACCAAAATCGAGGCTCTCGCCGATCGGCACAGTATAATCAAAAGTTCGCGCTGTGACTTTGTCGAGCGCCCGCAGCTGCACCGCCTCGCCCATCAAATTAGGCTCCACCGTGGCCGCGCTCACCATAACCGGGAGCGCTAGAATGGCGGAAAGGGTCAGCAGGCGACGCATCAGTGACGTTGTCCTAATCACCGGGCGTCCAGGCTTCATAATCCGCAGCAACCTGGTCCCGCTTTGCGCCGCGATCCAGTGACCCTTTGGGCTTATACGCCATCGGCGTACCGGTCATATTGGGTTTGTGCGGAAGCTGCCAATCGTGGCGTTTAATTTTTAGCTCGTCGGGCTTCTCATCATAGGTATGGTGCAACCAACCATGCCATTCAGCCGCGATTGTTGTCGGATCGGCGTAGCCTTTATAGATCACCCAGCGGCGCGTGCGGCCTTCATATTCCGGGCTGGCTTTTTTGGCTTCGTGATAGCTATTGCCAAACGCGTCTTCACCAACTTTTGTAAAGTTGCGTTTGACCGACAGAAATGTCCCCGGCGTCGCGCCGTTCCACCAAGTAAAGATGCGGGCAAAGAATTGCATATGAGTCGTGTCCGTTTCGGGTTCGCAAGCCTTATGCCCGCCGTAGCTTGGCGCGTAAAGCGGATTGGTGACGGGAATGTGGCATGTAGAGACCTTTAACAGCCCAATAACCATCACTGCCAAAATACTGGTTCCTTACGACTCCGTAAGTAGTAGCCCACGCGACATGTGATCATAACACGGTCGTGAGCTATTACTCCCATCCAGCTACAGTGTCCCTGCTCGGCGTCGCACTGCTGTCTCTGCCTGTATCGGCAGCCGCGCAGTTGCGCGTCGACACACGGATCGTCGCCTCATCCTCGTCCTGCGCGCAATGCGATTTATCGGGCAAACGGATGAATGGCATGACACTCAAAAATGCCAATTTCTCCGGGTCGCTCTTCAATAATTCCAACCTGTCCGGCGGTAAGCTGCATGGATCGGACCTGACCGGCGCGCATTTCCGCAAGGCGATGCTCTATGGTGTCACGGGCGAACAAGTCATCATGCGCGGCGCGGTCTTGGAAGACGCAACGTTAACAGAAGCGAACCTGTCCCACTCATCAATGCGCCAAGCCAATCTGCACCGCGCAGAAATGGCGCGCGGCGTGTTTCGCGATGATGATTTTCAATCGGCCAATTTGATTGGCGCGTCGGCTACATCGGCTGATTTCACCCGCTCTAATTTCGATCGCGCCCGGCTTGATAATATCGATCTGACAGACGCGACATTGGACGCCGGACAATTCACGGGTGTTCGCTTCGGCTTTGCCAATTTTGAAAACGCCACACTCAAGGATACAAATTTCTCTGATGCCGATCTCACCCACGTGGTCGGCCTCACCCAAGTCCAATTGGACACGGCCTGCGGGAACATGAACACCCGCTTGCCGGACGGTTTAAGCCTCGGCTATTGCGACGGCGCGATGAGCGCCGCACCGCGCCCGCATCCCCCGCACCATCCGCGCGAAATGAAGTCCGCCATACAAGGATTGGACCGCGCTATACTGGATGTTGAAACTTTACTGGCTGTGCAAACAGACGCCCCAACGCGTAAACGGTTGCAACGCGTTCACCGCGATTTGACGCAGTCGCGTGAGGCCATGCGACGTTAGAGCCCAAAACAATACCCCCACGAAAAAGCCGCCTCACAGGGCGGCTTTTTTTATGCGCATTTAAGAAAGACCGCCTACGTGTCTTTATCAACCGGCACTAATTTCAGGTGCAGTTCTTTCAACAACGCCGCATCCACTTCGGCGGGTGCGTTCATCATCAAATCTTGCGCCTGACCGTTCATCGGGAACAAGATGACGTCGCGGATTGTGTCCACGCCCGCGAGCAACATGACGATCCGGTCAACACCTGGTGCGATACCGCCGTGTGGCGGGGCGCCGTATTTAAACGCATTGATCATGCCCGCAAATTCGGTGTCGACGACGTCTTTGGTGTAGCCGGCCAGCTCAAACGCTTTGTACATAATTTCCGGCTTGTGGTTCCGGATCGCGCCAGAGCTCAGCTCAACGCCGTTACAAACGATGTCATATTGCCACGCCAGCAGATCCAGTTGTTTTTCGACCGTATCAGCCGCTTGCAAGGCGGCCATGCCGCCTTGTGGCATAGAGAATGGGTTGTGGCTGAATTCGACCTTTTTGGCGTCTTCGTCCCATTCATACATCGGGAAATCGACGATCCAACAGAACTTGAAAATGCCGTCTTCGATGAGGTCGAGGTCTGCGGCAACCTTATTACGGGCATGCCCCGCCAATTTGGCCGCGTCGAGCGGTTTGCCAGCAGAGAAGAACACGCCGTCCCCGGCCTTTAGGCCCATATGGCCCAGCAACGCCGCCAAGTGATCGGGATCGAAATTCTTGAGCGCCGGATCCGGACTGACAACTTTACCGTCTTCTTCGCGAAGACGCGCATAGCCAAGTCCGGGCGCCTGCATTTCCTTCTTGGCCCACTTGTCGAGACTATCGAAGAATTTTCGGCTTTGACTGTCTGTGGCGCCAGGGGCGGGAATAGCGATAACCTTGCCGCCGCCCTTTGTGATCTTGGCGAAAATGCCGAAACCCGTCTTGGACTCGTCCGTGAAGAACTCTGATACATCGGATAGCTCAAACGGAATACGCAGGTCCGGCTTGTCCGTGCCGTATTTCTCCATCGACTCCAAATAAGGAATACGCGGGAACGGCGTCTCGACCGTACGACCGTCGGCGAATTCCTCGAACACGCCCGCCATGACAGGCTCAATCGCGGAGAATACGTCTTCTTGCGTCACGAAGCTCATCTCGACATCGAGTTGATAGAACTCACCCGGCGAGCGATCGGCGCGCGCGTCTTCGTCGCGGAAACACGGCGCGATTTGGAAGTAACGATCAAAGCCCGCGACCATGATCAACTGTTTGAACTGCTGCGGCGCTTGCGGCAGCGCGTAAAATTTACCGGGATTCAGACGCGATGGGACAAGGAAATCGCGCGCGCCTTCGGGCGAGCTGGCGGTCAAGATCGGGGTTTGAAACTCCGTGAAGCCTTGATCAATCATGCGGCTTCGCAACGAGTTGACGACTTGCCCACGGAGCAGGATGTTCTTGTGCAAAGTTTCACGACGTAAATCGAGATAGCGGTGCGTCAGGCGGATATCCTCAGGATAGTCCGGCTCACCAAAGACAGGGAGCGGCAACGGATCGGCGGCGCTCTCGACGATGAATTCCATCGCGCGGACTTCGATATCGCCTGTCTCGATTTCAGCGTTCTTGGCGTCCGCATCGCGGGCCAAAACGTCACCAGTGACGGTGATGACACTCTCGGCGGTCACGCGTTTAGCGGTCTCGTAAAAATCGGCGGTCGGGTAGATCACGACTTGTGTAAGGCCGTAATGGTCGCGCAAATCGATAAACAAGGCGTTGGCGTGTTCGCGTTTACGGTGGACCCAGCCGGATAGGCGGGCGGTTTCGCCCACATGATCAGAGCGAAGTTCGTTGCAAGTATGGCTACGGTAGTCGTGCATGGGAAATTTCCGGCAATGGTAAGTCGCGCTGGCCATAACCGTATGACCTCGCGCCTTCAAGCGGCACGGTCTGTTCATCCGTGCGTTTTGCGTTTACAGTGGGCCGGATATGAAAGCGCTCATCCGTCCTCTATTTGTCATCTTCGCGATCTTCCTTATCGGGATGTCGATCCGCCGCGGCATGACGGGCGGCAGCGTCGATTATGTCAGCCTCGGCCTCGCGATCGCGACCTTAGTCCTCGTGTTCATGGTGAGCCGCTCTGAAAAAGAGGATGATCAGGACGACGCGCCCTGATGCACAGTTTGCAGGCGCACCGCATGCAGCAGATATTCTGAATTTCCAGACCCGCCCTCAATCGGGCTGTCGACTGTCGACACGGTCTGCCACCCCTCACCGCGCAACCAGACTTTGACGGCCTCTAACGCCTCTTCTGCGCCGTCCTTCACAATCCCGCCGCGACCGATATTATCGCGTCCGACCTCAAACTGCGGTTTGACCAACATCACGGCCTCACGGCTCAGTGATAAGGGCACACCCAACACTTTCGACAGCGCGATAAAGCTGGCGTCGCACACCATCAGGTCGAGCATTTCCGGGAACTGGATCGGGCTGAGCGCGCGCGCGTCTTGGCCTTCCATCGAGATGACCTGCTTATGATCGCGCAGACTGGGGTGAAGCTGATCGCGTCCGACATCAACGGCGTAGACCCGCGTCGCACCGCGCCGCAGCAACACATCGGTAAACCCGCCTGTTGAGCTGCCCACATCGAGGCAAATTCGTCCGGCGGGATCAACATTGAATACGTCCAGCGCATGGGCCAGCTTCATCCCGCCGCGCGAAACATACGGGTGAACATCGCCGGACGTGACCTTTGCCCCGTCCGGAATATTCGCCGAAGGTTTCTTGAGCACGCGTCCGCCGACCTTGACCAAACCGGCCTTTATCGCCGCTTGCGCCCGCGCGCGACTGTCAAAATGACCATGTTCAACGAGGTAGAGATCAGCGCGCATGGGGCTGACTACACGGATCAGCCCAGAAATATAGACGCTCAATACAACGTCTCTGATGGATTACAGGGCTGTATCGCCTTTCAGCTCACGTTCAATTTTTAAAGCTGATTTGAACAATAGTCTTGTAAAAATGGCGATCGGGATAAGCATTAAGGCTTCCCCAGAATAAAGGATGGGTTTCGGGGCATGAAGCCCACTCATCAAAAGCCATATGATGGTCATGCACACGGGCGCTAAAATCGCGACCAGAAAAATCGTATTAACGATCGCCCCAAAAACCGCTTTCATGTTTAATCCTTTTAGTTTGAGAACTCCTTTACCCCCCTCAAAATGGGATTGTTTTGAGGGGGGTAATGAGACTTGTTGGAAATATGAGTATCGACTTAGGCCGCGAAGGACGCGCGCGCCGCAATGGCAATGTCACGAAGAATGCTGTTTTCGAGCGCTTTTTCATCGTGGAGTTTCCGCAAAATGTCGCGGATGCTGACAATGGCAACAGGTTTACCCTCCTGCGCAACGACGAGGTGGCGGATATGATGTTTGCCCATCAAATCCAAGGATGCCGACATTGACGTCTCAGGCGGCGCCGTCACGACAGTCGCTGTCATCCACTTTGAGACATGCTCACTATAAACCGTGCCGGCATTGTCCTGTTGGCCATATATCGCCCGCATAATATCGTGGTCCGTCAATATGCCAGCGATCCTGCCATCCGAGTCGACAACAGCCACGGCATTCTTCTTTCCCGTGACCATGGTCTCAATCGCTTCGTCTATAAAATTTGACGGAACACAAGAGACAAGCGTCAGGCTATTCTCTGTAATAAGCGTCTGTAAATCCATGATAGAGTCCTCAGTTTAAATCGAAGCAGCCATCGTAATGGTGTCTTGAAACAGGGCGGGAACAGCGTGATCAATCATGATTAGCCCGCCCACCAAAGCGGCCAGTCTTTCTTTGAGATTGGTTTTCATCTCAACCAGGCTACCGCTCAATCTGGTTCTATCGTCTTGAGAAATTCCACTGAGCGCATCATCCCGTAAGGCGTCTGGGACATCGCTAAGATCGTCAATGGTCGTCTCCGCCAAAGGCGTTAAGCTCAGCAAATAGGATCTGCGGTCATTGGGATCATTGTCCCGGTCCACGAAACCGCGTTCGACCAAACGATCGACCAAACGCCCAACCGTGGCGTTACCCAGTTCTAGGTTCGTGGCTAAACTCGATTGACTGATATGCGGGTTGTCTTGGATCACACCAAGCGCCAACCATTTGACCCGTGTCAGGTTATGGACCTTCAATCGGTCGTCAATATCGAGCCGCAAAAGATGTGCCACATCATGGATCAAGGATCCCAGCAAGTCTTTGTCTTTACCGATCATGCAATGTATTTATTATGTATACATATCTTATGCAAGTCGTCTTAAGTGAACTTATAGTCAGGGGACGGCCAGAATTCAGGGGTTCATTCTGTTTTAGGCTTATTCGTCGGGCCGATCTGGATGGGTATCAGAACCATCTCGAGGCGTTTGTTGCCAAGCTCCGCCAATAGCGAATCCGCCGTGTCATGCGCTTGACGCATGGCTTTGGCTGGCCCCAGAACTGAGCATAAGAGGGAGTTGCGTCACACCCTTCAAACGGGCAAACTCAGCCCATGGACATAGCTCGAAAACTATTACTCTGTGCCTCAGCCCTTGGCGCGGCAGTCTTCCTATTCTTCTTGATCCTTTTGTCGACAGACCCGGCGCGCTTCGAAACCCGGTTAAAAGAATTCGCCGTCGAAATCGTCAAATCTGAAACGACTGAATTTGCGCAATCCAAAGGCATCACATTGCCCGACACGCTTGGCGATAGCGACCTTCAGGCCCGATTAGCGGACCGGTTTACCCAGCGCAGTGAAACCATGAAAGCGGCTCTGGATGCCAAAGTCGATGTGTTTGTGGCGAATGTCTTGGCCAGCGCCTGTTCCCTTGATTGCGAACGCCGCGACGAGATTCAAAGCACTGTGCGCAGCCTGATCACCGCCACGTCAGAGCGGTATCTCGGCGGCGCGACAACGTTGCAGGCGTTCGCCAAGGACCGTTACGACGCTACCGTTCGCGCGCTACATCGGGACTTATTGATCGTGTCCTTCAGTAATTTGGTCGTGTTTCTATTCATCATTGCGCTGACGGTCAAAAAGCCGCGTTTTATGCCTATTTTGGTGAAATTAGGCGCAGTGGCGTTCGTCTCTGTGGTCTTGATGATTTATTGGTATGTGTTCGGACAGGACTGGATCACAACGATTATTTTTAACGCCTATGTCGGTTGGGCTTATGCCGTTTTCATCGGGGTTCTGTTCTTATCCCTATGCGATCTCGCCTTCAATGAAGGTCGCGTCTTAAACGGGATTTTTAGCAGTATCGGGAACTTCTCGATCACGTGCTGAGGCTTAACTAAGCCCGCACTGCCGCCTGCTCGCGTCCTAGCGCGGCAAACACACGCTCGACAATTGCGTCGGCATCGAGACCGGCTTGCTTATACATCAGCTCCGGCGTGTCCTGATCAATGAATGTGTCCGGTAGGACCATCGTGCGAATTTTAACACCTGAATCCAGCGCGCCAGAGGCAGAGAGGTCATGCAAGCAAAACGCGCCAAATCCGCCGACGGAACCTTCTTCGATGGTGATCAGGACGTCGTGCTCACGCGCCAGACGGTGCAGTAACTCGCTATCGAGCGGCTTTGCAAACCGCGCGTCCGCGACTGTGGTCGACAAGCCGTGACTATCAAGCCGTTCCGCCGCCAACAGGGCTTCTCCCAGACGCGTTCCGTAAGAGTAAATCGCCACTTGCGAGCCTTCGCGAATGATCCGACCTTTGCCGATTTCGAGCGGTTGCGGGTCTTCGGGAATTTCAATCCCTGTCGCTTCGCCGCGCGCATAACGAAATGCCGTCGGGCCATCATTGCGGGCAGCTGCCGTGGCGACCATACGGGCCAGATCGGCTTCATCCGCCGCCGCCATGAGCACCATGTTCGGCAAGCAGCCAAGATAGGCGATATCAAATGCGCCCGCGTGGGTCGGCCCGTCGGCACCTACCAATCCGGCGCGATCCATCGCGAAACGGACTGGCAGGTTTTGGATACAGACATCATGCACGACTTGGTCATAACCCCGTTGCAAGAAGGTCGAATAAATCGCGCAGAACGGCTTATAACCATCCGCCGCAAGACCGGCTGCAAACGTCACAGCATGTTGTTCGGCAATACCGACATCAAACATACGGTCCGGAAATACTTGGCCGAATTCTTTCATGCCCGTGCCGCCCGGCATCGCCGCCGTGATGCCCACCACTTTATCGTCTTTGCGGGCTTCGTGGATCAGGCTGTTGGCAAAAACTTTGGTGTAGCTCGGCGCGTTCGGGATCGACTTGGATTGCTCGCCCGTGACCACGTTAAACTTCGAGACACCGTGATATTTATCGGCTGAGTTCTCAGCTGGCGCGTAGCCTTTGCCTTTTTGCGTGACGACATGGATGAGCACCGGACCGGTCTTCATATCGCGCACATTTTCCAAAACAGGAATCAATGCGTCAAGGTCATGACCATCGACGGGACCGACATATTGAAAGCCCAATTCTTCGAACCAAGTTCCGCCCATAAACATGCCACGGGTATATTCTTCGGCTTTTTTCGCCGTGTTTTTAATCGGTCGCGGTGCGTCTTTGACGATCCGTTTGGCAGCGCCGCGCAAGGCTTGGTAGCCGCCGGAGCTGACCGTGCGGGAGAGCAAGTGGCTCATCGCGCCAACGGGCGGAGCGATGGACATGTCATTATCATTGAGAATAACGATCTGGCGGCTATCCGATGCGCCCGCATTATTCATCGCCTCATAGGCCATGCCCGCTGTAATCGAGCCGTCACCAATGACGGAAATCACATTATTGTTGCGGCCATCCAGATCGCGCGCGACGGCAAAGCCCATGCCCGCACTGATCGAGGTCGAACTATGCGCGGCGCCAAACGGGTCATATTCGCTCTCAGCGCGTTTAGTGAAGCCGGACAGGCCGCCGCCTTTACGAATCGTGCGCATGCGCTCCCGACGTCCGGTCAGCACTTTATGCGGATAGCATTGGTGGCCCACGTCCCAGATCAGCTTGTCATCCGGCGTATTGAAAACATGGTGGATCGCGACCGTCAGCTCGACCACGCCAAGGCCCGCGCCGAGATGTCCGCCCGTAACCGACACCGCATCAATCACTTCACTACGAACTTCATTAGCGAGTTGCTTGATCTGATCGCGCGTAAACGTGCGCGTGTCAGCCGGCAATGTGACGGTGTCCAAAAGTGGCGTATCGACCATTAAATCAAATCCAATGCGCGCCAAATGTGACGCTTAACTGTGCGCCTAATGTTGGCGCTCTAAAACAAAGTCTACGGTCCCTACTAAAGCCTGCGCCTTTTCCCCATAGGGTGCAAGAGCAGCCCGCGCCGTCTCGCCAAGTTGTCGCGCTTTCTCTTTCGCGCCATCAAGGCCCAAGAGCGACACGAATGTGGCCTTTCCAAGGTCTGCGTCCTTGCCCACGGCTTTGCCAACCAACGCGGCGTCGCCTTCCACATCCAAGATATCGTCGCGAATTTGAAACGCCAACCCAAGTGCGTCTGAATAGCGATCAAGCGCCGCTATATCATGCGGCTGCGCGCCCGAAATCAATCCGCCAGCCTTGGTCGCAAAGCGGATCAAAGCCCCCGTTTTCATGGCCTGCAACTGTGTGATCAGCGCCGTATCCCGTTCGTTTTCCGCCACAGTGATATCAACAACCTGTCCGCCGATCATGCCGTTCGTGCCGCTGGCGCGGGCTAATTCTAGGACAAGCCGCGCCCTGATAGCGGGATCAATATGCGCGCCCTCGCTGGCCATCAGTTCAAACGCATGTGTCAGCAATCCATCGCCCGCCAGAACAGCAATCGCTTCATCATAGCGTCTATGCACCGTTGGCTTACCTCGGCGCAGATCATCATCGTCCATACAGGGCAAATCATCGTGCACGAGGCTGTAAACATGGAGGCATTCGAGCGCGCACCCAACCGTCATGGCGTGGTCCATATCCCCGCCCAACATCCGCGCTGTTTCTAGAACCAAGAAAGGTCGCAGCCGCTTACCACCGCCTAACGCGGCATAGCGCATCGCCTCAGCTACGACGGCATGGTGGCCGGTGGGAGCAGGCAACACCCGATCCAGCGCCGCCTCGACCGCATCCGCCGTAACGCGCAAATGGTCACGATATGAGGTTTCGAGTGACGTCTTATGCAGCACGTTATTCAGCGTCGAAGCTTTCTGTACTCGCGCTGCCATCTGGGGCGAGGACGATTTTTTCGACTTTCAACTGCGCATCTTTCAGCTTGCCCTCGCAATGGGCTTTTAGCTTCGCGCCGCGTTGATAGATGGCGATGCTCTCTTCGAGCGGCGCATCGCCGCGCTCAAGCTGTTGCACAATAAGTTCGAGCTCGCTTAGCGCGTCCTCAAAGCTGAGACTTTTGATCGGTGTGTCGCTCACGCGGCGTCCCCTTGTTCTAGTTCAGTATTGCGGGTGGGCCTGACCATGCGGCGTCGGCTCCAGTGTAAATCGCCATTCTGGCTTTTACAGCGCCAACCCCGCGCCATCAGGCTGCCTTTAATCATGCGGTTAAACCATCCATGACCCGAGACATAGACCGTTCGGCCTGAGGACGCACAGTCCTCTAGCTGGATGCAGACAGAATTGGCGCGATCGCGCGCCTCGGTGTGACTTTCCATTCCGTCGCTATACCCGAGATACCAAAGGATACGCGCCACCGTGCCCCAGCTTTTGGGGCGGAGTTTCAAGGGGCCCAGCGGCGGTGACGGCAAAGCGGCCTCGACCAACCCCGGCAAGGTCATGTCCGGGCTGCGGCCCGCGGCAAGCTCGACGCTTTCGACCGCCCGGCGCAGCGGAGATGACAAAATAATATCCGCGTCCTTTGCCCATTGGACCACTTTTTTCGGGGGAGTTTGTCCCGGTTTAATTCCGCCCTCATCATAGCGGATCCACCAATCTCGAAATTCACGCCATGTCAGGCGTATCTTACGCGACAGAGCAGGTTTGCCGTGACGCACCAGAATAATCGTATCAACGGACGGGGAACTCATAATCGAGACGGAGCCCGGTCCACAGCGGGACAGCGCAGACCTTCTGATCGGTCGCAGCGATTAAAAGAAAACATCAACATGTCGGCTCGGCCAATCAAATTATTGATCGGCACAAAACCGGGTCCGAAGTCACTTTCTGACAAAATGCGTCCAAACGGGTCGACACGGTTCACGCGCGAATCGGTGGATCGATCACGATTATCGCCCATGAAAAACACATGCCCCTGCGGCACGATGAAAATATCCGTGTTATCCAGTGGCGCATTATCGCGATGTTCAAAAATCGCGTGAGGTGCACTATCCCCGGGCAAGCTCTCCAAATATTCTGTGGCCCCAGATACCGTGCGGAATGTGTCGCGCGTGCGGTAAAGGAAGTCGCCCAACGCTTCGCGCGGAACGATTGATCCATTGAGATAAAGCTGACCGCCCAACACTTGAACCTCATCGCCGGGAAGGCCGACAGTACGCTTGATCATCACTGTGCCATTATTGGGATTGCGAAAAACAACGATATCGCTGCGTTGCGGCAGCCGCGCAAAGATACGCCCTTCCGGCAACGGCAAATTATGTAAGCCGAGCGGGAGCGAGTGCCGCGAGTAGCCATAGGCAAACTTTGAGACATAAATATGATCGCCCACTTCCAACGTCGGCTGCATCGATTCAGACGGAATTTTGTAATGGCCCCAGACCAACGTCAGCACCGCCAACATGACAGCGGCCAGTTTAGCAAAGAACCGCAATTCAGCCCACAAACGGGACAGCCAAGACGGTCGATCCGAAGGAACGGAGCGCGCATCAGCAATGTGTGAACTTTTGACGGACATATGGACCTGCCAATGACAAGCTGCGTCGTCGCTTTCAACTGTCAATACGCAGTCAGGATGGCTAGTTAGGCCCAATGAGCGCAAAAGTGATGACAGCAGGCCCCGATGCCTATGCGCGCGCCGCGAAAACGCTGCAGGCGGGCGGGCTTGTCGCCCTGCCGACAGAGACAGTCTACGGCCTCGCGGGGGATGCAAAATCCGACGCCGCGATCGCCGCAATCTATAATGCGAAAGGCCGACCGTCGAATAACCCACTGATTACCCATCTCCTCGCCCCAGAACACGCCGCGCGCTACGCGGTGATCCCTGCTCTCGCGACTGAGTTGATGGCGCAATTCTGGCCGGGGCCGCTGACGCTGGTTCTGCCACGCCGCGACAGCGATCTCGCCGAACGCGCGTCTGCGGGTCTCGACACGATTGCGCTGCGCTGTCCCGATGCGCCGTGGCGCGCCGGATTAATCGCGGCGGGGTGGTCGGGTCCCTTAGTGATGCCCAGCGCGAACCTGTCAGGACATGTTAGCCCCACCACAGCCGCCCATGTCGCGGCCGATCTGGGCGACCGCATTCCCCTCATTATTGACGGCGGGGCCTGTGCGCGCGGGCTGGAATCAACCGTAATCCGCGTTGACGCAGGCGGCGCGATCTTATTGCGAAGCGGCGCCATCGCCGAAGATGTCATCGCCGCCATCACTGGGCCGCTCGCGCAGCCAAACCCTGAGGGTCCGCTCGCCTCTCCGGGTATGCTCGCGCGGCACTATGCGCCCCAAGCCTCGCTACGCCTCAACGCCAACAAAGCCAGTGACGGCGAAACGCTGATAGGGTTTGGCCCGGCCTATCGTGAGCCGAGCTTGTCGCAATCCGGCGACCTGTCAGAGGCGGCACGCAACCTCTACCGCCTCCTGCGCGACCTAGACGGCCCGCATGTGCGCCTTGCGGTCGCGCCGATTCCTAACACAGGGCTGGGCATTGCCATCAACGACCGCTTGCGACGCGCCGCTCTGGGCCGTTAGAACGGTCCCATGACCTCACCCGGAATTAACGCACTGAAAGCGGCCCTGCCCGCCAAGGCATGGACGCAAGACGCGGATATGATCGCCCCCCATCTGGTCGAATGGCGCGAAAAATATTTCGGCACGACGCCGATTTTGCTGATGCCCAGCTCAACCGCGGACGTCGCAACAGCGGTTAAAATTTGCGCAGACCATGGCCTGTCGATTGTGCCGCAAGGCGGTAATACGGGTCTTGTCGGCGGACAGACCCCCCAAGGCGAAGTGCTCCTGAGCCTCAAACGCATGACAAAAATCCGCGAGGTCAACCCCGTCGCGGACGCGATCACGGTCGAGGCTGGCGCGACACTCCAGACGGTGCAAGACGCCGCCACAGCCGCCAACCGCAAGTTCCCGTTGACCCTATCATCCGAGGGCAGCTGCACCGTCGGCGGCGTGCTGTCGACCAATGCCGGCGGCAATCATGTGTTGAAATACGGCACAACTAAAGACCTTGTCTTTGGGGTCGAAGCCGTGCTCGCCGATGGGCAAATCTTCAACGGGCTGACGTCCTTACACAAAAATAATACGGGCTATGACTTGTCGCGCTTGTTCCTCGGCGCAGAAGGGACACTCGGCATCATCACGGCGGCGACGCTGAAACTGTTCGCGCAACCGGGCCACGTCACGCGGGTGATGATGGCCGTAGCCTCAGTCACAGATGCGGTCGCCCTGCTCACGCAATTACGCGGACCCGCGCTGGCGATGTTCGAGGTCATGCCGCGCATTGGCTTTGCCGCTGTCACCGATAATTTCGAGACCGACCGCGATCCGTTCACAGCGGTCCACCCGTGGTATGTCCTCGCTGATTTCGAAGTCGACAATGCTGAGGCCGGAGAGGCTCTGGTTATGCCACTGTTAGAAAAGGCGATGGCCTCGGGACTGGTCCGAGATGCGGTGCTCGCGCAATCTGACACACAATTTCGCGCTCTCGGCGCGATCCGTGAACATATGAGCGCGGGCCAGAAATTCCTCGGCGGATCGATCAAACAAGACATCACCGTGCCGATCGACCGGATCGCCGACTTCTTCACCCGCGCTAACGCAACCGTCCAACGCATCGTCCCCGGCTGCCGCCCGGTTGGGTTCGGCCATTTCGGCGACGGCAATATCCATTACAACATCGCCCAACCCGCCAGCGCCAACCTCGCCGCCAATCGCGACGCGTTCCTCGCCCATTGGGACGATATAAGCGAAGCTATTTTCGACATTGTCGACAGTCTCGGCGGCTCGATCAGCGCCGAACATGGCATCGGCATTATGAAACGCGAGACCCTCGCCAAACGCGCCGATCCAGTGAAGATGGCGCTACTCCGGCGCGTGAAGGCCGCGATGGACCCGGACGGGATTATGAACCCACGCGTGATGGTTTAGTTGATAGCGACATAATCACGACTCATCGTCAATAATCGAACGGCGCAACTTGCCCACAGGACGACACAGAGTAACGTTCGCATGTCCCCGAAAGCGGACCATAGTTAGCGTCTGACTTGAGGCGATTTTAGGACGCTCGGTTATCGGTTAAACATCCCCAACGTAGATTTAGTTAATTGGGTTGCTCTAGAGTTTCGTCTGGCTGTTTATGCTTGTCATTGCGGCAAAGTGAGACGCTAAAATTCAAGCCCCCTAGAAGTCAGATTATCACACAGTTCATCCCCTATGATTGACACGAAAAGGCTAATCGATCAGCGTTTCGCTCTGGCCCAAGGAACATGCTCTACTTCTTTTTAGGCTTTGATACGAGTTGAACAAAATGGACTGTCAGTTATCGTTATAATAAAGCCGTATAATGTCCCGCGGAATACGCTCGGAATTCCCGACAATATAGAAAGATAGACGAGATGATTGTCATCCATCATAATCCCGATTGCGGTACGTCTCGTAATGTTTTGGGAATTATTCGGGCTGCTGGATACGAGCCAGTTGTTGTGGACTATTTGAATGAAGGCTGGACACGCTCTCAGCTTCAGGCCTTACTAGCCGCGGCGGGCTTAAAACCGAGTGAAGCTCTTCGTAAAACGAAATCACCTGCCAAGGAGTTGGGTCTACTGAAAGAAGGTTTATGCGAGGAGCATATCATAGCCTGCATGCTAGACCACCCAGTTCTCGTGAACCGTCCGATTGTCTGCACACAAAAAGGCGTCAAGCTTTGCCGACCAAGCGAGGCTGTTCTTGACCTGCTGGAGAATAAACCCAAAAAGCCGTTTCATAAAGAGCACGGAGAACTTCTAATTGATGAGCAAGGTCGAATATGTGTTTAACAATCGGAAAAAAGAATCTTTTATATCGAAACTCCAGTTGAGTGATCTAACAGCACTACTCAAAGTGTGCTAAGTGGGATTGTCACACACCTCTGTGTCGGAATCGCGCTACCTTGAACCACCATAAATTTGTATTTCATGATTTTGTCAGTTCTCGGCGGTGCGTCGATGATCGTCATAATTTTTCTGAGCTTAACAGTCGCAAAAATCTTCTGTGATATAGGTTTTAGTTTTTGCGGAACAGCGCGGGGAAAACATATGTGCGCGCGTGCCTTGCTCAACAATTTTACCATCACATAAAAATACGACGTGATCTGAAATTCGTTTCGCTTGACCAATATTGTGCGTGACCATAACGATCGATATTTTGCGACCCAGAGAGATCACGAGCTCTTCAATCGCGTGGGATGAAATCGGGTCAATCGACGCCGTTGGTTCATCGAGTAAAAGCACATCGGGCTCCAAAACCAAAGCGCGCGCCAAACACAGCCGTTGTTGCTGCCCGAGTGACAATGAATCGGCCCGCCCTTCCAGCCGATTAGAAACCTCATCCCACAGTGATGCCAATTTCAGTCCGTGTTCAACGATGTCTCTGGCCTGCGCCTTTGAGAGTTTTTGGGTGCGTAAACCCATCAGTATATTGTCATAGATGGAACATGGAAAAACACAGGGTTGCTGAAAGACCATTCCAACGCGACGGCGCAGTTCCGTTACATCCGGATAACCGCTCATAATATCGCGACCTAAAACCTTTACTGTCCCGGAGAAAGATGCACTTTCTGTTTCCTCATTTATACGGTTCAACCATCTCAGTATTGTAGATTTACCCGCACCCGAGGGTCCGACTAAACAGGTCACACCTTTTATCGGGAGCTTCAAATTGATGTCTGATACGATGCAGTTCTTGCCATAATAAGCCGAAAAGCCATCAAGGCGGATCGAGTGAGATTGCACATCGACATCGCTGGATTGATTGCTGCTGACCAATAATAAATTAGGAATGTTCATTACTTCTGTCCCCGACCTGTAAGACGGCTGCGGGCAAACAAAGCCAAAAGACTGAAACCGCTGACCAGAAGCACCAGAATTAAACTGGCCCCCCACGCATTTTGTAGAGCTTGGGGATCCGTCGATTGTTGGGCGAGTTCTAAAATATGTGTGGGGAGGGTCGAGACCGGCTCCACCAAACTTTTGGGAACAGAAACGCCTGAGAATGCCGTTGCGATAAACATGATGGGAGCTGTTTCTCCGATTGCGCGCGCTAATCCAATTAACGAACCCGTGACAATGCCATGAAAGCTCTGTGGCAATGTCACGCGCCAAATGATCTGCGATTTGCTGAGGCCTAATGCAGCGGCATTTTCATGATAAATTTTCGGGATAGCGACCATCGCTTGATAGGTAGACAGCGTCGTGGTCGGCAGCATCATAATCGCGAGTATCATTGAGCCGACAAACCAAGAAATACCGGTATTCAGAAAGTTAACGAAAAATATCAGTCCAAAAATACCGTAGGTGATCGAGGGGATTGCATTGAGCGCGTAGAGGCTTTGTTCAAGCAAATACCCGATGCTTGTTCGCGTGTTAAACGCATATTGAAACAGGGATGTCCCAATGGCCAGCGGAACAACCAATGCTGCGGCGACAAGCACCATCAACATACTGCCGAGAATTTGATAAAACACGCCCCCCGATTTCCCAAATTCCATAGCGGGCATGAACAGAAACTGCAGACTAATCGCACCAATCCCTTTGACAAAAATGGACCCTAACAAAAAGATCAATGTGCCCGCACATATCAATAGAGAGGCGCGCAAGACCAAGGCGAAACACCTTTCTTTGGTATGTCTGATATTTACCCGATCACACATTTTCGGGCGTTTTCCTGAACAAATATCGAGACGTAATTGTTAGAATAACTGTTATTGAGACGAGTATCAGGCTCATGAAAACCAATGCGCTGAAGTGTACTGAGCCAAAGGCGCTTTCTGCCACTTCTCGGCCAAGTTTAGAGGTAATTGTTTGTCCGGATGACAAAGGGTTAAACAAAGGTGAGGGCAATCGGTCCAACGATCCAATCACCAACATGACGGCCATTGTTTCGCCGAGAGCGCGTCCCAATGCTAGCAGACCGGCCCCGGCGATTCCTGTTTTGGCCTGGGGAAGTATAACGCTGAAGAAAACCTCGTGCCTATAAAGGCCGAGGGACTTTGCATTTTCTCTGAACTTTGTCGGGATCGCAGAAATCGCATCTTCAGTTAACGTCAAAAACGTCGGCAGGATCATTATTCCAAGCAATATGCCAGCCGTTAAAATAACCCGACCCGATTGAAGGTCAAATATATCCGCAACCCAAATATTAAGGTGAGCCACACCGATCAAACCATAAACGATAGAGGGGATGCCCACCAACATTTCCAGAAAGAACTTGATGAGCCGTCTTAATCTAGACGACCGCGTTTCGGCAATATAGACGGCCGCT
The DNA here is from genome assembly GCF_014652695.1 of Algimonas arctica. GTDB lineage: Bacteria > Pseudomonadota > Alphaproteobacteria > Caulobacterales > Maricaulaceae > Litorimonas > Litorimonas arctica. Next base: position 163,770 of record NZ_BMZH01000005.1, read on the forward strand.
AACAGGCCTAGTGGGAATGCGACTGATACGGCAATGATCATGACAAAGACGGAGCCAAACAACATCGGCAAAACACCAAACTGACCTTTGTCCGGATTCCAACTCGTGCTCATAAGTCCACTGTTTTCCGCGAGCAATACCGGGCCGCTTTGCACGAATAGTGTCACGATGATCGTCAGGACAATAGACAGCGATAAGGCAGCGGATATCAGAGCATATATCTGTAAGCCCTTTAGCTTTCCAAATATCCGATTTGGCCACGTTGGAGAAAGACTGCGGCTCAATTAGCGATTCCAATATATCCAGAGTTATTGACCATTTTCTGCCCGTTTGGCCCCAGTAAGTAATCAATAAATTCTTTGGCGGGCGGTTTTACGTCGCCCCGTATGACGACATTTAAATCTCTGACAAACGGGTATGAACCTGCTTGAATGTTTTCATGAGTGGCTTCAACGACTTCGCCATCCTGTAGAATAATTGCGAGCCCCCGGACGTCCTCATTTAACCACGCGACAGAAAGCATCCCAATGGCTGCATCGCTTTGGACGAGGGCGGTTTGCTCTTCATTATTGGACCCGGTTACCAAGTCAGTCCCAGGCGCTTCGGCTTTAGGGTCTCCTAATACGACCCGCATGAAGACTTGCCGTGTGCCTCGGCTTGCTTCTTTATCAATCACAAATATGGCGCGATCCGGTCCACCGACTTCGGACCAGTTTTGCACTTTGCCCGTGTAGATGCCTGCGATTTGAGGTAGGGTAAGTGCCTGAACGCCTGCGTCATAAATTTCCGATGAGATACTTGGCACAACCGCATCACGCCCAATTGCAATTTCCGTAAAGTTGAAGGACTTGAAGGCGTCTCGTTCACCGTCGGTGATATTGCGGGACATCATGCCAATGTCACTTTGGCCCTCTGCCAACTGATTAAAGCCTCCACCAGATCCGCCGGCATTCACTATAACTGAAATGCCTGTCTCAGATGAAAATAGGTCAGCAGCTTTTGAGACCGGGGGCAGAACTGTTGACGAACCGGAAACATAGATAGCTTCCGGCGCAGAACAGGCCGCGAGCAGTACTGCTAAACTTAAAATACCAAAATTTTTAAACATGCTAAAGACAATCTTGGACTAGCAGCAGCTGCTACCGCCTGAGAATGGGTTATTTTCAACCGCCGGTACATCTTCAAAAATTTGAGGGGCTTTGCAATTTGGGAACTTTCCGAAATGCGTTTTACCTTCACCCACAACTTCAAAATAGGACGTGAAACGCGTGTCCTTTAACATCGATAATGTGTTGCCGCAGACAGGAAAGACCCGGCCGGCTTCAATTTCGTGATCTGTGTCGAGTTTGAAAACGCGCTCCATGCCCGGCACGCCGCCTTTATAAATGACGGCCTGACCATAATCTTCACATCCGGCGTCAGCATTCTCAAGCTTCATCAGACGCGCTGTGACAGATGCAAATTTGATAGACTCGATTTTATCTTTCACTTTTTGATCAATAATTGAAAGCGGTCTGTGATCGAAAACGCGCGGATCTAAAAATCCAGCCGTTTTTGCAATTTGAATATAATCATCCCAATACAGCGCACCTGACAAACACTCGCCATAAAGCACCTCGTCTTCGATCAAGTGTTGGGGAATGCGTCGATCAGAATAAACATCCGCGAAGTAGACCTCCCCGCCATCTTTCAACAAGTCATAAGTGGCTTTGAAAACGGCTGGTTTATCAACGCAAAGATTAAAGACACAATTTGATATGATCAGATCGAAACTTCCCTTTTCAAGGTCAAGTTCGTCCAGCTTCTCGAGATAGCCTTCAAGGAACCGTGTGTTCGGATTGTCGTAGCCAAATTTTTCCGCATGCCACGTCTCATGCGCCCGCGCGACTTCGAGCTGTTCAGGTGTCATATCGACACCTGTCACATGGCCATTCGGTCCGACGAGCTTTGCTAGGGCGTAAACATCGCGGCCTGCCCCGCATCCTAAATCTAAGACTTTCAAACCGTCGAGGCATTCCGGAATGGCTAGACCACACCCGTAGTAACGAGATGAGACTTCATCATGGATAAGGCTAAGTGCGTCCCGAATTTGGAGTGTCGGTATTTCCAATGTAGAACAGGCGTCCGTTTTTAAATCACACGTCCCTCCCAGCGTATCTCCGTAATACGTTTTGACAACTTCATGTAACATTTGAAACTCTTTTCTTTAAAAAATAAGTTGGGTTTAAGCGGAGCAACTTCCGCCCCCTAAGACGCAAAACGTCGCGCAGTAGGGGTGGTTAAGCGAAACGGATTGACGCGATTCCTCGAGCGTATTGCCTAATTCAAAACGTTCATCATAAGGGATAAGCGTGCAGGCAACAACAGAGGTCTTTCCAGCTCCTTTTCTTTTCACAATCATCCGGCTGTTTGAACACATTTGGTCTGCGGGCGATTTATCCAAAATACCCCAGCAAGCATTTGTGATTTCAGGCGGATCGTCCGTTCCCTTCATTTCAGGGAACAAGACCAAACGCGTTGTGTCATTCGGGTCTATGCCAAGTTTATGATCTTTTATAAGTTTTGCGTAGCCCGCCCGGGAGACCTCTTCACTTTCACCCCACACAGTCCTCCCCGCGAGATCGAGCTCAAACCCTTCAGCCGCAAGCCAACTGAGCCCAATTGAGGCAGAAGCGAACGCGCCTCGACCGCGTTCCACATTGTGTAATTCTTCTGAGTAATGATCAAGACTTACCCGGAAGCGCATTTGTTCATTATAGCGCTCTTGCAAAGCCTTGAGACTGCTTTGAACCCGCTTGCGCATGAGAGGTTTCATGGCGTTTGTGAGGACCAATGCTGTGTGCCCTCGGCTGACGACGGCTTCGATTATGGCCACCATGTCCGGTGCAAGAAATGGCTCACCGCCCGTGAACCCAATTTCAATGCCGTGTTCTCCAGCGACGTCAAGCTCATCTAAGTAAGGGACGACATCATCGACGCTCAGATAAACAAGGCGGTCATTCGTGGGCGAGCTCTCAATGTAACAATTCAGGCACTCAATATTGCACAAAGTGCCCGTGTTGAACCAAAGGGTTTTTGTGCCTTGATACTTAATCCAAGCGCGCGCCTCCCCTTTCATAGTCCGATGGGGATCGGAAAACTTAGTTTCAGGCAGGATTTGAAGGTTACTCATTTGGCTCAAACTTTTTAAGACTTCGTCAACGCATGTTTACAGCGAATTTACACATTTCCAATTCACTTTGTATGGCGCTTTCGTGATGACAAGAAAGATATTGTAGGGCTTTACTATCAAAAAAAGCCCTGGCTAACGAAGCCGAAAAAACTTGTGCGAGTGTTCTACTTTGATTGTTTGTGGCCATATCGGCAAACATTACCAGCGGCCTTCTTTGGGCGGAAATGGCCTCTAGTGTCAGCGGCTGTTATGAGGCGACTTAGAGCTACTCACAAAAAGGCTGGTTTTCTGTAGGAAGATCATGGGGCGGCTTCGCTCTTTTGACCAAGTTCGATCATCAGCTCGTCGAGGAGCCCTCTGGCGATTTCAGAGTTTCCTTGGACAATTATGTTTGCCACTTCCAGTGCCGAAACCCAGTAGCGTAATTCGTCCAGAATAGGTTCGCTTGAGTTGAGGCGGTCAATAACGGGCTGAATTTCTGAGTCTTCTGCAGGCGCGGAGCAGGATTTCAACGTCTGAATACCGCCGTCAGTTTGGTAGCAGTTGGACCAGATATATAATTGCATGCGCACAGGTATGATGCTCCGAACATGCTCCCGATAAGGCGGACGTTCGCGCAGACTTTCATAACCGGGATAAGCATAATACTCGGAAAGTTGGCTGCGCAGGTGCGCGTCGCGTATAAGGCCGAGCTCACCCGCACTTTTCAATTCCTCAAACGTCGCGTTTGAAGGGAAAAATTCAGCCACTTGGCTCGCCTGAAAATAGGCTAGTAAAAGCTCCCAAGGCTTGAGCAATTTGCCGCCATTGTTGGCTTCATCCAGCACAACCAGACCATTATCAGAAACCTGCCGCCAAAACTGTATCCGGTCATCATAAATCGCGATTTCTTTAACCAGATCGGTGGCTATCCTTTCAAGATATTGCTCCGAACGTGCTTGGCTCGCACGCGCTTCATTCCAATTCGCGACCTGAAGCCCGATGAATACGCCGCCGACAACGATGACAAAGTCGAGTGCAACCGCGAACCAATTCTGGTCTTTCACATGTTTGGATATGCTTCGAAGTAACATGGTGCGCCCCTGACCCCCGTTAAGCAGAACATAGCGCTTTGCATAATCGTGTCTAGTCGTGGTTGAGAGGCTTCATTTGGGCAAAACTCACCATTTTGACAGTCATTACCAGCGTCCTTCTTTGGGCATTTTAAGCCTCTGAGAAAACGCAGCGAGATCCCCAAAGCTGACCTTAGCCCAAACCCTCAATTGGTTTGTGTAATCGATAATTTTCCGCCATTTGTCTAAACGCCCTAACGCTTCACAGTTGAATTTCTCGTCCAAAAAACCCGTCCAACAATCAACTTGTCCGAAAACTCATCTGGCTCCAGCTTGCAGGACAGCAAAGCACAGTCCGTTAATCGAAGGTTTGATGGACACATCGTATTGGCTGAATTTCGGAGACATCCTGACCGATATTGTTCGCTCCGCAGTAGCCTTCTAGGCTGTCGTTGCGGCGACTACCCAAGGTCACGCGTTCAAGCAACATTAGCCAGGAGCGAGTGGCCAGCACAAAGATACTTTCAGGTTCTGAAGCGGCGTGACACGTCAACAAAAAAGATGCCGACAAAGAAAAAGGCCCAGTCCAAGGACCGGGCCAAAGGTGTGAAGAGGTTCTAGCATGCGAGGGGAATCGCCAATGCATCCGAGCTTCAATTACGACTCTAACCAATAGCGCCAAGCCTCTGCAGCCCAATCCGGATTGCTGCGGCCATTCCGAGCACATGCACAATCCTGTCACCCGCATCCTCCAACATTGCTCAATCGGTGAGCAGTCGAGATGCCTCTCGGACGTATCCGAGGGACGCAAAGCCCTTCACGCTTAGAGAGCACGGGACGGCCCAAAACCTGATCCCCATCGTCCATCGGTGCAGCAAGATGTTGGCTTCTGCGCCTGAAACTTAGACGCTCAATCGCATTTGATCGATCGGCTACCCGCTTTCTTTGCATTGCGGTTCCGCATACGCCTTTGTGTGTTCGTGGCCTCCATGCAGGCTCGATACTACGGTTAGAACAGCGGTCGTTATACCAAACGAGCGCGCCGGACAATTCGTCTTAAGTTGCTGTTATTACTTATGTTTTTCTGCATAGCAGTCACGCCGATAGTGTGGGTTCCACCAAACTGGAGCTTATGCCAATCCAAAGATGATTGGCGACGAGGGTCGTGACCTCGCCGCCTTTCGCTCGACACTCAAATGGAAAGGAACCTTCCAATGCTTACCAAACGAAAAACCTCCATGACCCCGCGTGTGGTCCGCGTCAACAAAATCGCCAAGGCTTCACTCGGCCTGCTGGCGCTGGCAACCACAGCTATGGCTCCCAGCGCTTTTGCAGACGACCGCAATCTTATGGACCGGACAGTCACAGTAAAGTTCGACAAGTCCGACCTGCTGTCACCCAAGGGCGTCGACGGCGTTTACGCCAAACTGGTCAAAACCGCGAAACGATCCTGCAAATCCGATCCGGTCTCCGTTCTATATCTCGGCCAGAGCATGAAGGAGTGCGCAGACGATCTCGTCGCCCAGTTCGTCGCGAACGCAGACTTCGATGTCCTGACTCGTTATCACCTTGCTGCGGTCCCAACGCAGGAGCGTGTGCAGCTCGCGCAGTCCGATGTATCGGTTGCGACACCGTAGTTCGCCCGGCGTAGCCAAAAATGAGCCCGCCTGCTGATGTAGGCGGGCTTTCATCTGGTGGCTAAGGATTATTCAACCGACAAAAAACGCTCTGCCTGAGAAAGACCTGACCGAATCATGGGCGCGCAGGTGCAATTGACAAACTTTGCGAGATTGTAGGCAAAGGCTGTGTGGCAGAGGCTCCATCGCGTTATCCAACCGGCTAAAACAACTGTGTCCATCAAACCACCGCTTGCCGGACAAATGTATGAGCTGAGGTCAGCTGCGCCCATTAGTAGAAATAAACGAGCGTCCTATTGTGAGCGTATTAAGCCTCCGAGAAAACGTAGAAAGATCCCCTGAGCGGACGTTAGCAGCGGATTAAAACACCCAAAATAAGCCGCTCAGTCTCGTGCTTTTTCAGTTCTTAGAATGACCTCTTGTGCAATGGCGTGAACCAAATTCCAAAGCTCACCAACACCGTCCATCTGGCGATTTACCGTAATAGCAATCGACATATCATGTTCGGGATACATAATCAGAAAAGCGATGCCTCCCATTGCGACGCCGCCATGATGTGAAATCATAACCTCACGGCCGTCGTCAAATATGTCAGTCGACAAATGGCTCCGCCAACCAAAAGCATAGCTCTGCTCGTTTACCTCGCCGGTCGCCAGTTTTTGTGGCGTATAAAATAAGGATTCACGTGTAGCAGGGGCTACGTAATCCTGGGTTAAAATTGCCTGGGTCATCAATATTAAGTCTATTGGTGTGGAAAGAAAGCCGCCACCAGCCGTCTTGTTGGAGCTGTCCACTGGATACGCTTTTTTATATTGCCCGTCTTTTATGACATAGGGCACTGCGAAATCACCATCAGCCAAGCCTTCACGTAATGTGTTTTTCATACCCAAAGGCGTCGTAAGCTTCGTTTCTATTAAGCTATCAAAAGATTGACCGCTCGCGCCTTCCATTGCCGCAGATGCTAAGGTGACGCCATATGAGCTATATGAAAAATCCGTTCCGGGCTCAAAAAGAAGCGCTGATTTTGAGAAACGACCAATAGCGCTTTCGACGCTGTCATGATGTTTTTGATTGCTGTACTCATCAAAAGGAAAACAGAGGCAAGGCCCGTAATGGCGAATACCGGCCGTGTGAGTCATGAGCTGACGAGTGGTGATATCGAAGGCTTTTTGCGGGTAATAAGGCACCAAGTCTTTGATCGACGCATCTATGTCCAAGACCCCTTCATCGGAAAGCCTGGCTGCTGTTGTCGCGGTCACAGCCTTTGAAACGCTACCAATCCTAAATTTAGTCTGAAGTGTGACTGGCACTTCATTCTTGATGTCCCGAAATCCTGCAGCGCGCGCCCAAATCAGCGCTCCATTTTTACCTAGAGCAACGGAAACTGCAGGAAAATCATTCGTCAAGATGGCTTCATCCAGGCTTCTATTGGCCGCAAGAATGATATCGGCATAACCTTCGGGTATGGCCGTTTGCTCTCCAATTAGCCGATCTTTATTGGTGAGCGTTTGCCAGCCGCTATTCCAAACAAATACCGGTTCAAATAACCTAAAGATAAAATAGGCCGGAAGTACGAATGCAGATAAAATGATTGCGAGGAGTTTTAGGCCTCGTCTGCTTCGGGTTTTGTGCTCAGTCATGATTATTGTCCGTCAGAAGAGTATTTAGATTTTGCGTCTTCAAGGTTTATCCAGAAGAAAAGATCGTCAACACCACAATCAAAAACACATGCCAGCTTCATAGCAAGTTCAAGAGAGGGAGCGTAACGGGAGGTTTCGAGAGCAACAATAGTTTGCCGTGTGACGCCAACATTCTTCGAAAGTTGGGCTTGGGTCATCTCACCCTTTAGAAACCGAAGTTTGCGCAAATGGTTGCCAATTTGGAGATCAGTCATTCTCAAGCCTCATCGATAATGCGGCCTCAGTATCTTGGGCATACCCAATCAGCTGGATTGTGTACTTGAACGTAATGGAGAGCAGAATGATCGCGACCAGAATATTTGCGAGCGTGAAGTAATTTAGCTCCACTAGAATGTGCATGGGTAAAAACCCCAGAAGAGATAACAGTAAAATAAGCATACCAATAAGGGATAAATAACCAACTTTTGTCCCTCTTGCGGTTATTGAATCATCTCTCTCGTCTCTGACAGTTGAACCCTGACGAAACAAAAATCCTGCGATTAGCAAGGCGGCAACCATAGTCCATGAGTCGATCGCCAGACTGTTTCCTTGACCAACGTGAAGGTCCAGTTCGGGATGAGCGAGTGTTGCAAGCAAATGCCCCAATAAGAGTGCTGTACCAACTGTCCGTAACCGTAAGACTTGTTCAGGACCGCTAGGTTCAAGACCTGTCTGCGTTTGAGCACGCGCCCATTTTTTGCGTGACCGCACGGCCCATACGATAAGCGCAAGCCCACCTATCCATCCAGTTGGAACATGTAGCCGCACGGATAAGATAGCCAGTGCCGTGCCAGCGACCGCTGCCACAGCAACGAAAATCAAGGATTTTAACACGATAAGAGCCTCTTTTTATATGTCCGTTAAACCAGACATAATGTCTGGTTTAACGGACATCAAGAGTAGGCATGAGCTCGTTACATGTAGAGCGGTTTCGCAGGGGTCATTTTTTGGATGCTCAAACTTGGCTAAGGTGAGTGTCTTAAAGTCGCCTGGTTTAAGTCATGGGGTTAAGTTCCGCTTGCGGGAATTACTAGAAATTAGCGAGCGGCCTTCTTTGGGCGTTTTAAGCCGCTCGTCTAAGGTCCGCTTCGCCCCCCTAAGCGAACGTCCACGCGTTAGGTTGATCGGCACCACCCCTTAATACGGCTGTTGATAAAACCCCGTCCACGCTCGCGGTTCTCGTCGTGTTCAATCCGACTGCAATCCAAACAACCTCATCCCCGCTGTCCAAAACGCCTGCACTTTACCCTCACCCGCTTCGGACACGAGAGAGGCATTGCTCTTATGCTGGCGGGGGTTTGGTGGGCTGGACGGTGGGCGAGGTAATGCGGCGCGCGCGGTTCCATCCGACAAAGCGATTGATGATGGATTGGGGGCTGTTTGGCATAATGGCGAAAGCCTGAATGTCAGAGGGACACCTAATTTATCGGTAGAGAGGACCAGACCGAAAGTCCGCCATCCTGTCTCACCGTCCCGGACGTGATGAAGATCTGCCGGGTCACAAGGCTTTGTTTGGATGCGCCCCCAAGCGCGCGGGCTCTGCCTTCGTGTAAATCGGTTCTCTATTGCTCTACCCGTCACGGGGGAGCGCCCGCGGTCGTGTCATTTTTGACGCAAACGCAGACTTAGCCGCGACCCTGATGTCCGGTTGGCGTGGATGTCTGTCTTGACTTCATCCCCTGTCCTTGCGACCCCTCCTCATACCCACGCGGACAAGCCAATTCCGGCTCGCTGTTATGAGGACGAAACGATGTTGACCTTACTCTCCCCTGCTAAAAAATTGAATATGGATGCGTATGACGGGCCCGTGCCTGTCACCCAGCCGCGCCTGCTGAGCGACACACAACTGCTGGCTAAAACGGCCAAGGAGCAATCGCTTGGCGACCTGAAACGGCTCATGCATTTATCCGATAATTTGGCGCAATTAAACGTCGACCGGTTCGCGCGCTTTGACATGGACGGTCAGACGGACGGCATGAAACCGGCGGGTCTGGCTTTTGATGGCGATGTCTATTGGGGCCTCGAGGCGAAAAGCCTGTCTGCGGCTGATTTAAACTACGCCCAAACCCACCTCCGCATTTTGTCTGGACTTTACGGTCTGCTTCGCCCGATGGACGAAATTCAGCCCTATCGCTTGGAAATGGGCACGCGCATGGACAATGATCGCGGCAAAAATCTCTATCAATTCTGGGGCGAAAAAATCGGCGAACAGATCCGAGCCGATTTGAACGGCCATCATGATCAAACCGTGTTGAACCTGGCCTCCAATGAATATTTTAAAGCCGTCAATGCCAAGACACTCGACCGCCCCGTCATTGAGGTTAAGTTCCTCGAAGAAAAGGATGGGAAAGCCCGGCCTGTCCAATATTACACCAAATTTGGACGCGGTTTGTTTGCCCGCTGGGTGATACAAAACCAGATCAACACCGCCGCCGACCTCAGACACTTCAACGAGAATGGCTATACACTGTCAAAAGAGCGATCGTCCGAGATGGAATTAGTTTTCGAACGCCTGCAACCCCCGAAAAAATCCTAAGCGACCCGCGCTGACATGAAAATTGCTTCTCTTGATTTTGTCCAGCGCGACGTCAGAAGTCCGCTTCAATTTCGACCGCATGAGTATGCGCAAATTGTCGCGCGCATGTTTGTGCAGACCAGCCGCGATAATGTTCCCGTGGTCGCAGCGGGCGTGGCGTTTTTTGCGCTACTGTCGATCTTCCCTCTGATCTCGGCGTCACTGTCAATTTACGGTTATTTTGCGGACCTCTCCGACATTCAAGGCTTGGCGAATTTCCTGCGTCCTCTGATGCCCGAAAGCGCGTGGGTCATTATTTCGGATCAGATCGCGTCCGTTGTCAGCGCCCCGTCAACGGAACTCTCATTGCGGATCGTGTTCTCTCTGCTGTTCGCGCTCTACACGGCTGGGGCCGGCATACGCGCCATTTTACGCGCCATGAACGTGGCCTATGGCGAAGAAGAAAAACGCTCCGTTTTACAATTTTATGCTGTCGCGTTTGGGATGACCTTGGGCATGTTTGCCTTTGTCTATCTGTCTTTGCTGATCATTATCGGCATACCCGCCGCGCTCGCCTTCCTCAATTTGGACCGCACAGCGTCCGTTTTCGCGGGTAATTTACCGTGGGTCGTTTTGATTACAGTTTTCATGCTGGGATCCGGTTTCGTCTATCGCTTCGGCCCGTCGCGTCGCTGGGCGCGCAAACGCTGGATCGTTCCGGGCGTATTGTTCACGACCGTGAGTTGGTTGATGATCAGCTGGGCCTTTTCATTTTTTGTCCGCAACTTCGGGCAATATGAAGCAACTTATGGCGGCATTTCCGCCGTTGTTGTGTTGCTGCTGTGGTTTTGGCTGACGGCCATGACGGTCATCATTGGTGCCGAACTCAACGCCGAAATGGAACGCCAGACCCTCGCCGACACGACGCGCGGACCGGAACGCCCGGTTGGAAAACGTCATGCGCGTATGTCGGATTTCCTCACGGGGGCGATGCGCCGGCTATTCCCTGAAAAATTCGTCCATGCCCCGAGTTTGAACGAACAAGATAAGCCCGTTAATCCCAGTGCGCCCGATTTGCATCTGCTAGATATTGATCTTCCCGACACTGATCCGGACGATATGGATCCCGCCGACATTGATTTGCCCAAGTCTGAAACAGACCCGTCATGACGGTTTGCTGTGCGTTAAACGGCCGGCGTAATCAGCGCCGACCCGCCCGCGCGGTTGGAATTGACAGCCCGGTCTACCTCCCAAAAAATCAAATCATCTGCGCTCAAGGCCGAATCCAAAACCCGCTCAGCTGTCGAGTCCGGGTCAAGCCACGCCGCCCATTCTGTTTCCGGCAATCGCACCGGCATCCGGTGGTGCAGCCGTTTGATCGGCCCATCGCTGTCCATCGTCAGAATTGTGCAGGACAGCAGGCTGACGCCGTCCTCAACCCGCCATTGATCCCACAGGCCGGCAAAGGCGAACAGGCCGCTCTCTTGGGGACTCGCGTCCGGCTTAATGCACCACGGCACTTTCCCGCCCTGTTCGCCCGTCCATTCATACCAATGGCTCGCGGGGATCAGCGCGCGACGGCGGCGCCACGGCGTCCGGAACGATGGTTTGTCCGCGGCCGTTTCTGCGCGCGCATTAAACAGCGGGCGGCCCTGCGGCATGTCTTTCCGCCAATGCGGATGCAAGCCCCAGCGCATCGGCACCAATTTGCGGGCCTTTGTTCCATCGAGGGCAATTGTCGGAACAACGGTCATCGGCGTGATGTTGTAATTCGGTTCCCAAGTCCACAAACCAAGATCGCTAATCTCGGCCTCAAATCGCGCCGCGACCTGACCTTGGTTGGTATCAATGACATAGCGGCCACACATAGTTTCAAAGCTAGCACAGAGCGAGGTCAGCGCAATCACCCCTGAGCCAACAAAGCGAACAGATTGCGTCGGGGTCGCCTGTTTTCGCGATGACACTGTCTTGTTGATCCGCCGCGCCAACCCGCCGCGCGCGGGCGAATGGTCGCTGCCCGGCGGCCGGATCGAACCCGGCGAGAGCGAAGCTGACGCGGCTCTGCGTGAACTCACGGAAGAGACGGGCGTGACCGCCATGCTTGGCGAGAAAGTTGCGGTCATTGAGGCTGATTTCGAAGGCTTTTGTTACCGACTTCACGATTATGCCGCCGTCTGGACGAGCGGCGATCCCTGCGGGGCCGATGATGCGTTAGAGGCCCGGTTTATCCCCGTCGCCGATATTGGCGCGCTCGGCATGTGGTCAAAGACCAACACCGTTATTCGCGACGCCTATTCTGCAATCGAGTCTCGCCCTGTTAAGAAAGGGGGGCTAGCGTAGGCCTATGCGTCATTTGTTCGTCATCATCCTGCTCCTGCTGCCGCTCAGCGCGCTCGCGCAGGATACACAGAGCGAGGAGGACCGCCGCGCCGCACGTGAAGCGGCTGAATTGCGGATCGAGGCTGACATGGTTCGGATGACGAGCCTCGTTGAAGCCTTGGCGAAAAACCTCGGTCAGATGCACTATTTGCGCACCTTATGCTTTGGTGAGGATGATCAGCAATGGCGTGAATATATGTCCGACATGCTCGATATTGAAGCGCCCGGCGATACGTCAAAACAACGTGAGCTCACGCAGGCCTTTAACGCCGGATATTACCTCGAAAAAAAGAGACATAGCGTATGTAGCCAATCGGTCAGCGCCGACGTTGCCGCCTTGGCTGAAAATGGTCGCTCCGTATCGCGCATGCTTGGCGATCCCTATCGGGAGATGAATTAATGATCGGTCGCGTTGTTGGCTCGCTCGTCCTCATGGTCGCGCTGGGTGCCTGTCAAAAAGCCATTAGTCACGCCGCCAATCGGCCGCTAGCGACCTTGGCTGGGACAGAATGGGGGCCCATCCAAGGCGGTGTCGATCAGTTTGTGGCCTTTAAGAGTGAGGGCGAAGTCGTCGGCTCTGGTGGCTGTAATAATTTCTTCGGCAGCTTCACCCAAAATGGCCGCCTCATCACCTTTGGTCCTCTGGCGAGCACCAAGAAAGCCTGCCCGCCGCCGATTATGGACGCCGAGCGCGACTTTTTGCAATTGCTTGAACAAGTCCGCGCCGTCGATGCGACGTTCAAAGAACTGACGCTCTACGGCGAAGACAACCAAGTTCTCACGACACTCCGTCGTCGCGATTGGGATTAAAAAAAGCCGCCCCAAGGGGCGGCTTAAATATTACACGGTGACTCTTTATTCGGTGACTCTAAGGTCGACGTTTATGCGTCTTCTTTGGGTGTCGCTTCGGAATTGTCTTCTTCCGGGGCTTTTGGCTTCGGCGTCGGAACAAATTTGAAGGTCAAATTTTCCTTCTTCCGATCGACGCCGACTTTGACCAGACCGCCATATTTCAGCTTCCCGAACAGGATTTCGTCAGCCAGTGGCTTTTTGACATATTCCTGAATCGTGCGTCCGAGCGGACGCGCGCCGTAACGCTTGTCATACCCTTTGTCCGCAATCCATTGGTTCGCACCCTTGGACACTTCAAATTCGATTTTACGGTCAGCCAACTGAGCTTCGAGCTGAATAACGAATTTATCGACAACCCGGCCAATGTGCTCTTTGGACAACGGCGCGAACATGACGGTCGCATCGAGGCGGTTGCGGAATTCTGGCGTGAAGCGCCGTTTAATCGCCACCTCTTGCTCATCATCCTTCATGCCACGACCAAAGCCAATCTCTGACTTTGCCGCATCGGCTGCGCCTGCATTTGTCGTCATAATAATGATGACATTGCGGAAGTCGACCTTGCGACCATTCGAGTCCGTCAAGAAGCCATTATCCATCACTTGCAACAAGATGTTGTAGATGTCCGGATGGGCTTTTTCGATTTCGTCGAGCAACAGCACACTATGCGGATTCTGATTAACCGCATCTGTCAGCAGACCACCTTGATCATAACCCACATAGCCGGGAGGCGCCCCGATCAAACGCGACACAGTGTGACGTTCCATATATTCGGACATGTCAAAGCGGAGCAGTTCCAGACCTTGCGTCATCGCCAGCTGGCGAGCGACTTCGGTTTTACCCACACCTGTCGGCCCCGCGAAGAGGTAAGACCCAATCGGCTTATTCGGCTCACGCAAACCTGCGCGCGCGAGTTTCACCGCAGCGGCGACCTGATCAATGGCTGAGTCTTGACCAAACACCATGCGCTTGAGATCTTGCGGAAGACTCTTGAGTGCTTTCTCATCATCACGCGAAATCGACTTGGGCGGGATACGCGCGATTTTGGACACGACGGCTTCGATTTCCTTGATGCCGATGAGCGACTTGCGCTCTTCTTCAGGCACAAGTTTCGTGCGTGCGCCCGCTTCATCAATGATGTCGATGGCTTTATCGGGCAATTTGCGGTCCGTGATATGGCGCACAGATAGCTGCACAGCCGCATCAATCGCCTCGGTCGAATATTCGACCTTATGGAATTCCTCAAAATAGGTTTTTAGCCCGTGAAGGATCAGCACCGCATCCTCGGGAGTTGGCTCAGAGACATCGATTTTGAGGAAGCGACGCGCAAGCGCGCGGTCTTTCTCGAAATGTTGACGATATTCCTTATAGGTCGTCGACCCCATGCAACGAAGCTTGCCGCTTTGCAGCGCTGGTTTGAGCAAGTTTGACGCATCCATTGCGCCGCCACTTGTTGCGCCAGCGCCGATGATGGTGTGAATTTCGTCGATGAATAGAACCGCACCCGGCGTGTCCTGCAATTTGGTCACAACCGCTTTCAACCGTTCTTCAAAATCACCGCGGTAGCGTGTGCCCGCAAGCAACGCGCCCATATCAAGTGAGTAAATCGTGGCGTCCGCGAGCACGTCCGGCACATCATCATTGACGATGCGGCGCGCGATACCTTCGGCAATCGCCGTTTTACCGACACCCGGATCCCCCACGAGGAGCGGGTTATTTTTGCGTCGGCGCGACAGCACCATGATACAGCGTTCGACTTCCTCAGCGCGTCCGATCAGCGGATCAATATCGCCTTCACGGGCCTTCTGATTCAAATTGACCGTATATTCGGCCAACGGATCTTTGCCTTGTGCTTCTTCGCTATCTTCGTTCACGCCGGTTGGCGTTTTAGGCGCCGCCGCTGTCCCGTTTTTGGCGATGCCGTGGCTAATATAATTGACCGCATCGTAACGGGTCATGTCCCGTTCTTGCAGGAAATAGACGGCGTGTGACTCACGCTCGGCGAACAAAGCGACCAGCGCGTTGGCGCCCGTGACTTCTTCGCGGCCAGAGGATTGCACGTGAATAACCGCGCGTTGAATAACACGGTGGAAACCCGCCGTTGGGCGCGCTTCTTCAAATTCCTCGACGATCAATGAGGCGAGGTCTTCGTCCAAATAACGCGTAACGTCCGCTCGAAGCGGTTCAATATCAACACTACACGCCGTCACAACGGCGGCAGAGTCTTTGTCATCCAACAGCGCGAGCAACAAATGCTCCAGCGTTGCGAGTTCGTGTTTCCGGTCACTCGCAAGCGTCAGGGCGCGATGAATGGTTTCTTCCAAGACTGGAGAGAATGAGGCCATAATTAAGCTTCCTTTCGAATACTCGACTTGGGAAGTCGGGGATCGATATTCAATGCGGCGCGAGGCGATGTGGCTGCACGAAACCGTGAAAAGTGTGTCTGCTCTGCAACAATAGCGGAATTTGACTTCAAACTCGGCAAGTGAGCGACGAAAATCATTCTTTCTCCAACGTGCATTGTAGCGGGTGCATGTTGCGTTTGGCGGCGTCCATGACTTGCGCGACTTTGGTTTCGGCGACTTCAAATGTATAGACACCGCATGTGCCAATGCCGGTTTGATGCACCGCGAGCATGACTTGCGTGGCCTCTTCCTGAGACTTTTTGAAAATCCCCATCAAGATCGAAATCACAAATTCCATCGGCGTGTAATCGTCGTTCATCAGCAAGACGCGGTACATGGAGGGCTTTTTGGTCTTCTCGCGCGTCTTGGTTGCGACACCGCGTTCCATACCGTCATCGGACCCATCATCCGGTTTTCCCGGTCGTCCATTTGCGCCCTTATCCGGGCCAGCCAATTTTATAGGTGTCGTCAAGTTGAGCATTATTCTCACTTACTATGGCAGCGCATCGCGTTTGAAAAGTCGCCCACGCGACAAAGTCATACTCAACACACTACGCGTTTATGGGGTTGCCCTGATATTTTCAGGGCATGGTTAAGGCATATTAACCTGTCCCTAACCGACCCCGTTTAGCGGTTCGTCATGAATTGGGTTCGTCTCGCCATAATTGCAATAGCGCTTTGCGTCGCGGCGCCGGCTTATGCGGAACAACAAGGTCGCTACGCCTCGATTATTGTTGATGCCAATAGTCTCGACATTTTGCATGCGCGCCAGATTGACGCCCAGCGCCATCCTGCAAGCCTGACCAAGATCATGACACTTTACCTCACTTTTGAAGCGCTGGAGTCAGGCCAAGTGACGTTGGATTTGGCCGTTCCAGTTTCCGCTCATGCGGCCAGCACGGCCCCGATCAAAATGGGATTGCGGCGCGGACAAAACGTTCGGATAGACACGCTCATCCAAGCTGTTGCGGTGCGCAGTTCCAATGATGCCGCAGTCGTTTTGGCGGAAGCGATCGGGGGTAGTGAAGCACAATTCGTTGAGCGGATGAATGCGGCCGCGATCGCGCTTGGCATGCGTAGCACAACATTTCGAAATCCGCACGGGCTACCCGACGCGGCGCAAGTCACAACGGCGCGGGACATGGCGAAGTTAGCCATTGCCACGCGCACGCGATTTCCACAGCATTATCATTATTTCGGGCAAACCCATTTTCGCGGACGCGAAAGTACGAACAAGCTTCTGAAAGAACGCGCCGACGTTGATGGTTTCAAAACGGGTTATACGAATGCCTCTGGCTACAACCTTGTTATCAGCGCTGTGCGTGACGAGGCTCGGATCATTGCCGTCGTGCTTGGCGGTGCGTCGAGCGGATCCCGCAATAGCCATATGTCGGACCTGATCGACCGTGGCTTTGACGTCATTGGCGCGAAAACCGATCCCGTCATCGCAGTCAGCGCACTGACGCAATCCCCCATGCACAAACGACACTGGGCGATGCAGATCGATGGCTTCGATAGTCCCGCTGAAACCGCCATTTTTACCGACACCTTGATTCGGAGTGCGGGGATTGGCGCGGCAGCCTCTCGCAGTCACACGCGCGGCGACCACATATCCCACAGCGTACGGGTCGAAGCACTTGATCAAACCACGGCGCGTAATCTGTGCGCTCACCATGGCGAATTATTAAAAATAGCGCCGCGTCGATGTAAGGTTTTATCCATCGCAAATTCCGGTTAGGGGGAGCGGCATTCTCGCCACTCTACTGATTGAGACGGAGCAGCCTGCCGATGAATTTGATTCTGCCCACTGTCGAGACAAAGACCGCATTGCGCGCGCGCATGTCGGGCTATGCGTCGGACAGGAAAACGACCGTTCTCGTTCCGACTATGGGCGCGCTACATGCGGGCCACCTCTCCCTGATTCAGATCGCCAAACGCGTCGCCGATAAGGTTATCGTCTCGATTTTTGTCAATCCGACGCAATTTGCGCCCGGCGAAGACTTCGAGGCCTACCCTCGTGATATTAGTGCCGATATGGCGCTCTTGGCCCGAGAGAATATTGATCTGCTGTATCTCCCCGCCCCCGATGCGATGTATTTTGGGGATCACAGCACCCGGGTCATTGTTGGGGATGTAGGCGAAGGATTGGAAACCGATCACCGCCCAACGTTTTTCCACGGCGTTGCCTTGGTTGTGAACAAGCTTCTCAACCAAGTTCGGCCCGACATCGCCATCTTCGGCGAGAAAGATTACCAGCAGCTCGCCGTCATCCGCCGTATGGTACGGGATTTGGATATGCCAATCGAGATCATCGGCGCCCCAATTGCACGCGACCCGCACGGGTTGGCGCTGTCATCACGAAATCGCTATTTCGACGCCGAGGGACTCGCTGTTGCCCGGACACTCAATCATATTTTGTTTGCGGCTCGTGACGCGCTGCAAGGCGGCGCTGAGATTTCAGAGACGTTGTCTAACGCCAAGCAAAAATTGGTCCATGCTGGGCTATCGGATATTGATTATGTGAGCCTCGCTGACGCAGCCACGCTCGCGCTTAAAACAGACGGTCACGTTGCTGCCCGGATGCGCTTGCTGATAGCAACCCATTGCCGAGGCGTTCGTTTGATCGATAATTGCGCCGTTATATCCCAAGAAAGTTAGTGATGATTACACTGCACCACCTCGAAAACTCTCAATCCATTCGCATTCTCTGGCTCCTTGAAGAGCTGGGCGGGGAATATGGGTTCAAAATGTATGACCGAGATACGGAGACCATGTTAGCGCCGGATGATTATAAGGCGATTTCACCGCTCGGGACGGCGCCTTTCATAACAGATGGCAAAACCGTTTTGGCGGAGAGCAATGCGATTATAGACTATATTTTAGATCAGACAGACGGGCACGCTCTGCGTCCCGCCCCGAAGACCGCGGATCGCGCACAATATTTGTTCTGGTTTCATGCCGCCCAAGGCAGTTATCAATCGCTGCAAACTGGGCGGTTTATCAATAGTATTGCGGTCGACCGCTCGCCCCGCCTTGTGCGCGGCATCATTCGTAAGGTGATGGGGATGTTGGACGCGGCATTTTACAGCCCGCGCCTGAATACTGTTATGAACCTGATGGAAGATGACCTGTCTCGCCATCCGTTTTTAGCGGGTGAAGCCTTCACAGCCGCCGATATCGCCTTTGGATACACTCTACAAATGGCGTCAATGCGCGGAGATTTGGGCGAAAACTATCCGCATACCCAAGCCTATGTTGACCGGATGGAAGCGCGTCCCGCGTGGCAAGCGGCATTGGCCAAGGACGGCAAATTCACTGGCGTTCCAACGTAATATTCCGGTCAAATTTGGTTTGATCTCAAATTGTTTTGATCATGGTGTAAAGAGGCACAGGAACGCCGCCCTTGTCGTCGAAAAACTTGTTCTCAACCCTATACCCACAACGCGCATAAAATGGCCGCCCCGCTTCGGTTGCGGCCATTTCAAGGCCCGTGAACCCGCGCGCTTTCGCCGCTGCCTCTGATCGATCCAAGATGAGCCGCCCAATCCCCCGCCGAGCGTGATCGGGGTGCGTGTACATGGCGCGTATCCTTGCCCGATCCGTTGCAGAGTCAAGTTCGCGTGCGCTGCGGCCCGCTGAATGATTGCCGCCATATAGGGTCGCGCGATATGACCAGCCGCCACATCCGACCAGCGTTTCGCCATCAAAAACACAAAAATACGTCCCATCAGAGATTAATTGCGTGTCCAACCCCATTGACGCTTCGGAGGCCTTTATTTGCGCGTCATCCAGATAACCCTTTTGAAGTTCATGGATAGCAAGGGTTTGAAGGCGTTGAATTTTTGGGACATCGCCCAAGTTTGCAGCAGAAACGAACACTGTAGCACCCTCATGCGTCGTGGATAAAAACACCCGACTCGAAATGTTGCACGAATGACACAGAGTCGCCACAATCCATTAATGCGAGGGCAAAGTTGATTGCAAAATGTTAATCTTTGCCTTAGCGAAGATAAGTCTTTCCGATTACGATCAGTCAAGGGGGCTTGATCTTAACGCAAAGACACTCAGAGAAATATAGGGATTCCTAATGAAAAACACTGATCTTAAGGTTTGGCTCGCCGCAAGCGCTTCGTCCGTCATGCTCGCGACTATGTTGAGCGCAGGTACAGCCTATGCCCAAGACAGTTCTGATGACACTGTCACCCAAGACGAAATCATTACGATCGGTACGCGCCGGACGCAGCGCTCTGCCGCTGATACACCCGCGCCGGTTGACGTTATTTCTGGCATTGAGTTTACCCGTAACGCGGCTGACGATGTGCAGGATTTGCTTCGCACATCCGTCCCGTCCTTTAACATCAATACGCAACCGATCTCTGACGCTGCATCCATTGTGCGTCCTGCCAACTTACGCGGCCTGTCACCTGACCAAACCTTGGTTTTGATTAACGGCAAACGACGCCACCGCGGCTCAGTCATCTCTTTCCTCGGCGGCGGCATTTCCGACGGCGCTCAGGGTGCAGATATCTCTGCTATCCCGTCCATTGCTCTCAAACAGGTTGAAGTCCTACGTGACGGCGCATCCTCACAATATGGTTCAGATGCCATCGCGGGTGTATTGAACTTTGTCCTTAAAGACTCCGCAGAAGGTGGTTCCTTCGAAGCAAAATATGGCACGACCTATGACGGTGACGGCGATACTTATCGTTTCTCTGGCAACATCGGCCTTCCTTTGGGTGACCAAGGCTTCGTCAACGTCTCCGCCGAATATGGCGACACAAACGGCACAGTCCGCTCCGTAAACCGCAATGATGTGACAGAACTTGTCGGTCTGGGTTTGGTGACGAACGATTATAGCCGCATCAACACTTACACCGACTCTGTTCCTCAATATTGGGGGCAGCCGGATGTCGAAGATGACCTGAAACTCTTCTATAACTCTGCGCTCGAACTTTCCGATAATGCGGAAATTTACAGCTTCGGTAGCTATGCGTCTCGGACCGTTACGGGTGGCTTCTTTTACCGCACCCCTTACGCAAACAGCTTCGGCGGTGCCCGTGGCGGTGTCTATGCCGGCCCAACAATCAACGGGAACCCATCCGTCCTCGTTGGCGATCTTGATGGCCTCGGCGTCGGCGGTGCCTGCCCGGCTGGTATCGAAATGGTCAACCAGCTACCCGACCCAACGGTTCTGGCCCAAGTTCAAGCGGATCCAAATTGTTTCAGCTTCATTGAGACGATCCCGAACGGCTTCACACCCCGCTTTGGCGGTGACAATACGGACTATAGTTTTGCCGTTGGTTTACGCGGCGATGTCAGCATTGGCGACGGTCTCGCTTATGACCTGTCGATGACACACGGTCGAAACAAGACCGAGTTTTTCATCAACAATACAATCAACGCCTCGCTGGGCCCGAACACGCCGCGCGACTTCCGTCCAGGTGGACAGCAGCAGACTGAAACAGTGCTGAATGCTGATTTCGCTTATTTGTTGCCAACAGGCATGGCGTCCGATCTGTCGATCGCTTTTGGTGCGGAATACCGCAAAGAAGAATTTGAACTCTTCCAAGGTGACCCCGCATCATTCGCGTTGGGCCCTCTCGCCGATCAAGGCTTCTCATCCTCATCAAATGGTTTTGGTGGGTTCGCCAACGCGAGCGTCGCCTCACAAGACTCTTATGGTGTATACACAGAGCTTGAAGCTGACGTGACGGACCGCCTCACTGTACAAGGGGCAATCCGATACGAAGACTACTCAGCCTTTGGTGATACATTCAATTACAAGCTGGCTGGCCTTTTCAAAGTCACGGATTCATTCAGAATTCGCGGGTCCCACTCGACGGGCTTCCACGCGCCAACAGCGGGTCAAGCGAACATCACCAATGTGACAACCCAAAACGTCGGTGGCGTCTTGATTGATCAAGGAACGTTGCCCCTCAGCTCAGCTGCGGGTCAATTGGCCGCAACCTTCATTGAGAACCGTGACGGCACGCGTCCGGCTCTTGCCACTGAAGATGCGACGATCTTCACATTGGGGGCTGCATTCGACCTTGGCCCGACAAGCTGGACCGTTGATAGCTACCAGATTGATGTGGATGACCGCATTGCGCTCGGTGCCAATATCGACTTCCTGCAAGTGCTGGAAAGCCTCAACACGTCAGCCACGGCCTTTACGTCCGTCAATGATGGCCTGACTCAACTGAGTGCTGCCAACGTGATCAACCGGAGTGAGTTTATCGGTCTGGACGATCTGTCCCAGTTCCGATTCTTCGCCAACAGCTTCGATACCCGGACGCGCGGTATTGATGTCGTCGGTCGGATGCCATTCGCCTTCTTGAACGGCAACTCAGAACTCACACTTGCGGCAAACTACAATGAGACAGAAGTCACACGTCGTGCTGCCGCCGGTCAAATTCAACGGATTGACGATGGCCGCGTTGCATCCCTCGAAGATCTGCTTCCAAACTGGAAAGGCTTCGCGCAGTGGACCCACACACAAGGTCGACTACGGACTCTCGTTCGGGCCAATTATTTTGGTCAATGGGATGACACCGGCAATGGCGTCAATGACATTTCGTCTGAAATCCTTGTCGATGCGGAAGTCGGTTACAATGTGACGAAAGCGGTCGAGCTCGTCGTCGGGGCCAGCAACATCTTTGACAACTATCCAGATGAGAACCCCGGCCAAGGTGGCACAGGGCAACTTTATCCAGAGGCGGCTCCAACAGGTTTCTCTGGTGGCCAGTATTACGGTAAAATCCGGATCACCTTCTAGTCGGTCTTCGACACATGAATATTAAAAGGCCCGGTCAAGCGACCGGGCCTTTTTTTCATGTCTAACTAAAAAGCGCTACCACGCACCAAGTTCGACGAGCTTTCGCATCAGCTTGGTTGGCAACTCATCGTCGTCGCCAATTGCCTCACCCATATCGTGGGGGGCGTCTTCGGGTTTAAGGTATCGCCAGCCCTGAAAGGCCCGACGCGGCGTCGGCATCACAGGAATCAACGTCGATTCCATCAGGATGGAGCACGCTTTGACTCCGTCCCGACGAACGACCTCTTCCAACCGGACGATCGGATTTCGGCACAAAATCATGCCTTTAATGACCCAGAAGATCGACCCGCCAGCTTCAAGCGCATCCTTCTGTTTCGGGAACATGCGCGTGACATGCTCATGATGCGCCGACAATCCGGCCGCCTTTCGACGGTCGACAACCGTCTCTTGCCAATCAGCCAGCGTTTCGATCGATTTCGATCCGACGGAGAGTTTCTGCAAATGCATCACACGACAGAGATAGCGCCCCCCTCTGGTCGTGCAAGGGAGTAGCGCCCGGGCATACACAGGCGTATAGTCACGATATGAAACATTACCTCCTTCCCCTCGCCCTTACCTTGTCCGCCTGTGGCGCCACGGATGATGGACGCCCGAACGTGGTTCTTGACACGGAGCTCGGCGAAATTGAGATCGAAGTTCATCTCGATACGGCGCCTATTTCCGGCGCTGATTTCCTCATGCATGTCGATAAAGGCCTCTATGTCGATCAAGGGTTTTACCGGGTCGTGCGGGCCGATAATGACCCGCGCGGAATGGGGATGAGCTTGATCCAAGGCGGGATTTTATCGCAAGAGTTCGACACGCCGCTTATCGCTCATGAACTGACGACCGACACAGGCCTATCTAACACGCGCGGCGTGATCAGCATCGCGCGCGACGCCCCCGGCACAGGCAGCGCGGGCTACTTTTTCATCAATATCGGCGATAATAGCTTCCTCGACACAGGCGGCGACCGTAATCCAGATGGGGCCGGCTACGCCACATTTGGCACGATCATTCGCGGCATGGACGTCGTCGAAAACATTCATAGCAAAGACGCAAGCGGCGACAGCCCTAGCCCCGTGACAGATAATCAATATCTGACACAGCCCGTCAAAATCGTCCGCGCCTACAGGGTAGAGAATTAGACAAGGACTTCGCGCTTCGTTAAGCGCCAAACCATGCAAGATATTCCCATTCAAGTCGACTTGGTGTCAGATTTTGTCTGTCCGTGGTGCTGGCTCGGTTACAAGCAATATGCCCAAGCCGCGAAGGGCGCGAAGCCCCGCCCCTCCATGACATTTCGCCCTTATATGCTCGACCCGACCGTGCCTGAAGAAGGCCAGGATTACCGCGAATATATGGCGGCTAAGTTTGGCACGGATTCCAAAGACCGGCTCAAAGGCTCTCGAGAGCGTTTAGAACAAGCAGGAAAAGATTATGGCATTGCGTTCAATTTTTCCGCCATTACACGCCGTCCAAACAGTCTTAACGCGCATCGTCTCTTGAAATGGTCGCAAGGACAAGAGGCCGGTGACGCCGTTGCGGAGGCCATTTTCCGAGCCTTTCACGAAGAAGGCAAAGACATAGGCGATACGGACGTTCTGGTGACGATCGCGAATGACGCGGGGCTTGACGGTGAACTGATCCGTGACCTGTTGGCGCGCGACGATGATAAGCTCGAAATTCAGCAAGAAATCATGTTTTTCCGCGGCCTGGGGATCTCTGGCGTCCCGACTTTCATTTACAATGGTCAGTTCGCCGTCCAAGGCGCACAAGATCCAGATAAGCATAGACGCGCCTTCAAAGAAGCGCTGAAAAACCCATCAACCTCCTAAGGGATTACCATGACCGCCTTTCAGATTGTCACAGTTTATGTTGCCCTCAGCCTCTTCCTCAATCCGGTGTTGATGATGCGGATTGGGCTGCATAGACAAAAGAAAAAGATCAGTCTTGGAGACGGCGGGGATGCCGACATGTTGTCGCGGATTCGAGCTCATGGCAATTTTTCGGAAGTCGCCCCTCTCGCCCTCATCGGCTTATTGGCGCTGGCCTCTATGGACGGCTCACCGATCATGGCGCACATTTTTGGTGCAACATATTTTATCGGTCGCATCCTGCATTTCCTCGGCATGCGCGGCACGTTTGGGCAAGGTCGCCTGATCGGGACATTGATGACGGTCTTCACTTTCTTGGGCTTGGGCCTTTATCTGCTCTATCTCGTCTTCGTTCACGGACCTGTCTAATTGGCTCTCTCTGATCCCCTTTCGCTCGAACCGCTTGATGCGCCGCTCTCGGCTTTGATTGATCATGCCCGCGCGGCAGGGGCCGATGCCGCTGACGCGCTCGGACTGTATGGGCGATCCGCGTCCATCACGGTTCGCGGCGGTGAGTTAGAAGATATCGATAATAGCGAAGGCTTCGATATTGGCCTGCGTGTTATGGTCGGTCAAAGGCAAGCCTGCGTGTCGTCATCGGACTTATCGTCCGGTGCCATCCAACGACTCGCGGAACGCGCTGTTGCGATGGCTAAATTGGCGCCCGAAGATCCCTATTGCGGCCTTGCACCAGACGCGCGCCTGTCTTTACGACGGGACGCAGACGGCCTTGATCTGTTTGACCCCACAGAAATGCAGCCCGCAGAATTAAAGGCGCGCGCACTCGACGTCGAAGCCGCCGCTCTGGCTGTTCCGGGCGTGAGGCAAGCCGAAGGCGCGTCCGCCAGCATGTCATGGTCCGCCGTCCGCCTCCGCACCAGTGCCGGATTTGACGGCGGTTACGCAGCGTCTCGTCATGGTTTGTCTGTCTCCGCCGTCGCAGAACGCGACGGCGCGATGGAACGCGATTATGATTTTGACGGCACGCGTTGGTTCAGTGATTTACGCAGTGCGGAGGACATTGGTCGCCACGCCGGCGAACGCGCAGTCGGACGATTGGGCGCGACATCAATGGGCTCAGGCGCGTTCCCTGTCATCTTTGACCGCCGCGTCTCGGCGAGCCTCGTTGGCGCGCTGACCGGGGCTATTAGTGGCAATGCTGTCGCGCGCGGCGTCTCTTTCTTGAAAGACGACCTCGGCAAATCCCTGTTCTCAAAAGACATCCAAATTGTTGAAGACCCGCTGCGTCGACGCGGTCTGTCTTCGCGGCCCTTTGACGGCGAAGGGGTTGAAACCACCCTGTTCAACATCATCGAAAATGGGCAGCTGAATAGCTGGCTACTCAATACCAGCGCCGCCCGGCAGCTTGGCCTTGAAACCAACGCCCACGGCGCACGCGGCCTCAGCAGCCCGCCCGGCATTAGCACCTCGAATGTTGCGCTCCTCGCGGGGCAGAACAGCCCGGAGGCATTGATTGCGCTGGCGGGGAACGGCCTTCTTGTGCGTGAAATGTTTGGACCATCGCTCAATCCAACAACGGGCGATTATTCGGTTGGCGTATCTGGCTTTGCGATTGAAAATGGCGTCCTCACCCACCCTGTCAGCGAAGTCACGATTGCAGGCAATCTTCGCGATGTGTTTGCGAGCCTGATCCCCGGATCAGATTTGCGTTATGACAACGACACAAACGCGCCAAGCGTGTTGGTCGAGGGGTTGACGATTGCCGGGCGATAGCGCGAGGGATCGCGACGACCTTGCCCTACTAGAACGCGCTGTCCGCGCGGCAGGCGCACTGTGTCTGGATCATTATCATCGCAACGATGACCGGGTCTGGGATAAGAGCGATAACCACATGGTCACAGATGCCGATATAGCGGTCAATGATTTCCTGCTCCGCGAATTAATGGAAGCACGGCCTGACTATGGCTGGCTATCGGAAGAAACCAAAGACGATCACTCACGACGGACGCGAACCCGGTCCTTCGTGGTCGACCCGATTGACGGCACGCGGGCCTTTATTGATCGCCAGCCCGGCTTTTCTGTGTCTGTCGCTATCATCGAAGCCGGCGAAGCTGTGGCGGGCTGCGTCTTTAACCCGCTTAAGGGCGAGTTTTATTCCGCTCGGCGCGGCGGCGGCGCGACAATGAACGGCAAAGTGTTGCACGTCAGACCTTGCCGCGAAGAAAGTGGCTGCACCATGGTCGGTTACGCGCGCAAGTTCAAACGTCTCGGTTTTCCGGAGATGCACTATAAAATTAGCAATTCGATGGCCTATCGCATTGCGATGGTTGCGGCCGGGCATGCCGATGGAACTGTGTCTTTTACCCCGAAATCCGATTGGGATATTGCCGCAGCGGCGTTAATTGCGACCGAAGCGGGCGCGGTCATTACGGACCTTTATGGGTCGACCCCGCGTTTCGATGGACCGACAACCTCTGGAAATGGCGTCATTTGCGCTTCCCCGGCCTTGCACGCCTTGCTATTGGAACGCGTGAAACCCGTGATGGATAAGCTCTCGACGGGCGAAGCCACACGCCAAGACTATCGATATTTGGGAACAACCATGAGCGACCGCGACATTGCGCCGATCCAACTTCTACACCTCGTTATTGGTGGTGAGTTAGTCGATCCGAGCCGAACCACATTTAAAAACCTTCAAGACATCGACTTTGTCGGCGCCTTTGCCAGTTACGCTGAAGCGCATGATGCGTGGAAATCAGCGGCTCAACGCACCGTTGATAACGCGCATGCCCGTTATTTCATCCTGCACGCGCATGAACTGATCGATCCGGATAAAGACGGCATCATTGGCTGATCTCGCCCCGGACGCGCCGAATACGGACCATCAGACCTCCGACGACAAGGCGATGATCCGGCGCTTATGGCGTGACTATCTGGCCCCGCAACGCGGCCGGTTAATTATCGCTGCTGTCTATATGGCGATTTATGCCGCCGCGACGGCCGCCTATATTTTCGTTGTTAAAATCGTCATCGATGCCGCCGCAGACGGCAGCAGCGTCGTTGATTACGCGCGTATGGTTCTCCCCATCGTGATCGGTGTACCGTTCATCAGCGCCGCAACCAATTATCTGCAACGGATCGCAACGAATCATATTGCGCTGAACGCGGTCGCTGACATGCAGACGCATATGTATGACGCGGCCTTGGACGTGGACCTTGCCACATTCAACGCAGAACCGTCCGGCACACTGATTTCTCGGTTTGTGTCGGATGTCGGCGTTGTCTCTAATGCCCTCATACGGATCATCGGGAATCTCGTCCGAGATGTGCTGGTCGTTATTTTTGCTGTCGGCGTCATGCTCTGGCAAAGCTGGCAGCTCTCCGCCGCCTTGCTCATCTTCATCCTCGCCCTTGCGCCGTTGATCGCTCTATCGCAGAAAATGCGCGGGTCTGCGAATGACGCACAAGCCCACGTTGGCCGGATCACTTCAGAACTGAAAGAGAGCTTTGACGGCGCGCGTCTTATTCGGTCCTATGGGCTAGAAGACCGCGAACGCGCACGATTGGGCGAGAGTTTCGATACGCGTATCCGGCTCTTCCTCAAACTTGTCAGCCAGCAGGCTCGGGTTGACCCCATTCTCGAAATTCTCGGCGGTTTTGCAATTGCAGCTGTGATGATTTTCGGCATCTGGCTCTTACGTGCGGACGTCATCACGCCGGGCGAAATCGCCGCCGTTTTAACAGGTGTATTTATGCTAGCGCCAAAACTGCGCGCGCTGGGCACAATGAACAATGTCGTGCAGGAAATGCTCGCAAGCTTGTCCCGCATTTTTAGCGTTGCCGATATGCGCTCGGAGATTGCTGAGCATACCAATGCCATAATTCTGTCGGACGTTCGCGGTGCAGTCGCACTGGACAATGTTCACTTTACTTATCCGGACGGCACAACAGCGTTGGAGGGTGTATCAATCCAAGCTGAGCCGGGACAACGTATCGCGTTGGTCGGTCCATCCGGCGGCGGCAAATCCACAATCCTCAATCTCATTCCCCGTCTGTTTGATGCGTCAGCCGGTCGCGTTCTAATTGACGGTCATGATGTTCGCGATCTATCGCTCTCCAGCCTCCGCAGCAACATCGCTCTGGTCAGTCAGCACGTCACTTTATTCTCAGAATCTGTCGCCGATAATATCGTCTTGGGCCGTGAAGATGCGAGCCGGGATGAGGTTATCGCGGCGGCCAAAGCGGCGGACGCCCATGACTTCATCATGGCTTTACCACAGGGGTACGACACGGTCTTAGGCGAGAGCGGTGACACATTGTCCGGCGGCCAACGACAACGGCTTTCAATTGCGCGCGCCCTGCTCCGCGACGCACCTATTTTGCTGCTCGATGAAGCAACGTCGGCGCTGGATGCTGAATCAGAATCCAAGGTCCAAGCCGCGCTGGAACGATTGTCACAGGGGCGTACAACCATCGTCATCGCGCACCGTCTGTCCACCATCGCCGGCGCAGACCGCGTCTATGTGATTGAGGCAGGCGTAGTCGTCGAAGACGGCACCGAAGTTGACCTCCGTAAGAAGAACGGTATCTTCGCGCGATTGAAATCGCTGCAAGGCGGATAAATCCAGCTTAGCAAAAACTCAGCTACCATTAAGGTTCTCTCCGTCATAGGTTAACTCATAACCCTAGTCTGCCGGAGCCTTCCCATGCGCAAAGCCCTCATTTCCCTGCTCGGCACATCTATGCTGGCGTCAGGCGCGCTCACCTCCGGCTGTGCGTCGACAGCCAAAGGGGTGACGAAGTCGACTTTCGTCGCGGGTCCAGACATCAGCCTGACGCAATCCGCACCGCGCGGCACCGCTCTCGCGGTCGTGCGTTACCCCGCCTTTATCGAAGATGATGCCGAAGCCGATTTCGCCGTCGCCTATGCCGGAATGGCGATTGGTGGGGGGAATGGTGCATCTGATCCCGTCGCGACTCAAGCCCTCGCCGACTCCGTTATTTTGAAATCGAATTTCTTCGCTATGTCGCTCTACCGGGAACTCGCATCGCGGCTGCCAGAACATTCCGTCTTGCTCAGCCCGCACCGCATTACCAAGGCGTCGGACGGCAGCTTAACCTCTGAACCCATGACGCAAGCAGAGAGCATTGCCTCCGTCGTCACCGTCGATTTCACCGCGTATAGCTATCCCGATCTGGAACGGATGATGGGC
The DNA here is from genome assembly GCF_014652695.1 of Algimonas arctica. Lineage (GTDB taxonomy): Bacteria > Pseudomonadota > Alphaproteobacteria > Caulobacterales > Maricaulaceae > Litorimonas > Litorimonas arctica. The sequence goes on from NZ_BMZH01000005.1 coordinate 193,323, forward strand.
GGCAAGCCCCTTACCTTTGGGGATCTCTTCACGCCCATCATTACGGTCAGAACCGATCCGCGCGCGGCTGTCGGATCAGAAGGCGTGCTGATGGCGTCAGCCCCCATCATCGGAGCGGCCGCAGGCGGCAATTATTCTCAGGCCATCACAGACGCCACGACCCTGCAATCCGGTCGGATCGAAGCGGGTGTCCCTGAACTTGACATTCTCAGCCATTTGTCCGGCACACCGCGTTTAATGCCGGCGACACAAGGCCTGCGTGACCGGTCACGGGGCGCGGTCAAGAGCTATCCGATTGAGAAAATACAATTAAATGGGGCCAAGCTTGCGACCCTTGGCGAAGATGATACCGATATTCTCGAAACACCTTTTACCGACGGTTTCGCCAATCAGATCATTATGTTGATCAATACCACGGACGCGACCAAGGCCGCAATGTTGCGCCGCGCGGATGTGATCGCGGATTATGACGATAACCTCGCGGCTTTGACCTTAGTCGGCAGTGACGATCCGGATTATCTAACTCGCTTTCGCTATGCCGAGCGGTTGTTGGAAGCCGAACAGAAATACCTCTCCGTTCAATCGCTCCGCCTCTACGACGGCGTCATTAATGGCGAGATGGGCGGACAAGTCCGCGATATGCTCAAAGAAGAATACCGCGTGCTCGAACGCCGTCGTCAATTAGCCCGACAACAAAACATCGCGACGGCGGCGGCCTTCGCCGCGGCTCTGGGTGGGGTCGCGATTGCTACACAAGATAATAATGGCCGCGGTTCCTCCCTAGGACAACAAATCGCCGCCCAAGCAATGATCCAAGGCGCGATTTTTGCCGCGACAGAAGCGATGCGGAAAAACAAACTCTCCAAAGGAGTTGGCACTAATTATCTGCAATCCGTCGTCCCTGCGCTGGAGGCACAAACTGAAATTCAGGTCGATTTGATTGACAGTAGCGAGACGATAACGGCCATTCGGTTCGAGGATTTAAAAACGAAACTGAGCGAGCTTTATTCCGACAATCAGCGTGCGCTGGATACTGTCGCCACCCGCTGTGTCTATAAGGGCCCCGTTGAGGCTGGAACCTGGTTGGGCGCGTGTGAAAACGGCGTTGCTAATGGGTCTGGTGTTGGCATCTTCCGCAATCGCGCAGGCGATCTCGTTGAGCATTATGGCTACGCCCGCGCTGGCGTCGCGGACGGACCCGGCTACCGCATTGTCCGGGCACCCAACGGCTCATACTCAATTGAAGGGAATTTTTCAGGCGGTATGGCGAACGGCGTCGCACAGGTTGAACGTTCAGGTTCTGTTGCACTGCGGCGCTATACAGGCGGGCGAGATATGGGCGCAGCCCCCGCCGGGTCGATTATCGCCTCGCCGTTTGCAGCGCCTTATACTGTCGGAGACCGAACCGGATGAAACAGTTTTTAATGACCGCAGCAGCGCTCTTACTGCCGACGGCCGCTCTCGCGGATATTGAGGTACGTACACTCACGCCTGCCTCGCTCACCGCTGAGCAGAGTGAAACCTGCGTGACCATGATGTCGGGTTTTCCCGACGACAGTCCGGAATCGCGCTATGTTTTCTTTCGCCTAAGCCAAGAGCTCGCCAAGGATGTCACGCCGGAATTATCCCAATTGATGACAGATTTCATGATCGACAATGAAACACGGCGCCTGCCCGCCGACTGGCCGATGCTCGACGTGATTGAAGATATTGCCGACCCTGTTTTACGCCAAGCGGCGCCCACGCAAACTGTCGCCAGCATGGCCCATATTGCTTATTTCAATGCGCTGTGCGGACCCTTTGTTCAGGGTCAGGTCGATAGCCTGTTCGCCTTTAATCCTGCTCTGGCAGACACAGATATAATGATCCGCGAAGACGCCCTTTACTTGCGTCAAATTCTGGCTGAAGCGCTGGACCGTCTCGGCGCATCAGACACGATGGCGGCGCAAGCCTATGCGCTGTCCCTCGTGATAGAGCGTGACGATATCGAATATATCGGATTTGAAGACGAAATTGGTGAGTTGGAAACCCTTTATATGGGTGATCTCGACACCAAGCTTTCGCGCTCGAACGATGCCGTGAATGAAGGCATGAATGTCGAATCCTTCCAGGACGCTGTCGCGCTCGCCAATGACATGAACGACCAAGCCCGTGAACAAGCGCAAAAGGAACGGCTCTATTCTCTGGTTCGCATTTTAGGCGGGATCGGCTAGCCCCTGTCTATGCGTAGACGGTCCCGCAACATCTCGGTCTTTACGATTTCAGCGCTCGACTTGTTCGCGGCGGCGCTCGGGGCCTTTATCCTCATCGTGCTCGTGCTGTTCCCTTATTACAAGATGGGGGGGACCGACACGTCGATGGAGGAATTGGAAGAGCTCGTCGAAAAACGTCGCCTCGTCGCCAGTTCCACGCAGTCCGAAATGGCGCAAATTCGCGCCATTCAGGCGGAAGTCCGGCTCTTGGATCGGCAATATCGCACAACGGCTGAAAACATGTCCGAGGTCGAAGCAAAAATCCTTGAGGTGCAGGCGCAAACCGCCGCCATTGAAATCCCTGAACCGCCGCCCATACCCAAACCTGTGCCGCAACCCGACCCCATTCCCAATCCCCCGCGGTCCAGCGGACGCGGTGTCGAGTTTTCCATTTTAGGAGTGGGCACCTCAAAAAAAGATGTGATGATCGTCGTCGATATGTCCGGCTCAATGCGGGCCCATACAAATAATGTCGTCTCCGCTTTGGAAGAAATCCTCGGTCAGATGCAGACCGATAATCGGTTTTCCATTCTCGGCTATCGGGGCGGGCCAAGCTATTCCGTCTACCCGCCTGGTGGTCAGCTCGCGCGCGCATCGGCGGGCGAAGTCAATGGCGCACTCGCTTTTGTGCGGCGATTGCCCGGCGATTTTGGCGGCGGCACGCCGACCCAAAATGCTTTGGTGCGCGCGCTCAATATTAAGCCCGGCGCGATCATCCTGATAAGTGATGGGCAGCCGGATGACGGCAATCCGGGCGACATTGTGCAAAATATCACGCGGCGTAATCGCGGTCGCACCGAAATTCATACGGTCGCCATTGGGGACTACACATCCGACCCCGCCTTGACGATGTTCTTGCAAGAGCTGGCCAATAATAACCGCGGTGACTTTGTTGGGAGAGCCCGATGAAGCGGCGCGCCGACAGAGAGGTCAATGTCTTCTCACTCAGCGCGGTGGACCTCTTCGCCGCCGCGATGGGGGCGTTTGCCTTGCTCGCCATTATTCTGCTGCCTTACTATCAGAAGGAAATTCGCGAACGGACACCGGAGAATGCGATCAGCGACCTGCTGCGTGCGGCCGAGGATAGCTCGGTCGAAACCGTCGAGAAACGCAAGGCGCTCGAAGCCAAGCGTGCCGCCTCGACGCAAGCTGTGTCGGACATCCGTTCGGACGCTGACAAACTCCTCGCGGACCTTCGCGCAGCCGAAGCCGCCCTCTTGGAAAAACAAGCCGAGACACTTCGCGCGACCCCGGAACCCGAACCGATTGAGGATAAGCCCGCGCCGCAAGATAATCCCAAACCGGCCCTCGTCTCGTTTCGGTTTCTCGGTTTAAAAACGACGAAGGACGACGTTGCTATCGCGCTCGATATGAATCGATGCATGGGCGGACATGAGCGCAGTGTCGCCCGCGCCGTGGATCGGATCATCGACAGTTTACAAGATAACCATGCTCTGCAGATTGTGGGCTTCCAACAGACCGATAGCGGTCCACGCACGCAAAGCTGGCCGCCCGGCGGCGGACTGCGCAACATTAATCTGGCCGGAACGCAGGCGGAAGCCAAACAATTCACGGATCGCCTGACCGGGCAATTTGGCGGCTCAGCGTCCATGTTGGATGCGTTCGGAAAACTCCTGAGCGGTCCCGGCGACGCGATTTTCCTTGTCTCGGATGGTCTGCCCAATCCAGCCGCCAATAACGGCCTCTCGCCCAATCGCTTAATCAGCGAGCTGACCCGCCTGAACGGAGGTCGCAAAGAAATTCATACCGTCGTCGTCGGTAACTTTTTTGACTATGACGGTACGGTCGAATTTATGGAAACGCTGGCTGCGCGCAATGGCGGCCAGTTCATGGCACTCGCCAGTTCCGATAAAGGGGTTTGCGATTAATGCCCCGTTCCCAAATCAAATCTAGCCCGCTAGGATCGATCCGATGAACCAGACTGATAGCCTTATTAAACGCGCCTTCGTGTTTCTCATCGCGATTGTCGCGGCCATTGTGCTGATCGGCATCATTAAGTTCACAACAGGCCCGACGTTGCAAGAAATCCTGCTCGACAGCGACGCCACCTTCTGGCCGTTTACGATCCAGAACATCATGTGGGTCGCGCTGTTCATTGGTTTTGGTGAGCTGGTCCTGCGCTGGTCCGCTGCCAAGGATGAGGAAAGCCAGCTCGCGCGCGGCTACCTACCAACGGATGGCCGTCGCCTCGATCATGCGCTGCTCGGTAAAATCCGCGACAGCATCGCCAGCCGTAAATTCGCGCGCAATGCGTTTCTGCCACGAATGATAAGCCGCACCATCGATCAATACCGTGTCAGCGGCAAGGAGGACCAAGCGCTGGGCGTGATGAATGCGTCGCTAGAACTGTACATGCACGAGATTGATTTGCGTTATTCGACGCTACGGTACCTCACGTGGTTGATCCCAAGCTTAGGCTTTATCGGTACCGTCATGGGCATTATGTTTGCTCTGCAATATGCGGGGGTTCCTGCCAATGCCGAGAGCGAAGAATTTCTCTACCAAGTCACGCAACGCCTCGGCGTCGCCTTCACCACGACCCTGCTCGCCCTCATCATGTCCGCTGTCCTCGTGCTCGCGCAGAGCATGGTGCAAAGCAAAGAAGAACGCGCGCTGAACGCGGCGGGGCAATATACGATTGATAATCTGATTTTGCGGTTGGGTGGTCGGGTTGATGCGGACGTCAACACAAAGGCGACTGACTAATGTCCGACTGGCAGCCCCCCAATAATGAATTTGACGTCCGCGAAGAACGGACACCCTATGGACGTTACGCGATCTATGCGGTTCTACTCGGCGCAGTCGCCATCGGTGGGATATGGCTCGCGAGCCAAGTCGTAGTCCGCGAACCCGGCGACCGCGCGCCGATCATCGACATCGCGCAAGGCGAAACCCCTGACCCTGAGGCCAAGCCCATGGGCGCGGACGAAGCGGCTTGGGTCGCCGCATTGGAGAAGGACACTTTGGAAGGCTACCGCGAGTATCTGGCTGAATTTCCAGACGGAAAATTCGCCGAGAAAGCTCAAGAACAGATTGACGTTTACGACAATCGCGATTGGGCGACAGCGGAACAGCGCAATACAATTGTTGGGTATGAGGATTACCTCGCCGCATGGGAAGATGGCCTTCACGCGGATAAAGCCCGCGAACGCATCGCCGAGATGAAAGCGGCACAAACAGCCGCGGAACGGGACGCCGCAGAGCGGGCAGCGCGCGAGAAAGCGGACTGGCAAACGGCGGCTCAGGCCAACACAATTAAGAGCTATCAGACCTATTTAGGCAAACATGCGACGGGGACGAACGCTGATACCGCGCGGTCTCGCATCGCGTCTATGCAAGCGTCCGCTGCGGATAATGCGGCCTGGCAAGCGGCTGATGCTGCGGGCACGGCGGATGCCTATGAGCGTTACCTGAGTAGTTTTCCGCAAGGCGCTTACGTCGCGCAAGCGATCGCCGCGATCGAGCGACTACGACCCTCCGTCGGCAAGGTCTTTTCCGATTGCGACGCCTGCCCGTCCATGACGGTTTTGCCCGGCGGGAATGATACGCTCGGCGCGCTCGACACCGACGACACAGCGCGGTCTAATGAAAAGCCGGCCCGCCCTGTGAACTTCAGTGCACCGTTTGCTATGAGCGTGCGCGAAGTCAGCTTTGCCGATTATGACGCCTGTGTCGCGGCAGGTGGCTGTTCAACCCGTCCGAGCGATAAGGGCTGGGGGCGCGGATTGCGGCCCGTCATCAATGTGTCGTTTGCTGACGCACTAGCCTATGCGTCGTGGCTGTCAGCGAAGACAGGATTTGCCTACTCTCTCCCCAGCGAGGCGCAGTGGGAATATGCGGCGCGCGCCGGATCGAATGACATCTATCCCGGCGGATCAACAGCCGCGCTCTGCGCGTTTGCCAATGGCGCGTCCAAGGAAACCTCTGTCGCGTGGGCCAATACGGCCTGTACTGACCCCGGCGTCGGACGCACCCTGCCCGGCGGCACCTTGTCGGCCAATAAATTCGGGCTGCGCGATATGGTCGGCAATGTCGCGGAGTGGACGTTGGATTGTAATACGTTGAACCTGCGTGATGCGCCCGTGGACGGCAGCGCCGATGCGCGCGGGTCTTGCGGACAACGAGTTGTGCGCGGCGGGTCGTGGTTCTCGGGGCCTGATGACCTGCGATATTCGGCGCGCACCATGTTGCGACGGGGCGACAAAAACGACTTTACGGGCTTCCGTGTCGTGCGCAAGATCAGCGGTTAATGCACGCTCTCCGTTCACGCGCGGCTCAGCTTATCTGTGCTAAGCAACGCTCATGATGTTGAAAACTCTCATGACCAGTTTGGCGCTCACGGCAGCGCTCGGCACCGCCTTGCCTGCTTATGCGCAGGTCACAGACCAGACCGATCAGTCCGAAGAGGATTGGAGGAAATCCCGCAAAAAAAGCGGGACATCCGATATTTATCGCACCCCCAATACTAGCTCGACCGGCGTAGGCGCCCCCGTCATTGACTATGAACCGGTCAGCCCGGTTGAACGCCTCCCGTCTGAATCGCGGCGTCACCTGATGAAGGAACGCGCCAAAGCGATTGCGGAAAGTGACGACGGTGATATTTCCGACGCGGAATATGTCCCGTCCGATGAGGCAAAATCCGACGAACAATTGATGCGTGACGAGCAAGAGGCGTGGGACGTTATCGTGACTGATATGCAAGAGTCTGGCGGTGAAGCGACGTCCGAAGGTGGACCGAACAAGGTCGCTGTGGTCGGTGAAAACGGCGCGACTCCCACACGCGGATCGCGCGGCGGGTCCACGCGCACGTTGCAAGAAATTATGGACGCGATTAAATCTGGTCAGACCGGCGGCGGCAACGCGTCTGGCGCGGCGAATGGGCAATCACCTGATGGACAGCCACAAGGTCAAAACCCGTCCGAGTCGGTCGCTGATGCGTCCGGGCAAGCTCAAAACGACGGCGACGCAAACGCCGAAGGTTCATCGGATAACGACGGCCAAGCACAAGAGGCTGGCCAAGACACGGGCCAAGGCGACGCATCCGATCAGGGCGACAGTTCAGGCGAGGACAATAGCACCGATACTGGTGACGCGGACGCTTGGCCCGCCGATACGCGCGCCGAAGAACCGCTCAGCCCGCTTGAGCGTATCCGTCGGGCGAAAGAAGACAGCCCAACGCGCGGCACTCAACGCAGCGCGTCCGATTATCTCAGCACGGGCCATGAGAAGACGGGCGACGACTGATCACGGCCTGTGATCCCGGCGCTTAATCACGGCCATCTCAATCACGTCTGTGCCATTGTCGGCTGTGTCTTGGCGCAGCCCTGCAACCCACGCTAAGAGACGGCTCAACTTCATATGAGCCGTCCCATGATTGACAAAACCATCGACCTTTCCAACGACATCGCTATCGTCACGGGGGCGACCTCGGGGCTTGGCTGGCGCTTTGCCAAACTTTTGGCGGCACAGGGCGCCTCCGTGGCTATCGCCGGACGCCGGGTTGACCGCCTAGACGCCCTCGCTAAAGAAATCACAGACGATGGCGGCACAGTGCTTTGCGTACCCACTGACATGTCCGACATGGCACAGGTCGAAGCCCTTACCGCGACGGTTGAAGCCCATCTCGGCCTGCCGACTATCCTCGTCAATAATGCGGGGATCGCGGATGGGCAGCTGGCGACGAAACTGGATGTCGCTTTCATTGAACAGCTCATCGCGGTCAATCTGACGGGGCCTTTTCTGCTCGCACGCGAGGTCGCCAAACGCCTGATTAAAGCCAAAAAATCCGGCCGGATCGTCAACATCGCGTCGATCGCCGCCTATAGCTATGACGGCAATGGCGCGGCGCTCTACTCGACTTCAAAAGGCGCGATTGCGCGGATGACCGAAACACTGGCCGTTGAGTGGGCTCAGTTCCCCATCAATGTGAACGCCATCGCACCGGGTATCGTGAAGTCAGAAATGACGGATTTCATGGCGCAACGGATGCAAGCGGGCGAACAAGCCGAAGACTTCGCGGCCCATACTAAACGCAAGCGCGTGCCAACCCCGGACTTTCTCGACAGCACGCTCCTGTTCCTCCTTGACCCCAAAAGCCATGCGGTGACGGGCACGGTTATTAAAGTCGATGACGGGCAACAAGGCCGCTAGCGACCTTTAAACTCAGGCGTTCGTTTCTCTAGAATCGCATCGACGCCCTCGCTGAAATCCTCAGTGAAATGCATCGCGGTTTGGATCGCTGCACTCATTTCCATGATCGCCGGATAGCTCGCCGTCGCGCCGTGACGCAGCAATGTTTTTGCCGCGCGCAGCGCTTGCGGGGGCTGTTTCGAGATTTTACGCGCCATGATCATAGCCTCGTTCATCAGGTCATCATGCGGCACAACACGACTGACCAGACCCCAATCAAGCGCTGTCTCCGCGTCGATAACGTCGCCTGTGAAAATCAACTCTGCCGCCCGGCTCGCGCCGATAATGCGCGGCAGTAACCACGCGCCGCCGTCGCCGGGGATCAAGCCCAATTTCAAAAATGTCGGGCCGAACTTGGCCTTGTCCGACGCAATCCGGATATCGGCCATACAGGCGACGTCATTGCCAAGCCCGATCGCCGGACCATTGACGGCCGCGATGAGCGGGAGTTCAAGATTATAAAGACTATCGACGATGCGGTGAATATTGCGGCGATAGCCTTGGCGGACGTCTTCAGGCGACCCGCCAAACGCGCCCGTGCGGGCTTTCATCGCCTTAATATCACCGCCGGCAGAAAATCCCCGCCCGGCCCCGGTCAGCACAACACAGCGTAACGTGTGGTCCGCTTCGAGTGTGGCGCGCATATCCGCAAACGCTTGGCCATCCCCATCCTGTCCCAGCGCATTGAGCATGTCTGGTCGGTTGAGTGTGAGGATGGCGATAGGGCCATCGCGGTCAAGCGTGAGGATATTGGTCATGGGGCTCTCAAACAGGATGTGGGGGTCATTGTTGTGACTTCGACGTGCATTTTCTTTCGAAGTCTATTCAAAACAAACGGCTATCAATATAAAACTCTCAGGCTTAGCGTGTGTGGGCATTCAACACCGTAGAGTGAACGTGCGAGTCTCGACAATAAAAGCCGCAAAAGGCCGTCGACACAATAAGGGGGCCACTGAATGCTTGAAACACTTCGAAAACCTTGGGTTATTATTGCGAGCTTTGTCGTCGCAATAGCGCTCGTGTTCGCCTTTCAAGCTTGGATCCCATTCGTGGGCGGAGATATTTTGGATCAGGCGGCGTCTGTTGACGATCAAATGACTGTTTTGACCGCCATGTCGGAGGATCAAAAAAGCAGCCATTTCTGGATGACGCTCTTGCTCGATTATCTTTTCCCGCTCGCCTACGGCTCATTTTTTGCCGGGCTTGCTTTGAAGTTCCCGAACCGCATCGGCGTCATGCTCGCCATTCCCGCCTTTCTGGTATTCGGCGCCGATCTGGTGGAAAACACCATTCAGCTCATGGCGTTGAAGGGGAATTACAGTCTCCTTGGGGTCAAGGCCTTCCTGACGCCTGCGAAGTACTTTCTGTTTAATGTCGCCGCCCTCATCGGCTTAATGTCATTGGTTTGGCTCGCATACAAAGCCGTAAGGTCGCGTTTGAAACGCGATTAATTATGTGGAGAAGGCTTCGCGAACAAGACCATAGCGTTGGCGCAAGTATTTATGAAATCGGTATTTCCAAAGGGGAGACACATGGACAAGATTTTGATGAATTGGTTATGGAAGAACAGGAAAATAATCGGAATTATCGCAATCCTTATTTGCGTTCTGACGTGGACGTTAGAGTTGACTGACCTCGTCTACGTTTGCCCCTATTGTCGCGCGCAGCGCACCATCATCGGCGTGTTAGGTTTGTCTCTTTTACTCCCGAACACGCGAAATTGGATAAACTTGTATTTCGCGTCGATTATTGGTGCGTTTGGATTTTTTGTCGCCTCATATCAACATTTTGAGGGATGGAAGAAAATCATGTTTGGGAAATTCGAGTGGGGAGATCACTGGTATATTAACTCATGGCTGCTCTCGGGCTGCGCGATTTTAATAATATCAGGACTAGTTTTATTGATATGGACATCTCCGACTCCGTCTAAAAAGTCTGATGTTGAATGAGGCTTTAGATTGGCGGCGTTGATACCGCCCACAAACGACCCCCTACACCCCTCTCACGGCTCCCTGTGATAAACTCGTTCCATAATTCGTGTAATCGTGGGGCGGGGCAGAAGCCGCGTTGCGGTGGCGGAGACACGGTTGACGAAGCCCGGAATACGCAAGGCGCGGTCGGACAGATAGAAGGCCATCAGTTCATCCGCCACTTCGTCCGCTCCGGCGAGCATGTTTTGAAGTTTGGACAAGGCTTCGATGTCAGTCATTTCAGTTTTAATGCCGCCGGGCGTGAACAGACCGACGCTCACCTGATCACGCCATTCTTCTCGTAGCGCGAGGCTAAAGTTCTGTAAGAAGGCTTTGGTGCCGGAATAGACCGCCTGATAGGGCAGCGCGACTTGTCCAGCCATCGACCCCACGATGACCAAGCGACCGTCGACAAGCGGCGTATAGAGCGCCCGCGCCAACCGCACATTGGCCATGACATTGGTCTCGACCATCGCCGCATCGTCCGCATCTGATCCCGCGTTAAACGGGCCCACATGGGTGACGCCGGCATTTAGGACGGCCCCGGTGAGAGGCCCGATTGTATGACAGAGTTTTGCGAGCCCTGCAGCGTCCATCAGATCGAGAATGCGCGTTTCGATTCCTGGATGACGGTCCGCCAACTCATCCAGCGGAGCTTGCCGACGTGCGGTCGCGACAACAGTCGCGCCCGCATCGGCCAGTCGCACAGACAGCGCCCGGCCAAGACCGGAACTCGCCCCTGTGACGAGAATGCGCTGTTGTGCGAGTGGTTTCATAGAGTCCTTAGAGCGTCGGGTTGACTAAGAACTTTTCACCCGTTTTCTTCGCATTATACCGCCCGACAATATCGGCGTTAAGCGCGTCGGCAAGACTAATTTCATCCGTGTAGGTGCTAGCAAAGGTTGTCGTTAGTTCACTGGCCACGCGTTGGCGCAGACGGATCGCAGTTTCCATGCCGGCTTTGGCCAGGAAGTTTGGCAGCAACCAGCCGCCCACGCCCCACGCCATGCCGTAGCCGCGTGTGAGTGTTGTCGGTGACGGGTCGAGCGAGCCATAGAGATAGACTTGTTTGTGATGGATTGAGCCATAGATCGAGTAGGCGCCCGGGGTGCGTGCTGCGGCGCCTTCCATCGCGGTTAGGATGTCCGACGCCAGCTTCCCGCCGCCCGTTGCATCAAACGCCAATGTTGCGCCCGTTTCGTGAATGGCGTCGATCAATTGTGGGATAAAATCTTCGTCCGACGAATTGACGATATGCGTCGCGCCGATGGCCTTAAGGATATCCACCTGCTCTTGTTTACGCACAATATTGACCAACGGAATACCGTCAGCCTTGCAGATTTTGACTAGCATCTGGCCGAGGTTGGACGCCGCCGCCGTATGGACAATCGCTGTGTGACCTTCTTTTTTCATCGTCTCTGGGAAACACAGCGCTGTCAGCGGGTTCACAAATGATGACGCGGCTTGGCGCGCCGTGTTGCCTTCATTCACCGGTAGAACTGACATGATCGGAACGCAGCGATATTCAGCATACATACCGCCGCCCATGGCCGCGACTGTACGGCCCATGAGCGCCTGAGCGGCGTCACTTTCGCCAGCGGCGACGACAGTGCCTGCGCCTTCATTGCCGATAGGGAGCGCTTGTCCGATACGGGCTTTCATCATCCGCATGCCCATCGGAGGGACCGGCGCGACGAGCGCATCGCCGTCATTCGTTGCCTTAGACATGTCGGAATAGCCAAACATGACGCCGTGATCCGATGGATTAATCGGACAGGCTTCGACTTTGATCAAAACTTGATCAGCCGTCGGAACGGGCATTGGTTTTTCAACCATCTCCATACGGAGTTGACCGCCTTCGGTGACAGTTGAGACGAGAGATTTGTAGGTTTTTGGCAAGCTCATGACTTGAGTCCTTCATTTATGTTGGGCCAACCTAACCTGTTGTGGGCTTGCCCTCCAGCCTTTCCGCCATCATGATAGCGATGTGAGCATAAAATCATATATCGTCCCGCGTCTCGCCGAACGCATTCTCAGCCGCGAGCGCTTAGAAAAACAGCGCGCCCGGTTTGAGGCAAAGCGGACGGGTCGCCCGCATATTGAGGTTTTCCTCGACCCTAGCGATCCTTACTCACAGCTCTTAAAGTCTGTCATACCCGACTTTGAAGCCCGCTATGACATTGATTTAACGACTTATATAGTCGGACCGCCCGATGACGGGGCTGCGCCGGAACGCAGCGCGCTGGCTGTTTATGCAGCGATTGATGCGCAACGCCTTGCCGTTCGTGCAGGCCTTAAGGCCAACCTCAGCCCGCAACCGCCTGCGCTGGACACGGCTGACGCCAATGCACGTCTCCGCGCGCTGGGGCATTATCAAGGCGGGATGATCCATTATGGCGGTGAATGGTATTGGGGTTTGGACCGACTGCATTATCTAGAAAGCCGTCTCGCTGGGATCGGCGCAAAGCGCAAAGAAGCCCCAACGACACCCATATTTACACCGCCTGCCACACCCACCCGTGTCCCCGATATATCCCGCGAGACGAACAAAGTGCTGCATTGGTATCTGTCGTTCCGCTCCCCCTATACTGCCATTGTCGCTGAGCGGACCGAAGCGCTCGCGGCCACCTATGGGGCCGAGTTACGCTTGCGGTTTGTTCTCCCGATGGTCATGCGCGCGCTCCCTGTGCCGAAGGCTAAGCGCCGCTATATCGTGCGCGATACAGCGCGCGAAGCACACCGACTGGGCGTGTTATTTGGGCGGGTCTCCGATCCGGTCGGTGCCCCTGTTGAGCGTGGCTACGCGATCTTGAACTGGGCGATAGACCAAGGGCACGGCATCGATTTCGTCCGCACCTTCCTTCATTATGTCTGGGCCGAAGGCGTCGATGCCGGCTCTGACCGCGGGTTAAGACGCATTGTCGAGGGGGCCGAACTCGATTGGTCCGAAGCACGGCAACAACTCGACACGGATGACTGGCGCGCTGTCGCGGAAACCAATCGCGCCGAGATGATGTCCTACGGGATTTGGGGTGTTCCGAGCTTCCGCGTGGGAGAGACCGCCGTCTGGGGACAAGACCGCCTTTGGGTTATGGAAGCGGCCTTGAAAGACGAATCTTAATTTCTGGACAGTTCGGGCCGTGAACGGCAAGAGCACAAAAAACCCAGTTGGGTTTAAGGGGAAAATCTATGTCACGCATTGCAAAACTCGCACTCATTCCACCGTTTTTGATTGGGATTCTTCTCACGTTTCAGGCGTTGTTTGTGCCTGCCAAACTATCGGAAACGCTCGGCGGCATCGCGGGTACAGGCCCTGTTGGCAACGCGACCATCTTTGCTGACTTCGCCGCTTTATTCGTGACATTCACAATTTGCGTCGCGGGCGCGCTTTTTGCTGGCAAGCGCGGCTGGCTTTTCGCCCCGATTTGTCTGTTCGGCTTCACGGCTATCGGCCGGATCTACTTTGGCCTCATGAACGGCTTTGCGCCCGGCGCATTACAGCCCATCGCGATTGAAATCGTCGCCTGCGCCTTGATGATCTTCGCCTTGCGCAGCAAACCTGCATAAGAATACGCGGAAAACCCGCTTAACGTCGCGTCACGTCGGCCCCGTAAAGCCACGACAAATGCTGTCGGATCAACGACGGCGCGACGGTCCCGGCGAGCCACATCGGCCCATAGGTCGCGAGTTGCGAGAGGGGTGTGCGCTTATGGAATGTCTTGGCATTCTTCCGCGATCCCGCTTGCACGCGCGATGTTCTTGGCCGGCGGGTGGCCTGATAAATCTGGAGTGCGGCGGCTAAATCGTCGGACTCCGTAATCTCCGCAGCCAGCACCCACGCATCTTCGACCGCCATCGCCGCCCCCTGCGCCAGAAACGGCAACATCGGATGCGCGGCGTCGCCGAGGAGCGTCACGCGCCCTTGTGTCCAATGCGAGAGAGGGTCGCGATCATACAGCGCCCAGCGGAACAGCGCGTCGTCTGGCACAGCCGCAATCAGCTTTGTAATGGTTGGATGCCAGCCCGCGAAATCATTGAGCGCGTCAGCTTTTCTACCGCGCGCGCTCCACCCTTCGGCGATCGGTTCAACTTGCTCAACCACGCCGACGAAGTTCGCCAGCGTCCCGCCGCGTAATTGATAGGTCACGGCATGACGGCCCGGTCCCATCCAAGCGCAGGCTGTCGCAGAGGGCGCATCCGCCCCCAAGAGCTCAACTGGAACAACCGCCCGCCAAGCAATGTTCCCGGTAAATCTCGGACGGTCTGGACCCTGCATCCACGTCCGCACAAAGGAATGTAGCCCGTCTGCACCGATCAGTAAGTCGCCGCGATAGTGCGTCCCGTCTGATAGGCTGAGCGTGACGGAAAGGTCCGTCTGGTCAATGGCAGACACGGTCGCGCCGAATTTTAACGTGATTGAGGGGTGGTCCTCTAAGGCATCCTTCAAGGCCAAAATATAGTCTGCCCGATGAATGTGGAGATAGGGCGCGCCCCACAGGTTTGCGGCCAAGTCCTCACCGCGATCATCGCGCAAAGGCACAGAGAAAACTGTCCGACCGCTGAGCCCCATCCGCGTCTCAATCGCGGTCGGCTGAACCGCGTCACGCGCAATCCGCTCAGCGATGCCCAGAGCGCGAAACACTTTCATCGCATTGGGCGGAATTTGAATGCCTGCGCCGACGTCACCTAAGGCGTCCGCTTGTTCGAAAACAAGGACCTCATGTCCGAAATGCGCACAGGCCAGCGCCGCTGTCAGTCCCCCAATGCCGCCGCCTGCAATCAGAATTTTCATCGTCGATCAATCATCAAACATGCAAGCCCGACCTGTCTCAAGATCGGCATCGCACTGATAGACCCGGACATAGTCCACAATCAGCGCCGACGGTATAACGCTCGGATCGATACCACGTTCATTATCCCCTTCTGGCCATTTCCCACCAACGGCAAAGTTGAGCATGAGATAAAAGTCTTCGTCAAACGGTGCGTTGGGGTTTTCGGATTTACGCACCGCATCCGTAAACCAGTCTTCGGCTTTGGCGGTCCAGAAACGGTCCCCATCGACAAACCAATCTATCCGGCCTTCGCCCCATTCGACCGCGAATGTATGAAACTGCTCCCGCGGCATGCCGTCCTGCCCCGCAACAGACGTCAAAGCCCGGCGCTCGCTAACATGAGTATTGTTGGGCGGACGTTTGCCAAAATGGATGGCGCCAGAGGACCGGTTTTCAACATCGCTGTCCGCGCAATCGTAACAGGTTGCCCCAAGATTAACGGCTTCCATAATATCAATCTCACCCGACAGCGGCCACCCGCCATGGACGCTGGATTGCGGCATCATCCAAAAGGCTGGCCATGCCCCCTGCCCGTTTGGCAATTCCATCCGCCCTTCAATTCGACCATATTTCCAAGCCGCCAAATCGCGAGTCCGGACTTTGCCAGATGTATAAGGTTTTGTTTTTGAGGCGCCCGGGTATGCGGGATGTTCCATGTGAACACCGGGACCTGTCCATTCTCCGTCGCGAGCGGTAAGCCACAGATAGCCCCCCGCAACACTCACATTTTCAAGGCGGTCGATGTAACATTGGCGTTCTTCGTTCCCGCCGCCCCAGCAGGACACTTCGGGGGACCATTTGGTTCGGTCAAGCGCATCACCGTCAAATTCATCCGCCCAAACAAGATCCCACCCGCGATCCGATATATGACCGTCTACTTTCGCCGTAGAGGGTTGCGACACAGCCGTTTCAGCCGTCACACATGCCGCTAAGATAAACGCCATTACAACGCCCACCGTTCGCATATTTTCCAACATGGGCACCGTTCTACAACGCTAGATCATACTCGTCTTCGCTCAGAGGCTTCAAAGTCCAAGCGATGTAAAGTGTTGGCAGTAACACAATGACATATGTCAGAATGATCGTCAGCGCAGCCATGCCCGGAAAATTCAACACAAGGGATTCACTGAGGTTGAAATTCATCCAACCTGTCATGCCTAACATTTGTAACGCCCCAAAAATTGAGACGATTAAAAACGCAATCAAAGCTCCCTTTAAGATGATGCGGCAAGCAAATGAATAGGCGTCATCTTGCGTCTTTGCTTCCCATTCTTGCAATCCTGAATTTGCACCGGAGAACCTTAAGAAAACACGGTTTGTAACCGCATACACCCCAGATGCGACCACCATAAGCATGACACCCGCGTAGAGACCCAACATAAGGGGAGACGTCAACAATGCGTATTGTTCTGAATACAGAATCATCGCGCCTAATATTTGCACCATGATTGGAAAGCCTACTACAGCTATCGTTGCACACCATCTCAACCGTTTTAAATTTTTGCCCAAAAGAGTGCTAGGGTGCAACGTTACATCAGGTCTCTTGATGGTCATGATTTATTCCTTTGCGGCAATACTTGACGCAGCCAATTGTTCAGCGAGTGATTTGAACGGCTTGGGATTGAACACCATTTCAAATGGTAATTCAAAAAAATCGGCAAGTTTGAACGCCAACTCCAAGGACGCGTTATAGTCCCCTCGCTCTAAATAACCGATCGTCTGGAAGTTTATCCCTATGGCATCAGCCAAATCTTTACGGGATAGACCTTTCTCGACACGGAGTAATTTGACACGGTTATGTATCATATTGTTGTGAATATACAACAAATTATATAAACACAAGACTTTTATAGCGTTTGTTGAACAAAACACCGACTTGTATCGAAAATCAGTCTTGTTGCGCGTAAAACTTCGACCCTTGCACGCAGGTCAATCTACATATTTCGGCCCTTGGGGGATGAGACCATATTATTGTCGCCATCTCTGTTCGCTAAAAATCTCAAGTCCATCTCTGAGCGATTGCTCAAACTAGCACTGGCAATCGTATGATTTTGTATCCGGCCTATCCCTTGAAAGCCCCGCCCAGTACGCCTGACAAAACATCAATATAGGCTGCAAAGGCGGTCCGCCCGGACTTTGTCATTCGGATCGTAGTCAAAGGTTTGCGCCCTACGATTGATTTATCGATATTAATATATCCTTCCTCTTCCAATTTTCGCATTTGGATCGACAGGTTACCTTGTGTCACATTCAAGGCCGTCTTTAATTCTGTAAAAGACGCGACTTCGGCATTCGCCAGATAGGCCATCACGCCCAAGCGAACGCGCACATGAATAATGTCTCTGATATTGTCGATGCTCGGTTCAGACATATCGATTACGCGTTTGACATCGTCTGTTTTCCCGCTCGGAAAATGAGCAGTCCCGGCAAAGCCATACAGACGAAAAGCGCCACACCGAGAGCGAGAACATAGGCGGGTATATTATCGATGAATAGGCCCAACACGATGGCCGACACAAACCATCCGATGGCGGTGATACCGTGCCAAATGTGACGCCGCAATATCGCGGTCGCCAACCAGATCGCGCCTTGGAGTGCACAGACCACGAGGGGGAACAACAACCAAATAGACCAATCTCGCTTCTGAAAAGCGACCCAACCGAAGATGAGCGCCAAGACGAGGTTGGCGATGCCCGCCCCTGTAAACGCCGCCCCCACAGCCCGTTTCGTCGTCCCCTTACCGTAAGGGTTCGACAGATTTTGCCATGAATTCTGAAAGATCATGATGAGAAAAAGGATCGTTGGCAGCCAGCCTACGAGCATCCAAATAAGCGGCGAGACCTGCGCGTCTGTCACAAGAAGCGCCCAATTCAGCAAGCATTGAGCCCCGTAAAGCACGCCCGCAATGAGATATATGAACCCGAAATTCCGGTTGTGAGAGCCATCATCATCGACCAGTGCCCGCATGAAAGCGAGATTCGCTTCGGCCGTTTTTACATCTAAAGTCCTGCGGCTATCTCCTTTTGGTTACGGGCCCGACGGATGCGCTTTCGCCCATTTAAGAGTCCCCCGATAAACGTATAGCGTACGAGAATTTCGTAGCTCACCAGCATCAAAGGAATCGAGAGCCCTAATATCATGACGTATTTCAGCGCGGCTGGCCATGCCCATGGCGCCACCCAAATTTGCAGCGCCATAATAATCGGCAAATGGATTAGATAGAGCCAATAGGACGCAGAGCCCAATCGCTCAGCCGCCCCAACCCGGCCTTTAGCCATACGAGTGACAGCAGCGCACGAAAGGCCAACATCCCAGTATAGAGCAGCAGTAAGAGATAGAGAAACCACAGATGCGTCTGTGGAAACGTCTTCACTGTCATTGGCGAGGGCTCTGGTGGGTTTTCAGGCATCACGCCGCCCTTGGCGGCGACCATGCCCCAGATCGCCAGGGCGATGAAACACACCATCATAATCGGCCAAAACACGATTAACGGCACACCGACGCGTTTGAGCCCCTCCCGAAGGCGCCACCCAAGAACGTCAGAATAGATTGAAAACTGGAGCCTGAGCATATCCGTTCGCCGTCAGGCTGAGGCATTTGGAAACTTCGAGCAATGTGAGGCGTATAATAGAAGACACTCACATTTAACGCTCGGAGCCTTTCTAATGTCAGACTTTAATCTCCCCCAAAACACGCTTGTAGTCGTCACGACGGGTGAGGAGGCCAAACTCTTCCGTATGAAAGGCGCCCACTTAAAAGCGGATGGTCACTGGGAACCAACAGACCTTGCCGATGAAGGTCCATCAGGGAAGTCGCCGTCTGAGCAATCCGATAAGGAGTCCATGGAAGCCACTTTCTCTAAACAAGTTGCTGAACGCCTCTACGCGCTCGCGCACAAAGGCGCGTATCAAAACCTTGTCCTCACCGCCGATCCTGACTCTCTGGGAGAAATTCGCCCGTTGCTTCATAAAGAAGTCCTCGCCACAATAATTCTACAGCTGGATAAAACGCTGATTAATTCTTCAACCGACGATATTGAGCGATCAATTGCAACGGCGATGCCATAGTTGTTACGGAACGACTTTAAATGATCGGCTCTCTGACAGATTGAGCTTATCTCGTTTTAAAAAGGGCGCCCAACATCGCTGACGTCATACATACCGAAATGAAAGATGGCCGCAGCCTCTGCCTGCGGCCTCTGCAAAGTCGAGACGCGCCACTCCTCGAAGCCGGCATCATCGCTTTGTCAGATCGCTCTCGGTATTTCCGGTTTTTCTCTGGCTTCAAACAAGCTCCGCCGTCGGTTTTAAAACGGCTGACAGACTTTGATGGCGATGATCATTTAGCGTGGGGCGCGGTTGATTCCAGCTTGGATACGAACCCTCCCATTGCCGCCGCGCATATTTTTCGCGTCGATAACCTGCCGCCGACAAGTGGGGATTTTGCGATCGCAATCTTAGATGACTACCACCATCAAGGGATTGCGAGGTCCCTCATTGCCTGTTTGTTTTCTGATGCGATTTCAAAACAGTTCGAACATGTGGAACTGGATGTTTTGAGCGAGAATCGCGTGGGGATAGCGCTTTTTCGGTCCTTGGGAGCTCAAATTATAAGCGCGTCCTCAGGTGTCACCCATATAAAAATTGACCTTAATCACGCGGTTACCGTTTTAAAGACCTCAGACAAACCGCCCTTGAACCGGGTGTTTTTACAGTTTTCGTGACCCCCAAATGAGACAGAATAAAGTCTGTTTTAAACGGCAGAGTCAGCGTTGTAACGGCGGCCTAATATTGAAGCAATCTGGGTCTGTGACTTGGATAATGAAAGGCCTCCAATAGCGAAGTCTATGAATGGCATTTGGAGCCTGGCCTTCCAAAACTTTGTCTCAACCTAGTGCGGTCCGAATACAGACGTTGCGGCTGCGATTGCGGCAATTGCGATAGAGAACAAAACGACATCAGCGAGGAGCGCCCACCGTAAATGGCGGATGGCCCCCGCGCCATCTACTGTCAATTTGGTCGTCACATAAAGCTTGTTAAACGCGCCAATCCCGAGAGCCACCGAAGCCACGCCCAGTTTTAGTAAGAGCAGTCGACCATAGGCCGTTTGAAAGAGGCTCGCGATTGATCCCGAGATTTGCACTGACAGCCAGAGTCCCAAAGCGACCATCATCGGAACAGTCCAAACGGCAAGGCGACTGAAACGGTCCAGTCTCACCGCTAAAGCCCTGACGTCCGCGCCCGATCTAGGCCACAGAACGACGGGCGCTAAAACCCAAAACCCTGCCACCAAAACATGAAAAGCGACGGCGAAAGATGCGAGACTGGACCCTTCCAGAGCTTGCGTATGTCCTGCCAATCCAAACCCGGCGGCGGTGACGATAGCGCCTAGTCCAGCAAGCACGCGAGGCCGCGAGACGCTAGCAGCTACGAGTAAGACAGCGCCGAGGCCGAGTGCGACAGCTTGCGCCCGCACGCTCGGCCAGACCCAACTGAACATGGAGACATCCATCACCTGTCCCCAACCGCCTATAATCTCCGCGTTTAAGGACAGGAGCCGCAGGGCCAGCGCAAGCACAAGACCATGCGCAGCAACCCTCAGCCACAGCGACTTAATAGGCATCCCTATGGCTGTATGCACACCCACGCCGACCGCTGTGAGGCTGCCCGCGTAAAAGGCAGCTTTTAGCAGGATTGCGAACACATCGAGCACGCTACTAGGCGGCAATCGTGAACGCGATTTCACCGGTCATGACATGGCCGTCGCTTGCGACTGCGCGCCACTGGATTGTATAATTTCCGGGCTCAAGCGATGGCAAATCAACGCGATGCGTTTTCGCCATTGTCCGTTCGGGTGTGAGGTCCAGAACAGTATCTGACCCCGCTTCGGTCAGCTCAAGTTTCGCCAGCCCGACAGACTTTACAAAGGTTAGGTCAAGCGTATTCGGCGCGGCAACCATAGAGGCGCCCGCCTCAATATTTGACGACGCCAAGACCGTATGCGCATGCGCCGTGAGGGGCAGCGACGTTATAAGCCCGAGGGTCGTTAATCCGATAAGATAATGTTTCATGTAGCGGTCCTGTTTGAGTTGAAAAATAGGGTTTTAGATCACAGCTTTAATAATCATCCAGATCCCCATACCCATCATGGCAAGGTTCTCTGAGAGTGAGACAAATCCAAGCGGCACATTCACGCCCCCGCCAACGCAGGCGCATTTAAGCTCGCGTTTGTCGATGTAGACGGCTTTAAACACGCTCCACGCGCCAATCGTGCCGACGAACAAGGCAACGGGAGCCGCAATCAAGCCGAACACCCCGCCCGCAATCATCATCACGGCAGTGAAGGCTTCCGCAAAAGGGTAGACATAGGCGTAGCGAACAACACGCCGGGCCAGCACATCGTAATTCAGGAACATGTTGGAGAAGCTGTCCAAATCACGAAGCTTGAGCATCGCCAGCATCGCCATCGAGAAGGCGATAAACCACTCCACAGTTCGACCGGTGACCCAATCCCCAGTCAACGCCCAAACAGCCGCGAGAGCCATCAGGGCCGCGATGATAAACACGACGACGACAGGCGTATAAGTTTTCTCATTGGGATCTTTGACTGTGTAGCCGAAGTGACGGCGAACATCGTCAAACCCGCCAATCCGCTCACCCCCGATAAACGTTTGGGGTGTCGTTTTTACATTCCATTTTTCCTTAAAAGCGTCTGTCTGAGGCCGGTTTTCGAGATGATTATCCTCGATCTCAAACCCTTTACGTTTCAACAGGTCCACGGTCTTCAGCCCAAACGGACAAATATGCTCACTCGTCACCATGCGGTAGACAATGGCCTTACGGCCCTCTCCTGTTTTGTTGACGGCAAATTCTCCTGAGGTGGTCATGGAAATCTCACTTCTAATTTCATTGAGGGTGCGAGGTGGTATGCTGCGCTTATTCCGTCGCGCTAAAATTTGGGATAGGACGGGCACTGGCGTCGGTTTCAGTTGTGGCTGCGCCGTTCGCTTTAATATCTGCGATCAACCATTCCATCTCGGCGATTTCGCGACGCTGTGCCGCGATGATAGAATCCGCCAGTTCCCGGACCCGAACATCGTCGATTTCTGCACGCTCACTCGTCAAAATAGCGATGGAATGGTGCGGGATCATGGCGCTCATCCACGCCCGGTCTTGGACTGTGGTCTGTGAGCGAACAAGGAAGAGGGCGATAATAAACAGCAAGGCTGATCCGCCAACAATCGTCCAGTTCTTCGTTTTATTCTGATACATGCCCCACATGAAGGCGAGCATGACCAACGCCATCACAGCCCCCATGTAAAGTGCCATATAGGTGCGCGTTTCAGAGAAACGGACGTGGCTCAGCTCATAAGTGTTGAGATACATCAAGCCGAGCATGATGACCGTTGACGTAGCGATCATGGCAAGGAAGCGTCCGTAACTACTGCCTTTATTTCCTGATTTATGTTTCGTTTCCATAGTGTTTTCCAATCATTGAGTAAGTGCCGCGTAGTTTTGTGAAGCGTGCTACGGCATGGGTCTGTTGTCCTCTGTGCCGATTGACGGGGCGGCGACGGTCCGACGCGCACGTGGCTTTAAACGTAACGCGGGTTTCTCGATAAAGTGCCAACTTGCCGCCGAAAATCCGATCCAAAGAGGGGTGGACAAGAGCGCAAGACCGAGCGGGCCCGTGTCTGGCCGCAGAAACATCACCGCCTGCATGACCGGAAAATGCCAAATGTAGATACCGTAGGAATAATCCGGCAATGCCACGACTGGAGCGTGCGCCACGTCAGACAATCCAAAACGCAACATCACACCCGTCAACGCCAGCGTGGCTAACAACTCACCGCCAAAGCCTGCGCCGAGCCATAAAAAAGCGGCTATCGCGGCAATGACCAAAACCCAATGCGGACGGCGAGCGCGGGGCCATTGCCACAAACACATGCCGAGTAAGAATGCCGCGGACAGACGCATTAGGGGCATGACGCCTGCTGACAGCGTTCCGACATCCATAACCAAAGGCAGCCCGAGATAGGCCACTTGCACGGTGACGAAGGTCACAACAGTCAGCCATCTATTCTTCAAAATACCGAGCGCAAAGCCAACAGCTGCAAGAATATATGCGGCGATCTCAAACCGGATCGTCCAGAGCGGACCATTGAAATCCGCTTCCAAATTGCCCGCAAAAATTCCGCCCGGCGCATTCTGTGGGTCGCCCAACAATAGGACTCGCCCCACATAGGACCAGATTTCGCCGGACATGATATTCTCGATCCCGCCCGGTCGTGAAAACATAGTCGAAAAAATGAACACAAACGCGAGCAGCAGAATAATCAAGGCCGGATAAATACGCAGGGCGCGCGACGCGGCGTAGATTTTCAGGTCGCGCCGCAAATCAAGACTTTTCGCAATCAGCATACCGCTCAGCACGAAAAAGCCGTTCACGGCCATGTAACCGCCCGTCCATTGATGGATGCGGATCGGCTCCCACCCTGTCGTCAGTAGAAAGACATGACCGAGCGCGACGATCGCGGCTAAAATCCACCTGACCGCAGTCAGATGGTTTGCGCCCATGAGCGGATCGCGCGGCATATTATAGGGTGTAACGGCAACCATTTCATGCCCTCCGAACGACTAGGCGGAGGTGATAAACGTGCGTCAATGACCAGACAGTTTGTCTTCGATGAGATATTTGCGGCATGTTATCCGCCTTAATCTTGTTCGAAGATACGCCATCTAGACGGTATATACGTCTCCAAAAAACTCTACTTTGGTTCACCATAACGACCCCCACTAATTGCTTCATTTCGCCGGTTGCGAACGTTCACGCGCTCACAACCGTCTTTTGGCGTTAATTTCGCGCAGCGCGGGACGAAGAATGCGTATGAACAACCTTCCAAGCCCCATCGACTTTACGGAATAGCCACGTCTGCTTGCCTGTATTGTCGAGAACGCGACCTGATTTTATAATCGTCCCCTGCACAGTTGTACTGGCAACAGCCCAAGCAAAGTCACCTTCATAATAGATTTTCAAGTCAGACAGGCCGAGTTTCAAATCTGGGATCGAGTCTTTTTCAGGCTCGACATGATTTTCGACCAGATCGCTCAAACCGGTGTTCTGCCCCCCCGATTCAAAATACCGCGCGCCGTCAAAATCTAGGAAATGTGTTCGAAACGGTGTTCCGTCGCCGTCTTCCCACCCTTTTTGGATGGCTGTGATGATGGATTTTATCGCCTGATCATCCACCGTTTCAGGCCCGCTATTATGATCCCCGTCCACATTATCGTGCGCATAAGGTATCATCATAGGCATAGGGTCGTGATGACCATCGCTATTTTCGTGCCCTGACGGCACACCCGCTTCCGGTTTATCAACACTATGATGCCCGTCAGAATTATCATGACCGCCCTGCTCCGGATCCAAAGGGGCCGTCATGGTGTTTGCCATATCTCCCGCAGTCTCATGGTCTGGCATTGCACCATGCTCATGATCGTGACCGTCACCAGTCACAGTCGGCAAACTCTGCACGCCGATGCCGTATTTGTAGACGATGTTGCCGCCCCACCACGCCGTAACAGACAGCGACAAGGTCGCGGCCGCGAGCAAACCTAAGAAGATCGCACTGGGCGCTTTGGTCCGCTCAATAAACCGCCAAACTGCCAGAATAAGAACCGCAGTCCCAGACGGAACCGCCCAATTTCTATGGGTGGTCATAGCAGCATGTGACGGACCGTCATGAGCCACCGTGTAATAAGCGTAAAACCCGGCTGCGATTGCCGCGACGATGGCAATGGACCCCAGAGCCAACATCCAGTCCCCGGCATGCTGAGTGCGATCTCGCCTCGGCCCCGGGGGGAATATCCGTCCCATGATATAGACAGCCCATGCACTCAAGCTGAGCGCATAGGCGAAGTGAACAAGGATGGGGTGAATGTTCGGTTCAATAAATCCGCCCATGATAATCTCCTAAAACCAAGTCCGAAGACCGATAACTCCGACAATATTGTCAGCATCACCGCCATCAGCGCGGGTGAAGTCGGCGGTGTTGCCAAACTGTTTCTGCCATTCGACGCCAATATAGGGCGCAAAGGTTCGACGAATTTCATAGCGCAGGCGAACACCGGGCTCGATGCTGCTCAGACCCGCACCAACGCCGATGTCGCGAATATCCTGTGCCGAAAGGTTGGCTTCAATCCGAGGCTGCAAAACAAGGCGTTGCGAAAAGCGAAGGTCGTATTCCGCTTCTATGCGGGCAGACAGATCACCGTCCGTTGACAGGAAGGCCGCCGTATCAACCTCAAACCAATAAGGCGCCAGCCCCTGAATGCCGAGAACGGCATGGGTGCGACCCTTGGGTTCCAAATCATAACGGATCCCCGCTTGCACATCCCAGAAGGGTGCGACAGCGCGAGACCAGAGCGCCTGCACTTCGGCGTCCTCAATCTCGTCATCCTCAAGCGACACTTCGCCTTCGCTTTTGATATAAAGCTTGTTGATGTCGCCGCCGTACCAGCCTTGAAAATCCCACAGCAATGTGCCGTCGCCGCCCGTGTCCTGCCATTCCAGACGATCGAACATCAACATGGACGTTTTCATGTCGCCATTCTCGGCGAGTAGATCATCACGGGCCTCAGCCATCACCGCTTCGCCCCAATAGCGGTCCGCCATGGACCAGAGCTTGTCCGGCTCAGCAGCATCGGCATTTTGCGCATGGGCGCTGAGAGGCGCGACAAGCGCCGACACGCCGAGGATGGTAAAGGCCACCCCTCTCACGGATAAGACGCTCATGGTGCATCCTCCGTCGATTGACGGGCCATAGCGGCATCGACCGGATCGTTTCTTCTCATCATTGGGTTTGGCAGGACGCTGACGACCTGCATCATGCCCGCATGCATGTGGTACATGAGGTGGCAATGAAACGCCCAGTCCCCGACATGGTCGGCAGAAATATCTGTCGATAGTTTCTCGCCGGGTTTCACAACGACCGTGTGTTTACGCGGACGGTGGTTTCCCCCGCCATTGACCAAGTCAAAGAACATGCCGTGCAAGTGGATCGGGTGCGGCATCATCGTATCATTCACGAGCGTCATGCGGACGCGCTCACCCTCCATAAAAGTGATCGGCTTGGTGATTTCAGAAAACTTCACCCCGTCAAAGGACCACATGTAGCGTTCCATATTGGACGTAAGGTGCACGACGACTTCTCGCGCGGGCACACGCATATCGGGATTAGGGTCAAGACTGCGCAGATCGGCATAAGTCAGGGTTCTATGGGGAACAGTGTCTAACCCGATCCCCGGCTCATCCAAGCGGCTGACGGGCATCGCGGCTACATTCACGACGCCGGGTCCGGTCGTGAGGTCGGCTTCGACGCGAGGGAGTTGGACCGTCGGCCCAAAGGGGTCGGGTCCAGAGGTCATATCTCCATGCCCCATCGCGGCATGGTCCATTGCGCCGGACATCGCCCCTGTATCAGGACCAGCCTTATCCATACCAGCATGGTCCATTCTGGACATTCCGCCCATCGCGGAATGATCCATGCCCATGTCTTTCATAGTGAGGACAGGCACAGCGCGAATGCGCGGCTCAGCCGCCCGCATGCCGGGCCGCGGACCGAGCGTGGCGACCACTTGCCCGGACCGATCAATCGACTCGGCGACGAAGGCAAAAGGCTTGGCCTCTGTCGGTTGGACAATAACGTCGTAGGTTTCCGCCACGCCCATTTGAAATTCGTCGGTCTCGACGGGTCGCACATTCAGCCCATCAGCCTGCACGACGGTCATCGGCAGGCCCGGCATCCGAACATTAAATAAGGTCATCGCCGCCGCGTTGATAATACGAAGCCGCACCCGCTCGCCGGGCTTGAACACCATATTGAAATTATCCGCCGTCGCGTGCCCGTTGATGACGTAGGTGTAGGTTTCGCCCGTGACATCAGCGAGATCGTTTGGCGACATGCGCATCGCACCCCACATCCCTGTGAGCCCTTTAGGGTTACTTACCGTTGACTGATTGAAATTTAGGCTTTCCGCGTTCTTTTTCAAACGCGCGAAAAGATGGTGCGGATCAGTATAAGTCCAATCGCCCAGAACCAGCACATATTCGCGGTCATAGGCGACCGGATCCGTCCCTTTAGGATCGATAATAATCGGACCGTAGTGACCGACTTGTTCCTGCAAACCGGAGTGGGAATGGTACCAATAGGTGCCGTTTTGCGGCGCCGAAAATTCATAGGTGAAGCTGGACTTTGGCTTGATGCCCGGAAAGCTGACACCCGGAACCCCGTCCATGTGAAATGGCACCAAAAGCCCATGCCAATGGATCGACGTATCGACATTTAGATCATTATGAACATTCAAGCGGATCGGCGTGTCTTCCCGAAAACGGATCAGGGGCGCGGGAACCGTCCCATTCACGCCCGTAGCCATCGTCTTGCGTCCATTAATGCGGACAGGAAACTTCGAGACGGTTAGGCCAAAGTCAGTGCCGCTTAGCGCGGGCAGCCCCATATTGCCCATTGATGCAGGTCTGGCCCACGCGGGCAAAAGGCCCGCCGCGCCAATCGCGGCGGCTGATCCCAGCGATGTTTGTAAAAATCGACGTCTATCGAATGTCATGTCGTGTCCTTTCCGAAAAATCGTAGTGAAAGATTAGTCGTGCGTGCCGTGAGCAGAGTGGTTCATCTTACTGTGGTCCATAGCGCCGTGGTTCATGCCGTCGGCGCAGAGCCCCGGGGTGACATGCACCCCTTGCGCTGGACACAGCTCGACAAGCGGAAGACTGCCATTGGGGGCGCGGTGCAGCGTAAACTGGACAGGCTGGCCGGGGGACAGGCGGCTGAGGTCAATCGACGGCCCGACAGGGAAAATCATGTCAGCGGCAGGCCAGCTGACTTGCGGAATAGCCGCATGTTGGAGCGTGATTTCGCGGCGGGCTGCGTTCACGCGCCGAACTGTCCCGCGCGCTTCGACCATATGCTGCGCGCGCGCCGCCATGACGTCTGCGTGGCTGCCCTGCGGCATGTTTGAGTGATCCATTTGTGACGGGTCCATCTGCGGCATGGCATGGCCGCTATGGGTCTTGAGCGAACGCAGAGGTCGCCATCAGCAAGGCCGTCGCCGAACTCATCGCGGTGATTTTCATCGCGGAAAAAACGTGGTTATTCATGGGTCATGTCCTGAATGAGGAAAACACGACGACGCACATCGCCGTCGATAAAGACCGGCGGTGCGAAGGGACAATAGAGGCAGAAATGGGGGTTCCGTCACCACGACCCGACGCCACCGCCGGAAAACGGGTCAAGAGCGGAGTCTCAGAAGACAAAACCGCGCAAGACCCTTTGCGAGACGGCCAAAACGGTCCGTCACGCTTTAGCCAAGCGGTGATTTAAATGAGGGCGAGTGTGTTCAGCGAAACGGGCGTCGATCGCGGCGGATCCCGCCATCGGAGCCCGGACAGATTGGTGGCCGCCATGCCCGCACGGTATCGCGGTGTGGGGTCAGCCATGACAAAGACAAGCTCTGGCTGAGGGACATCGACAACGCTGGGCGTTGGAATATCACTGACTGAGGCATTCGTGAGGTCCGTATCACAATGTACACAGTCCATCGCATGGTCATGGTCGTCGTCGGCGCGGGACTCACGGTCAGCATCATCCATATCCATCGCCATGATCGACGTGCCGTGAGCTGAATGCTCACCATGAGACTGGGCCGACATGCCAGCCTTGGACATCGCCATATGCGAGGTATGTGAAGACGCTGACGTTGGTAATAAATCAGCAGATGTCGCCGCTGGCAGACACGCACAGACGATCTGCATGACGCCAAACAGAGTGGCGACAGCTATCGAAATTAACGCTTTCATCTGCCCTAGAGCCATAAATTTTAACTCTCCTACTCAACCAAGTTATACCCTTCCCCCGTATATGTCAATCTTGGCAAGAGTGGCCGCAGGATAAACTTCGACAGTCTATTGCATCGCGCAGCCTGCACGGCTTGAAACCTTCAAAACCGTTTTGGCGGGTCTTGGACATTTATCATTTTATTTTTCTTTGCCTTAGTGCTGTGGACCGGAAGCAATGCACTAATAGCGGTATCTGGATACATCGCGTTCGATGTTTATCCGTTCATATTCCGAAACCTCATTTTATCCATGTTGGCCGCCATTCAAGCCCCCATAATTATGATGTCTCAAAGCCGCCAGAGCGAGAAGGATCGCATTTCCGCGGGACATGATTACGAAGTCAATTTGAAAACCGAATTGGAAATCTTGCAACGGCACAATAAAATGGATGAAATGCGCCAGAGCGAAATTACGGCCTTAATCGAGATACAAGCCCATCAAATCATATTGATGGAGAAACTATTGGACGGGAAGAAAGCCTAAGGGTCGATGACCGAACAGAACCTGTCGACAGGCCTCAGGGGTAGGATGGCAGCCGCGTCTGCGTCACATCAAACTTTGCGTCTCATAGGCACCGCAGCCTTAGTCACCGGCACCTTATCAAGGGCGGCGTGTGAATATGTCTCTGTTAGCACTCAAGCTGATAATGAAGCCCCTCGGGCCCAATAAGAATGAACTGAAAAACTACCTGTCCGGGGGCGTCCAATCGCTTTCAACTGATTTCCGGCGACTGAGGCGTAAGGCTAAGCCCACAGAAACACCGACGCCAATGGCGACCGTCAAGTCAACGACAACCGTTAGCCCTAACGTCAGCACTAATAAAAACAGATCGCTTTTGCGGCCCCGCGCATAGTCGCGCCATTTGTGCGGCTCGGTCATGTTCCAAGCCGTTATGACAAGAAGGGCCGCGAGCGCGGGCATGGCAAGATATCCTGCGAGCGGAGCCGCAAAATACATGACGAGCAAAATGATAATGGCATGAATAATACCCGCCACCGGTGTTTTTCCGCCCGCTTTGACATTGGTGGCCGTCCGAGCAATCGCGCCGGTTACAGGAAGACCAGAAAATAGTGAGGACGCTATATTGGCGACCCCTTGTGCGGACAACTCCGCATTTGGCCTATGATGCCCATCAATCATCTTATCCGCCACCATAGCGGAGAGAAGCGATTCAACTCCGGCGAGGAAGGCAATAATGAGGGCCGACGGTAAGAGATCGCCCATACGTGAGAGCGACATATCAGGCCATTGCGGGTGCGGTAATTGGCTTGGCAAATCCCCGAACCGCGATTGAATCGTATCGACAGGCATGTTCATAAAATAGACAAATGCCGACCCTATTCCCACCGCGATGAGTAGCCCCGGAAAGCGAGGCGCGATACGCCGCAATACGATTATCAATGCCAACGACAAAGCCGCGATGCCAAGCGCCGCTAAGTTGAGCGTCTCTCGACCCTCCCATAAGGCTGGAATTTTCTCCAAAAAGTCAGCCGGTATATTTTGGACCGTCAGCCCGAAAAAATCCTGCAACTGGCTCGCCGCAATGATGATGCCGATACCGATGGTGAAACCATTCACGACGGCCTCAGGCACGAAAGCAATGAGGTTCCCTGCCCGAAAATATCCCGCGATCAGCAGAATGATCCCAGCCATGAAAGTCGCGAGAACAAGCCCATCATACCCATGTTGAGCGATCACGCCAAACACGACAACGATAAAGGCACCCGTTGGGCCGCCGATTTGAACGCGACTTCCGCCGAGGAGGGAAATAAATAAGCCGCCGACAATTGCGGTGACTAAGCCTTTTGCAGGGTCTGCGCCTGACGCAATCGCGATCGCCAGGCTCAACGGCAGCGCAACCATCGCCACGGTCAGACCCGCAAGGAGGTCGGCCGTAAAAAGCGACCAGCTATAGCTCTTGAGTGTCGTCAGGATTTTTGGCGTTCGCATGGTTTAGCTTACACCATTTTGAGACGGTTTCATCTGCTACGCTGCGAGATATTGTCGCGACTCCAACGTTAACGACAGCTGCGCCCGCATGAACGGAAACCGCGCCATCCATGCGGACGCAATTCCACATAAGCAGTTATGCTCATTGGCCGGCATTGGAAAATGGGCGTGATTGACGCTTTAATCAAACAGACCGCTAAGACGAAGCACCACAAGGCGATGCCATGGAACGACGTTACCGCATTCATGAAAGAGATTGAGCCGCGAGACGCGGTCTCGGCTCTCGCTCTCCGATTTCTAATCCTGACTGCGACGCGGTCTGGTGAGACGCGATTGGCTGAAAGGTCTGAAATTAATTTTGAAACTCAGACATGGACGATCCCGGCCAGTCTGATGAAAATGGGAAGACCCCATCGGATACCGCTTTCGCCTCAAGCGATGACAATACTCAATCAATGTAAGGGGTTTGATGAGACCTATCTGTTTCCAGCCTCGAAGCCCAACAAAACCATGTCTGATATGGTGTTTTCAGCATTATATAAGCGAATGGGTTTACACGGCCTCACCACGTACGGATTCCGATCTTCTTTTAGAGATTGGTGCTCCGACTATGCGGGAGCTCCAAGGGAAGTTTCAGAAGTCGCTTTGGCCCATGTCAGAGGCGACATGACGGAGCGAGCTTATGCTCGAAGCGATCTATTCGAAAAACGTAAGGATCTTATGTCGGACTGGGGTAAGTTCTTGTTTCGACAATAGAGTGACTCTCTGACTTTTAAACTTCGTGACAAAAATTGGCATTCTCGTTTATCTGTAGAGTGATGTGCCCCTAGCTTTGTAGACACCTTGTTGGGTAAAACTGGAAGCAAGGAGAGTGTCTTATGGGCAGTCGCATTCGATATACAGAAGAGTTTAAATTAGGG
>NZ_BMZH01000006.1 GCF_014652695.1 Algimonas arctica
AGCTGATCGTCCCAATCGCGATGGAAGAGAAGCTCCGCTTCGCCATCCGCGAAGGTGGCCGCACAGTCGGCGCCGGCGTGGTGTCAAAAATCACGGAGTAGGCCCAATCAATTTGAAGCGGGCCTGCTTCAATCCCTAACCCCGATGCGGAAGGTTATTTTTCCGCGTCGGATCGTTGTTTGAAAACATAAAAATAAAGTAGAGCCATGGCTGCCCAAAACATCCGCATTCGGTTGAAGTCATTTGACCACCGTATCCTCGACAAGTCGACCGGCGAAATCGTCGCGACGGCCAAGCGCACAGGCGCATCGGTCCGTGGCCCAATTCCGCTGCCAACGCGCATCGAGAAATTTACGGTCAACCGGTCGCCCCACGTCAATAAAAAGTCACGCGAACAGTTCGAAATTCGGACTCACAAGCGTATGCTCGACATCGTCGACCCGACACCACAAACTGTCGATGCGTTGATGAAACTCGACCTCGCCGCAGGCGTCGATGTTGAGATTAAACTGGGCGCATAGCGATCCCAACGAAAGGGAGCGGGTGAGCGCTAAGCGCTCAAGCTATCCCTTCGTACGATATTATTTTAAAAAGGCGTCCTTCGGGGCGCCTTTTTTATTGGCCTCATGCGGTCTTGGTCGACCAAAGAATGATGAAGGATCCCCCTTGGGTCCACAATGGAATTATCAAACTGATAGGCGTGCGGGACAGCCTGATCATCCACCCTAATTTGAGCCCATCTATTCGCCGCGTTCAACGTAGACTTAAATCCACAAGTACTGAAATCCTAGCGCCACGCCCAACGCGACGGTTGACCCTAAAAGATAGGGGTTGACTCGCCCTTTGTTCACAACGGCTTGCTTGAGACTATAAGCCACAAAACCAAACAGCATGGATTTGTCTAAGCTAAAAGTGAGGAATGCGATCGCACCCATGACGACGATAATAATAAGGTCAAAGTAATCTAAGCGGCTGCCGGGGTCTTTCGTGCCATATGCGGCATCAATTAACTCGGTCGTCGGTTGTAGCAGTAAGCCGACAAAGACAAGAACACCGCCAACGGCAGCAACCGGAACGAGTTGTACTAATGGGGCGAACATTAAGCTGAGCAGCATCAATACCCCGGCAACGACGGCAACCAGTCCCGTTCTTCCGCCTTGTTTAATGGCGATAGAGCTCTCGACAAAGGTGATGATTGTCGATGTTCCCATAAGCGAACCGCCAACCGTCCCCAAACTGTCAACATAAAGGGCCGCCTTAGGGTCTTTGATTTCAGGAATATCAGCCAAATTCGTACCGCGCGTAAGGCCAATAAACTTCCCAATGCTGCCGTAAAAGTCGATCATAAAGAAGATCAATAAGGCTGCCCAAGCACGGGGGTCTGTAAAAATAATAAAGATATCCAAACGACCGATCGCTTGTGTGAATTGTTCAGGTTCAGCGGCGGGGGTGTCAGCCACGATTCCGAGTGGTCTGGCGACAATCGAACAAATAATAATTGCAATCAGCATGCCGGCGGGAAAGCGGAGCGGTTTCCAGGCTAAGACCACTGAAATGACTAAGCCGAGTACCAAAAGAACGAGTTTTGGATTGGCGAACTCCCCAATACCGGTCAGCAGTCCATTTTCAAAAGTCAGGACATCGGTCACAACAAGGCCGATAACTAAGACAAATATACCTACACTGGCGGTAATCGCTGCTCTTAATCCTTCTGGAATGGCATCAATAATCTTGGGTCGGATAGGTATCAACGTCAGAAGAACACACAATATCCCGGACCAGAAGACCAAACCAAGAGCTTGTTGCCAGCTAAACCCCAACGAAACGACGACGACAAAAACGAAAAAACTACTCGATTCAAGTCCGGGCGCGACAGCAAAGGGTAATTTTGAATATACCCCCATCCAAATTGTGAAGGCGGCCGATGTAACAACTGTAGCGAAGAATGCCGCGCCAGCCGGTATGCCGGATTCCGCAAGAATAGTCGGATTCACAATGAATATATAAGACAGGCTGAGGAACAGTGCGATGCCAGCGACAACTTCTCTGAGGAGATTCGTGCCTCGCTCCTCCATAGACGATATGGTTATCTGACGAATGCTGGAGATCATTGACCTGATTCCTTTGATTGATGTTTATGCCTATTCTTTTGACGGTTTCGGCCAATGTTCGTGCCAAGTAGGGCTCCGGTTGCACTAAAGAATGCTTTCTCGGCCATGGCTGCGGAGCCCGACTTTTCAAAAAAGACCGACCCAACCCAAACCACGCTGGCCAAGAGAAAAAGGAATAGAAAAACCGCGGTTTCCCCGGCCGATGTTTCATTCATTTCTCTGATCAAAATATCTAGGTGGCGTGAAAGCCCCCACGTGAGATTCATGACGAACCCAAACGCTGCGACAAATGCGGCGGGAAGAAAGGATAAGACATTGCCAAGGAACGGGGGCTGACCAGCCACAAAGCAATAAGTACCAAAAAGAAATAGAGCGATTGTCACGAGCACGATCAGAACTATTACAAGTTCGCGCTCTCCCTCTCTACGTGTATCTATCATGTATACACCCTTAATGTTCTGAGGCACCGAAAGTCAATTACGTAGGCGCTATATATTTTTACAACTTTAAGGTGTGTATCCTGAACGTAAATGTGAAAGGTGAGGCAATCTGCACTTCTGCTGTTGACGACTCGGAATCATCTCCATAAAGCCCGCGATGTTCATAGCTGGCAGTGCTTAGGCAGACGCGGCTCACGACATTGGACTAAAAGACGGCCAGACGCTCTGATAGCGTGCTGGCCTGATTTTGTATTTGTCGTTAGTCTATCTCCCAAAACACTGTTCATATGACGCCCGAAGACCAATGAGGGTCATCAGGTGTACTTCATGAAGGATAACCTACTGATGCAACGATCAGGATTATTGGCGCGCAAACTCGGGATGACCCGGGTTTATGACGACGCCGGCAACCATATCGCTGTCACTGTTCTGGACCTGCAAGGGTGTCAGGTTGTGGCGCAAAAAACTCCTGAGCGCGACGGCTACGCCGCTTTGCAGCTCGGTTCTGGTGAAGCGAAGGTCAAACGCGTGTCTAAAGCGGAGCGCGAGCGCTTCGGTAAAGCGGGCGTAACGCCGAAACAGAAACTCGTCGAATTCCGCGTTTCTCCGGATAATATGATCGAAGTCGGCGCAGCGATGTCTGCGGAGCACTTTGTTCCGGGTCAGAAAATCGACGCCTCCGGCATTACTGTCGGTAAGGGTTTCGCTGGCGCGATGAAGCGTCACAATTTTGGTGGTCTTCGGGCCACACACGGTGTGTCAATCTCACACCGTTCACACGGCTCTACAGGGCAGTGTCAGGATCCGGGCCGCGTCTTCAAAGGTAAGAAGATGGCGGGTCACATGGGTGCGGTTCGCCGGACTTTGCAAAACCTGACGGTTGCACGTGTTGATGCTGAAGAGGGTCTGGTTTTGGTTCACGGACACGTTCCGGGTTCCAAGGGTGCGTGGATTGAGTTGCGTGACGCTGTCAAAGGCGTGAAAGCAACGGATCTGCCGATGCCAGGTAAATTTACAATGGACGCGCCTAAAGCTTCTAAAGCAAAGGCGGCTCCGGCTGCTGATGCTGCGGCGTCTAAAGGCGAGGAAGAGTAGTCATGAAGATCGATGTGACAACACTCGACGGCAAAAAGGGCGGCTCTGTCGACCTTGATGACGCTGTCTTTGGCCAAGAGCCACGCAAAGATATCCTGCACCGCATGGTCCGCTATCAGCTAGCCAAGCGCCAAGCAGGCACACACCAAGTGCAAGAGCGCGGCGATGTCTCTAAGACAACGAAGCGTATTGGTAATCAAAAAGGCGGCGGTTCAGCGCGTCACGGTAACGGATCTGTGTCACAGTTCCGCGGCGGTGCAAAAGCGCACGGTCCACGCACACGCAGCCACGCGCATGACCTGACGAAAAAGGTCCGCAAAATGGCATTGCGTCACGCTTTGTCAGCCAAGCAATCAGCGGGTGAGTTGATCATCGTTGATACGCTGAGCATCAAAAAAGCCAAAACAGCCATGTTGCGCAAGCAACTCGAAGCGATGGGCGTGACAAATGCGCTGATCGTGGGTGGTTCTGAGGTTGATACGGTCTTTGGTCGCGCTGCACGCAACATTCCAAACATCGACGTGCTGCCAAGCCAAGGTGCCAACGTGTATGACATTCTACGTCGTCACACATTGGTCTTGTCTAAAGACGCTGTCGAAGCCCTGCAGGAGCGTCTAAAATGAGCGCGAACGCCAAACATTATGATACAGTTCTGACACCCGTCATTACTGAAAAATCGACTATCGTCGCTGAGAACAACCAGATTGTTTTCCAAGTGCCTTTGTCTGCCACGAAGCCGGAAATAAAAACTGCTGTCGAACAGCTGTTCAATGTCTCCGTCATGGCCGTCAACACGATCTTGACCAAAGGGAAGACAAAGCGCTTTCGTGGTCGTCCGGGTCGTCGGAATGACGTCAAGAAGGCCATTGTTACGCTGAAAGACGGCGACACCATCGACATTGCGACGGGGCTCTAGAACCATGGCATTGAAGACATTTAACCCAACAAGCCCATCGCGGCGTCACCTGGTTCAGGTTGACCGTAGCGAGTTGCACAAAGGGCGTCCTGAAAAGGCGCTTACTGAAGGTCTGACAAAGACCGGCGGTCGCAACAACACAGGCCGCATTACATCTCGCCGTCAGGGCGGGGGTCACAAGCGCCTTTACCGGATGATTGATTTCAAACGGAATAAGGTTGGCATGGAAGCCACAGTTGTCCGTTTGGAATATGATCCGAACCGGACCGCTTTCATCGCATTGATCCAGTATAAAGACGGCGAAAAAGCTTACATCCTTGCGCCACAACGCCTCGCGGCAGGTGACACAGTCTTGTCAGCCGAAAAAGCAGACGTGAAGCCGGGCAATACCATGCCGCTTCGCTCTATGCCTGTCGGGACAATCGTTCATAACATCGAAATGAAGCCAGGTAAGGGCGGGCAGATTGCTCGTTCCGCCGGTGCCTATGCGCAGCTTGTCGGTCGGTCTGAAGGTTACGCGCAGGTGCGTCTGAAATCAGGCGAGATGCGGATGATCCACCAGACATGTCTTGCGACTGTTGGGGCGGTTTCCAACCCGGATCACATGAACATTAACCTCGGTAAAGCTGGCCGTAAGCGTTGGTTGGGCGTTCGTCCTTCTGTTCGCGGTGTGGCCATGAACCCGGTCGATCACCCCCACGGTGGTGGTGAAGGTCGGACATCCGGTGGTCGTCACCCTGTGACACCTTGGGGTAAGCCGACGAAGGGCGCACGGACGCGCTCGAACAAGGCTACTGACAAATTCATCATTCGTTCGCGTCATGCGAAGAAGAAGCGCTAGGAAAGGACGAAACTATGCCACGTTCCGTCTGGAAAGGGCCGTTTGTTGACGGTTACCTTCTGAAAAAGGCCGAGGCTTCTCATGCCGAAGGTCGTCGTAAACCGATCAAGACATGGTCGCGTCGTTCGACAATTATGCCAAATTTTGTAGGCCTGACATTTCAGGTTCATAATGGCCGAAAATTCGTGCCTGTGCTCGTCGATGAAGACATGGTCGGTCACAAGCTCGGTGAATTTTCGCCAACCCGCACTTATTACGGCCACGCGGCTGATAAAAAAGCCAAGCGGAGATAGAGACCGATGGGTAAGCAAAAACAACCGCGTCGGCTCGCCGACAATGAAGCGCGCGCTAAGCTGCGTATGATCCGCATCTCGCCGATCAAACTGAACCTTGTGGCTCAGTTGATCCGTGGCAAGAAAGTGGACGTCGCCTTGGCTGACTTGGAATTCTCGCATAAGCGGATTTCCGGTGACGTGAAAAAGGTGCTGGAAAGCGCGATCGCGAACGCTGAGAACAACCATAATCTGGACATCGATAATCTGATCGTTTCCGAAGCCTATGTCGGTAAGAACTTCGTTATGAAGCGCTTCCGGGCCCGGGCTCGCGGTCGCGGCGCGCAGATTCTCAAGCCGTTTTCCGAGCTGACAATTGTCGTCAAGGAAGTGTCTGAAGAGGAGGCCGCGTAATGGGTCAGAAGATCAATCCGATCGGCCTTCGCCTCGGTATCAATCGCACTTGGCAGTCACGCTGGTATGCCAACACGAACGATTTTGGTGATTTGCTTCACCAAGATCTGACGATCCGGAATTTCCTGACGTCAGAACTTAAAAACGCCTCTGTGTCTCGCATCGTTATCGAGCGTCCGCACAAAACATGCCGCATCACAATCTACACGGCGCGTCCGGGTGTTGTGATCGGTAAAAAAGGCGCTGACATTGAAAGCCTGCGTCTACGTGTTGCGACGATGGTTGATGGCGAAGTGTTCATCAATCTTGTCGAAGTCCGCAAGCCGGAAGTCGATGCGAACCTCGTTGCTGAAGGCATTGCCCAACAGCTTGAACGTCGCGTCTCTTTCCGTCGCGCCATGAAGCGGTCGCTGCAAAGCGCGATGCGCATGGGTGCTAAAG
The DNA here is from genome assembly GCF_014652695.1 of Algimonas arctica. Classification (GTDB taxonomy): domain Bacteria; phylum Pseudomonadota; class Alphaproteobacteria; order Caulobacterales; family Maricaulaceae; genus Litorimonas; species Litorimonas arctica. Next base: position 6,531 of record NZ_BMZH01000006.1, read on the forward strand.
GCTGTAAGATCAAATTGGGTGGACGTCTTGGCGGTGCCGAGATTGCCCGGGTTGAACAATATCAAGAAGGTGCCGTGCCGTTGCATACATTGCGCGCCGACATCGACTACGGGACTGCACGCGCGATGACTGCCATGGGCATCATCGGGATCAAAGTGTGGATCAATAAAGGCGAGATCATGGAGCATGACCCATATGCCCATGAACGCCGTATGACAGAGCAGGGCGATACACGCTCGCGCGCAGGCGGCGACCGGGGCGGTCGTGGTGGCGATCGCGGCGGACGACGTCCAGCTCGTACGAACTAGGAGGCAGGCGAGATGCGTCAGCCAAAGAGAACCAAGTTCCGCAAAGCCCATAAGGGTCGGATTAAAGGCACTGCCAAAGGTGGCACGGCCCTGAATTTCGGCTCCTACGGTCTTAAGGCTCTCGAGCCTGAGCGGGTAACAGCACGCCAGATCGAAGCGACTCGTCGCGCGATCACGCGTCACATGAAACGTGCCGGTCGCGTGTGGATCCGGATTTTCCCGGATGTGCCAGTGACAAAAAAGCCTACTGAAGTCCGTATGGGTAAAGGTAAGGGTTCGGTTGAATTCTGGGCCTGTAAGGTCAAGCCGGGTCGTGTCATGTTCGAAATCGACGGTGTTAGCGATGAAGTCGCTCGCGAAGCTCTGCGCCTCGGCGCTGCGAAGCTTCCGATCAAGACAAGAATCGTCACACGTCCGGGTGAGGGCAACTAAAATGGCCGATAAAAATCTCAAAGTTGGCGAATTGCGCCAGATGACTGACGATCAGTTGTCGGAAAAGCTGTTGATGCTCAAGAAAGAGCAATTCAACCTGCGCTTCCAAGATGCAACCGGTCAGCTTCAAAGCACAGCACGCGTTCGTGAAGTTCGCCGGGCTGTTGCGCGGGTCAAAACACTTCAAGTCCAGCGTAAAGCCACGGCTACGAAGACTGACAAGAAAGCGGAGGCGTAAGCGCTATGCCAAAACGTATTCTGCGAGGCACAGTGGTGTCTGATAAGGGTAACAAGACAATCGTCGTCAAAGTTGAGCGTCAGTTCCTGCACCCGCTGCTGAAAAAGACAATTCGTCGGTCCAAGCGTTACGCGGCACACGACGAGCAAAACGTGCACAAAGTAGGCGATAAAGTTCGCATTATTGAGTGCCCGCCCAAGAGCAAAACCAAGACCTGGGAAGTCGTCACATCTGCTTAGGCAGATGTGCGCGAGACTCCCAAGCTTAGGAGAGACCAATGATTCAGATGCAATCCAATCTGGAGGTCGCGGATAATTCCGGGGCCCGCCGCGTGCAGTGCATCAAGGTGCTGGGCGGATCAAAACGCCGCTACGCACATGTTGGCGACACGATTGTCGTTTCTGTGAAGGAAGCCATTCCTCGCGGTAAAGTAAAAAAGGGTGACGTCCGTAAGGCCGTCGTCGTTCGTGTTCGTAAGGACATTCAACGTCGTGACGGCTCTGTCATCCGCTTTGATGGCAATGCTGCCGTCATTATCAATAATAACGGCGAGCCCATCGGCACGCGGATCTTTGGCCCTGTTCCTCGCGAACTGCGTGCTAAGAACCACATGAAGATCGTCTCGCTCGCACCTGAGGTGCTGTAGTCATGGCTGCGAAGATCAAAAAAGGCGACTATGTTGTCGTCATCGCCGGTGCGGATAAAGGCAAGAAGGGCAACGTCCTTCGTGTCATTCCTAAAGAGGACCGTGTTGTTGTCGAAGGCGTTCGCGTTGTAAAACGTCACGTCCGGGCCAGTCAGACTGACCCTGAAGGCGGCATCAAACAGTTCGAAGCCCCGATCCACATTTCCAATGTCGCGCACATCGATCCCCGTGATGATGTTCCAACGCGCGTTGGTTTCAAGACGCTCAAGGATGGTAAAAAAGTCCGCGTCGCCCGTAAATCGGGAGAAGTCATCGATGTCTAAGCCTTATGAACCTCGCCTCGCGGCCGTCTATCGTGACGAGATCCGCCCGGCCCTTAAAGAGCAGTTTGGTTATTCCAACGAGCTTCAGATTCCCACGGTCGAAAAAGTCGTCCTTAATATGGGTCTCGGTGAAGGCGTTGCGGATAAGAAAAAAGTCCAAGCTGCGATCGAAGAGCTCACACTGATTGCGGGTCAAAAACCTGTTCCGACAATCGCCAAACAATCCATTGCGGGCTTTAAGCTTCGTGACGGCATGATCATTGGCGCCAAAGTCACGCTCCGTCGTGACCGGATGTGGGAATTTTTGGATCGTCTAACCAACATTGCACTGCCGCGCGTTCGTGACTTTCGCGGACTGAACGCTAAGAGCTTTGACGGTAATGGGAACTTTGCCATGGGTCTGAATGACCTGTTGGTTTTCCCAGAGATCAGCTATGACAAGTCCGATGCCACTCGTGGTATGGATATCGTGGTGCAAACCAGCGCCAAAACAGATGAAGAAGCCAAGGCATTGTTGGCCGCGCTTTCGTTCCCCTTCCGTAAATAATCGGACGTCGGACCAAAAGCGAACGCAACGAGCTAAGCGGGAACCCCTCAACATATAGGGTTCTCCCCGCACAGGAGAAAATTTGAATGGCTAAAGTCAGTTCAGTCGAACGCAATCTAAAGCGTCAACGTTTGGTGGCTCAGTATGCCGCGAAACGCGCACTGCTTAAAGATATTGCCCGCGACAAAGACCTTCCGGTCGAAGAGCGTTTCGGCGCTCAGTTGAAACTTGCGGCCTTGCCGCGGAATTCAGCCCCTTCGCGTATCCGTAACCGTTGTCAGGTTACCGGTCGTCCGCGCGGTTATTACCGGAAAATGAAAATGAGCCGGATCGCATTGCGCGAATACGGTAGCCAGGGTCTGATCCCTGGTCTCACGAAATCCAGTTGGTAGGAGGGTAGACCATGTCTTTTTCCGATCCCCTCGGCGATATGCTCACGCGTATTCGTAATGCGATCATGCGGGGCCGTACGTCGGTCTCGACACCCGCCTCTAATCTTCGCGGCGCCGTCTTGAACGTGCTCGCTGACGAAGGCTTCATCCGCGGTTTCTCTGAAGCCAAAGATGATAAGGGCTTTCGCGTCTTTAACATCGAATTGAAATATTACGAAGGCGACGCCGTTATCCGTGAAATTAAACGGATTTCTAAACCCGGCCGCCGCGTATATTCTTCGGTCAAAACGTTGCCACAAGTCCGTAACGGTCTTGGCATCGCCATCTTGTCCACGCCCAAGGGCGTCATGAGCGACACCGCTGCCCGCGAACATAACGTCGGCGGCGAAGTCCTCTGTCAAGTCTCCTAGGAAAGGGCGAGCAATGTCACGAATCGGCAAAAAGCCCATCGCAGTCCCTGCTGGCGTCACGCTGACGCAAAAGGGCCAGTCCATTTCGGTCAAAGGACCGAAAGGAGAGCTATCCTTCGTGCTTCCCGACGCCGTTGTCGGAGAGTTCAAGGATAATGAGTTGACAATCACGGATGTTGAGGGCGTCAAAAACGCCAGCGCTATGTGGGGCATGGCCCGCACAATGGTCTCAAACATGATTGAAGGCGTCACAAAGGGTTACAGCAAAGCGCTGGAACTCCGGGGCGTTGGTTATCGCGCGCAAGCACAAGGCACTGGCCTGACGATGCAGCTCGGTTACTCTCACGATATTAATTACACACCGCCTGCCGGCATCACGATTGAGGCGCCTAAGCCAACATCAGTGATCGTTTCCGGGATCAACAAGCAGCAAGTCGGTCAAGTCGCAGCTGAAATTCGCGCCTTCCGCAAACCTGAGCCTTATAAAGGCAAGGGTGTTCGCTATGTTGGCGAATATGTGCGCCAGAAAGAAGGGAAGAAGAAGTAATGGCTTCCACTGCCCACAAATTAATGAAACGCCGGGCGCAACGCGTTCGTCGTCGTCTCAAAAAACATTCGCAAGGTCGTCCGCGTTTGTCAGTTACTCGTTCCGACAAGAATATTTCGGTTCAGGTGATCGACGATGCACAGGGCATCACCGTTGCTTCCGCCTCGACGCTTGAAGATAAGAGCCAAAAAGGGTCCGACGTTGCTGCGGCAACACGGATCGGCACTTTGATCGCCGAACGCGCAACCAAAGCGGGTGTCACCGACGTGGTCTTTGATCGCGGCGCTTATCTTTATCATGGCCGCGTCAAGGCGCTGGCTGACGCCGCGCGTGAAGCCGGCCTGAAATTCTAGGATAAACGATATGGCAGGCAGAAATGACAACCGCCGCGGCGGTCGTAACGACGAACAAGACAGCGAGTTCATTGACCGTCTCGTCCACATTAATCGTGTGGCTAAGACTGTTAAGGGGGGCCGGAACATGAGTTTCGCCGCACTCGTCATCGTAGGTGATGAAAAAGGCCGGGTCGGCTTCGGTAAGGGTAAGGCACGTGAAGTGCCAGAAGCCATCCGTAAGGCGACTGAAGAAGCCAAGAAAACAATGATCCGCGTGCCCTTGCGGGAAGGCCGGACCTTGCACCATGATGTCAAAGGACGTCACGGGGCTGGTAAAGTCATGATGCGTGCAGCCCCTCCCGGGACTGGCGTGATCGCAGGTGGTCCAATGCGGGCTGTTCTTGAATGCCTCGGCATTCAGGATGTTGTTGGCAAATCCATCGGGACGTCCAATCCTTACAACATGGTTCGGGCGACTTTTGATGCGCTAAAGCGTATGGAAAGCCCACGGACTGTCGCGTCTAAGCGCGGTAAGAAGGTCGCAGATATCGTCGAGCGTCGCTCCGACGGCGCATCTGCACCGGAAGCATTGGAGGCTTAGATGGCTGCCAAGAAAACATTAAAGGTTCGCCAAACAGGCTCGCCGATTCGTCGTAAGCCGGATCAGCGCCAAACCCTGGTTGGTCTTGGACTGAATAAAATGGGCCGCGTCCGTGAGCTCGAAGATACGCCGTCTGTGCGCGGCATGATCAAAAAAGTCTCCCACATGGTGGAGATCGTCGAAGAGTAGTCCCCCGGCTCCTTGAGTCTTCGGAAACCTCTCGAAAGGTAAATACAATGCGTTTGAACGAATTATCAGACAATCCGGGCGCAACAAAAGCCCGTAAACGTGTCGGTCGTGGTATCGGCTCCGGTAAAGGTAAAACCGGCGGTCGTGGTGTCAAAGGTCAGAAATCCCGTTCCGGTGTTTCGATCAATGGCTTTGAGGGCGGCCAAATGCCGATCCACATGCGCCTGCCGAAACGTGGTTTTAACAAGCCGAACCGTTTGCGTTTTGCTGAGCTGTCCATCGTGAACCTAGAGCGCGCGATCCAAGCCGGTAAAATCAAAAAAGGCGACAAGCTTGACGCCGAAGCCCTTGTCCGCGCGGGTGTTATCCGCCGCTCACATGATGGTGTTCGCATCATCGGTGCCGGTGAATTGAGCCAGCCATTGGATCTTCACGTTGCATCCGCGACAAAAGGTGCTCTCGCGATTGTTGAGGGGGCCAAAGGCTCCATCACAATGGTCGAAGGTAAGCCTGAGCGCGTGATGAAAGACAAAGCAGACGGCACAGAGCCGAAAGCCAAGAAGCCTGCAAAAGCGAAAAAAGCTGATGTTGTGGCTGAAGATAAGCCTGCGAAAAAAGCACCGGCTAAAAAGGCCGCTGCCAAAAAAGACGATGCTGACTCTGAGTATCTTGCCAAAACGCAGGATTATGATGCTGATGCGGACAATGCCGTTGTGACAAAAATCGAGAAATATCTCGGGGCGTCACTCTCAAACCGCGACGCGAAATATGTGTCGTGTAGTGATGAGACGGAATTGGAAACAATCGTCAAAGGCTTCATGAAGAAAAAGTTGGGCATCGATGATAAAGATGCGGCCATGGAGAAGGTGAAAGCCGTCTGTGAAACCATGAAGCCGACACGGATGAAAAACCGCGTCACATTCTACTACTTGCTTGCCAAAAACGAAGGCAAGCTAGGCGAATTCTAGTTAGCCTACCCCATTTGACCCCGGCGCAACTGCGGCGGGGTCTTTCGCTTTTGGGACACCGTCCCTAGCTAAGGAAGATATCCGCAACGCCGCGTCATTTCTTCGCGCGTTCGCGAAGAGGACCTTCGATCATGGTATCAGCCGCAGAACAGCTTGCGCAGAACTTCCGGCCCGGGACCTTTTTTAAGGCCAAGGAGCTGCAGCAGCGCCTTCTCTTTACTCTCGGTATTCTCGTCATCTATCGCCTTGGAACCTACATCCCGGTTCCGGGTGTCGATTTAGGTATGTTTGAGAGCTTTCTCAGCAGCGGCACATCCGGTGGCTTTGGCGACCGATTGAATATGTTCTCTGGCGGTGCCGTAGAACGGATGGCGATTTTCGCGCTTAACGTGATGCCTTACATCTCTGCGTCGATCATTATGACGCTGATGAAGGGGTCTGTTCCAAGCCTAAAAGAGCTGGACAAAGAGGGCCAGCAAGGCCGCCAACAGATCAACCAATATACGCGCTACCTCACGCTCGTTCTCGCGGCGTTCCAAGCCTTTGGTGTGGCCAAGCTGATTGAAAAATCCGGTGCGGCGATTGATCCGGGTGTGTTCTTCCAAACTTCGACTGTGATTACATTGGTCGGCGGGACGATGTTCCTGATGTGGCTTGGTGAACAGATCACGGCGCGGGGTGTCGGTAACGGCGTTTCTTTGATCATCTTCGCGGGTATTGTTGCAGAGCTGCCGCGCGCGATCTTCCAGGTCTTCTCGCTGAATAGCTCGTCTTCTGTTGTCTCGACGCAACTCCTGATCTTCCTCATCGTGATGTTTATCGCCCTATCGATGCTGATTGTTTACGTCGAACGCGCGCAACGTCGCCTGTTGGTGCAATATCCAAAGCGTCAAATGGCGCGGGGCCGTCAGTTCGGGGGCGAAAGCTCCTTTATGCCGCTTAAGCTCAATACGGCCGGTGTTATCCCACCGATCTTTGCAAGCTCGCTTTTGATCCTGCCAACAACACTCGCGCCTCTTATGCTGGGCCAAGATGGTTCCGGCGCGTCTGGCGTGGCGACAACGCTTCTGGCTGCGCTTGGTTATGGTCAGCCGATCTATCTCGCGCTGTATGCCTTGCTGATTGTCTTCTTTTGTTATTTCTACGTTCCTTACGTTTTCAAGCCAGATGATGTGGCGGATAATTTGCGTAAGAATGGCGGTTTTCTTCCCGGTATTCGTCCGGGCGCGCGGACGGCTGATTACCTCAGCTATGTCTTGTCTCGCCTGACGTTTATCGGCGCGTTTTATGTCGCCTTTGTCTGTGTTGTGCCTGAGCTTGTGATTGCGCAGAATGACGGAATTCCACCGTCTGTCGCGATGCTGATCGGCGGGATGAGCTTGCTGATTATTGTTTCTGTGACCTTGGATACGGTCGCGCAGATTCAGTCGCACTTGATCGCGCACCAGTATGAAGGCCTGATCAAGAAATCACGCATGCGCCGTAGAGCTAAAAAGTAAGCCCGCAGGGGTGGGGAGCACATGTCGATGACTGATCGAAAGCTAAATCTCATTTTGTTCGGCCCTCCTGCGGCTGGCAAAGGCACACAAGCCAAACGGCTTGTCGCCGATCACGCGCTTATCCAACTTTCAACGGGCGATATGTTACGCGCCGCTGTGGCTAGCGGCTCAGAGCTCGGCGAACGCGTTAAGCTGATCATGCAGCGCGGGGACTTGGTCTCTGATGACATCGTGATCGCGCTGATCGAAGATCAAATTAATCAAAATCCTGACGCGGCCGGGTTCATCTATGATGGTTTCCCGCGTACAGTGCCGCAAGCCGAAGCGCTTGATGCTGCGCTCGCGTCACGCGGCATGGCGATCGACTCGGTCATTCGTTTGGTCGTGGATGACACCGCACTGATGGACCGGATCAAGACGCGATTCGCAGAACAGGGACGCAAAGACGATAATCCTGAGAGTTTCGCGATTCGTCTCGGAAATTACAATAAACAGACGGCCCCGTTGCTCCCGTATTATGTGGCACAGGGCAAATTAGCCGAAGTTGATGGGATGCAGAGCATCGAATCTGTGTCGACTCAGGTCGGTGATGTGCTAAAGATGATCAAGGCCGCAAAAAGCCCTCAGAAAAAGGGTTTCTTCGCACGTCTTTTCTCACGCTGACTGACATCGCTGCTGCGTTCCTGTTGACGGAACTGTGGTTGCGGATTAAGGGAGCGCCCTTCGCGAAGGTGGCGCGTAATCCGCCTATATCCCTATGGGAAACGCTCTTTGTATTAAGAGCACAAGAAACAAGCGGACTGCCATTGCGGTCCAAAGCGCACCCGACCATCCCGGTCTAGGTTCGCCAGGAAGAAGGAAGAGCATTGTGGCTCGTATCGCTGGGGTAAATATCCCGACCAATAAGCGCGTAAAAATCGCGCTCACGTATATCCATGGTATCGGTCCGGCGAAAGCCCTCGAGATCGTCACGGCCGTTGGCATTGCTGACGATCGTCGTGTCCAAGATCTGACTGATTCTGAAGTTTTGAGCATTCGCGAAGCGATTGATCGCGACCACATGGTCGAAGGTGATCTGCGCCGCGAAGTTAGCCAGAACATCAAGCGCCTTATGGATATGGGTAACTATCGTGGCCTGCGTCACCGTCGTGGTCTTCCGACCCGTGGTCAGCGGACACATACCAATGCTCGTACCCGTAAGGGTCCCGCCAAAGCCATTGCCGGCAAGAAGAAGTAGGACGAAACAATGGCTAAGGAACCAGGTCGCGTCCGCCGTGCGGATCGCAAGAACATCACATCGGGCGTTGCCCACGTGAATTCAACATTCAACAATACAATCATCACCATCACCGACGCACAGGGTAACGCTGTTGCTTGGTCGTCTGCAGGGACAATGGGCTTTAAAGGATCGCGTAAATCGACTCCTTATGCAGCTCAGGTCGCCGCAGAAGACGCCGCAGCAAAAGCTCAAGAGCACGGCATGAACACATTGGAAGTCAATGTGAACGGTCCTGGCTCTGGTCGCGAATCGGCTGTCCGTGCATTGCAAGCGGCTGGTTTCACCATCACGACTATTCGTGACGTGACACCAATTCCACACAATGGCTGTCGTCCGCCTAAGCGCCGTCGCGTTTAGACGCTTCGGTTTAATCGGCACGTCTACGCCGAGTTAGTTTCTACAGCCTGCCGGAGAGACGTTTCCGGCAAGGCTTACAGCCCCGAATATCGGGGTTTTCCCAGGAGAGGGAACCCACCATGATCGAAAAGAACTGGCAAGAGCTTATCCGTCCGATCAACCCGGAAATCGAACCGGGCCGTAATCCAGAACGCAAAGCCACGATCACGGCTGAGCCGTTGGAGCGTGGCTTTGGTATGACACTGGGTAATGCGCTGCGTCGCGTCCTATTGTCGTCCCTGCAAGGGTCGGCTGTCTCGGCTGTGCAGATCGACGGTATCGTTCACGAATTTACATCTATCCCGGGCGTCCGCGAAGACGTCACGAATATCGTTCTTAACATTAAAGGCCTGACGGTCCGTTTGCACGCGGAAGGTCCTAAGAAAGTCCTGCTCCGTCATACGGGTTCAGGTCCTGTCACAGGTCACGATATTGAAGAAACGGCTGACGTCGAAATCCTCAATAAAGATCACATCATCTGCACCGCCGACGAAGGCGCCGACATCCGTATGGAACTGACCATTACCTCTGGTAAAGGCTATGTCCCTGCGTCAGCGTCCCGTCCCGAAGATGCGCCGATTGGTCTGATTTCGATTGATGCGCTTTATTCGCCCGTCAAACGCGTGGCTTACCGCGTCGAAGATACTCGCGAAGGCCAAGTGCTCGACTATGATAAGCTGCTAATCGATATCGAAACCAATGGTGCTGTGTCGCCTGAGGATTCTATCGCTGTTGCTGCGCGGATCCTTCAGGATCAGTTCCAAGTCTTCGTCAACTTTGATGATCCAGAAGACACGGTTCGCGGCGAAGAGAAGCCAGAGCTCGACTTTAACCCAGCGCTGCTGCGTAAGGTTGATGAGCTTGAGTTATCTGTGCGTTCAGCCAACTGCCTCAAGAACGATAATATCGTTTACATTGGTGATCTGATTCAAAAATCCGAAGCCGAAATGCTCCGGACCCCGAACTTTGGTCGCAAATCTCTGAACGAGATCAAAGAAGTGCTCGCCGCTATGGGTCTGCACCTCGGTATGGATGCGCCAAACTGGCCACCAGAAAACATTGAAGAACTCGCCAAGAAATACGACGATCATATCTAGGCTCCTCTCATAAAAGAGAACGCCTGATTTCAGGTCGCACGTTTTAAAGCTAAGGAATTTTTGCCATGCGCCATCGCATTGCCCACCGCAAACTGAACAAAACAGCCTCACACCGTAAGGCTATGTTCGCAAACATGTCATCGAGCCTCGTCGAGCACGAGCAAATCGTCACGACATTGCCGAAAGCCAAAGAGCTTCGTCCATTCGTAGAGAAGCTCGTCTCACTCGCCAAAAAAGGCGATCTTGGCTCCCGCCGTATCGCCATCGCGCGTATGCGGAACAAGGAACAAGCTAGGAAGCTTTTTGATATTCTCGGCCCACGCTATGCGGAACGCTCCGGCGGTTATATTCGCATCATGAAAGCCGGTTACCGCTATGGCGATAACGCGCCTATGGCTGTTATCGAATTTGTTGACCGGGACGAAAGTGCCAAAGGCAAAATCGATCGCGAACGCGCAGAAGCGGCTGACGCATAGCGTCAGGCAAAAGCTCCTTAATGAGCTTTTGACGTCAGAGCGCCGACGTCTCAATACGTCGGGGTCTCAATCTATATTAAAAGACCTGCCTCACGGCAGGTCTTTTTTTTTGGCGGATGCGCGATAGGTAGGAAATCAGCGGCAGACGTCGTCCTGAGGAAACGGACTTTAATCTCCAGAGTCCACACGATCCAAGCTTCTCAAACGCTCACAATTGGATTGTCAGGTTTGAGGTCAAAGTCTTGGCTTTCTTTGTGCGGACATGCCTAACCCAAAACGGGGAACCACATACCCAGCGTGGTTAAACCCACGCCGACTGTGGTGGCCAGCGCGGCGAACCACAGGAAGATAGCGAAGGCGAAGCGGACGCGGCTACTCGGTCCAACTTTGATCCGCCAGTAAACTTCGTACAAGACGACCGGTAAGAATTGTAGGACTGACATAGCGTCGATAAACCACCCCGTACCATTCGATTGGTCTATGCCGATGCCTCCCGTCAGGACAAACCAGATCATAATCAGAACTCTGAAGAACCAGACCGCACTGGCGGCAAGGAATAACCGCGTGGCCCAACGCATATGCACAGTGAATTTGCGTTGCCGCGCATAACGGACGGTTTGCCAAGCGAACCATAAGATCAAAAATCCTTGGAAGGCGAATCCGGCCCGCAGGGTCCAAGCGCCAATCCCGCGCGCCACCAGCATATAGGCCCCAGTGGCGACAACGATAATAACGGTGACAACAAAAGCCCGGCCAGACCATCGGTGGAAGGCGGGAAACTTGGCGCGAACGGCGGGCACGAGTTGCAAGGGCCCGAAGAAATGGATGATAACTGCCAACGCCAAATGCGCCGCCACAGCGACATTTCCAAATGTTCGGCTCTGCACATAGGCGTCCGATAAATGCGCATTCATACCGGCCGGGTTGCCAGCGATAAGAGGTCCGCCATAGGCATAAAGGATATAGGCAACAAATATCCACTGACCGATTAAGACCGGGGTATACCAAGCCGACGCGGCAATCTTCAGGGCTTTGATTGACCGGGGAGACGGGACACTTATATCTGACATTCGATAAAAATACATCGATAAACGATAACTGTCAATTGCTTATGTTTGGATTAATCCATGGACGTGGCGTGCCTAAGATATAGCGAACCAAAGACGTAAACTGCGCTTCGTTTTTGATGGGCGTTAAGTCAGGTTCGATAATCTTCCAAACAAACCTGATCTTCGTTAACCGTTGATAGACTTACCCGCCGGGATCGGGTTGACGGGGAAAAATCCCGCGCCTCATTGAGCACGCGCAAATTGTTTCGACATTGCCAGCAGCCAAAGCGCTTCGTTCATTTTTTTGTTGGGCGGATGTGCGCGCGTTGCGCCTGTGTCGTCCAAAAACTAGGGGCTCAACGTAGCCTTTGAATAACCTCTGGGGTTAAACCGTGTCTTTTGAGGGCCTGAGGCCAAACTCAACGAAGGGGTGGTTTTTATCTCCTCCGCTTTCGGCGTGAAAGGCCAATCCCATTTGCAGACTTTGCGCAATCCGTTGCGCCATGGCGTGCATAGCAACGGACTGCTCTGGCAATAAGACGGCGTCGGCCGTGTCTTTGAACAGAGCGAGCCAGCGCGTGAAATGGGCTGGGGTCAAGCCCTCTATGGCGACATGTTTGCGCATGGGATTGCCCGTAAATCGCCCCGTCTTGAGGAAAATAGAACTCCAAAAATCAATGATATGGTCGTGATGTTGAGGCCAAGCCTCAGCCGCAATTTTCGTCGCAAAGATCGGGGCCAGAACGGGGTCTTGCCGAACCCGCGCGTAAAAGGCGTGGACGATTGTTTTAATACACGCTTCATCAATGGGGGCTGACATCTCTAGCGAATGACAAAGGGTAGGGTGCAAAACATCGCAATGATCCCCCAAAAGATCATGTTGATCATGGACCGGAAAATTCCGCCATCACTATCGACGGCAATATTGAGCGAAGACAGAACAGTCGTTCCCGGGAACAGAAAAATTACGGCGAGTTGACGGAGCACAGCCATGATAAACCTATAATAAGTAAACTATTTGCGTATTATATAGATCAGCTTTATAGGGGCGTCAAGCTGCGGGCGTATGGCCTACCGAAAGAGAGGGTTTATGAATATTACGACGTTTTCGGATTATGCCTTGCGCGTGCTCATTTACCTGGCGGTCGATGAGGCCGAGAAATCCACGGCCAAAGATATTGCGGCCTCCTACGATATTTCATTCCATCATGTGGCAAAGGCGGCGCAATGGTTAGCGCGCGAGGGCTATATACACGCCGAACGCGGACGATCGGGGGGCATATCGTTAAGTCGGCTTGCGCAAGACATTAATGTCGGCGAGCTCGTGCGCGCGACGGAAGCGGGGACGGCTCTCGTTGACTGTATGCGTGTGGACGGGGGCGCTTGCTCTATCCGTCCCGCCTGCGGGTTGAAACAGGCCTTAGCCGAAGCCCAAGACGCCTTTTATGCCGTCTTAGACAGGGTCAGTCTGGCGGATGTTGTCGTAAAACGCTCCGCACTGAGCCAATTACTTACTGTGGGAGATTGATATGGCAGCGACATTACCCGAGCCGGTCAAGAAATACGCCGAATCCCCAATTTTTACAGAACAGACGGTCCCGAAGAAATTAACGCGGGAACATGACACCAAGCCGGGTGTCTGGGGGCGCCTGATTGTCTTGAAGGGCGAACTTGATTTCGTCATTCCCGGTCTTCCGGCCATAACGGACCGCATCGACATACATGCCCCTGCGATCATAGAGCCCACAGTCTTGCATTACCTCGTGTTGGATGGGCCCGTGACGTTCAAAATAGAATTCCTCAAATAGATCGCACAGCCAGAGTTTCGCGTCGGCAAGGGGTGAGGGTTATTTGAAACACCCCGGCGGGCGGTTTCAGATGGGTTTCTCAAGGGTCATTGTCTGCGTCATTGTCTGGGTCATGGGCGTGACATCCGGTTCAACCACATGCCAAACTAACCCCATCTTGCGCAAGGCTTGAAGAACCCACCAGCCGGGATCGGGCTGCCCCGGAAATAGACCCAATCGCGCGCTCTCTGGAAAGGCGTGATGGTTGTTGTGATAGGCTTCGCCAAAGGTGATGAGGCCAAAGCCACGAACATTATGCCCTTGGGTGCAATGTCCTTCATTATGGAAATCGCGATGACCTTGATTGTGGGCGACCCAACCGACCGCCCAATGTCCGAAGATTGAAAGGCTGATCCGGCCACATACCGCCCACGCGACAAATCCGGGGCCGCCGCCCCATAATAAAAGCAATGCCACGGGAATCTGTTGGGCGAAGGCCGTCAATTGCAGGCGCTGCATCGTGCGACTGGACTGATAGAGCGCACTCGGCTCAAAGTCTGGGGGGTGGTCGAGCTTTAAGGCACCATGCACTTGCCAGAAAAATCACGTAGTGGGCCATGCCCATGACGCAAATAGGGGTGGCAATCCGCCTGCCGCTGAGCCCAGTCGCGTAGGTCATGTGTGTGCATCATGGTGCGTGGACCGCCGAGTCCCACCAACGTTCCGAGCCAGACCCCGATCAGCGTTAGCCAGTGTGGGCAGTCAAAGCTTTCATGGATTAAGCGTCGATGCATCCCGAGCGAATGCCCTCCGCACAGAACGATAGCGCACGCGACAAAGAACGCGGCCACAGCGGCCCAACTAAACCAGATATAGCCTCCAATAATCCAACCTGCGGTTATTGCGCTCCACCAAAGTGATTTTACCGGGTCCCAAGTGACGCACCCTGCGACAGGGTCCGCTTCGCGCGTCTTGATTATCCTCGCCGTGATATCTCTCATTGTGCGGGTCCAAGAATATCACGCAGCGCGTAATCCAGACCGTCACCGACGGCTTTCTTTTGTAGCGGTGCAAAATACCATGCGGGGGCGAGCTTACGCTCATACCCGACCGTGATGGTGACTTGGGTCTGTCCCGTTGTGAGCGGGGTCATCTCGAGCGCCCACGTCTCGAAATTCATGTAATGCGACAGGTAACTATCGTCATGGATAAAGCGCGCCCGGAGCCGCGTCGGGGTGCTTTCCGTGAATTCCATGACTGTCGTGCCACGGTGCACATTGATGTGGGCCAATCCCCAACGGCGATATTCCATATGCGCGGTATGTATCGTGCCGATGTCCAGTGATTGAGCATCGACGGAGATCGGGCGCGGAAACAACGCGAGGAAACGAGACCGCCCGGCGGCCGGATAAGTATGACCAATAATATTGGCGCGGACTTGTGCGGGTGTGAGGTCGAGAACAGCCGTGCGACTGACGGTGGTCGCTTTGTCAGGACCGAGTGAAACCCCTGTGCCGGGAATGCCTTCTAAAGACAGAATCACAATGATCATCGGAATCAGGCTAGACCGCAGATGCTGTCCGGGTCCGCCGTCACTATTTTCGCTTAATATACTGTCGCTGGGGGCTTTCATATATCGCGAGTTCGTCGCGATGATCAGAATCGCGAAGAAAAAATAAATCGGCAGGAACATAACGACACAGAGGAACCCCTCAAAGAGCAGCAGTGACGTGGACAACATGACTATCAAGGCCGTCCGCATATGGGTCCACAGCCGTGCCCAAAACCCGATCCCGGATGCCGGAGGTGTCACGAGATAAATGAGAACCCCGACAAGATAGGGGATGAGCACGTATAGCACCGCGCTTTCACGCATCCATTGTGTGCCGAGCGCGAAGCGCGTCATGCCAGAGGCCGCCGCAATCAACAGAAGGTATCGGATCCAGATCGGTTTCGGACCTGCCTGCGTAAACCATTGCCATCGCGTCATGATTGCCTCCTCCGAGGTGCGGTCAGCTTTTACTTAAACCAAGCAGCGCGACGATCCGGTCACCGAGGCGTACAAGTCGGGTCAGGGTGCGGACGGGCAGCGCCTGCATTTGGCTGTACCAGCGGTCCATATCGGCGGTGAAGGCGTGCATCTCGCGGAGGCGGCGACGCTGTTCGTCCGAGACCTGAATGTCGCCCTCCGCGTCGCTAAGGCAATGCGCAAGCGTTTCGAGCGCCGGATCAATCTCGCGGGCCTTACGGACGGCGGCAATTCGGCGCGCTAAGTCCCACACATCGGTTTCGGCAGTAAAATGATCGCGCCGTTCGCCCGCGACGGGAACGCGTCGGACGATTTTATACCCCATGAGTTCCTTGAGACTGTTGCTGACATTACTGCGCGCAATTCCCAGTGCTTCGCTGATTTCGTCGGCGGGAAGGGGATGCTCGGTGATGTAGAGAAGCGCGTGAATCTGCGCGATGGATCGGTTTACCCCCCATTGCTGCCCCATGTCGCCCCAGTGCAAGATGAACCGACGCACGGCTTCGGGCATCACATCAATTGTTTTCGTTATTTCTGTCATAACAGAAACATAAGAAATAAAGACCGGAAATGCAAGGCCGAAGCTCCCGCTATTTCGCCAGACGGTGGGCGAACTGTGGGCTGATGTACCGCGCGGTCATCCCGTCACGATTCTGAGTTTAGAGTGACAGACGCACCTCGTTCAGATACGAAAAGTTGAAGGCGTTGGGTCCGTAATTGAGCGACCCAGCCCAAACCGGAGGAGACGTGGCGATTTCAAGCAAAGACGGAAAGGAGGGTAGCGCGGGCTCAGTGATACCTCAATCGGCGTCTGTTTTGAGAAATGACGCGACGGCACAGGCTGAAATTGACGCTGAACGCGCGCCAGCCGCGCAGGCCACGCATCTTCCGAACCGCGCAGCCCTGATGACCGAAAAATCCCTGTCAGCGTCGAAGCGCGATGCCATATGGCTCACCGCAATTGCGGATAATCGTGACGCGACTGCGCTCACGGCGCTGTTCGAGGTTTACAGTCCAAAGCTCATAGGGTGGCTGATGGCGCGCGGTGCGGGCGGGTCTACGGCGGAAGACGCGGTGCAAGATGTGATGATCAAAGTGTGGACCAGCGCACATATGTTCGATCCGTCGAAGGCGTCATTTGCGACGTGGGTTTACCGCATGACGCGTAACCGCTGGATTGATCATCAGCGCAAACATGGGCGCATGGATGTGCGGGACCCGGAGTTGATGAAAACCATTGCGGATGAAGAAGTGCCGAGTGCCGAGACGGGTTATATGGAGCAGCAGGATAGTCATTGGGTCAATGACGAAATCGCCAAGCTAACCCCGTCGCAACAGGTGGCGATCCGGATGGCCTATATGGAATTTAAGACGCACAAAGAGATTTCCAAGGAAACGGGCTTGCCGCTCGGGACCGTTAAAACCCGCATCCGCTCTGCTATGCAAGCGCTCAAGGCGAATATGGGGGAGCGCGACCCGGACTAACCGGGCCGCTGTTTTTAGGATGACCTGAGGGTCGACTAGTCAGACGGGTCCGTCTTGGTTGCGTCCATTTTGGCGGGGTCATATTTCGCGAACCAGCCCATGATATTATCCGTCTTTGCGATCAGGCGGCTCGGACGGCTCGCGATGTAATGTGGCGAGTCCGGAACACGGATTAAGGCCGTGTCGACACCGTTCATTTTCAGCCCCGTGTAGAACTGTTCCGCTTCCCATGCGGGTGTGCGGAAGTCCTGTTCCCCTACCATCATCAGAGTCGGGGTCGTGACTTTATCGACCATCATAATCGGAGAGAAATCAAGATAGGCGGCTGGGTCCTTCCACGGATCGGCGCGGATCCAGTGACGACGCACATATTGTCCAATATCCGCGGCCAAGGCCATCGTCATCCAATTGATAACGGGTTTGACCGACGCGGCCGCAGCAAAACGGTCCGTCTTACCCACGGTCCAAGCCGTCAGGATGCCGCCGCCAGAACCGCCTGTGACGAACAAGCGTTTTGAATCGGCATACGAGCGTTCGACGAGGCTATCGACGATATCCATCAGGTCTTGATAATCATCGCCGGGATAGGCGAGATCAATCAATTGCGCGAAGTCCTGACCGTAGCCTGTTGACCCGCGTGGATTGACATAAACAGTGACGTAGCCTTCTGCCGCATAACGTTGAATTTCGCTGGCGAAATACGGGCCATACATCGTGTTTGGTCCGCCGTGAATTTCAAGGATGAGCGGGAAGCTCCCGTCTGCCTTGAAGTCAGCGGGAAGGGCAACCCACGCTTCGATTTCTATACCGTCAACGGAGGAGGCGACTTTGATCTCTTCAACCGTGGCCATGTCGAGATAGGGTAATAGGTCCGCATTCAGATCCGTCAAAGTGCGGGCGGATCGTCCGGGTGTTTGCACGGCGATGTCTGCCGGTTTGTCCGTTGATCCGATAGTGAAGGCGACGGTCGGCGTGTCCGTTTGTGAAATACTAAAACTGCCGCTCGCATAGGGCCGCCCGATGGATGTGCCGCCGATATTGGTGGCCACAGTTTTCGCGCGGCCATTACCCGTGCCGACCGCGATGACATCGATGACGCCTTTATTTTCGACCTGTGCGTAAATCGTCCGATTGTCGCTGCTCCACGACAAACCTCCGAAGGATGAGTCAATTTCCGCCGCCAATTGGCGCTTGTTCGATCCATCAGCGTCCATGATGTAAAGGCGTGTGTCCTGATAGGCTTTGAGCATATCGTCATAGCCGACATAGGCGATGCGGGACCCATCCGGTGAAACAGAAGCGCCGCCGTCCGGACCGTCCCGGCTCGTCAAAGGCGACAGGGAAAGATCACTGAGATTGACGGCGTAAATCTCACTTTCAACCGGATCCATGTCCCGGTCTTCGGCCATATTGCCTTGCACAAGCAGGGTTCCTTGACCGAGCCATTGCGGATTACTGAAATCGACTTCACCGGAGGTAATTTGGCGCACGGAGCCGCCGTCAGTCGACAGTGTGAACACATGTGTGGCGCCTTCGCGCAGATAGCCGGCGCCATCGAAACGAAAGCTCATATCGTCAAAGACGCGGACGGGGGCATTCCACTCCGCCCCTTTAGGCGCGGCGATCGGCGTCGCGAAGGCGGGAGTTTTTCCAGGCACGAACTGTGTGAACGCAATCGTTTTGCCATCCGGAGACCAGGCCGCGCTGCCTGGACCTTCGGAGAATTGCGCAAGCGAGACACTGTCACGACTATCCATATAGAAGAGGCGTAAATCTGGACGACCGTCCGTTGCGGTCGAATAAAGCAGTTGCGTTCCGTCTGGCGACCAACGGGGTCCGCCTTTTGACGATCCGCCGACAATCAGGGGACGGTGTGCGCCACTGGCGATGTCGAGCGTCCAAATGTCGCCGCGATCCGTGTCGGTTTGGCGGTCCATCGAGCGACGGACATAGGCGATGGTTTTTCCGTCGGGTGAAATCTGTGGGTCGCTGGCATATTCAATGTCAAAAACGCGCTCTGCGGTGAAGCGTTTCGACGCGGTGTCATCAGCTTGTGCGAGGCTGGGGGAGAGGGCGGCGAGCGCCAGTAGGCTCGCTCCCGCGATGATAAACTGCTTCATGAAATTCGCCTTTCGATCAATCAATTGTCGTTGCCTTATCATGCGTCTTCACAGAGCGGTAGCGCGGCTAATTGTGCCCGGACCGCCGCTGCGCGCGCTCGGTTTCGAGCGTCTCTTTTAACAAAGCCCGCGCTATTTTCGACCGCTCAGCGAGCGCGTCAATATCATCCCGCAAATGGTAGGTTTCTTGGATGTTTTGGTGATCCAGTTCTAAAAAGCGGTCTGCGATCATGTCTGCTTCACTCTCACTGGTTCCCATGGCCATCATCGCGGCGCGTCCTAATGCGATCGCCCCGCGCACCGTTTCGCGCTCGGCGAAATGAACCTCTTCGGCCAAGAGCTCAAATAGATGCGGACGTCCCCGCGCGCGAACGATCAGTTTAGCCGCTGGGTAAGCCGCCTTGATCTCTTTCACTAAAGCGGTGTTATCGGCGATCGCGATGACGATGATCTTGGCGTCTGCCGCTCCGGCCAAGCGGAGTAATTCCATATCCGTCGCATCGCCATAAAAGACGCGGTGGTGAAATTGTTTGAGGAACTCAATATGGTCGCCATTATTGTCGATCAGGGTTGTATGAATGCCCTGTGTTTCGAGCAGCCGCCCGATAATCTGTCCAATTCGGCCATAGCCCAGAATAAGCACAGGGTGGTTTTGATTGATCGGCGCTTCCCCGGTGGTCTCTGGTCCGCGCTGGAAACGGGGCATAATAATTCGATCAAAAGCGAGGAGGGCCAGCGGCGTCATGGCCATCGATAAGGCGATGACGGCGGTCAGTATGCTCGATGTTTCAGGTGAGATCGCTCCTTCGGTTAAGGCAAAGGTGAACAACACAAACCCGAATTCACCGGATTGGCACAGCAGGAGGGCGAAAAACAGGCGCGGCAGACGGCTTAAGCCTGAAATCTTACCGATACAGATTAAGATCAGGAATTTGAGGGCCATCAGGCCGAGTACCAACCCAATGATCAAAACCGGCTGCGTTGCGATAAAAATAAGATCAAGGCTCATGCCGACAGAGATAAAGAACAATCCGAGCAGGAGGGCTTTGAACGGTTCGATATCGCGTTCCAGCTGGTGGCGATATTCGCTATCGGCCAGAACCATGCCCGCAATAAAGGCCCCGAGCGCCGCAGAGAGACCGAGCCAATCCATCAACAACGCCGCCCCAACAACGAGCAGGAGCGCGACGGCGGTGAAGGTCTCGCGCACTTCTGCGCGGGCAATGAGACGAAACAACGGGGTGAGGAGGTAACGCCCGCCCAAAAACATACCAGCAAAGACCAGTAGCGCGGAGATGCCGAGCCAAATGCCGCTCGGGCCGGGGCGCTCTGCGCCGTACTCGCTGACCGTCCCCTCAAAGGGCGTCAGTGTTGCCAAGATAGGCATGGCGGCAATCATCGCAATGACAATAACATCTTGAAACAGCAGTATCGAGAAGCCGCTTTCGCCTTCCGGTTCTGACATGAGTCTCCGGTGTTGTAGGATTTGTAGCGCGATGGCGGTCGATGAGAGAGACAGCGCCATACCGACGGCGAGCGATTCACCGAGCGACAGCCCAATCATGACGGCGACGCCTGTGAGCGCGAGGGTGGTGAGCGCGACTTGCGATCCCCCCAACCCGACAAGCTTGCCCCGCATCGACCAGAGTTTGCGCGGTTCGAGCTCCAGCCCAATCAAAAACAACATCATGACGACGCCGAATTCCGCAAAATGCAAGATGGTGATCGGGTCTGAAATCAACCCTAAAACGCTGGGTCCAATCAGGACACCTGCGACGAGATAGCCAATAACCGACCCAAGCCCGGAGAGCTTGCTGATCGGAACCAAGAGACAAGCCGCGCAGAGAAAGATAAAGACGGAGAGTAGAAAATTGCCATCCATGGGCAAGGCCTAAAGTTTAGACCCCCGCTTGACCAGTGACAATTAGCCGAGGTGGCGTGCCAAATTTCCCAAGGTCACGGTTTCTGTGCGCAACGCCACGCGAACGGCTTCATCATCCTCGTCCACACCCCAAATCTCGGCGCGATAAATCTCGTCGATTCGCGAGAGATCAAATGCGTCTCCGGGGTGGAGTTCGCCCTCCATCACAGCCATCGCGAGCACAGATGACCCCGTGACGGCGATGAGGTGGACAAATAGCGTCAGAGAAAAATCACACAAAGGCGTGGCATAATTGGCCACAGCATCGAGGCTCGTCGGGTCTTGGTCGATGGCGCGGATAGCGTCCGTTGTCTGCAAGATCACACCGCGCGTCACCGCCCAGTCGAGCCAAGGATTCCACGCCGCCGCTTGACGGGCGACATAGTCCGCAGGGTCTGGCGCGCGGTAGGACAAAAGGTCAGTCCCGGCATAGGTGCGGGCTTCCGCGATTAGGCTATCGCGCCGCTCAGAGACATTTTCGCTCGCGACGTTGGCGAGCCGGGTGACAGGCATAACGGTCGGGTCGATGTTGCCATCCGTGGCAGGTGGAACGGCGTCCCACTCCGCCTTGATTTGGGCCGCAATCGGCGCGGAAGGCACGCGAAGGGCGCGTTTGCCCGGCGTCTTTAGCGCGCGTCCATCGAGCCGGATGAAATGCCCGTCTGCGTCATTGTCTAGCGTCACCTCGGTGTAGAAACGCTTCGCCATTACAGCAGCTCATCCCAGTCAACTTGCTCTTCACTTTCGGAGAAACCAAACAACTCAAACGCGCTCTTCATATGTTTGGGCATCGGCGCCGTCACGGATAGGTCGGGTTGGCCGTCGCGCGGAATAGTGAGCGAGCGGGCGTGCAGGTGCAGGCATTTGTCCAAACCACCGGGCAGCTGTCGATCCGTCATATATTTCGGGTCCCCCGCTAAAGGCGCGCCGAGAATTTGCATGTGTAGGCGGAGCTGATGGGTCCGTCCCGTCAGGGGCATCATGGCGACGAAGGCGGCTTTCGCTCCGGCCGTTGCCACCACTTCATAGAGGGTGCGCGCGTGTTTGGCCTTGGGTGTGCCGTGGCGCACGGCCATCATGACCTCTTTGCCCTCATGGATATTTCCAAAGCGGTTATCGAGCTCACCCTTAGCCATATAACCGGCGATTTCACCGGACAGCGGGCGCGGCACGCCATTGGTGACACCCCAATAGATTTTCTTGGCCGTGCGACTTTGAAAGGCGCGACCCGCCCATTTAGCGGCTTGAGCTGATTTCGCGATCAGCAGGACGCCTGACGTATCGCGGTCGAGCCGGTGCACGAGGCGAAAGCCGTCCGGCAACATGCCGTCAATATGCTCATGCGTATTGGTCCCGCCCTGCACGGCTAGCCCAGCGGGCTTGTCGATAGCGATGAGGTCGCGGTCCTCATAAATGACCATGTCGAAGAGGCGGCTTCTGTCGCGTTTGCTTGTTTCGGCTTTTACAACCTCGGGGTCGGGTAAGGGCGGAATGCGAACAGACTGTCCGGCCTCTAGGCGAAAATTACCTTTGGCCCGTTTACCGTCGACGCGGATTTGTCCCGTCCGCAGGAGTTTTTCGACCTTGCCGTGGGCGACATGCGGGAACAGCCGTTTGAACCAACGGTCAAGCCGTTGTCCGGCATCATGCTCCGGCACGTCGAGTTGTTGAACACCACTCATGCGAAGGCCTTTCGGGCAATAAGAAGGCCAACTGCAATCGCTGCAATGGCCAAGATAACAGAGCCGCCGACATAGGCGGCGAGGACCCCGTATCGGCCTTTTTCGAACATCAAAAATGCGTCGAGTGAAAAGGCTGAGAACGTCGTGAATCCACCGAGTAAACCGACGCCAAGCAGCAGGCGCAAATTCTGTCCGCCGTCTTTTGTCGCCAGCCATCCGGCCAATAATCCCATGAGCAATCCGCCCAGCACATTGGCGGCCAGAGTTCCCACGGGAAAACCGGGACCAAAGACGCGAAAGGTGAGCTGGCCGAGACCGTGTCGCCCCATGGCGCCGATCCCGCCGCCTAAGGCAATAAGGAGGTAAGCTTGCATGGGCGGGGCTATACGCGACCCCGCGTCTGTTTCAAGCGTCCGCCGCGCTCAGTGCGCTGTGGACCGCACAGGGTTGCGGACTAGGTTGGGTTCGGGATCGCGCGAATAGGCAACAGCCCAATTCGGCCTTGGCGGTCTATTTCAACCTCCCAGACATCGCTGTTTTCTTCGGCTTTTAGGCTTCGTTCCAGATCGTTGGTCGCGTCAACGATCCGGTCATTGACCGATAGAATGAAATCACCGGGCCGGAGGCGGTTATAATAGGCGGCGGATCGGCGCTGGACTTTGAGGACCATGACGCCGTTCAAATAGGGGTCAAATCCCAGTTCCTCGCCCAGCGCGGGGCTCATATTAACAACGGTCGCGCCGTCGAGCGGATGCACACCAAGCAATTCGCGCTCATCGCGTTTTGGGCTTTCCTGTGGAATATCGATTTTAACAGTCGCGGTGCGTTCACGGCCATCGCGGACATAGTCGACGCGCGTGCGCTCCCCGCTTTCCATTGTCGCCAATGTGAAACGCAGACCGCTATTATCATTCACTTCCGTGCCGCCAACGGATAGGATCACGTCACCTTTGCGCAGACCCGCTTCGTCGGCGGGGCCGCCATCCAATAACTCATTGATGACCGCACCGCGCGCGCGATCAAGGCCTAGCGCTGCCGCCATAGTGGCGTCAACGGCATCGGTGCGCGCGCCAATCCACGGGCGGACAATTTCGCCGGTGGATAAGGCACTATCGACGGCGCGACCGACCAGTTCGGCGGGGATCGCAAAGCCGATTCCGTTTGATCCACCAGAGCGTGAGAAAATCGCCGTATTGACGCCGATTAACTCACCCGACAGGTTGACGAGCGCCCCGCCAGAATTGCCGGGGTTTACCGCCGCGTCCGTTTGAATGAACGAGCTGGAATTGGACACATTGGTCCGACCGAGAGCCGAAATTATTCCGCTTGTGACGGTCTGCCCGACGCCAAAGGGGTTGCCGATCGCGAGCACAATGTCGCCAATTTCGCGGTCGCCGTCCTGTTGCAAGCGCAACGTGGGGAGCTGTTCGCCGGCTGTGTCGATTTGTAGGACGGCCAAGTCGAGATCATCATCTTTAGCGATAACGGTGGCATCGAATTCACGGCGGTCATTCAAGACCACGCGCAGTTCATCAGCCCCGCGAATGACGTGGGCGTTGGTGACGACTGTGCCGTTCGAGCGGACGATAACACCAGAGCCAAGCGAATTTTCAACGCGTTCTTGCGGCGCGCGGCCCATCCCAAACATACGGTCAAAGAAATCATTGCCCGTCGACTGGCGTCTTTGCACTGTGCGGGACGTAAAGATGTTAACGACTGCTGGCGCGGTTTCCGACACGACAGGCGCGTAGGACAGTTGGACCTCCATTTGTGAGGTCGGGATTTGTCGGAGGAGCGGTTGAAGGGCGGGGTTCAGCGGGGTTTGGGCATGCGCGGACAGGCTGAGCGTCGCGATCGCTAAAAAGCTGATGAGTGTCTGATTCAGGGCGGTTTTCATAACACCTCTATAGGCGACGTCCCGCGAGGGTAAAAGCGGGACGTCAGAGAGTGACCAAGGTTTAAGGTGGTCTTTGTGGGGTAATTTAGCGGCCGCTGCTTTTTTCGATGGCCGTGCGGGCTTTTTCTAATGCTTTGAGCGCTTTCTCAAGCTCCCGCTCTGCACTGCGAAGGTCTTTCTGGGCATCACCTTCAGCGGTTTCGCGCAAATCCGCCAGCATCTTGTCGGTTGATGCGAGCATTGATTGGGCGGCGCGCAGTTGGCTTTCCGCCATGACAGAACTACCGTCTTCGCCCTGAGCGAACGTGAAGCTGTGTGATTTTCCGTCATTGGAAACCCAATTCGACATTTCATTATTCGTTGTGAAAACACGAAGCTTTTGTTCGCCATCGCTCGTCGGGAATCTATCGCTGCCGCGAATAACGATCGTTTCAATGCCGGGGACATCCCCCATTTCGTCTTCGCTGATTTCTGTGCGCGTGCCGTCGTCTTCAATGCGGAAAACCTGTTGGACACCATCCTTAACTTTGACCTCATAGGACCCGCCGTCGCTATCGCTACTTTTTTTGATGATCATTGTGCGGACGTGGGTTTCAGCCGGGGTGTGGGTCAGTGCGTGTAAACTCGGTTCTCCGTTTAAGCGCGCGCGATGCGGCGGCGGTGGGGGCGGCGGCGCTTTGACGTCCAGCAACGTATCGACGTCGATATCATATTCGGCTTCTAGTTGCTCGCGAGTGAGTGTCTCAGTTGTGCCGTCACGGCTGACACGCAGATAGGTTTTGACGCCGTCTTCACTGCGAATTTCATAGCCCGGTTTGTCGTCATCGGTAAATTCCGCGCGCACGACGTGGACAGATTTTTGTGTCGTTGTGCTTGTTGTCGTTGTTTCTGGTGTGTCTGTCGTTGGCGGGCCGTCAGCCAAGCTCAGCGGGGCCGTGAGGGCCGCGCCGGTGAGGAGTAGGGCAGCGAGGCCCCATCGGCTCGCACCGCGTCGTGAATTCGTCGAAGTTCCCAGAGTCATAAGTCTCTCCTTTACGGGATGGTGAAGCGACAGGGTCAGTCCTGTTGCGGAAGCTGGGTTGGCAAGCCCAGATTTTTTCGTGGCAGTTCTGGCCGCCGTGAGCAGCGTTTCTGCATAATCCGCGCGCGCAGCCTCACCCGTCAGCCGCAATACGGCGGCGTCACAGGCGGCTTCTTGGTCGGCGCGAAAGCGAGGCCACGCCAGATGGGCGAGGGGGTTCGGCCAGAGGGCTAAGCGGAAGGCCATCATTGCACTGGCGGTCCAGAGGTCGCCGCGCCGCACGTGAGTCATTTCGTGCAGAAGGGCGAGGTGGCGTTGCGCGGGCGTAAAACGCTGTGTGAAATTGACGGGTAAGATGATGACGGGACGGACTAAGCCGCACACGAGCGGGCCATCATTGTCGAGACTCATGCGTAGAGTAGGTATCGTTTTAAGACCGGATAGGCGCGAGGCGCGGGCAATCTCCACCCGCAAAACCGTATCGGGCATAAGGCTCATTCGGTGAATACGACGCGCGAAACGGTGCTGTCGGATCAAAACCCACAGGGACCCAACCCCGATCCCGATCAACCAAATGGCTATTAGTCCCGTCGGCCAGAAATCAGAGAGCGTTGACCCAGAGGATGCGAGAACAGGTATGACGTCAGCGCCCTCATAATAGGCGACAAATTTGGGCGCGGGCTCCGCTACTTTATCAAAGGCTTGTGTGTACCAGCGGCTTATGCCCCAGTCGGACGGCAGGCTGATGGGCGGTGTTACCAAACGCAGGATGGGCAGTAACCAAAGCGCATAAGCGATGCGCGCGCCAAACCGACGTGTCACCGCGCGGCGGGTGAGTAAGACGAGAGCCAGAAGCGCTGTCACGGCGATCCCCGTTGAAATCAACGACTCAGATGAGATGAACAAATCAGTCACGGCGCTTCAGCTCCCGAATAATGGCTTCCAACTCAGCAATGTCTGAGTCAGACAGCCCGTCTCCTTCCGCAAGATGCGCCACAATGGGCGCAGCCCGGCCGCCAAACAGCCGCTCGGAAAAGCGGCGTGTGGCACTGGCGGCATAGTCGTCGCGCGATAATGTCGGGTGGTAGAGAAACCGGCGACCGTCGCGTTCCGCGCGCAACGCGCCCTTGTCGACCAGACGCGACAAAAGCGTCTTGATCGTTTGTAAGGAGCGACCGTCATCGGTCGGAAGTTTGGCATGGACGGCGCTTGCCGCGAGACCGGATTGATCCCAAAGCACGCTCATGAGATCAAGTTCAGACCTTGCAATTGCGCGTTTCATTAAACCACACCCCAACGATTATCTTACGACTACAGTTGTAGCCTTAGAATCGATTACAAGTGTAGTCAATGGTAATTTGAGGGTGGAAAATTGAATTTTAGACAGGTTTTCCAGAGACGCGAATTGGGTCGTCAGGCAGGCGTTGACTAATTATTGAGGGTTGCCGCGTGCGGCATGCCTTCGAATATCGGGTCGAGATAGGCGTCGTTATTGCCGGCATCCCAATTCTCGACACCTTTAATGCAGAAGTGTTCAATCGCGGGGGGCTGTTCCGCGAGACGCGCGTCGGTTTCCATGCGGTGATAGGATTGAATATCCGCCAGTGTGGTCGCTTTTCCATTGAGGCAGGACAACACCAGAGAGTCCGGGGTTGCGTCATCAATCTGGATAAATTCTGAACGGTTATAGGCTTTGTAACTTACGCTGACGCCGTCCGCAGAGAGGTATTTCACAAAGACCATACGGCGATAATTGGGGTTATCGCTGGGCCCTGTTTCAATCAGGAGGGTCGGGGACAGATCGGCGGATTGTGCCGCCGATGCATTAGGGATGATTAGCGCCACGAGCCAGGTGGCCGCCACACATCCTGCCGATTTGCTAAATCCCATAATGGGTTCTCCACACTTGCCCCAGCGCTTATCCCATACCATGGATGAACACAGGATGGCATCTGCAATGGCAGAGTCAGCTTAATTGTAAACGCGACAGGACATTATATGAGCGACCGCAGCGGCTTCGGCCATCAGACAACAGCGGACGAAGTTCTCGATGGGATCGACCTGTCAGGACGGCTCGTACTGATTACGGGCGGCGCGTCGGGGTTGGGACATGAAACCGCGCGGGCCATGGCGGCAAAAGGGGCGCAGATTATCATTGCCGCGCGCGATATGGAAAAGGGCGAAGCCGCCATGACGGCGATCCATGGGTCAGTCCCGGACGCGCAGATCGAAGTGATGCAGCTCGACCTCGCGGACCTTGATAGTATCCGCGCCTTTACAACGCTGTTCTTGCGCGAACATCCACGGCTTGATCTGCTGATTAATAATGCGGGCGTGATGGCGTGTGCGCAAGCGACCACCAAAGACGGATTTGAGATGCAATTCGGGACCAATCATCTCGGGCATTTTCTGCTGACCAATCGCTTGCGTCCTGCTTTGGAAGCCTCTGCGAAAGAAGGCCGCAAGCCGCGCGTCGTCACCCTTTCGTCTCGGGCTCACCACACCGCCCCCGTTGATTTGGACGATCCAAATTATAAGCAGGCGACTTATGAAAAATGGGAAGCCTATGGCCGGTCAAAATCAGCGAATGCCCTGTTCGCGTTGGAACTCGACAAACGCGGGCGCGATACGGGTCTGCGCTCTTACGCCGTGCATCCCGGGGGTATTATGACCAACCTCGGTCGGCATTTGACAGATGAGGATATTGCGATGTTGATGGCGCGGTTCAGTCAATCCGATGATCAGCCGGGCTTCAAAACCATCCCACAAGGGGCGGCGACCAGCTGTTATGCTGCGACGGCACCAGAGCTGGCAGACATAGGCGGGATGTATCTCGAAGATTGCGGGCAGACCTTCGTCAATGACGATCTAAAAGGCGATAAAGCCGGTCAGCGGAGTTGGATTATGGATGCTGATGTTGCGTCGAAACTCTGGACTTTAAGCGAAGAACTCGTCAGCGAGCAATTCGCCTAGTCGATATTCGCGACGATAGTTTGGGCGAGTTGGTCAAGGATGTTCCAGCGTTCCCGACTGTTCCTCACGCCCGCTCTCGATACATATCATAGGGCAGCAGGGGGGCATCTTTGTCTCAGGCGTCTGGGCCATAACCCCGTGCCATAAGAGTTCATAATTGGTATTGCGGTCTATACAGTCTGGCTCAGGCCTCAGCCGAGCAAAATTATCCCGGCGACCACAACGACTAAAATTGAAATAATCGCGATAGTTGACGGGCTGAAGCGAGATTTTCCCGCTTTTCCTTTGTGCATATCGTCGGTTCGGCTTTGTAAATGGTCTGGCATGATTGTCCTTTCTCTAAAAAAGGAACGTTTAGGGCGTGTAGCGGTTCCAATGTATGAGGTCAGTCATCATGGCCGAAACATGTGGGGCGCCCGAATTTGACCGATATACTTCTCACAAACTCAGTGGCCAGCGTCTATGCGCTGATCGGGTTTGCGCTGTTCGGTTTAACCCTGCAGCCTGCCTTGGCGCGGCGATATCATATTAATTTACCAGCGCTTTATATCGCCTTGGGCGTTATTGCGACGCTGCGGGGGTTTCCGCATCTCTCGCCGCTTGGCTCCGATCTACAAGCGACCATTCTTGCTCATGCGTCTGAGCTCATCGTGATTGTCTCCCTAACAGCGGCCGGCCTGTCGATTGATCTCAAGTCCGGATGGAAACGCTGGAACGCGACGTGGCGTCTTCTGGGGATTACGATGCCTCTGACGATTATCGCGCTCATCGCGCTTGGTCACTGGGCAGGGTTGGGGCTTGCGGGCGCTATTTTGCTGGGCGCGGCACTTGCCCCGACGGACCCTGTGTTGGCGCGGTCTGTTCAGGTCGGGGGCCCTGGCGAAGATGAAGACCCAACGCGGATCGCCCTCACATCCGAAGCGGGTCTAAATGATGGTCTCGCGTTCCCCTTCGTTTGGGCCGCGATTGCCTTGGCGGCCGGCACATTTAATTGGACAGAGTTTCTCGCCTATGACGCGCTTTATCGCGTGGCGGCGGGGATTGGGGTTGGCTGGGGTGTCGGATGGTGTGTCACGCGTGTTGTGGTGTCAAAGTTTGGCGACGCCGCAAATGAGCGCAGCAACCCGCTGATATTCGTGCTCGCCGCGACCTTCATCGCATACGGCCTCGCGGAGTTTGTCCACGCTTATGGCTTTCTGTCCGTCTTTATTGCGGCGCGTTCCGGGCGCCAAAATGACCAAGACGCAAAAGTACGGCAGCCTGACGAGAGGGCCTATTCACGCAAAGCGCATACGTCGGCGGATCAATTTGAAAGTATCTTAATGGTGATCCTCTTGCTCTGGTTCGGCACCTTTGTGGCGGCAGAACTATGGGATCAATGGCGTTGGACGGACCTTATAATTGCCCTCGCCCTATTACTCATCGTGCGCCCTTTGGCGGGGTGGATTGCGATGATCGGTTTTGGCTGTTCCAAGACGGAGCGGTTTAAAATGGCGTTTTTCGGTATCCGCGGCATGGGGACGATTTTTTACATCGCCTATGCGCAAACTCATGCGCAATTTGACGATATTGACGCGGTCTGGCGGATTGCCGGGCTTTGTATTCTGATTTCCGTGCTGATGCATGAAAGTCTGGCGGGCTGGCTGTTTAATCGCTCTCGTGTCGCCATTCCGATTGCGACGACAGATATGGGCGCGAACCACCCGATCTAAGTCATCTGAGCTTAGCGCCGTCCGCCCGTCTCGAAACCAATCAAATTGACCAAATGCACAATTAACATGAAGCCGACCGCGATGGCGACGAGGGCGATGATCATCCACGGCATCCGGTAGGGCCGGATATCAGTACTTTCACGAAAGCGCAGACGAATGCCAAGCGCGGCGAGAACCGCACACACGGCAATGCCCGAAAGGGTCAGAATTAAATCAAGATTCGCATACATGGCCGGCACATCTATCAACCACCTGTCGCTTCAGGCGGCGCGCCCGTAACACCATGTTCAGTCTTGTGCCAGTGGAAGGGACGGGTTTGTAGCTCAATCAGCGCTTGGAGAAGCGGTGGGAACAGTAAGAGCCAGTAGAGCGGCATGAACGGCACGTGTTTGAGTAAATGAAGTTGCCCTGCGCGGACAGCCCCCTAGGCGCCAACGGCCATGCCGCAGAGCAGGCTAAACCCAAGTGCCAGAAGGTAAATCGCGGGGATGGTCGCCTCCATGATACCCATCAAACGGGCGCCTTCATACAGCGCCAAACCGGTCATAACCGGGGCAAAGAATAGCACAGACAGCAACGATAGCCCCAAGGTCACTTGCAACATCACGGCCCGTCGCCACCCTCCCGACAGGGGCGCATTCATATGCACCAGCCATGTTTGCAGATAACCTTTTAGCCAGCGTGAGCGTTGCTTGAACCAAGGGCGAAGCCGAGAGACAGCTTCTTCTTGCGTGGGGAGGTGTATCCAGCCGATTCCGCCACCGTTTGCGACTAAGCGAAACGCCAAATCGGCATCCTCAGTCACATTAAACGGGTCCCATCCGCCCACAGTTTCTAACGCGCTGCGACGCATATGCGGACTTATGTAGCAAACGCACCAAGCATGACGCCTCATGCGGGCGGGCGCTAGTATGAGCGCCCTTCTATGTAGCCTCGTCTTTCTTGCGGTCTCTTTTAACAGTGTATTGCGGCCCCATAAATTCGAAGCCGTGACACATAAGGTCGAATACGGTTACGGTTCGGAATTGACGTCCACCACTAAAGTCGCTGTATTCAACTCCGACGTAAATTTGGGTCCGGTATCCATCTCTAATTTCAATGTCTCTGACAACGCTAACTACGTCGGTTTCAGAGTTAACGCTTACGGTAATAGGCGAACCTGTGCTCCGTCCATATACCTCAGTTGCGCTTGCCGCCAAATGGCCACAAAACTTCAAAATCTCCCCCGCCTCAGAAAAGAGTTTATCGCGATTTTCGGAGGTGTGCAGAGAAACATTAAGTGCGGGGTATTTACCGATATTTTTCACTTCAAGTTCGACGGTATAGGTTTCTCGATTTTGAGTGATCCAATCCCCTATGGCATTAACTTGGACATTTTCAAAAATAAGGTAGGGGCGGATTTCGGCGGCGGTCGCCTTGCGAGATTCCGTCAAGGTCTCTTCCGCAATTCTCAATGTTTCAGAGGCCGCGCCGGATGCCTTGCTGGTTTGCAGCAAAGTGAGGACAATCGTTGCGAGGCCCAGCAACCCTATCCACACGCCCCAGAATGCTACGAGCGCCATGAATTGCTGGGCCTTAAGGTCATCGCACGCAATAAAGTCGGTCAAGCGCTCGCGGGTTTGGTCTTGTTTTTTTGCCTGATTTGGGGATTGCGTATTAGACGAAAACTCCCCAGCCAGAGTTTCTGCTTTACTCGACTGACTGTGGA
Organism: Algimonas arctica; assembly: GCF_014652695.1. Lineage (GTDB taxonomy): Bacteria > Pseudomonadota > Alphaproteobacteria > Caulobacterales > Maricaulaceae > Litorimonas > Litorimonas arctica. The sequence continues at coordinate 38,598 of NZ_BMZH01000006.1, forward strand.
TTTGCTGTGCTTCGTAACGGCAGCTTATGTTTTGATTATACCCGCCACTTGGTGAAATCGCCGCCCCGATCATCAACCAAACACCAGCACACAGAATGAAACCGATACGGCTGAACATTACTCTTTGCTTCTCGTCGTAGAAGGGACTCATACAACCTTGCTAGAGCCGAATCGTCTCGACTCCAAGCGCTTCTAAAACTTGGACCATGAACGCGGCTGAAAACTTACCGCGCCCAATCTTGTTGCGCACATTCGCCTCTTTCTCATTCACGCCCATCTCATTCAGCTTTTCAGTCAAGCTGGCATAGGTATGCCCTGCCCGCTTGATCTCGCCTTTCAGAATCGCTGAAATACGGCCTTCGTAAGTGTCTGTATCGGGCATATGCACTCTTTATGATGTTTTTTGCACTATATAACGTGCTTTTATGTTGCTTCTATAGTTCTTATGCACTATAAACAGTGCATATGCAACACTTCTTACTATCCGCCAAGTCCCGCTCATTGAGCCTCAAAGCCATCTACAAAATGGGTGAGGCCAAGGCGTATGAAGCGTTCTGTCAGTTGCGCTGGCCTGAAACAGGCGGTGAGGCCGTGTGTCCACGTTGCGGCTGTGTCGAGTCCTACAAGATCACCACGCGCCGCAAGTTCAAGTGCAAGGGCTGTCACCATCAGTTTAGCGTCACGTCCGGCACGATCCTGCATAGCCGCAAACTGGATTTCACAGACCTGCTCGCTGCTATCTGTCTATTCGTGACAGGCGCTAAGGGCATGAGCGCCGTTCAATTCTCACGCACAATGGACGTGCAATACAAGACCGCGTGGGTTCTGTGCCACAAGCTACGCGAAGCGCTAGCAGACGAAACAGACCACGCGCGCCTATCCGGCGAAGTCGAGATTGATGGCTGTTACGTTGGCGGCAAGGTTCGCCGCGCGAACTATAAGAACGACCGTCTGGACAAGCGTCTGACTGGCAACCGTTCGCCTCGTCGCCGCGTTGTTATTGCGTTGCGTGAACGTGGCGGGCGCACACTTCCTTTTGTCCGCCGCTCTGAAAGCGAAGGCGTGGAATTGGCGCGCGGCTTAGTCGAGACTGGCAGCACAATAATTGCCGACGAAGCCCGTCATTGGGACGCGCTGGAATGGGACTTTAAGTCGGAACGCATCAACCACAGCGAAGCATATAGCCACGAAGGCGTTCACACGAACTTTGTCGAAAGCTACTTTGCGCGTCTTCGTAAAATGGTCGGTGGTCAGCATCACTTCGTAAGCGCCAAGTATCTCTATCAGTATGCAGAACACTGCGCTTGGATCGAAGATCACCGCACGACGGACATAAAAGAGCTGGCGTTCAAGCTGGTTGATGCGGCTATGGCGGCTCCGAAAAGTTCAAAGTTTCGCAGTTATTGGCAGCGAGCACAAAACTAGAACAAAAAGTCGCACCCGATTCGCATAATGATGTTCTGTGGGATATAAAAAGATGAAGGCGAACCGCTGAAACGATTCGCCTTCTTAACCCCGCTGATAAGAGCGGTTCATGTACACGACACGCACCTAACTTTAGGGCTGTCGAAGATCAACTCTTATCACCGACATAGATGAAAAGAGTTGAGTCATGTTTGACAATTTAGAGCCATATAAAGAGCGTATTCCGACCTTTTTGGAAGCTGTCGAAGTCCATAAACTTGTGAAACGCGGGTTCCCAAACTCGCAAATTGCGGGGCTTTTTCAGACCAACCAAGGCCGTATTAGCGAGATTCGCACAGGCAAGCGCCATGCTGGATCGAAAACTAAGGCGTTCGGCTAACTAACGACGGGGCCGCAATGTCCATTGGATGTTGCGGCTCTCGTCCTGCTTGCCAATCACAACGCCCTTTTCCCTCTGCGTCCGTAGCGCCTTACTCACACGCCGCGTTAGATCACTCACAGCGCGCCTGTCGCGTATATCGTCGCCCGAAGTGGCGAGTATGTTCTGCGCTAACTCACGGGACCGTAGCGGGCCTTCTGCGTGACGTAATTCCAGCATGAGCGCGCCTAGCAGCTCCCCTTGCCCAAACATGACGTTGCGCTTCTGCCTTGGCATTATGGCGTCCAGTTCGCCGTCATAGCCGACTAGGCGCAAGGTCTTATCCAACGCCTTCACGTCGTTCTTGATCTCTGCCAGCCGTTCCGTGATCCGCTCGGCTTCGTTGAACAGATCAGCGCGGGTCTTTAGCAAGCCGTTCTGTGTCTCGCTGTAATCGGTAATTCGGGAATAGTGGGACATGCACCGGATTTAGCGCGCATTCATGGCTTTGTGTTGGTGCGTCTGCTACATAAGTCCGCGCATATGATTAGAGGTGCCTCCGAGCGGAAACGGGAGGTCAAGCGCGTCGTAAAAGGGCAGTAAAACCTGGAATAGACCCGCGTATTCAAGCCCAAATTGCGCGGCGAGCCAGCTGTCGCGCGTATTGAAATAATTGAGCGGAGCTTGCAAAGCGGTCCAGTCCGGGTGCGCGGTAAAGGCGCTGGCAGCCTGTCGCAACTGTTGCGGGTGAGGCCTGTCTTCGGCATCAAAAATGGTCACTAAACGCCCGTCCGATCTGTCTAACGCATAGTTTAGAGCGCGGGGTTTTGTTTGCGGAGGGCCGCCCGCAATTGTGGATGGGACGATGAGAACGCGAAAAGGGGGCTGCGCCAAGTTCTGCACCGCTCTGATTGTGTCTGGGTCATTGGTTTCGCAGGCAAAGATTATGTCGAGGCGATCAACCGGATAATCCAATTGCGAGAGTGACTGGATCAGATTTGGCACCATATGCGCTTCCCGAAACAAGGGCAGGATCACGGTATAGGTCGGCAAAGCGTCGTGCGGGAGTAACGGAGTGGGTTCTCGTCGCTAGGCGCTGCAGGCGAGTAACCTAAACACACTGAGAGCCACACTGACCCAGGCAACAAGAATCGTGAGGTTGAGCAACCCGTCTTCGATGTTAAATTCGGTGGTGATTCCGGCTCCGAGCACGGTCGCCAAAATGAGTGCGACCCCACTGCTGGTTAAAGTGGACGCCGGTCTGAGTTGATCGGCGCGACCAACATGCCGCAGACGGTGTCGTTTCGTTGTTCCCGGTTGCCCCATACCGACCTCCCGAGGGAGATCGGATAGAAATCGTTTCGGTTGTGCAACGTTTAGTTGGTTTGACTCAACCTAAAACAGGCCCATTCCGCCGCATCACGGACCATTGGGACTCCGCTCTGCGTGTGGGGTTGAGCTATTGCTACTAAGGATGGCATATTTGAGTTCCCGATCGCGTAGAGCACATTGCGTAGAAATCTTGGCCATCCGATCCGTTTAATCGGTGATCCGGAAAAGCGCGCCCGAAAGCCAGCCTCGCCTAATCCCGCAAGATCCGCCAAGGACGGAGCATTCAAATCATCCCGCGCGGCGAGCTTCGTTTCCCGCCCGACTTGCGCGAATTTATTCCACGGACAGACAGCCAGACAATCATCGCACCCATAGATCCGGTTGCCCATTTTCTCCCGAAGTTCCAACGCGACCGGGCCATCATGTTCAATTGTCAGATAAGAAATACAACGCCGTGCATCGAGTTGATAGGGAGCGGGGAAGGCGTCCGTCGGACAGGCGTCGAGACACGCGGTGCAGGATCCGCAATGATCCACCTCGGTCGGTGTCGGTGTGAGTTTGGCCGCGCTCAAAATTGTGCCGATGAACAGCCAATTTCCCCAGTCTCGTGACAGTAAATTGGTGTGTTTGCCCTGCCAGCCGAGCCCCGCTGCGGCCGCCAAAGGTTTTTCCATAAGCGGTGCCGTATCGACGAAAACTTTAACGTCCTCGCCAGTATCCCGCGCGAGTAAGCCCGCCAGTTCCTTAAGCCGCCCTTTCATCACATCATGGTAATCACGTCCGCGCGCATAAACGGATATAGTGGCGCGGTCCGCTTGTTCCAACGTCACAAGCGGGTCTGTCTCTGGTCCGTAATTGAGTCCAAAGATGACGGCAGAGCGCGCCTCGGGCCATAAGGATTGCGGGTGGGCCCGTCGGTCCAATGTGTCCTGCATCCATGCCATCGACGCGTGACGGCCTTGTGCCACATAATCACGCAAGTGCGCGCCGGCGTCCGGCCCGAAGGTCGACACATCTGCGATGTAGGGGTCCGTAAGACCCAGTGCGCGCGCGCGATTGCGCAGCGACTTGAGGGGATCGTTAGGTTTGGACGACATGGCTGCCCCTAGCGCGATGGCTTTCTAAAAGTCCAGATCGCTATAGTGGCGCGGCGGGCGAATTCCGGGCACGCGGTCTTGTAAGAACGGACGGAAAGACGGGCGCGATTTGATCGTTTGATACCATTCTTGAACCGCGGGCACCTCGCGCCACGGGACTTCATCAAGATAGTCAAGACACGACAAATGGGCCGCGGCGATGATATCGGCGAGCGTGTAAGCGGGTCCGGCCAGACCGTCGCGTAGGCTCAAGAGCCAGCTCATATAATCCAGATGTTCACGCAAGGCGGCCCGGCCTTCGCGCAAGGCCTCTGGGTCCGGCGCGCCGCCCAGTAAAACGGTTTCAAGCTTCTCGGGGAAAATTAGCGCGTTCACTTCATGATCAAACCGTTGGCCAAACCAGGTGCAAAGCCGTCGCACTTCTGCGCGCTTATGCCTGTTGGATGGCATGAGTAGATTACGCGTGCTGGCCTCATCGGCATATTCACAGAGGGTCTGACTGCCAACAATGGTAACCGTGCCGATTTCTGTCACATCCGTGAGGATCGGCGGAACATCTTCGATCGACAGCGACAGAAATTTATCATCCGGTTCCCACGGATTGATCTCAACTTCGCGCAGTTTTAGCTTCTTCTCCGCAAAGCAGAGGCGCACGGCGCGGCAGCCGGGATGCAAGGGATAATGATAGAGGGTCCGCATCCGTCGCGTCTATCCAGACATGGAAAACGAAGCCTTAAGGGACAGGGTTAAGACTGTGTTTAGGCGCTATTAAAACGCACATTCCCGTGCGCCTGCGCGCAACCTGCGGGATGGGGATGGATTAAAATATCTGCGGCGGGGAAAGCCGACATGAGCCGGGTTTCTGCCTCGACGACAATATCGTGACTCTCGGAAAGGGATAGGTGCGGATCAAGGTCGAGCCGCATTTGCATATGGAGATGCGGCCCAGAGGCCCGCGTGCGCAAATTGGTTACCGCGCGGATACGCGGGTCGGACATGACGCGATTGATGATCCATTTGCGCTCACTTTGGTCCAGTTCACGATCCATCAATTGAGACCAAGCGAGTCGGGCGACCCGGTAACCGGTAAACAGCAACCAGAGCGCCATCACGATCCCGACGACTGCATCGGCCCAATGTGCGTCTGTGAGCGTTGCAATCGCGAGGCCGATCATCACAAAAAGATTGCCCAGCAGGTCTGCCGTATAATGGGCCCGGTCGCCGCGCACGGCGATAGATCCCGTCGCGCGAATGGCCCAACTTTGTGCAATCAGTAGCCACAATGTCAGCATCACAAACACACCCATCACGACAATCGCGATGAGAGAGCCGTTGATGTCATGGCCATGACCCGCGTGATCCGCGCTAACGCCGCCCGTTCCCATTAATGCGCCGGTCGCAGCCCCGAACAAATGGAAGGCGGCGAGGCCGATTAAGCAGACCTGAAAAACAGCCGAAAAGCTCTCAGCTTTCCCAAAACCGAAGCGATAGCGATCATCCGGCGCACGCGCCGCAAAGCGCACGGCGATAAACGAGCTTCCGGCCGCGACCATATCCAGTGCGCTGTGAACCAGTGATGATAGAATGCCGACAGACCCTGTCAGGCTGTAGAGCCAAAGTTTACCCAGCGCCATGACGACGCCCAACGCCAAAGCGATCGCGGTGATGCGGCGGGTAATGATGGCGGAGCCTTCAGGCGGTAGACGTCCCGGACGCCCCTTGCGGTCCGGTAGGTCAAAGCGGTCATCGCGACCGCCATTTTTTTTCAAGGCGCGCGCCATCTCTGTATCTGTTGGGCCAGAAGCGGACATGGCGGGGGTTTATCACGAATGGACCGTTATACCATAACTTTAACATGTGAGTTGGCGGCACGGGCTCCGTCGGTCTAAAGGGGCGCGACAGTCTTTCATAAATACGGATTTTCCATGAATCGTGCTCTTCTTATCGCGGCTTCCGCTTTGGCTATTGTTGCTTGCAATCCTGCAACGCAGACAGCCCAGACGACTGTGTCCACGGCTCCGACGCAAGCGCAGACAGCGGCTGCGTCACGCGACGTCATTCCTCACGCGCAATTACCTGAAACGGTGATGCCGTCGGCTTACCGAATTGATCTGGTCATTGACCCGACGGCGGACACAATGGGTGGCGTTGTTGAGATTGATGCGGCGGTCTTAGAGGCGACAGAGGGCTTCTGGATGCATGCGAAAGAAATGACAGTATCTGAGGCTTCAATCACGATGGGGGAAACGACTTACCCGCTGACATTTGATGCGGTGTCTCCGGCCGATGCGCCGTCAGGTCTGGCATGGATGCAAGCGAATGAAACCCTTCCCAAAGGTGCAGGGATGATTCGGCTGGCCTTTTCCACGCCCTATAATCAGAACCTTAATAGCGCCTATAAAGTCATTCGCAAGAATGCCGATGGGATGAATGATTCCTACATTGTCACCCAGATGGAACCGCTCGGCGCGCGCGAAGCCTTTCCGGGCTTTGATGAGCCGAAATATAAGCAACCTTTTACGCTCTCGATCACGTCCCCGTCTGACAATGTTGTCGTGTCCAACACGCCTCTGACGTCTGAAACGGCGATGGATGACGGGATGGTCAAACACACTTTTGCCCAAACACGTCCGCTGCCGACCTATCTCGTCGCCTTTGCCGTCGGTCCTTATGATGTCGTCGATTATGGCATGATCCCGCCCAATAGCGTGCGGACCCGTCCGCTCGCATTGCGCGGCTTGGCGGCGAGAGGCGAAGGCAAGCGGCTAAATTATGCGCTGGACAATACGGACGGTATCCTCTCCGCGCTCGAAGGCTATTTCGGCACTGAATATCCGTATGAAAAACTCGATCTGATTGCCGCCCCAGAATATGCGTTTGGCGCAATGGAAAATCCGGGACTTATCGTCTATCGTGAAAGCCTTCTCTTGTTAGACGAAAACGCGCCTCTCAGCCAAAAGCGATCCTATGCGCGCGTGCACAGCCATGAGCTGGCGCACCAATGGTTCGGCAATCTCGTCACGCCTGTCTGGTGGGAAGATATTTGGCTCAATGAGGCGTTCGCGACTTGGATGGGCAATAAGGGCCTGACCCTGTGGCAGCCGGACGGTAATTTCAACAACGCGACCTTAAACGCATCGCTCGGCGCGATGAGTATCGACTCGCTGTCCACGACACGCCGTGTGCGCGAACCGCTCGCCCGGTCTGAGAATGTGATGGATCAGTTTGACGGGATTACCTACCGCAAGGGCGGCGGCGTGCTGGACATGTTCGAGAGTTATGTCGGCGAAGCCAATTTCCAGAAAGGCGTCCGCCTGCATATGGAACGCTACGCCGATAAAGTCGCAACGGGCGATGATTTCTTTCAATCCATCGCAGACGGGTCCGGCAATCCAGACGTGGTCGCCGCGATGAAGAGCTTTGTCGATCAAAAGGGACTGCCATTAGTGAAGGTCGTTGCGAATGGCACTCAATTTGAAGCCAGCCAGTCTCGCTACCTGCCACTCGGTTCCGCGATTGAACAAGGCCAAGTCTGGCAAATACCTATTGTCTTGAAAGAGGGGTATGGGGAGGAAGTTCGCGAGACTAAAATTATGCTTAAGGCGCGTGAATTAGGTATCGCTGACTTATATCGTAACGAAACACCCGATTGGATCATGCCCAATGCAGACGGGGCAGGCTATTACCGGTTCACATTGGACGCAGACGGCTGGACCGCCTTGATGGCCAATCTCGATAAGCTTTCGACCAAAGAAGTCCTCTCGGCGCAAGACAGCCTCGTCGCGGGTTTCCGTGCGGGCAACGTGGACGCCGCAACATTCCTCTCCGGCATGAAAGCCTTCGCCGAACATCCGGAATATGACGTGGCATCTGGATCGACCGAACTCCTCGGCTTTATTTATGATGAGTTCCCTGACGCGCGCGACGGTCTCGCCGCGCATATTCGTAGCACCTATGGCAAACGTTACCGTGCCTCGCGCGGCAAGGACACGATTGAGGGTAATCTTTTGGCCCCATCACTGGGCGCACTGCTGGCCAATGCAGGACAAGACCAAGAGGCAAAGAACTATCTGATCAAACAAGGCTCAGTCTATTTGGGTCTGGATGAAGATAGAGCAGACCGCCGCGCGCGGGTGCCGAGCAATATACTTAGCAGTGCATTCCGCGAGACCATGCGCGCGCGGCCTGACGTCGCTTACGCGCCGCTGCTCGAACTGGCGTCCAACGGTTCGCCACTCGAAAAAGGCGCGGCATTGAGCGCGCTGACTGTGACGCCGGATGTCGATCAGGCGGAACGTCTGCTCGGGATTGCGATTGCCGAGGACAGCCCGCTGACCGGTCGTCAGAGCGGGACAATTATCAATGGCTTGCTCGGCAACGAGGCGCACGCGGAGATAACGTGGGCGTGGTACAAAGCTAATTTCGACGATTACATGATCCGCAAAGTGCCGGACGTGCGCCGTGGCGGCGCGCCGTCAACGGCAAGCGGGTTTTGCTCGACGGCGAAACGTGACGAAGCGCGCGAATTTTATACAGCAAAAGCGGCTGTGATCCCGGGGTATGAGCGCAGTCTCGCGCAAGCGATTGAACGGATTGAACTGTGTACATCGCTAAAAGCCGCACAAGGGCCGTCCCTTGCGGCCGTCCTCAAAGGCTAGGGTTTTACGGTCGCCTATCCCACATAAGGTCTGCTTTTCTAACGGATAGCGGACATTGGGTGGGGCGGTCGTAACCATATACTAACTAGAATTCGGCTACTCGCGCACATGACCTGGTGGCAAGCTCTTCTCCTCGCGCTCATTCAAGGGCTGACCGAGTTTCTTCCCGTTTCGAGCTCGGCTCACTTAATCCTGCCCGAAGTCGTATTTGGATGGACCGAACAAGGCGTGTTGATTGATGTGATGGCGCATTTCGGCACGCTGTTTTCTGTCCTGCTATATTTCCGCAAAGATGTGGCCGAGATGATGGTCGGTTTGGGGGATCTCTTTCGCCGTCGCCTGACACGCGGGTCTGCGCTGGCGCTCAACCTCATCGTGGCGACCCCGCCTGCGCTTGTGTTCGGCCTTATTTTGGCGAGCGGCGGTTGGGATGAAGCCTTGCGTAATCCCGCTATCATTGCAGCGGCGACGATCATTTTTGGGGTTGTCCTGTGGCTCTCGGATGTGTGGGCCAAAGAGACGCGTGAGATGGAAACACTGACTTGGCGCGGTGCTTTTGGGATGGGATTGGCGCAGATGATTGCCTTTATTCCCGGCACCTCGCGGTCTGGCATTACCATGAGCGCCGGGCGCGCGATTGGCCTCTCACGCGAAGCGGCAGCGCGTTTCTCTATGTTAATGAGCCTGCCTGTCATTGGCGCGGGCGGGGCCTATGCACTGCTGAAACTGGCATCAGGCGAAGATACGGGCGGCGCAACTTTGGGGCAGGGGGTGCTTGTGGCGGCTCTGTCGTTTGTGGTCGCTTACGGGGCGATTGCGGTCTTCTTGCGCATCGTGACAAAAATCGGCTTTCTGCCCTTCATGCTGTACCGCTTGGCCTTAGGTATCGCGCTGATTGGTTGGATATTGGCGAGTGGTTAGGGCGTCTTTGCACGTCATGGGCGAGCGCTCTCGACAAGCGTGGGCATATGCCTCTAACGAGTCTCTATGAGATTTTGGCTGGCGCTCCTATTTACTTTGATTAGCGGAGTCTGTGCATCGGCACAGACGGTGCGGGCGCCCGGCGTGGATACAAACGAGTTACATCAGCGTGCTATTCGCCTGATGAATGAACATTCTGAAATGACGGGTCTGTCCATTGCGGTCGTTGAAGATGGCCGCATTACATTTGCCCATGGGTATGGCGAAACCCAACGGGGCACAGGACGATTGGTCAATAAGGACACGGTCTTCCGCTGGGCGTCCGTGTCAAAAGGTGTCGCTGCGGCGGCTCTGTTGGGTCTGGTCGAGCAGGGTAAAGTCGATGCGTCTGTCCCCATTGAGCGCTTAGCCCCGTCGCTGCATTTGCCGCCGACGAATAATAAACATGATATTGTCGATCTTCTTTCCCATCGTATCGGGATTAGCCGGAACGCCTATGATAAGAGTATTGAGGGCGGGCGAAACGCCAAAGACCTTCGCGCAAAGCTTGAAGGTCTGAAATATGTCTGTCCGCCGGGCACGTGTCATACGTATCAAAATGTCGCGTTCGATGCCGCGGCTGAGATCATCGAGGAAGCGACAGAACTCCCATATAAAACCGTCGTGCAACGTGAGATTTTCGATCCGCTCAGAATGAGCAGTGCGAGCATGACAATGGAAGCGATGACGCACAGCCGCAATTGGGCGCGTCCGCACAATAGCCAGGGCCAACAAATCAGCCGCGTCAAGCCAACTTATTATCGAGTCCCAGCGGCGGCTGGCGTGAATAGTTCTGTCGAAGATTTGGCGAAATGGATGATCGCGTTGATGCCGCCGAAAATCGGAGAGCCGATCAACACGCCTTTCCCCTTGGAGCGTTTGATGGCGATGCAAACGCCGATTGTGGCAACGCCCGGCGAAGAACGTTTCATGGACAGCCAGTATCATGCGCTCAAAAACAGCCATTATGGTCTAGGGTTGCGCGTCTATGATTATGAGGGCCGTAAGGTCGTCGGTCATCGCGGCGGCGTTGAAGGCTACCGCGCTTTGATCCTATTTGATCCCGAACAACGGTCCGGGATCGCCGTGATGTGGAATAGTCCGCATAGCCAACCGATTGGCTTGCAGATGGAATTCATGGACCAGCTCTATGGCCTACCAAAGCGTGATTGGTTGCGTTTGGGTCAGAAACGCAAACCAAGCTAGCGTTTTTGAGAGGGATTAGCTCGCCGTCGCGCGGAGCATCCACGCTGTTTTTTCATGCAAAGTCACACGCGGTGCAACGACATCGGCGGTGGCGTCATCTCCGGCGGCCTCAGCCGTGCGCAGAACGTCACGCGCCGTGGCGGCAATATGTTCGTGACCTTTGGCGAGCGTTTTGACCATTGTCTTCCAATCCGGCGGTGTACCGTCTTCTTCCGACAGTGATGCGAGTTTTGCCATTTGCGCGTAAGATCCCGGCGCGTAAAATCCGAGCGCGCGGATACGTTCGGCGAGCTCATCAGAGGCGGTCCACATTTCCGTATATTGTTGCATAAATAGGGCGTGGAGCTGTTGGAAATGCGGGCCTTCCACATTCCAGTGATACCCGTGTGTCTTGAGGTAAAGCGTGTAAGTGTCCGCTAGTAGACGCATCAGGGCGTTCGCAGACGCTTTGCGGTCTTCTGCTTTAATGCCAATATCAATGTCCATTATATATCCTCTTTCGTTCGCCCTCTGGGCATACCATCATTGAGAACAATATGGGGTCAGTGAGTGCAAAATCCAGCAATGTTGTGACACGCCTGCGTGACCTCTTCCATCGAGGCCGCATAAGAGAGGCGTAAATGTCCCGGGGCGTAAAACGCGGAGCCCGGAACTGTCGCGACACCCGCGTGCTCTAGCAACGCCATCGCGAGATCGGCGTCGGTCGAAAATCCCTTGGCAGCCATCACGGCGGTGCAATCGGCAAAGACGTAAAACGCGCCGTCTGGGACAACACAGGGCAAACCGGCCTTATTCAGAGCCGTCGTCATGGCTTGGCCCCGCGTGCGATACTGCGACCGCCAATCATCAAGGAAATCATGCGGCCCATTGAGCGCGGCAACAGCGGCCCACTGGCTGATCGAGCAGGGGTTTGACGTCGTTTGCCCGATAAATTTCCGCATCGCGTTGATGAGCCACTCCGGTCCAGCGCCATAGCCGATGCGAAATCCGGTCATGGCATAGGCTTTGGACACGCCGTTCATCGTCAGGGTCCGCTCTGTGAGATCCGGCGCGACACTGGCCATTGTCGCAAATTTCGCTTCACCGAAAACCAAAGCTTCGTAAATGTCGTCCGAGAGAACCATAACCTTTGGGTGACGGCGCAGCACAGCGGCGAGCGCGCCGAGTTCTTTTGCCGAATAGACCGCGCCCGTTGGGTTGCTGGGGGAGTTGAGCATAAGCCAGCGCGTGGCGGGTGTGATGGCGGCCTCTAATTGCTCGGCGGTAATCTTGAAGTCGGTTCCCCCCGACAATATGATCGGCGTTGCGCCGGTCAGTTTGACCATATCGGGATAGCTGACCCAACAAGGCGCGGGTATGATGACCTCGTCACCTGGTCCAACTGTCACCGCGAGCGCATTCCACAACACGGCTTTTCCGCCCGGAGAGACATTGATTTGGGCGGGGGTAAAGGTCAGGCCATTATCGCGGGTGAACTTGCTGGTGATGGCCTGTTTGAGCTCCGCGATCCCGTCTGCGGCTGTGTAACGCGTATGACCGTCTGTCATGGCGCGGGTCGCAGCATCGAGAATGTGGCTTGGCGTCGCGAAATCGGGCTCACCAACACTCAGCGAAATCACGGCTTTCCCACTGGCGCGCCGATCACGGGCCGCCTGTGTCATGGCCATGGTCGCGCTTGTGGCGACGCGTTGAATTCGGTCAGAGAGTTGCATAATCGTAGCGATGCTAGCGCGGCGCTGCTACGGCGGCAATATGAGCTTACGCGAATCCCTTGTCCTGTTGATGATCTGCACCATTTGGGGCCTGCATTTTGTCGTTATGCGCACAGCGATCGGCGATTTCGGAATTCCGCCGATTTTCTATGCCGCGACCCGCATGAGCCTCGTGGCGTTGATAATGATGCCCTTTTTGAGTTGGCATCCGGGGCAAATGGGCAGGGTGCTGATTGGCGGCCTCGGCTTTGGTGCGCTCAACTATGCCTTTATGTTTCCAGCGATGGGCATGACGACGGCGAGCGCTGCGGCCGTAGCGGTTGAACTCTACATGCCGTTTTCTGTTCTGCTCGGTGTGATTATCTTGGGCGAACGGATCAAGGGTTGGTCCTGGCTTGGTATTAGTCTGGCGTTTGTGGGTGCGGTTATCATTGGTCTCGCAGGGCCGGGCGAGGCCGCTGGTCCGCTCTTCGCTGTTGGTATTGTAATGATGGCTTGCGCGGCCTTAAGTGAAGCGTGCGGCGCGATTGCGGTCAAACTAACGCGCAACATTAAGCCGGCGCAACTGGTGGCCTGGTTTGCTGTTGTCGGGACCATCGTATTGTGGCCGCTGACGGTTTTGATTGAGACGGATCAAACGGCTGTTTTTGCACCGGATATTCGGTGGAAATTTGCCGCGGCGGTTCTCTACTCGGTGTTGCTCGTGAGCATTGTCGCGCATGGGTCTTATTATTGGTTGCTATCCCGGCTGCCCATTCAGGTGGTCACGCCTAGTGGTTTATTGACCACAGTGATCGGTGTCGCGGGCGGGCTGCTGATTTTAAAAGAGCCCCTTTCCATTGGTCTGACAGTCGGAATTGCGATCACGTTAACGGGCGTCGCGATTGTCATATGGCGCGGCAATCGACGTGCAACAAAGATGGCCAAAATGGTCACACCGATGCCATAAATCGGACATGTACCCCTGCCAATGAGCGCTCATGGACCGATATTTTATGATGACGCGAACACGCCCAGAAGACCGGACAGGCAAGACCTTTGAACGCAGCGTATTCTGGACCAGCATAGCGTTGGCCGCGCTGGTTCTTGTCACAGCCTAGTCAAACTGCCTTGCGTGACAAAGCCGTAAGCGATGTAAGCCACATCTTGGCCTGAGCGCGAACCCTGCTAAGCGGGGTCCGTGGCGGCGCATTCACCATATGATCAAGGGCTCTATGCGCCCATCGGCGGAGGGTTCTCCCCGTACCACGATCCCGATCCAATTGCGGATTTCTTTGAAGACGATGCGCAACGGGGGACGGGCACGGTCATCACGGCTGTTTTGGTGCATGCGGCTCTGTTTTTTGCACTTTCATCCAACTTCATAGTTCCGGATCTTAAACCCGAAGAGCCAGATTTCGTCCCTGTCCAAATTGTGTCTTACGAAGCCCCGCAACCGGAGCCTGAACCTCTGCCAGAGGTCGACGTGGCTCCGCCCGCGGTTCCTGTTCCCGCTCGCGCGCCCAGACCCCGCCTCACCCCGCCGCCGCCCGACCCTGAACCAGAGCCAGATCCTGAGCTGATTCCAGAGCCGACACCTGAACCTGAACCTGAGCCGATACTGGAACCAGAGCCTATTCCTGAGCCAGAACCGATTCCAGAACCGATTCCAGAACCCGAACCCGCGCCTCCACCGCCGCCTGAAATTTTGTCTCAACCGATTGTTGAACCGGAACCTGAGGCGCTGTCCGTTCCTGAGCCCGTTATTGAGCGTGAACCAGAACCCACGCCCGAACCCACGCCGGAACCGATCCCAGAACCGATCCCCGAACCTGAGCCTGTCCCCGAACCTATCCCTGAACCAGAGCCTCTGCCCGATCCGGAACCGCTTCCAGAGGTTATTATCGAACCAGAACCAATCGTTGAGCCGACGACCCCGGTTGAGGACCTTGTCATTGAACCGGTGCTTGAACCCGAACCCGAGTTTGAGCCTGAAATAGAGCCTGAAATAGAGCCTGCGCCGTTTGTGAGTCCAAACCCAATAGAGGCGGACCCATTGCCGGGTATTATTACGCCAGACCCACTGCCAGAGTTACCGCTCATCGAGGAGATGTTGCCGCTCCCTGACCCCGAGATCATTGAGCCGGACTTAATTGAGCCCGAGCCTGCGCTGACCCCGGTCATTGAGCCGGAGCCTGACGTTCTGCCCGATCCTGCCCCTGTTCCTATCGAACCCGACATTATTGCTCAGCCGCAGACCATACTGGCGTCGCCCGAAGCGCCGGAAACAATTATTGAGCAGCGACGGGCTGTGACAGAGGAAGAATCTGATCCCTTCATGGACTTGATGCAACGTGATCGTCCGTTAGGGCCGAGCAACACCGCAGACCCGGGACAAACGCGTCGTCCGGCGGGGAGCCCGCTTTCGGGGCCGGTCTCAGGCGGCGGTAATATTGGGACGCCTCCGGGCGGAGGTACACAACGCGCGGCCCCCGGTGCTGGCGGATGGAATCTCGCGCCGGGCAGTTACGGGAATTCTCTGGGGACAGGCTATGAAGGGATCAACATTGATATGCGGTGCCGCGAGGCCGGTAAGACGCACGAAGAATGCCCGGAATATCTGCGCACGTTCCAAGGTCGCGATGCCAATGGGTTTGAGGATTATGACCGCTATAAGGCGCGCGGTGTGGAACGGTCGTCACGGCCACAAGGATTCCGCCAAGGTAATTCGGTTGGCCGCAACATTGCGGGCGGGGGCGATCCGTGGTCAACGGGAATTGGCAATAATTCAATCAACGCGGGCGGCCCGTCGACAACCTTGTTAGATGATGGGCCGGAGGTTGATTTTTCACGCGAGTTTCTCGGCAATCCGGTGGTTGTGCAAGGCGACCAATCTCGCTTGCGGGATATTTTCGCCGATCCAGAAGAAGACGAGGATATTTTCAAAATTGATGAATTGGTTCTGCCGGACCCAGAGCCTGAAGACCGCCGCTAGTGGCGGTTGTGTCAGTCGCGTGCTGTCCGTAAATGCGGCCCATGACAGATAATTCAACCGGGCTAAATTTACTTTCAGGCTATCGCATTGATCCGCGCTGGCTAAACCGTGATCTTTACCATCAAGCGGTTAGTGTCCGGCCGCGTTTTCAGGACCTCGACCCTCTTAACCAAGTGAATAATGTCGCGATGGCGGCCCTATTCGAGGATGCGCGGGTGCAA
Organism: Algimonas arctica; assembly: GCF_014652695.1. Classification (GTDB taxonomy): domain Bacteria; phylum Pseudomonadota; class Alphaproteobacteria; order Caulobacterales; family Maricaulaceae; genus Litorimonas; species Litorimonas arctica. Next base: position 54,541 of record NZ_BMZH01000006.1, read on the forward strand.
TTTAATCACCCGATGCGCAAACATTTTCAGACCAAAACTGTGCGAACCATGGTGGCGGGGCAGACGCTCAATTACATCAATGAATGCCACCTTCGACCGGCTCTGACATTTCATATGGGCATTGGTAAAATTGGCACATCGTCCTGGGTGATGCAGGCGTGTGCTTATCAAGACGAGACACCCGTCTTGCTCGCGATTGCTACAATGGTCGCCACGCAAGGTGGGAAAGCCTGTCCTATCCCAGAGACATTGCACGCGATGATTTCAGAGCGTCGCATGCTTGTTCCAGAATGAAGTCGCTCTACGGCGTCTTCGGCGCGGTTGGACGGTGGCCCGAGTGGCAGCGGTTCTTTGATCGCTCACGCACAGGCATGATCACATCCTTTTTGGCGCTGGGGCTTTGTTTTCCGGCGCTGTGGCTGGTCATGGTCGGGCTTGAGACAGAGCGCGCGCAGTTAGCCGGGAGCGATGTGCCAGACTTCCGGATCGCGCCGTTTGTGCTCATCATTGGTCTGTGGCTTTTGTCATTCCCGATGACGTCGGCCTTAGTCGGGATATTGATGAGCCGGACGGATCGTCTGCCGCTCTGGTGGACGGTGCGAAATTGGGCCGTGACGTGGCTTTGCGTGGCGTTAGGCCTCGTGTTTGTTGGCGTAGTGTTTCTCGGACTGCCCGCGATTATTGGCTATGGCGCCTTGCTCGCGGCCTATCTTGGCTTGCTGCCGATCGACATTCGTTTGGCACAGCGCGCAGGCGGGTTTTCGTTTAGTACGGCGATCCTGATCGGCTGTATTGTCGTTTCAACCGGGATGATGGTGATGCTGACGGGCCTGTTGCAGGTTATGTCTCCGCCGTAAGATCTGGGTAGTTGACGTGGATGAGATAGAGCCCGTCCGGCGGGCTGACGGGGCCGCACTCAGTGCGGTCACGCGCCTCTAACACGGCTTTCATATCCGCGCGGTTCCACTTTCCCAGACCAACTTCGACGAGGCTGCCGACCATGCTGCGCACTTGTTTGTGCAGGAAGGAGCGCGCCGAAAATTCGCAATGAACTTCGTCGCCGACGCGGGACACCCGCGCCATGTCGAGCGTTTTGTCCGGGCTTTTCGCCTGACAGGCTGTATCACGAAATGTCGTGAAATCATGTTTCCCGACGAGCACTTGCGCGGCATAATCCATCGCATCCGTATCCAGCTTTACCGGCACACGCCAAACCCGACCCCGGTCGAGCGCGAGTCGTGGACGGCGGTCGAGAATACGGAACAGGTAGCGCCGCTCGCGCGCATCAAAGCGGGCGTGGAATTCATCGTCGACGAGTTCCGCATCGAGTACGCTGATCGGATGTTTACCGAGGTGAAAGTTGATCGCGTCACGGACTTTATCTTGGCGGAGGTTTTTGACCAAATCGACATGCGCGACTTGGGCGAGCGCATGTACACCGCTATCGGTCCGGCCAGAGCCATAGACTTCGCGCGGGCCTCCATCGAGTTTCGCGACGGCGGCCTCAACGGCGCCCTGCACAGACGGTCCGTGGTCTTGCCACTGCCAGCCCATATAAGGACCGCCATCATATTCGAGGGTGAGTTTATATCGTGGCATCGCGCGGTTCCAATTTTCGATCACCCCGGGTCAAAAAGAGGCGTGTCGAAAATAGCGAGAAGCCCCGCACGATGTGCGAGGCCGGAAACTTATGTTTCTGTCTCCAAATTCAATAAGTCGCTTATTTGTCGGAATATTTCACGACGGCGTCGGCCAACTCTTGGTGCATGACCCATTCGTCTGTGCTGGTGTCCAATGTGCCAATTGCGGTGATCGCGTTCTTTGAATCGTCAAGGTCGATGGCGAGATCGAGTTGCTCAGCCAGACGACGGCCCAGCTTGCTATAATGCGCCTTGGCAGAACTATCGCGTTTCCAACCCACGACATCGGCGAGCTGCTGCGGCGTCATCCGGCGTTCCGGCGCGGCGGCGTGGGCGCTCAACATCATATATTCTTTTTTGTTCGGACTTTGTGTGACGAGGGCTTCGAGATAGCCATCCGCTGTGGCGATATGGCCTTCGCGGCGCTCACCCTTAAGCTCGGTTAAATGCCGGTCGATCCAAGACTTGGCCGCTTCTAAATCTTCAAACGTGTCATGGTGGGCCAATCCGCCATCACCGGTTAGCAACCGGGCGCCTGATTTATTGTGCACGATCGAGTAACCGTGATAATCTTCAAATTTTCTCTGTGCCATTTTCAATTTCTTAAAGTAAAACAGTGCCCTTAGCCACGGGTGATCCGTGGAGAAAGGCCTCTGTGGTCATGACCGGCTTTCCGGCGGGCTGGACTTTTGTTAAACGGAGGGCGCTGTCGCCACAGGCAACCAATAACCCTTCATCCAGCACTTCGCCCGGACGTCCTGATCCGTGCTCTGCTATTGCCATATGCACTTTAACACGCGCGCCGTCAATTTCGCACCACGCCCCGGGGAAGGGCGCGAGGCCGCGAATGTGACAATCTAGCGCGGAGGCGGGGCGGGACCAATCGATCCGGGCCTCGGCCTTGTCAATTTTATGGGCATAGGTGGGTTCGCCGTCCTGCGGGACGGGCCTGATTGCGCCGCGCTCGACAGCGCCGAGAATTCGCGGCCACATGCCCGCGCCAATCTGCGCCATCCGGTCCGATAGGCTCTGCGCCGTATCATGGGGGAAAATATCGAGGGTCTCGGACAGGAGCACATCGCCCGTATCCAGCCCCTTGGCCATTTGCATGATCTGTACCCCGGTCTGGGCGTCGCCCGCCATAATCGCGCGCTGGATCGGCGCCGCCCCCCGCCACCGCGGCAGCAGCGACCCATGCAGGTTCAAGCAGCCCTCCGTCGGGGCGTCGAGCGCCCGTTGCGGCAGGATTTGACCGTAGGCAACGACGCAGGCGACATCAGCGTTCAGCGCCTCAAGCCCATCAATCACGGCGGATTTGCGGAAACTCTCCGGCGTCTCGACCGGAAGCCCCATGATCTCGGCAAATTGATGTACGGGCGACTTCGTCAATTTCTGACCGCGCCCGGATTTGCGCGGCGGCTGCGTGTAAACGCGCACAACATTATGCCCATTGGCGACAATTTCGGCCAGCGACGGCACAGCAAAGTCGGGCGTGCCCATGAAAACGACATTAAGCGGCAAGGGGGAAATCCTGAGTGTGGAAGAACGAATTGTTCGAGAGTTGAGCTAGGAGAATAGAGCAGGCCAAGGGTTAAATTCAAGCGGTGTCGGCGGTGGAAGGCCATTGGGTTTAAAACGCCCCTTCATCACCGAACTTGATTCGGTGATCCAACACCGGAGCGCCCTATCGCGAAGCGCCAATCCTACGAACCGTCTGGAGATGGATGACGGCGTCAAGCGCCGCGATGTAGGAGAGAGAGGCGCCGGCTGTCTTTAGGCAGACGTCCACGTCCAACCGCCTCGCAGATCCGGCGGCAACTTGCGTATCTCGCTTGATTAAGCGGCACGAAGCGCGGGCTTTGCCCTGTGACGGACACGAAGCGTCTCTGATCATCCATCTGGGGGATGGATGATAGCGAAGTGCCGAACGGCCCGCGCCGTTCGGGTTGGATAGACGGGGTTTCGCCCCTCCGTTCCTCCCCCGGACAGGGGGAGGTGGGCGAACGAAGCGAGGTCGGAGGGGGAGACCTCGAAGATTAAATTCAAGCTAAGCCAGAGTGTAACGCCCAAACCCCGTCTCCCCCTCCACCCCTCAGTCTTACCAAACGCCCCTCGCTCATCCCGATGACAATCGGGATCCAGCACGACCCTGAAACAAAACAGTCAAACTGCAAAACTCACCGAGGGCTGGATCCCGACCTGCGTCGGGATGAGCGGAAGAATTGGGAGAGCGGCACGCAGAGTGCCCGAAGGGGGCTTGAACTCACATCAGCGACCCAACGAAGACCATCTCTCCACCCATCCCCACACGCTTACCGCCGACTTGTGCAGCCTGCCCCGGACTTGATCCGGGGGCGGGGCCAAGGCGCGATCGCCAAGCTGAATGAAAAGGTGAGAATTATGCTCCATGGGCAGGCCGATCAAGTCTGCCTGAGACGAAATGTTTGTACGCAGAATGCGAAAGAGAGCTGCTTATGTTCGGGCAACTAACAAAATGATCGATAATGAAATAAGAGGTGTCGATTACACATGCCCATAATGACGATAAATGTCTAAGGCTCGTTGTGCGGTAATTCCGTCACGCTGTAATCGACCGAGGTCAGAGTTTTCGTCCTGCATAAACACTTGCGGGCGTTGCCTGTTCTTTTGTGGGTAAACCCAACATGGCGTGGCGTAAGTTTCACCAAAAACGGGTAATTGATTCATGAACCAACCAGTCCATTCGACACCTTTACTGGTATGGCCAGGGTCAAATTCACTCACATGTGCCTCGAAGTTTTCGCGCGATAGCGTTGACCATACCCCGAAGCCGAGCGGTTGCTCCAAGCCGTGAATTGGCAGGAGCAATACGCAGCGAACTATAAAATTTTCTCCATTGATGACGCAAAAATCTTCTGAAAGAAAATTCCCGTCGAGGCAAAGATTGGCGTTAGGCTCATAATCCGCTTCGCCGGGCCAAGCGGCGGGTCCAAAAACTGCTAAATGAAAAAGGCCTGTATGCTTGTCATCACACTTTGAGCATATCCAAGACCCTGACGCCATCGCTTTCAATTCTTCTAATGTTTTGGCTTCGATCCGTTTATCACGCCACTTTTGGAGCATATTGCCAGCTTTCAGACTGAATTTGAGTTATGGCTGTTATATCATGAATTATGGCTATTATATCATATTGGATAGAGTGATTGCGAGTTTGCAATTTGAAACGCCTTTTGAGAGACCCGTGTAAATCATCGCTCTATTCTTACATAAGTTTTCAAACCACCTTAAACGCCCCACACCATGACCCATCCCCTCAACATCGCCATCGACGGAACCTTTTCCTCCGGCAAAGGCACGCTCTCGCGCCGCATCGCCGCGCATTATGGCTTGGCCTGTCTCGACACGGGGAAGCTGTACCGGGCGGTGGCGCGGGATGTGTTGGCGGCGGGCGTGTCGCTGGCGGAGGGGGAGCAGGCGGCGGTGATTGCGGCGCAGATTGATCCGTCCACCTTGGATGATCCTTATCTTAAGAGCGGAGAGATCGGCGCGGCGGCGTCAAAGGTCAGTGTACATCCGCCAGTGCGCGCGGCGCTGCTCGCGTTTCAGCGCGATTTTGCCGCCAAAGGCGCGGTGCTGGATGGGCGCGATATTGGCACGGTGATTTGCCCCGATGCGGACGCGAAACTATTTGTCACGGCGGACCCGGAAGTGCGGGCCGAGCGGCGCTATCAAGAGCTATTGGGCTACGGCGAAGATGTGACTTTGGCGGGCGTGCTGTCGGACCTTACGGAACGCGACCACCGCGACATGAACCGCCGCGTCGCGCCGCTCAAACCCGCTGTCGATGCGCACTTGCTGGATACGACCGATCTCTCTATAGAGCGCGCGGTCAGTACGGCTATTCGAATGATCGATGCAGTGCTGGACGCGAACGCCTAAAAACGCTGAGCGGACCCCTCCAAGGTCTCTCCCCTTTTTGACTTCGTGAGTTTCAACAAACCCGGCCATTCCGGTCCGGGTAGTCCGCAGGTCCTATGATCTGTCGGCAGGACCATATTTGGACACCCCATGATTATTGAGGAAACCCTCAACCCCTCCACCGATGATTTCGCCGCCATGTTTGAGGCGGCTGTCGAAGCGTCTCCTATGCGCGAAGGCAAAGTCGTCGAAGGTATCGTCACTGGTATCGAAAAAGACATCGCCATTGTTGATGTCGGCCTGAAAACTGAAGGCCGGATCGAACTGCGCGAATTTTATGAGCCAGGACAAGAGAATAAGCTGAAAGTCGGCGACACGGTCGAAGTCTTTCTAGAGCGCATCGAAAACGCGCTCGGCCAAGCCGTTCTGTCGCGCGACAAAGCACGCCGCGAAGAGAGCTGGGTCACCATGTCCAAGTTCCACGAAGGTGAAGAGCCGGTCAAAGGCGTCATCGTTGGTCGCGTTAAAGGCGGCTTTACGGTTGACCTTGGCGGCATCAATGCCTTCTTGCCCGGTTCACAGGTTGATATCCGCCCCGTGCGCGACATTGGTCCGTTGATGGGTTCCGAGCAGCCGTTCATGATCCTGAAAATGGACAAGAGCCGTGGCAACATCGTTGTCTCGCGTCGTGCGATCCTCGAGGAAAGCCGTGCCGAACAGCGTGCTGAGCTTGTTGCTCAGTTGCAAGAAGGCGAAGTCCGCGAAGGCGTGGTCAAGAATATCACCGATTACGGCGCATTCGTCGATCTCGGCGGTATCGATGGTCTATTGCATGTCACCGACATGAGCTGGCGTCGCGTCTCCCACCCGAGCCAAGTCCTCAATGTGGGCGACACGGTTCAGGTCAAAGTTATCCGCATTAATCCTGAAACACAGCGCATCAGCCTCGGCATGAAGCAATTGCAGGATGATCCGTGGAATGCAGCCGCTGCGAAATACACGCCCGGCACACGTCACACTGGCCGCGTTACGAATATCGCTGATTACGGTGCATTCATCGAATTGGAAGAGGGCGTTGAAGGCCTCGTCCATGTGTCTGAAATGTCTTGGACCAAGAAGAACGTGCATCCCGGCAAGATCGTGTCGACTTCACAAGAAGTCGAAGTCGAAGTGTTGGACGTGGACGAAGAGAAGCGTCGCATCTCACTCGGCCTCAAGCAGGTTCAAGCCAACCCATGGGACAGCTTCACAGAGCGTTTCCCGGTCGGTTCAACAATCTCTGGCGAAGTCAAATCCGTCACCGAGTTTGGTCTGTTCATCGGTCTCGAAGACGATATCGACGGCATGGCTCACCTCTCCGACCTGTCGTGGGACAAGTCTGGCGAAGAAGCCCTCAAGGACTACAACAAAGGCGATATGGTTGAAGCCAAGATCCTCGAAGTTGATGTTGAGAAAGAGCGTATCTCTCTCGGCGTGAAACAGCTGGAACGCGACACAATGCCAGAAGGCGCCAAGTCGTTCGGCAAAGGCAACACGGTCACATGTACTGTCACGAACGTGCAGCCAGCTGGCCTTGATGTCACCTTCGGCGAAGACGAAGTTGAAGTCGCCGCCTTCATCCGTAAGGGTGATCTGTCCCGCGATCGTTCAGAGCAACGCCCGGAACGGTTTGCTGTTGGCGATAAAGTTGACGCGATGATTACCCGCGTTGACCGTAAAACGCGTCAGTATCAGCTGTCGATCAAAGCGCTGGAAATCAGCCAAGAGAAGAAAGCTGTCGCACAATATGGGTCTAGCGACTCCGGTGCGTCCCTCGGCGATATCCTCGGTGCCGCGCTGAAAGGCGAATAACGACACTTAGACCCCCAATTTGAGGGTCTTACGTTTAGGCCCCCGCTCGGTAAAACCGGGCGGGGGCTTTTTTTTGACTTGAAAGCCCGATTGCTCTTGACGAGATGCGTCCGAACGCGGTTAACAAGGCGCATGCTACGATCAGAGCTCATAGACCGACTCCACGAAGAGAACCCGCATTTAACGCGCCGCGACATGGAGCGTGTTGTCGCGGTCGTGCTGGAATCCGTGACCCAAACATTAGAACGCGGCGCCCGCGTTGAATTGCGCGGATTTGGCGCGTTTTCTGTGCGTCATCGCAAAGCGCGGGCCGGACGTAATCCTCGCACGGGCGATCCTGTTGCTGTGCCAGAGAAACATGTACCGTTCTTTCGAACGGGCAAGGACCTCCGCGAACGGATCGACGAATCGCGCGATTAGTGAGTTTTCGCGGAATTTTCGCGCACCAAACCCCGTATTAATCTTACATTCAACGACGTTTTGCTTATGATGGCCCGTTAACTGCGCCATTTTGGCGCAAGCGATTATGGGGATATAATCAAATGGGTATGCTTTCAGAATTCAAATCTTTCGCCATGAAGGGCAATCTTGTCGATATGGCCGTTGGCTTCGTCATGGGCTCAGCGTTTGCGACTGTTGTCACAGCGTTCACCCAAGGCGTATTCTTGCCATTACTGTCACCGGTCATGGGCGGGATTGATCTCTCAGAAATGAAATTCACCGTGAGCGAAGCGGTCCTTGCTGCGGATGGCACCGTATTGACAGATGCGGCCGTTGTTGACTTCGGGACATTCCTGTCGGCCACGATCTCTTTCATCATTGTGGCTTTCGTTATGTTCATGATCATCAAAGGTTTGAACAAAGCTAAGAAAAAAGAAGAAGCCGCGCCGTCCGCGCCGCCGGCTGATCAAGTTCTGCTCGCAGAAATCCGTGATCTTTTGGCGCGACAAAACGCCAAACTTTAGTCGCCAATCGCGCCTGAAATTCAAGCCGCCGCGACTCTGTCGTGGCGGCTTTTTTGTTGTTTGAATGATTGTCTGTCTAAGCGATGGGAACTTTTTCGCCTCCATCGGCTATATTGAGTAAGAATATTAGGAAGGTCACATGGTCAATCGTCGCGCATCCTTAACCAGATCCAACTTTGGCGGCCAATCCGTTCGCCGTCGGGGCGGTGGCTTTCGTTGGCAAATCATGTTGCTGTTTGCCGTAGGCGCGGCCGTTTATTATTTTGCCAATCAAGAACAAGTCCCATTTACGGGACGCACGCAGCTTCGCACGATGGAGCCTGCGCAAGAGATGCAACTGGGTCTGCAAAGCTACCAGCAAATCCTGTCCGACTCCCGCGTTTTGCGCGATGAACCCGTCGTCACAGTTGTGCGCGATATTGGTGCTCGGATTGCGCGCGCTGCCGCGCCCGAAGACCCTGGGTTTGAGTGGGCGTTCAACGTGATTGATAGCGATCAAGTTAACGCCTTCGCCCTGCCGGGCGGGTACACAGCCGTCTATACGGGCCTCATCCCTGTGGCGCAGACAGAAGACGGCCTTGCGGTGGTGATGGGCCACGAAGTCGGCCATGCGCTGGCACACCACGGTGCAGAGCGGATGGCGCAACAAAATATGCAGCGCATTGTTGGAGCCGGCGTCGCAATGGGCGCAGGCGGCATGGATAGCGGCGCGCAACAGGCTGTTATGGGCGTATTTGGCGGGATTAGCCAATATGGCTACGCTTTACCGTTTTCACGCGCCCATGAATCAGAAGCCGATTATATCGGCCTGATCCTGATGGCGCGGGCCTGTTATGATCCTCGTGAAGCCCCGCGATTGTGGGAACGCATGGGCGCGGCCGGCGGGGCGACACCGCCCGAGTTTCAAAGCACACACCCGAGTCCTGAAACCCGGATCAATGATTTCAAGACATGGATGCCCGAAGCGATTGAAGTTTATAATCAGAATTGTCCCACCGATATTTCGCTGAATTAACACATCACGGCGGGCATGGTGCCGCTGGGTTTATTGCCCTGCGGTGGTGGCCTCTTCCAAGTGGTCAAGCAGCGAGTTTAATCGGTCCTTGCGCACGACATCATCCGGTTTGGCGGTTTGCGGGAGGCTAGCCTGGGGGCGATCCGCCAGCGCAACTGTCATAACGTCCGAAAATATATCCGCTGGCAGGGTCCCGCCCGTGACATACCGCATCGGCTCATTCCGATCGTTCCCGACCCAGACGGCGAGGGTTACGCCCGGTGCGTAACCGACGAACCAAGCGTCGCGATTATCATTTGTTGTACCTGTTTTACCGGCGACTGTCCGGCCTTCAACCCGCGCGCGTCGTCCTGTTCCGTGTTCGACAGTCAGGACCAACATGCGGTTGATGTGCCGAACTTCTTCCGGTGTCAGGACCGTGCGAGGCGGGGCTTGTTCTCGGTAGTAAAGCGGCGTGCCTTCGGCGGTCGCAATAGAAATCAGACCGTAGCTCTCATAGGCGTCGCCGCCTGTCGCAAAGGGCAAGTAGGCCGTCGCCATATCAATGACGGGAATGCCTTGGGCGCCGAGCGCGAGTGAGGCGTAAGGTTTGAGACCGTGAAGGCCTAAATCCGCCGCCGTGGCGACGATACGCTCCCGTCCTGCTTCCTCTGACACTTGCACGGCGACGGTATTGATCGACCGTGCGAGCGCGTCTTCTAATGTGATCGCGCCGGCAAACGTCTTCTTGAAATTACGCGGTTGCCAGCCCTCAACCGTAATGGGCGCATCCGTGCGCACGGTCCAAGGGCGCAATCCCGCGCGAATTCCCGCCAGATAGACAATCGGTTTAAACGCGCTGCCGGGTTGTCGGGTCGCTTGCACAGCGCGATTATACTGGCTGCGTGAATAATCAGCCCCGCCGACCATCGCGAGAACCTCGCCACGATCGCCCAAAAGGACGAGCGCGCCCTGATCGGCGCGGCGGTCCGGGTCAAGATGGGTGGCAAGGGCATTTTGCGCGACACGGTGCAGTTCCTTGTCGAGACTAACTTGGATGGTGAGGTCGCGATTCGGAATACCGATCTGTTTTTCTATCTCTGGCCAGACCCAATCAATAAAATAATCGGGTGTACCAGAGCGGCGCGGTGACAAGACATAAACAGGGGTGGCTAAGGCAGTCTCTAACACGCCGTCCCCCAAGAGCGATTGACGGTCCATCGTGCGCAAGACGGTGCGCATGCGATCCGCGGCGGCGGCGGCGTTATGGGTCGGGTTCAACGCAGAAGGCGCTTTGAGCAACCCCGCGAGAAGGGCCGCCTCTGAGAGCGAGATATCAGTGGGCGAGCGACCGAAATAGGTCTCAGACGCGGCTTCGAGACCCCAAGCACCGCTGCCGAAATAAACCCGGCTGAGATAAAGGCGCAGCAATTCATTCTTGGTGAAGCGCCGTTCTAGCCAGATCGCAACAATCATTTCCTGCGCCTTACGGGACAGGGTTTGCTCTGGTGTAAGAAAGACGTTTTTCGTCAATTGTTGGGTCAGCGTAGATCCGCCCTCGACGATACGGCCCGCGCGGAGGTTGGCGACCATGGCGCGCGTCAGGCCGTAAGGGTCGACGCCTGAATGGGAATAATATCGACGGTCTTCCGTTGCCAAGAACGCCTGCCGGACATGGGCGGGCAAGGAACGGATCGGAATAGGGTCTAGCGCATGGGCGCCGCGCACGGCGAGGTCACGGCCTTGGCGGTCAACAATCTGGATAGACGGGGGACGAGTTTGTTCCCACAGGCGCGACGGGTCCGGCAACTCGGCGCTGACATAGGCGAAGGCAGACAGGACGGCCATCCCTGTGAGATAGGCGCAGGCGGCCCCAGCCGTTGCCGTGAGACGGCAGAATTTGGCCAAATGGGGCGGTATTGTCGGAAGCGCGAGGCGCATAACGGACCTTGAGACGACGGGAGCTTTGCTTTGCTCTCATCATGGTTAAGGCCCGTTTAAGCGGAGGTCTGCTTTCGTGGAATTAAGTCGGTAATTTCGCCGTCGGTCCGGCCAGCGTGCTGCCGCCCGCGCGTTTCGCGCCTTCACCGCGCGACACGTCCTTATCTGTCGCCGGGCAGAAGGAGAGAACCGTCGCCTTTCGGGCGCGGTCTTCCTGTCCGGGTTGGATAAATTCCAAACTACCATCGGCTTTTTTAGCCACGATCAGATCGAGATTATCGCCGCGATCCCGGTAGAAATCTTCCAGCGAATATTCGTCAGAGAGTTTGGTGACGCGGAAGCGCCAGCCATTCCACCAATCGCGCGTGAGCGCATCGAAGGATCGACCGCGCGAAGTGAGTGTACGACCGCGCGAGGTGAAGGCGATGCTCTCATCTTCGGCCTCGCCGTCATTATTCATGATCTGGAAGACGCGGTTGCGGCCAAGCTCAGGTCCGAATTCCACACTGACGAGCGCATTATACGCATCATTTGGCGTCGCGGAAATGATGTGATTGAACTGGGAGTGATCAAGCGAATAGTCAGCGCTTTCCGACAGGACTTCGCCGAAATAAGTGTTGTGACCATCCAAGCGCGCGGCCCGCAGACGGCGCCAGTTCGTGTCCGCAATCAACACATTGATGTTCATATCGCGCAGCGCTTTGGCAAGGCCGAGCGACCATGGGTTCGCGCCGACGATGAGCACACCGTCGCCGCCGCCCGCGCTTTGGCCGAGTGCTTTGGCGAGCGGACCAATGAAGAAGCCCGCAAAGATAACCGTGACACCAACAAGCGCGAAGGCGAGCGGCACAAACAGGGCGCCTTGATCAAGACCGAGCGCTTGCAGCTCTGCCGCGAACAAACCGGCGACGGCGACGGCCACGATCCCGCGTGGCGCAATCAGGCTGACGAGCAGGCTCTCGCGCCAGTTGAGGCCTGTGCCGAGCGTAGAGAGCATTACAGCGATCGGACGGACGAGGACCATCATCGCGGCGACAAAGGCCCAGACGCGCCATTCCAGCAAGAAGGCTTTGAGTACGGCCGGTGTGAGAGTCGCGGTTAGAATGACGAACACACCTGAGACGAGAATAATGGTAATGGTCTCTTTGAACCGACGCATTTCGACTTGTGCCGCAAATTTCAGATTGGCCATCGTCATGCCCATTGCAGTCACGGTCAGCAGGCCTGTTTCATCCGCGAGCTTATTGGACAACACATAGACGGCCAGCACCCACGCGAGCACGACCGGGGCCTTGAGATATTCCGGAATATGACCACGCCGGAAGGACCACGCCAAAGCGTAAGCCGAGGCAATCCCGATCACGACACCAAAAATGGCGGCGAAGGCAAGCCGTCCAAAGATCGCTGCGGCGGAAACGCCAGTCAGTTGAAAGACGATGATTTCATAGCCAATCACGGCAAACAGCGCGCCGACGGGATCATTCACAATCCCTTCCCATTTCAAGATGTTGGCGGGTCGGGGCTTTAGATGCGCTTGGCGCAATAAAGGCATAATCACGGTTGGGCCGGTGACGACGAAGAGACCGCCTACCATGACGGCAATGAGTAGCGGAAGGCCAACGATGTAATAGGCGGCCATCGCACCGAGCACCCACGCAATCGGACCGCCGAGAAACACCATGCGCAGAACGGCGTTACGCGCATCTCCGAGATCACGGAAACGCAGGTTCAGACCGCCTTCAAACAGGATAATGGCCACCGAAAGCCCGACGAGCGGTCGATAAAGGTCGCCGAAATCATTCACGGGGTCGAGGCGGAACAGCTGGACGAAGTCAGCAATGGGGGTGGGCAGGTTGAATTGTAAAAGCGCGCCAAGCAGCGGGCCAAAAATCAATCCAGCAACCGCCATCAGAACAATAGCCGGACGTTGCAATCGCCACGCGAGCCATTGAGCGCCAATCCCGAGAACACCAATCAAGGCGATCTTAATTGGCAGGCTAAACGCCATCGCATGGGCGGCATCGGCAGTCATTGAAGCAGCCATGAAGGCTCCGAATAGCGCGGATGGGCCCGCATCGAAGGGTCCGCTTTAGCGCGCTGAGTGGTTAAGGGGAAGCAGAAGGATGAGGCAAATTCACCTAGACGCAGATGAACTATCCGCCGATCCGTTGCAAATCGAAGCCGATGTCCTGCGTTCCGTAGCGTCCATTGTCATATTCATCGATTCGATCTTGGAAAAATTCGATCAGATGTGAGTAAGTGGCTTGGAATAAGGGCGTCAGACTATCTTCGGTCACGGGTTGGTCGACGCGAATTTCAAGTCCATCTTCAATCTGCACAAACATACTGTCGCCTTCTTTGCGACAGGTCATTTTCAAACGAATGAAATCCATATCTTCGGAGACGCGAACGGCGAGGCCAAAGCTTATCGGTTTGAGCGGTAAATAGCCTTTACCCGCAACAGAGAAGGCTGCGGATTGATAGTTCTTGGCTGAAAATCGTCCTTCCGGTGGGATCAAATAGACACAGCCCGGCTCTCGGCTAAGCCACGCACAAAATTCATCCCGCAGCGTTTCGGCGAGACTCCGAATGCGCGCATAATTGTCAAAGCTCCGCGTGCCATAGGCTTGGGCGACGTCGAATAAGGTTTGCAGGCGCGGGCCGTGCTCCCTGTGGGTTGGCAAAGCATCTGGGTCTTCAATCGGTAGGCCATCGGCGGACGGTCTACCAATATCTAACCCTTTGGCGCCTGTCTTATCCGGCGTGGTGGGCGTGGCTTCGCCGACGATTCCATCATCCTTAGCCGTTTTGGCTTTGGCGGTTTTGGGGGTGTTTGGCGATTTTGGAGACTTTTTGGACATGGCGCTGCGGTGCGATTTGGTCGCGGCTCTGTCAAGATAAAGCGCGCACGGAAACTCGCCTCTGAGGCGTATTTGGCACGGGGCTTGAATAGTGAGGGGGGTAGGCGGCGACATGTGTCACGATCCTGAAGATATAGAAAAAGACCGATCATGGCGACTTATTCAATAAAATCATTGTGTCTCGTCCTCACACTGGCGACGGCCGTATTGCCAGCCCAGGCTCTGGCCGGACCGGCTTTGAACACAGCCAATGCGCCCGTCGAAATGTGGGACGTCATGACGCCCCGCGCTGAGGTTAAGCTTGCTGTCTCGCATATTGATGTGTCCTCGACTCAGGGCTTTGACGCGCCGGGAACCGTAATTCCGATGACGATAAAAATTCCATCCCGCGCCGATTTTAGCGGTCCTAAGCAAGCAGAGATGTGGGACGTGATATCTGAAGATCATTCGGCCAAAGCGGTCGGCGTGTCCCATATGGATATCCAACCGGGTCAGTCCTTGGATCGTCCGGCTTTTGACTACTCCGCGACATTAGCGTCGGACTTGCGCACGAATGTGCCGTCAGAGTCTATCCTAACAGTGGGCACACCGGACGCATAAATCCGCCGTAAGGGGAGGCGCTATTCGTCTCTTTTGCTGCCTTATTGGCATGTAACTTGAATAGATAAGATCAACGCGGTGTCGCGCTACGTCGGGCGCTGTGTCACTTTGGAGACCAAAATGGCGAAACTTGCGCTCAAAACCCTGACGATTATTGCTTTGACCGGGACAAGCCTTTCGGGGTGCGCCGTGATCGGTGGAGCGGCTGATGGCGCTTGGAGCGGGACAAAATATGTCGCCAGATTTGTCAGCACGCCCGTCCGGGCTCTGTTGCGGGACGCGCCAAAGCAAGACACACAATTCGCGGAGGTCGCCGTTGAAGGTGAGACTGTCGAGCATACGGACATGGTCTTAGACGAGACGATCACAGACGATCAGGACAAGATCGAAATGATGGCCGAAACGATTGTCGAGGTGACGCAAACACACGTACTGGGCGCGAGCACAGCCCCAATGCCGATCACGCCGTTGTCGATGACACATACATCGACAACCGATTCATGGTCGAGCGAAACTACGGTGCAGCAACCTATCAAAATCGTTGAAACTGTCGCGATTTCAGACTTTAAATCCGTCGACGTCGTGACGGTTGGGTCCGTGTCCTATGTCCGGACAGACGGGGTCGGGTCCTTAGAGGATTGGCAGACCTGTGATGTGGAAGCGGGCGGTTTTTGGACGTTTGAGAATGCGGTCATTGACGGCACATTGAATCCCAAATTCGAAACTTGCATGAAAACCAAAAAATACATTCAAGAGACGCAATTGGATGATGCGATGATTGCGGAACTCGACGGGGCTGAGTCCGCGACAGTGCTTAAACCGCTGCCTTAAGCTCGGCGCTTAAAATCGCATTGAGCCCCAGTTTATAATTCGAAAAACGCGGTTCCCATTCGAGCCGTGTTTTTGCGCGCGATATGTCGATGCGTTTCGTCTCGGCATAAAAACTACGCGCCATCGCTGAGACAGATGGATCATTCAGGGCCACCGTTGGCGGGGTCTCACATCCGATGAGTTGTGCCGCATAGGCCATGACCTCGCCGGGTGCTGCAGGCTGGCCGTCGGCAATATTAAAGATATCTTGGGGGCTAGGCTGGGCGATTGACGCCATAATGGCGGTGACGATATCATCGATATGGATGCGGTTCACGACATGATTGGGCGCGTCGATGATCCGTGCTTTATCAGATCGGATGCGCTCAAACGGGGCTCGCCCGGGACCGTAAATGCCTGCGAGACGGAAAACCTGTGTCGCCGGATGCGTTTCTAACCAGCTTAATTCTGCGTCCGCGCGCGCGGTTCCGCGCGGCAGGCTTGGCGCGGGCGCTTCGCCTTCGAAGGCCCATTGCCCGTCCCGGTCGCCATAAACGCTCGTCGCGGAGAGATAACCGATCCACGCGGCCCGGCTTTGAACGTTTTCCAGAGCGACAAGGGCAGGGTCATATCCATCTTTGGATGGCGCGACAGAGCTGAGCACAATATCAGCGGCCGCGAAGGCTGTCCGCATCGCGGCTGTGTCAAACTGCAGAGCCGCGTCACCCAGCGCCGCACTGTTACGGCGTGTCGTGAATTGGACGCGCGCGCCAGCCGCAACCAACACAGGCGCCAGCGCCCGCGCGACATAGCCATAGCCGAGCAAGAGAACCGATGCGCCGTGAAGCGAGAAAACGGCGCTGTGAGCGTGCCCGCAGGGCGCGGCAGGTAACTGTAATGTAACGCGCGGGCGCATTGTCGCGGTGATCTCCGATCCCGTATAGCGCGCCTCTATGACACGGTTTTCTTATATCCTTCTTTCTGTGCTTGTGGGCGGGCTGGCAAGTGGGGGTGTGGTCTCATCCACATCTGCGGCAGATCTAACGCCGCAATTAGACGCGCGCCATAAAGCCTGCCTCGAACGCATCGCCGTTGATCAGGATATCGCTTATGAAGAGGCGATGATCTGGCGTGATCAAGGCGGCGGTCGTCGGGCGCGTCATTGTGAGGCGATGGCCTTGTTTGCGCTCGGCCACGAAAGTGAAGCGGCGAACCGTCTCGACACGTTAGCGGATAGCCGTGACGGCGGGTCGAAAGAGATGCGATTGAATTTCAGGGCCGAAGCGGCGAATTTCTGGCTTGCGGCGCAGGATCCGGACAAAGCCTTTGAATCCGCAACGGCGGGTCTAGAATATGATGCGGAAAACGCAGACTTACGTATTGCCCGCGCCCGCGCCTACGTGATGAAGGGCGATCTGGATCAGGCCGAAACAGAACTCACCCGCGTGCTGTTGCATCACCCGAAAAGCGCGGAGGCGTTACGCTACCGCGCCGATATGCGGATGCGCGCAGGCCGTTTGGTCGCTGCGAAAACCGATATTGAAGCTGCCTTGAACGCCGACCTGACCTCGGTCGAAACGGCTTTGCTGCGCGGGCATATCAATGAAGCGATCCGGCTCGCGGAAATCGAGGCGGCGCTTGAGAATGACGGCGAGGATATGGGCGATCCAGAGACAGAGACAGAGACAGAGACAGAGACAGATACGGCGTCTCCGTCCGCCCCAGACGTGCAAGCCAACGAGTAGAGGCTATTCTCTCACCGCCCGAGCAGGCAAGACCGCTCGGGTTACTCGTCCTCTTGTAAGTCAAACGTCTCGAGGAAGAATTCCAATAATTGCCGATCACGGTGAATACGCGCTGTCTCGGCGCGAAAGCCGTGTTTTTCCCCCGGATAGGTCATCAGGTGGAGATTGTGTCGGCCGCGCTTTTGCAGGGCATCCACAAGCTTCACCGTATGGCGGAAGACAACATTATCGTCGGCCATGCCGTGAATAAGCAGAACCGGTTCGGTCAGCCCGTCTAAATGCGCAAAGACGGAGCCTTCTTCATACGCGCCTTGGGTGTAGTTGACATTGTCGGGGCGCGGATCGCCGAGATAGCGTTCCGTATAGGCCGTGTCGTAAAGCGCCCAATCAGAGACAGGCGCGCCGGATACGCCGGACGCATAGAGATCGGTCTGCCCCAGCATCATTAAGGTCATATAGCCGCCGTAGGACCAACCATAGACGCCCATGCGGTCCGGATCGATAAAGCTCTGCTGCTTGAGCCAATCCGCACCCACCGTCTGATCCACGACTTCGGCGCGGCCCATGGCGCGATAAAGCACATCCTCGAACGCTTTGCCGCGATTGGTACTGCCGCGACCGTCCAGTTGGAAGACGACAAAGCCGTGATGAGCCAGCATCCGCGCGAGGTGTTTGCGTTGCCAGCGGTTCATGACGCGCTGCACGCCCGGTCCGCCGTAAACGATGGTGACAGAGGCGCGCTGTTCACCCGGTTTTAGGTCGAGCGGCTTGTATAGTTGATAGTGGAGTTTGGAGCCGTCTTCGGCGTCCAATGTCCCATATTCAGGCGAAATATGCCCTGAAAGATAGGGCGCATAAGGATGCGAGTCGTTGAGGGCATTTTCTGAGAGCCATGTCAGCGGTGTGCCGTCGGCTTCGAAAGCGCGGACTTGCGACGGGGTATTATCGTTGCTGTAAGTGCCGAGATAGCGCGAACAATCACGGTTGAACGCAGCACCATGCTGCCCGTCGCCTGTCGTGATTTGTGTGATGACCGCCTCTTTTATCGTCACGTCGGTCGTAGACTCATCGTTTGCGTCTAACGTGACAGCTTCTGGCTGCACCCTGAATATTTGGGTGGAGACGGGGCTATCCCGCCAGCCGGTGAGGTAGAGCGAGCCATCGCTCGCCGTACATTGAATATTGCCGACGAGGAGGTCAGGCGGGGTTAGCGCCTCGGCACCATCCGCTGTGATTTCGTAGTAGCGGCGCAAGCCGTCGCGCTCACTAATCATCCGCAATCCGCCCTCAACGGGGGTAAAGTTGGACCGGATATTTAGCCATGTTTCGCTCGTTTCTTGGTAGAAAATCTCTGAGCTGTAATCCGAAAGATCAACGCGGTAGATGGTGTGGGTTTTGTGATCGCGACTGAGAACGCCTGCGTAGAGGGCTTTGCTGTCGGGCGACCAGGCGACGCGGGTCAGGTAGATATCCGCATCGTCGCCAATATTGACCCAGCGCGGACGATTTGAATTGGTCCGAACAACCCCCAACTTCACAGTGGCATTATCCGTGCCGGCAAAGGGATAGCGTTGATCCAACGTGGTAATGCCGTCCGGGCCGATATTGGCGCGGGTTTCAATCTCAATCGGGCTTTCATCGATCTGAGTAAACGCGACGCGTAAATTATCGGGCGAGAGCCAATACCCCGTATTACGGCCCAATTCTTCTTGCACAACAAAGGAGGCGGTCGCGTTGCGGATTGTGTCGGTCGCGCTGTTTGTCAGCTGACGCTCCAATCCGGTTTTAAGCTCTTTGATGTAAAGCTCGTCCCCGCGCACATAGGCGATGAGGGTCCCGTCCTTGGACACTTTCGGGTCTGTCTCAAACGCGGGGGTGGCTGTGATCTGACGGGCCTCGCTCGTATCCAGATCATAGAGATAGAGGTCGCCGCCGAGCGGGAACATCAGCAAACTGTCCCCGACCCAGCTATAGCTAACAATTCCGCTGCCATAGTTGCGCGCGCGTTCACGGCGGTTTTTTTCTTCTTCTGAGAGTTCTTCGGGGGCATCGAGCAGATCGGTTGAACTGACCAGCAAGCGGCCTTCACCGGTTTCAATGTCATAGGCCCAGAGGTCTTGTTGCTGCGCATCGTCCGCGCGGCCTTGTAGGACCGTGACAAATTCACCGGACGGCGCGATCCGTGCCCGCGACAGCGATGTCCCGTCAATGGACGGGCTGGCGTGGAGCCGTTCTGGCGTCAGGCGACCCGGACCGGGGTCCGTTTTCAAATAGCTGCTGCGCCGCGCTTTTGGCGTGAGGGCGGCGGTCGCGGCTTTTTGCAGCGCGGGAACCGTCTTATTCGTGTCGGTGTCACCGGATTTGACCGGGTCGTTATCTGTCCCATTGGAACAGGCGACAAAAGCTACGCTCAGTAGCAATATAGACATCAAGCGAAAGCGCATGGCGGGGTCTCCGAAGGCATGAATCCGCACTCGCTTACGCCGCGCGTTTGGCAACAGCAACCGTCGCCGCAGGGCCTATTCGAGCAAGATCATCCCTATATAGCCCTCAATATCGCCCCCAGTGTGCGGTTCGTGTGGCCTTGCCAGCGAGGGTCTTGGCCCCGATAAGCGCCCCATGCCGGACCTCCGCTCCGTCCTGTTTGTCATTGGCCTCATGGCGTCCGCCATGGGGCTATTGATGTTTGTGCCCATGGTTGTGGATTTGGTCTATCAAGATGAGTCTTGGCAAGCCTTTGCCATATCCGGGGTCGTCGTCACCTTGATTGGTGGCGCGTTGGCGACAGCGACCTATAGTCCCAAGCCGGATATTCGCGCGCGCGGCGCGTTCGTGTTGACCGTGTTCTCTTGGATCGTTCTGGCTGTCCTCGCGTCCCTGCCGTTCTTGCTCGATCCGGTCCGGCTGAGTTTTACGGATGCTTTGTTTGAAGCTACCTCAGGAATCACGACAACGGGGGCGACAGTGCTGACGGGTCTGGACGATATGCCCAAAGGCATCTTGATCTGGCGGGCTATATTGCAATGGATCGGTGGGATCGGGATTATTGTTACCGCTATGGCGATCTTGCCCATGCTCGGGGTCGGCGGGATGCAGCTGTTCCGGCTGGAAAGTTCCGACGTTGGTGAGAAAATATTGCCCCGCGCACAAAGCATCGCCCTGTCGATTGCCTTGATCTATCTGGGTCTGACGGTCGCCTGTGCGGTCGCCTACATATGGACCGGAATGAGCGGGTTTGACGCGGTCGCTCATGCCATGACGACGATTGCGACAGGCGGCTACTCCACCTCGGACGCGTCGATGGGCGGGTTTATGGATAATGGCGCGGATATTGTCGGCATGATTTTCATGCTGCTCGGTGCGTTGCCCTTTGGCATGTATATGTTGATGGTGACGCGCGCTCAGTGGGACGCGCCTTTTCGAGACCCGCAGGTGCGAGCCTTCCTGAGCGTCATAACCGTTTTGAGCCTTCTAATCGTCGTCGCCTTAATCACATCCGGTGCGCCTGATAGCGAGCTTGGGCTGTTCCACTCGTTGCGCTTATCCGCGTTCAATACAATTTCGATTGTGACTGGGACGGGCTTTGCCACGGCGGATTATATGGGTTGGGGGACACTGGCCGTCGGGGCGTTCTTCTTCTTTATGTTTGTCGGCGGTTGCGCGGGTTCGACGGCCTGTTCGATCAAGATATTTCGATACCAAGTTGCGATGGAAGCACTCCGCGCCTACTTGTTCCGGATGCCGCGCCCGCATGCGATTGCGCCAATGCGCTATGGCGGCCGGTCTCTCCCGGACGAGGTCGTCTATTCGGTTCTCGGCTATTTCTTTTTGTTTTTTATCACCGTCACGATCACGGCGGCCCTTCTGGGCGCACTGGGCCTGGATCCGGTGACGGCGTGGAGCGGTGCCGCGAGCGCCGTCGCGAATGTGGGTCCGGGGCTTGGCGACATTATTGGACCAAGTGGGACATATCAGGATTTACCCAGCACAGCAAAATGGGTGCTGCTGACCGGGATGATTGTCGGGCGACTTGAAATTGTCACTGCGCTGGTTGTGATGACGCCGGCATTTTGGCGCGCATAGCTGGAATTTTCGCCCCAAAAGGGGCGAAAATAGCGACGCGCCGCGAGGTCAAGCGAACGGTTTCTGAATTCGAGCGGACACGCCGCAGGCGAGCCGCCAAATAGACGTTAAGCGGTCTCGACGTCCTTCACAGGAAAGACAAATTCGACATCGCAAAATTCGCATTTCGCGCGGATATTGCCGTCAGCATCTGCCATGTCGGCAATCGCCGCCGCATCGAAGCTCTCCAATGTATTGAGCAGTCGTTCGCGCGAACAGCGACAGTCGGCACTGACCGACGATGTGTCGAGCACATGCACGCCCTCTTCATTGAACAGGCGATAAAGCAGCGTTTCCATAGGCAAATCAGGGTCGATTAATTCGGCGTCTGTCACCGTGCTCATGAGCGCGGTGGCTGTTTGGTAAACATCGCCCGTTTCGCCGCGCGCATCATCTTCGGCAATCCGTTGGATCATCATGCCGCCTCCGGCCCAGATTGACCCGCCATCTTCGATGTCTTGACCCACGGCAAGACGCATCATGGTCGGGATTTGGTCGGACGTTTTGAAGAAATGCTCGGCACAATCGGACAAACGTTTGCCTTCGACGGCGGCCAAACCCTGATAGAGGTCCATGTCCGATCCTTGGTCGATGGTCATCGAAAATGTCCCGCCACCGAGCAACGCATCGGCGCCCGGATTGCGGTTATCGAGTAAAATCGATTGTAACGTGTCTTCGTCATAGCGGGCATAGCCGCGGATGTGTCCCTGCGTGGTGCAGTCCGCCATCAAGAGACTGACCGCGCCCTCATTCGTGCCGTGGCATTGGACGACCAACCGGCCATCGAATTTGAGCGATTGCACGACTAACGCGCCGATGATCATGGCTTCCCCGAGCAAGCGCGCGATAGGTTCAGGATAACGGTCCGCCAGGGCGGTTTGCAGCGCGTTTGGAAGACGCACCGCACGCCCGCGCACGGGGGCAAGGGCTGTCTCGGTACCGCCAACGGTAAAGACGGTAACTTCGTTGAGTGTGTTGTTTTGCATGGCGCGGATGTGGGGGTGGTTGAGGGAGAGTCAAGTGGGGGTCGAAAAGGGTGTCAGATTATAGATGCCTGGCGTTAGCCTGACCTACTCATTCACCACCGCACACACTGTTCGCTTCTGCTCACGACCGGACGCTACTTTCGTCCACTTTGGGGCGAAAATTCTGACTGCGCCAGATCGCTCACCGACCTTTCCAAACCGGTGCGCGTTTTTGCAAGAACGCCATCGGTCCTTCGCGCATATCTTCGGTTTGCGCGACACGGCCAAACGCATGTTGCCCTGCATTCATCAATTCAGCGTCCGTGGCGTCGAACGCTTGTCGGGTGACAGCGAGGGATTCGCGCACGGCAATCGGCGCATTGGCTGTAATCTGTTTGGCCAGTGACATCGCCTCATCCATGACTTTGTCGAGCGGGACGAGACGGTTGACGAGACCGTGTTGGAGGGCCGTTTTCGCATCAATCGGATCGCCCGTGGCAACCATTTCCATCGCGATGGCTTGCGGAATGCGGCGTGCCAGACGGTGAACGCCACCCGCGGCCGCGACGAGGGAGCGTTTGACTTCCGGCAGTCCAAACCGCGCCGCGTCATCCGCGACAACCATATCGGACGCGAGAGCCAATTCCATCCCCCCCGCGAGGGCGCTCCCTTTGACGGCGGCGATCCAAGGTTTTTTGCGCGGAGATGAGACGTAGCCCGCAAACCCCCCGTCCTTGGTCGATAAGAGGTGGCCTTTGCCTTCGCTAATCGCTTTGAGGTCCGCGCCCGCGCAGAATGTTTTATCGTTTGAGCTGGTGAGGATTGCGACCCAGATATCATCATCTGCTTCGACATCCTTGACCACCCAGTCCAAGGCTTCGGCCAGTTCTGGCGAGACAGCATTGCGTTTTTCAGGACGGTTTAGGGTCACAATCGCGATATTTCCCTCGCGTTCATATTGGATCAGTGTGCCGACACCATTGGGTCGTTTCTCTATTTGTGTCTCGGTCATGTTGATCTCCAGTTTTTTGTCCCTCTAGCGCGATGTCTGTAACCCGGCACGTTGGATAAGGCTTTATTACGTTCTTGATTGCGTCAGCGGCCAATTTTGTTCCCGTTCATGTCAATGGCGCTAGTGGCCCAGAATAAACCTGGGAGGGTATAATGAAAAAATTTATCGCGGAACTCGTCGGCACGGCGACGCTGGTTCTTATCGGGTGTGGCACGGCGGTGTTGGCAGGCGCAGAAGTTGGACAAGCGGGGATTGCGGCGGCGTTCGGTCTGGCTATCGTCGCGATGGCCTACGGAATTGGACCGATATCAGGGTGCCATATTAACCCGGCGGTGTCGCTCGGTATCTATGTCTCTGGTCGTATCGACGCGGCTGAAATGGTGCGTCACTGGATTGCCCAGTTTATCGGCGCCAGCATTGGCGCGGCGATCCTTTATCTGATTGCGAGTGGTCGGGCGAATTATAATCTGGCGACTGACGGACTGGGACAGAATGGCTGGGGCGCAGGCTATCTCGGCGAATATAGCCTCGCAGCCGCGTTCACATTTGAAGTTGTTGCCACGTTTATTTTCGTTGTTGTCATTCTCGGAGCGACGCAAAAGACAGCGCCCGCCGCTATGGCAGGCCTCGCCATTGGTTTGACGCTATGGGGCATTCATTTGCTCGGCATTCAAGTCACAGGCGTCTCGGTTAATCCGGCCCGCAGTTTTGGTCCCGCCTTGTTTACAGGCATGGGTCAGCTTTGGTTGTTCATCCTCGCGCCGGCCATTGGCGCCGTATTGGCAGGCTTAGCCTTCCGCGCGGGTTTGATGGAACGTCGCGATGGCGACAGACCCTAGTGTGAAGATACAATCTTAATTGTAGAGCCGCTCCGAATGGGGCGGCTTTTTTGTATGGGATGCCAACATTGTGCGCATCTCACAGCCCCCAATAATCCGGTGCATAATCGCCATTCACGCTGCGCAATTGACGCGCGCTCGAAACGGCCTACCGTAAGGAAAAATATAGGGGAGAGACGCAATGGGTCAGGCAACAACGAGCGGGACAGCATTAGGCGGGGCGGCTATCCCCGATCCCTATTCTCTTCCGCTTGAGACGTTGGATGTCTCGAAGGCGGGCATTTTTGCGGCCAATGCCCACGGCGAATATTTCCGCCGTCTGCGCCAGGAAGCGCCGATCCATTATTGTCCGGACAGTATGCACGGGGCCTATTGGTCGATCACTACCTATGACGACATCATGGCGGTCGATACCAACCATGCGGACTTTTCCAGTCAGGATAATATCGTCATTGGTGACGCGCCGGAAGATTTCGTCACACCAATGTTTATCGCGCAAGATCCGCCCGTGCATGATGATCAACGCAAGGCCGCACAGCCCGCGGTGCAGCGTCCGCAACTCGCGATCTTGGAACCGCAAATCCGCGCCCATGTCTGCGATATTCTCGATAATCTGCCGGACGGGGAGTTCAATTGGGTTGATACGGTGTCGCGTGAACTGACGGCGCGGATGCTCGCGACCCTGTTCGATATTCCGCAAGAAGACCGCCTCAAACTCACCCATTGGTCGGACGTGACGACTACGGCGGAAGGCGCCGGGGTTGAAAATGTTGATGAGGAAGCGCGCAAAGCCGAGCTGATGGAATGTTTGCAATATTTTGGTGCGCTGTGGGCCGAGCGATCCGCCAAGCCGCCGCAAATGGATTTCGTGTCTTTGCTCGCGCATAATCCACACACCAAGGACATGATGAAAGATCCATTGGAGTTCCTCGGCAATCTCATGCTGTTGATTGTCGGCGGAAATGACACGACGCGCAATTCGATCAGCTCGGGCGTGGTGCAGATGGACTGTAATCCGGGGGAGTGGGCCAAGCTTAAAGCGGACCCATCCCTCATCCCCAATATGGTGGCAGAAACCATCCGCTTTCAAACACCGCTCGGCCATATGCGTCGGACCGCGACGCGCGACGTCGATTTCAAAGGACATAATATCCGCAAAGGCGACCGCGTCGTGATGTGGTATGTCTCCGGTAATCGCGATGATGCGTTTTGGGGCGACCCAGATGCTTACCGGATCGACCGCCCGGAAGCGCGCCGTCATATGAGCTTTGGCTTTGGTATCCACCGCTGCATGGGCAACCGTATTGGTGAAATGCAGCTGCGGATTTTGTGGGAAGAAGTGCTAAAACGTTTCGACCGGGTTGAGGTCACGCGCGACCCCAAACGTGTCGCCAGTAATTTCGTCATGGGCTATGATGAGGTGATGACGCGGGTGCACGCGAAGTCAGCGGCATGAATAGGGTTTATCTTTGCAATGCCAAACGGGCTGGTTAAACTTCGCCTATGACTGATACCTCCTATCCCGTACCTGCTGCGTTCGCTGCCAAGGCCAATCTCACGCCGGCTGACTATAAAACGCTCTATGATCGGTCGATCTCAGATCGAGACGGGTTTTTCGCTGAGCAAGCGAAACGGGTGCAATGGATGACGGCCCCGACCCATGTCGGGAGTTGGTCATTCGACAGTCCGGTTAAAATCGAATGGTATAAGGACGGCGTGCTCAACGTCACCGAAAGCTGCCTCGATCGTCATCTGGACGCGCGGGGTGATAAGGTCGCGATCATTTTCGAAGGCGACGAGCCGGGCGACAGCACGACCTACACCTATACCGAATTACACCGTGAAGTGTGTCGCTTTGCCAATGTGTTGCGGGACCGTGGGGCCAAAAAAGGCGACCGGATTACGATCTATATGCCGATGATCCCGGAAGCCGCCTTTGCCATGCTCGCCTGTGCGCGCATCGGGGCTGTGCATTCCGTTGTCTTTGGCGGTTTCTCGCCGGACGCGCTGGCTGGACGAATTGTCGATTGTGACAGTACGCTCGTCATTACAGCCGACGAAGGTGTGCGCGGCGGGCGCAAAGTTCCGCTCAAGGTCAATGCTGACGCGGCGTGTGAAATCGCCGCCAAAGCCGGTGTGACGGTCAAGACGCAGCTTGTCGTCCAGCGCACGGGCGCGACGATCGCGTGGCAAACGGGTCGCGATATCTGGCTGCACGAGGCGACGAAGACCGTTGTTGACGATTGCGATCCAGAGCCCATGAGCGCGGAAGACCCGCTGTTTATCCTCTATACGTCCGGCTCAACCGGACAGCCTAAGGGCGTGCTGCACACGTGCGGCGGCTATCTCGTCTGGGCGGCGATGACGCATGACTATGTATTCGATCTGAAAGAGGATGATGTCTATTGGTGTGCGGCCGATGTCGGTTGGGTCACGGGGCATACGTATATCGTCTATGGTCCACTCGCGAACGGGACGACGACAGTGATGTTCGAAGGGGTGCCGACCTACCCGGATGCCTCACGCTTTTGGCAAGTTTGCGACGATCATCAGGTCTCCTTGTTTTATACCGCGCCAACGGCCATTCGCGCATTGATGCGCGAAGGGGACGGGCCTGTTACCGCGACCTCGCGTAAAAGCCTGCGCCTGCTGGGCACAGTTGGAGAGCCGATAAACCCTGAAGCGTGGGATTGGTATTTCAACGTCATCGGCGAAACGCGCTGCCCGATTATTGATACATGGTGGCAAACGGAAACTGGCGGCGCGATGATCGTGCCGTTGCCGGGAACTGTCGATATGAAACCGGGGGCCGGAACGTTCCCAATGTTTGGTGTTGAGCCTGCGCTTGTCGATGCGGAGGGTCAAACCCTGCACGGCACCGCTGAGGGCAATCTCATTCTCAAGACCAGTTGGCCGGGTCAGATGCGCACGGTTTACGGCGACCATGCCCGCTTTGAGCAGACCTATTTCTCGACCTATCCCGGCAATTATTTCACTGGCGACGGGGCGCGCCGCGACGCGGACGGTACGATTTGGATCACGGGCCGTGTTGACGATGTCATCAATGTCTCGGGGCACCGGATGGGCACGGCCGAAGTGGAAAGCGCGCTTGGCAGTCATCCCGCCGTGGCCGAGAGCGCCGTCGTCGGATTTCCGCACGACATAAAGGGGCAGGGTATCTACGCCTATGTCACCATCATCGCAGGCGTGGACGCCACGGATGAGCTCCGTCGTGATCTCGTCAAACATGTGCGCAAAGAAATCGGACCGATTGCAAGCCCGGATATGATCCAGTTTTCGTCTGGGCTGCCGAAAACGCGGTCCGGAAAAATTATGCGTCGCATCCTGCGTAAGATCGCCGCGAATGAGTATGGCAATCTCGGTGATACCAGCACGCTCGCGGACCCGAGCGTTGTCGAAGCGTTAATTGACGGGCGTGCGATCCTCTAGGCGCGTCGATTGATTCAGGGCGGGACGGCGTCAGTAGCGTTTTATTTTTCACCCAGATCTAGGCTCGTGATATTATTCATGGCTCTCTCGTCATAGTAGACGGTGACCTGTCGGCCGTTTCCAGCGACCAGTTCATCTGTAACAAATTCTTCGAAATAGGTGCGGTTATCTTCTGCGTCTTCTAGGTAAAATGTTCCGGGCAGGTCACCCATAGTGACGGAGGCCTCTTGCATAATACCGCTCGCGGATTTGTAGTCCCGAAGCTCTTCACGGTTTTCTGTGCCATATAGAAAGCCGGACTCCAGCTCTACTTCGACAATGTTTAAGACCAAGTCGCTAGTATAGTTGACCGAAATTGTTTCGTTCAAATGCGTGTAAAGCGCATTGGTGTCGACGGCCACCGCTTCAACATTTAGCGTGAAACTCGCGCGCATTTCACGTTTGGGAAATTCTAGGGTGATGGAATAAAACGGATAGGGCCCATCCTCGACAGCGGTCAAAATCCCGGTCTCCGTTAAAATGTCATCCGGATCGGCGTCGCCAAGGTCTTCATATTCTCCGGCATTTAGCGGGTTGGGAACGTATCGGTCTTCGAAGAATAACGTTCGTCCGTCTTTAAAGACGGTATATTGTGCCGGTGTGTTCAACTTTACCGTATAAATCTTATCTGTGTCTTGCCAGACATCAGCCTCGCTTTTGAAGAGTTGTACGGTGTCACCATTGGGCCTGAATAATTCAATCTGATCGGATGAGCCCACAATAAGATAGGCGATGGATGGGCTCTCCAAATCCTGCATATTTTCGAGTGGGATTCCGACTTCGAAGAGACGAACACATTCCTCGAGAGCTTCCGACCATGTGTAGCCCGCAGAGGGGATGCAGCCGTGGCTGTCACGGTCGCCACCCGTTTCTATAATATCAACAGTTGGGTTGGTCACATCCTTGATAGAAATATCACGCTCCGATTCGGGTGCGGCGGGGTTGCAGGCGGTCAGCGCGATAAAGAGTGAAATGGCGGAGAGCTGTGCGACAAATTTCATATTATTTCCGATCAAGAGCAATGTGTCGAAACTATCGCGGCCTGTCAAAACAGTTGTGAGGCGGCGTATGCCGCTTTCTGGTTATAGGCTTTCATTTTGACAAAAAAGCGGGGATTGTTTGGCGTAACGGACATAAACGTTCATCAAAACTAGCACACACGTTTTTCGATAAAACATTATTGAAAAACGATATGAAACTTGCTAAGCCTGCTCCTAAGACCTGGTGTGCCAACCGGGAAAGGAGAGACAAATGGACGATTTCGACGCCCGGAATCCCGATTCCAACGCAAATATAGGCGGTGTTCCGCCGCGGAAAAAACCGCGAAAGCTGATGATTCTCAGGCTGTTGACCTTTGGGCTGCCCATCGTGGTGCTGGGGACGGCTGTGGGCGGGACGATCGCGATGAGCGCCTTTTCTCCTGAACCTGAAGAGACCGATACGCCGATTAAGGCGCTACCGGTACTCACCGCGTTGGCCAAATCAGACTCGGTCATGATGACGGTTAAGGCGCAAGGCGAAGTGCAACCACGCACGGAAATTAATATTGTCAGTCAAGTCGGCGGACGGATTACCTATATGTCGCCAGATTATATTCAGGGCGGACGGTTCACGCGCGGCGATTTGTTAGTTCGGATCGATCCAGCCGAGTATAAGTTACGCGTGACGCAAGCGCGCGCCAATGTTTCGCAAGCCCAAACTGTCATCGCCCGCGAACAATCCGAATCGGATTTAGCGCGGATAGATTGGGAAGATTTAGGGTCAGGCGGCACGCCGACGCCCCTGACTTTGCGCGAACCCCAAATGGCGGAAGCCGCGGCTCAATTAGAATCAGCGAAGGCCCAATTGGCCGAAGCCGAGCTGCAACTCTCCCGCACGGAAATTCGGGCTCCATTTGATGGGCGCGTCACAGAACGACTTGTCGACGAAGGCGAATTTGTCGGCACGAATAGCCGTCTGGGCCGCATTTACGCGACCGATATTATGGATGTACGTTTGCCAATGACACAGACGGATTTGCGCGAAGCGGGCTTGTTCTTAGGCTACGAAGCCAAGGGAGACGCGGGTGTTCCCGTGCGCCTGACATTGACGTCGATTGGATCTGAGTCCGAATGGACTGGATACATCACGCGCACCGATGGACGGTTTGATAGCCAGTCGCGCGTTCTGCATGTTTATGCCGAAGTCCGTAATCCGTTTGCTGATATCTCGAAAGGTCATCCACCCTTGGCCCCGGGCCTTTACGTCGATGCCGAAATTAACGGCCCTGTGATCAATAATGTGCTCACGATTCCGCGGGCCGCTCTGCGCGGGACATCGGATGTTTACGTCGCCAATAATGACGGCACGCTCAGCATTCGGACGGTTGAGGTGCAATCGTCGGACCGCACGAAAGCGGTTCTTCGTGGTGGCATCACCGCGGGCGACGCGGTGGTCACGTCCCCTATTCGTGGTGCTGCTGAAGGCATGAAGATCGAAGTTGTCGATCCGAACGCGCCAAAATCGAGCCCGACGACAGAGGGGGCATAAGACCATGAACGGTATCATTCGCTGGTGGGCCTCTAACCCGGTCGCTGCAAACCTTCTCATGATCATCTGCCTGATTGGCGGAATGGTCAGCTTTTTCACCATTGAGCGCGAGCTTGAACCTTATGTGACCTTCCCTGGCGCGAACACGTTCGTTGCGTGGCCCGGTGCGTCACCGCAAGACGTAGAAGAACAGATTGTGGTGCGCATGGAAGAAGCGCTGTCCCAAGTCGATGGGATCAACCGTATGTGGGCTTTCGCGGGCGAAGGCGGCGGATCCGTCACCGTTGTGGGTCAAAATGGCGTGGATGAAGCCACTTTGATGGCGGACGTCACGCGCGCCATCGACGGGATCAATAATTTCCCACCGGCCGCCGAAGAGCCGCAAGTCAATATTTTTAGAAATCAGGATGAAATGATCCGCTTGGCCGTCACAGGCGATGACACTGTGTCCGAGCGTGACCTCAAACGCTTTGCCGAACAAACGCGCCGCGATGTGGGCTTGCTTGGGTTTGTGCCGTCCGTTGATCTGTTTGGCGTGCGAAGCGAAGAAGTCTCAATCGAAGTGTCCGAAGATGCGCTGCGTAAATATAGTCTGACCTTTAGCGATGTCGCCGCCGCCGTGCGCGGGACGTCCGTCAATAGTTCGTCGGGGCGCGTCCGGACCGAAGTCGGGTCCGTCCAACTCCGCACGCGTAATCAAGCGGACAGCCAAGAGGATTTCGAGAATATCATCATCCGGCAAGAGCCGGGCGGGGCCGTCATCCGCGTGCGGGATGTCGCGACCGTTATTGATGGGTTTGAAGAGGTGAACTTGCTGGCCACCGTCAATGGCGAGCGAACCATTCTTGTTCAGGTCATGAGCGGTCCGAGCATGGATATTCTCAAGATGTCCAAAAATGTGAACGACTATGTCGACAAAATGTCCGCTGACTTACCGCCGGGTATGGCCATAACGGTCTGGAACGATGCGGCGGAAGACTATTCCGGTCGGATCAACTCCATTGCCTATAACTTCCTAACGGGTCTGTTGCTGGTGTGCTTGACGCTGATGTTGTTCTTGCGCCCCAAAATTGCGCTCTGGGTGTCGGCGGGTATTGCGACCGCGTTTCTGGGCGGGTTGGCACTGTTACCCTTGTTCGACGTGTCGTTGAACATGATCTCGACCTTCGCCTTCCTATTGGTGATCGGGGTCATCGTCGATGATGCGATCATTGTCGGCGAGGCGATCCATTTCAAAACGGAAGAGGGTGAGACGGGCCTAGACGCCGCCGTGAACGGCACGAATATGGTCATTAAACCGGTCATCTTCGCCGTGCTGACGACGATGATTTTCTTTGCGCCTTGGATGTATCTCTCCGGCGGGACGAGCGAATTTACTCGCGCGATTTCGTTGGTGGTGATCCTCGCCTTGTTCTTCTCTTTGGTCGAATCACTGTTAATCCTTCCGGCTCACTTGGCGCATCTAAAGCCTGTGGATCCGAAAAATCCGATCACAAAAGTGCAAGCCAAAATCGCCAATAGTCTGACGTTTGTGGCGGAACGGATTTATCGTCCGGTGATGACGGCGGCGCTGCGTCGGCGCTATCTGACAGCGTCAATCTTTGTCGGGATCATGATCCTCTGCGTAGGGCTTGTGTCCAACGGATTGGTGAAATCCGTATTCTTCCCACAGGGCGAATCCGATCAAATCGACATCTCAGTCGAATTGCCCGAGGGGACGCCTTATTCGCGCACACTCGAAGTCTTGGCGCAAATTCAAGACGCGGAGCATGCGCTGCAAGAAGAGATTGCGGCCACAGATGGGGAGTTGATCGAGAACTGGTACACGCGATCTCGCGATAACAATGTGCTCGCCCTCGTCAAACTCGTCCCGCCGGAATCCCGGGCCCTGAAAATCAGTGAGGCCGCAGACCGTCTTCGTGAGTTGATCGGGGAGGTGCCGGACGCCGAAACAATTTCGGTGAACTATGGCGACGATAATAACGGCCCTGCGATCCAATATGTCCTGAATGCCAAGTCGTTTGAGGATCTCAATGCGGCGGCGGACGATCTGATGGCGCAATTGCGTAGCTATGACGGCGTTTATAATGTCGTCAATGATATGCAGAGCGCGACCGAGGAGGTGCAATTTGACCTCCGCCCCGGTGCGGAAGCTTTGGGCATCACGACGGCGGATGTTTCGCGTCAAATCCGTCAGGGGTTCTTCGGTGAAGAAGTCCAGCGCTTGCCGCGCGACGGCGAAGATGTGCGGGTCTATGTCCGCTATCCTCGCTCAGACCGGGAATCGCTCGATTTCCTCAATGGTGTGCGGATCCGGGCTGCGGATGGCCGTGAAGTGCCTTTGCAATCGGTCGCGCAATTGCGGTTCGAACCCGGCACAAACCGGATTTTACGCCGCGAACGTCAACGCGCTGTCGTCATTTCCGCCGAAGTCGAAGAAGAGCGGATCGACGAAATCCGGACCGCATTGGATGATGAGTTCTTCGACACGTTCGAGCAGGATCACCCGACTGTGACTCGTGGAAATATTGGTCGCGCCCAAGGCGAAGCGGAAATGCAGCAGGAGCTTTTGATCCTGTTCATGATCGCGATTGGGACGGCTTACTTCCTCGTTGCCGTGTCGTTCCGCTCTTATGCCGAGCCGATTTTGATCCTGCTGGCGGCGATCCCGTTCTGCTATTGCGGGATGATTATGGGCCACCTTGTCATGGGCTACACCATGTCGCTGCTCTCGATGCTCGGGATGTTCGCGGCGGCCGGTGTGGCGGTGAACGATAACCTCGTGCTGCTTGATTACGTGCATAAACTCCGCGACCCAAAAAGACCGGGGGGGGCCATGAGCGGGGCAGAAGCATTAGTCGAGGCTGGCGTGCGTCGCTTCCGGCCGATCCTGCTAACGTCCCTGACGACCTTTGTCGGCTTGTTGCCGCTGTTGATGGAGAAATCCTTGCAAGCACAATGGTTGATCCCGATCGGCATTAGCCTCGCGTTCGGTGTCTTCTTCGCTTTGTTCGTGACGTTGTTCTTCGTGCCGGCGCTCTACGGCATTGGCGCGGACATCCGCCGCTACTTCATCTATATGCTCAAAGGTCGCGAGCAGGAGAAATTTTCCGCCCCGCTTAACCGGGATGTAGGAATCGTGCCCGCTGAATAGGCGATGATCTTAGGACTCAAACAAAGCGCCGCCCTCCTCATGGATGGGCGGCGTTTTTTGTGTCGATAACTGGGTCTCGGTCAGGGCTAAATTCCGGGCGAATTCCTTAGCAACAGTCTGATAAACCCGTCTCGCCACTTTACAGGGCGTGTGCGCTGTTTAGGGAATCCGAATAGACCCGAAAACGGGCTATGCGGCCTCAAAAAGGCCAAGGGGAATTGCATGAAACGATTTTTGCTGGGAACGACCTTGATTGCGCTGGGCGCGGTTACACTCACGGGCTGTTCGCCTGACACCGTTGCACCGGAGACAGACACGAAAACGGAGGCCCCCGTTGTGAAGGCGGCCTCGGCCGATCGTGCGGCGCCGAACCCGACCCGCAATGTCTATTTTGGCGAAACGCACGTTCATACGAAGAACAGTTTTGATGCTTATATCTTCAATGTCCGCGCGACGCTGGATGACGTCTATGATTTTGCCAAGGGCAAGCCTCTAACCCATCCGGGCGGGTTTGAAATGCGCTTGGATGGCCCGCCACTCGACTTTGCAGCGGCGACTGATCATGGGGCCTATCTCGGCGTGCTCCCGGCGTTGAATGACCCTGAAAACCCTCTGTCCGAACTAGACATCGCACAGGGCTTATTCGGCACAGACTCCCAGACCATCATCAATGCGTTTCAAAAGATCGGCGCGTCTGTACGGTCCGGGACGCCCTATGACGAAATCTATGATCGCGATGTGATTGATAATACCTGGGCCCGGGTCATTTCGACGGCGGATAAACATTATGAACCCGGTGTGCTGACGACGTTCGCAGGCTATGAATACACGGCTGTGACGACACGGTCTGAGTTTGGCGATACGTTTGGCGGCGGTAATTTGCACCGTAACGTGTTGTTTGAAAACACGGCCCCAAATCGGCTTTTCTCTGTGCTCGATAGTCCAAACCCCGAAGAGCTTTGGGACTGGATGGATACGCAGCGTGCCGAGGGGCACGATTCATTGGCGATCCCGCATAATTCCAATGTGTCTGACGGGCGTATGTTTGCAATGGATGCCTATGACGGATCACCGCTGACGCCCGCGGCGGCGCAGCAACGTCTGCGCAACGAACCTGTTGTTGAGGTGACACAAGTCAAAGGCACATCGGAAACCCATCCCATGCTTTCGCCCAATGATGAATTTGCCAGTTTTGAAATTTATGAGAGCTTGCTCAGTGTTTATCAAAAAGGTGAAGTCAAAGGCAGCTATGTACGAGAAGCGCTGGCCAACGGGCTGGGCATAGAAGCGAAACTCGGCGTAAACCCGTTTAAGTTTGGTATGATCGGCGCGTCTGATTCCCATGTTGCGGGCGGCGCGTTTGCGGAGTCAGATTACTGGTCCAAAGTCGGTATTGTCGATGCCTCAGCCGAAGACCGCGGCGCAGTGCCGCCCGGTGGCGGACCGAGCTGGGACGGCGTCGAGCGTGACGCGAATGCAGAATATTGGTTTTCCCGCTGGGCTGCATCGGGCTTAGCCGCCGTATGGGCCGAAGAAAATACGCGCGAAGCGATCTTCGATGCCATGCGCCGCCGCGAAACCTATGCCACGTCTGGTCCGCGCATTCGCTTGCGGGTCTTTGGTGGCACGGACTTTGATGACGCGATGCTGAGCGCCGCAGATATGACGACACAAGCCTATGCGCGCGGCGTGCCGATGGGCGGCGAATTAGGCGGCGGGGAAAGCGCCTCAGACGGAACAACGCAACTGCTGATCCATGCGGCCAAAGACCCGCGCGGCGCCAATTTACAGCGGGTTCAGGTCATAAAGGTTTGGCATGACGGCGCAGCGCAAGAGCGTCTGTGGGACGTGGCGTGCTCAGACGGACTATCCCCCGTTGAGGGCCGATGCCCGGATAATGGCGCGAGCGTCAATCTGGACACGTGTGAGCATTCTGCTGACGTTGGCGCGGGCGAGATTAAAACCGTCTGGACCGATCCAGAGTTTGATGCCGCGATGAACGCCGCTTATTACGTGCGCGTGCTCGAAAACCCCACCTGTCGTTGGTCAACGTGGCAGGCCAATCAAGCGGGCGTAGACCGTCATCCGGACCGTCCGGCGACTGTGCAGGAACGGGCCTATAGCTCGCCAATTTGGTATAGCGCGAAATAAAGGTTTATCCCCGGTCTCGCGGGCCGGGGCGTGCTTTCGCAGTGCCGTCTTTCTCGCTAAAGTGAGAAGGCTTTATATGCAGGAAATATTGTTTTGAGCCGAAAAATCCTTCGTGATCCGTTGATCCATTTTTTATTGTTTGGCGCGGCCTTATTTGCCGCTCACGCAGTATGGTCGCATTTCGTCACACGTGCGGATCGACAACTCGTGGTCGATACGAGGGAGATCGCGCGCCAGTCTGATCTCTTCACCATCGAAAACGGCCGTGCGCCCAGCGACGCCGAGTTGCAGGGTATTATTGTCGCCTATGTCGAGGAGGAAGTCCTTGCCCGGGATGCGCAGGCGCTCGGTCTGGATCAAGACGACACGGTTGTGCGTCGTCGATTGGCCCAAAAAATGCGGCTGCTGACCGATGCCGGGATTATTCCCGCGCCGTCAGAGGCGGAATTGCAAGCATGGTATGCTGACCGTCAAGCCGACTATGTTCAGCCTGAGCGTCGAACTATCCAGCATGTCTTCTTTTCCGATGACCGTCGCGATGACGCCAAAGCGGACGCCGCTGCGGCGGACTTATCTGACTGGTCGCGCGTGGGGGATCCGTTTATTATCGCGCGGCAGTTGGGGCCTGTGGACCGTATCAAAGTACAGCAGGATTATGGCGGGGCGTTTGCGTCCGCCGCATTTGCAACCGACGCTGATCTCTGGTCTGATCCCGTCCGTAGCCCGTTTGGCATTCATCGTCTGCGCGTTATCGATGTCGATCCGATGATCGAACCCGGTTTTGCGGATGTTCGAGACTCTGTTCTGTCCGATTGGATGGAGGACGCCCGTCGGGCCCGCGCGCTCCAAATGGTGCGTGACCGCGTGGCGAAATATGATGTGATTGTCGAAGAATGAGGGCCCTACTGGCACTCATCGTCAGCGGCCTAATTTGGCTCTGCGCGGGGTCGGCTTTCGCGCATGAAGTGCGACCGGCTTTGCTGTCGCTCGACGGTGTGGCGGACGGCTATGCGGTGACGTGGAAGCAGCCGGTGAATAATGGCCGACGCTTGAAACTCACGCCCATCTTTCCTGAAGGATGCGACGCCACGCCGCCAACGATCAAATTGGACGAGGGAACAGTCATCGAACGGTTCACCCTGAATTGCGCGTTGAATGCTGGCGAAATAAGAATTGAGGGTCTGGAGCGTACGCTGACGGATGTATTTGTGCGCATTAATGAGGCGGACGGCTCGACACGGTCGGCGCTCGTCAAACCGTCTAATCCCGTCATGGACTTAACCGTCGAGACCCCGCCCGCAGCCAACGCCTATTTTGGCGAAGGCATCCTGCATATTGTGATGGGATGGGATCACTTGCTGTTTGTTTTGGGGCTGTGCCTCTTGGTGTCGCGTAAACAAGTGCTCGGAGTCGCGACTAGTTTCACGCTCGCGCATAGTTTGACACTGGCTGTGGCGGCGTTCGGACTCTTCAGCCTCCCGTCGCGCCCGGTTGAAATCCTGATTGCCGCCTCGATCCTCCTTTTGGCCGTTGAGATCATCCGTAAATGGCGCGGGCAAGTCGGACTGACGGCCACGCGCCCCTATCTGGTGAGTTTTGGAATCGGCCTTATTCACGGGCTTGGTTTCGCGGGCGCGCTCGCGGATTTGGGCCTGCCCAATGGACAAGAACTCTTTGCGCTGATTTTGTTTAACCTTGGCGTGGAAGCCGGGCAATTTGCCATTATCGCAGTGGCCTTGGCGGTTGGCTATCTTGGCTATCGACTGGCCCCGAAACTGACCCGTCCGACGGCGACGCTGGCGACCTATGCCATTGGGAGTATCGCCGCTTACTGGCTTATTGAGCGGCTAGCGGGGTATGTCGTTTGACGGCGTCGCGTTAGACAGGTTAGCAGCCGCGCATGAAAGCTTTGTC
The DNA here is from genome assembly GCF_014652695.1 of Algimonas arctica. GTDB lineage: Bacteria > Pseudomonadota > Alphaproteobacteria > Caulobacterales > Maricaulaceae > Litorimonas > Litorimonas arctica. The sequence continues at coordinate 92,020 of NZ_BMZH01000006.1, forward strand.
CGCCGCCCTTTTGGCTCTTGTCCTTGTTGCCTGTGATCAGGTCCCTGTCTCAAACGGGGCCGCTCGAAAGGTCGAGGACGCGCGTGCGCGCAATGACGCGCCGGCCATTTGGCGTGTACGCGACGAAGACAGTACGCTCTATTTATTTGGCACAGTACATTTACTCCCGACGGGCTTGAACTGGCAGCGTGACGACATGCGCGATGTGTTTGCCCAGAGCGGAACCGTCTTTTTCGAGACGGATCATACGGGCGCGGCGGGCTTGCGTGCTCAAGCTTTGGCGACACAGATTGGCCTTCGCCGCGATGGACGACGCCTGACCGAAACGCTCGATAATTATCAAAGCAAACTGCTCGAAGCCGTCGCCAATAATGGCCAGCTCGACCTCGCCGCGCTGGATTCAATGCAGCCGTGGCTCGCTAGTGAATTCCTGACCCTCTCGGCGGCCAATGCGGCGGGCCTCAGCGCAGATATATCTCCGGATGAAGCGCTTAAATCCCGCGCCGCGCGGGCGGGCAAAAATGTCATTTATTTTGAGACTCCTGAAGATCAAGTCCGCCAGATTGCGGAGCTGCCGGAGGCTGTTCAGCTCGAACTCCTGACGGAAACAATGGAGCGGTTCGACGAGATGGATGACATGTTGGCCGCGATCGCGCGCGATTGGGCTATCGGGGATGTCGAGGCGTTAGAAGCCGCGTTAGTTGCGCCCTTAGAGGGCGCGCCGGACGGCTATGTGAAGGCCGTGTTGCTCGACAGAAACGACGTTTGGGCGGATCGGCTGGAGCGTTTCATGCAAGGCTCAGGGACAGGGTTTGTCGCCATTGGCACGGCGCATTTTCTCGGCGAGGGAAGCTTGATCGATGCCTTGGAAGCGCGCGACTATGACGTCGCGCGCTATCTCGCGTTTCTGGGCGAAGATGTGATTAAACCCGCCCGCCTTGAGTTGCCGGACGTACCGTCTGGCGCGGAATAGACTTAGAAGTCCAGCGACAGCCCGGCATAGGCCCCGCGACCCGGTGAGGCGAAGCCGACGATCTCTTGATAGTCTTCGTCCAAAAGATTCTCGCCGCGCAGCGACACGCTGACATGGTCGTTGATCGCATATTGAGCGCGCGCACCGACCAAGGTGAAAGCGTCCAGTGTTACGTCACTAAAGGTCGCGAAGTCCGTATCAAGCTGTGACCCAGTATGATCGACTTGGGCGGAAAGTTGCAACGCATCTGTTGCGTTCCAGCTCACGCTGGCGCTCGCGGTCACGTCCGGTCGGCGAATTTCCTCAATGTCGTTCTGCTCGCTCTGCAGGAATGTCGCCGCACCATTGATGGCTATATTGCCAATGGTGTAACTTGCTTCCAGCTCGACCCCTTGTCGGGTTGAGCGGGTGTCCAAATTAGAGACGGTTTGCGCATAGGTTGGCGGCAAAAACTGTGTGACGATTTCGTCTTCCAACTCACTGTAAAACACGTCGACAGACCCGTGGAAATTTCCAATCGTCTGCTCATAACCGATACTCGCGCCGATGGATGTTTCCGGCTTCAAATCCGGATTGCCCGTAAAGTTTGACCCCGGATAGAAGCCAAACAGCTCAATCAAAGACGGGTTTTTGACGCCCGTACCAACAGAGGCCCGCACCCGGCCATCCCAGGAAAAACCATAGCCCGCGCCCAGCCGCCACGTTGTCGCATCATTAAACAAATCATTGATATCGTGACGGGCAGATGCGGATAAAACGACTTCGCCCTGCGTGAAGCGGTAATCCGCGGCAATGGCCGCCATGTCGTTTTCTGGTTTTGCGTCCGCTTCGATAGCGTTCGGCTCAATCGTGTAAGTTTCACGTTCTAGTTCACCGAGGACAGTCAAAGCATGAACTCCTGTATCGATCCCAGCGACCCAGCTGACATTCGTGCGCTCCCCGATAGACCGAGTCGAAAATCCACCCACTGTGTCCGTATCGGTTTTGTTGAAAGAGCCACTGATTTTATGATTGATAGCGCCTGTTGCGAAACGCGCATCAAGGCGCACGGCGCGTCGAGTGCGCTCGGTCTCGTCATTTGTATCGTCGAGGCGGCCATCAAACGGGCTGTCGCTATCGAACTGTGTGTCGAGCTGCGAATACTCATATTTGACGTCAAACCGAACGGGGCCAATATCGACGGCATTGAGGCCAATATTTAGAGCCCGCGAGTTGGATCCGTCCTTTTCGCCGCCCAGACCGGACACATCATAACCCTCTGTCGTGAAGAGGGTGCCATTCACGGACAGGGCTGCGGCGCCAACAGGAATAACGGCGTTGACCTGACCTTGGCCCGTGCCGCGCGATCCGCCTTCAAAACTGGCGCGCCATTGCGGCGCTGTTTCTCCGGCCCGCGTGATGATGGAAATTACGCCACCAATCGCGTCAGACCCGTAGAGCGCGGATTGCTCGCCTCGGAGCACTTCGATTTTGATAATGTCTTGCGCGCGCAGACCCGACAGGTCGAACTCGCCTGTGCTCGGGTTGGCGACTTCAATGCCGTCGATCAGAATGAGGACTTGGTTGGCTTCTGCGCCGCGCACACGGATTTGCGTGAGGCCGCCGCCGGAGCCGGATTGGCTAACGGCGATACCGGGAAGGGCACGAAGTAGGTCAGAGACATATTGCTGCCCACGCGCAGCGATGTCCGCTTCGGTCAGAATAGACGCCGGAACAGTGACATCATTGCGGTCCAAAACTCCGATGCGAGTTGCCGATGCGATCACTACGTCACTCTCAAACAAAACAGAATCGCCTGCATCCGCCTGTACTTGCGCCCAAGCGGGTGTCGATATGACAGCCGCCAAGGCTGTCCCAATAATAAGGTTTTTCATTACGCACGTCTCCTGTGCGTGTTGGGCTTGGCCGCAACACGTCGTTTACAAGGACGTCGTCATTGGTTGGGCGGGATTATTCCCCCACATCCATACGCATCGGTCGGTCCCGCCCGCGCGCGCTGGCGACAGGTTTCGGCAGGTCTTCCGACTGATGGCTCTCTCCTGTTTTAAAGGAGGTGGAGCGTTCGCGCCTTCCCGAGACAAGTCTCAGTGACGTATTGCGAAGGCTCCTCGCCAAACACGGCAGCGGGCGCTGTCGGGGATTTGCACCCCGTTCCCTCTTCATCTCAACCAAGAGAACCGGAACGAGGCGGCGCATAGAGGCGCAAACACCCTTTGACAACTGCGTAATCGCCAATCATTGGGCACATATGCGAATTTCTTTATATGACCTGTTGGCGCAAAAGCCGATCCTGCTGGCCGATGGCGCAACGGGCACGAATTTCATGAATATGGGGCTGGAGCCGGGCTTTCCGCCGGATTTGTGGAACACGACCCTGCCCGAGAAACCCGCCGCCTTGCATCAGCAATTCGTCGATGCCGGATCAGATATCATCCTGACCAATACGTTCGGGGCCAATGCGCCGCGCCTAAAGCTGCACAAAGCAGAAGCCGAGACTTACGCGATCAATAAAGCCGGCGCAGAATTGGCAGGCAAAGTAGCGGAAGCTGCGGATCGTCCGGTCGTCATCGCGGGGTCCGTCGGGCCGACGGGCGAGCTGTTTGAGCCTATGGGCGAAATGACAATGGAGAGCGCGATCGGCTTTTTCAAAACCCAGATGGAGGGTCTGCGCGACGGCGGTGCTGATGTGATCTGGATTGAAACCATGTCGGCGGCGGAAGAAATTCAAGCAGCGGCACAGGCGGCGATTGATTGCGGCATGCCTTACGTCTTTACGGCTAGTTTCGACACAGCCGGCAAGACTATGATGGGGCTCGCGCCCGGCGGGATTGCCGCTGTCACGGCAGAGCTGTCCGAACAACCTCTGGCACATGGGGCGAATTGCGGTGTCGGCGCGTCAGACCTGATGCTGTCCGCGCTCGATATGACGGCGGCCAATCCCGACGCGGTCGTGGTTGGCAAAGCCAATTGCGGCATTCCGACTGTGCTCGGGAAGGAAACGATTTATAGCGGGACGCCAGAACTCATGGCGGATTATGTGCGGATGGCGGCGGACGCGGGCGTTCGTATCATCGGCGGGTGTTGCGGGACAGCGCCCGAACATGTCGCCGCGATGCGCGTGGCGTTAGATGCGTATATTGCGGCCAATGACCCCGGGCCGCGACCGACGCGCGCAAGCTTGGAAGCCAAGCTTGGTCCGCTGGTCAATCCGCCTTTGGAAGCCGGCGCCATTGGTCGGCGTGGCGCCAGCCGTCGTCGATGAATCGGAAAATGTCGCTAAACGACGCTTTGTCCCCGAAAGGCGCGAATGACAAAGCTCAGTACGAGTAGGACTAAAAAGACGATAAATAGGATTTGCGCGATTCCTGACGCGGCTCCGGCAATGCCCGTGAAGCCAAGCGCCGCGGCGATCAGCGCGAGAATGAAAAACGTAATAGACCAACCCAACATCGTAAAACTCCTGTAGAAATGTCTAAGGCATAAACGATGTCGCGCGGTGATGGTTCCCGTATCCGTTTACGGAAGTTCGCATGGGGACTTGAAGGGCTTGGTCAAAGCCCCAGATATCTTTGTTCAAAGCCTCAGATATCTAAGGTCCGCATATATATTCGTCGCTGCGACAATACCTGCCAATCGTGACTGATATTTTAAGCGACAAACGGCCTGTCCTTGCGCTAGGCGAATGGTGTGCCGACGTCCTTTAAAGCCTTTGATAAAGTCATGGCGACACGCCTTGCGCGCCTGACGACGCTCGCGCGTGCGCGGCTGATTTGGGAAGGCTACGCGCCGATTGTAGCTCTGCCGGCCTTGGCGCTCTCTATTCTGCTCATTCTGACATGGCTTGGCCTGTGGGAAGTCGCGGGCGATCCGTTCCGTATTATCGCGCTCGTCGTCACTGTGGGTTTAATTATTCGCGCGGTGCGCCGCGCGCGCCACATCCGCTGGCCAACCGATTCTGACGCGCGGCGGCGGCTCGAAAACACGGCGGGTCTCGCCCACCGTCCGCTCGATACATTAGATGATGCGCCGATCCTGTCGCCGACCCTCTGGCCCGCCCATGTCGCGCATGCGCAGAAGGACGCAGACACGATTCGGCGAGTCGGACGTACGCCTGCGCTGTCCGTGATTGATCGCTATGGCCTCCGGTTTATCACGCCCATTGCGCTGGGTCTGGCGCTCTTTTTGTCGTGGGGGTTGTCGATGGAGCGGGTCCGTCACGGGCTCAGCCCGACCGTGCAGTCTCCGACCAACCCCTATAGTCTGACATTCGAAGCTTGGGTCGATCCGCCCGATTATACCGGCCGTCCGCCCTTGTATGCCCAAGGAGACGGCGTGATCCGCGCCCCTGTGGGCTCGACCTTAGTTGTACGCGCCTCCGGAGCTTCTGATTTGCCGCGCCCCCGTTATATTGGCGCAGAGGGCCAACGCTTTTTAACAGTCGATGCGCTCGGACAGAATAATTCTGAGGTCCGCACGATTATTGATAGCTCAGGCGTCCTCGACTGGCGGATCGGTCTGTTGCGCAAAGCCTTTACGGTCGACGCCACGCCGGACAGCCCACCAACGATCGAAAGCTTAGAGCCGCCTGAAACGGATAAGCGCGACCGCCTCGTATTCGTCTTTGACGCTGCCGATGATTACGGGGTTGAGCAGGTTTTGTTGGAAATGGTTGAACTCACGGACGGGATGATCGAGGCCACGGCCTTTGCTGTCGCCCCGTCAGAGGTCGATACGCAAGCCGGCGGATTTACCGAAGCCACCGCGCGTACGATCAAGATTGATTTGACCCGTCATGCGCTCGCGGGCCGCAAAGTGGTGGCGCGATTGGTCGCCGTGGACGGCGCAGAACAACGCGGGGTCAGTGCCCCGTTTTATATCACCGTGCCGGATAAAATCTTCGTCGAACCGTTGGCCAAGGCGATCATGGAACAGCGCGGCCTGTTGTTGACAGGGTTGGAGGCTTACACGCCTGCGCCGACGACCCGCGCTGATAATGACGCGACAGACGGTACGTTTGATACTTATCAAACCGAGTGGCGTTTAGGCCGCGCCGCGCCGCCTGTGCAGCGCACAGTGGCCTTGATCGAGGCTGTGACGGATTATCCCGATCCGGGTCTATTTAACGATCCGGTTGTTTATATGGGCCTGCGCCACGTCGGAAAGTCACTCCGCTATGCCCGCTCAGAAGCTGCTTTAACGGGCCTGCCGGACCATATGTGGAAACTGGCAATACGCGCTGAATTTGGCGTGTTGGGGACGGCCTTACAGGAAATGCAAGAGGCCCAAGAAGCGCTACGCGAAGGCATTGCGCGCCGCGCGCCGGAACGCGAAATCGACACACTTTTCAGCCGCTATAATCAAGCCGTCGACGCGTATATGGAAGAGCTCCGTAAGAGCGCGACCTTGGCTGAGGGGGGCGGCGGTGGCGGGGAGCCAATGGGCTCGACCGATGAAATTCAAGCGTTGCTCGACGCGATTGAAGAAGCCAATCGGAATGGCGACACTGAAGGCGCGCGCCGTGCGCTGGCCCAACTCGCTGAGTTGATCGAAAACATGCAGATGCAGATCAGCCCAAGCGGCGGTGGCGGCGAAGGCTCGAACGAAGAACAAATGAGTGATGAAATGCGGAAGTCGCTTGAAGAAATGGCTGACCTCCTTGGCGAGCAACGTAATTTGCAGGACGAAACGCGCCAAGCGGAACGGGACGAATTACGTCAGCAATATGGCGAAGAGCCGAGCGGTGAAAGCCTGTCGCCCGAAGAGCTGGCGGAGCGTCAGGCCGGAATTGAAAGTCTTGTCGAAAGCTTGCGCGAGCAATTGGCGGAGACCGGCGAACGATCTGCGGCTGGCGGCGGCGAAGAAGGGCAAGAAGACGGTGGACAAGGCGACGGCGATCAACCTGGCGCAGGTGATCAAGACTCCGGCGAACAAGGGGGCGGGGGCGACCGCTCAGCCGATGGTCAAGGCGCGGGTTCTGGCGAAACGTCCGAAGAGGCGTTTGAGCGTGCTTTAGGCGCGATGCGTAACTCTGAAGGTGCGCTCGGACGCGGTGATTTTAGCGCATCACGCCAAGCGCAAGCGGGCGCGATCGGGGCTTTGCGCGATGCAGGCGATGCGATTGCGCGTGAGATGGGCGACCGGAGTGAATCACAAGGTGAGGACACGGATGCGCTTGGTCGCGGACTGGATGGCATGGACTCGGACAATGCGGAAAGCGATATCGACACGCGCGATAATGCTGAACGGTCGCGTGAAATTATCGAAGAGTTACGTCGCCGCGCTGCGGACGCCGAGCGGGATCAGCAAGAACAAGACTATTTGGACCGACTGCTTAAGCGGTTCTAACGCCTGCGCTGTGTCGGCAGACTCGACAGATCAGTCAATATTTTGTGCGCCCCATAGCGCGTGTTTTTCGGTGAACCCTTTGATCCCATTGTCCGTACGAATGAGGCAATATCCGTCGCTGCTGCAGGTTTCGAGCTGAACCAAGGCGCCCTGTTCAATGCGTGCAAGGCTGCGCGCGGACGCATCGGGTTTGGCGTAGAGTGTGGCCTCAGTCGTGAGAACAGCAAATTTTTCGCCGGAGAGGGCGGGTTTTCGCACCCACGCTTCGTCGCCGGAAATATCACGAACCTTGCGCCACATTTCCGTCTCAGCGACGACGATCACGGGCAAGCCGCGACGTTGATATTGATAGGCGATGGAATGATTGCGTGACGGTCCTGTCCGCGCGTTGACCTTGCCGAATTTTAGGCTGACGAATCGCGGAACAGCAAAGCCGGACGGCGTTTTGTCAGCGTCAACATGGTAGAGGCCGCCAAGTGTCGCGGTTGCCGTTAAGGTAAGTTTTTGGGTGCTGCTCATTGGGGCGTTGCTCAATGAGGTCTGTGTGACGGATTGAACCGTTACGGATGCCATATCCGTCGCATGAACGGACCCCAAGAATAAACAGGGCGATAGGATCAATGTTGCGCCAAGGACGCGGTGTCGAAAAAATGTCCGTCGTGTTGCCATGGTTAAGGTCTATCAACCCTTTTTGTTAAACCGTCGTTAAGTCGGGTTGAATTTTCCCTTAAATGGCGATGTTTAAGCATGTTGTTTTACAAAGTGGAAACAGGGTGGGGCTTGCGTCTGCGCGCGTGATCGCGTCAATAGAGACTATGCAGACAAGCCCGCCAGACGCCAAATTATCACGTATCGTAAATAATACGACCACGCGCCCGCGGGTTGCTGTGACACGCAAGCTTCCCGATGCGGTCGAAGCCCGGATGAGCGACCTCTTTGACGTCAGTCTGCGTCTGGACGATACGCGTATGAGTCAAGACGAATTAAAGGCCGCGATTGCCGATTGCGATGTATTCGTCCCGACTGTGACAGATAATATCAATGCGGACGTTATCGCAGCGGCGTCATCGCGGCTTAGCTTGATCGCTAATTTTGGTGCGGGCACGGATCATATTGATGTCGCGGCTGCCCATAAATGTAGTCTTGTCGTGACCAACACGCCGGGCGTTTTGACCGAAGATACGGCGGACCTCGCTATGGCGATGATCCTGTCTATTCCGCGTCGGTTGGTCGAGGGAGACCGCCGCATGCGCAATGGTGAATTTGACGGCTGGGGTCCGACCCATATGCTGGGCCACCGTGTGCGCGGAAAACGCCTCGGTATTTTGGGGATGGGGCGGATCGGCAGTGCCGTCGCGCGGCGCGCCCATGCTTTCGGTCTGTCGGTGCATTATCACAATCGCGCCCGTGTGCCGGCCACGATGGAGCGCGCGCTCGACGCTAATTGGCATGAAACACTCGAAGGGATGCTGGCTGAGATTGATATTCTCTCGATCAATGCGCCGCTCACCCCATCGACACGTCACTTGATTGATGCGCGAACCCTCGCGCTGATGAAACCGGACAGCTACCTTGTGAACACGTCTCGCGGTGAAATTGTTGACGAGGCCGCTTTGGCTGAAGCGCTCGCACATGGCCGCTTAGCGGGGGCTGGACTGGATGTTTATGAAGATACACCGCGTCCACATCCGGCGCTACTTGATCTCGATAATGTGATTCTCGCCCCGCACATTGGATCGGCTACGCATGAGAGCCGTCGTGAAATGGGCGAAAAAGTTCTGATCAATATTCGCGCTCATATCGACAATCATGCGTGCCCTGATCGGGTGCTGCCGCCCGGAACGCGTCTGTCGCTCGCGTCCTAATTCCGTTTGGCCGTTTATAGAAAGGCTCCTCGCCATGACCCGTTTAATTGTGCTGACCACTGCCGCTTTCCTCATCGCGTGCACGGCGAAGGCCCCAGTTGTTGCGCACGAAGACCAACATGCGGAGCCCGCTCCGCGGGTTGCGCCCGCTGAACCACAGCTCACGGTCGAAACGATCAATGATAATCTTCATGTGTTATTTGGCGCGGGAGGGAATGTCGGTGTTTCGACAGGTTCGGACGGAATCGTTCTGATTGACGATAAATACGCCCGTAACGCCGAAGAAATTCTTTATCAGGTTGAACAGCTTGCCGGCGAAAATGATGACCTTCTCTTTGTCATCAATACCCATTTGCATGGCGATCATTCGGGCTCCAACCCAGACATGAAAGAGGCTGGCGCGATGATCATGGCGCATGAAAATGTCCGCACGCGCATGGGCACACGCTATATGAATGAGGCCTTCAGGGCCATGAACGAGGCGAAAGAGGAGGCCTTTTGGCCTGTTGTGACATTCTCGAACGAAGCGAGCCTACATTTTAATGGCATCACCGCGCGCGCCGTTCACACGCCGACCGCGCATACGGATGGAGATTCGATTGTTATTTTCGAAGAACCCAACGTCATCCACATGGGCGACACGCTATTTCTTGGCATGTTCCCCTTTGTCGATGTCGATAGTGGGGGCTCCTTACAGGGCATGATTGCGGCGCATGATGTCGCCTTGGGGCTATCTGACGCGAACACAGTGATCATTCCGGGTCATGGGCCAATTACGGACAAAGCTGGCCTCACAGATGCGCGCGCGACACTGCAAGCCATTCATGATCGTGTCCGTGTTCGCAAGGAAGCCGGCGAAACCCTGCAAGCCATCATCGAGGCGCAACCCTTGGCCGACATGGCCGATTTGGACAGTTTCATCAAACAAGATGGCATGATCACGGCAGCGTGGCGCTCTATGGGCGGCACGCTCAACTAATCTTTCGTCGAACCTTCCTTAACTAGATCGTTTGTTGACATGACGTCGTCATCAAAACCGCGCATAGAGGTTTGACTACGGGAGAGACTCATGCGGATTTCAAGACGAGCGGCCTTAAAAAGCGGTGTCATGGTTGGGCTTGGAGGCGGCTTGGCCGGCGGGCTCAGCGCCTGCGCGACGTCCGGGACGCACCAGCCCATCACCGGAGCTTCATTCGTCCACGGTGTTGCATCGGGGGAGCCGACGCCGACGGGGTTTTTGATCTGGACGCGGGTGAGTTTACCGGACGATGTTAAGGGGTCTGTTCCTGTTCGTTACGAGATTTCGACGGATCCGAAATTTACCGCGATTACGGCCTCCGGGACTGTCGACACCGACGCGTCACGCGACTGGACGGTCAAGGCGACCGTGAACACGCTGATGCCGGGTCTCTATTATCATTACCGCTTTTTCGTCGGGGAGATGATGTCGCCCATAGGGCAGTCTCGGACGCTTCCGACGGGCAAGACGAATGCCGTCCGCTTCGCCGTTGTTTCCTGTTCCAATTACGCGTTTGGATTTTTCAACGTCTATGACGCAATTTCAAAACGCAACGATATCGATGCCGTGATCCACCTCGGCGACTATATTTATGAATATGGCACGGATGGGTATGGCGGGGCCGTGTCCCAACAGATCGGGCGGCAACATGACCCGATCACTGAGATTATCACTCTGGCTGATTACCGCAAACGTCACGCGCAATATAAATCTGATCCGGGCAGCATCGCGATGCACGCCGCCCATGCGATGATCCCGATATGGGATGATCACGAAACCAGCAATGATAGCTGGCGTGATGGCGCGGAAAATCACAGCCTTTCAGAGGGGGATTGGGATGAGCGACGCAGCGCCGCGCTGCGGGCTTATTATGAATGGATGCCTGTGCGGGATCCGGTTGCGGGCGACGCCGCCGAAGCGCTGCTGCGAGATTTCCAATGGGGCGATTTGGTCACAATCGCGACGGTGGAAACGCGCCTGATGGCCCGATCGCAGCCGCTAAATTACACCAAAATCGGAGGGTCATTAGCGACACCCGAAGGTTTGGAAAAATTCAAAACCATTGATTTGGTCGATGAGGGCCGTGAATTACTCGGGCGGCCACAGTTAGAGCGATTGACAAAAACCATGGCGGACTCGGTTGCGAACGGAACCCGTTGGCGCATTCTGGCCAATCAAATCATCATGGCGAATGTCACCGCGCCGAATTTGACGCCGCTCGCCAGCTCTCCCGCAATTACCGAAATCGAGAAAGTCTTTCCGCAAATTCGTGATTTTATCGCGCTCACAACACTCGGTATCCCCCTTAATTTAGATGCGTGGGATGGATACCCGGCGGCGCGCGATCGGTTTTATGCCAGCATGGCCGATGCGGGCGCGACCGATTTGATCGTGCTGACGGGCGATACGCATGAGTGGTGGGCGAATGAGCTGAGCGATAGCGCAGGCCGTCCAATGGGCGTGGAGCTCGGCACTGCCGCCGTGACGTCGCCCGGTTCATCAAGCTATTTCGGAGAGGAAGCGGCGAATTATTCGCAGATGCTCAACGCCCGAAATCCGATGGTCCGCTATCATGATCCATCCGGCAAAGGCTATATTGATTTGGCGCTGGACCGCGACGGCGCGCATGCAGAATTCGTCGGTGTCGATACAATTCTCTCGACGGATTATACGGTCGATAATCGGGCGGGTTTTGATATTGTGCGTCGTGACGGGTCGCTCAGTCTGACAAAAACCTAGCCCGCATCCGGCACCAGCGGAAAGGCCGAGCGGCGTTTTACCATGCCGTAGGCAAAGCTTGTGTCGATCGACGCGATTCCGCCAATGCGTTGTAATTCGCGGCGCACAAAGCGTTCATAATCGGACAGGTCGGCAACCATAACGCGAAGCAGATAATCCGACTGTCCGGTCATGACATGGCATTCGACGATATTGTCGTTCGCCCGCACTTTGGCTTCAAATGCATTGACCGTGTCTTCGTCGTGGCGTTCCAACTTCACACGAATAAACACCGTGATCGGTAAACCGTACAGCTTGGCGTCGATCTCGGCATGGTAGCCTCGAATGACACCAGATTGCTCCAATATTTTGAGCCGCCGTAAACACGGGGAGGGCGAGAGGCCAACCCGGTCGGCCAGTTCGCGATTGCTCATGCGCCCGTCGCGTTGCACGGTTCTGACGATTTTGCGGTCAATATCATCCATAATTGGCACATTCTGCTAAACTGAGTGTCACTACCTTATCATAAACACGAAAATACTAATGAAAATAGCATAGTAAGGGGCAAGGCAATTTTTATCAGGGCACATATATATGCGCGATACGAACCACAGGGCCGGGTTTGCAACCCGCGCGATCCATCACGGCTATGACCCGTTGGATCATGGCGGCTCTCTTGTGCCGCCCGTGCATATGACGTCGACTTTCGTTTTCGATCGGGCGGAAACGGGCGGGGCGATTTTTGCCGGCGAAGCCCCGGGTCATGTCTATTCGCGTATTTCTAATCCGACGCTTGATTTGCTTGAGCAGCGCATGGCGAGCCTCGAAGGGACGGAAGCCGGAGTCGCGACAGGGTCTGGCATAGGCGCGATCACGTCGGCTTTATGGACGCTGGTCGAACCGGGCGACGAAGTCATTGTCGATCTGACGCTCTATGGCTGCACTTTCTCATTCTTGCATCACGGGCTAGAGCGTTTCGGCGTCACGGTCACCCATTGCGACTTGACCCGACCCGAGCTGTTATCCGCCGCGATGAGCGACCGGACTAAAGTCGTTTATTTCGAAACCCCGGCTAACCCAAATATGCGGCTCATCGATATCGAGGCTGTGGCGAAAATCGCTAAGGCTCACGGCGCGCTGACGATGGTCGATAATACTTACGCGACGCCTTACCTCACGCGACCAATCGAATTTGGCGCAGACCTTGTCGTGCATTCCGCAACGAAATATCTCGGCGGTCATGGCGATCTTGTTGGCGGTCTCGTAGTGGGGTCACAGGAATTGATGGACCGTATTCGCCTTTATGGTCTGAAGGACATGACGGGCGCCGTGATGGCGCCGATGACGGCCATGCTCATCATGCGCGGGCTCAAGACGTTAGAGCTGCGGATGGACCGCCATTGTCAAAGCGCGGCTCGCGTCGCCGATATTCTCGACGCCCATCCGGCCGTTGCGAAGACACTTTATCCGGGGCTTCCGGGCTTTGATCAGCGCGCATTGGCGGAGAAGCAAATGGACCAGCCGGGCGGGATGATCGCGCTTGAACTGCACGGCGGGATCGACGCTGGCAAAGCCCTCATCAACGCGCTTAGCATGATTCATTGCGCGGTCTCGCTCGGGGACGCGGAAACCCTGATCCAACACCCGGCGTCCATGACCCATAGTCCCTACACGCCCGAAGAACGGGCGCGCCACGGCATTTCGGACGGGCTCGTCCGGCTCTCGGTGGGCTTGGAAGCGGCAGACGATATTATCGCTGATTTGGTGCAGTCGTTGGACCAGCTGGCGACGCCGATGATGGAAGCGGCGGAATAAGGGTTATTCGTAACACGCTGCCAATAAGTCCTGCATCGCCTTTAAGCCTAAATCCTGCGTACGTCGGATATTCCGCACGGGAATTTTGTCCGGGTACGGATATGTCGCAAGCGCTGTTTCAACGCTGGCTTCACGGAGGATGTGGAGCATCGGGTAGGGTGAGCGGTTGGTGTAATGGCTCGGGTCATCAGGACTGAGCCCATCAAAAACATAGTCCGGATGAAAGCTCGCGAGCTGATAAATACCGTCATAGCCTTGGTCTTCGAGTAGGGCGGTCGCGATATCTAACAGGTCCAAATAATCATCGAAATTGGACAGCGCCGTTGGGAATATGAGCAGGCTCGTTTCTCGCTCAGGGTCAGTGTCCAGAACGGTGCATTGTGCGATGATCTGTTCCAATTGCGTGGCTAAATCGGCGGTCTCAATAATGGCGTAGTGGATGCTCTCGCGATCATATTCGCGTTTCGCGAAAGGGCAAAAGTTTTGGCCAATCACGACTGTCGATAGCCATGCTCGGGTTTGTTTGATGACTATGTCGGTGTTGGGCATAAATTTCAGTCGTGCCAGTGAGCGCATTTTATTCGGAGCGAGATAGGCCGCTCAAACGTATGCACGTTATGACCGCGCACCCGGACATATCAAGCGGCATGATCTCGCCCGCCATCCCAAGGCGGATCGAGGATTGGTTTGCCGCTCAAGACTGGTCGATCCGGGATTATCAACGGGACATGGTCGGGCAATTCGGTCGTGGCCAAGACACACTGCTGATCGCGCCAACGGGCGGAGGCAAGACTTTGGCGGGGTTCTTGCCCTCGCTCTGTGATTTGGCCGAGAAGGACCCGAATGCCCCCCGCGCGCTACACACGCTCTATATCTCGCCGCTACGCGCCCTGACCAACGATATTGAGCGCAACCTCATGCGGCCCGTGGGTGATTTAGATCTGCCGATTGAGATCGGCGTGCGGACCGGCGACACGAAATCCTATCAGCGCAAGAAGCAGCAAACCAAGCCGCCAGATATTTTGCTGACAACGCCCGAATCCCTCATGCTGTTATTATCCTATGAGACGGCCCCGGACTATTTCGCGTCGCTAAAATGTGTTGTGATTGATGAAATGCATAGTTTCACGACGGGCAAACGCGGCGACTTTACGGCGCTCGCCCTCGCGCGATTAAAAACGCTCGCCCCGGATCATGTACGCTTCGGGCTCAGCGCGACGATTGCCGCGCCAGACAAAGCTGCAGAATGGCTGGGTCCCACAGGCGCGCCTGCCGCGCTGATTGAGGTCGCGGGGCACACACCGCCCGAAGTGACAATCATCAAACCTGAGGGCCGCTTTCCGCTCGGCGGACACTCGTCCCGGTTTGCCGTCCGCGATATTTACAAAATCATTCGCGAACATCAGACCACCATCGTTTTTGTCAATACGCGGGCGCAAGCCGAACTCTTGTTCCAGCAAATGTGGGATGTGAATGATGACGGTCTGCCCATCGGCGTCTATCATGGCTCACTCTCGCGCGACCGGCGACAGAAGACGGAAAGTCTTATTTCAGCCGGGAAAATGCGCGCGGTAATTTCGACGTCGGCTTTAGAAATGGGCATAGATTGGGGTAATGTGGATGCCATCATTCAGGTCGGTGCGCCCAAAGGGGTCTCGCGCCTGTTGCAACGGATCGGACGCTCCAATCACCGTATTGATGAAGCTTCCAAAGCGATCCTCGTCCCGACAAACCCGCTGGAGGTCGTGGAATGCGACGTCGCAATTAAAGCCATCGCCGACGGACATCGTGACGGCGAGGCCTACGGGCCTGGGGCGATGGATGTCGTCGTGCAATATATCGTCAATCGCGCCTGTAGTGGTCCGCTGAAGAAGCGCGAAGCGCTTACGGAAATTCGGTCCGCCTGGCCTTATCGCCATATAACAAAAGCGGACTTTGATGCGATCCTGTCGTTTGCGGTGGATGGGGGCTATGCGCTCAAGAGTTATGAGCGTTTTAAAAGGCTGAAGGCCACGTCACGCGGATATACGATTGCCACAATCCCGCAGGCGCGACGCCACCGGATGAATATCGGCACGATTGTCGAATATGCGAAGCTGAAGGTCCGGCGAATTCCGTCGCCCAAATCCAAACGCGGGCGGGTGATTGGCGAGATCGAAGAACGCTTTGTGATGCACCTCAACCCCGGTGATACATTTGCCTTTGCGGGGGAAACATTACGCTATCAAGGCATTCGCGACATGGCGGTCGAGGCCGTCCCCGCCAAACGTGCGCGCCCGAAAATTCCGGCCTTTGCGGGCGGGATGATGCCGCTGTCCTCTTATTTGGCGGAGGGCGTGAGGGCGGTCATCTCTGATCCAACGCGGTGGCACCGCCTGCCGGATCAGGTGGAGCACTGGTTGACCTTGCAATCGCTTTTTTCCGATCTGCCCGGTCGGGACGGGTTGCTGGTTGAAAGTTTTTTTGATCGCGATGATCATGTTTTGGTCGTGCACACATTTGAGGGACGAAAGGTCAATAATGCGCTTGGCTTCCTCCTAACCAAACGGATGGAAGCGCTCCGCCTCGCGCCGATTAATTTTACCATCACAGACTATGCGCTTACCATCACCAGTCTGGAGCCTGTCAATACGCTCACAGGATTGTTGGATGCCGATATTCTGGAAACAGAGTTGGACGATTGGATCGTTAATTCGCCAATGATCAAACGTAGCTTTCGTAAGATCGCGACAATTGCAGGGCTAACTGAACAACGTCTGCCGGGACAACAGAGAACCATGAAACAGGTCACCTTCTCTACGGACCTCATCTATGACGTGCTGTTAAAATATGAACCCGACCATATTCTATTGCGCATTGCCCGCGAAGAAGCTGAGAAAGACTTGCTCGATATTGACCGCCTGCGCGGATTTCTAACCCAGGTTGCGCAGACAACTGTCTTCCGCACTTTGCCGCATGCCAGCCCACTGTCTATTCCTGCGATGATGCAAATCGGTAAGGAACGCGTGCTCGGAGAGGCCGAACAGCGCATGATCTCGCAAGTGGGACAAGCTTCGGCCGGGTCGTTGCAGGATTATATGAACGGTGTCGGCCACAGTTTATTGGAGCAAGTCAAAGATTATGTGGACAGGCGGGACACAACAGACGGGCCCGCGCGCGGTTCCGCGCCCTCGCGTTAATCCGCCCGTGGAGCAGCTCGAATTCACAACACAAGCGGGCGCGATCGTGTTCGATTATCGCAAGGGCGCATTTTTGCCGGATTGCGAGACTTTGCTTGTCGCGGATTTGCACTTTGAGAAGGGCAGCTATTTGCAAGCCATCGGCGGCGCGCCGCTCCCGACCTACGACACGCCCGACACTTTAGCGCGACTATCAGAGCTGATGGATATCTATCGCCCTAAACATGTTGCCGCGCTGGGCGATAGTTTTCACGATACGTCTGCGGGGGACCGGATGCGTGCTGCTGACTTTGAGGCGATGAACGCTCTTGTCGCCCGGGTGCCACGGTTCACATGGATCCTTGGCAATCATGACCCCGATATCCCCGCCGGGCTTGCGGGTGATCAAGAAGACCATATTGAATGCGGGGCGTTTTTGCTGACCCACCTCCCGACCGCCCCGTTTGGTGAGGTCGGTGTGAATGTCTGCGGCCATCTACATCCTAAAGTGCGGATCAAAACCCGTCGCTCGCGCCTATCAGTGCCCTGCTGGGCGGCGTCGCACGACCGTATCATTATGCCGAGTTTCGGGACATTTACCGGCGGTCTTGACGTCGAACATCCCGCGATCGCCAATGAGCTGCACGGAGCGCGTGCCTATTTCGCGACGACAGGCAAGGCTGTGGTCTCCCTCGCGGGATAGAACTGACCCGAGACTATATTCTGCTTTCCCATTGGGACGGCGCCGATAAGATGTTACCGAGGCGCAACATTGTTTGGGAGAGACCTATGAATATCCTCATGACCATTATCGTCGGTGCGTTGGCGGGCTTTGTCGCCAAGATAATATTGCCCGGAAAGCATGAACCCAAAGGCCTGATTATGATGATCTTGGCCGGTATTTTGGGTGGCGTGCTGTTTACGTGGCTTGGGCAGACGCTTGGCTTTTACGGCGAAGGCGACGCAGCGGGCTTTATCGGCGCCGTCATTGGCGCCATCATCGTGTCGATCATCGCGTCGAAGCTGTTCAAGAAATAACCGACACTGTCGTAGACGCTTTTCAAGCGCGGTTAAACACCCGCCCATCCATAACGACTAATCCCACACCGATCAGCGCTGCGCCTGCAGCCTGTATCGGTGTGAACCGTTCCCCTAAAAAAATTGCGCCCAAGGCGATGGCCGACAGGGGGATAAGAAAAGTAACCAGCGCGGCATTCGTTGCACCTGCGCTGGCGATTAAGCGAAAATATAAAATATAAGCGAGCACTGTGCTGAACAGAGCGATCCCGATTAACGCGCCCCACGCGGTGATCGGCAGCGGCGTCATAATCGCGGCGCCATCAATCAGAATGACGGGAATAAGTAGCAATAAGGTTGCTGAGGAGACTTGCCCAGTTGCGATCATTAGCGGTGGAATACCGCGCGCGGCAAACCGCCGAGAAAACACGCCCGCCAGCGCATAAGACATGGCCGCGCCAACAACGGCCAATTGCCCTAAGACCGATTGCCCGAGCCCGCGAAACGCGTTCGGACCCACCAGCACGCAAATCCGCACAAGGCCGATCATCACTCCAGCCAGCTTGTTTTTCGTCAACCGTTCATCGGCGAGGAATACACTGGCGACGACGACGGTAAATAAGGGCGTGGTTGCATTCAGGACTGACGCTAGACCGGAGTCGATTTGGGTTTGTCCCCACACGATTAAAGAGAAAGGCAGGGCGTTATTGAGGCCGCCCACGACGAGCAGAGACAGCCAGTCTTTTCTTTCTGTAGGGCGTTGAACCCCAGTTGCTAACACGATCACCCAGAGCAGCATCGCCGCCAGACCGACGCGCGCGGTGACAATAGTCAGCGGCGGCAAATAATTGACTAAGACTTCGACAAAGAAAAATGATCCGCCCCAGAGCAGAGACAATACAGCCAATATGGCAATATCGGAAACGCTCATCTGGGTGCGGATTTTCAGGGTCATCCTTGGCCGCTAGTTTGATTCGATCCCTCACGCCGCCGAAATAACGGCAGGGCGTTCAATCGGGGTCCTAACGGAGGAAACGTCGACCTTTTGGCAATCGCGCCGCCAGCTGTTCGGCCAAGGGTTTGTCGGCGGGAACCAAGGGTAATTTCAAAATATCCTCGGCCCATATCCATTTCGTCGCTTGCCCTTCGTTGGGGCGGACAAACCCGTCCCACTGGCGGCAGACATAGGTCGGCATGACGAGCTGGAACGTCTCGTAAGCGTGGCTGGCAAAGGTCAGCGGTTCTAAGCAATCCAGACACGGCTCAACCGATAGCTCTTCGTAGAGTTCCCGTACGATCGTTTCTTCGGGCCGTTCGCCGAGCTCTATTTTCCCCCCGGGGAATTCCCATAATCCAGCGTGATCTTTGCCTGCGGGGCGTTGCGTGATCAACACGCGGCCATCCGCATCAATCAGCGCACAAGCGGCAACCCAGACGACGGGGCCTTTAAATTTCTCGGACGGTACGGGAATCACGAGCGGTAGTCAGCGTTAATATCAATATAGGCATGGGTCAGATCGGACGCGTAAACGGTCGCCGCCCCGTCGCCGAGGCCCAAATCGATGTGAAATTCAATTTCTCTCTGTTTCATATAGGTCGCGCCCATCTCTTCATGATAGTTTGGATCTGGCTGCCCTTTGGTGGCGAGGAGATGCGGCCCAATATGGATGCTGAGCGCGTCGCGCTCTGCCGGTTCCCCCGCTTTGCCGACCGCCATGACGATACGGCCCCAATTGGCGTCCTCGCCTGCGACGGCAGTTTTGACGAGCGGCGAATTAGCGACGGATTTGGCGATGACATGCGCGCTGGTGTCGGACACGGCGCCGCTGACTTTAATCGTGATGAGTTTGGAAATGCCTTCCCCGTCGCGCACGATTTGTTGCGACAGCTCAAACATCACCGCGTGCAGGGCGCGCCGGAAGTCTGTCAGGTCATCATCAGAATTTCCCGCCGCGCCACTCGCCAAGAGCAGAAGCGTATCAGACGTCGATGTGTCGCTATCGACCGTGACAGAATTAAACGTGGGTCCGGTGAATTCAGCCAGCAAAGATTGGAGTGTCGCCGCGTCAATCGCTGCGTCCGTCGCGATATAGGCGAGCATCGTGGCCATGTCCGGCGCAATCATGCCGGAGCCTTTGGCGATGCCATTAAGCGTAACGCGTGTGTCCCCAATCATGGCGGTCTGCGTCGTGCCTTTCGCAAACGTGTCGGTGGTCATGATGGCGCGCGCCGCGGCCGCCCAACCATCAGGCGCGAGGCGGTCTGCCATGTCAGAAAATTGCGCGACCAGTTTTTCGGCTTTTAGCGCGACCCCGATGACGCCTGTCGATGCAATCTGGACAGTGTCAGGTGACCCGCCAAACGCATGCGCCGCACCGCGCGCAGTCTCGAGCACGGCATCGCGGCCTGCTTGTCCTGAAAACACATTGGCGGTGCCGCTATTGACGACCACCAAGCGCGGACCGCCCGACGTCGCGCGGAGCGCTTTGCGTGACCAATCGACAGGCGCGCCGGGGCAGCGGTTCTGTGTGAACACGCCTGCGACTTGTGTTCCTGGATCGCAGCGCAGCACCCACAGGTCGGTACGCGCGCGGTACTTCACGCCCGCCTCAGCCGTTGCCATGGTAAATCCGCGTAGCGGTGGCAGGGTCGGAAACTCGTCCGGCGCAAAGGGGCTGATATTCTCACTCATTATTCATTGTCCGTTTTTGTCGTGGGGGCGGGCTGACCGCTTTCATAGACGCGGTCAATTTCGCCGCGATCGCGCAAATTCGTGAGCAGGTCTTCGACCGCTTCAAACGTCATAAAACGGGCGATTTCATCCCGACTATCTTCGAAACTGCGGCTGGACGGGGTGCGTGTGTCTTGTACCTCTATAATATACCAGCCGTCGTCTGCTTCGAACGGGGCAGACCTCGTGCCAACGGGTGTGTTAAACACGGCGGTCCGAACCGGCCCCGTCAACATGTCACGACTGACCCAGCCCAATTCACCGCCCCGCTCACGCGTCGCCTCATCGATTGAAAACTCTGCGGCAAGCGTGTCGAAATCCTCTTCATCATCCAGTTTTTGGGAGATATCAGCGGCAAGGGCCGCATCAGCTAACACAATCTGTCTTACGCGCCGTTCTTCACCGCGACCCGCGAGGTCCCGCTGCGCTTGGTAGAGGTTTCGAATCGTCTCGTCATTGACGGCGTCCGCAATATGAATTTCAACGCGGTAATTGCCGAAAATACGCTCCCGTGCTGCATTGAGACGGCGCTGTGCTTCAGGGTCCTTGGCGGCCCCGGTGCGCACGGCATCCAGCAACAGAAGGCGTTGGTCGATCAGTTCATCAATGGTGACGCGGAAAATCGGATCATCCGTTGTGAGCGTCGTGTTGGCGCTAATGAGGCCTTGTGCTTCTGCGGCACGCTGCACGTCAGAGCGATAAATTGCGGTGTCATCAACGCGCGCGACAACCGGATCGGCGGTCCGGTTAATGGTGATGCGCGCCTCATTTTCGTTGTCGGCGGGTGCTTCTGTGCCGCATGCGGCTAAAATACAGCCCGCGAGCCCCGCCATTACAGCCTGTCTTAATGCGATCATTGCACAAACCTCACCCTAGTTACGGCCACTTTCGTTGACTTAAGGGAGGGCCGTTCTTAAGTCACGCCAAAGCAAGACGTCGCGCAAGTCCATATTTCTTCTGCGTGCGCCGCAAACGCCTCTCAAGGACCGCCCCATGCTCGGCATCGCCAAGACCCTCTTTGGCTCGGAAAACGACCGGAAGCTTAAGAAACTTCGTCCCATTGTGGAGCGCATTAATGCGCTTGAGCCGCAAATGGAAGCCATGAGCGATGAACAGCTCAAAGCGCAAACGGATTTGTTTAAAGCCCGCCTCGAAAAAGGCGAAACGCTGGATGATCTGTTGGAAGAGGCCTTCGCCACAGTGCGCGAAACGGCCAAGCGCACGCTCGGACAGCGCCACTATGATGTGCAGCTGATTGGCGGCATCACACTACACCGCGGTGAAATCGCAGAAATGCGCACGGGGGAGGGGAAAACGCTCGTCTCGACACTGGCAGCTTACCTGAACGCGCTCTCCGGCGAAGGCGTGCACATTGTCACGGTCAATGATTATCTCGCACGGCGGGATGCCGAATGGATGGGACAGATTTACAGCTTCCTCGGGATTACGGTCGATTGCGTCAATAATCACGACCCTTACGGCCCAGGTCGTAAAGCCGCTTATGATGCCGACATTACTTACGGCACCAACAATGAATACGGGTTTGATTATCTGCGCGATAATATGAAAATGTCCGTCGAAGAGATGAGCCAGCGCGGTCATGTTTACGCGATCATCGATGAAATTGATTCGATTTTGATCGACGAAGCGCGGACACCGCTAATTATTTCCGGTCCGACAGAAGACCGGGCCGAGCTTTACCGGACTTTGGATGCCATCATCCCACTGATCGTGGAGGATGGTTATGAAGTCGATGAAAAAGCGCGCTCCGCAACATTCAATGAAGTGGGCAATGAGCAGCTCGAAAATATCTTGCGGGAGCGAGAGCTACTCGAAGGCGAAAGCCTTTACGACATTGAGAACGTTACTATCGTTCATCACGCGAACCAAGCGTTGAAAGCGCACCGCCTTTACGTCGCTGATAAAGACTACATTGTTAAAGATGATGAAGTCGTCCTGATTGATGAATTTACCGGGCGTATGATGCAGGGCCGTCGATTGTCCGAAGGGCTGCACCAAGCGATTGAAGCCAAAGAAAACGTCAAAATTCAGTCCGAGAACCAGACGATGGCGTCAGTCACGTTGCAAAACTTCTTCCGTCTCTATGATAAACTCTCTGGCATGACCGGGACAGCGGAAACTGAAGCGGGTGAATTTGAAGAAATTTATGATCTGAAAGTGCTAGTGATCCCGACGAACCGTCCGATCCAGCGGATCGACATTGAAGATGTCATCTACCGGACTGAAGACGAAAAATTTATGGCGATCGTTGACGAAATCGCAGCCTGCAAGACCAAAGGCCAGCCGATGCTGGTCGGGACGGTCTCGATCGAGAAATCAGAGAAACTGTCACGCTTTCTGACCGATAAGGGCGTCGAACATAAAGTTCTCAACGCGCGTTACCATGAACAAGAAGCCGAGATTGTGGCCCAAGCCGGGGTGCCGGGGGCCGTGACCATTGCGACGAATATGGCAGGACGCGGGACCGATATTCAGCTCGGCGGCAATGTCGATATGCTGATTGAATCCGCGACGGAAACCGTCACGGACGAACAAGAGCGCGCGCGGATTATCGAAAATATTCGCGCCGAAGTGAAAGTGCTCAAACAGACATCCCTGGAAGCGGGCGGTCTTTATGTGCTGGGCACGGAACGGCACGAAAGCCGTCGGATTGATAATCAATTGCGCGGCCGGACCGGGCGTCAAGGTGATCCGGGCACGTCAAAATTCTATCTCTCGACTGAGGATGACCTCATGCGGATTTTCGGCGGGGATCGTCTGAAATCAATGATGGGTAAAATGGGCTGGGAAGAAGGCGAAGAGCTGACGAACCGCTTTATGACCAAGGCCGTTGAACGCGCGCAGAGCAAAGTCGAGGCGAAAAACTTTGATATTCGGAAGAACCTGCTGAAATTCGACGATGTGATGAATGATCAGCGCAAAGCGATTTTTGAACAACGTATGGAGTTCATGACGGATGACGATGTGTCTGACGTCCTCCAAGATTTCCGCCATCAGCTCTGTGAAGACTTGATTGAAAAGCACGTGCCGAAAAAAGCTTATGCTGAACAGTGGGATATTGACGGTCTGACACAGGCCGTGCGCGAAGCGATGAATATTGAATTCCCATTCGCCGACTGGGCCGCCGAAGAAGGCATCGCCGACGAAGAAATGCTAACCCGCTTAAAAGACTCGTCTGATCGTGTGGTCACTGAACTCGCCGCTGGCATTCCCGAAGAGGAATTAGCTCGGGTTGAGAAGCAAGTCCTCTTGCAAGTGATCGACCGCAACTGGCGCGAACACCTCCAGCAATTGGATGCATTGAAATCTGTGATCGGGATGCGCGCCTATGGGCAGCGGGATCCGCTCAATGAATATAAGAGCGAAGCCTTCACCCTGTTTGACAAATTGCTGATCTCTCTGCGCGAAGACGTCACAGCGGCGATGTTCCGTCTGCTGCTCAACACGCAGATCCAGCGCCAGCAAATGGCCGAAGCCCAACAAAAAGCGCAAGCTGAAGCCGTGGCCCAATCGACGCGATTGCCGACGGGGGCGCCAACGAGTCCGCGCTCACCGATGGAGTTAATGGGCGCGGCGACGGGAGCTGGCGAAGTGACAGCCCCAATGGCAGGCTCTCGTAATGCGCCTACGACAGACGAATTGGCGGCTCTGCCGCGCAATGCTCCGTGCCCGTGTGGCTCCGGGAAGAAGGTCAAACAGTGCCACGGCCGCGTGGCATAGCCGTCGTTTCAGCGAGCTTCCCCTAATCTATAAAGCGCGATCCGGGTCAACAAAGCCCGGATCGGGTGCAAATTGGCGATAATGCGTGCACATTTCCGGGCGTTGGCATGCAAACGGCCTGTCTACGTGGCGGCAAGCCTCGCCGCTCCTCCCTCTGCCACCTAGTTCAAGGGTGACAAACGCAGGGAGCCCGTCATGAAATTTTCTAAACCCCTTTTTGGTGCATCATGTGCCATCCTCGCCGCGCTAAGCGCCCCCGTCACCGCACACGCCGGGGATGTGAATTGGTCACTCAGTGCGGATCTTGTGTCCGACTATGTCTTCCGTGGCGTGAGCCTAGCGGATACGGCAGCCCAAACGGGTGTTGAAGCCGGCGTGGGCAGCTTCTACGCGGGTGCGTGGTTCTCAACCGGAGTCGGCGACACCTCCATCCTCGCCGGGGACGAAGTTGACCTCTATGCGGGTTATGGTTTCACGCTATCAGACACTGTCTCAGCGGATGTTGGCGTCACCTATTACCACTATCCGCAGGGCGGCAGCTTATTCTCAACGAATGGGGGCGGCTCCGGCACTTACGAAGTCTATGGTGGGGTCGCATTTGACGTCGCTTTGGCACCGTCTCTTTATGCCTATTATGATTTCACCCTTGAGGCCTTTACGGCCGAAGGATCGGTCAGCCACTCTATCGCGGCATCAGATTCTGTATCATTTGACCTCGGCTTGGCTGCGGGCCTCGTGGATGGTGATGGCTTCTCCTATGAGTATGGCACCGCAAGCGCGACGCTCTCAAAAGCCATCACTGACGCTGCAAGCGTCTATGTCGGGGCGAATTACACGCTTAATTCCGAAGATGCGCTCAATTATAGCGAAATCCTTGCAGGGACGCCCGACAGTGATTTATTGTGGTTCGGAACAGGAATTTCTACAAGCTTCTAGGCTTTTCGCCTCGCTTGCCAGAATTCTCCTCACGGGAGGACGGAGGAGATTGCCCGGACGGTTCGCCGTCCGGGCTTTTCTATGTGACGGACACTTATTTTACAATGTCTGCGGAGACGCCAGAGGGACAGGCGCTTCCAGAAGGGCAGGCGCTTAAAGGCTAAGCTCCCGGAAGTGTGCGTCCGATATTGAGGAATTTGTCGCGGCGACGCGCAATCAATGCTTTCGCATCCAGGGCGGATAGCTCTTCGAGCTGCGCCATGATCGTGGCGCCAACGCGTTTGATGGCTTCGTCGGGCGTACGGTGTGCGCCGCCGACAGGTTCTTTGATAATACCATCAATTACGCCGAGTCTTTTGAGGTCTTGGGCGGTGATTTTCATCGCCTTTGCGGCGTCTTGGGCGCGCGATCCATCGCGCCAGAGGATAGAGGCGCAGCCTTCCGGTGAAATCACGGAATAGATGGAATGCTCTAACATCAACACCGCGTCCGCGGTCGCAATGGCCACCGCGCCGCCAGAGCCGCCTTCGCCGCTAATGACGGATATAAAGGGCACTTTTAGCGATAGGCCACGGTCGATTGAGCGCGCGATCGCTTCGGCTTGGCCGCGTTCTTCGGCCCCTCGTCCCGGGAAAGCCCCGGCGGTGTCGACAAAGCTGATCACGGGAAGATTAAACCGTTCGGCTAAGTTCATCAGACGCACCGCTTTTCGGTAGCCCTCGGGCTGTGCCATGCCAAAATTATGTTTGAGACGCGTTTCGAGATCCTTGCCTTTTTCGTGTCCCATCACGACAACGGATCGGCCTCTGATTTTCCCCGTTCCGCCGAGTAACGCATGATCATCGCCAAACTGACGGTCGCCCGCTAGGGGCGTATAATCTGTGATCAAATGTTCGACATAATCGGAAAAATGGGGGCGCGCAGAATGACGCGCGACTTGCGTTTTTTCCCATGGGCCGAGCTTGGCGTAGAGCTTCTTGAGCTCTGTCGCGGCGCGTTCGGTCATGTCTTGCGACGCCGCCGGGTCTGTACCTGACAGCTCAACGGCCTGTTTGTCCAACTCTGCCACAGGGCGTTCAAAATCTAGATAGGTCAATGCCATGGGCGTCTCCTAGCGGGAAAGGCGTTTATGTCTAGCCTGAGTCATCATCATGACGGCTGTTAGTAAGGGCGGTATTCGCGCCGCGTTATTTCGTGTCCATAGCGTTGCACGAACCGCCGTTTGATCCGCCGTTCCCAGCTTGCTCGGGGGCCAATCAGGACGGTTTCCGCATCGAGCACAGAATCAGTAAAATGTTTCGACGTTAAGGGTTTCGCCCCTTGCACGAGGTCGGCGCCGCGCACACCGGCGCAGAAGTCCCACTCAGCACATAGCAGGTCGAGTAATAGATCGAGATCACGGATCAGGTCCGTATCACGGGGGTCTTTGCGGCTCACGATTTAGTCTCCGACAAGGGATGGGCTGTTGCGACGAGCGCTTTCAAGCGCGCATCAAGCACATGCGTATAGATTTGTGTTGTTGAGATATCAGCATGGCCCAGCAAAGTCTGCACGGCGCGCAGATCGGCCCCACCTTCTAACAGATGGGTCGCAAAAGCGTGACGTAAGACATGCGGACTGATGCGGGCCGGCTGTAATCCGGCGTCGCGGGCTAAGTCTTTGAGTAGTTGCGCGAAACGCTCACGGGTCAAGTGACCTAATTTTCCACCAGACGGAAAGAGAAACGGTTTGGCGCGGGCCACAGACGCGTCGGTTTTGGGCAAAGTTTGTTCGCGGATCGTCTGCCAAGCCTGAAGCGCGTCAAGGGCGGGCGGCGTTAGCGGGATCAATCGTTCCCGTCCGCCTTTGCCCTTGATCATCAGGCACCCATCGCGGCGCAATGTCTGCGCCGTGCGAAGTCCGACCAATTCGGACACGCGTAAGCCCCCCGCATAGAGAATTTCGAGCATCGCGATCATACGCAGCCCTTTTGGGCTTGTATCGGACGCGGCTGTATCCAAGAGCGTATCAACCTCATCCTGACTCATTCCCTTGGGTAAGGGTTTTGCCGCTTTCGGCGCGCGCAGACGGTGGGCGGGATTATCCGTGCGTAGCCCTTCGGTTTGTAAAAACAGGCAATATTGTTTCATGGCCGAGAGTTTTCTTGCCGCTGTGGATGCGCCCAATTCGCTGGCGGCCCAGCCCGCGAGGACGCCTTCAAGATGCCCCGTTGACGCATTCATCAAGGTGCGTGGTTTTAAGGCGGCCGACCAATCGTTCAGGTCCCGGCCATAGGCTGACAGCGTATTTTCCGCCGCTCCGCGCTCTGCACTCATCATTTCGAGAAAGGACTCGACGCTCATGGCTCAGAGTCCGCGTAAGAATTCGTAGGCGGCCAATTGACCCGCAGTTTCTGGAAACCCAACAGCGCGAAGCCCTTGGATCGTGCGGTAGAGGGTCCACGGATCGTCAGCCTGACGCGCGGCAATCATCGTGGAAAACCGCAGCAGGCTTTCCGCCCGGGCGCGGCGATCCACGGCATGATCAATCGCGACCCAATTCATATCGGTTTGGCCGGATCGTTTTGTTGTGTTCAGGAGGGTCTCGACGGAATCGGTGAGATTGGACCCTAAAGCTAACGCCATCAAAACGTCATCGACAGCGCCTGAAGCGTCTTCCGTTAAGGCTGTTTCCAACCCTTCGCCCAGCGCGCGACCATAAAAACCGCCGCCCATCGCATCCGAGGCGAGGGCCAACCGTTCCTGAGTGGATTGATCATCCGTCGCGCCATAAAGTGCCTGCATCAAGACAATGTCGCGTGTGACTACGGCGTGACGCGCAAACAGAGGCAGGTTCACGCTCGCCATGTCTTCAGGGTCCAACACGGCGGGGATACGCGAAAGAACGCGGCTGGAATCCAGACCTGTCTCTGTCGCGCGGGCGACAAATTCTGCCACAGCAGCGGCGCTACCCTCACGCCCTAAAACAAAAAGACGGGCAGTGCCTTGGTCTGTTGTGTCTTCCATCGCGGCGGCGAGATCAAATGTGGGCTCAGGTTCGGGCGCTATGTCGATGAAGAGAGGCATCTGATCAATCATGGGGTCGGGTGCGAGGCTCTCAGAGGCGACGGGCAATCCGGGATCTACGAGCAAACGGTCGACCAAGCTCTCTTCGATGATTGTGTCCTCACCGTTCTCCGATACAGGGTCGATCGCTTCCGGCGGGCCAGCGGGTTCGGGATCGCCTGCCAACACGGTCATCATGTCATCCAAGGCAGCGGCATCAAGCGCCATCACCTCAACCCAAAACCCTTCTTGCGGATCGGGCACAACTAACGTCGTCTCTTCGCCCCGGTCGCGTAAAATGTCGCGCGCGAGATCCGCCCGCGCGGTTTCATCGCGCATTTCGTGACAGGCGGCGCGCAGGCGCACCCAATAGGTGTCGCCCCGACCCTGTTGGATGGCATCGGAAATATCACAGGCTGCGCTTAGGTCCCCGCGCGCAATATAAGCGTCCACGCGTAGCGCGGGGTCGCGGGCGGCGGGGTTGCGCGCGGCGAAACGGGCATATTCGTCCGGTGTCGCTAAGGTCTGTGCGGCCATGATTCGTCTGCGTTCAAACGCATCGTCCGCGCCAGTGGGCGGAACCAGTCCAGACAGGACAACGCGGCGCAACATATCCCGGACGATGGGATGGGTTTGATCGGTCGGCATCTCGCGTAATAGCCGCGCGGCTCGATCTGCAGAAGTGCCTTGCCACGCTTCGCTCTCAAGCGCGCCGGGAATGTCAATGCCGGGAGCAAAGGCCTTCGCCGCATCCAGCCTCCCAACTTTGATCGATTGCGCGACGGCAGGCCCTGAGACGGTCATAATGACCGCGCAACAGAGGAAAAGGGCGTTGCGTTTCATCAGTGCCTTAGTTTTCATACGTATCGGGAAGGTCAATTGAGCGGACATCCTGCGGGGCTGTGTCAGGTCCGACGGAGCCCGCAAGCCAGATCACAATCCCGATCAAGAGAAAGAGGAACACCCCAATCGTTATCAATAATTTCTTCATGGTGAGCCTTATCGCGTTTAAATGTTGAGCGCGCGTTGATATGCCCATAGTCTAGGCACATTATATCACACTCTGCGGCGTGATCCGCAGTTATGAGAGACACGTTGACAGATTCAAGGGCTTTATCCCCCGAAGACACACCCCCCGAAGACAATACGGGGACAATCCGGACCCGTCCTATTGCGCTGGTCGGTCTTATGGGCGTGGGCAAAACAACCGTGGGGCGACGCTTGGCCAAAGCGCTTGATCGGGACTTTTATGATTCGGATGAGGAAATTGAACGCGCGTCAGGTCGGACCGTGGCGGGTTATTTCCGCGATCACGGTGAAGCGGCCTTCCGCAATGGGGAACGCCGTGTCGTCGAACGGCTGATCGCCCTCCCGGATATTGTTTTGGCCACAGGGGGCGGCGCGTTCATTCATCCGACCACACACGCCATTCTAAAAGACCGCGCGATCGTGATCTGGTTAAAGGGTGATTTTGAGACCATCATGGAACGTGTGTCCCGCAAAAATACGCGTCCATTGCTGCAAGTTCCGGACCCTCGCGCGCGTATGCGGGAGTTGATGGATGAGCGAGACCCGATCTATGCGCAGGCCCACATTACCATTCCCGTCGCCAAAGGCCCGCATATGCGGACCGTGGGCCGCGTTGTACGTGCGATAGACAGCTATATCGCGAAAGCGGAAAAGAAAGCGAATAGCTATGACTAAGGCCGCCCCCGAAACGGTGCGCGTTGATCTCGGCCCGCGCAGCTATGATATTACCATCGGCCCCGGCGAATTACGCCGTTTAGGGGAGCGGCTAAGAGCGGTCACGACATCAAATCGAGTCGCCGTGGTGACAGATGAGAATGTCCATGCGTTACACGGCCCCGCGATTGCTGAGGCGCTGTCTGATTTTCAGACGCACATGATTGTCCGCCCCGCCGGGGAAGCGCAGAAAAGTATGGCGGGCTTAGAGGTCGTGTTGGATTCCCTCTTCCGCGCAGGCTTTGATCGGTCCGACACGGTCTTGGCCTTTGGCGGTGGTGTGATCGGGGATTTGAGCGGATTTGCCGCCAGTATCTATAAACGCGGGACGACATTTGTGCAGGTGCCGACGACCTTGCTCGCGCAGGTCGATAGTTCTGTTGGCGGTAAGACGGCGATTAATAACAGCTATGGCAAAAACCTCGTTGGCGCCTTTTATCAGCCCCGGCTCGTTCTGATTGACACGGACTTGCTTTCGACATTGCCGGATCGCCAAGTGAGGGCGGGCTATGCCGAAGTGGTCAAATACGGCCTCATTGATCGGCCCGACTTTTTTGAGACATTAGATGCAGGCGCGGGCGCGCAGGTTCTGGCGTTAGAACCGGATGCTTTACGCGACGCGATTTCAGTCTCCTGTTTGGCCAAAGCCGATGTGGTGGCACAGGACGAACGCGAAGGGGGCTGTCGCGCGCTGCTGAACCTAGGGCATACGTTCGCACACGCATTAGAGCTGACAGCGGGCTATGACGGCGATCTGCTGCACGGCGAGGCGGTCAGTGCCGGCATGGATATGGCGTTTGAATTTTCCAGCCGTTTGGGACTTTGCTCTGCGGAACAAACACAGCGCGTTCATGATCATCTGTCGCGTCTCGCGATGCCGACCCGCGCGGATATGGGACGGTTCCTGACGGACCCGAACGCCTTATTGGGTCATATGCGACAAGATAAGAAGAACGAAGGCGGGCGGATCACGCTGATTTTGGCGCGGGGTATTGGACACAGCTTTATTGAAAAGTCTGTCTCTGAGGCCGATCTGCTCGCTTATCTCAAGGACATATCGACATGAGTGCGTTTTTAGAGCCGCAGAACCTGATCCTAATCGGGATCGTTCTGATGTTGCTCGTTTTCTCCAGCTTCTTCTCCTCATCCGAAACGGCGCTGACGGCGGCCTCGCGGGTGCGGATGCATGCCGCTGAAAAGGCAGGCGATAAGCGCGCAACCGTCGTGTCACGGCTGATGAATATTCGCGAGCGTTTGCTGGGCGGAATTCTGCTCGGCAATAATTTGGTCAATATTCTCGCGTCGGTCCTGACGACGAAGCTTTTCACAAATGTTTTTGGCGGTGGCGGTATCGCTTTGGTCGCGGCCACAGCCGTAATGACGGCTCTCATTCTGATCTTCGCTGAGGTTCTGCCGAAGACCTATGCGATTTCTCAACCGGATAAGCTGGCTTTAATCGTCGCTCGCCCGATCAGTCTGATCATCAAAGTGCTCAGCCCGATTGTCCTCTTGGTTCAATGGATCGTCAATATTGTGCTTCGCATCTTTGGTATCGACACCAATGCCAGCGCGTGGACGGCTGCCGATGAAATCAAAGGGGCCGTTGATCTACATCTGCAAGAAGGCGGCGTGGCTAAACGCGCGCGCGACCAGATTTACGGCGTGTTAGAAATCGGGGAATTGACCGTCGAAGACGTCATGATCCACCGATCCAATCTATCGATGGTCGACCTCGCCATGCCGACGGATGAGCTGATCAAAAGTGTGCTGTCCTCGGGTCACTCTCGCCTCCCGGTCTATTCAAATAATAGCGATAATGTGGTCGGCATTATTCACGTCAAAGATTTGCTGGCGGCCTTAGTCAAGTCAGGCGACGCGGCGGCCGTCGATGTCAAAAAGCTGCTGCGCGAGTCTTGGTTCGTGCCGGAAACGACCTCGGTCGTAAAACAGCTGCGCGCCTTTCAGAGCAAACGCGAACATTTTGCCCTTGTGGTTGATGAATATGGCGCGCTGATGGGCGTCATTACATTGGAAGATATTCTCGAGGAAATCGTCGGCGATATTCAAGATGAATATGACGAAGAACTGGCGGGTGTGACGCGTTACAAAGACGGGAGCGCCGTGGTGCGCGGTGATATCGCGATCCGCGACCTTAATCGTGCTATGGATTGGAAACTACCGGACGACGAAGCCGTGACGATTGCCGGCTTGGTCATCCATGAGAGCCAGACCATTCCCACGATGGGGCAAGCTTTTGCCTATCACGGCTACCGGTTTGAAATCCTCACCCGTGAACGCAATCAAATCCAATCGCTCAAGGTTCGTAAAACCTTCGAACCGGATCAGAGGAAAGACGGATGACCATCTCGCTGATGAAATTGTTTCCTTTGAGCGCGTGCGCTGTGATGGTGCTAGCGGGATGCGAGGGCGAGGCTGTCGTGCCGGACACGCAGCTAATTACCGGAGCGACGTTCATCACGATGGAAGCGGGACCATCACCCGAGGCGATGGCGATCAAGGACGGGCGGATCATCGCCATCGGTGCGCAAGAGACATTGCGCGTGGCCTATCCGGACGCTTTGCAGCGTGACTTTACCGGCAAAACAATCATTCCCGGCGTCGTCGATAGCCACGTTCATGCGCGTGAGCTGGGTATGGATGCGATCAAGGTTGATTTGGTGGGTGTGAAGAATGTCGACGATATTGTCGCGCGCATTCGGGCCCAACGCCCCGATGCAACGCCCGGCGAATGGATCATCGGGCAGGGCTGGGATGAAGGCGCATTCGCCGATCTCGGTGGACCGGGAGGCTACCCAACAACGCAAGCGCTGAGCGTCGCCTATCCCGATACGCCGATCGCCTTAGAAGCCCTGCACGGTTTTGCGGCGATGGCCAATGACTCTGCTTTAGCCAAGGCGGGCATCACGGCGGCTACGCCGGATCCAGAAGGCGGGACAATTTTGCGCCGCGACGACGGACAGCCCAGCGGGGTGCTTCTCACCCTGTCGCAAGCGCTACTCTTTAACGCTGTGCCGTCGCTGGATCAGGCGCAGATTGAACGGGCGATTGTTGTCGGCTTGGAAACACTGGCCGCGCAGGGGGTGACCTCTGTGCACGAAGCCGGAATGGAAGGCCGCGATGTCGAAGCCTTTACGGCTTTGGCGGACCGCGGTGAATTGCCCATTCGCGTGTTCGGTCTGCTCAACGGGAATGACGGCGCTTTGATGGCGGAATGGTTTGATCGCGGGCCGCTGGATGATCCACAAGATCGTCTCGATATTGGCGGCATTAAAGTCTTCTATGATGGCAGTTTGGGATCGCGCACAGCGCTGATGCGCGCGCCTTACTCGGATCGCCCTGACACAGCGCGACCTACGGCTCGGATCTCTTTGGCCGAAGTAGAGTCCTTAGGCGAAGATGCCCGCACATATGGCTTTCAAATGGCGGTGCATGCGATTGGCGATGAAGCGAACGCCAATATCCTGACCAGCTATGAACGTCGTTTGGCCCCCAATGAGACCCGACCGACGCCAGACCATCGCTGGCGGATCGAACATGCGCAGGTCGTGACCGCTGACTTCGCGGAGCGCGCCGCCGCTCTGAACGTCATCGCGTCGATGCAACCGAGCCACGCCATGGGTGATAGTGACTGGGCTGAAGACCGTGTTGGCCCGCGTCGAATCCGGCGCGCCTATGCGTGGAAATCTTTTCAAGATGCGGGTGTGCCGATCATTTTCAATTCCGATTTGCCTGGCGAACCCTGGGCGCCGATGGAAACGCTACACTTTGCCGTGACACGGACAAAGCTGGACGGTTCACCGGCCGGTGGGTGGTATTTGGGCGAAGCATTGGACCGTGAGGCCAGCCTCCGCGCAATGACACTGACTGGTGCCTATGCGGCGTTCCAAGACGACAGCCTTGGCAGTCTGGCTGTCGGGAAATGGGCCGACTTCGTAGTTTTGAGCGACAATCCGCTCACAGCCACCGACATTCGTCCCATAACCGTCGAAGCGACCTACGTGGCGGGACAAGAAATTACCAAGACCCCCGCGAACTAAGACCCCCGCGAACTAAGGGGTTTGTTTGAACCGCACAGCTAGCGTGACAATCGCCACCGTTAAGCCGTGGCCTGCGAGGCCGACTGTCCACCAGGCCGCCGGGACCATCATGACAAACCCGTTGCCGTAGCTACTGATGCTAATGGCCATAAAAACGATCATGCCGAAAATATAACTGGCGAAGTGAATTAAAAAGGAGAGTCGCAGCGCGGCGAGCCCTTCCGTCGCGTGGGCTTTTTCGTCGGCCTTCGCTTGTACTTTGGGATCAACTGTCAGGGCCACGACCTCGACATTAAAGGCCGCCGCCAGCGCCATGACAGACTCGTATGACGCAGCCTCTCCATTTTCTCTGCGTTGCACCGTTCGCGTTCCGATACCTGCCAAGTCAGCGAGATGTTCTTGTGACCAATGGCGTTCTTCACGCCAGCGTCTAATTTTCGCGGCGTCTGGGTGAAATTGCATGTCTGGCTCCTGAATTTATGTGCGGACCGAGTTCCGCAAATGACAGGATCAACAGGCCACAATCGTCTTGTAACAACAACGTCAGCCCCCTGTCAGCCTCACGCCATCATGCCGCCACGGGGCCGCCATGCCCCTGCCAAATGGCCTTACGTTGGGTTTATCGTCATTCGTACGGCATGCAGGACGGCCACTTCAGTTTCTATCGCGTCTAACACGGCCCGGTGTCGGGCCAGCCGGGAGAGGTCTGAAAACTGTGCGGCCTGGATGGTGATGTGAATGTGACTCGGTGTGTTGCCATGTTCGGCCACATGTTCAGCTGCGCCGCCATGTCCAGCATGTAAGTGAGATTCGTTTTCGACCAAAAGGGTCGACGGCGAAAACGCGTCTCGTAGTTTTGTCTCGATAGTCGTGAGGATCGTGGTCATAGGGGTATTTAGCGCAGGTCGCCCAGAGTAGCGAGCCGTGATCCTCTCTTGATTTAAGACTGTCTAGCGGCCATATTGCGCAGTCCGAAATTCACCCCACTTAATGCAGATAGCGGAGCCTAATTTGGCCTACGAATGGAAATCCAAAGGCATCGACATCAGCGCCGCCAAGGCGAAGAAAAAGAAGAAGCCGACTGAAGAACCCTGCGATTGGGCGGATTGCGATAAGATGGGCGGCTGTAAAGCGCCCAAGTCACCGGACCGCCTCCGAGAATATCATAACTTCTGTCAGGCTCACGCGCGCGAATATAATAAAAACTGGAACTTCTTCCAAGGCATGAGCGATGCTGACATCACGGAATGGCAAGTGGGTGTGCGTCACGGACACCGGCCAACGTGGGATGTCCGCAAGAATACGGGCGAACGGGCCAAGGCGAACAGCCGTCGTAAAGCAGGCACAACCGCCGCAGGCGCAGAAGGCTATACGATATTTGGCGACGGTGTTGATCCGGGCAGTGCGGATATTAACCCGCGTCGCGCCGTGTCGAAAATGGCGCTTAAGGCGCTGCATGATCTCGGTCTGGATGATGGGGCGACGCAAGACGAAGTCCGCAAACGCTACACTAAATTGGTCAAACAGTTCCACCCGGATGCTAACCAAGGTAAACGTGACGCGGAAGAAAGCTTCCAACGCGTGTTAAAAGCGTGGAAAATCCTCAAAAACGCAAACTTGGGGTAAAAGCCTATCCCATTTCCGATAAGGTGCAGACGCAAGCCGGGATCATCACTGGTCTGCTTGGTTTGTGCGTAAGCAAGAGCTAGAGCCGAACAAACTCCATTACTCAAGACGAGACCCGATGAGCACCGATCAATTCCCGCTGTTCCAGCCCGACATCAAAATTTCTGCGCGCGAGGTTTTCGGCGTTGATTTCGATATGGAAGTTCCAGCCTTCAGCCAAACGAGCGAATTTGTCCCGCCGATTGATGAGGCTTACCGGTTCGATGGCCCCACGACCCAAGCGATCTTGGCTGGGTTTGCTTATGATCGCCGTGTGATGATCCAAGGTTATCACGGCACGGGTAAGTCGACCCATATCGAACAGGTCGCGGCACGGCTGAACTGGCCAATGGTACGGATCAATCTCGATAGCCACGTGAGCCGGATTGATTTGATTGGGAAAGACGCAATCGTCCTCAAAGACGGTAAGCAGATCACAGAATTTCGCGAGGGGCTTTTGCCGTGGGCATTGCAAAACCCTGTCGCCCTGACCTTTGATGAATATGACGCCGGTCGTCCGGATGTGATGTTCGTGATCCAACGCGTGCTGGAAGCGCAAGGTCGCCTGACCTTGCTGGATCAAAATAAAGTCATCACGCCGCATCCGGCGTTTCGTCTGTTCGCGACGACCAACACAGTTGGCCTCGGCGACACGTCGGGTCTTTATCACGGCACGCAACAGATTAACCAAGGCCAGATGGACCGCTGGTCGATCGTTTGCCAACTCAACTATCTGCCGAATAGCGAAGAAGAAAAAATCGTACTGGCGAAGTCACCGACTTACGACACGGCCGAAGGGCGCGACATTATCGCCTCCATGGTCCGCGTCGCTGACATGACCCGCAACGCCTTTATCAATGGCGATATCTCCACCGTTATGTCGCCGCGCACGGTGATGAACTGGGCCGAAAATGCCCGCATCTTCGACGGCAATCTGGCGCAGGCGTTCCGCCTGACATTCTTGAATAAATGTGACGAGCTAGAACGCCCGGTGATTAGCGAGTTCTACCAGCGTGCCTTCGGCGAGGATTTGCCGGAGAGCGCGGCAAGTGTGATGGTGGCTTAGGGCCTCTGATCCGTTTTCGAATGAGGGCATAGCGAGAGGACCAATCATGCGCGTTCTCGTTCTGGGTGCCTACGGTCTTATTGGCCTGCCAATCTCGCAGCGTCTCATACGTGAGGGTCATGCGGTGACGGGGCTCGCGCGCTCTCTTGAGAGGGGGCGCGCCTTACTGCCAGACGCCGAATGGATTGGTGCCGACCTCGCGGCCCTGACGCAACCCTCCGCATGGCACAGCCATCTCGATAAAATTGACGTCGTTGTAAATGCATCTGGGGTCCTTCAAGCTGGGTTAGGCAACCGCGTTGGGATCACGCAGCATGACGCAATCGTCGCGTTGATCGCCGCGTGTGAGCAAAAAGGCGTGTCTCGGTTTGTGCAAATATCCGCGCCCGGCGTGACGCGAACAGACCGAACGGAATTTTTCCGCAGCAAAGCGTTCGCGGATGACGCGTTGAAAGCCTCATCCCTTGATTGGGTCGTACTTCGACCGGGGTTAGTTCTGTCCCCACAAAGCTACGGCGGGACGGGGCTGTTGCGTATGTTGGCCGCGATGCCGTGGGTGCAGCCTGTCTTTCTTGCGGAAGCCCCGATTCAAACCGTCTATGTGGATGACGTGGCTGAGGCCGTTTTAATGTCGGTCGTCGGAGACTTTGACGGGCAGGATATCGATCTCGTGGAAATCGAGAGCCATACGCTGCTCGACATCACCCTTCAGGTGAGGCGCTGGCTCGGATTTGCGCCGCCAAAGTTTATTTGGCGCGTTCCGGCCTTTCTGGGAAGCAGTGTCGCCAAACTTGCCGACGTGGCGGGATGGCTGGGGTGGCAGTCCGCCTTGCGGTCCACTGCCTTGAGCGTGCTCAAAGACGGGGTCCGGGGCGATACAACGGCTTGGACGAAATTGCGGGGAAAGCCGCCGTCATCCCTGCAAGAAACATTACGCGCCTTGCCCTCCTCACGACAGGAACGCGTGTCGGCGCGTGCGGCGCTCGTCTACCCTGTCATGGTCATCACACTGTCTTTGTTTTGGCTGGTTTCGGGGGTGATCGGGTTGATCCATAAAGCCGCCGCATCGGCCACACTGGCGGATGCCCTGCCAGCGCCCGTGGTGGCCTTGGCTGTGATTGGCGGGGCGATAGCGGATATTCTGGTCGGCGCGTTAATTGCCTTTCGCCCAACGCTGCGGCGGGGCTGTTTGGCGAGCGTGCTGCTGGCAGGGGGGTATCTCTTGGGCAGTGCGGTCCTAACGTCGCATTTATGGGCTGATCCGCTAGGGCCGATGGTCAAAGTCTTTCCCGCGCTTGCGCTGGCGCTGGGCGTGCTCGCCCTCTCCGAGGACCGATAGCTATGATAGAGCTGGTCCGATGGATCCACATCTTAGGCGCGACCGTTCTCTTGGGGACGGGCGCTGGGATCGCGTTTTTTATGGTCATGGCGCACCGAACGAAAGACCCTGTTCTCATCGCGCATACAGCCGGAATTGTGGTGATCGCTGACTGGGTTTTTACGGCCAGTGCGGTTGTTCTGCAGCCCATAACAGGTCTCTGGTTGGCCAGTCTTCTTGGCTGGCCCCTCTCAGAACCTTGGATCCTGCTCTCAATTGGGCTTTATGTCTTCACAGGATTGTTCTGGGTGCCTGTCATTTGGATTCAGAAACGGCTGCGCGATTTAGCACGACAGGCGGCCCAGGAGCGTGTCGCCTTACCCGCGCAATATTACCGTCTGTTCCGCCTCTGGTTTGTCAGCGGGTTCCCCGCCTTCTTCGCGGTGATCGGCATCCTATGGCTGATGGTGAGCCGCCCGACATTTGGCTAAAACGCCTTACCCCGCTGTCTCGCGCGCGACGGCGCGGAGCATATCGGCGATTGTGTCTAGCCTAGCGTCTTGCCCCTCAATTCGGTGCTGCGCGGCGAGGGCTTTGATATTGGTATAGCTAACGGCTGTGCGTCCGGCTTCGTCGGTATAGATCAGAATTTTGAGCGGCAGGTCCAGGCCCATTTGTGGGGCGGCTTGTATAAGGGGGGTGCCGCCTTTGGGGTTGCCAAAGATGAAGAGCTTGGATTGTCCAATGTCGCGGCCGACGAGGGTCGCCCCGGCGCTGTGGTCGATAATCGTGAATAGGGTCAGGTCGCGCGCGCCAATGGCTTCGCGCAGGCGAGTTTCGGCGGCGACGAAACTATCGGATACCGTCACCGTTTTATGATCCGGCGGCGGCGGCGGTGGAGCGCTCGCACAGGCGGAGAGCGAGAGGAGCGCGGCTGAGGCGATAAGCAAATGTTTCACGCCATAGGAATGACTGAAAGCGATGTTTTGTTCCAGTCTAAAAGTCTTGTCGCCGATCAGTGTGCGATCAAGTTCAATTCGCCCCGAACTTCGGAAATAGTTTACCGGCACTGCGACGGTAACTTAAGTAAGCTTCGCCATGTTCTTTGATCAAGTCCCGTTCTTCAAACCATAAGCCAATGAAGATGTAGACGGTGAAGCCAATGCTGAGGCCAATCTGCGTCATCGACATTGAGGGCGTGGCCCAGACGCCAATAAGGACGCCTGTTTGTATGGGGTGACGGATATATTTATACATGGCGCGTTTGACGAAGCGCAGAGGCGGAAGCGGTTGGTTTTTAAAATTTAAGAAGACCTGTCTGAGGCCGAAAAGATCAAAGTGGTTAATTGCAAAGGTTGCGGCCAATAAAAATGCCCAACCAAAAATAAAGATTGCCCAGAGACTATAAACTGCGAGCGTGGCCTCTATGTCCCACACCATCCCTGTCGCGTTTAACCAAAAACCGATCAGGCCGATGCTGGTTACTCCGGCAACCAGAACGTAGGTGGATCGCTCAGCTGACGCAGGGATAACCCGCGTGAAGATGGTTTTAAAACCGGGTCGCGCCATAACCGTATGGATAAACCCCCATAGGGACACGAGAACGAGGTTCCATACGATTGGGTTTATCGCAACAACGGGGTCACTTAAGAAAAATCCGTAAGGGATAAAGCCCGCGAGCGCTGCGATAATGCAGAGGAGGCCAGCAACGCCGATGAAATAGGCGGCGACTCCATAAAAGAGTATAAGAAATTTTGACATTGCCCCCCCCCGAGTTCGACCGAGCATTTCTGCCGGATCGAAGGAAAATGTAGCGGAGGCATTAGGCGCCGTCAACTAACTGGAGGGTGCAGTCATGTGTGGGGGATTAAAGGCCGCAAAGGGCCCATCTCACTTATACCACAATAGAGAAGAGCCAGCCGAACAGACCGAGCGAAACGCTGAGCGCGATTAACATCAACACGCCGTCGCGCGCGATTAGCGCGAGCCCCATGAGCCCAAGGATCGCCGCCGCAGGCACAACACC
Organism: Algimonas arctica; assembly: GCF_014652695.1. Lineage (GTDB taxonomy): Bacteria > Pseudomonadota > Alphaproteobacteria > Caulobacterales > Maricaulaceae > Litorimonas > Litorimonas arctica. The sequence goes on from NZ_BMZH01000006.1 coordinate 132,258, forward strand.
GAACGGGATTAGGCCAAGCGGCACCATGGCCGTGGAGAGTAGGATTGCAACCAGCGCGGTGAGCACCAGCATCACGCCTTCGGTCGCCCATGGGAGACGAGGACTAATGACATTATCGATTTTGGCCAACCACGGCGAGACTTTGGCATGAACGGTCGAGACTCGGGCGTAAGGGACGCGGACCTTGGCTAAGATATTCGGCACCCACGGATAGGGACGGCGGGCCAAGAGTTGAACGGCAAAGGCAATGTTGATCAACCCAAAGGCGGCAGGCAGGCCCGGAATAATGCCCAGCGGTGTCATTAAAAAGAGGCCGCAGAGGACCATAACGGGACCAAAAGCTCGGTGGCCCATCGAGACGATGATATCGCGTAGATTGCTGTCGGCCCCATCCATTTCGCTCAACACATGGGCGAGCACGCCTTGTAAGGGGGCGTCTTCCAAGGGCGTGTCTATTTTTTCGGCGGGGTCCGTCATAGCGGTGACAGATAGGGCGCGCGCTGTTAGGGCGCTAGCGCTAATCGCAATCGCGACATGGAGAGTTTTGCGTTGGAATTCGATGTTTGGTTGAAGCTCGTCGTTTTATTCGGCGCCGGCGGGCTTACGCCCGGACCGGCCGTCATGTTGGTGATGGCCAGTTCGTTTCGTTACGGGTTCCGCCCGGCCATGCTGGCGGCGTTCGGGATTGCGACGGCGAATGTGTTGTGGTTGATTTTGGCCGCGACCGGGACGGGCGCATTGCTGGAAACTTTTCCGGCCGTGACCTTTGCGCTGAAAATGCTGGGTTTAATCGTTATTGTTTACCTGGCGGGGTCCGTCGCCTTTGGGCCTGCGCCGGATATGAGTATCGGGAGCGCGGATGCCCCGAAACGCTCGTTACTCTATGCCAAAGGTATTGGCCTTCAGATCAGCAGCCCGATGCCGCTGGTCTATTTCGGCTTGCTCCTGCCTGTTTTCTTTGATGCCGACAAACCGATGGTCCCGCAGTTTTTGATCATGCTAGCGACAGTGACGGTGACGGAAATCTGCGGGCTGGCCGTCTATGCCGGGTTCGCGCGCTGGATCCGTGAGAAGTTGCAAAATGCGACCGCAGCGCGGGTGTTCAACTGGATCATTGCGGTGGTGATGACGGTTAGCGGCGTATGGGCCATTCTCGCCTGATAGCCGATAGACGGACAGAATTGACAGAAAGCTCGGCGAGCACGGCTTAACAAAAAAGGCGCGCTCGAAATCGCGCCTCATTTCGTTTGAATTAACGTCATTGGGACGTAAATTTAGACGCTTTCAATTGCCAACGCTTGCGCCGCTGCGCTCAGGACTGCGCCAATACGGATCGCTGTCTGCACACCGGCGGGTTTAACGCCGCCTTTGATGACTTCGGCGACATGCGCGTCCATACACATGCCGCAGCCATTGATCGCTGACACGGCCAAGCTCATCAGTTCGAAATCGACTTTGTCGATGCCGGGATTGCCGATCACATTCATGCGCAGATTGGCGGGCATTTTCGCATATTGGTTATCCGAGACGAGATGGGTGAAGCGGTAATAGATGTTGTTCATCGCCATAATGGTCGCGGCGGCTTTGGCCGCTTCGACAAGCGCGTCAGACGCCGTCACTTCTTCTGTGATCGCGGTAATGACAGCGGCGTTTTTCGTCGCATAAGCTGACGCGAGCGCGACACCTGCCACTGCCTCTTTGGACAACCCGTCCATCCCGTCGGCCGCGAGAACGCGACCGAGGTTGAGCTTGATGTCCTTGGCATAATCCGGAAGGGCGGATTTAAGCTCTGACAGGGCCATTATGCTGCTTTTTGTACGTCGATGACGTCGTCACCTTTGGACCAGTTACACGGGCACAATTCGTCAGTTTGCAACGCGTCCAGCACGCGCAAAACTTCGTGTGGGTTACGACCAACATTCAGGTCCGTGACATAGATGAAGCGCACAACGCCGTCCGGGTCCGCGATGAAGGTCGCGCGTTGGGCCACGCCCTCGGCTTCGTCGAGAATGCCAAGCGCTGTCGTCAGTTCACGCTTAATGTCGGCGAGCATAGGAATCGGCAGATCGCGCAACTCCTCTTGGTGCTTGCGCCAGTTCCAGTGGGTGAACTCGCTATCCGTGGAGGCGGTCAGCAGGACGGCATCGCGGTCTGCAAATTCTTCGTTCAAGTCGCCAAAAGCCGCGATTTCAGTGGGGCAAACGAAAGTGAAGTCTTTGGGATAAAAGAACAATACCGTCCATTTACCAGCCAGATCAGCATTAGACACGGTGGTAAAAACATTGTTGATATTGATTTGGTCAAACGGTTTTCCGTCGACGGCGGTCAGAGAGAATTCGGGAAGTTTATCGCCGATTTTAATCATGGAATTTGTCTTTCTTTGACAAGGTGAGTCTATTTTAAAGCCTTTGAACGCTGATCATTCAGCGGTCACGGCGCGCCCCTAGACCCACTGAAACGGCTCGACCAATCGTTTGTTCCAATCGCTTTCATAGGTGCCGCCGAAGGGTCATGAATGGGACAGCGTGCACAGTTAAGAGGCGTGAGTGGGGCTTGCGGATTACGCTGTCGGAGACTATGCGGCGCGCGCTAATACCTTTGATACGCAAAGAAATATTATGAACCTGTCCGCCATTCCCGCTGGGGAAAATCCCCCGCACGATATTAATGTTGTGATCGAAGTCCCGCTGGGCGGGGAGCCGATTAAATATGAACTGGATAAAGCCAGCGGCGCGATGTTCGTTGACCGGTTTCTCTACACGTCGATGCGTTACCCATGCAATTATGGGTTCATCCCACACACGCTGTCCGATGACGGCGATCCGACGGATGTTCTTGTTGTGGGTCAGCGCGCGCTCATGCCGGGCTGTGTGGTCCGGGCGCGCCCGGTTGGTGTCTTGTTGATGGAAGATGAGGCTGGGTTGGACGAGAAAATCGTCGCCGTGCCGCATCACAAATTGACGCGCTATTACGATCAAATTGAAACCTACCGCGACCTCCCGCAGGTGCTCCAAGACCGTATCCCGCACTTCTTCGCTCATTATAAAGATTTGGAGCCGGACAAATGGGTTAAAGTTCTGGGTTGGGGCGATATCGACAAAGCCCGGGAAATGATTAGCGCCGGCGTTGCCGCGTTTAAATAACCGCTATTCGCCCGCGTCTTTGGGGTCAGCCTCAATCCCCGCGAGCCGCTCAGCGAGGTCGATTTTTTTATCGACCTCCATACCGCGTAAGATTTGAATGCGTTGGGCTTGCGGACTCCCGGCGCCGTGCAATGACTCGGTTAGGTAGCCGACCGCGTTCCGGCCCAATGTCATGTTTTCGATTAAGCGAAGCATGCGGCGACGGTCCTCTACCGGACGATTGCTTCGCCCTTGCAGATATTTGTCGAGCAGGGGGCCTGTCTTTGGATTTTTGAAATCCGCATCAGACGGCAGAGTGACCATCAGACCGCCCGCAAGATCTTGCGCCAATCGTGAAATTTCATACGGGTAACGCGTGACATTATGCTTGCAGACATTGGCTAGCATGGAATCATTCATGAAAATTCCAGACTCAAGCTGGGTGGCCTCATGCGATGACGCGATGGCGCTGGAATAAATCGTCTCGTTCAAATGGGTCATCTCGACCAGCTTGTCTTTAATGTGACTGGCGTGATCCGCGCCATTCTGACGCGCGATTGATGCGGCCGCCCCGACCATCACATCGCCGAGCCCTGTTTTGCAAACATAGGACGCGCGGTGATAGCTGGTGAAACGGGCGACCATCTCTTGCGCGAACTCATGCTCCCCATCCATCAATACATGCTCCCACGGGATGAAAACGTCATCGAAAACGACGAGAACTTCTTGGCCGCCGAAGCGCGCGTTGCCCGCATCAATATCACCGTCTTCCATTGCCCGCATGTCACAGCTCTGTCGGCCATAAATATACGTGAGCCCCTCGGCGGTGAGCGGCACCATGCCGACAACGGCATAGTCCGTGTCGTCCTTTGTCATATTCATGGTCGGCATGACGCAGATGAAATGGCTGTTGAGCCCGCCGGTCATATGCGCTTTGGCCCCGCGCACATAGAGCCCCTCTGCGTCGCGTTTCACGACTCGCATAAAGAGGTCCGGGTCGGCTTGTTCGTGCGGGCGTTTGGACCGATCGCCTTTTGGGTCGGTCATGCCTGCGCCAATGACGATGTTACGGCGTTGAGCCTCGGCCATGAAACGCAAGTAACGCGCATGATAGTGTGTGCCGTGTTTGGCATCGATGTCATAAGTGATGGAATGCAACACGCTGATCGTATCGAGTCCGGCGCAGCGTTGGAAACACGTCCCTGTTAATTGTCCCATGCGGCGTTGCATCTTATTCTTGGCAACGAGATCAGCGGGGGAGCCAACAATATGCAAAAACCGGTTCACGGGCGCATCAATCAGATCGCTATGCGCGGTCGCCAACTCCGGATCGGCGATGGCGAGGTCATAGCTCATCTTGAGCGCATTAATGCTCGGCCGGACGATGGGGTGATCGACAGGCTCAACGAGACGGTCCCCGAATAGATAGACATCCAGATCACGCCCCCGCAGGCTTTCGACATAATCGTCGCCCGTTTTGATGACCGGAATTCCGTCCCAGCTGGATGTGGCTGTGCGCATGATCGTTCTCCCATTTACAGGAAGTCTTAGCACATTAGCGTCGTCCGCCGTCCTGAGTGGCTGGAATCAACACGCCTATGATGGCCCCAAATGGCGCAAAATACGCGGAATATAGACGGCCAGGGTCATGGCGCGCGCGGCGTAATAGATTAAAAATGCGATCCAAATGCCTGCCGCGCCAAAATGTGGAACGATAGCAAAGTGTGCGGCTATATAAATAGCAACCGACGCAATCCCGGCATTACGCATCTCTGCTGTCCGGGTCGTCCCGATAAAAATTCCGTCGATCTGATAGGCTGCGAAACCGATAATCGGGGCCAAGGCGGCATAAGGCAGGTAAGTGCGCGCCATCTCACGCACGGCCGGGTCAGCGCTCAACGCATCGATCAAGAACGGACCGCCCAAGAAAATCAAGCCGCCAATGATAAAGGCAAATAGGGCTGAGAACCGTGTCGTCAGCATAACGGCCCGATTGAACCGCATCCGGTCTTTGGCGCCGTAGGCCGCGCCCGTCACAGCTTCTGCCGTATGCGCGAACGCATCAAGCACGAGCGCGCTCATGGTGATGAGCTGTAAATGGATATGGTTGGCCGCCATGAACAGACTGCCTTCGGTCGCCGCGGCATTACCGAAGAAATTAAAGCCAATGGTCAAGGTGATCGTCCGCACAAAAATGTTCGAATTGGCAACACCGAGCCTGCGGAGTTGTGTCGGGTTGAGCAGGTTGGCGCGGGTGACGACGCCCGGTTGGAGACCGCCACGGCGCGTGAACTCGCGGCGCATCAACATCAACCCCATCGCGAATCCCGCCCATTCGGCTAGCGCGGAGGCAAGCCCAACCCCGTAAAGCCCCGCGCCGAGCCAGATCACGAACAGGGGTGACAGGATAATGTTGACGAGGTTCAAAACCAACTGCAGCTGCAGCGCCAGCCCCGCGCGACTAATCCCGACGAACCATCCCATCAGGGCAATCGTGCCGAGAGTCGCTGGCAGTCCCCAGAGCCGGGCTTGAATATAGGTGGCGGCTTCCCCCTCTAATGCGGGCGACGCAGTGAAGATGGCAAACGCAGTCGGGAGCAGGAGCATCTGTAGCGCAAAGACGAGGGTGCCGATCAACAATCCCAAGGGGATAGCCCGTAAAATATGGCCTTGCACGCCGGCGATATCGCCCGCCCCGGCATCCTGCGCTGCGAGCCCGGCCGTGCTCATGCGCAGGAACCCAAAGCCCCAATAGACGATGCCGTAGATGACAGCGCCGAGGCCAATTCCGGCGAGCGCTTGGGTGCCAACAAACCGACCGACGACGAATGTGTCGACCAACCCGACCACAGGGGCGGCCGCATTGGCCAGCATGATCGGCCAGCTTTGGCCAAACACAGCGCGGGCGGTTAGAGGAATTGAGGGTGACGACATTGGGAGGCTTTAGAGGGAAGGTCGGGCGGAACCAAGCACAGCGCGCGGGTCAGGTTTCAAGACAAGTGTCCTGCTCCTGCTTCGGCGCGTGTCCGTGAGAGACAACAGGGAGCGTGGCACGGGATAGACATGCGGGTTAGAGTTCTGCGCCTGTCGTTCGCGCGGTTTGCGATGGGCTTTGACGGCAGTCGTCGACCTCCCCCATGATGGGGGAGGGTTCTAATTCAGCGGAGGGGACCAGAGATAAGACTTTATCCAATCCGGGTCCACGCTCGCACGGTTCGAGATCGGCTCAGATCAACCCTGAAGCCGCTGTGCCTTAGTCATGCGTTGGCGCGTAAGCCGCCAAGGTCGCCATTTGCAAAATCTCAGACGCGGCCGCGCCGAGTGAGCAAATCTGCACGGGTTTTTCGAGGCCCGTTAGGAACGGCCCGAGCACAGTCGCGCCGCCCACGGCATCCAGCAATTTGGTCGAGATGCTGGCGGAGTGGATGGCAGGCATGACCAGCACGTTGGCGGCGTCTGTGAGGCGCGAGAACGGGTAGGTCAGTGTGTGCAATGGATCGAGCGCGACATCGGCTGCAAGGTCGCCTTCATATTCAAAATCAACGTCTCGCTCATCCAAAATTGCAACCGCTTCACGGACTTTGAGCATCCGTTCGCCGACGGGGTTACCAAAGGTCGAGTAGGACAACATGGCCACGCGCGGCTCAAACCCAAATGTCTGGGCGAAAGCGGCGGTTGTTTCGGCAATATCAGCCAAATCCTCAGCCGTGGGCAATTCGGTGACGTTGGTATCGGCAATAAACAATGTGCGTTGCTTGTTGACGACAACGGACACGCCCATAGTGCGTTCACGTTTACGGTGGTTGAGCACAAGACGGACGTCGCGCAGCACAACATCGTAGGACCGGGTGACGCCCGATACCATGCCGTCTGCGAGACCGTGATGCATCAGCAAGGCTGAGAACACGTTCCGGTCATTATTGACGAGCCGCTGCGCGTCACGGCGTAGGAAGCCGCGGCGTTGCAGGCGGGAATAGAGATATTCTGTGAACTCTGCATTGCGGTCAAACAGACGGGCATTGAGCACAGTTAAGCTCTCCGGGTTTTCTATGCCGAGCAGTTTCATATTGTCGTAAATCGGCTTTTCGCGGCCAATCAGAATGGCTTTGCCCAGACCCCGTTGCTGGAATGATTGTGCGGCCCGAATGACGGCGGGCTCTTCGCCTTCGGCAAAGACGATGGTTTTGGGTTCTTCGCAAACCGCCGCGGTTATGCCTTGCAGGATCGCCGCCGTCGGGTCCTGACGCCGTGCGAGGGACCGTTTATAGGCTTCCATATCTTCAATGGGTTTGCGCGCGACGCCGGAATCCATCGCAGCTTGGGCGACGTAAGGTGGGATTTCGCTGATGAGGCGCGGGTCAAACGGGGCCGGAATAATATATTCCGGACCATATTTTGGACGGTTTCCGTGATAGGCGGCGGCGACTTCTTCGGGCACATCTTGGCGCGCCAGATCGGCGAGCGCGTGGGCGCAGGCCAGCTTCATTTCCTCATTTACATTGCGCGCGCGCACATCCAGCGCCCCGCGGAAAATATAGGGGAAGCCGAGAACATTATTGACCTGATTGGGATAATCAGAACGGCCCGTGGCAATGATCGCGTCATCGCGAACAGCCTTAATATCTTCAGGCGAAATTTCTGGGTCTGGATTGGCCATTGCGAAAATGATCGGATTGGGCGCCATAGACTTAATCATGTCCTGATTAACGATGCCTGCGACCGAAAGACCAAGGAACACATCGGCGCCAACCATGGCTTCGGCCAAAGTGCGCTTATCCGTGTCGACAGCATGCGGTGCCTTCCACTGGTCCATATATTCAGTGCGGCCCTGAAAGATCACGCCCTTACTATCGAGCACGAGGCAATTTTCATCTTGAACACCTAGGCTCTTGATCAGGTTGAGCACCGAGAGACCTGCCGCGCCAGCGCCGCTAAGCACGACCTTCATGTTTTTAAATTCGCGTCCGGTCAGGTGCGCAGCGTTTATCAAGCCCGCTGTCGCGATGATCGCAGTCCCATGTTGGTCATCGTGAAAGACCGGAATGTCGAGGAGATCGCGAAGTTCTTGCTCAATGATGAAACATTCAGGCGAACCGATATCTTCGAGATTGATGCCGCCGAAACTATTGCCGATGCGTTTGACACATTCGATGAAAGGTTCGGCTTCGACTTCTTCGACCTCAATATCGAAACTATCGATATCGGCGAAGCGTTTAAATAGAACGGCTTTACCTTCCATAACGGGTTTGGACGCCGCTGCGCCCAAATTGCCGAGACCAAGAATAGCCGTGCCGTTGGATATCACGGCGACCGTATTGCCTTTGGAGGTATAGTCGTAAACTGAGTCCGGGTTCGCCGCGATGGCTTCGACGGGGATCGCGACGCCGGGGCTATAAGCGAGGCTGAGATCGCGTTGCGTCGCCATAGGTTTCGTCGGCATCATCGAAATTTTGCCGGGGGTCGGATGGGAGTGGAAGCGAAGCGCCTGCTCGTCTGTTATATAGGGCTTCTTAGGGGGGCGCGGGGTGAGCTTGGACATGTTTATCTCCGCCCGGTGAACTGCAGTCGCGAACAGCGGGTTTGATGCGTGAAGTCGAACCTGTGAGTCCGACATTATGTTGTGGCCTGACCGGGCCAAGGATCACCGCATTTCACGGTCCGCGGTGGATGAACTGCAGTCGCGAACATCCCCGTCGCTCGGACCGATCCAGCAACGATAGGCGGGCTTTAACGCATGACACCCCGCGTGCAACTGCTATTGCAAAAGCGATCCGCACAAGTTTGCAGCGCGACTTCGTTGGGGCGGTTGAAATATGTGCGATTTTCCGGCTATCAGGGTATGGACACGTTAACGGCTGGGCGTCGTCTCGACTCATCACGCCCTAAACCGCATGGACAGTGAGACCTAGGCTCCCGCTGTTACTCTATGTCAGAGTGACACACGGCTGGAGCTATCGACTGGAAGGGACAATCATGAAGAAGATCGAAGCGATCATCAAACCGTTCAAGCTGGACGAAGTGAAGGAGGCGCTGCAGGCAATAGGCTTGCAAGGCATGACCGTTCTCGAAGCCAAAGGCTTCGGTCGGCAAAAAGGCCATACGGAACTTTACCGCGGCGCAGAATATGTTGTCGACTTTCTGCCCAAATTGAAATTGGAACTCGTGATTGCCGACGATCAAGTCGAAGCGGCACTCGAAGCCATCCAGACAGCGGCGAAGACCGGCAAAATTGGTGACGGCAAAATCTTTGTCTCCGATGTGGCGCAAGCGATCCGTATCCGTACCGGCGAAACAGGTGATGCCGCGCTTTAGACGCGTCACACTTTAAACGACCCTCTCCATAAACAGAACCTTTCGGGATAAGGACATTACATGGCTGACAAGGCAATCACTGCGAGCGACGTGCTCAAGACAATTAAAGACGAAGAGATTAGCTTCGTCGATCTTCGCTTCACAGACCCGAAGGGGAAAATGCAGCACGTTACTTTCCATTCCGATTTGGTGAATGAAGACTTGTTTGCAGACGGCACAATGTTTGATGGGTCGTCGATTGCGGGTTGGAAAGCCATCAATGAGTCCGACATGGTGCTTATGCCTGATGCCAGCACGGCCAAGATGGACCCATTTTATCAGCAAGATACGATGGCGATCTTCTGTGACATCCTCGAGCCTGATAACGGCACGCCCTATAATCGCGATCCTCGCGGCACGGCGAAGTCAGCTGAGAACTATATGCGTTCGGCCAATGTTGGCGACGAAGTCTATTTTGGTCCTGAAGCTGAATTCTTTGTTTTCGATGACGTTCGCTGGGACACATCACAGCATAAAACAGGCTATCAGTTCGACAGTGTCGAAGGGCCTTACAATTCCGATACACAATATGCCGGCGGCAATATGGGGCACCGTCCGGGTCCTAAGGGCGGTTATTTCCCCGTCCCACCAATCGACCATGAGCAGGATATGCGCTCTGAGATGCTTTCCATCATGAGTGAACTTGGTTTGCGTCCTGAGAAACATCACCACGAAGTCGCCCCGTCTCAGCACGAATTAGGCATGCAGTTCGACACGCTCTTGAAGATGGGCGACAATATGCAGCTCTACAAATATATCGTGCATAATGTGGCGCATGCTTACGGCAAATCCGCGACATTTATGCCCAAGCCCGTTCATAATGATAACGGCACTGGCATGCATGTTCATATGTCGATCTGGAAAGACAAACAGCCGCTCTTCGCGGGTGACGGCTATGCTGGCCTTAGCGACGAATGCCTCTATTATATCGGCGGCGTGATCAAACACGCGAAAGCGATCAACGCGTTCGCCAATGCGTCGACAAACTCTTACAAGCGTCTGGTGCCGGGCTTCGAAGCGCCCGTCATGTTGGCCTATTCCAGCCGGAACCGCTCCGCTTCCATTCGTATTCCGTGGACGGCGTCACGCAACGGCAAACGCCTTGAAGCGCGTTTCCCTGATCCAGCGGGCAATCCGTACCTGACTTACACAGCGCTCCTGATGGCGGGTCTCGACGGGATTAAGAACAAGATCCACCCGGGCGATCCGATGGATATTGATCTCTACGAATTGACGGCAGAGGAAGCCAAAGACATTCCACAAGTTTGTGGCTCTTTGCGCGAAGCGCTCGAAAATCTCGATAGTGACCGCGACTTCCTGAAAGCCGGCAATGTGTTTGATGATGACCAAATCGACGCCTATATCGAAATGAAAATGGAAGAAGTGCACCGCCTTGCCATGCACCCACATCCGGTCGAATTTGATATGTATTATAAGTGTTAAGCAGGTTTGAGTCCCCGAAAGGGACCTAAGGAGCGCGAGGCGATCCGTCACAAACTGCGTCAGCACGTCAGGCGCCCCAAAGGGAGCCAATCAAATATCGCAGATTTAAATTTAAGGCCGCCCCGATTACCCGGAGCGGCCTTTTTCTTGGTCGAAGCCTAGCTGCCACAAAGTTGATTTGCCATCCGCCGCGCTGTCAGCCAAGCGAAACGAAAGGAGATTGCCGATGCGCCGCCCCCTATTCCTGAGTTGTCTCACCGCTTTAATGCTGAGCGCTTGTGCGTCGTTACCCGATGCGGAGCGTCCAATAGCCGGCGAACTCGCGGCAATCGACGGGGCAACGCCGGGCATGGTTGCTGCGGGTCAGGCTAATCACATTTACCGCTCACAGCTGGCGCAGCTGAATGATATTCGCGAAGCCGAAGCACGAGTCGATTTAGCGCGTGCGCGGCTTGATTTTGCAACTGTCCGTGATCGGGGCGCGGGGGATGGGGACGTCCGTGAATTCCTCGACGCGAGGCGCTCGCTTCGCAACCTGCGCAATGTGTATGGCCCGACCGACACGGGGCGACCGTCTTGGGGTTATCAACCCTATGGCTATGGCGGTCACTGGCCGCGTGGTCGCCGTCATTGGACGAATGGTCCTGTCGGCACATTGGGTCTGTCAGTGGATAAGGATATTGCCATTGGACAGGCCATGCCGCTGTCGATGCAATCCGGGAATTAATGCATCAGCGCCATATAGAGCCAATAGAGCCCGGCGAGCAGGATAAAGAGGCCCACTGAAAACCAGCCAAAATGCGTTTTCATAATCTCTTCGGCTTTGGGGCCAAAGGCTTTCACAACCCACGCCACAAGAAAGAAGCGCAGGGACCGAGACATGACAGAGGCGGCCATAAACACGGCAAAATTGATCTTGAGCGCCCCGCTCATGATTGTGATGACTTTGTAGGGGAAGGGGGTCAACCCCGCGCCGAAGACAGCGAGCGCGCCATATTGCTCCACCCGATTTGAAAAATCTCGGACGCTATCGGCTTTGCCTAAATGTTCGAGCAACGGCATGGCCAAGACATCGAACAATAGCATGCCAATAATATAACCTAAAATGCCACCGAGGACGGAGAATATCGTCGCGATCGTGGCCAGTCGCCACGCCTTTTCCGGGGACGCTTGGACCATCGGGATCAACATAATGTCTGGCGGGATCGGAAAAAACGAACTTTCCACAAAACACACGCCGGCAAAGATGCGTTCGGCATGGCGGTGACGGGCAGCAACCTTCACCCCTTCATACCAGCGTTCAAGAAATGCGAGACGACCCTTCATAGGACCGGACTAGTGGTCGTAAGTGTAGGGAGCGTAAAGAAAATTCTGTCGTAAATAGCAGGTCGACTTTGTTCGAAAAAAAGCGCCTCTGCAGAAGGCCTTAGTGATTGACGGCCGCTTTAATATTCCTGGCTTCAGCCTCCACCTTGAGCGCATGTTGATCGCGAAGGAAGGGGATAATTTTGGCTTTATCGATGACATGGTCAACGCCAAGACTTTTAGGGTCGCTTAGATAGGCGTGGTGAATATCATTAGAGATAATTGCAACCGTCTCAGTTTTGAACGCGGAGACAATGAAGGGGGCTGAAAACTCAGCTGAAATATTTCCTGATAGGTGGTTGTCCAACAACACAAGGTCATAGGGATGGCGCTGTAGGAAGTTAACTGCTTCACTGCATTTGTAGGCATGATCGACGCGAATGGGGGTGTGTGTCAGCGCTCTGAAAATCCGTTTGATAAGCTCTAACTCTTCAATTTCGTCATCAATGAGGAGGACATTAAAGACAGAAAAATCAGAAGCCATAGGCCCGTATTAAGGATTTGACGCCTGTTTACGAATGGCAACCGTCATCAGCGTTAACAATGTCTTGAATTATCGATTTAGCTGCTCGTTCCGCATAGGTATTGGTCATAAATATCACGCCCAAGCGAGAAATAGTCTGCTGCAGAGGGCGGTTTGACAAAATAACCGCTCGCGCCGTGCGCTGTCGCCATCTCCCGGTCTTCAGGCTGTTCAGACCCTGAAACCATTAGGACCGGCAAGTCACACAAATCAGGATTGGATCGGATGACGTCGAGCACCTCAAACCCATCCATGCCCGGCATACGAATGTCGATGATAGCTATTTTGGGGGTTTCTAGGGCAATCAAGGCAGCGACGGATTTTCCGCTGGATAGTTCGGTAAACTCAAGACTGTCATCTTTAAACGCGATCGCTTTCTTGATCATTTTACGATCAAAATCACTGTCATCAATTATGAGTACCTTATCCATCGTTCGGCCTCCTTGCCCGGAAAAGTTTAACTTGAAAACAACTTCCGGCGTTACCCGTTTCAATGAGCTCAATTGTTCCGCCATGTAAAGTGATAATACGGCGACATAAAGCCAAGCCGACCCCTGACCCTTCGATTTCAGAGTACGGTTTTGCTCGACCGAATAGGTCAAAGACTTGATCCGCGAAACTAGGGTCGATTCCTAACCCATTATCGCGTACCGAAATTACCCAATATTGCTTCTCTGTTTCAGCTGTAATTTCTATCTCGACGAGCCGTCTCTCTGAGCGGTATTTGATCGCGTTACTCACAAGGTTGGTAAAGACTTGTGCCAGCAGAGCATTGTCGCCGCGCACATAGATTTCAGCGTCGGGAAGTATGAGTGAGCCACCCGTTTCGTCGAGATGCCCTTGTTCATTATTCGCAACCTGTCGCAGGACGTTATTCAGATTAACAGGCCCGAGATCGACGCCTTCAGGTGACGCGCGCATGAATTTTAAGAAGCACTTGATGAGCTGTCGCATGTGGTTCACACCTGCGGCAATATCGTCGAAATAGGCGGTTGCTTCAGCAGGTAGGGCGTCGCCCAGTTCCAATTGCATCAATTCGGCGGATATCCCAATCTTGCGCAAGGGGGCTTGCAAATCATGTGATGCGAGTGACGCAAAATCATCCAAATTCTTATTTATGGATTTTAGGGTCGCTTCTTGTTCCTTCAATTCCGTGATATCGGTTGACACAACAAGAATGCGGGGCCCGTCTTCGCCGTCTGTAAAGGGGATTTTATCGGATTGGACCCAGAGTTGTTCGCCACTATCCGGGGTGAAGGGTTCGACCAAACCGCGGATCGCCTTCCCTGAATTGAACACACTTAAATCAGCGTCATGATAGTCTTTGGCCGCTTCACCAAACAAGTCATACGTGTTTTTACCCTCAACCTCCTCTACCGTCATTCCCATTGATGCGGCAGCGGCCTGATTGAGGCGAAGTATTTTATTCTTATCGTCTTTGTACCAAATGAGGGAGGGGACTGTGTCCAGGACAGATCGCAATTCCACATGCACAGCATCCAGCGCCTTTGTCTGCGCTGCAACTTGGTGTTCAAGGAGTGTTTTGCTGGTCACGTCCCGCCCGACAGATTGGTAGCCTTGCAAGACGTTTTCGTCGCTATAGAGGCCGATAATTGTAAACAGGACGTATTGTGGACCCGCGGGTCGATCAATGCGCTGGAGTGACGTCACACTAGGTGATTCCGGGCATATGTTTCCTAAAACAGACTTGATGACTTCATGTTGTTTTTCCTCTGATCGCAAAAATAGGTGGGTCCCTATGAGCGCGTCTTTGGACATTAGGAAAAAGGTCGCAGCAGCCTCATTGGCATAGGTAAAGTTCAATTCTTTATCCATCCGACAGATGAGGTCGGGATGCGTATCGAGGATGGAGTTTAACGTATCTATCATTCCGGACTTCCGCGGGGAGATTTTCATCCTAGGCGGCAGCATCTTAAGGTGAGCCTAACGTCAGACATCGCGGCCTTGATGTCTTTGATCGTCCACTCTCCGGACGTCGTTCTAGCTGGTCTCATCTGTCTCTCCACGAGATACTAGATGAGCAAAAAGTCTCTCTTAGCCCAGGCTCAAATCTGTGCCATGAGCGCTGACGACGGACATTCAAAATTTCCATTACGATCACAAGGGCGGGGTTTTCGTTCGCAATTGAGCCAAGTGATTCATTTTTTATGGGTTTCCAGCAATGACGGCGAGGATGCTCGATCAATATGAGGGCCGGTAAATTTTGGTGGTTGCTATGTGGTTGCTATCGATTTCTACACATCCCCCAACAACCTGCTAAGTCATTGAAAAGAGTGGTGCCCCCACACGGACTCGAACCGCGGACCCCCTGATTACAAATCAGGTGCTCTACCAGCTGAGCTATAGGGGCATGCTCGGTAGCCGCGCGCCTTTACGGTTGTTTCCGCGCGGCTACAAGTCGTCTTTTCAGATTTTTTCACATTGTCTTCAGTTGGCGGTTCGGCCCCGGAATGCGGCATAGATCGCGGCCATGATGAGATAGCCGATGAGCATATGCCCGAAGTCGAGCAAAAACCCGGATAATGAGTAGCCAGAATAGACGCATTGATAAGCGAGAACGGGGCCGACAATCGTCACG
Source organism: Algimonas arctica (assembly GCF_014652695.1). Classification (GTDB taxonomy): domain Bacteria; phylum Pseudomonadota; class Alphaproteobacteria; order Caulobacterales; family Maricaulaceae; genus Litorimonas; species Litorimonas arctica. The sequence goes on from NZ_BMZH01000006.1 coordinate 147,661, forward strand.
ACGAGCCAGAACGCATATGTCAAGCAGGTCGCTATCCGCTTGGCGCCTGCGAGATGCAGCACCATCAGTAAACCGACAGCCTGCCCAAACGTGATCAAAAGCGCGAAGAACAACCATTGTCCCATACCCGTGTCGGCCATGCGGGTTTCGGCGATTTCTTGCGTGATGCCTTCAGCCGCAAGCCAGGCCTCTTCGAAGAGCATGCCGTACCACAGCCATCCGAACATGAAAAAAGCAACTGTCGCGACAATCACCGCGATCCAAGAAGTGTTAAAAATTTTCGGCATATTGTTCCCCCGGATAATCGCCCCTTCCATAATCATAGCATATTTTGGACATGAGCCGAAGCCATCCCTTGCGTGGGCGCGGGGACAGCGTTAGCGCCCGCCCATGTCCACGCGCTATTCCATCGGCTCTATGCTCGCCTTTATCCGGCGCCCTTATTTTCCGGCCGGTAAAGACCGGATGGGCGAACCGCAGCTTAAACACCTCGTGCAACTGCTGTTTTTTAGTCTCGCACTGATGATTATTGTCGGGGGCGTCGTCGGGGCCATCATTGCTGCTGTTAACGGCGACGTGCCGGAAAACGCCAATGAGACTATCGGGCAAGCCAGTCCCGCGATGTTACTACTTTACGGCGTGCTTCTCGCGCCGATCATTGAAGAAGTCGTGTTTCGCAGCTGGCTTGGCGGACGCCGGGCGTGTATTTTGGGCTTGCCGATTTTGGTGTCGCTGTTCGCCATTGGCTCAGCGGTCACCGCGGATATGTCACCCGTTGTAAGCTTTGTGATCGCTGCGGGGCTCGCGATCCTCGTTGTCGGTGTTGCCCGGCAATTTGCGTCGCTGCCTCCGTCGGCACAAAAAGCGGCGCGTTGGCGTTTATTCCCAGTCTCATTCTATGGCTCTGCGCTATTATTCGCGATGTTGCACATGGCGAATTACGAGGGGGGCCTCTCATCGCCGATTATGTTGCTCGCGATTCTCCCGCAATTTTTGGTCGCTTTGATTTTGGGATATGTGCGGATGCGGTTCGGGTTGATGCAGGCGATCGTCTTTCATGCCCTCTATAATTTGGTCTTGATTGGTGTGTTTCTGATGTCGACATCGCTGGCCCCGACGGTTGATACCGCCGCGATCCTTACACATCCGCTAGCACTAACCCTTGTCGTTGCGTCCGTAGCTGCCTAGACGCCCGCTCTATGAGCGACACACAGACACCCCAAACACAACAACGCATCCTGATCACGTCGGCCTTGCCCTATATCAATGGGGTCAAACACCTCGGCAATCTGGCCGGGTCGATGTTACCTGCGGATGTCTACGCCCGCGTGATGCGCTTGTTGGGGCATGACGTGCTCTATATTTGCGCGACTGATGAACATGGGACGCCTGCGGAGTTGGCGGCGGCCGAAGCGGGCATAACGGTCAAAGCCTATTGTGACCAGATGCACGAGGCCCAGCGCGAAAGCGGCGCCGCGTTTGATCTATCCTATGATTGGTTCGGGCGCAGCTCCTCACCCGCGACGGCGGCGCTGACGCAAAGCTTTTCCAGCACGTTAGAGAAAAACGGCCTGATCGAAGCGCGCATCTCTAAACAGGTCTATTCCAATGCCGATGGGCGCTACCTCCCGGACCGCTATGTCGAAGGCACCTGTCCGAATTGCGCGTTCGAGGCCGCGCGTGGCGATCAATGCGATAATTGTGGCAAGCTCCTTGACCCGATTGACCTGATCGATCCCTATAGTTCTGTGTCGGGTAGCCATGATGTTGAAATCCGCGAGACCGAACATCTATATCTGAAACAATCCGACATGAGCGACAGGCTGCGCGGTTGGGTGAATGAGCAGACGAGCTGGCCGGCGCTGGCGACATCGATTGCGCTTAAATGGCTCGACGAAGGCTTGCTGGATCGGTCGATTACTCGGGATCTGGATTGGGGTATTCCGGTTGTGGATGTCGAGGGTAATCCTCGCCCCGGTTTCGACGGCAAAGTATACTATGTGTGGTTCGACGCCCCCATCGCCTATATTGGCGCGACGCAGGATTGGGCGGCTGAAACGGGCGGTGAGTGGGAAAAATGGTGGCGCACGGACAAAGGCGCAGATGAGACCACCTATGTGCAGTTTATGGGCAAAGATAATGTCGCCTTCCACACGCTGTCTTTCCCGACGACCCTGATGGGTTCTGGTGAGCCGTGGAAACTGGTCGATACGCTCAAAGCGTTCAATTGGGTGACATGGTATGGCGGGAAATTTTCGACCTCGAGCAAACGCGGCGTCTTTATGGATCAGGCGATTGCGTTGGCGCCGAGCGATACATGGCGTTGGCATTTGATGGCCAACGCGCCGGAAGGCTCTGACGCGGCCTTTACGTGGGAAGAATTCCAATCCTCTGTCAATTCCGACCTTGCCAATGTGCTCGGCAATTTCGTCAACCGGATCACAAAATATACCGCGTCAAAATTTGACGCCGCCGTTCCGGATGGCGGCGAAGCGGGCGAAGACGAAGCCTGGGTCGTGGATGAAGTGAATACGCGCCTCGCCCTGATGGTCTCCTATTTCGAAGCGCGGGAGTTCCGCAAGGCGCTCAGTGAAATGCGCGCTATTTGGGCGGCGGGGAATGAATATCTCACCCGCGCGGCCCCGTGGACGCATTATAAAACCGATGTTGATCAAGCCGCCGTCGGGGTGCGGATGGGCCTTAATCTCGCGGCTCTCTTTGGCATTATCGCACAACCCATTATTCCCAATGCCGCCGACAATATTCTCGACGCTTTGGGTATTCCCGATAAACACCGGGGCTGGTCCGGCTTTAAAGGCTGGGAGACAGGCTTACCTGTCGGTTTGCGTATAACCTCACCGGACGTCTTGTTTGCGAAGATCGAAGATGATGAAGTCGCCGCATGGACGGCACAGTTCGGCGGAGGGGGACCCGTAGAATGACGCCGCCCAATGTTGCCCTCTATAATTGGATTCATCAGGCGTTTGATTTTCGAAGTCGCTCGACTCGGGCGGACTATTGGTGGACGCGTCTGTTCGTCTTTATCGTCTATTTCGCGCTTCTTTATACGTTCGTCGCAGGTCTGGGCCCCGATAAGGCGGAACTGCTCTTGGAGTGGCTGGCGACGCAACCGCAGAGTTTGGATGATTTTGATATTGGTCCGCTGCCGTCGCTAAGTAAATTCGCGCTGACCGCGGGGATCGTCTTTGCGATTTTAACGCTTATCCCCGATATATCGATCTCGTGGCGGCGGTTTCAGGATATGGGAAAGCCGGGCTGGTTGCATATCCTGTTTTTAGTTGCAGGCACGTTGATTCCGTTCTCAAGCTTGATTCAACTCGTCTGGTTCATCTTTCCGGGCACGCGCGGGGCAAACCGCTATGGTCCGGATAAATTAAGTCGTGGGCCCGATATTTTCTGAGAGCGGCTTTTATCTGACGCGCGGCTTTACGAAGGCCGTCACGGTCAAAAGCAGAATGCCGATAAGAGCTGTCCAGCCAATCACGGGCACTTCTGGACCTGTGAGATGCCGCCCGGCCAACCACGCGAGTCCCCAGACCGTCGGAAACACATAGGCTTTGTTGCTCTGTGAGTGGCGGCAGACCCACACGATGAGCCCGAGGGCCGCAATCAGTATCAGCAAGCTGCTGGTTAGGTTCGCCGTGCCGCCCGCGAATATATCGTAAGCTATGGGTGTCCAATTGAGGAAAACCGCCAAGCTACACCACCCGGCGATCAGGCTAATCGGAAGCCAACTCATCATGCGCTCCGCCCGGTTCGATTCACCATTTCGGGCCGTGATTTTAATCATCGCTACGATCAACGCGGCCACAGCGGGAATGAAGATCAGCGCCGATCCCCATTGGACCATAGCCATCGGAGCAAAGGCGGTAATGAGCGCCCAGCCGCAAATAAAGGCGAAACCGGCTGCGCTCCACCAGCCTGTGGCGCGGAAAACCTCCCGTGCGCTGTTTCGGGGCAGCGCCTGAAAAACGCCGTACGCGATGCAGAGCACAAATATCGGAAACCAAATCGAAAAGGCGGGGCCGGACGGGACCAACAGATTGTCGCTCATGTCAGAAAACTCGCCCGCTGTGCGTGCGCCGTCCATGACGAACCCGAGTGAGGAGAGGATCCACATGGCGGGAGCCAAAACGAGATTGGCACTCTGCCGCAGGAGGTCTGAAGGGGTCACAAGTTTGGTTTCCATCTTTATGTTACGTAGGTGAACCTAAAAAGTGTCTGTTTTCTTTCACATTTATTGCGTTTGTTCTGAATTTTTTTCCCTCGTTCGGCTCAATGTGCTACAGCTGAGATCTACGTAACGCTTCGAAAGGCCGTTTATGCAAATCCAGATCGTTTCCAAAGGCATTGATGTTTCAAAAGCTCTCGAAGAGCGCATATCAGACCGGCTCGAAGAGATGATGGATAAGTATATACACAGGGAAGGGGAGGCGCAGGTGTCTGTGTCTCGCGAAGGCACAGGCTTTAAGACAATCGTCTCTGTCCATTTGCCAACCGGATCCTCCTTCGAGGGCGAAGGCCGCGGGCAGGAAGCTTATCCCGCGTCCGATGAAGCGCTTGATCACATCGAAAAACGTCTGCGCCGTTACAAACGTCGGCTCAAGGATCATAGCCAAAAAGCAAAAGCCAAGGAGGCCGCTTTGTTCGTGCTGCATAATCCTGCGGGAAATGCGCCGGAGAATGAGAGCGATGATGACGGTCCGATTTCTGATGAACCGATGGTCATCGCTGAAAGCCTTGGACGTATTCGGACCCTGACGCCGGGAATGGCGGCCCTGGAAGTCGGTTTGGCCGACTCAGGTTTAGTGGTCTTTTATAATTCCCGCCACGGTGGTCTAAACGTCGTGTATAAGCGTCCAGACGGCCATATCGGGTGGATTGACCCTAAAAACTCAGATTGAGGTCCAAAATAACCCTGTAAATGGCATCTGCTGGGTGGGCTTGTTCCAAAGCGGAGCAGGCTGTAAGACACGCTCCGTTCCATCCAAGTCCGGCAGACTGTCGGGAGATGGAGTGTATTTTAGGACACGTCCTCCACGTGTCGACTGGACCCTAGAGATTAACGTCATGACCGACAGCGCCTTATTCAGCGCCGATACAATGCTTTGCGACCTCGCGGTAACGAGTTCAAAGCAGTTGTTCCGCGAGATCACACAAAAATTGATTGCGTCCTATGGGCTGGACGCCAAAGGCGTTGTTTGTCGGGACGTCGTCACGGCGGCGACGGAACGCGAACGTTTAGGATCGACGGGTGTCGGAAACGGCGTTGCTCTGCCGCATGCGCGCATGGAAGGCATGGACCGTGTCGTTGCGGCTTTTGCCCGTCTGGCTGAGCCGTTGGAATTTGACGCGATTGATGGGCGTCCGGTTGACTTAGTTTGCTTTCTGCTTGCGCCCGCCGATTGCGGCGGGGCGCATTTGCGCGCACTCGCCCGCGTTTCGCGCCTGTTGCGCCGCCCGGAAACCCGACAGCGTTTGCGCTCTGCGCCGACGTCCGAAGCGCTATATGCGATCTTGGCTGATGAAACGGCTAGCGCCGCCGCATAAGCTTAGCCGCAGCGGCTGAATTTCGCTTGCGGCGTGATAATCTGACGTTTGACGGGCTTGCCGCTTTTCGCCACGCCCGCTAGGGCGCGACGCATGGCTAAAAAGAACAAACCCTTCCGCCCCAAAGCACGTCGCCCCAGAGGGTTCGAGGATCGTCCGTCGGATGTGATCCGGGCGGAGAGCGCGCTCATCGCCAAGGCGTTCGCAGTTTATGATAGCTTTGGGTTCGAACCCCTCCAGACCCCGGCGTTTGAATATGCGGATGCGCTCGGGAAGTTCCTGCCCGATGAAGACAGACCCAATGTCGGCGTTTTCGCTTTGCAAGATGATGATGAGCAATGGCTCAGCCTCCGCTATGATCTGACCGCGCCGCTGGCCCGGTTCGTGGCTGAAAATTATGATGCGCTGCCCAAGCCTTATCGGCGCTACCAAGCGGGTTCAGTCTTTCGGAACGAAAAACCGGGGCCGGGCCGATTCCGTGAGTTTACGCAATGTGATGCGGATACGGTCGGGGCTGGCAGCGCCGTGGCTGACGCGGAAATGATTATGGTCGCAGCAGAAATCGCCCGAGCGGCGGGGCTGCGCGATGATCAATATGCCGTGCGCGTCAATAACCGCAAATTGCTCGACGGTATTCTCGAAGCCTCAGACGTACCGAATACCGAAGCTGGCGCTGTGCAACGGTTACAAGTCCTGCGCGCGATCGATAAGCTTGATCGCCTTGGCGAGGAAGGCGTCGAAGCCTTACTCGGCGACGGTCGTGAGGATGAGAGCGGAGACTATACAGAGGGCGCAAAGCTTAATTCCGCAGGGATCAAAGCCGTGCTTGGGTTTACGACCGCGTCCGATGCAAACCGGGAAACGACGATAGCGACCCTGTCGGGTCTTGTCGGCTCGTCAGATCGGGGCAAGCAGGGTGTCGATGAATTGGCAGAAATTGACCGACTTCTGACCGCAACAGGCTTCGGCCCAGAACGGGTTAGCTTTGATACCTCAGTGGTGCGCGGACTTGGCTATTACACAGGGCCCGTGTTTGAACTGGAACTGCTGGCGGAAATTACGGACCGTAAAGGTCGCCCCGTTAGGATCGGTTCCATCGGGGGCGGTGGCCGATATGATGATTTGGTCTCGCGCTTCCGTGGGCAACCCGTCCCGGCGACAGGGTTTTCGTTCGGGGTGTCTCGTTTCGTCTCCGCCCTAGAGCGGATGGAGGCGTTGCAATCGGAGGCTCAACCGCCTGTGCTCATCACGGTTTTCGATAAGTCTCTCTTGCCGGAATATTTTAAACTCGCGGCCGAGTTACGCGCGTCTGGTATTCGTACGGAAGTCTTTACCGGGTCCGGCAATGTCACGAAACAGATGAAATATGCTGACCGTCGCGGCGTTAAACTTGCCGTCCTTATTGGCTCTGAAGAAGCGCAGGCCGGGCAGGTGACGCTGAAAGACCTCGTCCTGGGCGCAGAAATGGCGAAGGCGATTGAGACGAATGAAGAATGGAAATCGGCCCGCCCGGCGCAACAAACAGTCAGTCGCGAGAATGCCGTCGCCGCGATCCGTGAAATGATGGCAGACGAATAGAAAAAGACGGCGCATTAAAAGGATGGCGGCCTCGCAAGTCGCCATGGGAGAGGTAAGACGTGGAGGCCGCCCAGGGTAGGGACAGCCTCTCATAGACTGTCGATCGTGACAGCAATGTGGCCACTATCTGACAAGTTTGTGAGGTTTGCGGCTAGAGCCTATTGTCATAGCTCACAGCATCTGAGCCGCTCGGTAAGCTGATCACCGTCCCATCCCGCGATACGGTGATCGGACCGTCATAAACGTCGACGGCATCACCGAGAAACATCTTGTTGAGGGCTTTTGCCGGTAGCGGCGGAATAATATGATAAAGCACGAGCGCATTGGCGTCGACTTCGGTCGCGGCGCGCGCCGCGTCATGCGGGCTTGTATGATAATCGGGGATATCCGCCATAATTTTTGCGAGGCTCACGGCCCCATTCTTTTCAGCGGCGGCGCCTAATGTCGCGACCATGTCGGTGTTCAACGCTTCGTGAAAGAGAACATCGACGCCTTGGGACTGGGCGATCAAATTTGGGGAATAGACGGTATCGCCAGAGATCGCGATGGATCGGTCTTTATAATCGATCCGATAGCCAAACGCGCCTTTGACGGGCGCATGGTCAACCGTAAACGCTGTGATTTTCAAACCGCCTTCATCGCGTAAAACCTGACTGTCTAGCCCGTCGATTTCAATGGGTTGTGCGCCAAATCCGCTCGGGTTCGCAACGGCCACACCGTGATGCTCAGTCCGATGTTGTGAATCGAGCCGGTAGGCTTGCATAAAACCGTCCGTGACAATTTCTGTGCCGCGCGGCCCTGTCACGGGCAGCGGTGTATCGCGTCGACCGTTGATCCAACTCAGCATGAGGGCCTCGCCCAAGCCGTCAATATGGTCGGAATGGAGATGGGTCAGGTAGATATTATCGATTTTATCAACCGGAAAACCCATTTGAAGGAGATTGCGAAATCCTCCGCTACCCGCATCGATAATGAAGGCCTTATCGCCCGCTAGAATTCCCAAGGTCGGGCCGTTTCGCAGGGGATCCGGTATGGGGGCGCCCGCCCCCCCAATAAAGACATAAAGACCATCGTCAAAATCAGCTGTCGTGTTTGTCCCAACAAGCTCTTGCGCCAAGGCCTCGAACCGGTTGGGGACGAGAACCGTATGCGCAAAGCGTAAGGCTGCGAGCCCGGCTAAAAGCAGAATGACGCCAATGGCGATAATTTTTTTCATACTCAAGGTTCCCGAAATGAACCGAACCAAAAAAAAGGCCCAAACGCAAGCGTTTGAGCCTAGTCGAAAAGAGAAAGACCGTTTTACTGGCCTAACTATGGGGTAGGGGAATGGGCCTGAACGGTGTCTGAATGTCTCTTTTGTCATGTGCCGCGTTGACGGATTGGCCTTTGCGCACGACAGAGGCGGCATGCTCGACCTTAAAATCATTCCCGTCACCCCGTTTCAGCAAAATTGCTCGCTGCTTTATGATACTGACACGATGGAAGGCATATTTGTCGATCCGGGCGGGGAAGCGGACCGCCTCAAGGCGACGCTGAGTGAGCTCGGGGTGACGCTCAAAGAAATTTGGCTCACACACGGTCATTTGGATCACGCGGGCGGGGCGGATCAATTACGCGAAGAGCTCGGCGTGCCGGTGATCGGCCCGCATAAGGATGACCAATTCTGGATGGATGGCATTAGCGATCAATGGGCGCAATATGGCCACCCGGGGATGGGCCGCGCCGTGGTCCCAGATCGATATTTAGAGGACGGCGATACGCTGGAACTCGGCGGTATTACGTTTGATGTCGCGCATACGCCCGGTCACACGCCCGGCCATGTCGTTATCCATAATCAAGCGATGAAGATTGCCTTTGTCGGCGATGTGCTGTTCCAAGGATCAATTGGACGGACGGACTTTCCTAAGGGCAATCATGCGCAACTAATCGAGAGTATCAAGACCAAGCTTTTCCCGCTCGGCGACGCCATGCGCTTTGTGCCGGGTCACGGAAATATGAGCACGTTTGGGCAAGAACGCCGGACGAACCCTTTTGTCGGGGAAGGCGCGAGCCTTGGCCCGAACACGTCCGGTCCGGGCTAAGGGCTGTCTGGGCTAAGCCTCGATAATCATTCTTGCGCTGACTGGGTGTTTTTGACCGACGTAAGAACCCGTTGTTGCAAACCGTTCGGGTTCAAGCTGCGCGCAATATTGAACAATTCCCCGTCGACTGTGACGTTGAATTGGAACGGGATGTTATAGAGAACTTCTGGGTTGGCCCCCGTAAATTGGAGGCCAAGACTGATCTCTCCGTCGAGCGGACCGTTAATTTCCATAAAGAGCGCATCATAATTGAAGTTTTTGAGGGCTTCGATGGCTTTGGCCGCAAATTCATTAGGGATGGCGTCCACGACGTCTTTCCCTTGATAGCGGATAACGCCGCCGTTTTTGACCTCAAGCCGGCCTTTTTCAACCAAAACATCAATCCCGCGCACGACAACGGGGATTGTGCCTTCCAAGGCACCGGAAATGCTCAACCTGCCATTCCCCACACCTTTGAGGAAATCACCGACTTCGACCTCGCTGACACGTAAGGTTATGCGGTTTTCCGGTGCGCCGTAAATCCATGTGAAGGGATCGAATGAGACTTGCCCCTCGCCAAGCGGGAAAATAGCTCGCGATATTGCGACGCCTTCAGAGACGAGCGCATAAGTCACTTCCCCGTTTTGTAGGGGAAAACCGGGGTCAAATGTTTCGATCGTAAGCCGTTGATCAGGCGCTGTGACGACAGGGAAGAGCGACGTCAGTTCGACCACCCCCGATAGGCCTGTGATTGGACCGGGCGCTGTTCCGAGCGACATATTGACGATTTCAAATGTTCCGGTCCCTGACGGCGCGGTATCTGTGCCGAACAGGACGTGTAGATCAGCATTAATGCCGCCATCAACTTGTGCGACTTTACCGCGAAGAGTGGGGACGAGATCTTGCGGCTGCAGCGCGCCGGGTTGGAATTGCAATCCGCGTATTTGAATATCTGCGTCGCCCTGACCTTCCATCATACGGAAATTGACATCAATGGGCGTATTGGGCGCGCGCGGTAATGATGTTTGCGCCGTGCCTGTAAATTGACCCGCGTCGAAAAGGAGTGTTCCTGACACGGGCAGAACGGGGATGGGAAATGAACTGAGCCCTTGCGTCAAAACTTTGACGCGTCCGTTTTCGTAATTCAGCGAATATTGCTCCGCCGTGCCTTCCGCCTCAATCGCCATGTCTCGCACAGCATAAGCCGGGGTGGTGAGTGTGGATGACGGTGTGCTCAGCGCAAAAGTCGTGCGGCCATTATTGGATAATCCGACGTCCAGGTCTCCGCGCGGCAGGACCAAATCAGTCCCGGCGACCGGGAACGTTTCGGACTGTAAAGCCAAATCGGAAAAGCCGATGGCCCAGTCTTGCGTGTTCAGCCTGATATCGCCTGCCACATCTGCCTTGGCGAATTGTAAGTCTAAGGCGGCGGCCTCGACTAAATCCGTAGCGGGACGGCGGGCCGTTAGACGGGCATCGATCAGAGCCGTGCGTACGGCGGCACGGTCCGTCCCTGTGCGATCATATAGGGGTGACGCAGGTTTGAGCTCCCCTTCAAAATCTTCAACAGTCCATTCAGACGTCGTTTCTAGGCGCGCAATTTTCAGCCGCCTATCGGGGGTAAAATCGACTTTCGTACGGGTGTCTGACAGGTGGGCCGTTAATGTGCCGCCCGCAATTAAGCCTTGCGCATATCCACCCGGTATATCCCCATCATAGTCGGCTGCGCCGCGCAGGATAAGGCGCGACGGCGCGTTAATCGGCGCGACATAGTCAAACCCAACTGAGAGAGGGCTGAGCCGGGCAGGGCGCTGATTTTGTGTTTGAGTGCGCCAGTTAGAGCGCGTTTTTAATCGACCTGTCGCGCTCGCAATTCCGTCGATACTCAATCCCGTGGTCGACCGAATGCTCATCCGTAACGGGTCGAGGGTCAAAGGAGTAGGGCGTGATAGGGACGCTTGCATCGCGATTACGTAGTCTGCGCGCCCGATTGTATGCTGATAAAGGGGTTCGGCGTAAACGGGGCTGATAATGGCTTGCGTGCGATTTGTTTTCACTGTCATGGGCCGCAGCAGGTCTAGCCGTCTCTGCGAGTCCGAGATCAGGACAGACAGCGATGTGGAGATATCGGATCCGGCCAGAAGGTCACGGATCGGGTCGACGAGACTTGGGGCGAAATTCATCGCGACGGGAACTTCGGACAGGGCACCGGCGAGGCTGAGTGTGCGCGCCAAGTCTTTGCGGCGTGCCGCGTCAGTCAATGAAACGCCCGTGAGATCAGTCTCTCCGGTTGCCCTGAATTCTGCGCCGTCCCAGCGTCCATCAATATTCAGGTGTGTGACCTTCCCTATTATTCCCGCACGTGTGTCAAATGATCCGCCTTGGATTTTTGCGGTCCCTGTGACGACGCCTGTGTCTTTTTGAAGTGTGACGTCCAAAGCCAGCCGCGTGTCGCTTAAGCGTCCTGAGGGTTGAACAAACGTGAGTCGCGTTGAGGGGAGGGAGACGGAATAGGATTCTGGATGGCCTGTGACGGAAAACGGACCGTCGGCGCTCAGACGCATCTCGTCGCGTGCCAGCGTAAACGGCTCTAGAAGACCATCGACAGTGAACTTGTCGGGACTTGCAACCTCGGCATCGCCTTTGATCGGGATTTCACCATAAGGTGTTTTCAGCACAATAGAGCCGTCTGTGAGACCAATGCCTCTTGTGGGAAACGCCGATGCGCCGCCGCTAGCAGGCGGTCGCCAACCATCTATGATCGCTCCGGTTTCATCGACCGTAATGGTCGCCTCTAACCCGGTGAAATCGAGCCGCTCAACTTTTCCATGTAACAGGTCGCGCCATTGGTATGCGGCTTGCAGGCGATTAACCGTAAGGAAGGATTGTCCGTCATAGGCAAGGCTAATGTTGCGAATGTCGGCAGTCTTCCCATTGGCAGACCGAATTTTAAGATCCGCTTGGATACCGAGGGAGTCGAAATATGTGATCGCTTGGCGTTCGATCAATTCATACCGGTTCGACCAAGCCCAGGCAGCAGCCAGGGCAATGGCCAGCAGGACAGTGAATGTAATCCAAGCCATAATTCGCATGACCCACTGGAGTGGGCTGCGCTTGGTCGTTGATTTGGGCGATAGCCTCATGTCACGACGCTTACGCGGGACGGAGCAGCCTCACCATAGAAAAGCTGACTATAAAAAAGCTGTAAGGTGACGGAGATGTTTGCGACGGTTAACAATTTACCAACGGGCGGTAGGCACAGTGGGGGCCACGCAGCACCGAATAGAGACATTCGCGCCACTAATGTTGATCAAGGACGACCCGATTCAATGAATAATACCTTGAAAAATGCTCTCTCGGTTCGCGCTCGCGCCTATGCCGATTATAGTTCAACCCGTATTCCGGCTCGCAACAAGCTTAAAGCCCTCGCGGCTGGTGGCGCTTTGGTCCTGATTGCGATGATGGCTTTGCCGCACGGTGCGGCGCCCGAACAATCCGTTGAAGTCGCGGAACTCATTACATTGACGCCCGCGCATGATCTGTCCCGCTTTGATATGGCGCTGGCCGATGAATTTGCGGCGCCGATTCGCGTGCAACACGACGTCACACTGAAGCCCGGTGATAATTTGGGGCCGATGCTGCAACGTGAAGGGATGAGTGGATCTGACGCGCACCGTTTCGTGCAAGCTTTTTCAGAAGAATTTTCACCCCGCCGATTGCGCGCCGGACAAACCTTTAATCTCCATGTTGAAAACGGCGTTGTTTCCGATGTGACCTTCCGTCCGTCAGCCGAGAAAACGATTTTCGTCTCGCGTAAGGGGGATGACTGGAGCGCGCGCGGTGTCGCCGCTGAATTCCGGTATGAGACCTTGTCAGTTCGCGCCACCATTGAAAATTCACTCTATGTTGATGCGACACGCCTGGGTGCGCCCGACAAAGTTGTCGCGCAATTTGCGAATATTTATGAATATTCGGTCGATTTCCAACGCGATATTCAACCCGGCGATGAATTTGAATTATTCTTCGAAGTCGCTCGTGATCATACGGGCAACATCGTAAAAGCGGGCGACCTGCTTTACACCTCCTTTTCTCCGCGCGGAAAAACGATGGATTACTGGCTGTTTGAAGACAGTGAAGGTCAAGAGAATTTCTACGATGCAAGCGGTCAAACGGCAAAACGGAAATTGCGCGCAACCCCAATTAATGGGGCCCGATTGAGTTCGTCCTACGGGAGCCGAAAACACCCTATTCTGGGATATCGTAAAATGCATAGTGGTGTCGATTTCGCGGCGCCACGCGGCACCCCGATTTTGGCCGCCGGGTCCGGCACAATCGAACGGGCCAATCGGTATGGCAGCTTTGGCAATTACGTCCGTATTCGCCATTCTGACGGCTACCAGACAGCGTATGCGCACATGAAGGGTTTTGCCGGCGGAATAAAATCGGGGGCGCGCGTGCGTCAGGATCAAGTCATTGGCTATGTTGGGACAACAGGCCGATCCACAGGGCCGCATTTGCACTATGAAGTCATTCATAATGGCAAGAAAATTAACCCACGCCGTCTGAGCCAACTCTCTGGCAAGCCGCTATCGTCAACACAAATGCCAATCTTTGAGACACGTCGGGATCAAATTGAAGCGATGCGGGCCGGCTCAACGGTTATTGAGCCAGAGCAAGCCATGGCTGTTCTATCGGCTGAAATTCCGGGCTAGTCCTTCGCGGGTGGAAATAATCAGCCTTAGGCAGGGCTGAACTATTTCTTTTACGACAATTGACTGCTTTGCTTATTTGAAATTGCGTGCGAGAAAATTTTATTAACCTTCAGGTTGAGTCTACAGATCAATCCGCTTGCGGGTTAAATGTCGTGTGAGTTAGAAGGCAGTAATTCACTTTGCCCCCAAATTGGCTTTAGACATGAAAAACCTCATCAATTTCTTTTTCTCTTTTGAAAAACTATTCAAAGAAAAACTTATCGTTCCGTTCTTTTGGCTCGCGCTAATCGTCATGGCGTTGGCTTATTCTGCAGAAATACTCGACGCTATTTCGCTGGGCCTTCTAGCGAAGGTCATCGCTTTTGTTGGGATTTTTGCGGAGATCTTGCTGGTCTTAATTACGATCCGGATTGTGTCCGAAATTTTCGTTGCGATTTTCCGCATAAATGACAATCTTTCGCCGGATGGTGGAAAAGGGGAACTCGCCGATATTGATCCTGTTGGCGAAGCCCGCAAGGCCGCCGAATTAGCCGCATCAAGAACGCGGGAAATGACCAAGACCGCGACCGATAAAGCGATCTCAGCAACCTCAGCAAAATCAATTGAAGCATCTAAGACCGCGCACACGAACGAGGTTATGGGCAAGGGCTCAGTCCCAAAGTCAACTGACGAGCCGACACCTGTGAAGGTCTTGGAACCCTCTGCGATTGACGGGCAAGCTATCAAGCGGGGTCGGGGCCGTCCAAAGGGGTCGACCAGTAAAGCCAAATCTGCTGCAGCCAAAAGGCCCGCGACGAAGCCTGCGCCCAAATTAGACCCTGTGACGGGCGAGCCGATCAAACGCGGTCGGGGTCGTCCCAAAGGTTCGACGAATAAAACGAAATCAACTGCGGCTAAACCAGCCCCTAAGCTTGATCCTGTGACGGGCGAGCCGATTAAACGCGGTCGTGGTCGTCCAAAGGGCTCAACCAATAAAACGAAATCAGCCGCGGCTAAGCCAGCCCCTAAACTGGACCCTGTCACGGGCGAGCCGCTAATAGCGCGGCGCGGTCGGCCAAAAGGGTCGAAGAATAAAGCGAAGCCTGCGGGAGCTGCCAGCTCGTCAACCACTCGCAAGCGAGGGCCGAAGCCCGGGACAAAAGTGAAGCGCGATGCGGACGGTAATTTGCTTAAGAAGGACGGCACTCCGCGCAAAAAGCCCGGTCCTAAAACTTAAGATAACTGATCTTCCATCAGATTTATTACGACGATATAACCCGGCCCATAAGGCCGGGTTTTATGTGTTTAGTCAGTGCCGGACACTGAAACGGGTTATTTTCCTGCGAGAGAACTCAGCACACTGACCCGGATTTTTCCACCAGCGGCATCGATCTTGATCGTGTCGCCGTCATGAATGCGTCCGGCCAATAATTCCCGCGCCAATTCATCTTGCACTTGTTTTTGAATCACACGTTTGAGCGGTCTGGCACCATAGCTTGGATCATATCCCGCCTGACCTAGATGCTCTCTTGCGGCATCAGTCAGCTCGATGGTGATCTGTTTGTCGCGCAACCAGCCTTGGAGTCGCTTCATCTGAATGTCGACAATCGCGCCCATATGTTCAGGCTTGAGCCGCTCGAACAGGAGGATTTCGTCAATCCGGTTCAAGAATTCGGGCCGGAAATGTGCGGCAACATCTGCCATCACACCGACTTTCGCCTTTTGCACGAACTCACCGTCAGCAAGATTGAGCAAATGCTGCGCGCCAATATTCGACGTCATGATGATGAGCGTATTGCGGAAATTGACGGTTCGACCCTGACCATCCGTAAGGCGCCCATCGTCAAGGACTTGCAGGAGGACGTTGAACACGTCTGGATGCGCCTTTTCGATCTCGTCAAACAGGACGACTTGATAAGGTCTGCGGCGGATCGCTTCGGTCAGTGCGCCACCCTCATCATAACCGACATATCCCGGCGGTGCGCCGATCAAGCGCGAGACGCTGTGTTTCTCCATATATTCAGACATATCGATCCGCGTGATCGCTTGGTCATCATCGAAGAGAAACTCAGCCAAGGCTTTCGTCAGCTCTGTTTTCCCGACGCCTGTCGGGCCGAGGAACATGAACGACCCAATCGGGCGTTGCGGATCACGTAAGCCAGCTCGGGCGCGCCGCACCGCGTCTGCGACGGCTTTGACGGCAGTTTCTTGTCCGACAACACGTGTGCCCAACAAGTTTTCCATATCCATCAGCTTGTCACGTTCGCCTTCGAGCATCTTTTCAACCGGAACACCGGTCCAACGTGACACGACAGCCGCAATCGTCTCAGCAGTCACTGTTTCCGTGTCCATCACATCGACATCCGCGTTTTCAAGCACGTATTCCTGAGCTTCCAGTTTCGGGATGTCGACATGCTGTAAGCGTCCTGCGGTTTCATAATCGCCTTTGCGAACGGCGTCGGACAATTCAAACCGGGCGTGTTCTAACTGTTCTTTTATGTCGGTGGCGGATGCCAGTTTGCTTTTTTCGGATTCCCAGGCCGTAGTCATCGTATCGCTTTGCGCAGCCAGTTCTTTAATTTCAGCCGTGCGTTTCTTTAAACGCTCTT
Organism: Algimonas arctica; assembly: GCF_014652695.1. GTDB lineage: Bacteria > Pseudomonadota > Alphaproteobacteria > Caulobacterales > Maricaulaceae > Litorimonas > Litorimonas arctica. The sequence continues at coordinate 164,170 of NZ_BMZH01000006.1, forward strand.
TCGACGCGTCGTCCTTCTCGCGCTTGAGCGCTTCAACTTCGATTCTTAACTGCACGATGCGGCGGTCAATTTCATCCAGCGCTTCCGGCTTACTATCGACCTGCATGCGCAACCGCGACGCGGCCTCGTCCATGAGGTCGATGGCTTTGTCCGGCAGGAAACGGTCGGTGATGTAGCGGTCAGAGAGTTTTGCCGCGGCCACGATAGACGCATCAGAAATGCGAATGCCGTGGTGAACTTCGTACTTCTCCTTCAGGCCGCGCAAAATCGAAATTGTATCCTCAACCGTGGGCTCAGAGACAAATATGGTGAGGAAGCGCCGCGCTAGAGCCGCGTCCTTTTCCAAATGTTTTCGATATTCATCCAAAGTGGTCGCGCCGACGCAATGCAGCTCCCCACGGGCTAAGGCGGGCTTGAGTAAATTCGCCGCGTCCATAGCGCCGTCACTCTTGCCGGCGCCGACAAGCTGGTGAATTTCATCAATGAACAGGATAATTTGACCATTCGAATCTTGAACTTCTTTGAGCACGGCTTTCAGCCGTTCTTCAAATTCACCGCGATATTTGGCACCGGCAACGAGTGATCCCAGATCAAGCGCGAAGAGGCTTTTGTCGCGGATAGACTCGGGCACGTCGCCTGACACGATACGATTGGCCAAACCTTCGGCAATGGCCGTTTTACCGACCCCGGGTTCGCCGATAAGCAGTGGGTTATTCTTAGACCGGCGCGAAAGCACCTGAATGGTGCGGCGAATTTCTTCGTCGCGACCAATGACGGGATCAAGTTTACCGTCGCGGCTCGCTTGCGTTAGGTCGCGCGCATATTTCGACAGCGCGTCATATTGGTCTTCGGCCGTATCAGTTGTCACGGGGTCATCCTTTCGCACGGATTTAATAGCGTCGGTCAAGCGTGAGACATCAATAGACGCGGTGCCCATGGCTGAGACAAGATCTTTATCGGCGTTTAACGCCGCGGCCAGCAAGAGCCGTTCGACGGTAACGAACGCATCACCTGCTGATTTAGCGCTTTTTTCTGCATTGGCGAAAGTTTTGGCCGCCGCTTGGGACAGGGTCAGGCCGGACCCGCCCTGCACTAGGGGTAGGCGGTTTAAGTTCCGCTCAAGCTGGGTTTGCAAAACATCCGTTCGGCCGCCCGCCATTTGGATCAGTTTTTGCGGCAGACCGCCATCTTCCATCAAGAGCGCGAGCATGATGTGGCTGGAGGTGAGTTGTTGATTATCGCGCGTAATCGCTTCGGTCTGTGACGACTGAATTACGGCCCGCGCGCGTTGGGTATAGGCTTGAATATCCAAAGCGATGTCTCCTCATGACATTATGGCTGCCCCGGCTAACGTCGATACCGGGCTTCGTTAGACTTGAGATAGGAATGCGGTCCTAATATAAAAAGGGGTGACGGGGATGGATTTGAAACAGACGCAATGTTCTTGCGCTTGTTGCCTGATAGCAACAGACCCACGCCATTGAGTTTGCGCCATAGGCGGCCTAAAGCCTCGCGCATTCCTTGAACCCTCCTTCGGAGTTTTTCTCATGGCTGACACATACGATGTCATCATTATCGGCGGCGGCCCTGGCGGCTATAATTGCGCTATTCGCTGCGGACAGCTCGGCCTGAAGGTCGCGTGTATCGAGACACATACAAAGCTTGGCGGGACCTGCCTCAATGTCGGATGTATTCCGTCTAAAGCCTTGCTGCACGCCACAGAGCTCTACGAGACAGCTGAAAAAGACTTTGAAGCTATGGGCATGAGCGCGACTGTCAAAGTCGATGTGCCCGCCATGATCGCGTCGAAAGATAAGGTCGTTGAGGGCCTCACAGCGGGCATCGAATATTTGTTCAAGAAAAACAAAGTCGATCACATTCGCGGCTTTGGCAAAATTGTCGGCAAAGGCAAAGTTGAGGTCGAAGGCAAGACTTACGGCACGAAAAATATCGTCATTGCGACGGGGTCCGAAGTGGCCTCCCTGCCGTTCATCAAGATTGATGAAAAGAAGGTTGTGTCCTCGACCGGCGCTCTGGAACTAAAATCTGTGCCTAAATCAATGGTCGTTATTGGCGGCGGTGTGATCGGTTTGGAACTGGGGTCTGTTTGGCGTCGTCTGGGCGCAGAGGTCACAGTGATCGAATATCTGGACCAGATTTTCCCCGGCATGGACACGGAAATTCGCAAGACGTCGGCCCGAATTTTCAAAAAACAGGGTATGAAGTTTGAACTGGGCCGCAAGGTCACGGCCGTCGACGGGTCTGGCAAGACCGTGAAAATCGAATCTGAGGCTGCCAAGGGCGGGAAAGAAAAATCGTTTGAAGCGGATGTCGTGCTCGTCGCGATTGGCCGTAAACCGTTCACGGATAATGTAGGCCTAGATACGGTCGGCATTAAAACGACGGATCGCGGCTTTATCCCAGTCGATAATTTTAAAGCGGCTGAGGGAGTCTATGCTGTTGGCGATGTCATCGAAGGTCCCATGCTCGCCCATTTAGCCGAAGAAGAAGGCGTGGCCGTCGCTGAAATCATTGCCGGGCAATCGGGCCATGTGAGCTACGGCATAATTCCGGGTGTGGTCTATACATTCCCAGAAGTGGCGAGTGTCGGGAAAACCGAAGACGAACTCAAAGACGCGGGCATCCCCTATAAAGTCGGTAAATTCCCGCTCACGGCCAACAGCCGCGCGCGCTGCAATCACGAAACCGATGGCCTCGCGAAAATTCTGGCTCATGCGGAAACTGACGAAATCCTCGGTGGTCACATCATTGCGCCGGGCGCAGGCGATATGATCCACGAGATTTGTCTCGCGATGGAATTCAAGGCGTCGTCAGAAGACGTCGCCCGTACATGTCACGCTCATCCGACCCTCTCCGAAGCTGTCCGTCAGGCCGCTATGGATGTGGAAGGTTGGGCGATGCAGTTTTAGCGAACAGAAAGCCAAATCATGTCATCAGATCGAGTTATGATTGTTACCGGGGCCGCCCGCGGCATCGGCCTTGCGTGCGCACAACGTCTTGTTGAGGACGGCCACCGCGTTGTCTTGACCGATATGGATACAGATGCGGGATTCCGGGCCGCCAAGGATTTAGCGGCGGATAATGATCGCGCTGTGTTTATTGAGTCTGATGTCTCGGACCCACTGAAGGTTCATAATCTTGTCGCGGAAACATTATCCTCCTTTGGCCGTATCGATGGGCTCGTGAATAATGCGGGTATCGCCATTAAAGGCGGGTCTTTGGACATGTCGATTGAGGATTTTGACCGCAATATTGCTGTGAATTTGCGCGGCCCTTTCCTCGTCAGCCGCGCCGTGGCGCAGCACATGGTCAAGGAAATTGAAGACCGTGACGATCGCTCGCGTTTGAATACGCGGCCTTATGCCATCGTCAATATGTCCAGTATCAATGATACGGTCGCGATCCCTGACTATCTCGCCTACACTGTGTCAAAGGGCGGCTTGCGCCAGATGACGCGCGCAATGGCGATTGAGCTCGCGCCTTATGGTATTCGCGTCAATGCGGTTGGCCCGGGGTCTATTAAGACAGAGATGCTCGCCAAGGTGAACGCTGATCCTGCGGCGATGAACAAGATATTGTCGCGCACCCCGATGGGTCGCGCTGGACTGCCGGATGAAATCGGCGCGGTGACGGCGTGGCTCTTGTCTGAAGAGAGCAGCTATATCACCGGGCAGTGTATCTATGCCGATGGGGGCCGGTTGGCGCTAAATTACACCATGCCGCTCGCGGAGGCGTAGGCAGCCGCGGATGGCGCGGGTGGCCATCTAACGTTAGTCATAAAAAAGGGGCCGTGAGGCCCCTTTAATTTTGTCCGATAGAATTTTGTTTGCGGGTTGTCTGCTTAAGACCCGGTGCTGCTGGGCTTGAACAGGTTCTCTAGCGTCAGTTCAGCCTTAGACGTTTCTTCGATCGGCGCAGGCGCAGGCGCGGGGTTGAGCGTCTCGCCACCTTCGACTTGGTTTTTCGCGTCTTCTTTCGCTTTCTTCTCAGCGGCGACCTTCACGATCGCATCAAGGTCGACTTGGCTGCAAAGACCGAGGCTAACCGGGTCTTGCGGCTGGATCGTATTGATTTTCCAGTGCGTGCGTTCACGGATAGAATTGATCGTCGGCTTGGTTGTTCCGATGAGCTTGCTGATTTGCGGATCGCTGACTTCCGGGTGGTTGCGGACGAGCCAGGCAATGGCGTCCGGACGGTCTTGGCGGCGCGACAATGGCGTGTAACGCGGGCCACGTTTCTTTGGTTTCGGTAATTCATCTGCGTCGAATGTATTCGACTTCATCGCGTAATTTTGATCTTTTTCAGCTTTTTCGATTTCTTCGCGATTGATCTGACCATTAGCAATCGGGTCTGCGCCGCGGATGCCTTGACCGACATCGCCATCGGCAATGGCTTCGACTTCGAGAATGTGCAGGCCACAAAACTCGCTAATCTGTTTAAAACTCATGGCCGAATTGTCGATCAACCATACGGCGGTTGCCTTGGGCATCAAAATCTGAGTCATTAGGTCTCTCCTACAATCTCGAGCGCACTGTGTGTTTCGCCCAAAGAAAAACCCCGCTCACTGCGGGGTTACGCCCTCCGGGCCGGGTCGGGTTTGGCTTATTCACCTTATCGACAAGGTGATAGCTAAGCGGTTAGAGCCGCTTTGGCAAGTAAAGGACACAATTATGGACGAAAACGACCCAAAACGTCACGACGTAGAGACTTATCGGCTCGGTGAGGGGCTTTATGGCTTATCCTTGTATGAATTAGAGGCGCGGATCGACGCCTATGGGGCAGAGATTACCCGTCTGAAGGCCGAGCTTGAGAAGAAAGCGCAGGAAAAACAGGCTGCTGACCAGCTCTTTAAAAAAAATTAACCATAAATTCCCGAATCGATGAGTGATTTCCGAGTAAGTGGCGCGTGGCTTGCAAACCTCGTTCACCAAGCTACACACTGATTTCCCCGGGATGATTCATGACCGCTGAACGAAAGCTCGCCGTGCCCTTGAAGCGCGACACAATGACAAGCCAGGCAGAGGACCGTCTGCTACAGTTCACACGCTCTGAACTGTTCGCACGGACCTTCCGTGAGGGCATGGATATGGTTGAGGAAACAGCGGCCTATTTGGATGGGCCGGGTCGCGACGATTCAAAAATGCTCGGCCGCGATGATGCGCTGACTTATGCGTCGCTAAGCATGCGTCTGACAACACGTCTCATGCAGGTGGCCAGCTGGCTCTTGGTGCAGCGCGCCTTGAAAGAGAGCGATATGAGCTTGTCCGAAGCGCGGGCTGAGAAATATCGTCTAGTTCCTGAAGAACCGCCAATTGAAGGTCTGTCATTTACAGAATTGTCTAAGACGGCTTCGGGTCTTCCGACTCCCTTGCTTGATCTTAGCACCCGCTCTCATTCCATCTATGAACGCATCATGCGGCTAGACCGCTCGCTCTACGGTACGATCGCGGCGCAAACCGGCAACACAGTCGCTGATCAGATCAACCGTCTGGAAATTGCTTTCGGACGCGCACAGTCATAATCTTGGAATCCCTTCAGGGATGAATTCAGTCCCTGAAGTTTAAGCTGTCTAACGTCGCGAGACCGCAGGTTTTTGTGTCGGCGGTAGACGCTTCGCAAATATCCTCAGTTTTGTTGTCAGACTTCATCAAAACGGATTCGTAATCGCCCCAAAAACAATTTGGGCAGGGTCGTTCTGACAGGCTGGACTGGGGCAAAGGACGCGGCCCGTCTTTACTGGAATAGATTTGGTTTGGCAGGAGATCTTGCCATGTCATCCCCATTGTATCCGGGATTTCAGTGGGGCGGTCATGCCCCCAATCATGATTGAGGATGACGTCCCATCCGACGTGAAGTTTCGCTGCGAGCACGACGCCGTTCATCAAAACACTATTGGCGTCCTTATACGCTACCCCCCCCTCCGGCGCGGGGCCAAGCCCTCCCATTTTGTCAATCGAATTGCGTAATTTTCCGAACAAGGCCGGGTCGTCAAACTCTTTTGCCGCCCAGAGCCCGAAGAGATGCGCGACCTGATTGCGCGCCGGATCGGACCGAAGATCGCCCTTAATCGTGGCGTAAGTCGGACCATAATGGATGACCATATTATCTTTGAAGCCGGCCTTATAGGTCTGTGCCATAGAGTCCGGGAGAAACGGATTGAGGAAGGCCATCGTCCACGCATTGGCATAGCCGGAAATATCCCGGACAACCACGTCCTGCTGCGGATGATAGGAGCGGTAGAACAGGCCCGTCTCTTCGTCTCGCATCCTGTCCATTATGAAGTCGAGCGTCCATTGGACTTCCGTGCCCGTATAATCTGTGCCGTAAAGGCGATCATAAATATGCAAACTCATCATGCCGATGGCATTACATTCAACATACCAAGCGTTGGGTTCACAGGTCACCCCTTCATACTGCCCATTATGGTGCAGGCGAAGTTCATCGGCGAGTTTCTGCGTTAGCCAGCTATATTCTCGCGCATAACGCGTGTCGCCCGTCGTCAATTGATACAGGCCATACATCAGATTGAGATGGCCCTTATACATGATGTTCTGCGTTGAAATTGGGTCAGACCCAAAGCCACGGTCCGTGAAATCGCCCCAGACCTTTCGGGACTTCATTTTCCAAATCATTGTGTCGAATAAGAGACGATATTCGTCACGATTGTCGGGATCGATAATCATGGCGGACGGAAGGCCATAGGATGAAAAGGCAATCGTATATTTCCAAAAATCCTGCATATCCGTATTCCAACCCGTGAAATCATCCCCCGTGTTGGCCATGCGGTCATAGGTCTTGCGCACACGGGTCATTTGCCCAATTTCGTCCTCTTGCATCTGGCGTGTTTCGATATCCGCGAAATAAGCGTCCGCATGGGGCAGACCGATCGGTAAAATCAAACGCCCCATTAAACCGAGCAAGAGGAATAAGGCGGCGACGAGAATGAGTTTTACCGCCAAATGACGCGCCGTTTTTGTTTTGGTTGGTGACGGCATAAGATGGAAAACCCCCGGCGATTGCGTTTGGCTCTATCCGTGATACTCAGAGATGGGCCAAAACTTATCTCGTTAAAGACTGCACGAGGATCCGCTTAGCCGCAATATGCGGGTTAGGTTATCGTATCCCTGTTTGGCGACAGCATCACGCGGGACACCTCATGGTAAATACTGTCTAAACTTGATGCTAACGCGATTTTCACGGTGGTTTGATAAAGCTGTCCTTCAACGAGAGGGCTGACCCAGTGACTGCAACTCAAATGAATATCGTACCGGCACAACCCCGCGATCTCGTGCTTATGCAGGATAAGAGGGCGCAACAGCATTTAGACGCAAGCCAGACAAGTCATATGATTGACTGGCGTGTTAATCCGCGCTCTTATGAATTTATGGGAGCGATATTTGATCCTCTCACACCGATGCAAACATTGCAGCGCGCGAAGTGGATGACGACGGCCCATAGTTTCCGCTATGTTGTGACGCCCAATGTAGATCATCTCGTTCGCTTGGCGCGTGAACCTGAGGTTTACCGCCCGCTCTATGAGGCGTCTTGGTTATCTGTGTGTGACAGTCGTATTTTGGAAGCGATGGCAAAACTATCCGGCTTGCCTTTGACCGCAGTTCCCGGTTCTGATCTGACGCAACAGATTTTCGATAACATCATCACAGTCCATGACCCGATCACCGTGATTGGGGCTGACCGTGAAATCGTGAACCGTATCAAGGCCATGTATGGCTTGACGCAGGTCAATCATTACATGCCACCAATGGGGTTACGAAATAAACCTGAGGAAATCGCGGCCTGTGCCCGTTTCGTCGCCGAGCATCCGGCCCGGTACCTTTTCATCTGTGTCGGTAGCCCGCAGCAAGAAATGGTGGCCAAAGCCTGTCTTGATCGCGGCGATTGTGCTGGCTTCGGGCTTTGTGTTGGCGCGTCACTGGATTTTATCGGCGGTCGTGTGAAACGCGCACCCGTCTGGATGCAGAAGGCGCGGTTGGAATGGTTGCACCGTTTAAGTTCAGAGCCGAAGCGGCTCTGGAAACGTTATTTAATCGAAGGGCCAACGATCTTCTGGCTCTGGGCCAAATGGATGCTCACGTCACGCAAGCGTGCCAAGTAGCGCCCGCGCGAGATCATCATAACCACCGCGCGCGTCCCGCATCGCCATAGATAGGGCTAAGCTACCCAGCTTTGGTATGGGCAGGTCGAGATTTCCCTCGCCAAAAATTCTGTGCTCCGATCCACAATCCGGGCAAATGAAGACGGCCATATTTTCAACCCAGCCGATGACGGGAATATCCACTTTTTCGAACATGGAGACGCCTTTGCGGGCGTCCAAAAGCGCGAGATCTTGCGGCGTGGTGACAATGACCGCCCCGTCGGGCTCAACGTCTTGCGCCAGCCCTAATTGCGGGTCGCCTGTGCCCGGGGGCATGTCGATCAAGAGCAAATCAAGCGCGCCCCAATCTGTATCCCATAACATCCGGGCAATCGCGCCCTGTACCATGGGGCCACGCCAGACAACGGGATCATCATTGCCTGTGAGGAGCCCGATCGAGATCGCTTTCAGCCCGTCCACCTCTGCGGGAACGATAAGGCGACGGCCTTCGACGTCGCGTGTGCCGAGTTGTTCAGCTAAACCCAGCAAGGTCGGCACGCTCGGTCCGTGGATATCGGCGTCTAATATGCCGACGCGTTGACCTTGCGCGGCGAGCGCGCGCGCTAAACCGACGGTGACGGTTGATTTGCCGACCCCGCCTTTGGCAGAACTGATCGCAATCGTCTTGGTGACATGCGCGTCGCCTTGATAGCCAGCCGGTCGTTTATTGGGGTGCGGATTACGGTCGGTCCGTTTGGGCGCGGCGGGCTTGAGCGCAGGGGCCGCCTTATGTGTCGTGAGCAACACGGCCACTTGGTCGATGCCAGCCAATCCACTTAATGCCTGCTCAGCCGCATCGCGCACTGTGAGCCCTTGTTCTTGTGTCGTCTCGGGCGGAACGCCGAGGATCACGCGGAGCCGTCCCGCATCAAAGGTGAGGTCCGAGAGACGCCCCGCGGATACAATGTCACGATCGGATAGCGGATCGGGAACTGTGCCAAGGGCGCGTAGGGCGGCGGCTTCGGAATAAGCGGTCATGGCGTAGGATTTCTGGAGCAGGTTGCAGAAGGTGTTCCATTAGGTCTCTGCGTGATGACCAGCCCTATTTCTTGAACCGAACATCTATCTAGTTGATGTGATAATTCAGCATCTAAGAGAGGGCCCATGATTTGAACGATCTGACCAGACTTCTCATCAATCATAACCATATTCGTGGTTCCGTTTTGGACCGTTATCTTAGCCCAAACCTCTTGGCTCCGCCTCTCATTGAGGTGGCTTTGCAGTGATTTGACGCATCCACGGAATAGAATGTCAGGCTGTCCTGTTTGATTATCATAGAAAACTAAACCATCAGGATAGCCAGCAACCCAACCGTTTTCTATTGGCAATGCCGTTCGTAGCCATCCGCGCGAGGCATAGGTTAAGGGGAGACGGTATTGCGCGCTGGGTCGGTAGGCGCCACCTGCGCTAGGCGTTGCAACGTTGAGTTCAAAAAAAGGCATCTCAGATTTACGTGATTGTAAATACGACGGCATCCTATCGAGACATCTTTTAGGATCATAGGTTTCGGTCGAGCCGTTTTTAGAGGCGGCTAACGGGTTTACTGAATCAAGGTTAGCCCTGATGGCTTCAACTGTTCTTTTTGCGAGCTTGGCGCCGACAAGGGGGGCTGTCTCAACGACATAATTGAGTTTTTTTATGCTCGAATAATCCTGGCTGACGGCGAGTAAGTCCGCTGCGTTGCCCGCCTTTTTATGCGATTTGGCGATCATTCGTATTAAGGCGTCATACCCCTTTTGCCCAAATCTCGCGAATTCGGCCGCCAACACTGCATAATCAAAACTGTCATGAGGATGAGTTTTAACAATCTCCAGACAATGATTCAGCGACCGGCACACGGGCTGCTCCGCCGGCGTTAACGGGTTTGCTGCCATCACGGTGAGGGGGGATAATACCCCAATCATCAAAGCTGTTACGAGGGCCTTCATCTTGGAACACATACCCGCGCCCAGTCATCCCGGCAAGCAATGCAGAACAGGCTGAATCCCCCCTTGCCAGCCGTAAATCACCCGCCTATAGGCACGGCCTTCCAAGCGTTCTGAACGTTTGAAAGACAACCGTGCGTGGGGCGATTAGCTCAGCGGGAGAGCACTACATTGACATTGTAGGGGTCACTGGTTCAATCCCAGTATCGCCCACCACGGATTTTCTTTTACACATCACTCTGCCGACGAAGGCAGTGGATTGTCGACGTTTTGATTGCGTCGGACATGTGAGGCGTAACGCGCTCTTTTTGTAACCGCCTGATCGTGCGATAGCTCCAATCAGCCGCCTTTCAGGCAACTCGCGTTTGGAGTGCCCATGACTGACAAAAAACCATCCAAGCCCGTCACGTTCGAGGATTACATTCCGTCCGAGCCGACACCCAAACCGCGCCCGAAATCGGGGCGGTGGGATTTGTCTAAACAGGACCGTGAGCGGCTGGATGAATTAGATCGCTCAGCCAATGATGAGGCGAAAAACTCTGATGTGAAGCCTAAGAAAAAATCGAATGTGAAGACCATCATCTTCTACATTATTCTGCTCATCATTATTTTGAAGATCATCGACTAACCCTGACTCACGAACTCTTACTCTGCGGCCTCGCTCACAGGAATTTCCAATCGGCCGATCATTTCCTTTGGAATGACCTGCCAGAATTTTCCGCGCTGGTGATCCCATTCGGCGAGTAGCGTTTGCGAAAAATCAGAGCCTGTCGCTTCGAAATGTCGGCGGACGAGATCTTTGAGTTCGCTCTCGTAATGCTCAGAGCTGAGCCGCTGCCAGACGACATTGTCGGGATTCACGGCTTTTTCGAAATCATCATATTCATCGAACACATAGGCCATGCCGCCCGTCATGCCGGCCCCGAAATTATCACCAACACTGCCCAGCACGACGACCGTGCCGCCGGTCATATATTCGCAGCCATTGGTGCCCAGCCCTTCGACGACGGAGACCGCGCCACTATTGCGTACGGCAAACCGTTCACCCGCGCGTCCCGACGCCATAAGCGTCCCGGACGTTGCGCCGTAAAGGCAGGTATTGCCGATAATGGCACTGTGGTGCGGCTCGATCTGGGTGCGTCCCTGAGGAGACACGAAAATTTCAGCGCCGCTGAGCCCCTTGCCAACATAATCATTAGAATCGCCGTCCACGACGAGGCGCAAGCCCCGGATACCGAATGCGCCAAGGCTTTGCCCGGCACTCCCGCGCAGGCGCACGGTCAGTTGCCCATCCGGCGCACCTTCTGCGCCAAAGCGTTTGTAAATATGATGTGACGTGCGCGTCCCGACGGCGCGGTGCGTGTTCGAAACCGCATAGGTCAGGTGGGTCTTCTCGCCCCGCTCAAACAGTTGCGCGGCGTCCGCCACGATCTGAACATCGAGCGTATCCGGCACTTCGACACGTTGATGGCGCGCATCAAAAACGGCTTCATTGTCCACCTTCGCCAAAATCGGATTCAGATCGAGGTCATCGAGATTTTCCGCGCCTCGGCTGACCTGTGTGAGAAGGTCCGTCCGACCGATAATATCTTCGAGTCGCTCGACCCCGAGGGACGCGAGGATTTCGCGGACTTCCTCGGCGATAAAGGTCATCAGATTGATGACTTTTTCGGGCGTCCCTGTGAACCGTTCCCGCAGGGCCGGATCTTGCACACAGACCCCAACGGGGCAGGTGTTAGAATGGCACTGGCGAACCATGATACAACCCATCGCCACAAGGCTGAGCGTACCGATACCATATTCCTCGGCGCCCAACATGGCGGCAATGACGATGTCGCGGCCCGTCTTCAATCCGCCATCTGTGCGCAAGGTGATGCGTTGTCGCAGATTATTTAATGTGAGCACTTGATGGGCTTCGCTGAGACCCAATTCCCAAGGGATGCCGGCATATTTTAATGACGTGTTGGGCGATGCGCCCGTGCCGCCATTATGGCCCGCAATCAGGATGGTGTCGGCTTTGGCCTTCGCGACGCCGGCCGCAATTGTACCGACGCCGGAACTTGCGACCAGCTTGACGCAGACGCGCGCCGTCGGGTTGATTTGTTTGAGGTCATATATCAGCTGCGCCAAATCTTCGATCGAGTAAATATCGTGATGTGGCGGCGGGGAAATCAGCGTCACGCCGGGTGTGGCGTTGCGGAATTTCGCAATCATTTCTGTGACCTTGAAACCGGGCAGCTGCCCGCCTTCGCCGGGTTTTGCGCCCTGTGCGACTTTAATTTCAATCTCGCGGCATTGGTTGAGATATTCCGCCGTGACACCAAAGCGACCAGATGCGATCTGTTTGACGGCGCTGTTCGGATTATCCCCATTGGGGAGGGGGGTGTAACGCGCGCGGTCTTCGCCGCCTTCGCCGGAGACGGATTTCGCGCCAATTCGGTTCATGGCGATATTGAGCGTGCCGTGTGCTTCCGGTGACAACGCGCCGAGGCTCATGCCGGGCGTGCAGAAGCGCCGCCGGATTTCGTTGACGCTTTGCACTTTCGACAAGGGAACGGGGTCGGCCAAGGGTTTAATATCAAGCAGATCGCGTACCTGGATCGGTCCGCCTGCGTTCACAACATCGGCGTATTTCCGATAGAGTTCATAATCTTCACGTCCCACGGCTTCTTGCAACATGTGGATCATGTCGGCGGTGTAAGCGTGGCGTTCACCTTTTGCGCGAACCTTATAAAGTCCGCCAATCGGCAAGCGCACAACAGCGGACTCATAGGCCAAATCGTGGATGGCGAGCAGTTTGGTTTCGATACCGGCGAGGCCAATACCGGAAATTCGGCTGGTCATGCCGGGGAAAAACTCACCGACGAGGGCTCGCGACAGCCCCAAGGCTTCGAAGTTTAATCCGCCCCGGTAAGAGCTGATGACGGAAATCCCCATTTTTGAAATGATCTTCAACAGACCATTCTCAATCGCGAGTTTGTAGCGCGCGACAGCCTCATCCATGTCAATGTCGAGCAGACCGCGACGGACACGATCTTGGACGGAGGCTTGTGCCATATACGCGTTCACGGCGGTTGCACCCGCCCCAATCAAGACCGCGAAATAATGCGTATCAAGACATTCGGCTGAACGAACAATGATGGAGCAGGATGAGCGCAAGCCCGCGTCTTTGAGCTGTTGTTGCGCCGCAGCCGTCGCCAGAATACTTGGCACAGCCGCGCGAAATTCACTCACATTTTCATCACTCAGGACGATGATTTCAACGCCTTCGCGAACCGCCGTCTCAGCTTCAGACCGAATGCGTTGTAAGGTCTCGACGAGACTGCGACCGGCGACTGTGTCGGCGGCGGGAACATCAAATGTGCAATCGATGACCTTCAGCCGTTTATCCATCATGGTTTCGAATTTGGCATACATGCCGTTCGTCATGACCGGGCTTTCAAGGACCAGCATTTCGTAGGTCTGACTGCCTGACTCGGCGAGGATATTGCGCAGATTTCTGAACCGCGTCTTCAGACCCATCACCCGTGTTTCGCGCAAGGGGTCAATCGGCGGGTTCGTGACTTGGCTGAAGTTCTGACGGAAGAAATGCGATAACGGGCGGTAAAAATCTGACAACACAGCCAAGGGCGTGTCGTCGCCCATCGAGCCGATGGATTCTTTGGCCGCTTCCGCCATTGGGGTCAGAATGACTTCCATGTCTTCCAATGTCTGCCCGCAGGAGACTTGACGACGGACCAGCGTTTCACCGGAGAGGGTCGCGTCCGGTTCCGGACCTGAAAGGGCCTCATCAAGATTGACGGACTTTTTCAGCCATTTTTTATACGGGCGTTTGTCGGCCAACTCATTGATGATGTCAGTCGAGTTGTAAAAGCGACCTTCTTCCAGATCGACCGCGATCATGCGGCCCGGTTGTAAGGCGCCGCGTTTGACGATCTCGCCTTCATCCATTGGACACATGCCCGTTTCCGAGCCGACGGCCAGAATGCCGTCCTTGCTAATCGAATAGCGCAAAGGGCGGAGTCCGTTCCGGTCCAGACCGGCCATAACCCAGCGCCCATCATACGCGGCAATGGCGGCGGGGCCATCCCACGGCTCCATCACAGAGTTGCAATAGGCGTAGAGCGAGCGCCAACTCTCGGGCATCAAGTCGCCGCGCTTGGAGTAGGCTTCGGGGATGAGCAGTGTTTTTGCCATCGGGGCGGTTCGACCCGCGCGCACCAACAGTTCAAACACCGCGTCGAGGGCAGCGGAATCCGAACTGCCCTTTTGGATGATAGGTTTCACATCTTCGGCGCGTTCTTTAAATGCGGAGCTCGCCATTTTGATCTCATGGTTCTTCATGAAATTGATGTTGGCTTTGACCGTATTGATCTCACCATTATGAGCCAACATCCGGAACGGTTGCGCCAACCACCATTGCGGGAACGTGTTGGTCGAATAGCGCTGATGATAAATTGCAGCGCGAGAAACGAACCGCTCATCGGTCAGGTCGGGGAAAAACTTGTCGATATCCTGCGCGAGGAACATGCCCTTATAAATAATTGTTTGGACCGAGAGTGAGCTGACATAGAAGCTCGGAATTTGCGCTTCGATGACGCGTTTTTCGATCCGGCGACGAATGACGAACAGCTCCCGCTCCAACGCATTGCCTTTGCGGCCTTGCGGATCGCGGAACATGACTTGTTCGATCTCGGGGCGGGTCGCTTTGGCTTTGTCGCCGATCACGTCAATGTCGATGGGGACTTGGCGCCAACCGTAAATATAGAACCCTTCACGGATCAACTCGCTCTCGACGATGGTTCGCGCGGCTTCTTGCGCGGTCATATCGATCCGGGGGAGGAAAATCATGCCCACGGCGATTTTAGCGGTCGAAGGTTTGTGGCCTGTCCCTTCGACTTGGGCCCGGAAAAATCCTTGGGGAATATCGAGACGAATGCCTGCGCCGTCACCTGTTTTTCCGTCTGCATCCACCGCGCCTCGGTGCCAGACATTTTTGAGCGCCTGAATGGATTTTTCGACCACGTCGCGGCGGGGTTTGCCGTCAATCGCGGCGACAAGTCCCACCCCACAGGAGGCTTTTTCATGCGCCGGATCATAGGCGTTAGCCGCGATCAAGGCGTCGCGTTTTGTTTCGTAATCGGTGAGCCAGTCAGTCATTGTCGTCGTCTTTCTGGGCATCTAATTTTTGGAATGAAGCAAAAGCTTCGGCTGCAGTGAGGCGAGGGCGCTCGCCGGAGAAGTCGTAAAAATCGGGTTTTTCGTCGATGAAATATTCGCGGCTCAGTGTCAGGCCGCGCGGCATATCGAGGCATCCTGACGACACGGACGTGAAGGCTGAGCCTTTGAGATTATAAAAAAGCGACGTACCACACTCGCCGCAAAATCCACGCCTCGCCCATGCCGAACTCTCATACCATTTTAGTGCATCTGATTGGGTCAGCGTAATGCCGTTGTGAAACCCAACGCCCATGTAGGGACCGCCGTTAAGGTGTCGGCAGGTTGCGCAATGACAGGCATCGACACCTTTGACAGGGCCTTTGCCTTCAAATTTTACCGCGCCGCAGTGGCATTGACCGTGTGTGTTGGATGGCGCGTCGATCATTCCGCCGCCTCTTTCATCTCGGCCCGCTCTAATGCGCGGAGATATTTATGCATCGCGGCCGCGGCATCGCGGCCTTCGCGGATCGCCCAGACGACGAGGCTTGCCCCGCGCACAATATCACCCGCCGCATAGACGCCGGGCAGGTTGGTCTCAAACGTCAGAGGGTTGGCGCGCACTGTGCCCCAACGCGTCGTTGTAACCTCTTCGGACAGGTCGTTCATATTTTCAGGCGTGAAGCCCAGTGCGGCGATGACCATGTCGGCGGTCACGTCGAAATCCGCGCCGGGTACAGCTTCTGGCGATTGCCGTCCGGAAGGGTCTTTCGGGCCAAGACGCATGCGGTCCGCGCGGACTGAGTTGGCGACGCCGTTCGTATCCGCGACAGATTTCGGACTGGCGAGCCATTCAAACCGCACGCCTTCTTCTTGCGCGTTGGCGGTTTCACGGCGTGATCCCGGCATGTTGGCGTGGTCGCGACGATAGAGACAGGTCACGGATTTCGCGCCTTGGCGCACCGCTGTGCGCACGCAGTCCATGGCCGTATCGCCGCCGCCGATGACGACGACGTCTTTGCCGTCCGCCGTCTCGCTCGTGACCACATCGCCGAGCCCGCGTTTATTGCTATCGATCAGGAAATCGAGCGCAGGCCGAACGCCATGAGCGCCGCTCCCCGGCACGGTCAGGCCTCGCGCCTTATACACGCCCGTCGCGATCAAGATCGCTTGATGTTTTTCGCGCAGTTTCTCGAAGCTAATATCCGTGCCGATATTGCAGTTCAGCACAAATTTAATTCCGCCGTCCGCGAGCCGTTTTGTGCGCCGCTCAACGATCTCTTTTTCGAGCTTAAAATTCGGAATGCCGTAGATCAGTAGCCCGCCCGCGCGGTCATGCCGATCATAGACCGTGACTTGCCAGCCCTCAATGCGCAGTTGTTCGGCGCAAGCGAGGCCCGCCGGCCCTGCGCCGATGATCCCGACGGACGCCCCGCGTTCCCGCCGCACTTTGAGCGGCTCAATCCAGCCGTTGTCCCACGCCGTGTCGGTGAGATATTTTTCGACCGAACCGATCGTGACCGTGCCGTGCCCGCTTTGCTCGATGACGCAAGAGCCTTCGCAGAGGCGGTCCTGCGGACAAATCCGGCCGCAGATTTCCGGCATATTATTCGTCGCGTCGGAAATTTCCCACGCCTCTTTGATCCGCCCTTCCGCTGTCAGCTTCAACCAGTCCGGAATATTGTTTTCGAGCGGACAGTGATTCTGACAAAATGGCACGCCGCATTGCGAGCAGCGCGAGGCTTGTTCTTCGGCTTTGGCTTCGATGAACGGGCCGTAAATTTCCAGAAAGTCGTCGCGGCGCGCGGTCGCGTCGCGTTTTTCCGGCATCTCGCGTTCGGTCGAAACGAATTGCAGCATGCGCTCAGCCATTGTCGCGGTCCCTTTCAAACAGCCGAGAAACGCCCCGGCAAGGGGCCGCTATAGCGCAACCGTTTCGGTTACGCTATGAGGTGCGACAATTTGTCAACATTCGGATAAAATCCGAAAATTGAAACGTCTATTTTACTCCTCCAAGCTCGCCCGCAAAGGCCCCTCTTGCGGCATGCCGATGGCGTGGAAACCGCCGTCGACGTGGTGGGTTTCGCCCGTGCAAGACAGCCCCAAGTCCGAGAGTAGATAAAGCGCGGCGCCGGCGACGCCCTTGCTATCCGTATTATCCTGCATCGCGCTCGCCGCTTTGTTGAACCTGAACATGTGACGGCCAGAACCGATGCCCGCCGCCGCCAACGTCTTGATCGGTCCGGCGGAAATCGCATTGACGCGAATGCCGCGCGGGCCGAGATCGGCGGCGAGATAGCGTGTCGAGGCTTCGAGCGCCGCTTTCGCCACCCCCATGACATTGTAATTCGGGATTACGCGCTCGCTGCCCAAATAGGTCAGCGTCACCATCGCGCCGTCATCATTCATGATGGCCGCCGCGCGCCGCGCCGCATCGACGAAACTATAGGCCGAAATATCGAGCGCGGATTTGAACCCTTCGCGCGTCGTTTTCTCGATGAACGAGCCGTCGAGCTGATCCTTGCCCGCAAAGGCAATGGCGTGGACGAGAAAGTCGATCTTGCCCCATTTGGCTTCCAGCGCCGCGAACACGGCTTCCATCTGATCATCATTGGTCACGTCACAATCGAGCAAAAACTCGGAGCCAACACTCGCCGCCAGCGGCTTGACGCGCCGTTCCAGCTTTTCGCCCTGAAACGTAAAGGCCAGCTCTGCGCCTTGCGCGGCGAGCTGCTGTGCAATCGCCCAGGCGATCGAATTCTTATTCGCGACGCCCATGATCAGGCCGCGTTTGCCGGCCATTAACGTGCCAGTGGGAAATTCAGACATAACGATCCTACTTATAAAAAAAGACGCGACCTTAAACTTTTTGAGGCCGCGTCATCCAAAGTTTCAGTTAATGAAAGAGCCGCAAAAGCAAACTCAGAACTTTCGATTAATTGCTCACACCGGGAGCTTTGCTGCGTTGAATGCTTTCTGTTGCTTCGCGGTCCGCTGCGGCGCGCGCGTCCCATTGTGCTTGCGTCGCACAGACTCTTTTGTTGAACTTTGATCCTACGACAGTTGTTTTTTTACAAATCAAACTGTCATCGACTTCAGCTTTTTTCGTCGTCGTCTCGGCAGATGTTGTCACAGCCGATGCGTCAGCCATCATTGTCGTTGTTTCTGTTGTTGCGCAGGCACTAAGCGCAAACAGGGCGACGGTGATGCATGCTGTGTGGTTGAGTGTCGTAAGGGATAAAAGCGTTTTCATGAGGGTGGCTCCTTTAGTTAATGGGAGCCGCATACCAATCCAGATCAGATTTGACCAGCGTGATTCAAGGGCGCTAAAATGTATATCTTCTATACCTATTGATCTAATCATGTGGTGTGAGGCGCAGATCGAGACTGGACTTGGCCTCACCACGCGTCCTTGCGCGCTGTCCGCTTACGCGCCTGAGGCGGAGACAACCAATCCTCCCGTAGCGCGCGGCCTCGGCGCGTGTGTGACCCCATCCGCACGGGCCAATTAATCGGGGCAAGCGCGTGATCCGGGGGGAGGCGGTGCTCCGTATTGATCGTGTCGATCTCCGCGCGCAGTAGATCCTCATACAGGCCGCGCCCAAAGCTCCCACAGGCGGCGCAGCTTTTGCGCTGTGTCGAGAGCGCCACCAGTTCCGCCCGCACCCGCGCCCGCGCGAGTGTAAGCAGATCGCGGTGCCATTCCGGGCTTTCGATGAAGGCGATCAAGGCCGCACGCTCGGCGCGGATCTCGGCGCGAAGGGCGCGCATCTCGGCGCGAACGGCCTCCGTCTCGGCATGGGCGGCGACAACCTCCGCTTCGGCGTCGCGGGCGCGAACCCGCAGGCGGTAGGTCGCACGGCAATGATCCTGTGTGTTGGGGAGCCTCGGGTCGGGGCGCATGGGCGGGTCCTTTGTGATGGGAGGGGGTGATGGAAGGAAGGGCGGGAAGGTCACACCGTCCCCGGCCTTCATGGCCGGGGTCTTGCGACGCGGGGTACGGTCTTAATCCGGCACGATCCCGAGAGAGGCCCCGGCCCTCAAGGCCGGGGACGATCATAGATTAAGACAGCCGTCCCCACCCAGCCGACAACGTCCGATCAGGCGGCTCGGCCTGACACGCAAAGCAACATAGGGCGCGGACTCCCATCCATTGATGGACAGGGGAATTAAAGCACCATTTTACAACGAACCAAAGTCCGCGCGAAGGTGATCGGATCAACCCCGCCGTCTGATTTTGCGGCGCATCCGGGCGGACCACGGCCTAACCCTACGGCAGGAACGTACTCCCGCAGGGATCAATGGCGCGCGCAGCCCGCAAAGACCCGCAACAAATCCAAACGAGGGACCCATGGGCGCCAAACGGGTGCATAATCCCGCGCGGCCTCCCGCTCCGGTGTGTGCGGTTCACGGTCGCCCGCAAACCAAACGCGGGACGTCCCCCGCACACACACCCAAGCCCTCACACCTGCCCACCACACCGAGGGTCTATGCACCTCCCTATGTCTGTGGCGGACGGGGTGAGGGTAGGGGAGGTTTTGTAGGCGGGGATTTATTTTTCGTGAAATTTCATACTACATCTGCGATAGAGAACTGCACAGGCTTTTTTGAACTCGAATTGCAGAAATGATTTAGGTTTAATAGTTATAAACTTATTTTATCAGTAAATCCCGCATTACTTTATCAGAAATAAAGAGTTTGCCAGATTTAATCATAGCGCTCAATTCATTAATGAAGCCTACTTCAGCGCTTTTCGAAGAATATTTTCCTGCATCAATTAGATGGCGTTTAAAATACAGAAGCGCACCCGCAAGAGAAGTGAAATCAAACTTTTTATGTTTAGATGAAACTTGTTTCAGAGACCTTAAAAAAGAAGCGTATCGGCTTTTATCATTTCCATGAATACTAATTATTACTGCGCGTTTAGCCGCATTTCCAAGGTGTCTTGAGAGATTATAGTCAAAATCATCGCAATTTAACGAGGCATTATAGGCATTTATATTGCTTTGAATAGCTTTGAAGGCAAACTTGATCGCTTCATCAGGGGCCATGTATTGATGTGCCCCTAGCTTTATAGACACCTTGCTACTTCATTTTGCTGTCATCTCAAATTCGACGGGTGACAACATCCCGTTGTTAGCATGCCTGCGTTTCGGATTG
>NZ_BMZH01000007.1 GCF_014652695.1 Algimonas arctica
ATCCGAAACGCAGGCATGCTAACAACGGGATGTTGTCACCCGTCGAATTTGAGATGACAGCAAAATGAAGTAGCAAGGTGTCTATAAAGCTAGGGGCACATCAGAGCTTTTAAACTTAGTTATTACCCATCGACGACGATTGAAGGTATAGAGCTGTGTTGGAGGACGCCTACTTAGTAGGTTTGTCTGACCCTGAACTAGATTGCCCGCCACTAGACTCGGACCCGCTCTGACCTTGTGAGGTCGTTGGAGATGCTGAGTTTTGGCAATTACCTGAACTTTCGCTAGGCTTTGCACTGATGGTTGGGTTGACGCTTTCGCGAATTAAAACGACTTTTGGTTTTTGATCTTTAGACATGATACTTTGTAACGTATCATTGTTTTAGAAGCAATACCTTTAACGTTCTTGTCAGTTCCCGCTTTAAATTATCTGGACCTTAGTCGGCTGCCCCTCCGGGCCAATCCGTTGCGCTTACGCTCCCGGCGACGACTGATTTTGTGTCTCTCGGACACAAAATTCCGCCAAAGGCGAACTAATCGCCGTCCATCTTAAGCGCCGCAATAAATGCTTCTTGCGGGATTTCCACGCGCCCAAACTGGCGCATCCGCTTCTTCCCTTTTTTCTGCTTATCCAACAGCTTCCGCTTCCGCGACGCATCACCCCCATAACATTTCGCGGTCACGTCCTTGCGCATCGCGGCGATGGTTTCGCGGGCGATGACTTTGCCGCCGATGGCCGCTTGGACGGGGATTTTGAACAGGTGGCGCGGGATCAGGTCTTTGAGCCGTTCGCACATATGGCGACCCCGGTTTTCGGCATTGTTGCGGTGCACCAGCATGGACAGCGCGTCGACGGGTTCACCGTTGACGAGGATGGTCATTTTCACGAGGTCGCCTTCGCGCACACCGATGGCTTGGTAATCGAAGGAGGCGTAACCTTTGGACACGGATTTCAGCCGGTCATAGAAATCGAACACGACTTCGTTGAGCGGCAATTCATATTCCACCATCGCGCGTGAACCGACATAGGTCAGCGCGGTTTGGACGCCGCGGCGGTCTTGGCAGAGCTTGAGGATGCCGCCGAGATATTCATCCGGCGTCATGATGGTGGCTTTGATCCACGGCTCTTCAATATGTTCAATCGCCATCACGTCGGGCATGTCGGCGGGGTTGTGCAATTGGATC
The DNA here is from genome assembly GCF_014652695.1 of Algimonas arctica. Classification (GTDB taxonomy): domain Bacteria; phylum Pseudomonadota; class Alphaproteobacteria; order Caulobacterales; family Maricaulaceae; genus Litorimonas; species Litorimonas arctica. The sequence goes on from NZ_BMZH01000007.1 coordinate 1,186, forward strand.
GGGTCGCCCTTGCGCATGACCAGCGTATAGACGACCGACGGGGCGGTGGTGATGAGGTCGAGGTCGAACTCGCGCTCCAGCCGCTCTTGAATGATTTCGAGGTGGAGCAAGCCGAGGAAGCCGCAACGGAAGCCAAAGCCAAGCGCGGCCGAGGTTTCCATCTCGTAGCTGAAACTCGCGTCATTGAGGCGCAGGCGGCCCATCGCGTTGCGAAGATCTTCGAAATCAGCCGCGTCGACCGGGAAAATACCGCAGAACACGACGGGCTGTGCGGGTTTAAAGCCTTGCAGCGCTTTTTCGGTTGGGCGTTTATCCTCTGTAATCGTATCGCCGACCGCCGCGTCCGCGACTTCTTTGATGGATCCTGTGAAGAACCCGATCTCGCCGGGGCCGATGGATTTGACGTCGGTCGGCTTGGGTTTGAACACGCCGACTTTATCGACCGTATAGCTCGCGCCCGTATTCATGGTGCGGATGCGCATGCCCTTGGTGATCGTGCCTTCGATCACGCGGAACAGCACGATCACGCCCATATAGGTGTCATACCAGGCATCGACGAGCATCGCTTTGAGCGGGGCTTTCGGGTCGGCTTCGGGCGGCGGCGGCAGGCGCAAGGCGATGGCCTCTAACACGTCTTCAATGCCGATGCCGTTCTTGGCCGAACATTCGACCGCGTCTGACGTGTCGAGGCCGATGACGTCTTCGATCTGGGCTTTGACGCGCAGGGGATCGGCGGCGGGCAGGTCGATTTTATTGAGCACCGTGACGATCTCGTGGTCATGGTCGATGGCCTGATAAACATTGGCGAGCGTTTGCGCTTCGACGCCTTGGCTCGCATCGACGACCAAAATCGAGCCTTCGCAGGCCGAGAGCGAGCGCGACACTTCATAAGCGAAATCGACGTGGCCCGGCGTGTCCATCAGGTTGAGGATATAATCCGTGCCGTCCTTGGCTGTGTAATCGAGGCGCACCGTCTGGGCTTTAATCGTGATGCCGCGCTCTTTTTCAATGTCCATATTATCGAGCACTTGCTCGGACATTTCGCGGTCTGTCAGCCCGCCGCAATGCGCGATCAAACGGTCGGCCAGCGTGCTCTTCCCATGATCAATATGCGCCACAATGGAGAAGTTGCGGATCTTGCTTTGGTCGGTCGGGGGCTTGGGTGTTGTGTCAGTGCTCATAGTGCTCGCGAGGTAAGGCCGAGGGGGGCTGGGCGCAAGCGGTTTGGGCTGCGGGGTGGAGTTATGGGTAGGGGATTGACTTATGGTGACATGTGTCACCATAAGGTGACATGAAACCCTTAGCGTCTGAATTATTTATACTAAAGCACCTCTGGAAATCCGGCTCTCAGAGCATCGGAGAAATTCACAATGCGATCAAAATCGATCTCGGTTGGTCGCGGTCATCGTCTCGCAAGACTGTTGAGCGGATGGTGGATAAAGGTTTGTTGAATGTTCGGGACGAACATGGTCTCAATATTTATCGGGCGCAGGCCAAAAAAATCCCAACGCTTGCGGGCTTGATTCAAAGCTTTGCTGCCGATGTTTTGGGCCTCGATGGCCCGCTTCCTGTCTCTAACCTCGTTAAAAGTCAGCTATTGTCGGGCGATGAACTCGCCGAATTAGAAGCGGTTTTAAACGCGGCTGACGATCAGCAAAAAAAGAACGGGTAGATGACACTTCCCCTCACCTTTTTAGTGGCCGTATTTTGTGTCAGCGGAATTCTCTTCATTTGTGCGAAACTGTTCCTCCAATTTGATGAGCGCGCTGAACAATGGCCGTTATTCTGGGCGACCTGTTTGTCGCTCAGCTTGCTTATTCCCCTATCAGGCCTGTTGCTCTTGATGATGCCGGAGTGGGTGCCAACGCCGGCTTTCGAAATCTTGTCACTGCATGAGCCCTTGCAGTCGTTAGGACTGATCGCCGGCACTGAGCTAACGGCGGTTAAAAACGACAGTCTTTTGACGTTGGCGAACGCGAATAAACTCCTTGTCACCCTCTACTTTATCGGCGCGTCCTTGAATATCGTGACGTTATTGCGGGGACGGTATCGGATTCATCGCCTTATCTCGGTGGCCGAGCCTCTCGGTGCGTGGTGCGAAGATGATGTTCTTCTGACCTCACTCACCGGATCGCCCTTTGCTTGGACCCCATTTGGGCAGCCCAAACATTCTCGAATTGTCATTCCAGAGGCTTACTCGCGTCAAATGAGCCGCGATAGCCTGTCAGATATTCTGATCCATGAGCGGACGCATATCGCCCGTCGTGACGATGAATTCGGGCTTATTCTGCGCATCATCTTGTGTGTCTGTTGGGTTTCGCCCTTTGCGCACTGGATGTTCGGGCGCTGGAGCCAAAGCACAGAAATTCAATGCGACATGGCCGTGACGGCTAATCGTGATCCAAGAATGCGGAAAACCTATGCGGACACACTTCTACAGGCGATTCACATAATGGCGGGCCGGGTACGGCAATACCCGGCCGCCTCCTTCTCAACCCACCGTATAAGGAACGAAAAAATGAGAATTATTCATATCATGAAGGGAACTCGCCCTGCTTTCAAGAGGCGCCGCGATAAAGTCGGGCTGGCCCTTGTGGCGTCGACACTGTCTGTCGTCGGAATGATGAGTGTTTCCGCAACCGCTCGTGCAAACAATAAGTCGCCCCAACCTATCAGGGTCGCTGAAGGTCCACCTGCAAAACTTCCTGCGGCTATCAGCCCGGCATTCAGCGCCATAGTGACAGGCCGATTGACGTCTCGCTTTGGCCCTGTAGCGGATCCGTTCAAAGACGGTGCGACACGCAACCACTTTGGCGTTGATATTGCCGCCCCAACCGGAACCCCCATCTATGCGCCTGCGAATGGGGTGATTGTGGCGGCAACCGATGTCTATGATGGAAAACCCGCTTATGGAAATGTCGTTGTTCTACAAACGGAAGGCGGTGTCTTAACCGTCTTCGCTCATCTGGACGGGTTCACCGTATCGTCGGGACAGACCGTCACAAAAGGGACCCAGATCGCCACAGTCGGCAGTAGTGGTAAAAGCACAGGGCCTCACGTACATATCGAAACGCACCAAAATGGAACCCGTATCGACCCAATGGGTGTTTGGACGATTGCGAGGAACAAGAGGTAATCTCTGAATTAAAATGGCTGCACAGCTACCTGAGCCATTTTATCCACCGAAACGAGTATTTCCAAAGCGGCATGGGCGGTTCTGCGCAGCGCAATTGTCTATCTCCGGATTGAAAATCAGAGACGCGATCATGTCCACGACGACACAACCTATGATAAATCCCTACCCCTCACGTCCTCAGGCGTGAGGGGGCATATCGTTCTTAAAAGTAGAGATGGGGGGCGGCGTGAAGGCGCGGTAATCGTTTGAAGAGGCGAGTGGCTTTGGCGACTCGGACTTTTACGGAAGTTTTATCGGAGCTGAGGCCCTACCGCCCACCCATCTGTGTCTTCCGCGCTTTGCGTCCACCAATCCGGATCAAGAGGACCACAACAGTCGCCAGCGAGCTAATCAGGAAAAATATCCCAAGAAATTTAAACAATTTGGCGCGACCGACTTGGTCGTCGCGCATGGGTGAGGCCTCGGACCGGGTGGCGTTGATGGCGCGGAGGGCGCAACATTTTCCGGCGTCGTCGAACGTATGCGCGGTTTGCACGAGCAGGTAGCCGTCCTCGAAGCGTAGCTCATAGGCGAGGTTATACGTGCCGCGGCGGATCGCGCCTTGTGTGTCGGAATAGGCTTGCTCGGTCGAGCCGATCACGCCGACCACATCGCGGGACAGCTCTGCACCGTCGGGCACATTGGCGGACATGCGCTCGACTTGCGCGCGTAGCTCAGGATTGTCGCGGTCGTCCGGGAAAGCGTCATAGATAAACTGCGTCTCGCCCGCGATCAGCTGGTCAATCTGCGCATTCACCTCCGCCCGCACATCGGCCGGAACCCGCTTCTCGCTCATCGCCTCCATCGAGCAGGCGGAAAGGGCCAGAGCGGCAATGAGGATCAGGATAAAGCGCAACATAGTCCCGTCATAGCGGGCCATGCAGGGCCATTAAAGACCAAAAGGGAGCAAAGACCAAATGAGAGCGCTTAGGCAATAACCCTGCGGGGCGTGCGCCTTATGAAGCTTTAGTCCCTCGTTTGCATTTCCCTGCGTCGCTAGGGGTGAGCTTTGATCGGAACATTCTCGGACTTTGGACCGTTTCGTTACCATCACGATCCACCCCACCGATGATGTGTCGCAGGCATTTTTCTTTTCGGCTGAAACTCACGAAAAGTTCGGCGTTCAGAAAAATCAACGAACATTTCGTCAGACAAGAGGCCCCATATATGACGCAAATCACCACCATCAATCCCGCGACGGATACCAAGATCGCAAGCTATGACGTGATGAGCTCCGACCAGGCGTTCGATAAAGTCGAGCGGTGTCAGGCGGCGTTTTTGGATTGGCGCGGGAAAAGCCCTGTGGAACGCGCGCCGTATTTGCGCAAGATTGCGCAGGGCTTACGCGATAACGCCGATGCGTTTGCCAGCCTGATGACCGAAGAAACTGGCAAGCTGTTGCGCGATGGGTACACTGAAGTTGAGCTATGTGCGCAACTCTTTGAATACTCGGCGGACCACGGTCCTGACCTGTTGGCAGATGAAGAACGAACCCTAGCGGCGGTGAGAAAAGCGGGATCGTCGCCTATTGTCCGATCGGCGTGATCTATAGCATCCAACCGTGGAATTTCCCAGTTTATCAGCCCGTGCGTGTTCTTGCGGCGAATTTGATGGCCGGGAACGGTGTCATCTTAAAACATGCCTCGCTCTGCACGGGCAGTGGCCTGATGTTGCGGGATGTCTGCGTCAAAGCCGGGCTCCCGAAAGGTCTGTTCGATGTCGTGATCGTTGATCACGAGACATCGGATGCGATTATTGAGCATAAACTCATTCGCGGTGTCACGATGACGGGGAGCGATAAGGCCGGTCGACACATCGGCCAAATGGCGACGAAGAACCTGAAAAAATCCGTTCTCGAATTGGGATCTAACGATGCCTATATGGTGCTGGAGGACGCCGATATTGACTTGGCGGTTGAGACCTGTGTCCAAGGCCGTCTTTATAACAACGGCGAAACCTGCGTGTCGGCCAAACGGTTTGTTGTGACCGAGGCCGTTTACGACGCGTTTACCGAAGCCTTTGTCGCGCAGATGAAAGCTATCCGTCTCGGCGATCCGACAGATGACGACACACAGCTGGGCCCGCTTTCGAGCGTCGAACAATTCGAGACGATTTGCGAACAGGTCAAGGAGAGTCTTGATGGCGGTGCGGCGCTGTTGTGTGGCGGCACAGCCCCAGACCGTGTGGGGCAATACTATCCCGCAACCGTGCTGGCAAATTGCCAGCCGGGCACGCCCGCCTATGATGATGAAATCTTTGGCCCCGTCGCAGCCATCATTAAAGCGACCGATGATGCCGACGCCATGCGCATTGCTAACGACAGCCGCTCCGGACTGGGGGGCGGTATCTTTAGCCGGGATGAAGAGAAAGCGGTCAAATTGGCGCGCGATCACTTTGACACGGGAATGATCCGTATAAATTCCTTTGGCGCCGCCGACCCCAATATGCCGTTTGGCGGGGTCAAGAATTCCGGGTTTGGACGCGAACACGGCGGCTTTGGCATGATGGAATTCGTCAATATCAAGGCGGTCTATAGACCTTGATATACGCCAGACCCTGATACCGAGCCGAGGGTGTCACAGCCCCGACGCCCCAAAGGCCCGTCTGAGTTCATTCAGTCTCTTTTGAGGAGACTCTAAGGATTGAAATTCTGGGTCTCGATTTTTCCCGTGTCATCAGATTGGCCGGACCCTTGGCGCCGCATCGCTGAGGCAAAGACTGAAAAAATTAAACCTATAAATTTTAAATTGGAGATTATTATGAAAATTCTTGTCGCAGGCGCCACCGGAAACACTGGAACACGCCTCATGCATGATCTTGTCCAGCGCGGTCACGATCCGGTCGCGTTGGTCAGGGACAGCTCTGACACGAGCCAGCTGCCGCCACAGGTTGAGCAGCGTATTGGTGATCTTGCCGATCTCCGCGATGATATCTGTGATGGCTGCGATGCTGTGGTTTTTGCCGCCGGGTCTGGCGGCGATACGGGGTCGGATATGACGGATAAAATTGACCGCGATGGGGCTATGCGTCTTGTCGACTTGGCCGCAAAGACGCCCGTCTCGCGGTTTGTCATGCTCAGCAGTGTCGGGGCTGATAACCCTAACCCAGAGGGCGAACTGGCAACCTATCTAAAGGCGAAGCATGATGCTGATGAACATTTAAAAGCATCGGGGCTACCTTATGCGATCCTGCGTCCCGTCGCCCTGACTGATGATGGCGGGTCAGGCGATATTGTGCTCGGTGACAAAGTTGACCCCCAAGCCAAAGCGGCGCGCGGCGATGTGGCCAGAGTGCTTGCCGATGCGGTTGATAGTGCGGACTGGCTAGGAAAAACCCGTCTGATGCAATCGGCTCAAACGTCGTAAAGCCCTTATCGAATAATTCCGATAAACAGTTCAAAATTACAAAAGCGCGCCCTTTGGCGCGCTTTTTTGTTGCGGCTACAAAAGGTTTGGCCGCCAGACGTTTCCGGTGCGGCAGCCTTCTAATAAAACCCTCTTTGAGCGCCAAAGCGGTGAGGGTGAGGTGGCATTCTGATTTTTTTGATGGGTCCGGATCGACGTGCAGCCTTCGTTGCAGGGTTAGGCTTTGTAATTCGCGAGGCCTGAACAGACATATTTTAGAGAGGTGTTCATGACCAAACACATTCTAGCATCGATGGCTGTTCTCGGCATGGCGACAAGCATCGCCCCGCTTTCTGCGCAGGCACAATTCACCGGACCGGGCGTAAGCGAAAGCATCACGACTGTGGCCGATGCTAAAAACGCCTATGATGATACCTATGTCGAATTAACCAGTCACATTGTGAACAAGGTCAAAGACGAAACCTATATGTTCCGTGACGGTTCAGCGACATCATGATCGAAATTGATGACGACGACTTCCGGGGGCAGCAAGTGACTCCGCAGATGACAGTGTCGATCAAAGGCGAAGTCGACAAGGGGGGCGACCTGAAAATTGACGTCGAGCGACTTGACGTTGAGCGGGCTGACGTCGCCGGGTAAATTCACCCGTCAGTCCCCAATCCTCATAATAAAGAGCCACCGAATGGTTACATTCGGTGGCTTATTTTTTGCTTAGCCATCCGGCTAAGTTATCAAAAGGACGCTAAGTCCTTAGCTCTTCAGACCGTCTTCCACCGCGCGGATTTGCGCGTCGAACGTGGCGTCGTCGCCGCGCAACTGGGTGATGCGTTTGACGGCGTGCATGACGGTGGTGTGGTCGCGTCCGCCAAAGCGTCTGCCAATATCCGGCAGGGACCGTTTGGTCAGTTTCTTGGACAGATACATGGCGACTTGGCGGGGCCGCGCGACGGCGCGCGCACGGCGTTTGCTGCTCATATCGGTCAGGCTGATCGAGAACGCTTCACAGACGGAGCGCTGGATACGGTCCACGGTCAGGCGCTGGCCCGTCATGTAACGACTATCGGACAGTGTTTCCTGCACGGTTTCCAACGTGATCGGTGTGCCGAGAAATTCGGACTGCGCCACGATCTGATTAAAGGCGCCTTCGAGGTCGCGCGGCGTCACATTCATGCGTGCCGCCAAGTGGTCGCGGGCGGGCTGCGGAATGGCAAGGCCGGCATGGCCCTGTTCACGGCGGCGCGTGATCAGGCGGTCGAGAATGCGCAAGCGCAGTTCGTAATCCGCCGCCCCGATTTTGCAGACGAGACCGGACGACATGTAGCTCTTGAGGCGATCCGACGCTTTTTCAATCGTGTCGGGGTGACGGTCAGAGGCAATCAGGATCTGACGTCCCGCGCCAACGAGGCTGATGATCGTGTGCAGGAGTTCTTCTTGGCTGGCGCTTTTGTCGGCAATGAAATGCACATCGTCGATGATGAGCAGGTCTACATCGCGCAGGCCGGCTTTGAACGCGCTCATCCCGTCGCGGCCAGAACCGCGCACACTGGCGACGAACTGAGCGACGAAATCTTCCGCCGAGACGAATTTGACGCGGCGATCGGCATCGCGCTCAGTAATTTCGGCTTCAATCGCGTGCAGGATATGGGTTTTGCCAATGCCGTTCGCGCCGTGCAGCACAATCGGATTATATTGCGGCACACGATTGCCGATGATTTGGCGCGCAACGGCCACGGCGAGCTCATTGGACGCGCCAATAACGAAGTTTTCGAGCGTGAAGCGCTTGCGGGCCAGTTCTGACACAGGCGTTTGTAAAGAGGGGCGCGGGCTACTGCTACTGCGGCTGCCCGGAACCCCGACAAGGCTCGGTCGGGTGCTGTCGGCTGCGGCTGAGCGGCGGGACGCTTTGGACGGCCCGGAGACGACGCGGACATTGCGCGGCGGGTCAACACGGTCGTGTTTTTCCCACAGGCGGCGAATGGTGTCGATATAATGGCTGTTGATCTTGGACGCGACAAAGCTGGACGGCGCAGACAGGGTAACGGTGTGGGCATCAGCCGTTTGAATGAAAAGCTGTCCGGTCCACGCACGGTGAACATTGCGGCCCAACGCACGCGCCAGATCCTCATCCACGGCTTTCCATGTATTATGAGCACTCTGAATTGGCGGCTCGCCAGTATAAAGGTCCGGAACCGTCTCAGTCATGATGCCTGATGGGGATTTTACCGGATTACTTACAGTACCCATTGACGTCGCTCCAAACGAAACCAGCGAACTTACAGGGTAAGTTCTTGGAATATAACAATTTTCAAAGGGGAACCTTCGTCGCGATGCCCCACCGCGCATTAAAGGCTCCGTAAGCTGTCGTCCCTGACCGCCACTCCCGAGCTCTGTTAAACACGACTCCTTCGCCCATCGTCAATGGCAGAATCATGCGTTTTAGCCACAAAGAAAAGTTGACTCTGAAAAAGCGAAGAATCGCAATATTCTAGCTGTCAGAAATCTTTCATAAAACGGAAAACTTTGTCAGCCGTCCCCGCGCCAGCGTTCTTAAAACGACCGTAAGTCGTGGGGGGAAGCAGAATCGGGCCGTTAACACCGAAAATTTTCGCACAAAAAAGCCGGGCGCTGCCGCCCGGCTAAATATTTTGTGTGTGTGAGGCGCGAAAGCTGCGTGAGCAGATTATGCAAGCGCCTTACAACGTTTCGACAGGCGGGAGATTTTCCGCGATGCCGTGTTCTTGTGATAAACGCCGCGGGACACCGCGCGCATCAATTCCGGTTCCGCCGCTTGGAGGGCCGCCGTCGCAACAGCCTTGTCACCTGATGCCAGAGCATCTTCGACACGGCGCAGGAAGGTACGGACGCGTGAACGACGGGCCATATTGACCGCCGTCTTGCGTTCCATTTTGCGGACGTTCTTTTTCGCGGATGACGTGTTCGCCATGATAGTCTTTCATCAGTGTTCAAATAAGGAGAGGCCCGCCGTGAAAGGCAGGCCATCATTCGGAGCGCGAAATAGAAGCTGTAGGCCGCGCTGTCAACTTAGACTGACAGACCTTGCGCCCTCATTTGCGTTTTCTTGCGCTTAGCGGTGTTTAAAATGCGGTTTTCGCTTCTCGATAAAGGCCGTCATGCCTTCTTTTTGGTCTTCTGTGGTGAAAAGGGACTGGAACATGCGGCGTTCAAAGCGGATTCCTTCGCGCAAGGAGAGTTCAAACCCGGCGTCCACCACTTCTTTGAGAATCATGTTGATCGGTTGGCTGTGGCCGGCGATTTTGACGGCGGCGTCGCGTGCTGTGTCCATCAGGTCGTCAACCGCGACGACACGCGCGACGAGGCCGGCGCGTTCGGCTTCTGCCGCGTCCATCATCCGGCCTGTTAGGCACAGATCCATTGCTTTGGCCTTGCCCACGGCGCGGGTGAGGCGCTGTGTGCCGCCAATGCCAGGAATAACGCCGAGGTTAATCTCAGGCTGGCCGAATTTCGCCGTCTCGGACGCAATGATGAAATCGCACATCATGGCAATCTCACACCCGCCGCCCAGCGCATAGCCAGACACAGCCGCGATAATCGGCTTGCGGAACCGCTCGACCGCACAATGATTGGCTTCAAAACGGTCGTTTTTGTAAATGTCGAGAAATTGATCGTCGACCATTTCTTTGATGTCTGCGCCCGCAGCGAAAGCTTTTTCATTGCCCGTCAGGATGACACAGCCAATGCCGTCGTCGGCTTCCAGCTCGGACAGCGCCCGCGCGAGTTCGGCCATCATTGGCGCGTTGAGCGCATTCAGCGCCTTGGGACGGTTGAGCGTCACGGTCGCAACGCGCCCGTCTCGGTCCAGATCAATTAGCTCGTAAGCCATAGGGAGTCTCTCTTGTCGTGTGTCATGTCGTTTGGACGACACATGTTCGTTGGCGCGGCGCTTAGCGGGTTATGGCGCGCGCGTCGAGACGGCGCGAGTGTTGGAGACAGCGTCCCAGTCAAATACTCCCCTTTTGCGTTCGCGTTTACGAAGGGCGAGAAGAATAGTCAGTGGATACAGGCAAAGTCCAAAGGCGCCATAACGAAAACGTCGGGCATAATTGGGGGGGCCGTCTGGTGCGGGTACAATTCGAAACCCCATCGTAAATTGGCCCAAGGTTGGGCGAGCCTCACGTACGCGACGTGTGTAGTAGAAGAAAGCGAACGCGAACCAAGCGTAATTAACAAGGAGGGGAATTATGTCCCGAAATTTTTCTTCTCTGTCCCAAGCCCATTGCCACTGTCCGGTGGCTGCCCACTCACAAATGTATGCGGTTGGCATAACCGTGACCATTATCACGCTAAATAGGAACCATCCATCAATTCCAAGTGCGAATAATCTGCGGATGAATCCGACATACTTTCCAATCTGGGTGGGAAGCACAGGTGTCGGCCACAAGAAACCTATAAGAGTAATCAGAGCGCAAGGAATAAGGAACAGGGGTTGCCCCTCAAGTGAGCCGCCCGGCCATCTGGGATTTCTAAGGTAAACGGACAGGGCGAACAGAGCAATCAACACAATACAAAGCAGGTGGCGATAATCTTTCATTCCCCTCCCTACCGCTGACAGGCTCGACAGTAAAATGTGCTCCGTCCGCCCTGCACTTTGCGCAGGATTGGGGCGTCGCAGGTGACACAGGTCTCGCCCTCGCGACCATAGACGGCGAAAGTTTTTTGGAAATAGCCGAGCGCGCCGTCGGCTTGGCGGTGATCACGTAAGGACGAACCGCCCGCTGCGATGGCCTCAACGAGGACCTCTTTGATATGACGAACGAGGGTCTCTGTCTCGGCGACGGTGAGGCGGCCCGCGCCGCGTGCAGGGCTGATCCCGGCCCGAAACAGCGCTTCGCAGACATAGATGTTGCCAAGTCCGGCGACGATCTTCTGGTCCAGCAACGCGATTTTAATCGGACTTTTCTTGCCTTTGAGCCGCGCGCGCAGGTCGGGGGCGCTAAAATGGTTCGAGAGCGGCTCAGGGCCGAGGTCGTCCAAGCGGTAGGGTTCGCCAAAGCCGACCAGCTCCATAAAACCAAAGCGGCGTGGATCGTTATAGGTAACGGTGTTATCGTCTTCCGTCATGAAAATAACGTGGTGGTGTTTGGGATTGGCGTCGTGGGCGTGGGTGAACTCACCCAGTGACGCGCCGCCGAGAATGAAGCGTCCACTCATGCCGAGATGCATGAATAGTCGCTCGCCGGAGGTCAGGTCCGCTTGCAGGAATTTGGCGCGGCGACTGAGCTTCTCAATGCGCTGCCCTTCGATGCGCGCGGCAAAATCCGGCGCAAACGGAAAGCGCAAGTTCGGGCGATTGAGCTGTACATGGGTAATCACGCGGCCTTCAAGGACGGGCGCAAGGCCCCGGCGGACCGTTTCAACTTCGGGGAGTTCAGGGATGGCGGGTATCTCTTAAAAATGATGTCGACTGATAGAGCGGGAGATGGATTACTGAGTCAAGCTCAGTCATGAAGGGAGAGCTTTGAATGACGTCTAGGATTGTTCCTAGCCTCTAAATCGCCTCCATCACCGAACTAGATTCGGTGATCCATCTCCGAAGCTCACGTTAAGACAGATCACGCCAATCCAGAGTGATCTCCTGCCACTCAGGATTGTCTTTTTCGATAAGAGCAATTTTCCAAGACCGATTCCAGTCTTTCAACTGTTTCTCACGCCGCAAGGCTTCCCGGATCAAATCGTAAGTTTCGAAATAAACGAGGCGGTCAATATCATATTGGGCCGTGTGGCTGTTAGGGTTAGCCTTGTTTTTATGTTCCTGAACACGCTCATACAGCGATTTGGTGAAACCTATGTAGAGCGCGCCATTCTTGCGATTGCAAAGGATGTAGACGTAACCTCGCATCATTTACGCAAAGGGTCGGAGATGGATCACCGAGTCAAGCTCGGTGATGAAGGAAGGTCCTCTCTAACCCAAGCTGCCGCGAGACAAATTACCCTGCCGGACCCGTGCTCACGGCGACCATGGCGGCGCGTAGCGTGCGGTCGCCGATGGTGAAACCCTGTTGCATGACGGCGGCGACATGGCCTTTTTCGATCTCGGGGTGCGGGATATTGGCTACGGCTTGATGCACGTTTGGATCAAATTTTGATCCTAAGCCCGCAACGGGTTTGATCTGGTGGCGGAGTAGCGCCGAGGTCAGGTCTTTTTCTGTCAGCTCAATACCTTCGACCAAATGGCGCGCATTATCGCCAAGCTCTTCTTTGGCTTGGCCATCAAGCGTCTGCAAAGCGCGCGAGAGATTGTCATAAACAGACAGCACATCGGTGGCGAATTTTTCAACCCCGTAAACTTTGGCTTTCTGCACATCGCGTTCGGCGCGTTTACGAATATTATCGGCTTCGGCCATCGTCCGCAGCGCTTGATCTTTCATCGTCGCGATTTGCATTTCCAGCTCTTGAATCTTCGCCGCGCCGGCGTCGTTCATGCCCGCTTCGTCAGCGTCCATCTCGGATTCAGGGAAGGGCATGTCGTCCTCATCATCGGAGAGAACGTCGTTCTTATGCTTTTTCAAGAATGCATCGGCGGTGGCTTTTAAATCGGCAGGGCTAGGATTGCCGCGTGGGGCATCCGCGCGTCCGGACTGGCCTGTGCTCTCGCCTTCGATCTGCGCTTGCAGCGCATCCCATTCGTCCATGTCACCATTACCATTGTCAGTATTATCGGCCATTATTCTCTCGTCTTTCATTTCTATCTTCGCCGCGTCAGCGTTTCGCCGACTAGCTTCGCCGTCAAATCAACCATTGGGATGACGCGACCATAATTGAGCCGTGTCGGCCCGATCACCCCGAGGGCGCCTAATAATGTCCCAGCCTGATCGCGGTAAGGCGCGATGACAACACTGGAACTCGAAAGAGAGAACATGGGGTTCTCCGTCCCGATGAAAATCCTCACACCGTCCGCATGTTCTGTCTGGTCCAGCAAGGAGATTAAGTCCTCCTTGCGCTCCAAGTCCTCGAACAAATGTCTGATGCGCTCCAAGTCGGTTTGAGCGTCCAAATTGTCAAGGAGTCGCGCCTGTCCTCGGACGATCAATTTACGATCTTTTGCAGGTTCATCCGACCAATTGGCGAGGCCTTGCTTGATGAGCGTAGCGGCCGCGATGTCAATCGCGGCGCGACCCTGCTCAATCTCGGTCAAAATGTCCGCGCGCGCCTCCGATAGCTGTCGCCCCCGCAGGCGGGCGGAAAGGAAATTGCCCGCCCGTTCAAGGCTCGCGGACAGAACCCCCTCTGGTCGCGGCATCAGGCGGTTTTCAACGCGGCCATCCTCATGCACCATAACGACAAGGGTTCGACCATCATCCAGTCCGACAAATTCGACATGCGACAAGGCGGAGCGGCTCACAGGTTCAGGCGCCAGAACAAGGCCCGCGCCGCCCGCTAATCCCGCCAGCAGAGTCGAAGCTTCGTTAAAAATCTGATCCGGTTCGTGCCCGGACGCGGCAATCTGTGCCTCGAGGCGTCTCCGTTCGTCTTGGGACACATCCCCAATTTCCAGCAAACCATCGATATAGAGGCGCAACCCGACGTGTGTCGGTTGCCGTCCGGCACTAATATGGGGGGATTGCAACAGGCCCATCTGGGTCAAATCCGCCATGACGGACCGGATCGAGGCGGGGGATAAGGCCGTGCCGGACAGGGCCAACGCTTTGGATCCCACGGGCAGACCTGTGTCCAGATAGGCCGAAACCACAGCGCCGAAAATATCGCGTGCGCGCGCGTCGAGATCACTCAGCGGAAATATGGCGGGCACAGGCATAGAATAGGCTATTTGGGCTGTGGATAGCAAAGTCGCAAGGGGCGCAAGCCTTGCGTTTCACCGCGCAACGTCACAAAGCCCGCCTCCGACATTTAAAAAGCCCGCCATTAGGAAATTTGCCATGCGCCCCGAAAACAGAGCCCTCGACCAACTTCGGTCCACAACCATAGAAACAGGCGTCTCGCGCTATGCGGAAGGATCGTGCCTGATTAAGTTTGGTCACACCCACGTGCTGGTCACGGCCAGTGTGGATGAGAATGTGCCGCGTTGGATGAAAGGCAAAGGCAAGGGCTGGGTCACGGCGGAATATGGCATGCTGCCTCGCTCGACCCACACACGGAATAATCGTGAAGCCGCGCGCGGGAAACAAGGCGGCCGGACGGTTGAAATTCAACGCTTGATTGGCCGCTCATTGCGCGCTGTGACCGATCTTGAAGCGCTCGGCGAACGCCAGATCGTGGTTGATTGCGATGTGATGCAAGCTGATGGCGGCACCCGCACCGCGTCGATCACGGGCGCGTGGGTTGCGCTGTCCATGGCGTGCGCCACCTTGGTCGAAAAAGGCCTGATTAAAACAAACCCAATCACGTCGCCCATGGCCGCGGTCAGCTGCGGCATCGTTGATGGCACTTGCCGCCTTGATCTCGAGTATACGGAAGATTCAGCGGCTCAAGCCGATGCGAACTTTGTGCTGACGGCCAATGGCGGGATCATTGAGGTGCAAGCCACAGCGGAAGAAGAGCCGTTTTCCGGTGAGCAAATGGATGAGCTGACGCGGTTGGCGCGTAAAGGAATTGCCGAGCTTTGCGAGATGCAAAAAGCGGCGTTAAAATAACCGATGAATGGGCGGGGCGTTTTTCGCCCCGTTCAAAGGCGTTCACGACGGCAAGTTCGTGTTGATTATGGACCGAACATTGCGACGACGCCGACCCGTTTACTCGTCCGCGACATATTCCAATATATCTGCCGGCTGACAATCCAGCTCGCGACAGAGCGCATCCAGCGTTGAGAACCGCACAGCGCGGGCTTTACCTGTTTTCAAAATTGACAGGTTGGCGAGCGTGATACCGACGCGGTCGGCCAATTCCGTTAAGCTCATCTTGCGATCAAGCAGCACGCGGTCGAGATTGACTTGAATAGCCACTAAATCGTGAGTTCCTGCTCGGCGCGCATTTCCGCGCCTTGGCGGAAAGCTTCGCTCAGTGCCGCGATGACCAACACTAAGAACCATGTGCCGATTCGGATATCCATGCCTGTCTCCGCTGGCGCGACGCCGAGCGCTCCGACAGAAATATTGGCGACGGAATGCACGACGATGCGGAAGACTTCAGTCGCCGCGATGAGCATCCACATGGCCCTAAGGCGGATAATGTTGGCTTCGACAAAGGGGTCGCCTAATTGCACCGTGCGGATCACGCTGATCAAGATCGACAGCACGGCGAGCCATGCCGCCGCAGTGATCGCGCCTGTCGCACACGCAAAGGCGAGGCGGCCCATGCTTGGCATATTGGTCGGCTCAGAATTGCTCAGCAACCAAATGCGCAAAGGGGTGTCGAAGAGGAACGCAATCGCCGCAACGGCCAGAACAATAAGGCCAATCAACATCAGCGCTTGCACGACTCGCAACAGCAGAATCAGGCTGCTGGTAACAGGCTTGCCAGTGGGTGACGCGCTTATGTGTGGGCTTTGAGCCATATAGGAGTTGATAAACGATAATATCGCGTAAGCAAGCCGCCGTTGCGCCAGACTGCTCCCCCCCGTATGCGGATCGCATGAATGATACCCGCCCGCAGACCCCTCCGTCCCATCGCCTGATGTCGGGTCAAACCCTCGTTGTTGCCTCTCATAATGAAGGCAAAGTCCGTGAAATCCGAGCGCTTCTCGCCCCGTTTGGTTTGACAGCGATTAGTGCGGCGGAGCTTGATCTGCCTGAGCCGGACGAGACGGAAACGACATACGCGGGCAATGCCCGGCTAAAAGCAGTCGCTGCGGCCACCGCGTCCGGCCATCCCGCTTTGTCCGATGATAGTGGCATTGATATCACCGCTTTGGACGGACAGCCGGGCATTTACGCCGCGCGTTGGGCCGAGGACGTGGACGGAAACCGCGATTTCATGCGCGCCATGGAACGGGTGCAGCGCGAATTGGGCGATAGCGAAGACCGCAGCGCGCGCTTTGTTTGCGCGCTTTGCTTGGCCTTTCCCGATGGCAGCAGCACGGTTTACGAAGGGGACTGCAAGGGCAATATCGTCTGGCCGCCGCGTGGCGACCGTGGCTTTGGCTATGATCCGATCTTTGTTATGACGGGCGATGGGTTGACCTTCGCGGAAATCGACCCACAAGCGAAGCACGACAAAAGTCACCGGGCGGATGCCTTTGCCAAGTTTCTCGCGGATCAATTCCCTCACGGTCCGTCCGATGGTTCAGAGACTTAACGCCGACCCGCTCGCGGTCTATTTGCACTGGCCCTATTGCGCGGCCATTTGCCCTTATTGCGATTTCAATGTGCATTTGGACAAGCGCGCCGATGAAGGTGAGCAGCTGGTCGCGGCGATGGTGGCTGATCTTGCTTATTGGCGGGATTGGAGCGGCGCGCGTGAGGTCAGCTCAATCCATTTTGGCGGAGGGACGCCGTCGCTGCTCACAGGCGCGCAACTCACAACCCTCACGGAGGCTGTCAGGTCGCTCTGGACGACAGAGGGCGCCGAGATTGCGCTAGAGGCGAACCCCAATGATGTGACAGAGGCGCGGATTGCCGCTTGGCGCGCAGCCGGCCTCACGCGCTTGTCGCTGGGGGTGCAAAGTTTTGATGATGCGGTTCTGACGCGCCTGGGTCGGGACCATGACGGCGCGTCTGCCCGCCATGCGCTTTCCCACGCCGTGGATAATTTCGCCTCTGTGTCAGCCGACTTAATTTTCGGCGTCGCGGGCGAACGGGAGGCACGTCTGTCCGAAGATTTGGATATATTGCTGGATCTCGGTGTGGCGCATATCTCGACTTACCAGCTGACAATTGAAACCGGCACGGCCTTCGCGCGGGCAGAGGCCCGCGGAACCCGCAGGGCCGTGAGCGAGGATCAGAGCGCAGAAGACTTTGAGATGATCAGCGCTCGTTTACGGGCTGCGGGCTATCGCCATTACGAAGTGTCAAACTTCGCCAAACCGGGCGCGGAGTCGCGCCATAATCTCGCCTATTGGCGGGGGTATGATTATGTTGGGGTCGGTCCGGGCGCACATGGGCGGCTGTGGACGGATGCGGGCCGGATAGCGACGGAAACGGCGCTTCGGCCGACGGACTATATTCGCGCCGTTAAGACAGACGGAACGGCGCTGACAGATCGCGATAGGCTCAGCGCTGAGGCTGCGGCCGAAGAATATGTGATGATGGGCCTGCGGATCGAGGACGGGCTGTCACTCTCGCGATTGGCGGATATTCAAGGACAGGCGCTCGCGATTGATCCTGCGCTGGTAGAAGAGGGGCTGTTGTCGATCAACGGGGATCGGCTCCGGGCGACGCCCCGGGGACGTATGGTGCTGGACGCCCTGACGCGCGCGCTTCTTCTATAACGCCTCGCCATAAAAAAACCCGGGACAAGCCCGGGTTTTTAATCGTGTGGTGCAGACTAGCGATATTGCTGAATCCGCGTCGTTCGCAGTCCGCTAATGCCGTAGCTCTCAATCGATCGCTGCCAGCTCATAAATTCTTCTGACGAGAGACCGTAGCGGTCCAACGCTCCGTCGAGCGTCAATAAGCCGCCTCGAACCGCGGCCACGACTTCGGCCTTGCGTCGGATCACCCAACGCACTGTGTCGGGCTTTGGCAAGTCTGCCAATGTCAAGGGCGTCCCTTCCGGGCCGATCACGACATGTTCCCGTTTTTTCATCCGCTCGCTCATTGGCTGCGTCTCTCTTCTCATAGGACGAGTCTCTTCCACCAAAGAGCTCGCGTGTTTTCATTATGTTTTGAGATAGCGACTGGGTCTTAAAGACACCTTAAGCGGCGCGTAATTTAGCTAATGTTTTCAGTTGTTTACCTTTATTAATGGACAATAATCAAGGTTAACAGCAGCGCAACACTCTGTGGATTGTTTCGGTAGCGGTTTGATTCTGTTGACAAAAATCGTCGGCACGCAGGCCTGACTCGGACCGTCGACTTGGCTCGCTCGGCTTCCTATATGCGACATAAGATGACCCAGACTATTTCTGAACATACGCTGAATTCTCTTGGATTCGCCAAGCCGGAAGGTGAAACGCGCGTTGTCGTGGCGATGAGCGGCGGCGTGGACAGCTCTGTCTGCGCGGCTTTGCTAGCGCGCCAAGGCTATGATGTTGTCGGTGTGACGCTGCAGCTTTATGATCACGGCGCGGCGGTCAAATCGGCCAAATCCTGTTGCGCCGGGCAAGACATTTACGACGCCCGCCGCGTCTCAGAAATGGTCGGCTTTCCGCACTATGTGCTCGACTATGAAACCAACTTTCGCGAATCCGTGATTGAGGATTTCGCCGACACCTACCTCAAAGGCTCAACGCCCATTCCGTGTGTGCGCTGTAATCAGACCGTGAAGTTTCGCGATCTCTTGGATGTGGCCAAGGATTTGGGCGCGGACTGTATGGCGACGGGTCATTATATCCAACGCGTTGAAGGCCCCGATGGGCCGGAACTCCACCGCGCCTTTGATGGCGGCAAAGATCAGAGCTATTTTCTGTTTGCGACGACGCATGCGCAGCTTGATTTTCTACGGTTTCCGCTCGGTCATTTGGACAAGAATGAGACCCGGCGTTTGGCGACCGAAATGGGCCTGAACGTGGCGTCCAAGCCGGATAGTCAAGATATCTGCTTTGTGCCGGAAGGCCGCTATACGGATGTGATCGAAAAGATCCGTCCGCACGCGGCGCAACCGGGCGATATTGTGGATCAAAACGGGACCGTTCTCGGACGCCATCGCGGTGTGATGTATTACACGGTCGGCCAAAGGCGGGGGCTGGGTCTGGGCGAAAACACGGGCACGGACCCACTTTTCGTTGTCAGCCTCGATGCGGATAAAGGCCAAGTCATTGTCGGCCCGCGGGACGCCTTGTTGCGTGACACAATTTATCTAAACGATGTCAATTGGATCGGACCGGGCACACTGGCTGAGGCCAATGGTACGGCCATTCGGGTTAAAGTGCGCTCGACGCGCCCGCCGGAAGCCGCGACCCTGCACATTGATGACGGGCAGGTCCGTGTTCAACTGGCCCAACCCGATATGGGAATTTCACCGGGCCAAGCCTGTGCGTTCTATGCGGACCGCGATGATGCGCAGCGCACGCTTGGCGGGGGGTGGATCACCCAAACGGCCTAAGGAACCTGTCCCTGTCCCGGACAGGTTTTCGGACGCCTTTCAGGTTCAAATATTGCCATCATTGTCCAACAAATCATTGACGCCGCGCGCCCAGACCCCAAATGGTAAGCTGACATATTCATTTGGCTAAATTGAGTAGACACTCTCCATGACTGATCAGACGTCCATCCTTCTTGTTGTTCTTCTCGCCGCCGTTGTTGCGGCGCTCTTCGTCTATAACCGTCGTCAGAAACAACGATTTGAGGATGAACGGGCCGAACGGCGCCGCAAATTAGAGCAGATAAAAGCTGACGCGCGCCGCAAACAGCAAGCGTCCGAGACTGACGGCACTTAAGCCGATGCTGGGTTGGCTTGTTCTTTTTCTCGCCGCGGCTCTCGGGCTGAAATTTTGGCACAGTCGGCGCACGGAAAAAGAAATGCGCGATATAAAGCTAAAATCGATCCAGCGCCGCTTAGCGGAAAAAGAGGCCGTTAAACCCGTGGATGAGACTTCAAAACCTGAATAAAAACCATTAAAATCAATGCGTCCCAATAGAAAGACTGCCATGACTCACTCTTCCCCTTCTGACCCCGTCGTTATCGTGGGTATAGCCCGCACGCCGATGGGCGCGTTCATGGGTAATCTGTCGACTGTGACGGCGCCTGAATTGGGCGCGACAGCGATCCGAGCGGCGATGAGCGAAGCCGGCGTCGAGGCAGACTCGGTGGAACAAGCGATTATGGGTTGCGTATTGCCGGCCGGTTTGGGCCAAGCCCCCGCGCGTCAGGCGGCAATTGGCGCAGGCCTCCCCATTTCGACCGAAGCCACCACCGTCAATAAAATGTGCGGCTCTGGAATGCAGGCGGCAATCATGGCGCATGACGCCATTAAAGCAGGCAGCATCAATATCGCGGTCGCGGGCGGCATGGAGTCCATGTCGAATGCGCCTTACCTCCTACCCAAGGCGCGCGCCGGGATGCGTATGGGCAATCAGCAAGTGATTGATAGCATGATGCATGACGGGCTGACCGATGCCTATGCGGGCGGCGCGATGGGCGTATTTGCCGACGAAATCGCGACCGAATATCAATTCACCCGTGAGCAACAAGATGCCTACGCGATTGAGTCAGTGCGCCGCGCCAAAGCCGCGCAAGAGAGCGGCGGTTTTGACCGCGAACTCACGCCTGTGACCGTCAAAACCCGCAAGGGTGAGGTCATTGTCGACGCGGATGAAGGTCCGGGCAATGCGCGCCCGGAGAAGATTCCGGCGCTGCGTCCCGCCTTCACAAAAGACGGCACTGTGACGGCTGCGAATGCCAGTTCAATCAATGACGGTGCGGCCGCGATGGTGCTGATGCGCCGCAGCCAAGCCGAAGCGGGCGGCCATAAAGTCCTTGCTGAAATCGTCTCTCACGCAGCCCACGCGCATGAATCAGCGCGCTTCACCACGGCCCCTGTCTATGCCATGCGCAAAGCGCTGGACCGCGCCGGGTGGGATGTCGAGGACGTCGATTTGTGGGAAATCAACGAAGCTTTCGCCGTCGTGCCGATGATAGCGATGCAGGAAATGGGCATCCCCCATGAGAAGGTCAATGTGAACGGTGGCGGTTGCGTGCTCGGCCATCCGATTGGGGCCTCCGGCGCGCGCATTATGGCGACCCTCATTGGTGAATTGGAACGCCGCGATCTAAAAACAGGCGTGGCGAGCCTGTGTATTGGTGGCGGCGAGGCGACCGCAGTGTGTCTTAAGCGGGACTAGCTGGTATCCAGTGTCTGTGATGCGGTGGACTTTACCGGATAAGTACAAAACCCGGCTGGTCTACGCCAGCGTTGCCCAAGTTGCTGGTTCATTCGTTGCGATAATTATAGCCATATTTTTGTCTGGAACGCCGGCCAATGGTGAATGGGACGTTCTGGGGATGACGCTTCTCTATTCAATTGGCACGTTTCCAGCGGCCTTGATCACCTGGCCGAAACATCCGCCAAGAAGCCGGGGTCGAATGGTTTTCGCGGGCGTTTTCACAGTCATAATCTCTCTCGTATTTTTTGGCGTGGGGAGCGGATTGGTTTCATTATTCTCTCAGGCCATAAGCTACGAGAGCGTTATGTTTGCGATATCGATGCCGTTTCTCATATTGATCCTTGGATCGATCTTATCGGTAGGAATTCCCTATTTCGCGGCTGCCGCACTGTCACAGTTGTTTGTCGACATCGATAGATGACCCTCGACCTTTCAACCCTCCGCGCCGACACGCCCGCTTGCGCTAACCTCGCTCATTTCAACAATGCTGGCGCGTCTTTGATGCCGATGCCAGTCTATACGGCGATGACAGTGCATCTTGCGCGGGAGCAGGCGGTGGGCGGGTATGAAGCGCAGGACGAAGCTGCGGTTGCGATGGCGGATTTTTATGATGCCTTTGCCGCCATGCTCAACTGCGACCCGCTTGAGATCGCGTTCATGGAAAGCGCTACCAGAGCATGGGACGCGGTGTTTTATGCTTTGCCGCTCGAACCGGGCGACCGGGTTTTAGTCCACCGCTCGACCTATTCTTCCAATTATCTAGCACTCTTACAACTGGCGCAGCGCAAAGGGCTGGAAATTGATCTTGTCCCGAGCGATCTGCACGGACAGATCGATCTGGACGCGCTGCCCGGTCTTGTTCGCGACTCCACGAAGCTGATCCTACTGACCCATTGCCCGTCGCAATCCGGCCTGATCCAACCCGCTGCTGCGGTCGGGCGGTTCGCCAAGGCGCACGGCTTGCTCTATCTGCTCGATGCGTGCCAATCGGCCGGGCAAATGCCGCTGGATGTGCAGGCAATCGGCTGTGACGCGCTAACAGGGACGGGGCGGAAATTTCTGCGCGGCCCGCGCGGCACGGGCTTTCTTTATATGCGCCGGGATTTGGCGGAACAGCTCGAACCCGCCATGGTTGATATGCAAGGCGCAGAGTGGTTGGCGCCTGATCGTTATCGTTTGGCAGACGGGGCGCGGCGGTTCGAAACATGGGAACGCAATGTCGCCGGACAGATCGGACTGGCCCGCGCCGTGCGCTATGCGTTGGACGTTGGGTTGGACGCGATGGCCGCGCGCGTGCAGACACTGGCGGCGGATTTACGCACTCAGCTCGCGGCGATACCGACAGTCACAGTGCATGATCCGGGCGTGCAGAAATCCGGCATTGTGACGTTTAGTAAGTCGGGCGTCTATGTGGGGGCGGCCAAGCAAACCCTGCGCGCACAAAACATCAATGTTTCAACCGTCCCGCAGGGTTCGGCGCGCCTTGACATGCAAGAACGCGCCTTACCCGATATGATCCGGGCCAGTGTTCACGCCTATAATAATGCGCACGACCTTGCGCGCTTGGTCAAGGCCGTACGCGCGCTTTAGCTCAAGGTGGTTGAGAACAACGCCAACATACGCGCCCACGCTTTATCGGCGGCCGCTTCGTTATAGACGGCAGAATCAGGCGGACACCAACCGTGCTGCGTCCCGGCATACACCTCAATCTCGGCGGCATTGTCGGTCGCGTCAAAGGTGTCGCGCAAAACCTGTTTGCTGTCGGGATCGCGCTCATCATCATTGGCGGCAATCGCGATAAGATAGTCAGCGTTCATGTCTTTGATCAGCGTATGCGGACTATCCGCCGCCTCTGTCGCGAGGCCGCCGCCATGGAAACTGGCCCCAGCACGAATACGGTCTGCGCGGGTGTGGGCTGTGACCATCGTCATCGGTCCGCCCATGCAATAGCCCGTCGTGCCGATGCCTCGGCTGGTATCCACGGCCTTTTGCGCGTCGAGCCAGTCAATGAAGGCGCTCGCGTCTGTGCGGTTGGTCTCGCGGGTCAAGGCCCGGGCGTAAGGGACAATTTTAGCCCGTACCCCAGGGTCTCGAAATGTCTGTCCGACCTTGACCAACGGTCCGCGAACTTGGCGGTAATAGGGATTAACGACGAGCGCGGCATAACCGTCATTGGCTAGGCGCTTAGCCATCATTTTAAAGGCGGGCCGTAAGCCGACAATATCTGGCCAAATTAAGACGGCCGCTGTGGCCCCGTGCGCGGGATGGACGAAATAGGCATCGGCTTCTCCATCCGGAGTCGGGATCATCACATCGGATTCTGTCACGCCGGACATCGGTTCACCGGGGACACACCCGGCGAAAGCTACCGAAATAGCCGCGCCGCCCGCGAGAAGACTGAAACCTCGCCGCGTGATCTGCTTTTCATAGAACCCTTGGTTTTCGAGTTCGGTAAGGTCGTCGCACATCGGGCGCTCCTGCAGATATTGAGGGTCTGCAAGAGGGTCTAATAGAGTTGCGCCCTAGTGACCACTGCCTAATCGTCCGAGGCGGACATTGTAATCGACCGCCAATTCGTAATCCGGATCATCATCGCTATCGACGATCAACTGCCCGGCTTTGTTCAGCAGCTGGTGGCAGTCATGAGTGAGGTGTCGGAGTTGTAGCTGTTTGCCGGCGGCGACATATTTCGCGGCGAGGGCTTCAATCGCTTGCAAGGCGGACTGATCGACGACGCGCGAATGGGCGAAATCGACAATCACGGTGTCCGGATCGTCGGCGATTGTGAATAATTCTGAAAAGCCTTCGGCTGAGCCAAAGAAGAGCGGACCTTCGAGCTTATAGACTTTGGTGTCGTCCGTGACAGTCGTGTGCGCGTCGATCCGGCGCGATGCATTCCATGCATAAGCCAGCGCACTGACGATAACGCCAACGACAACGGCAACCGCCAAATCGTGCCACACGGTCACGACGGTGACGAGGATAATGACAGCCGCATCCAACTTCGGAATTCGCGTCATAATGGTCAAAGACTGCCACGCGAACGTCCCGATTACGACCATGAACATGACGCCGACGAGCGCGGCCAAGGGAATGACTTCGATCACCGGACTGGCGAACAGGATAAAGGCGAGCAGAAATAAAGAGGCTGAAATCCCAGAGAGGCGCGTGCGCCCGCCGGATTTCATATTGATCATGCTTTGGCCGATCATGGCGCACCCACCCATACCGCCGAAAAATCCGGTGACCGTATTGGCGACACCTTGCGCGACACATTCTTGGCTCGCGCCGCCGCGTTCTTCTTTGATTTCGCCAACAAGGTTGAGCGTCAGCAGGCTCTCAATGAGGCCAATGGCCGCCAGAATGATGGCATAAGGGACAATGATTTCAAGCGTTTCGAGATTGATCGGAACCATCGGAAGATGAAACGTCGGCAGGCCGCCCTTGATTGACGACATGTCGCCGACATTGGGCACATCAATGCCAAAACCGATCACAATCGCGGCGACAATGCCGATACCTGCGAGTGGCGCCGGGATAATTTTCGTGATCTTCGGGGTCACCCAGATGAGGAACATGGTCAGGAACACGAGGGCGAGCATCACCAACAATTGCGGCGTTTCCATCCATGTGCCGTTGAGCATGTTGAACGGGCCGGGGTGATCCGTGGCGGGCGCAGGCGACGTTTGGAACTGGGTCAGCTGCGCAAGGCCGATGACAATGGCGAGGCCGTTAACGAAGCCGAGCATGACCGGGTGCGGCACGAGACGGATGAATTTACCCAGACGGAACACGCCCGCGAGGATTTGCAAAATACCCATGAGCACGACAGTCGCGAAGAGATATTCGACGCCGTGTAGCGCAACGAGTCCGACCATGACGACCGCAAGCGCGCCTGTCGCGCCCGAAATCATCCCGGGACGTCCGCCGATCAGCGCCGTAATCAATCCGACGATAAAGGCCGCGTAGAGGCCCACGAGCGGCGCCACACCTGCGACAAGCGCGAAGGCCACGGCCTCAGGGACAAGGGCGAGAGCGACGGTCAGACCGGCCAATAGCTCGGTCTTGGTCCGACCGAAAGTAAAGGTCATTGGGCCGGATCGGCGACGGGCGGGAACGGAAATGCGGTCGGCCAGAGCCGATAAGGTCGAAGAAAACATGAGAGCGCCGATAATGTGGCTTTAATAGAAGAGGCGGCGCGTAAGCGAGCAGGCGGCGTTTAGCAAGCCCCACACGCGGGGCTTTGACGGGTGTGAGTGACTGTGACGGGTATGTGTTACGGGCCCTCGATGTCCACATCCGCATCAACCCAAGCGTAAAGCTCGCCAAAACCGGTGACGTCGGCGTGGGCCGCCCAGAGCTCAGCTTCATTGGGCTGGCTGCTTATGACAAAGAAGCCCGCGACCACTGTTGCGGCAATGCCCGCCGCGGCGCTCAAAAATCCGGAGTTTTGAAACCAAGGTTTACGATCATTCGCCGCCATGAGCGGCGCTTGTGCCTGCGTCGCGGCGATGATGCGCTCGGACAAATCCGCGCGCGGCGCGGGAACGACGCTGGTTTCAAATATTTGTTTTAAATCGTCAGGCATGTTCACTCTCCTGCATCCAAGCTTTCAACGTTTTCCGGCCCCGAACAAGCAGGGCCTCATAGGCTTTTTCGCTTGTCCCCATAATGTCCGCAGCCTCGCGCTGTGACAGGGCGTCATCATACCGTAGCGAGAGCGCAGCGCGTTGCCGCTCCGGTAAGTTCATCATCGCAGCCTGTAACGCATCCCAGCGTTGACGCGCGACGAGGGTCGTATCTGCACCGTCCCGACGATCCGGTTCTTCGCTCATATCGCCCGGGAGATCGGGGCGTGATTTGCGCAATCGATCGTAACAGGCGTTGGTGGCGACACGGCAAAGCCACGTCAGTATGCGGGCTTCGCCCTCTCGCCATTCCGGCGCAGCGCGCCAGAATTTTAGAAATGTATCTTGGCAAATATCCTCAGCCTCGAATTCATCTCCGAGCAAACGATACGCCAGACGGTGAACCGTCCGCATACGCCGATCCATCAGCGCGCGAAGCGCGGGTTCATTCCCGGCCCGAAGGCCGAGGATGAGATCATGATCGGGGTCAGTCAAGAGCTGTGGCGTCTAGCGACGCTCACCCCTGTCTTTCCTCGGGCCGCGCGGCTTTTTACCTTCGCCTTTGGTCAACACACCGTCGCCATTGGCGTCCATGCGGACGAACAAAGCCTCGGCCATCGCGTCATATTCGGCACGGCTAACAAGGCCGTCACCATCTGCATCGAGGCGGGGGCGTTCAGCGCGGCGCGATTTGCGTTCTGCTTTTTTCTCGCCACGTTTCGCGTGTCTTTCGCCGCGTTTGGCTTCGGCCAACTCGCGCGCCACGGCGCGTTCAGCCTCAGAGATTTCGCCATCCGCATTTGTATCGAAGCGCTCCATCATTTTTTCGCGGCGCCCGTCTTTGCGGTCGCCCATATGGGATTTCATGGCGTCACGCGCGGCCAGCATTTCAGCTTCAGACACAGCGCCATCGCCGTTGGCGTCCATTCTGGCAAAATGTTCTTTGGCTTGTTCGGTGCGTTTGGCTTCGCCGAGCGCTTTCATTTCGTCGCGCGTTAACTGCCCATCGAAATTCGCATCGGCAGCGGCGAAGCGAGCGTCGCTTGCGGCCATAAATTCGGCGCGGCTGACTTCGCCATTTTTGTCGAGGTCAGTGGCGGGAGTCGCGGCTACCAAAGCAGTCGCGGCGAGAAGTAGTAGAGCTTTCTGCATGACGGTCTCCTTTTTTTAAACTGTCATACACTCCAACGGGCGACTGCGCCATTTCCTGCGCAGTTATCCTGTTGTCTCTGAAAATAGCAGCTTTATCCGGTGCGGGCGATCCGGGCGCGATCCGTAATACCGCGCATTTTGTCGAGCACAGAGACGGGTAAGCCAGCGTCCATAGCATGTCCGCCATAAGGCGTCGGCGCGCCGAGGTGATCGCGCACCACGTCCCGTAACATAAGCGCGGTGATGGCTGCATCTTCGAGGGGGCCCAATGAGATGGTTACAGGATCCCAGAGGCGGTTCCGGCGACGCACAGCATCAACAGTCCAATAGGCACGCATGAAACCATCAACGCGCGTGTCATAACCGAGTAGGCAAATATCTGACCCCGCTGCGAGCGAGGCTTGCGCCGAGGAGAGTCCAGCGGGACCGACGGTAAACACCCAGTCATAGGCGAGCGAAAGACCCGCCATTGTTCCGAGCGTGTCAGACAGGCGGTCTGGATTGATAACGCCCGCGGAAAAATGTTCATTCGAGGTGACAAACAAGGCGTCGCGGAGCTCACACCGGCCGTCGATAAAATCGTCGAGTGTGCGCGAATACAGCACGCCTGCAGCTTCCATCAACGCTCCGTCCGTGCCGTCGAGCAGCAATACAGTTTCGCCGCGACTGGCGGCTTCGCGCGCCAATCGCAGAGTCGCGCTGAGCATTTGTGCATGGCAAGATGGTTCATCCGCCGCACAGAGAACGCCAACAAGGCGTCCGGCGGGCACATATGAGGGCGCGAGCGGAAGAGGCTTGTTCGCTAAATTGTTCAGAGTCGCGGGGGGGCGAGCACGCATAAAAACCACCTTTCACCGACGTTTTTGCAACGTTCGTTGAAAGCCGTTTATCGGCAACGCCCTAAAAGCGCGCTAAGGAGCGTGGTTAAGGTGAGTTAAGCGAGTGTGAGCAACGTTGAGGAGTTATCAACTTTCTGGCGCGGGGCCGAGCGGCGCTGGATCAATGACTCGGAACTGGCCGTCGCGAATACGGTAGACGGCCAAGCCGCGCTCAGGCCGACCATCGGGACCAAAGCGAAGATAGCCATCCGTGCCATAAAACCCGAGCGGGCTTTCAACCCGTGCGATCCGTTCACGCGGGTCGCCGTCCGCAACAATAGAGCCAAGTTGCACAGCGTCATAGGCCAAGCTGGCGAGCGAAGACGGCTCCGTTCCAAAAGCGCGTTCAAAGTCAGAGAGGAAAGTTTCACGGGCTTCTTTGTCAGACGCGGCAAAAACTCCACCGCGCAAAGCGGGTTCGCGTACCGTATCATTATTATCCCAGCGCGACGTCCCCATAAACAAGACGCGAGACGGATCGATACCGTAAAATGGCAAGAGCGGCGCGAGAGACCGGAGGGCGGTTCCGCCTTCCGGTAGGAGAATGGCTTCGAAAGAATCGCGCGAGATATCGCGCGCGGCACGGCCTTCGGCATGATATTCGGCCAGCCGGCGGGCCGGCTCCTGCATCACAGATATATCGTCGCCTTTATACATTTCAGCGGCGGTGATTTCGCCGCCGACTCGAGCCACGGCAGCCTCATAGGCGCGTCTGACGCGACGACCATACGCGTCATCTGGGCCAAAAAAGGCGAAGTTCTGGACGCCTTCTGTCGCGGCATAGGCGACAATTCGGTCCACTTCCGCTTCAGGGGGGAAGGAGACGAGATAGCGACCGCGCGCGGCCACGGACTGATCATTCGAAAATGAGAGTAAGGGGGTTCCGGACCGAGCGGCTTCTTGTGAGGCGGCTCGGACATTCCCGGCGATGATAGGGCCCAGAATGACATCGGCGCCCTGTTGCAGAGCCGCGCGCGCGGCAGAGCGTGCGCCGTCTTCGGTCCCTTTTGTGTCGAGTACGGTCAGGACAACGTCGGCGTCCGGGCGTTGGAACAGGGCGAGTTCCGCGGCTTGGAACATTGAATTAGCTTCGTCACGCAAACGCGGACTTTGCGCGGAGAAGGGCAGTAATAGCGCTAACCGCTTTATGTCGCGACCCGCCATATGCGGCAAAGTGATGCCGTCGCGGTTATTGTAAAACGGCGCTGCATGGTCAGGCACAACAATGGGGGCGTCGACGACGACATCAGGTTGAAGGGGTCCGGTGGGTGCCGTCGGGTCCGTTTGTGTCGGCCCTGTCGGTTGTTGGGGGCTTTGCGTCGACGGGCCGGGCAAAGGCTGCGGATCCAGCGGAACTGTTGTACAGGCGCTCAGCATCAGGGCGGTCAAAGCCGCGACAGCTGATTTCATCCCGCACGGTAGCGCGATCTTGGAATTTTGGGCGCGCTCGCGCATAGACTGTTTCAACAGTATCTCCCGGAATTAAACTCTGACGTCAAAACGTCCCCCAATTTTTCAAGGGCCCGACCATCAACACTTCTTCTATAAGCGCGCAGTCGCACACGCAACATGAACCCGCTGCAACAGATCGACTTGCACCGGGCCTTTATGTGGTTGCGACACCGATTGGCAATCTCCGCGATATTACGCTGCGCGCCCTCGACGTTTTGCGCGGGGCTGACTACCTCTTAGCCGAAGATACGCGCGTGACCGCAAAACTGCTCTCTGCCTATGATATTTCCGCCTCTGTCACAGCCTATCATGACCATAATGCGGCAAAACGGATTCCCGCGCTGATTAAAGCGCTAAGAAAGGGCGAAACCATCGCGCTCGTGTCCGACGCAGGAACGCCGCTGGTAAGCGATCCGGGGTTTCGCTTGGTCCGCGCCGCCGTCGACGCCGGAATTGACGTGTTTCCACTGCCAGGGGCGAGCGCCGTTATGGCCGGACTGGTTAAATCGGGCCTGCCGAGTGATCGTTTCTTCTTTGCGGGGTTTTTACCGCCGCGGTCCGTGGCCCGTCAGCGCGAAATTGACGGGTTGCGCAATATTCCCGGAACTCTGATTTTCTTTGAAACAGGTCCGCGAATCGAAGCTTGTTTGCGCGACTTAGCCGTCAGTTTGGGGAATCGGACGGCAGCCATAACGCGCGAATTGACCAAACATTACGAAGAGGCGCGCCACGGGACACTCATTGAACTGGCTGACGGTATCGCCTCTGATCCCCCTCGGGGCGAGATTGTGCTGTTGGTTCACGGCCCGGAAACAAGTCGCTGGGACGGCGAAGTCGTGCGCGACGCGTTGCGCGATCATTTGGAAACGATGAAGCTCAAAGGCGCATGTGCGGAACTGGCGGAAGTCTCGGGCTGGTCCAAGCGTGAGCTCTATGCGCTCGGTCTTTCTTTGAAATAGATGTGACCGATAAACGCCCCCAGAAATCCCGTCAGCGCGCAGAGAAAGCGGGCCGAGTTGCGGAACACTGGGTCGCGCTTTATCTGATCCTGACAGGCCACCGCATTCTCGCCCGACGCTTTAAGACGCGTTCTGGCGAAATTGATCTTGTCGCGCGGCGCGGCAAAACGCTTATCTTTGTTGAGGTCAAACAGCGCGCCAAGGCTGAACATACGATTGATCCTGTGACCGCGCGGTCGGAAGAACGGATCATTCGCGCGGGTGAGATTTTCTTGTCGCGTCACCCCCAATTTGTCGATCAAGGCGCCGCGCTCCGTTACGATATTGCGATTGTGACAGGACGCTGGCGGATTACGCATCGCCGGGATGTGTTCCGCGGGTGGTGACGTTAACGGCTTGGTGACGGTGTTTGTTTAGGCTTTACTCATGTTTAAACCTGCTGCCCTCCTTGCCGTTCTCATGCTCTCAGCTGCGCATCTATCGAGTTGCGCCGTCGCCAGTGCAGGAATTAAAAAGGACGATGAGCGGAGTTTTGTCGGCTCTCTGAATGATGTGAATGCCGGGCGTGCCATCGAAGCCCGCCTTAAACGGGCCTATGCTTATGAAATGGGCGGCGTCGACGTCGAAGTGGCTCAAGGTATTGCCCTGCTGACGGGGACTGCGCCGCGCCAAGAAGATCGGATCGAGGCGGCGCGTATCGCGTGGTCCGCGCCCAATATTGACCAAGTTGGCAATGAAATCATGATCAGTGATAAGCAGGGATTCATGCGTAATACCAAGGATGGGGTGCTCGAAAAATCAGTTCGCGCTCGTCTGACGGCCGACAAATATGTCAAAGGCCTTAACTTTAATATCGAGACCCATGATGGAATTGTTTATCTTTTGGGCGTGGCCCGTGACCCCGGCGAGTTGGAACGCGCGGCGAAAATCGCGTCGCTGACACGGGGCACACGCGAAGTGATCTCTTATGTGCGTATCGCGGATGTGCCGATCGAAATGCAAGTCGGTGCCCAAGCGGCGGCGCCCACCCAACGCGCCTTGCCAGATTTTCTGCGGACAGAACCTCTACCAGAACAGGACCGCACGGATGTGCCCGCGCCTATGCGCCAAGCCCCGATGGACGAGTCTGTGCCTTACCGCACGCCGCAAATGCCCGCGCCTTACAATCTCGGCCAATCAGACAGTCCGTTTAATGTCGACCCAAATGCGCCGCCTTATTATGTTGATCCGGAAACAGGCGAACAGATCGCCGTTAAAAACTGGGTGCCACCCACAAATGATTACATGGGCGACTAGACGACGGCGTTCGTCGCAAACAGTGCCCGTTCAATAGACATCTAACGAACGCCTAAAGCCAGACAGCTTTCGTGGCTTTGTCCCAGCCGACGGTTGTCGTCTGCCCGTCTGTGATAGCCGGGCGTTTGAGCAGGGTCGGGTGCGTTTCGATCAAGGTGGCAGCTTTGACCGCGGTGAGGTCCGCTTTGTCGGCGTCATCTAGCCCGCGCCATGTCGTGGATCGGCGATTGAGCGCTTTTTCAAATCCAATAGCCTCGACAATCATCGTGATGTCGTCGGCGTTAAGGCCGTCGGCACGGACATCGGTCACGTCGAAATCTAATCCCGCGTCGCGCAATTCTTTGATAGCCTTACGGCAGGTATCGCAGGTTTTTAGGGCAAAAACTTTCATGCCGGTCATCCTTACGCGCGCCCGGACAGGCGGTCGATAAAATCACTGATGAGCGCATAGACGGCGGGGCGGGTCGTATCGTTATGCATTTCATGTTCAACGTCGGTGAACGCCCGGAATTCTGCCTGCGCAGCAGCGGCAAAATCACGACTCGTCTCGAAATCTGTCAGTTGGTCTTGATCCGAATGATAGACGATCAGCGGTATATTCCAACGGCTCGCATTTTGGGTTAAAGCCTCGCCGGTTGCGATCAGTTCCAATGCGGTTTTAAATCCCATTTGCCCATGGTTGAGGGGGTCTTCGACATATTTGCGTTGCTCCTCAACCAGAGTTGAAATCTTTGCACCATCAATCGGTTGTTTCATCGCGGCGCGGGGCGCGATTTTGGCAATGAGTTTCGCCACGAATGCGAGAGGCGTCGGAATAGGATCGGCTAAGGCCACCAACGGGGCTGACGCAATGATGCCGTCCACACCGGGCGCGGCGCGAAGGCCGTGGTCGAGAACAATACCCCCGCCCATAGAGTGACCGAATAGCACCAGCGGACCTTTGACCCCGTCGTGCGTCTGTCGTGCGCGGGTCAGCAAAGCGGCGAGATCGGCGCGAAAATCATCATAGCTGGCGATAACGCCCCGTTTGCCCTCACTGCGACCATGGCCGCGCAAATCCATTGCGATAACCTGAACACCTGACGCTGTCAGATGCGCCGCCATCGGGGCGTAACGGGCGCAATGTTCGCCAAACCCATGCACGATAGCCAGCGTCGCGTGCGGCGCCTGTGCGGTCCAATGCCGGGCATGGAGCTTGGTCCCGTCAGCGGAGGTCAGCTGTAATGTGTGGCAATCATCCATGCGAAAAACTTTCTATTAGACGTTAGTCTAAATCCAGACAGCGGTGCCGTAGGCGACAACCTCGCAGCCGCCCATGGCTGAGCCGCTATTGCCGAGATTAGAACTAACCAGACGGATATTATGCACGGCGACGGCCCCTTGGGCTTTGGCGCTTTCGGCCATCCGCAGCATGGCTTCACGCCGCGCGCGCATCATCATCGTTTCATGCATGCGAAACCGCCCGCCAATAATTTTCCGAAGTAAAATCGCGATCCGGCGAAAGAAATCAAAGGCGACAACCGTCGATCCAGTGACTAACGCGCCGTGACGACCTGGGGCGTGCTCTAAGGTTGTTAGCATGAAGTCACCCAGCTCGGCCTCGCGTTGGTCGAGCTGTGCCAAATGGCGGCGCTGCGCGAGGGTGCCGAACGTCAGTCCAATGAGCAGCAGCGCGACAAACGGCCCAATCGAGATCAGCATGGATGTCAGAATATCGTTCATAATAGGGTTCGCGCGACGTCTCTATTCAAGGACGACTGCGGTGCCATAGGCGTAAAGCTCGGATGCGCCCGAGGTCACGGAACTGGTCGAGAGCCGGATGTTGACGACCGCATTGGCCCCTTGCGCGCGGGCATCTTCGGTCATGCGGCGGATCGCATCGCGGCGCGCTTCTTCGAGCAATTCTGTATATCCGCGGAGTTCACCGCCGACGATGTTTTTGAGGCCCGCCGCAATATCCCGTCCGACATGTTTGGCGCGGACGACATTGCCTTGGGCCAATCCGATGTGACGTATAATTGTACGTCCCGGAACAGAGTCCATATTGGTCAGAAGGATATCATCGGTCATATCGGCTGACTGCCACGAAAACGCGGGTCCGGCAATGTTTAGCCCTCGCAATATTTAGCGCTGATAGAGTTTGATCCGTATCTCACATCACGGGATCGTATGTGTGTGCTGCCGTGCGTCCGCTTGCGCCCGCCTGCGCTGTGCGGCAAAGCGCAGCCATGACCGCAACCACACCTTACCGCGTCGCCTTTCAGATGGACCCGATGGAGACCGTCCAAATTGGCGGCGACACAACTTTCGCGCTTGCACTCGAAGCGCAGGAACGCGGCGCGACCCTATTTGAATATGGCCCGCAGCATCTGATTTATGACCAAGGCCGCGTGATGGCTCACGCGCGACCGATGCGGGTGCAGGCGAAAGTCGGGGACCACGTAACATTTGAGCCGCGTCGCTTGATCAATCTGGCGGACGACGTGGATGTCGTCTGGATGCGCCAAGACCCGCCGTTCGATATGGCCTATATAACTGCTGCGCATTTGCTAGAACGTCTCAAGGGTACGACGTTGGTCGCTAACGATCCCGAATGGGTCCGGTCTTGTCCTGAAAAAATCGTCCCGCTGGATTACGCGCATTTGATGCCACCAACGATGATCGCGCGCGACAAAAGCGCAATTGATGCGTTTCGGGCGCAACACGGCACTGTGATTATCAAACCGCTTTACGGCAATGGCGGGGCGGGAATTTTCAAGATTACGTCAACGGATTCAAATTATTCATCTTTGCTGGAGACCTTCTTTGCGATGAGCCGTGAACCTGTGATGGTGCAGGCCTTTATCCCCGAAGTCAGTGCGGGCGATAAACGCATTCTCATCATTGATGGAGAACTGGCGGGCGGGTTTAATCGCGTCCCACAAAAGGGCGAAACCCGCTCGAATATGCATGTCGGCGGATCGGCGCAGCCGGTAGACCTAACGCCAACCGATATCGCCATCGCCGAAGAACTGGGCCCAATGTTACGCGCGCGCGGTCAAATTCTCGTCGGCATTGATGTGATTGCGGGCAAGTTGACCGAGATCAATTTGACCAGCCCAACCGGCGTTCACGAATTAAAACGCTTTACCGGCGTGGATGCAGCGGCTTTGTGTTGGGACGCGATCGAGCGGCGTTTGGCCGACGGATAAGCGCTGCGGGTTTGTAGTGGGAATAAAATAAACTATTATTTTTCAAGGTGTTGAACAAAGAGTTGTGACTGTGCCGGAATGTCTCGTCATCTGGCGCGTATAGAGACTATGGCCACGCTCGCGCTCATCACGCTTCCTTTGTCCGGACATCAACGTCCGATGATCGCGGCGGCGCGCGCGCTGCAAACAGCGGGACACCGTCCTGTTGTGGTCGGGCCTCCGGATCTGACCGCAAAAATCGCGGATGACATTGAGACGCTGACTGTGGGTGAAAACGACCTGCCACCCGGCCAACTTGACGCGCTGTGCGCGTGTTTCACACGCATGACGTCGTGGGGTGATGTGCGGCAAATGTTTAGCACCGTCGCGACCCTGTCCCAATTCTATTTGACCCACTTGCCTGTTGCGCTTGATCGCCTTGGCGCGGACGCAATTTTGCATGACCAATTGGAACCGGGCGCGGGCCTCGTCGCGCGGGGTCTATCGCGCTCATACGGCGTGAAACATATCAGCCTCGCGTGCGCCTTACCGATGAACCGTGAAGCCTCGGTCCCGCCGCCTTTTATGGGTTGGCGCTACCGGCCTAGCCCGTTCGGATATTGGCTCAACGGGGGCTATTATAATGTTGTGAACTGGCTGATGGCCGAACAAGGACGTGTGCTTGCGTCCGGCGCGCGTCGTTTCGGTCTGACCAAGCCCGAGGGCTTGCAGGATTGGCAACAGGCTTGGTCGGTGGATGACGGTATTTCGCGCACGACCGATTTGGCGCAAGGTCTCGCCAGCCTCGACTATCCACGCGCCGCACCGCCGACTTATCTTGGCCCCCTGCGGGACGGGATTGCATCTTATCCGGGGCTTGAAACACTTGATAGTGAGAGGGACGGACGTCCGCTCGCTTTTATATCCCTTGGCACATTGATGGGCGGGCGCACGCGTATTTTATCCGCGATGGCGACCGCGGCGGATGCGCGGGGCTTGCAGCCTGTTGTCGTACATGGCGGTCGTTTAGCGGAGCCCGGGTCCGAGCTCCCGCGCGGCACAATCACGCGCGATTTCCTCAATCAACAAGAGGTTTTATCCGAAGCCCGCGTCGCCATCATTCATGGCGGCTATAATTCAACAACGGATGCTGTCGCGGCAGGCGTGCCTTTAGTGACGGTTCCGCTGGCGTTTGAGCAGGGCGCGATTGCGGCACGTGTTGAACGGGCCGGGCTCGGTCGGACCGTGGGATCCTTTGGCCCGAGCCTCTCGCCGCGCATTCAATTGGCCCTCGGCGATGTGCTAAGTTCAAAAACTGTGGCGCAGGCCACGCGTCGCGCACGTTATGAGGCGATGGCGGCCCCCGGGCTGTCTGGACTTGTCGCGGCAGTAAACAGCGCATTAGGACAGTCGATCAATGCCGACTGGACGCGTCGCCCCGCAGCGCTTCCGCAACCGATCAAACCTTATCTGGGTGAGCAAACGGCAAAATAAGAAATTTGGACGGAACCGTTGGCCTGATGCGGCGTTTATCAGAGGTAATACACCGCAACAGGAGATTATCATGACGCGTGAAGACACAGTAAAATCAATTGATAAAAAAGGCCTCGGCATTGCCGGGCTTGTCCTCGCCGCTACTTTGTCACTCGCCGCCTGTAATACCGTCCAAGGTATTGGTGAAGACACCGAAAGTGTCGGCGAAGAAATTCAAGAAGTCGCAGATTAAACACAGATTAAACGACACGATTATATCGTTTAAGGAAGCCGCTCTCTTTCCCCGGAGGGCGGCTTTTTTGTGCTTAAATGCGTTCGGTAATCCGGATTGCCGCGTGGCACCCCGCACGGATCAACCGAGACAATACGGGATAGCCGGGGGCATCGTGGGCCCCGCCTTCGATCGCCGTGTCGCGGTGATGTAATTCGTCTTCGCGAAATTCGCGGAACGTCGCAGCCAATTCAGGTTCAGTCTCGGCGACTTCTTTGGCTTGCGTATCGTAATGCTGTTCAATGACAGTTTCGACGGCTTCCGTGCAAGCATGGGCCGCTTTTTCGCCCATTAAGGCCGTCACAACGCCAAGGCCGTAACCCGCAACGTTCCAAAGCGGCGTCATGGCGGTCGGGCGCACTTCACGCTCAACGAGCAATTGATCAAACGCGGCAAGATGTTTTTGTTCTTCGGCTTCCATCTCCGCGAGCTGTGCAGCAATCGGCGCGGTGGCAGGGCTGCGTCCGAACACGGCTTGCTGTCCGCGGTAAATCGCGACAGCGCCATATTCACCGGCATGATCCACGCGCAGCATTTCAGCGACCCGCCGGGGCGCACTAAGTTTTTTCATTCGCGGTTTCATGCCGCGCCCTTGCGAAAGCCTAAATAAGCTGTGCCGATTGCGCCTAATAGAGAGACAAGCATATTCCAGCCGGCCATAGATAGGCCGAGGAATGACCAGACGACGTCTGAGCAGGCAATCGGGCCAAGCGGTTCGCTCAGAAACGCGAGCGGATCATTCGGATCGATGGCGGCCATATTTGTGATGTTCGCGGCGGCACAGGCTTTCGGGCCTTCCCACCAGCCAAATTCAACCCCGACATGAAATCCACCTATTCCGGCAGAGCCGAGCAGGGCGAGGATTAACACAGCCGGGCCGAGCCATTTTGGAAGGCCTGTATCGGGGCCGAAAGCGGCCCGCGCGAGAATAACCGCGACGGCAATCCCGATCACCGCCATATGCGCATAACGCTGCCAAAAACACATGATGCAGGGCGCGTAGCCGAACCCGTATTGGAAGATCCAAGCGCCACAGAGCAATCCGAGTGAGAGCGCCCCCGCAAACAGGGCGGCGCGGGCGTCAGAATGTTGGAGTAAAGGTTTCACTCACCCTATATAGGGGCGAGATATCCATCTGTCAGCGTCGTATTTATTCCGGGTTCATCTACATTTCTGTAATGTACGCTGCATTCACAGGTTGGTCTCACGCTTAGAGATGGTTAACGGCCTTCCGCTATAAGACGACCTATGAAAGCCGAGATGGCCCCATCTGACGCAATAAATACTAATTCGCTCCTGCTGGGCGCTCGTTTGCGTGCGCAACGATTGGCTTTAGGGTGGTCGTTGGATCAAGCCTCGACACGCTCTGGTGTGGGACGGGACTTTCTGGCGGCATTGGAAAGCAATGAACTCACACGCCTCCCGACCATCGGATATGGCATGGGCTATGTCCGGGCCTATGCGCGCGTTTTGGGCCTCAACACCGAACAATCCGTGGCTGATTTCAAACGCGATAGCGCCGCCGTGTTCGATTTAAACCGCCGTGACCAACCGCATTTTGTGCCAAAACGTCGTGTGCGCCTGCCGCGCGGAACAGTTCCGGCCTTAAGTGTCGTCGCGGCCGTAGTTATGCTCGGGACGTGGTACGGGGTGCAGCTCGAAACCGTCGCCACGCCGGGCCCTGTCACTGTGCCGTTTGACCCGGAGCAGATTGAAACCGCCGCGCCGACTCCGGATAATATCCTGACGGTTCGCACGACATCGCCCAGTTGGATTAGCATTCGCGACGCGCGCGGACGGCTTACGGTCAACCGGGTTTTTGTCACGGGCGAGACATGGCAAGCTGAAATTGGGCAAAGCTACACGATTGATGTACGCGATGCGGGCGCGGTTGAGCTTTATGTCGGCGACACCCGTCGCGGGGCGTTGGGCGCACAGGGTATGCCGCTTAAAAATGTCGATCTGTCGATCATCCGCTAAGCTGTGCTAGACGCGAAACCGCCGCCTCTTCGCCTTTAAACTGTCGTGCCGTTCCGCTATGACCCGCCCATGAGCGCACTTAATCCTTCCGGGGCCAAAACCATCGACTCGATCCGCCCGTGGCGGACCATTGCGCGCCGCCCATCGCGCAAGATTAAAGTTGGCAGCGTTTACGTCGGCGGAGATGCCCCGATTGCGGTGCAATCCATGACCAATACGCTGACCCATGATGTCGAGGCGACCGTGGGGCAGATTACACGGCTAGAAGAGGTCGGCGCGGATATCGTACGTGTCTCTGTTCCCGATCCAGAGAGCAGCGCAGCGCTGCGTAGCATCGTGGATCAGGTCAATGTGCCGCTCGTCGCCGATATTCATTTTCATTATAAACGCGGTATCGAAGCGG
This sequence comes from Algimonas arctica, assembly GCF_014652695.1. Taxonomy (GTDB): domain Bacteria; phylum Pseudomonadota; class Alphaproteobacteria; order Caulobacterales; family Maricaulaceae; genus Litorimonas; species Litorimonas arctica. The sequence goes on from NZ_BMZH01000007.1 coordinate 40,327, forward strand.
CTGATAATGGCGCGGCGTGCCTGCGGATTAATCCCGGCAATATCGGCGGACAAGCGCGCGTCAAAGAAGTCGTTGCCGCCGCGCGGGCCAATGGTTGTTCAATCCGGATCGGCGTCAATGGCGGTAGCCTCGAACGTGACCTCCTCGAAAAATATGGTGAGCCGTGTCCAGACGCGATGGTCGAGTCCGCGCTCATGCACGCGCGCATGCTCGATGATGAAGGGTTCCACGACTATAAAATTTCGGTCAAAGCCTCCGACATCTTCCTGACTGTTGCCGCCTATCATCAACTCGCTGACGCGACTGACGCGCCGCTTCACCTCGGCATTACCGAGGCCGGCGGACAACGGATCGGCACGGTCAAATCGTCGATTGGTATGGGCAGTTTGCTCTGGGCCGGGATTGGCGACACGATCCGCGTCAGTCTGTCCGATGAACCGGAAGAAGAAATCCGCGTCGGCTTTGATATGCTCAAATCACTCGGGCTGCGCACACGCGGCGTTAATATCATCTCTTGCCCGTCCTGTGCGCGCCAAGGGTTTGACGTCATTAAAACGGTCCGAATTTTAGAAGTCCGCTTGTCCCACGTCCGTGAACCGATCAGCCTCTCGATCATTGGCTGCGTCGTCAACGGTCCCGGCGAAGCCATGTTCACCGACATCGGCTTTACTGGCGGCAGTGCGGGCTACGGCATGATGTATCATGCGGGCAAAAAGACCGGGAAAACCGATAATATCGATATGATAGACGAGATCGTCGCGGGCGTTGAGGCCAAGGCGGAAGAGGTCCGCGCCGCGCGGGAAGAGACCGTCGCCGCTTAATCGGAATTAGGCTCAGGTAGAACCTCGACTTTGATCAAGGATAAATCCACCGTTTTGCTCTCGCCCGCGCGACCGGGGAAAATCGCGATTAAATCCACGTTCGCCATCGCGTCGATAATCGGCGGGCTGTAATTCACCGTATAGACTTGCCAGTCGGGGCTAAGCTCAAACGAGGTCCATCCCGACGGTGCGCCTTCCATCGGATAATAGGCGACTTCAAATTTTTTGAGCGGATTGATCCGGCCGGCTCGGGCGCGAAAGGTGAGCCGTAACGGTCGTCCGGCAAAGGCGCGCTCATGGGCGGGACCAAGCGTGGCGAACACACCGATTGAGGCTGGCCCTTCACCATCCGGCGTGAATTGCGACAATTGGATATAACCACCATCTTCATCGACATAAGCGCCGTTTGAGCCGGGCGAGATGGTCAAAGCATTGAGGTCAGGTCCAGAGAGTTCCCACCCTTCGGCAATAATTTGTTGATCTGAAAAACCCTCACCCTCGCCAAAAGACAGGGCAACCGCGATAATGGCGGCAATGACCAAGACGGCCAATGGATAGAAAAAACGGTCCCGTAACATGGGATAGGGGTTACCATGTTTTCATTCCCATACCAGCGTTGCGAGGCTAAGATTTCGGTAAGCTTAGGAGACCGCCGTGAAACATACTGCCTCATTCATTCTATTTGGCTTGGCCATGACACTCGCCGCACCTGCGACGGCGCACCCGCATGATTCCGATAAGCTGACCGAATTGCGAGAAAAATCCAGAGAGATCGCGGATAAAGCCCGCGAAAGCGGTGAGGCGATTGCGGATAGTGAGATTATCACCAACCTGTCCGAACGCCTCAGTGAGCTTGCGGCGCGGATCGAGGTGGAAAAGGACGGCGGCGCGGGCACGGCCCTCTGGATTGATGGCGAAGAGGTCGTGCGGTTTGCGCGCGGTCGCGGCGTAGAGGATCGTCTGGTGGTCACGGGTCTGGGTCAGAACTTGAGCGTCGAGCGTGAAACCGTCACGCAGGACGGCAAAACCCGCACACGGATTGTCATCGAAATGGACGGTGGCGAGAATGTGGAGATTGACTTGCCCGGAGAGCCGCCAATAGCGCCGCTAGATCAAGAATAAGACGGCGCGTTCATCGGCGCGGTCCAACAGAGCACGACTAAGCATTTTGGTCAGGTCCTCGCCAAACCGCTCTGCCGCTTGCCCATCCCACGCCGAGCGGACGCCTTCGATCAATTCTGGGCGTTGTTTATTGATGGCTTGGTCGATGCGTTTTTCTGTCAGGACTTGTCGGGCCACAACAGGGACTTTGGCGCTACGGAAGCGACCGGACAGCGCCTTTTTGCCGTAGAAAAAACTGCCGCCCGCAACCGCTCCACCAATTAACAGGCCGAGCGGGTTCATCAGCAGCGGTGCGAACAGGTTGGCATGTGCGAGCAGCGCGCTGACGAGGATCGCTGCCAGGGTCGTGCCGAGCAACGCCGTATCTGTTTCTAAGTGACCAATCGACGGGGCCGTCAGGCTTAGCCCTTCGAGGTGTTGGCTGACATGGCTCGAATCATCCAAGCTGAGCACCATCGCGGGGAGGCCATGTTCACGGCAGAGCGGATCCGTGATCGTCTCGATCTCACGCTGCAATCCGGCGAACCAGCGGCCGATGACGGGTTTCAGTTTCGCTTGGGCTGTGTCGGACCGGAGCCAATCTGCGACAGACTTGGTGAGCGCTGCTTCGACCTGATCCAAGGACGCGATATGACCTGCGCGCCATTCGCGGAACGCGGGTTTGATACAATCCTCTGTGAGCCCGTCCACCAGTGCCGGGGCGAGCGTTTCACCGAGCGTACGCGCTGCCGCGTTGGCGCGCTGCGCGACCTCGCCGTCCGGTTCCATCAAAGCGCTGACTTCGTTCTTAAAACTATCATGGAGGAATTCGAACCGCCCGAGCCACGCCAATCCACGCGAAATGGCGAATTCGGGCTCTGCGCCGCGGATGACGCGGGCTTTCGGGAAGGCGGCTTTGGTCGCCGGAAGGACGAGCGGCAACCGCGAGGCTCCGCCGGTCAGCAACACTGTGTCAGGGTCGCGCCCGCCGAGCCGGTCAATTGTTTCGCGCAAGGCAAAATCAAACGCTTTGCGCCAGCTATAACCTTGCAAAGCGTCGAGCGGTTTGGACAAAATTGCGTCGGCATCGGTTTTATCGATCCGGATTTCGAACAATAGTCTGTCCCCGGAATCAGTTTTGATCGGCAGGCGGCGGATCATCTCGACGGGTTTATCCTCACCCGTGAAATAGGCTTCCTTGGCTTCGCGGCACCAATATTCCAAAATGGGACGATAGGACGGGTGGCTCTTGAGAAGCGCGTCAATCTGCTCTCGCTGCGGTTGGCGCGCGAGGTTGCGCTCAAAGATTTCAGTGTCCAGCAAGCCAGAGCCAAGGATATTATGACCGACATCATCCGTTTCCAAATTACGGCAATAGGTGAAGTCCGATGTGGAGCTGCCAATATCGACGATCAGGACGGTGGCGCGGGCATCGTCCATCGACAGATAACCTTGTTCTAGCGCGGTCATGAGCGCAGCGCGAGATTCAGAGACGATACGCGCTTGGCTCAGCCCCGCGGCTTTGACGAAGAGGTTGCGATAATGCGTCCGGACGTCGGGTCCCCAACCCGACGGGCAGCCAATCATGAAATGGCTTTCTTTGGGTCCCCGTAGTGAGCCGTCATCCGTGAGCCCTTGGATCAAGGCTTTGGTGAACAACGTTAAGGGTTCGCGCACGTCGGGCGCGTCCAAATCGGATGATTTGAACTTGGCCCAGATTTTGGCGTCAGAGATCGTCAGGGCTTCGGCGCCGATCCGGATGATGGGTTTTCCACGTCCTTCTTTGGACACCGCCGTGACGACGCTGCGGGTGCCGCGATATTCGAGAATTTCCGGTTCGGCATGGCCCTGCGCAAAGGCGCGCGCGAGGGCCGTTTCGCCGTGGCCGAGGTCAAACCCGACGAATTCAATGTCTTTGCGGCTCTTATTGGTCATGACCGGCGCACCCACACAGTGCCGCGTCGAATAACGCGACCGTCTTCTGTGACGATGGCGGGGGCGGCGGTTTGCATGTCGGGTTTTCCGTCAGAATTACCCGGGACTGGCAGACGGTCAAACCAGTCTGCGGAGGTTTTGGAATAGTCGACCTGTTTGAGGCCCGCGCCAGCCATTAGGCTTGGCAATTCGCGCCGCGCGAGTTCCAGCGCGTAATGCGAGTCATCGGCCCGACCTGCTTCGAGCAGCCCTTGCAATAGCGCGGTCAGCCGCGTGTCGTCATGCCAATGGGTTTCGGGTGTGGGGGCGGACAGGCGCAGCAAAATATGGTCCGCTGTTTTCAGCGCGTCCGTCACTTGCGAGATCAGCCCCGCCGGATCGAGACGCACGACGGCGGACGCGCGGCGGGTTCGCCCTGTGCCGTCCGTAATTGTCTTGGGTTTTGGCCAGAACGGCAGACGCGAGAGGTTTAACGTCGAGACGGCGTGTAATCCGGCCAAGGCCGCAGCACCCCAGACGGCCAAACCAACGCCTTGCAATAATCCGGCTGTGCCGAGCAGTCCTGCGCCAACATAAAAAAGCGACGGGCGCAGGCTGATTTTAAATCCCGGAGCTTTCGCGACTTCGTCCCAGACGATGTCGGCATGACTGGCGCGGTCGATCAGTCCGGTTCCGGATTTAACAATTTCCACGAGCCATTGCCCGGCGCGCTGAAGGGCCGGGTCCGTCGTCGACCGCGCATAGCGGGCCGCCGTTTGGTCCAGCACGCGCCTGACCGCGCCAACCGCTTGGGCGGGCGTGTCGCGATCGGTGAGTTGCAGGTCGCCGACTTCGCGCGCGAAATGCTGCGATAGCGACAGCGCAGGGAGTTTGGGATCAGTAGTCACACGCAGGATGTCGGGTTGAGGGTCACAAGTGTCAAGCGGCATGGAACAGTCGAAGCGGTCCGGACGTTGATATAGCACTGACGCCCTTTCGGGGTCGAAACGGACAAACAACAGAGAGGAAATACGCATGACCAATGATATTGATGTTTTGAACACAGTAACAAAGACGCTGATCGATAGCCGCAAGGGTTATGAAACCTGCTGCAAAGTGGTTGACGACAGTTATGCGCTTAAAAGCAATTTTCAGGAGCGCGCGCAGCGTCGCCTGCTTTTGATTGAAGAATTTCAATCCGCCGTGGGCGCGCTTGGCGGTGAGGCTGTGACCACAGGGTCCGTCGCCGGTAAAGCCCACCGGGCGTGGACGTCCTTTACATCGCTTTTCGCAGATGATGAGAAGGCTGCCGCTGAAGCCCTGGATGACGGCGAAGAGTTCTTGGCCGACAAAATTGAAGACCAACTCAGCAAGTCTGACTTAAATCTCAAAACGCGCGCCTTGCTCACGAAAGCTTATGCAGATGCGCGAGACGGCGAAAACTTCGCCGATATGTTGGAAAAAGTCTTATAATTGACACGTCAACTAACTTTCAGGCCGCTCTTCGGAGCGGCCTTTTTTGTGCGCGCTTTTAAGATTGAATAAGGGCCAGTTTTTCAGAACGCCGTAATTGTTTGATCGCATATTCCCGTTTGGACGCGGTGGATCGGCAATCTGCGGGTTCTGAGTAAATCATGGCGACGGGGCGACGGGCTTTCGTATATTTTGCACCGCGCCCCGCGTTATGGGTCGCCAGCCGCGCCACCGCATCCTTGGCGATCCCCGTATAAAGGGAGCCATCCGCACAGCGCAGCATATAAACGGTCCAATCCGACATAGCGCCTGTGTGACCGGGCGGTCTTAAGGCTCCGTTATGGCGGGCGCTGTGCGAGGTTTGGCGATTGCGTCGAGATTATCGTCCAGCACATGCGCCATATTCACCGCAAGTTGCACAGCCGCGTGATAGCGTGCGACCGGGATCGTCGCGAACTCATCCGTGGTTTGATGATAATACGGGTGATCTTCGACGCCAAAATAAACGAACGGAATACCAACCGAATGAAACGCGCCGTGATCCGATTGCATCGTCCAATTATTCATCCCGTCTTGGGGACGGTCATGTCCAAAACGGACTTCGATATCGACGGTTTCTGCGGCCTGTTCGACTAAGGGTTTGAGCGCAGGCGTATGGTGCGCCCCTGCCATATAAATCACGCCGTCCGCATTCTGAGCGATCATATCTAAGTTGAAATTGACGCGTGGTCGGTCATCCAATTGCGTGTCGACATAATCGCCCGCGCCGGCCAAACCGCCTTCTTCCGTATCCAGCCAGCTTATCCGGACTTCATGCTCGGGCGGGTTTGCGCGGAAGCTTTTTAGGATCGCCAGCAAGGCGCCGACGCCGGACGCATTATCGTCGGCGCCGTTAAAGATCGCATCACCCTGCACACCGAGATGATCGAAATGAGCGGTGATTTCGAGGATCGGTCCGCCGGGTGTTTTGCCCGGAACGGTCACGGTGAGGTTCGTGCCGACGGCCTCGAACGTATCGCCATTTCGCTGGGTCACGGGGCGAGCGAAACTATACGCCTTGGGCGCAACGCCGCCGTTTAGTTTGGCCGCTTGATCCGCAATATAAAGGCGCGCCTTGGTATTACCGTCTGTCCCGGCGCGTCGCCCTTGCATATCGTCCGCTGACAAGACGCGCATAACCTTTGTGGCGAGCTTTATGTCTGCTTTTGGGGACGGTTCTGCCGGAGAGCAGGCAACGATAAGGGCAGCCGAAACTGCAAGCCAAGACTGTTTCATGAGAGATCCTATTGCGGCAGTGAGGCAGCAAAGAAGCGCTGGACATTTTGCCCCATAATCGCGCGAATATCAGCCTCTGACACGTTCGCGTCTAACAATTGATGCGTGATGACGGCGAGCTGTGATGTATCAAACGCGGTGGTAACCGTGCCGTCATAATCAGACCCCAAAGCAACAGCTTCGACGCCCATGAGTTCAACCGCGGACAGGATCGCTGAGGCGACACCCTCTGGCGTAATATCGCAGATCGCGCCTTCGAAATAGCCGATGCCGACAATCCCGCCGCGTTGCGAAATTTGGACCAGTACATCATCCGGTAAATTGCGTTGCTGGCTCGCGGTGCAATCGTCGCGGACGCCGCCGTGGCTTATAAAGACAGGTCCGGCTTCGGGCATCGCCAAGACATCACGGGACGTTTGTTCGGAGGCATGGGCGAGGTCGACGGCAATATTCAGCCGCCACATCTCGCGCACAGCATCAAAACCGAAATCGGTCAGTCCGGCTTGGCTCAGCCCGTGAAGCGATCCGCCGAGTTCATTATCAAAGAAATGCTGCAGGCCCATGGCGCGATAGCCTTCATCGAACAGACGCTCGACATTTTCGATTTGCCCTTCAAGCGGATGCGCGCCTTCGGTCAAGAGTAAGCCGACGATGGTGCCGTCCGGTTGGTTGAGGTCTGCCGCTGTCCGGGCGATGACGAGATTATTCTTTGCTTTGGCTTCATATTTATTCAGACGTTGCGCTTGATAGGCGGCACGCTCGTAGAGAGACTGCCACGTCCGCATCGGCCAGAGTTGTCCGACGGCGACCAAGGTAATATTGTCAGGCGCGTCAGCTGAATTTTCAGCGAAGTTCAGACCGCGCGGCGCTTTCGTCACAGCGGAGAACACCTGAAAATCAACACTGCCTTCGCGTAAACGCGGCAAATCAACATGGCCGCGGCTTTGGCGCTTCGTTGTGTCGCGCCGCCACATCAGGCTATCCGCGTGTAGATCAGCAACATAGAGCGTGTCGTGCAGGGCTTGTGCGGCGTCGCTCACCGGATAGGGACCGAGGTCAATAACCGTATTCATTTTTGCGTCCGTATTGGGCACAAAAATAAATTGAATATAGGCAAAGGCCGCAACTAGCAGGGCAAGTAGCCCGATCAAAATTTTCTTGAACATGTGAGTCCCCCTAACTGCGCCAGCGCAGTGTTTTGGCTTTGACCGGATTGACGAAAGGCGCCCCAGTCTCATGCGATACCGCCCACGCTTTTTTGAGCTGGTGGTACCATTTGGCTTGTGTATCCGCGTCGTCGATCAGCATTAAATTTGGATCAAAACGAAGCCCTTGCGCTTGCAAGTCGACCATATCCGCGTCCTGTCTCAGGAAAGCCTTCGCCCCCCGTGCGAGGATCGGCGACAAGGTTTTGAACAGGCCGTGATCGGTGAAAAATAATTGGCGGATGCGCGTGTGGTCGGCGTCTTCGGGTGTCACCGCCGTAAAACTTAATACCGTCTTATCGCCGACCGTGATTTGTTCGGTGCGGATACCGGGCAGTTGGAAAGTGATCTCAGTCACCGGTTTCCCGCCAAGCAATTTATAGGCTAGCGAATTTGACGATGGGCTATGCGCGGCCATAGCGAAACCGCGCTCTCGCGGCTCAAAGGCTTTGGCTTTTTCGTGCATGGAGGCCTCGGATCGCCACCACCATTGTTTATGCACAAATGGACCATGCGCCGGGTCCATCAAGCCAATCACGGCGTGATCGACATGACAGTTGAGCCGGACGCCATCATCAATCACAGGCTTGGTGTCGACCAGCGGAAAGGCCGGTGGCGCGATGGGCGGCTCGCCTTGGAAGCGCTTGTCAGAACTGAACCAAACCCAGAGAATGTGATCTGTCTGCGCAATGGGGAAGGTCCGGACGCGAATACGATCGGGCTCGACCGGACTGTCGGCCGTGAGGGCGGGGATCTCTTGGCAGACGCCATCTTCCACGCCAAAACGCCAGCCATGATAGGGACATTCGACCGTGCCGCCTTTGATGCAGCCTGCGGAAAACGGTGCCGCGCGGTGCGGACAAATATCACGCATGGCAAAATAGGTTCCATCATCGCGACGTCCCAGACAGATCGGCTCGCCCGCGATGATGACACGCAGTAAGCCGCTCTTAGGAATATCGCTGCGGATGGCGGCGAAATACCAAATATTTTGGACGAAATCACTCATGGGGTGGCGTCATTCAGGGCTGCGGCCTCAAATCCTGGACCGTCAAACCGATAAATAATCGTGTGGCGATAAACCTCGCCGGGACGCAGGATTGTGTCTTCCCCGTCAACAGGTTGATTGATGGCATCGGGCGGATATTGCGGTTCCATCGCCAAGGCGGCGCGCGCGTTCATCCCCGCTACAGCGTCCAAGGATTCTCCGGAATAGATTTGCAGGCCGGGATAATCAGACAAAATCGTCACGCTGCGCATGCCATCTGTCAATTTCGCCATCTCGCGGAGACCGTCGCCCGGCACCAAGAGATTCACATCAATGAAGTCCGGTCCGATACGGCGGGGTGAGCGGAAATCATAAGGGGTCCCGTCAACTGCCGGGCTCATTCCCGTCGGAATGAGGTCCTCTCCCACTTCGGTATAGCGGTCGGCAGGCGATGAGAGCCGGAGCGTATCAAGCCGACGATCGAACAGGCCTGTTGGATTCCAATAGCCATGCTGGCTCAAATTGACGGGGGTCGGTGCATCTGTGATCGCGATGAATGTTATTTGGAGTTCGTTGTCGCTCAACCGCGTTCGCAGCGTAACATCAAGGTTGCCCGGATACCCTTGATCCCCGGCGGGGGAGGTATGGCGGAAGACAAGCTCCTCGCCTTCTTGGGTGACGTCCCAAACTTGACGATCGAACCCGTCGGGGCCGCTATGGAGCGCATGACCATTGTCATTATGGGCAATCGCGTAAGACTGACCGTCAATTGTAAACGCCGCCCCCCCGATCCGGTTCGCAACGCGGCCAATGATGCTGCCGAGATAGGGTCCTGCGCCTTGATAGGTTTCGGGTAGGTCGTGTTTCGCAAGGATATCAGTTCCATCGGGCAAGCGAACGGAAATTAAATGCGCGCCAAATGGCAACCACGTTGCGGTTAAACCCGACGGGCTCGTCTGTAAGATCGGTGTCGTCATTCTGGGTCGCGTTTGCGTGACTCTATCGGGCGCATCAACCTGCATCGTTGCAGCCTGTGCCTGCGACGACGTAGTCTTGTCCGAGCAGCCAGATTGAGTCATGATGGCCGCCAAGCAAGTAATCCAAAGAAGAGACAGAGGTTTGCCCATGAACGCCCCTACCAATAGCGATCAAATCCAACAAGCGATGGACGCGGCTCCGGGCTTTCTAATTCCTGACCCGACACAGATCGACCGATTGGAGGGTAAAGTCTCGGCGGCGGAATGGCAGATTCGCAAGGATTTGGCGGCGACCTACCGTCTTATCGCCATGCACGGTTGGTCCGATCTGGTGTTCACCCATATTTCAGCGCGTCTTCCGGATGAGGCGAATGAAAAAGGCGAGATGGAACATCGATTTTTGATCAATCCCTACGGCGTCATGTTCGACGAAATGACAGCCTCGGCACTGGTGAAAATTGATATGAACGGTACGGTGAAACAAGACACGCCTTACTTCGTCAATCCGGCAGGCTTCACGATCCACTCTGCTGTGCACATGGCGCGCGAAGACGCGCATTTCGTCATCCATGTCCACACCGCGAACGGCATGGCCGTGTCAGCCCAAAAGGGCGGGTTGAGACGCTACACGCAAATGTCGATGCAGGTTTATAATGATCTCGCTTATCATGATTATGAGGGCATTGCGTTGAACCTCGAAGAACGCGAGCGGATCGTCGCCAACCTCGGCACCAAGTCGCTATTGATGTTACGCAACCACGGCACACTGACCTGCGGGCCGAGTGCTGGCACGGCGTTTCTTCGCACATATTTCCTCGAAAACGCGTGTCGGGTCCAAATTCTCGCCCAAGCGGCGGGGACCGAAAACTTGATCGAAGAGCCGGAGGCGATGGGCGACCGGGTGTATCAGCAAGGCGCAGCCGCGTTCATGCCGGGCATGGGGGATAATCTCGTTTGGCCGGGCCTGATGCGTAAGCTGGCGCGAACGAACCCCGGGTTTGATCATTAGGATTGATCAAAACGCATGACGCTGCCTGAGCTGATGAAAAAGCGCAGCTGCTAATAGTGTTTCCTTAACGCTGGTCGGATTAGAACATAACGACTAGATGCATTTGAGCTTGGGTTGGGAGTGGAACTGGCGAGCGAGATTGAAGGTGGAGGATTTCGTGGGATTTGATCTCGTAAAACCAAGTATGGTAAGCGCCATAGCTTTGATCGGTGTTGCTGGTTTGGGCGCGCTTACAGGAACGCCGGATACCGCCTTCGCCCAAAGCAACGATCCCTATATCAGTGCTATCGATGATCGCCCGGCTGCGCGATTGCGCCGCTTGCGTGAGCGCGAACAGGGCTCAATTCCTAAACAGCCCGCCCGCCCCGAAGGTGTCCCAGAAATGGTCGTCATCCAACCGGGGAGATTTTTGATGGGTAGCCCTCAAAATCAAGCCAAACGTGACCGCAATGAGGGTCCGCAGATTCCCGTTTCGATAGATTATGCGTTCGAGATTGGACGCTATGAAGTGACATTCAATGACTGGAACCTCTGTGTGAGCGAGGGCGGCTGTAACGGCTACAGGCCGAGTGATAATGGCTGGGGCAAGGGCAAGCGCCCGGTCACAAATATCAGTTATGATGACATTCAGAGTTATATTCTATGGCTCAATAAAAAGACCGGTCTGGCCTATCGTTTGCCATCCGAAGCGGAATGGGAATATGTCGCCCGCGCCGGCAAGCAACTGCCGTTTTCAACCGGATCAGGCCAAGCCATCAGCGACCGCTTCGCCAATTTTAACGGCAAGTTCCCTTATGGCCCAAATGCGCAAGCGGGGGATTATATTCGCAAAACTGTCCCCGTTGGCAGTTATCCCGCCAATAGTTTTGGCGTTTATGACATTCACGGCAATGTCTATGAATTCGTCAGTGACTGTTATGTCGCGGGTCATTCCGGTAATCCGGGAGATGGATCGCCGCGTCGTGACGGCGATTGCGATGCGCGTATTATTCGCGGCGGATCTTGGGTTACGCATGGCTATCAAATGCGCGCAGCCAAGCGCCTGCGTTACACCAAGGAACATCGCTATGATGACTTTGGTTTCCGCCTCGCACGCACACTTGGTTAGGATCGGCTTTTAGCTATTCAATCTTGAAGCGCCTTTTGGGCGCTTTTTCTTTGCGATCATGACACTCGACGGTCATAGGTCCGTGATGACGAACCCCATAAAAACTGATTATTTGCTGGTTGGCGCAGGCGCGATGGGCATGGCGTTTGCCGACACGCTGGTGGCGGAAACGGATGCGACAATCACAATTGTGGATCGCCATGCGCGACCGGGCGGCCACTGGAATATCGCTTATCCCTTCGTCACCTTGCATCAACCGTCGAGCTTTTATGGTGTGGCTTCGCGGGAATTGAGTGCAGGCCGAATTGACGAAACGGGCTTTAATAAAGGGTTGGCTGACCTCGCCACGCTGCCGGAAATTCAGGGCTATTATGAGGCCGTGATGCGCGACACGCTGCTCCCGACGGGCCGTGTGACCTATTTGTCCAGCCATGACTATCAAGGCTCCGAAACCCAAGGCGTGGGCAAGGTGATGAATACTCGGTCGGGTAAAGTGAGCGAGGTCGCATTCGATACGTTGGTGGACGCCACCTATTGGCAGAACGCTGTGCCCGCCAACCATACACCGAGCTTTACAATTGGCGAGGGCGTCAATTTCATGCCGTGCGGCAATATTGCGGCGCTTGAAAAACCCCCGGCGGGTTACGTTATTATCGGGGGCGGAAAAACTGGCATTGACGCGTTGCTCTGGCTGTTAGAGCAGGGTGCGGACCCGGATCAGCTGACCTGGATCATCTCTCGCGATGGCTGGATGCATGACCGCGCCGCGACACAACCGAGGCCGGAGTTTTTCAAGAAAACCATGGGCGTTCAAGCGGCCGCTTTTGAGGCAATGGCGAATGCGACGGACCGCGATGACATGTATGATCGGCTCGAATCCTGCGGATATTTTGTTCGGCTCGACCCCACTGTGCGCCCGAAAATGTTCCACGCGCCGACGATTAGTCGGGCGGAACTCGAGGCGCTTCGCACCATCAAAAACGTCGTGCGTTTGGGGCGTGTCAGCCATATTTCGGAGACCGAAATCATACTGGCCGAAGGCAATATCCCGACCAGCCCCGACCATGTCCACGTCGATTGCTCGGCGTCGGCCGTACAGAATAAAAACACGACGGCGGTTTTTAAAAATGTCCGGATTACCCTACAAACCGTGCGGGCCTATCAGCCCACGTTTTCAGCCTCCTTCATCGCTCATCTTGAAGGGCTAGGCGGTTCGGACATGGATAAGAACTCCCGCGCGGGAGTTGTGCCGCTGCCCGATACGCTCGATGATTTCGTCCGCATGCAAGCGGCCAATATGATGAACCAAGCGATTTGGTCTCAAGACAAAGCGTTACAACGCTGGATTCGTGCCAACCGTCTCGACGGCTTCTCCGGTCTCATCCGCAGCGCCGATATGGACGATCCCGAGGTCGTCGATATCCTCACGCGCTTGCGTAATAACGCCATGCCCGCGGCGATGAAATTGCAGAGTTTTCTGCTCTAAACTGTGAGACGAATTATGCTTCTCCGCCACCTCACGAAACACGTCGAAGACCAGAATTGGTTCGCTGTCGGACTCGATTTTCTCATCGTCGTGTTCGGCGTGTTCATCGGTTTGCAAGTCGCCAACTGGAACGATGTCTCGCGGGCGGCAGCGAAAGAGGTGGCCGTGATTGAGCAGCTTCAATCTGAGTTCACGCAAACACTGGCCGAAATTCGAACGGCGAAAACGAATAGTGATCTGGTGTTGGAAAAAACACGAGACGTGTTGCGTATTATTCGTGATCAAATGGAACCTGCGGACACGGTAGAATTTCTCGACACTTTGCGTTCTGCAGGCAGTTTCGTGACCGCCCCGGCAGAGCCGATAACCTTGACAGAATTACTGTCTGCGGGTGGGTTATCAGACTTAATGTCTCCGGCACTGCGAACGGCATTGACGCGTTACCATCAGGTCAGCGATCAGCATCAAGTCTTGGGCGGGCTAATGCTGGCGCGGGCCTCCGCAACGCATGATGGATTTCATACCGCCATTTATGTGAATCCGGATTTTGGCATGAACGGGGAAAGTCTATTGGCGCGATATGACTGGGACCGTCTGCCAGACGCGCGCGAACAGTTCCAAGTGCTGCTCTATGGAAAAATAGGACTTTCTCGCAATATTGATGAATTGATCATTCGCGGCGAGGCTGTGATTTCGGAATTAGAGGCGGCATTGAAATAAGAGCCAGAGTTACAACTCAAGCTATTGCCCATCCAGCTTCGCCCGCGCCGCTGCCAATACCTCGGGATCGACATTATCTTCTAACCGCTGGCGCAACGTCGCGCGGTCTTCTTGATAATCATCGACTGTGCTGTCGCCGGATTTTAGGAGCCAATAATAAGACTCGCCAAAATCTTGCGCGAGGCCTTCGCCTTTGGCGAGGGTGAACGCGTAGAGGAACATGCCTTCCGTATCGCCGGCTTCGGCCGATTGGCGGAACCAATCGGCGGCTTGCATCTCGTCGCGTGGAACGCCAGCACCTTGATAGACTAGCAGGCCGTAATCCGCTTGTGCGGCGGCGTGGCCAGCGTTGGCGGCGGTGGCTAACCAGAAGGCGGAGCGTTCTTCATCGGGGCGAACTTCAAAGGCTTGGGCGTACATGATGCCGGCGGCATAGGCCGCGTCAGCGTCGCCCGCTTCGGCCGCCTGTTCGTATAGGTCCAACGCTTTTTTGGGATCGGTTTCAAGGTAGGTGTCAGCCAGTCGTTTGGTCGCGCCCTTGTCGAACGAGGCGATGGCCCGTTCCAGCAGGTCGCGTTCATCGTCCAAGCTCTGGGGCGCGCCGCGTCCTGTGCGCGTCATCTCGGCGAGGGCGCGCGTGGCGTCGACCCGTCCGGCCTCAGAGGCGCGCAGGAGATAGGCGTAGGCATCCTCATCGGTCAGGCCCGCTTCGCCGTTTAAGGCCATGTCGCCAAGCGCGACGAGCGCGTCGGGGTGGCTGCGGGCTGCGCCCATTTCATAATAGCGACGCGCGTCTTTGAGGTTGACCGTGCCGGCTTCGCCCTTGCGAAGAATATGACCCACCATTACGGCGGCTTCGAGGCTACCGGCTTTGGCCGCGGTTTTGCCAAGTCGGAGCGCGCGATTAAAATCACGGGTTTGGTAAGCGGTTAGCGCTGTGTCGAAATCGGCTGACGCTTGTACGGGCGACAGGGTCGGGACATTGGCGAGTGCCGGGCTTAGGCTGAGCGCGGTTCCAGACAGAGCGACGAGAGCAAGCGCACAGAGGCGGCCGGCCCGTCTGGCCAGGCCCACACGCCCGCTGACACGGCGATAAAATCCGCGCCCGCGTCGATCACTGATTTCGCATTGTCCGGCGTGATGCCGCCAATTGCGACCACCGGTGTTTCCATTGCATGTTGCCACCACGACAAAATCTCCAATTCAGCGTGAGTCTTAGGTTCTTTCGTCGTCGTTTCAAAGAACGCGCCGAAAGCGACATAGTCCGCGCCTGCGCCCGCGGCTTCAAAAGCGAGCTGTTTCGAATTGTGGCAGGTCACGCCGATAATGGCATCCCCGCCCAACAGTTCTCGCGATGACAAATAGTCCATATCCTCTTGGCCGATATGCACGCCGTCAGCGCCAATAGGGTCAACAAGATCGGGGCGGTCATTCAAGATGACGGCAACACCGAACCGCTGAGCCATGGCACAGATAGGCGTTGCCACCTGAACCAGTGCTGAATCCTCCAAATTTTTGAGACGAATTTGTAGGCATGCCACGGGCGCAGCGGAGAGCGCGCTTTCCAAAACAGGCAGAAACGCCTCAACGTCGTCGATCACGGGCGGGGTGATAAGGTAAATTTGGCAAGGGGGGATGGTCAAATCAGGCGGCTCCCATTGGGCACGAGTTGTTCAGGCTGGCCGAGTACGATGGCACCCGTCGCGTCTGCAAAGCCGAGTGTCAGGACCTCGGACATGATGGGACCGATTTGGCGCGGCGGAAAATTAACGACGGCCATGACTTGTTGTCCGATCAAAGTGTCGGGACTGTAGTGGACTGTAATCTGTGCAGATGATTTTTTCACGCCGATATCAGCCCCGAAATCGATTTGCATTTTGATGGCAGGTTTCCGCGCTTCCGGGAAAGGGGCCGCCTCGATGATGGTGCCGATCCGAATGTCGACAGCCATGAAATCATTAAAGTCGATTGTGGGGGTCTTATCCATGCGGTGCGCCATGCCGCGACGGCGCGGGTTTGCCAAGGGCGATGCACTCTTCTTGACTGCAAATCCACAAGTCCTCTTCCCCTTTTCATAAATCGCGGGTTAGACACGCCTATGCGCATTCTATCTTATATCCTTCCCATTCTCCTCCTCATCGCCTGCCAACCGGCCAATAAGAGTGGCTCTGACCCGCTATCCGGGTTGGACGCGCGAGATGGATTTATTGATCTTTATGTTGACGTAGGGGACGGCAAAGTTCTGGCGCGACTGCCTGCGCCGGACGCGGACGGGGTCGCACTTGAGGCCATCCATACGGCGCGGCTAACCTCCGGCCTCGGGTCTAACCCGGTCGGGTTGGACCGGGGTTGGGGTGATAGCGGCAAGATCGTAATCTTCCGCCAGCGCGGCAACAAAGTCGTGTTAGAGCAACCCAACCTGCGGTACCGCGCCTCGTCAGACAATCCATTGGAAGAGCGCGCCGTGGCGGAAAGTTTCGCGCCGTCCTTCCTTGCTAGTTTCGACATTGTCGGACGCGATGGCGGCTTGATCATCGACATGACAGACTTCCTGCGCAGCGACGTGCTCGGCTTACAACAATTTCTCAAAGACGCGGATCAAGGCAGCTTCTCCGTGCAATCGGACCGGACCTTTATTGATACAGATAATGTGTTCAGCTTTCCCGATAATGCCGAGTTCGATATTTTCTTCACATTAGAAACCGCCGATGCAGGTCGCGAAGTGGCAACGACGGCGGCCAATGGTAAAACGGCGACGCTGGTCCAACATCATAGTTTCGTGCGTTTGCCGGACGCGGGCTACGAACCGCTAATCTCTGATCCGCGCGCGGCCGCGATCGAGGAAGTCCATTATAATTATAGCGCGCCATTATCCGCACCGATTGAGACGCGTCTGGCGCGGCGCTATCGTTTGCAAAAAGACGCGGACGGCAAGACGATCAAACCCATCGTCGTCTATATTGATGGCGGTGCGCCCGAACCGATCCGCAGTGCGCTGGTCGAAGGGGCGCAGTGGTGGGGTGAGGCCTTTGCCGAGGCCGGTTATCCCGATGGCTACCGCGTCGAAATCCTACCGGACGATATTCATCCGCTCGATGTGCGGTACACGGTGGTGCAGTGGGTTCACCGTCAAACGCGCGGCTGGTCCTATGGCGGCGGCGTGTCAGAT
The DNA here is from genome assembly GCF_014652695.1 of Algimonas arctica. GTDB lineage: Bacteria > Pseudomonadota > Alphaproteobacteria > Caulobacterales > Maricaulaceae > Litorimonas > Litorimonas arctica. The sequence continues at coordinate 57,573 of NZ_BMZH01000007.1, forward strand.
CCGCGCACAGGTGAAATGCTCAAAGGCCACGTTAATCTCGGCTCCTTGCGTGTGCGCCAAGACCGGATGATTTTCGAAGGGCTGCTCGGCGCGGGTAAAACCGATAGCGGCGATGCCGATGACCCGGTGCAGCTCGCCTTAATGCGCATTCGCCAGCTCTCGGCCCATGAAATCGGCCATTCGCTTGGCTTCATGCATAATTTTGCGGCGAGCTCAGACGATAATGCATCGGTCATGGACTATCCGGCGATGGACGTCCGGCTGATCGACGGAGAATTGGACCTGTCCCACGTTTACGGTGTTGGCATTGGCGATTGGGACAAGGTCACGGCCACTTGGCTCTATGGCGACCACACGGATGTTCAGCGTGATGCCATTCTGGACGACGCCTATGCGCGCGGTCTGTCCTATGTCGCGGATAGCGATGGGCGCGGCGCCGGGTCCGGTCATCCCGATGGGAGTGTGTGGGACAATGGAACTGACGCTGTTGCCAGCTTGGGCAATGTCATGGCGGTACGGGCTTATGCGCTCGCGCGGTTTGGACCGGATAATATGTCGGAAGGGTGGACCCAATCCGACTTGAATGCGGCGCTGGTTCCGATTTATCTCTATCACCGTTTCCAAACGGCGGCCGCGGCAAAATCCATCGGCGGTATGCGGTTCGATTACGCCGCTATCGGTGAGGCGATGGAGGCCGAAATCGTCGCGCCGGCCAAGCAGCGTGAGGCTTTGCGCGCTGTTTTGGCGACGCTTGATCCGCAAGCGCTCGATATTCCCGATAGTGTGTTGAACCGACTGACGCCGCGGCTTGGAACGTTTTCTTTTGCCGACAATGATCGTGAATTATTCCGCAAAACGGCCTATCCGGCGTTTGATGTCGTCGCTGCGGCGGATACGGCAGCGGATTTGACTTTAGATGTGCTCTTACATCCGCAGCGGCTCAATCGTTTGGTCGAATTTCACCGCCGCGATCCGGCCAACCCTGGTATTGACGAGGTTATGGCCGCAACCCGGACGGCTGTGATGGGCTTCCCGCGCGAAGGACGTCAGGGCGAAATCGCCAATGTCGTTCGTGCGCGCCTCGCCTACACGCTGGCTGACTTGGCGGCGGGCGACCATCCGCCTGCGGTTCGCGCAGCGGCGGAAGACACGCTGGGGCGCATGCGTCGCGCGCTGACTCTGTCCAACACGCGAAATGATGGTTGGCTGGCGCGGGAAATTGAACGCCTTATGGAGGCGCCGCGCGCGGGCGTAGCCTCAATTCCGGCCCCAAAGGCGCTTCCGCCCGGCAGCCCGATTGGGGCGCAATAGTGCCAACATATTTGGGCGGTTGCCATTGCGGCGCCGTTCAGTTTGAATTCGACGCTCCGGATATCGTCGATGTGACGGACTGTAATTGCTCGCTCTGCGTGATGACGGGTCATGCCCATGTCTTTGTTGACGCGGCAGACTTACGGTTTTTGTCGGGGCGCGACGGGCTCATATCCTATCAGTTCGGATCCAGAACGGCAGATCATCTGTTTTGCGGTACGTGCGGGATTAAATCACTCTATCGTCCACGAAGCCATCCAAACGGTTGGAGCGTCAATGCGCGCTGTGTCGAGGGCCTGACGGTCGGGCGCCGGATTGCTTTTGATGGGCAGAATTGGGACGGGAGTATTGACGGGTTGCGGCGTGATCTCGGCGATCAATGATTTCGCCGCGTGACAGTGTAACGCGATCCGTTAAAGCGCGCTCATGACCCAGCTTTCTTTCCAACCGATTTCCGGCCTTGCCGATATTGCCTACGAATATGATGCGATTTTCTGTGACATTTGGGGGGTCGTGCATAATGGACGTCGCCCGAATTTCGCCGCCTGTGGCGCGCTAGAACGGTACCGCGATGAAATCGGTCCGGTCGTGCTTATGTCCAATACCTCGCGGCCCAGCGCCTATGTTCCCGAAAGTTTCGCGCAGATTGAAATGCCGGATGGATTTTTCGATGCAATCGTCACGTCTGGCGACGCGATCGTGAATGAGCTTGCGCGGCGCTCGCCCGGTCCGGCGTTCCTGATCGGCACGGTCGATGAGGAGGGCGAAGAGGGTTTTGGTTTGTTCGATCAGGTGCCGATGCATTTTGCCGAAATTGACGATGCCGCCTTTGTCGTCTGCACGGGGCCGTATGATTATGATGACGACCCTGAGAGCTATGAGGAGTTACTGCAAGAGTTGCTCGACCGCGAATTAGACATGGTTTGCACGAACCCCGACGTCAAAGTGCAAATCGAGGGGCGTGAGGTTTGGTGCGCGGGCGCGATTGCGCAGGTCTATGAACGTATGGGCGGAGAGGTCGTTTACGGCGGCAAACCCCATCACCCGATTTATTACCTGGGTCGCGCGTGGCTCGAAGAAACGCTGGGTTATGCACCGGAACGCATTCTAATGATTGGCGATAACCTCTTCACCGATGTGCTCGGTGCGCAGCGCGAAGGGATCGATTGTTTGTTCATTCAGGACGGACTTTATGGGAAAACGGCTAAGGAATTCAGAGCGATATGTGAGAAGAATGGTCTCTCTGCGCGCTACCAACTCTCTGAACTTGCGTGGTAAAGTGGCACTTGCCTTTAATGGCGCCCTCTTTGTATAGGCCAACGCCATGAAAGACATTGTAAAATATTACCTCGAAGACCTCACCGTCGGGATGAGCGCCAGCACAACGGCAACCATCACGGCTGAGATGATCGACACGTTCGCCGACATTACGGGCGATCATAATCCCATTCATGTCGACGAAGCCTATGCCAAGACGACGCAGTTTGGCGGCCGCATTGCGCACGGCGCTTTGTCAGCTAGCTTTATCTCAGCTGTCCTTGGCAATGAGTTGCCCGGTCCAGGCGCGATCTTTGTCGAGCTGAACTTGCGCTTTCGCAAACCGGCGATGATCGGGGATGAAATCACAGCCGTCGCGACAGTAGATGAGATTAATGAGCGCACAGGTCGCGTGAAAATGAAATGTCATTGCGAAGTCAAAGGCGTGAAAATCTGCCGCGGTGATGCGGGCGTGTTTGTCTCGAAACGACCGACAGACTAAATCCCGTGAGGTCCTTCAACCGCTATACAGATATCCCGGATGAGGTCCGCGGCGCGGTTATTGCGCTGGGTAATTTCGATGGGTTGCACCGGGGGCATCAGGCCGTGATTGCCCAAGTCCGCGAAATCGCGGCGGCGCAGGGCGCTCCCGTTGGGATTGGCTTGTTCAGGCCGCACCCTTACCGTTATTTCAAACCCGATGCCCCGCCCTTTCGCCTCATGAGCGGAGGGCTGCGCGAAGGCTTGCTCGGCGATCTGGGCGTGGATGTATTATTCGAGCTCCCGTTCAATGTGGCTCTGCGCGATATGGACGACGAAGAATTCGTCGAGACAGTTTTGCACCAAGGTCTAGGCATCCGCCATGTTGTCGTCGGCGAAGACTATGGCTTCGGTAAAAACCGGTGCGGCAATGTGGAGAGCCTGACGCGGCTTTGCGCGGACCGCGGGATTGGCGTCACCGCCGTGTCCCCGGTTGGATTGCACAAGCTCTACGGTAAATATGGCTCGACCGAAATCAGAAAAGCCCTGCAACAGGGTGACGTCTTTCACGCCCAACATATGCTGTCGCGCCCGTGGATGGTCGACGGTATTGTTGCCATGGGACAACAGCGCGGACGGACAATCAATTTCCCGACCGCTAATCTTGATTTTGGCGATCTCGTGCGTCCGAAGTTTGGCGTTTATGCGGTCGAATGTCATGTCGCGGGCGAGGCCGAATGGCGGCCTGCCGTCGCCAACACAGGCACGCGCCCGACGGTCGATGGCGACGAAGCGCGCCTTGAAGTCCATATTTTCGACTTTGATCGGGATATTTACGGACAACGTCTCACCGTTCGCTTCCGAAGCTTCATCCGAGACGAGAAAAAATTCGACAGTTTCGAAGACTTGAGGCAACAGATTGCGCGAGATGCCGATGGCGCGCGCGCCATATTCGGTATCCTTCGCAAGGGCAGTGACGGAATTGCCAAGCGCTAAGGCGTGTGGCAGGGCGTTTAACAACAAGGCGGTCGGGGTGGACCGTCAACAATCAAGGGGACTTTATGGCTGACCAGATCAGTACAGAGCCGACAATTTTCGGCCATCCGCGTGGATTGGCGATCTGCTTCTTCACAGAAATGTGGGAGCGGTTTTCCTATTACGGGATGCGCGGCCTTCTCGCGCTTTATCTGATCCAACACTTCCTGTTCTCGGACGGCGAAGCAAACATGATTTATGGCGGCTACATCGCCTTGGTTTACATCATGTCGATGGTCGGCGGTATTCTGTCTGACAAATATCTCGGGCAAGCCAAAGCTGTGACCTTCGGCGCGATCCTTCTTGTCGCGGGCCATTTCGGCATGGCCTTTGAGGGATCGGGTTCCGTTGAAACACTGTCATTCAACGATGGGGCTTATGAAATCCAAGATGAGGGGCGGGATAAAAACCGCCAACTTTTCGTCGACTTTGATGGCGATCGCCGACGGATGGTTTTCGATAGCCAGAAGTTTATCGTTCTGGACGGAACCCGTTATGTTCCGATGAGTTCAGAGGGCGAAGGTGACTATGTAATCCGTCGTCAATCGCGTGGTTTGCTCCAGAATATTTGTGGCGTGTTTGGCATGAGCTGTGCCGGACCAGAATCATCCACAAATTTAGTGTTGAATGGTGAAGCGCTCGCCGTCACTGAAACGGAAACGGGCAGCCAACTGACCTATCAAGGCCAGACTGTCGCATTCGAAGAAATGACGGAAACTGACCTGTTGGTTCTTCGGGATGCGACTGACGCAGAGACGCCGTCGATGGCTGATCCGCTGCTACGGGTCGAGGATGGTGAATATAACTCGACAATCGTGAAGCAGAAACTTTACGTGAATATTCTATTCCTCTCGCTCGCACTCATCATTGCCGGTGTTGGCTTCCTCAAGCCGAATATTTCGACAATCGTTGGCGACCTTTATCCTAAAGGCGATCCGCGTCGGGACGGGGGCTTCACACTCTTTTACATGGGTATTAATCTCGGCAGCTTCTTGGCCGCGTGGACCTGTGGTATTTTGGGCGTCTATTATGGTTGGGCTTGGGGCTTTGGCTTGGCCGGTATCGGCATGCTGCTTGGTCTGATCGTCTTCCGTTGGGGTCTGAAATATCTTGACGGTGTCGCTAATCCGCCATCCGAAGAAAAACTACGTGAAAAGGCCTTTGGTCCCATCACGGTTGAATGGGCGTGTTATCTGTCAGCTGTGGCGATCACCGTGGTCAGCATGATCCTGCTAAATAATGCTGCGGTCATCGGTCCAATTGCGGCCTTTGTCGGTATCGCCTTCTTCATTGGCTTTATCATTTACTCCGTCATTGCTCTGAAGGGGCGGGAACGCACCCGCATGTGGGCGGCGCTATATTTTGCCGTCGCGCAAATCCCGTTTTGGTCATTGTTTGAACAAGCCGGGTCTTCGCTCACACTCGTGACGAGCCGCCTCGTGGACACGACAATGTTTGGGATCTCCGTTCCGACGCCCGTCTTTCAGTCGCTTAACGCAGGCTTTATCTTCTTGTTTGCGCCAATTGTGGCCTGGTTATGGGTTTGGCTGTCCAAACGGGGTTGGGAACCGTCCACTCCTGTGAAGTTCTCAATGGGCGTGTTTGGGGCCGGTCTGGGTTACCTCGTGCTTGTCTGGGGCATGAAGTCCGTTGGTCCAGCTGCGATGACGCCAGTCTTCTTTATCTTCGCAATTTACTGGGTCCACACAATGGCAGAGCTGATGCTCTCACCTGTTGGACTCTCCGCGATGACCAAGCTGGCTCCGGCCCGTATGGTGGGTCTCTTTATGGCGGGTTGGTTCGTCTACTCCGGTCTCGGTAATGCGCTCTCCGGCGTTATTGCTTCGGCGGCAGGGGCCGACACCGTCGGTGGTCAGATCATCGATGTGGAAGGCGCAAAGACGAACTATACACAAGTGTTCTCGTCTATCGGGTACATCGGCATGGGCATTGGTTTCCTAATGTTACTGATCTCGCCGCTGATTAAACGGTGGATGGCTGAGGATGAAGAAGATGAAGTGAAAGTTGCGGATTTGCTGGAAGGCAAAACTTAAACTCCGCCTTACTTACGCAAAGAAAAAGCCCGCCGATTGGCGGGCTTTTTTGTGTCTGGTGGTTTTAGCGAGAAATGGGAAGCGCACGCTGTGGGCTCACCCTCCGGGCCACCGAAAACACCACTATAGCCCCTCGCGTTGCTCGGAGCGGGTGTTTTAGTTGTTTAGCGCCGATTCATAACCATCCCGAGGATATCATCCATCGTGTTGCCGTCGCCGTCCGCGTCGAGCATTTTGCCTAGCATGCCGAGGCCTTGCTGATGGGCTTTTTGTTGTTGCTTCACCTGACGTCCGCCGCCGCCCAGTAGGCCGCCGAGCATGCCGCCGAGGCCGCCTTTTGGTGCGCTGTTACCGCCGCCCATCAATTGCTTCATCGCCGCTTGGGCCAGCATACCTTGAAGGCCTTGGTTACTGTTGGTCTGTTTGGACATGCCGCCCATCGCCATCATGGCGACCATCGGCAGCATTTGTTTTAGGATACCCGTATCAATGCCTGTTTGCTCGGACGCACGACCGGCGACGGCGCGGCTGACTTCTTTCGTGCCAAACAAATGACCCAGAATGGCGTTGCCTTCGGTCTGGGCGTTTTGGGACAGGGCCTGCGGATTATCCAAATATTGCTCATGGCCTCCATTTTGGAGCGCGCCGAGAAGGCCAGCCAGACCCTGAGGGGACGCCGTGTTTTGTTTCATGGCTGAGCTGATGGCCGGCAATAAGGCGCCGATCGCTTTTTGGCTCATTTCTGGCGAGAGGCCGAACTGGCTCCCGGCTTGTTGCGCGGTGTTGCCGCCTGCGGCTTGCATGATCATATCCATCATATTCATGGCCATAAGTGTATCCTTCCAAACGAATGTTGGGCCGACCTTACCGGATCATTGCGGCGAGCGCGAGCAGTCTTGAGGTATGCGAAATAGGGCGTTCATCGCGCGTTCACTCATGACGCTGTCGCTGATCGGCTTGGTCAGGCTGTCGCGTCGGCGCCATAATAAGGCCCATCCCGGCGCGTCGCCGTCGCGGGCATATTGAGCGGAAAGACCGAGACTATTATCCGTTGTTTGAAACACGATGCGGATCTGGCGCTCGCCTTCGCCGCCGAGTTCCCGATTTTTTTCATAGTCGTGATTGTCGGCCGCCACCCAAACAGGCACCGGCCCGGCGCCGAAGTCCATTTCGAACTGACAGACTTTGCTGTCAGACCCGCGTAAATGTGCGAGCCGAAAGCTGCGCTCGCGGAGCGTCGCAGGTTGTGTTTGGGGGAGAGCGACGAGGATGGCATGCGCCCGGTCTGCGAGTCGTCCGAAACGTCGTCCTTCGCGCACTTCGATGTGACGGCGGGTAAGCACGGCTGTAGCCGTTTCCTCAACCGTACGGGTGATGGTTTGGGTGGTATTCTGCGCCACGCGCACAGGCGCCGTGACGAAGCGGTAAACGCCAAAGAGGACCGCGACGACAATCAGCAGGGCCGCGAACCAGAGTCCCGCGCGGATGGTTTTATGACGCTCAATCCGCGCTTGTTTGTCGAGGTCAGTGGTCATTAGTTGTCCGCGGCATCCACTGCCGGGGCCTTATTTGGCTTGGCGTGATCTCGATAGGGGCCCCGGCAATAAATACCGAGGACGAGTACTAGAGTACGCCCGTTACTCATCCGTCCACCCCCGGTCCGTCATCAAATAGGTCGCAAAGCTCGCCAGCCAGTGACCGCCGGAATAATGTTCGTCCGAGACGGCTTCGACGCCGGCGTCGCGGTGGACGCCTGCCGCGGCAACCAGTGAGGCACGGCGAGGGTCATCATCGGGCAGGGCGCGGGCGATGTTAAACAGGTTCCAGGCGCGCGAACTATTGACCCCGTCTAAATGCACGAGTTTACCGTCGGACGCGTCCAGCACAATCGCGGGCGCGAGCCAGTCGGCGGAGCCGTCTGTCGGGATGGTCGGGAGGAACGCGCTCAGCCATTGGGTAAATTCATATTCTGGCAGAACCCGCCGCATCAGGTCCGCTTCCATCAGGCAGGGCGAGAGAAAGTCTTCGCCGGACGGCTCGTAGGCCAGCGGGCAATTCATGTCGGCGCCGTGGAAAGTCCGAGCCCGACTTTCGATCAAAGTTTTAAACTCCGCATCCTCAGCCGCGATGGCCCAATCATACATGAGCGTCAGGGCGAAAGCGCTTTGATTATGGGTGCCGAGCCGGATCGGATAGGCGAGTTTGGGGAGCCAGTCTTTTGTCGCGGCGACGATGTCGGCTTCCAACGGTTCGATCGCCGCGAGCCACCGCTTCGCATCAGGACTGTCCCATTCCCGCAATTCCGCCGTCAGCTGCAACAGCCACGCCCAGCCGTAAGGACGTTCCCACGATCCGCGCGCAGTTCGCTGAAAATTGGCCAGCTCGCCCGCGATCGTCAGCGTATTCAAATTGGCCTCTAATTTGGCAATTGCCTCGGCCTGCGCCGCCGCGTCTAAATTGCCATCGCGCAAAAGCCGTACAAGCAACCAATGCCCATGCACGGCGCTGTGCCAATCAAAACAGCCGTAAAAGGCCGGGAATAAATCTTTCGGACGCCCGATTTCTTCCGCCGTATCCGTCGTGCGTGAAATCTTGTTCGGAAACTCCTGCGTCACGCAATCCAGCGCCAAGCGGGAGAAACGATCCGCAAGGGCCGGATCAATATCGCCGGGGAAGGCGTCGGCACTGACGGCGATGGGTGTAACGGATTGTGCCGCAGGTTGAGGCGTTGCGACAGGGTCTGTTACAGCGTCTGAACAGGCAACAAGGAGCAGGACGGCTGGAAGTAAGTATTTCATGCGCGAAGTGTTACAGCCGTCGCTGGGCGACGCAAGGTTTGGCTGACGGGCGCGCGATATTTTAGTTAAATGAGGTTCATCGCGACCAGTTCACGCGCCATATTCACGCGCGCCTGTGCGTCCCACTCTCGTCTGAGCGTCTCTGTTTTGTAAATCCGGTCCATCGCTAAAAAGTGGCGCAGCATTTTTGCGCGACCTTTACGAAACATCGGGCCGGGAACCCATCGATATTCACGGCGGACATCTTGCGTGTACCGGTCATAGACATCGGCGGGTGTCGCCAAAATCGAGAGATCAATATCCAGCATAAGTGCCGTATCAGGATCATCCGTCTGGCCGTGAGTTTGGGTCAACAAAATCATCGTTTCGACAGTTTTGACGTCACAGCTCGGCAAATGGCCGTCTAGAAAACCGCACGCCATGGCCGCGCTGTCAGCCTCATTGGTTTTAGACAACGGCTTATAAACCGCATCATGAAACCAGATCGCGATTTCGATTAAATCATGGCGATTGGTGAGGGAACGTCGTGTGTCCAGATGCTGGAGACAGGCAGTAATATGCTGAGCTGTGTGATAATGGCGGTGACGTTGTGCATGCAGTCGCTGGAGCGTTTCGAACATCTCTAGTGACGGAGGGAGGTCGAGCCGTTGCGTCAGGCTCGCCCAGCGATTTGGATCAAAAGTTATGGCCATTTCACTACGGGCGGCATGCTGCTCAGGATTGTTGCAACATTCCCGCCCGTTTTGAGCCCAAACGTCGTACCGCGATCCCAGAGCAGATTAAATTCGACATAGCGGCCGCGCAGGATGAGTTGTTCTTCGCGTTCGGCGTCCGTCCACGGCTCGGCCATTCGTCCGCGTGCAATGGCGGAATAGGTTGAGAGAAACGCGCGTCCGACATCTTGGGTGAAGGCGAAATCCTCCTCGAAGGATCCGCTATTATGGCGGTCATAGAAAATGCCGCCTGTGCCGCGCGGCTCATCCCGGTGGTGCAGGTGGAAATATTCATCACACCAGTCTTTATAGCGATCATAATCCGCGACCGGATGGGCGTCGCAGGGCGCGCGCATGCCGGCGTGAAACGCAATCGCGTCCGGATTATCCTGTGTGCGTTGTTCGGTCAGGGTCGGTGTCAGGTCACCGCCGCCGCCAAACCAATCCTGCGTCGTCACAATGTAGCGTGTATTCATATGCACGGCGGGAACGCGGGGATTACGCATATGCGCGATCAATGAGACGCCTGCGGCCCAAAAGCGGGGATCTTTGTCCGCGCCGGGTGTTTTCGCCGCCATTTCGGGCGTGAATTCGCCCTGAACGACACTGATATGAACGCCGCATTTCTCAAAGAAACGACCGCGTAACATGCCGCCCGTGCCTCCTCCGCCGTTCTCAACCTTTCGTTCCCAGTCTGTAAACTCGAACGTGCCGGGTTCGCCGGGATAAAGGTCCGTCGGGGCGTCGCGTTCTATGGCTTCAAATTCAGCACAAATTTGATCCCGCAAGGTGCGGAACCACGCGCAGGCGCGCGCTTTGCGATCGTTTATCACGCGATCGTCTATTGCTGGGGCGTCTATCATTTTTGGGCATCCATTATGGTGTCATCCGACATCCGTGAAATGCCCGTGAATGCAGAGCCATTTCGTGTCCTCGCGCACAAAAATGCGGGTTGATTTGCCTTGGCTGGTAAAACGTTCGCCAGCCTTAGACCCGGTCGTATAAATTCCGCTATCTGACCAATAATAGGTGATCCAGGCTGTATCCCCGCGCACCACGACTTGGGGATGGTGCATGAAGGTCCGGACGTTTTTCACCCGGCCGAGATAATCTGTGTAGCTGGCGCGTTCGAGCGCTTTGCCGGATTGCAGATAGATATCGCCCTCACCGAATAACGTATAATCCGGATGGATATAGGTCATATAGCGGTCAACATCGCCCGCTTCGACCGCCGCCCACATGCTGACAATCGCGTTCTCAATGGCTTGCTGATCGGCTGCGTCGTCGGCGCGCGCAGACGGAGTCGCGATCAATAAGATGGCCGCAATTAGCGTGAGGAGAACGGCTTTCATGTCTGGCTGTCCTTCATTGATTTCGCTTTCATCGCCGCGAGCATTTCGCCCATTTGTTGATGGACTTTATTGACGGCTTGAAGCGGGCGGATCATCACTTTGAAATCAATGATCAGGCCGTCTTCATCAAAGGTGAGCATGTCGACCCCATTGACGGTGATGCCGTCCATGTCAGTTTGAAATTCCATGACGACATGGTTGCCGTCGAGGACCTCTCGTAAATACTCGAAACTGTCGTTGCCGAGCGTGCTGTTCGCCGCCCACAAATAGGCAAACGTGATTTGTTTGCCGCGTTGGGGCGTGTGAACGACAGGCGAGTGAAAGACCACATCGTCGTGCAGCAACGCGTTGAGCGCGGCAGGCGATGGGGCCTTTGAGTAGGCATGCCATTTTGAAATCGGATGAGTCATGAGGCGTCCTTAACGAGCGCGCGTGTCTGGCGTAAAGATTCGAATAGCGCGATAGCGACCGTGTTGGAGAGGTTCAGCGACCGTCCTTGGATCGGGATGACAACCCGGGCGTCGCAATCATCGTGAACGGAGTCCGGCACGCCCGCACTTTCATTGCCAAAGACCAAGTGATCGTCGGGTTGGAAGGTAAAACCTGTCAGCGGTTCGGCCCCTTTTGTCGTGAATAAAACGCGGCGACCGGGCAGGTCTTTGTATTGGTCCCATGTCGGATGCCGCAGCAGATCTACCTCGCCGCCATAATCCATCGCCGCCCGCCGCACGTCTTTGGTCGCAAGCGGGAAGCCCAACGGCTCGATGACAGAAAGCGGCACGTCGAAACAGGCGCAGCTTCGCAAAATATTGCCGAAATTCGCGGCGATACCGGGTTGGTAGAGGACAATTCGCATCGTCAGTCGTGACTAACCGAGGCCAGCAAACAAGGCGCGTTGCGTCAGGGTGAGGCCCCGTGGTTTGCCAATGCGCAATGTGTCTTTGCCGTCTTTATGACGGGGTTTGACGCTAAAGCTCGCGGCGCGGAAGGATCCGTAATCGCGGCTATTGACCTTATCGACAGCATACATTGTGATTTTTCCCGACTTTCGGCCCAGTTCCACCTCAATATAGCCATTGTGCAAGGCGTTATAATAACGCGCGTCGTCATTTGCGCGGGTCAGCAGCAGATTATGTTGGGCCGTTGCCTCACCAAGATAAGCGATCAGTGTTTTTGACGTCACTGAACTGGCGACAAATTCCGCGCCCATCGGTGTGGTATCGTCGCGGGTCAGGTCATTGGCCCAATATTCATGCGCGTCCCCTGTGACGACTAACACATCATTCACGCCCGCAGTATCCAACGCGCCAAAGAACCGCTCTCGCGCCGCCGGGTAGCCGTCCCAACTATCGGGATAAAACGGCAAGCTATATTTAGACAGGGTCAAAAAATCATGGATGCCGGGCCAGTCTTTCTCAATCGCTGCGGTCGCTTCCGGTGTGACATAAGGTGTAAAATCCGGGGTTAGCATGCGACCCATAATCACCTGATTGGCGAGCATGCGCCACGGCACACCGTCCGCTTTGGACTTCGCGAAGGTCTCGACGATATAGTCTTGCTGCTCAGCGCCGAGCATTTCGCGGCTCGGATCATCCAGATATTTCGCTTTAAACCCATCTGCGTCAGCCACGATCGCGTCGAGATAGTCTTCGATGATGAGCGGTTCTGCCCGGGCTGTCAGCCGTGTTTCGACGCCGATCAGAGTGAGCAAGTCGCCAAACTGGAAATGGCGGTAAAAGGCTTCGCGGGCGCGACCGGGCACAGGCTCGCGCACGGGCATCCAATCATAATAGGCCCGGAGCGCGGCGTCTTTGCGGTCTTCCCAAAGGCCTTCATCCGGCCCGTGGTTTTGCGCCCCGCCTTGCCAGCTATCATTCGCCGTTTCGTGATCGTCCCAAATCGCGATCATGGGCATCATGGCGGTCGCGGCCTGTAAGTTTGGATCGCGGCGATATTGTGAGTGGCGGAGGCGGTAATCCTCTAATGTGATAATCTCGTGCGCGGGTTCGTGCGTGCGTCCTTCGGGCTTGTCCGGGGCGTCATAAACATCTGCGCCATATTCATAATAATAGTCGCCGAGATGTAACATCGCGTCGTAACGCTCGCCCCGTTTGGCGATCAGGTCATAGACGTTGAAAAACCCGTGCTCATAATTGGCGCAAGAGACGACGGCGAACCGAACTTGGTCCGTCTTCCCGGCGGGCAAGGTTTTAGTCCGTCCCGTCGGCGATGTCTCTTCACCGGTGCGAAACCGATAATGATAGATTGTGCCGGGTTGCAAGTCTTTCGCCTCGACTTTGACGGTGAAGTCGCGGGCGGCACGGGCCTCCGTTTGACCGCTGACGGGATTGGGGAACGTCGGGTCCGTGTCGATGTCCCAAGCGACCGTAACAACGCCCGCCGCGTTCGGTGTGACCCGTGTCCACAGGATCACCGACGTCGCCATGGGATCCCCCGACGCGACGCCATGTTCAAACGTACCGTGCGCGGATTGCTCGCCGGACCGAAACGTCTCAACCGAGGGCGAACAGGCCGCCGCGCCGCCGACCCCGAGCAGGGCCAAGGCCCCGCGACGCGTGGTTACGATACCGGATTTATGTGTGTCTGACATAATCTCTACCTAGTTTAAGGCCTGACCGTCATCGACGGTCGTGACTGTCCCTGTGATCTGTCGGGACTGATCGGAACACAGGTATAGCACCACGCCATCCAACGCATCGGAGTCGATCACGCGGCGACGGGGCCATCCGGCCAGCATTTTTTGCCCTGCAGGGGTGTCAAACATACCGTCATTGATTTCCGTCTGAATATAACCCGGCGCGATCATGTTCACATTAACGCCCATGCGGGCCCAGTCATGCGCCAGCACGCGTCCCATTTGCGAGACGCCTGCTTTGGTCGCTGAGTAAAAAGCGAGGTGTGGGGAAATGTCAAAGCTGGTGATGGAACTGATCATCACAATACGCCCGCGCTCGCTGTCTCTAGACCCAGCCTCGATCATCCGCTTCGCGCCTTCGCGGGCGGTTAAAAAGACGCCCTTCAAATTGACGTTGTAAGTTGTATCGAAATCCTCAATCGGATTGTCCGTGGCTCGCCCTTTATCCATGGCAATGCCTGCGTTGGCGATCACAGTGTCGACCGGCCCGAGGGAGGACTCAATGGCGTCATAGGCGGCGATTGTCTGGGCTTCTGATGTGACGTCGAGCTCGACCGCCATCGCCGTGCCGCCGCGACGTTCAATTTCGGCTTTGAGCTCAGAGAGTTTATCGACCCGCCGGGCCGCCAAGGCGACTTTCGCGCCATGCGCGGCCAAAACCTTCGCCATCCGCGCCCCTAATCCCGACGACGCCCCGGTGACGAGGGCGACCCGGTCTGAGAGGTCATAGATAAAGGGAGAAAAGGGATCGCGCATGGCCCTGTCTAGGGGCTGAACATAGCCAAGGGCAAGAGCGAAGCCGCCGTTATAGAGGTTCTGATTAAGCCGCAGTCAGCGCGGTAGCGCTCATGACAATCTTGGACGGATGACAAGATTTCGTAAGAGTGGAATAATCAGAAGCCCGGCAATGGAATATACCCCGACCATTAGTGCGTTATTCGTATCAGCCCGCATACCGAGGATGTAATCGCTGGATAATAAGCCAAACTGTGCGGCCGAGCTGATCATGCCATGCAGCATAATGGCTATTCCCACGCTAAATGCAAAAATGAGGATTGTGCTGGCGATCATGTAACCGGGGCGGGGGCGCTTTAATTGGCGAATGGCCGTGATGACGCAGAGGGTCGCTGCGGCGGCGCTAACGCCCATGAGCGGGATTGACATGCCGCTTTGCTCGGGTCCGATGTAGAGCGCCGCTGGGACAAAGACGCCGACACGAAAGGCGAGCGCTAAGAGGCACAAGCCTGAAATGCCGGCCAGCACACGGTCCCAGCTCGCCATAACATTGTCCTCAATCTATACGGTTCTTTCTTTGTATTACCTTGAGTGGGTTTCGAACCAGTGAAGGCCAAATCGCGGCACTCCCTTTGGGGTAGGCGCGGCGGGCTTGGATGATGCTTGGCAGGCCTTTGATCGCGTGGCGAATGCCGCGCCATGTGGGGGGGAACCGTCCGGGACGCAAAGCGCTCCAGAAGAGATAGGCGAGATTAGCCCCAATATGGAGCGGCAGCAAAACGAGCATCAATCCGGTCGGCATGGAGGCGAACCACGTCCAGATCCGGTTTCTGGTGCCGTGGTAAACGGCAAAGTCAGATGCTGTCCCCGTGATACCCGATCCCACATGATGGACCACAGCGTCGTGAACCTGCACGGCGCGTCCGCCCATACGGCGCATTTTGAGCGCCAGATCGACATCCTCGTGATAGCAGAAGAACCGCTCATCAAATCCACCCACAGCCTCGAAATCATCGCGGCGATAGGCGGCCGCGGCGGCACAGGGGCCGAAAATCGGGAAATCCTCGGTATAAGTCTGAACGGGTTTGCCGTAGCTCGCGCGGTAGGCCACGCCGAATATCGACAGCTCATCGCCTGTGCCGTCAAATGTATCCGGATGATCCGCCGTGATTTGCATAGATCCGAGCATGGTCACAAACGGGTTGCGGCTGATAGCGCGGTGGAACGCGGCTAACCAGTCCGGCATGGCGAACGCATCCGGGTTGAGCGCGACAATCCAGTCGGCACGGGCCTGCACAGCGGCGAGGTTATTGCCTGCGGCAAAACCGAGGTTTTTGCCCGCCTCAATAATTGTAAACCGCTCATCCAGTGCGGGCAGGGCCGCGATAGAGCCGTCCACGCTGCCATTATCGACGATAAAGGCTTCAAAGTTCGACAAGGTTTGCGCGTTCAATGCGGCCACGACACGGGGCAAGTAGTCGCCACCATTATAATTGACGATGATCACTGAGAAGAGAGGGATGTCGGATGGCTGTTCGATAGACCGCTCCTAGCGGCACAGCGCGGCGCGCACAATCCCGGCATAAACGCCCTGATTAGTAGCATATAAAGGAATTGTTATATCGTTTGGCGTGGGTTAGAAGGACGCTACCTTAATTCCTTCTGAAAGCCTCCTGTCATGAGCGCGACCGATTACATCGTAAAAGACATTTCCCTTGCCGACTACGGGCGCAAGGAACTGGATATTGCCGAGACTGAAATGCCGGGCCTGATAGCGCTGCGCGAGGAATTTGGCCAAAGTCAGCCGTTAAAAGGCGCGCGTATTGTCGGCTCGCTGCATATGACGATCCAGACGGCTGTCTTGATCGAAACCCTGACGGCTCTGGGCGCGGATGTGCGATGGGCGTCATGCAATATCTATTCGACGCAAAATCATGCCGCCGCCGCCATTGCTGCTTCGGGCGTGCCTGTCTTTGCGATCAAAGGTCAGACCCTCGAAGAGCATTGGGATTACCTTGATCGCTCGTTCTTGTTCCCTGAAGGCGCGAACATCATCCTTGATGATGGCGGCGACGCAACACTTTACGTCTTGCTTGGCGCGCGCGTGGAAGCGGGCGAGACAGATCTCATTGAAGGTGAGCCGGGTTCTGAGGAAGAAGCCGCGATTTTCGCACAGATCAAAAAGCGCATGGCCGCCAGCCCCGGTTGGTTTACGAAAACGCGGAATGACATTGTCGGTGTTTCTGAAGAAACCACGACGGGTGTCCACCGCCTCTATGAATTGCAACGCGAAGGCCGTTTGCCGTTCCCCGCAATCAATGTGAACGATTCCGTCACCAAGTCTAAATTCGATAATAAATACGGCTGCAAAGAATCGCTCGTTGACGGCATCCGCCGCGCGACGGACACGATGATGGCTGGCAAAATTGCGGTCGTTCTTGGTTACGGTGATGTGGGCAAAGGCTCAGCCGCGTCGCTTAAAGGCGCGGGCGCGCGGGTGAAAGTCACCGAAGTCGATCCGATCTGTGCCTTGCAGGCCGCGATGGACGGTTTCGAAGTCACGACGTTGGAAGACGCGGTTGCGACGGCGGATATTTTTGTCACAACGACGGGCAATAAAGACGTGATCCGCCTCGAACATATGCGCGAGATGAAGGACATGGCGATTGTTGGGAACATTGGTCATTTCGACAATGAAATCCAAGTTACCTCACTTAAAAATCTCAAAGTGACCAATATCAAGGATCAGGTCGACATGTATGAATTTCCGGGCGGCAACCGGATGATCTTGCTGTCTCAGGGCCGTTTGCTGAACCTCGGCAATGCTACAGGGCACCCATCTTTCGTGATGTCGGCGTCGTTCACCAATCAGGTTTTGGCTCAGATAGAGCTGTGGGACGATAGCAAGGCGGCGTCTAAAAAATACGGTAATGAAGTTTACATGTTGCCTAAACACTTGGACGAAAAAGTCGCGCGCCTGCACCTGGCTAAAATCGGCGTGAAGCTGACAGAGTTGTCCAAAGAGCAAGCGGACTATATAGGCGTGACCGTCGAAGGCCCGTTCAAGCCGGAACATTATCGCTATTAAAACCCGCTGATCGGGCGCGGCGGGTTATCCGCGCCCATCCCATATCCAGGCCCTGATAATAATAAAAAGCGCAGAGCCTTAAAATCTCCTGGAGTTTTCTTATGTCACGCCAATCCTACGAATTCACCTCCGAGTCCGTCTCCGAAGGTCATCCCGACAAAGTTGCCGACCGGATCAGTGACGAAATTGTCGATCTCTATTTTCGCGAAGCGATCAAAGAGGGCATGGATCCATGGTCCATCCGCGTTGCAGCTGAAACGCTCTGCACGACAAATAAGGTCGTGATTGCGGGCGAGACGCGCGGTCCGGCCTCGATCACGCCTGACCGGATTGAACAGCTCGCGCGCGATGCGATCCGCGACATCGGCTATGAGCAGGACGGCTTTCACTGGAAACATTGCGATATTGATGTGCTGCTACACCCGCAATCTGTCGAGATAGCGCAAGGGGTGGATAATGGCACGGGCCTACACGCAGAAGAAGGCGCAGGCGATCAGGGCATCATGTTCGGCTATGCGTCCTCAGACGTGCCGGTCGCGCTCATGCCCGCGCCTGTTTATTACAGTCACCGAATTCTCGAACGGCTCGCTTTTGCTCGCAAGCATGAAGGTCAAGATTGGCTCGGCCCCGATAGCAAATCCCAAGTCACGGTCCGTTATCAGGACGGCCGTCCGGTTGAAGCGACGGCGATTGTGCTCTCGACACAGCATTTAGATGCAAGCCTCACGTCGGCTGAAATCCGTGCACGTGTTCAACCCTATATCGAAGAGGTGCTACCGACCGGATGGATCACGGATCGTACGATCTGGCACGTCAACCCAACGGGTAAATTCGTCATTGGCGGTCCGGATGGGGATGCGGGTCTGACAGGCCGTAAAATTATTGTCGATACTTATGGCGGCATGGCCCCGCATGGCGGCGGTGCATTTTCCGGCAAAGATCCGACAAAAGTGGACCGCTCTGCGGCCTACGCCACGCGCTATCTAGCGAAAAACCTCGTCGCAGCAGGCGTTGCGCCGTGGGTCGAAATTCAGGTCAGTTACGCCATTGGCGTGGCGAAACCGACGTCGATTTATGTCAATGTTGATGATAATAACCCGATCAAAGGCGACAAGATCGAAACCATCGTCCGTGAAGTCATGGACCTGACCCCGCACGGCATTCGTAAACATTTGGACCTGAATAAGCCGATCTATGCGCCGACCAGCGCCTACGGTCACTTCGGTCGTGAGCCGGGACCAAACGGTGAGTTTTCGTGGGAGCAAACGGATTTGATTGATGAGATCAAAGCGCGGCTTTGACCCTTCGCATACCGACAATCATCAGAAGCGTTCAGGGGGAAGACCTGGTTAGCCTCGCTGATCTGGCAAAGCGTACATTCATTGCGGCCTTCTCAGAGCAGAACCTTCCCACCGACGTCGAGCACTATGTCGCCAAGGCGTTTAATCATACGCAAATTCGATCAGAGTTTACCAAAGCTCATTCTCATTTTTATTTTGCTGAACAGGACGTCGACCCGATTGGCTATCTGAAGTTGAACGAGAAAACGTCTCAGACTGAATCACTGTTCGAAAATGCGCTGGAAATAGAGCGTATATATGTTGACAGTGACTCTATAGGGAACGGTATCGGTCAGGCCCTGATTGACTTTGCAATTGGGAAAGCGAGAGAGGCGGGGCACAACTGGTTATGGCTCGGCGTTTGGGAAGAAAACCGCGCGGCCGTTCGTTTTTACAAGCGAAATGGCTTTGATTTTTTTGGCGATCATGACTTCATGTTTGGCGAAACTCGACAGACCGATTTGATAATGCGAAAAGCGATTATGACTTTATGACAAAACCCAACCTCACCTGCGTCGCCGCGATTGCTGGCGCGCATGGCATCCACGGCAATTTGAAGGTTAAATCCTTCACGGCGGACCCGATGGCGTTTGCCTCATACGGTCCGCTGCTGGATGAGCATGGCAAGCATCTTTTCACACCGAAAAATGCGCGGCCTGTGTCGCGATTTTTCAGCTTAGCCGTTGTTGAGAAAAACACGCGCGAGCAGATCGAAGCGATGAAATCGACCAAGCTTTACGTTCCTCGTGACGCTTTGCCAGCGGAGGAAGAAGGCGAGTTCTATTATTCCGATTTGATCGGATTGGACGTTATCAATCAGGATGATGAGGCGGTTGGAACGGTGCATGCGGTGCATGAATTTGGCGCCGGCGATACGCTGGAAATCAAACCGTTAACCGGGCCATCCTTTTATCACCCGTTCACGAAACACCATACGCCTACGGTGGATATGGCCGCTAAACGCATCGTGATTTTACAAGAAGAAGCGGATGAAGCGCGCGGCGATGGGTATAAGCCTGACGCCTCAGACAGCGACAAAACAGATGTCGATGCGCCCCAAATTGACCAAGTCTCCGAAGATTAGCACGATTTAATCCCAATGTCGGCTTTCGCCCTGACAGCCCTCGCGCATTAGGCTAGAGGGGGTGCGATGACCCTCATTCCCGATATCGTCACGACGCCACCAAAGCTGATGCGGGCCATCCGCACAGCGATGGAAGGCACCGAATCGGTGCAAGGGCGCCTGAATGATTTCGTCGGCGCGATCAGCTCATCGATGCGGGTCAATGTGGCCTCCATTTATCTGCTGCGCAAAGGCGAAGAGCTGGAGCTATCCGCCACGAAGGGTCTAAAACGATCCGCCGTACATAAGACGCGCATGAAACCGGGCGAAGGCCTCGTCGGTCATGTCGCGTTGACGGCACGTCCGCTTAATCTGGCTGACGCACCGGCCCATCCATTGTTTTCCTATCGACCGGAAACAGGCGAAGATCCTTATAAAGCCTTTCTGGGCGTGCCGATCTTACGTGGCGGGCGAACGCTCGGCGTCTTGGTCGTGCAGAGTAAAGAAGGCCGGAATTTTTCCGAAGATGAGGTCGAAGACCTGCTGACAGTGGCGATGGTGCTGGCTGAAATCATTGTTGATGATGAACGGATTGGTGGCAAGAAAGCGGCGCTGAAAGGGATTCAGCTGTCGCAAATCAAACCGGAAACCTTGTCCGGAAAAGCGTTTTCACCGGGCCTTGCGCGTGGGCATGCCGTTCTACACCGCCCCCCGGTTCCGCCTGCAAATCTATTAGCCGAAAATATCGCACACGAAGAAATCCGTCTTGAAGATGCGATTGTACGATTGCGCGCGCATGTTGATGCGATGGTGTCGGGCGAAACGGCGACATTAACCCGCGCGTCGAGAGATATTTACGAAGCCTACCGCACCTTTGCTTATGATCGCAAATGGGTCGAACGATTGCGAGAAGCCGTGCATTCCGGCCTCACCGCCGAAGCGGCGGTCGAACGGACCCGCAACGAACACCGCGCCCGTTTGATGAAAGTCAAGGACGCCTATTTGCGCGCCCGCCTTCATGATCTCGAAGACCTTGCCAACCGCATGCTCCGGCTTTTGGCAGGCGAAACGACGTCGCCTGTCATACCCGAGGATGCGGTCCTGTTCGCGCGCGAAATAGGCCCGGCGGAATTGCTCGATTATGACCACAGTAAGCTCGCTGCGATTGTGTTGGAAGAGGGGACGATGTCGTCCCATACGTCGATTATCGCCAAGGCGCTCGGACTGCCCTTAGTCGGCCGCGTATCGGGTATTCTCGACCGGATCGAGACGGGTGATGACGTGCTGGTTGATGCGGTTGAAGGACGGGTTCATTTGCGCCCTCTGGAAACGCAAGTGTCTGGTTTCCAAATGCGGCTCAATATTCGCGGCGAAATGAGCCGCGCTTATGAGCAGTTGAGATTTAAGAAAGCGATTACGCGCGATGGTGTCGAAGTTGGGCTTATGCTCAACGCGGGGCTACTGGTCGACCTCCCGCAACTCGACCAAGCGGGCGCTGATGGGATTGGGTTATTCAGAACCGAATTTCAATTCATGGTGTCGGATTTCATGCCGCGATTGCAGCAACAGACCGACCTCTACCGCAAGGCCATCATGGCGGCCGGTGATCGGCCCGTGACTTTCCGGACGCTCGATCTCGGCGGGGATAAAATTCTGCCCTATATGGACCCTGTCCCAGAAGAGAACCCGGCCATTGGCTGGCGTGCAATCCGGATCGGTTTGGATCGTCCGGGTTTGATGCGGTACCAGCTTCGCGCGCTCGTTGCGGCGGGGGCGGGGCAGCATTTACGCGTCATGTTCCCGATGGTCACAACTGTTCAGGAAATGGTCGATGCCCGAGCGCTGTTTGATCTTGAAATCGAACGCGCGAAAAAATTAGGCCATGAACTTCCGGCTAAAGTTGAAGTTGGCGTGATGTTGGAAACGCCTAGCCTCGCGTGGCAGATCAACCAAGTGTGCGAAGTCGCCGATTTTGTCTCTGTCGGAGCGAATGATTTGATGCAGTTTTTCTTTGCCGCCGATCGGGATAATGCGCGCGTCGCGGACCGCTATGACCCCCTTTCTCCGGCGGCCTTGTCGATCCTGTCTTTCATCGCCAACCAATGTCGGGCGAATAATACGCCTGTGTCTGTATGCGGCGAGATTGCGGGCCGTCCGCTGGAGGCCGCCTGTTTGGTCGCGCTTGGGTTTCACACACTGTCCATGCCTGTCACGGGGATCGGCCCTGTCAAAAGTGCCATGATGGCGCTTGATGTCGCCGCACTGCGGGCCGTGATCCTACCGAACATCAAAGTGACGACGCGCCTTTCCAGCCTGCGTGAAATGGTGCGGGAATTTTGTCTCGACACCGGCGTGCCGGTCTAGGATGAAACTTGTCCCTATCCTCACGCGTAGAACATCCATGAAATACTCTTTGCCTCTGACTCTTGCCGCTCTTTTGCTTGTTGCGTGTGGCGATACGGCGAAAACAGACAGCTCGCAGCTCGACACGACGGCGCGTGTCGCGCTTTCGCCGACACTCGACCAGCCTGACGGCCTTCCAGCGTCCTTGAACGCCGATGATAAGGTTCTGGTGATGGTTGAACGGCTGGTGGCTGAGGACAATGCCTGCTTGCTTATGATGTCGGTGGCCAATGGGACAGATGAGACGGTTACAGCGGGACTATTTGCCTTCGATGTGACGGGTAATGGCGAGACCGCCGGGGCGAATATGTTTCCGCAAACTGCAGACCCGGACACGGTGGCCACGGCCCAGATTGTTCTGCCGGGAGCTGACTGTGCGGATGTGAAAATGATTGAAGGCGGACAGCTTAATTGCAAGATTACGGACACGGGCGAAAGCTGCTTGGGCGCCTCAGAATTACGCGACGGGGTCGTCGATTTCTCTGCGAATAATTGATCCCGATGCCGGGTCGGTCAGACGAGACTGAGACGTCGGCTGACAGCTCGACTGCGACGGGCGGATCGTTTACCGCGCGTCTACTACCCTCCATAGGCACGGTAACTGCCCAAGCGTGGGACGCGCTGATTCCAGGTCACAATTCGGGTGGTTCGCACCCGTTTCTGACGCACCGTTTTTTGCATGCGTTGGAAGCCTCAGGTAGTGCCAGTGTCGAAACAGGCTGGGCTCCCCGCCATATTTGGCTTGAAGATAATGCTGGCAATGCCATTGGCGCGGCGCCGCTTTATGCCAAAAGCCACAGCCAAGGCGAATATGTGTTTGACCATGGCTGGGCGGATGCGTTGGAACGCGCCGGTATTCCCTATTATCCCAAGCTGCAATGTTCAGTGCCGTTTACGCCGGCGAGCGGGCCGCGCCTGTTATCCAGCACGGTGGAGGGCAAGCGCGCTTTGCTGTCAACCATGGCACAAGCCTGTGCCCAACTGGATTGTTCCGGCGCGCATCTGACGTTTCTCACAGACGCAGATCGGGCGGTGACGCAAGAGGCTGGGTTTCTGCAACGCACAGATCGTCAGTTCCATTTTATCAATCGTGATTATGCTGACTTCGAGGCCTTCCTCGCCAGTCTCACGTCCCGCAAACGCAAAAACATCCGCAAAGAACGCGCCGCCGCCCAAGACGGCGTCACGATTCGTCGCCTCACTGGGGATGATCTAAAGCCAGAGCATTGGGATATATTCTATCAATGCTATCTGGACACGGGACATCGCAAATGGGGGCGGCCTTATTTGAACCGCGAGTTCTTCGCCCGTATTCATGAGACGATGGCAGACGATATCGTGCTGGTTATGGCGTGGGTGGACGGTGATCCTGTCGCAACAGCGCTCAATTTCATTGGCTCTGACGCGCTTTATGGACGCAATTGGGGCGCGCTCATCGATAAGCCCTTCCTCCATTTCGAGCTTTGTTATTATCAGGCGATTGAAGCCGGTCTAGAATTGGGACTGCCGCGCGTTGAAGCGGGCGCGCAGGGTGAACATAAGCTCGCGCGCGGATATGAACCCGTGGCAACCCATAGCGCCCATTATCTCGCCCATCCGGGTCTCGCCGATGCGGTTGGCGACTATCTGGAACGAGAACGGAATGCCGTGGATTGGGATATAAAAGTGCTCGAAGGGCACACGCCGTTTCGCAAAACATAGGGGCCAACGAGGGCATGTTTGCGTTCGCCGTTGAGTCCCCCTACCTTTGGAATATGAGAAAAAACCTCATTGCCTTCGCCGCAGCTGCTTTGGCGCTAGTGAGCGTCACGGCTTGCACAAAGGCTGCGGTTGTTGATGAAATTTTGCTAGCAGACCTCAAAGATAATGAAGCGTTGATCGTCGCAATTGATAGATGTCACTGGCGCTGCACAAAAGGCCTGATCAGATTTCAAGGTGATGTGGTGTCTACATTAGGTCACGAAAGGCTTTTGACGGATGCCGATAAACGTCAGGTTGACGCAAATTTGCAGGCGAGCGTGTCATTTCCTGAGCTGAGAGCGGGCGCGGAACTTCCGCATATCAGGTCAGCTCCATTGCGCATGCGGACGGCAAAGATGCGGCGAAATCGCATGATCGCTATTACACCGTTAAAACTTTACGATTTTTCAGGTCCGAACGCAGAGGGGCGAACGGCCTTTCAGTTGGCGGATGAATTACTTTCCGAACTGGATGAAAACCCTTGGGCTTCCATCAAGCTCGTCATAGACGACGAAACATTGAGTCTATTAGAGGAAGAACAATCGAACATTGACTAGGGTCTGAATGCGCGTGAACCATGTCCTGTTTTAGACGAATAATTCATAGTCTCAATGGAACCGCAAACCTGTGTTCGGCGTTGATCGGATAAGGGAGAGACAAATGTCATCATTTTCAATTTATTTTCTCGGCGTTGTGGTCGTGGTTAATGCGTTAGCATTCGGCGCGACATTGCTCGGTGTACCGCCGCTTTGGACAGGTATTGGGGCGCTCGTGATCATAGGGTTTGGTCTGATGGGCGCGGTGCGTAAAACCCGCGAAAAAGACGATACGAGTACGTCTGACTAATTAAATAAACATATTAAATGACCCTGTTAGTTTAGGGCAAGGTTGCGTGATTAGGAGGGACCTTCGTGAGCGATTGGGTGATGACGGAGTTCTGGAAACTCGGGGCCATTGGCTTCAGTGTAGTCCTGATGGTTTTCGCGCTGATCGGGCTCAATCGGCTTTTCGGATTACGCAGTTTTTCTAAATTAAGCGGCTTTGATTTCGCGATCACAGTGGCGTTTGGTTCAATTTTGGCAGGAACCGTGATGGTCGAAAATCCGCCTGTCGCGCAGGGCGCTGCCGCACTTCTATGTCTCTTCAGTCTACAAGCGATCCTCGCTTATGCGCGTCGTAAGTGGGATTGGGCGAGCCTGTTGATCAATAATGAACCGCGCCTCGTTTGGCGCAACGGCACATTTTTCGCCGATCAAATGAAAGCGGCACAAATTACGCGTGGCGATATTCTTGCAAAAATGCGCGAAGCCAATGCGATCCGCTTTGAGGATATTCTAGCCGTGGTTGTTGAAACGACGGGCGATATTTCCGTCCTGCATAAAACGGGCGATGATCGCGATATTGACGCGGAGATCATGACTGGCGTGATCGGCTGGACTGATTGATGCGAAGGATCGTCCGCGGAATGAGATTGATGAGGCTGTCCGATATTTAGCGGATATTAGACGCAACCCTGTGACTGATTTTGATCCGATTTTGCCTAAGCGCAAGACAGAACTTGGGTTAACGCTGTTGGCAATCATTGTTTTGTTTCCCGGGCTGGGATTTCACATTCTTTTGCCATTACTATGATATTTGGACATCACCATGATGACGCGTGTGGATTTACGAGCTTATAGTGTTCCTATGGGATTGAGCTTTGTCTCATCCTGATTGATTTACATGCCCGATATCGGGCTGTCCCGGCCTTGAAGGCTAGGCAAAACAGCCCTGAAATACAGAACTAATCAAGAAATAGCGGTGTGACGAGGCCATCTTGAGGGCTAGTTTGCGCTGTGAAATAAACTATAGGGGGTGCATGTCCCTACACGGCCCCTACGATTCCGAAAACGTCTTTGCGAAGATCCTACGTGGCGATATTCCCGCTGCGGTGATTGCGGATGAAAAATTCGCGGTCGCCATTATGGATGCCTTTCCGCAGGCGCCGGGTCATTGCCTCATTATTCCAAAGTCGCCGACACGTAATTTACTCGATGTCGCGCCTAAGGATATGGGCCGTTTGTTTGGGCTCGTTCAACGTATCGCAATCGCGGTTGATAAGGCGCTCAAACCCGACGGGATTATCGTCACACAGTTCAACGGCGCGCCCGCCGGACAGTCCGTCTTTCATACGCATGTTCACGTTATTCCGCGCCATGATGGCGTGGCGATGGCCGGGCATGGGAATGCGGAAATGGGCGACGCCGAAGAACTCACGGCCATGGCGGTGCGTATCCGGGCGGCGCTTACGTAAACGCTCTCGATTTAACGTCCCTTGATAAAAAAGGATATTTCAGATGAAACATTGGCTTCTATTTGCATCCGCGGCGGCTTTGGTCGCCTGTTCTGGCGGGTCCGACCCTGTCCAGCCTGACACTGAAGTTGCTGAGGTCGAAGCGGCCCCGTTTTATGACGTCAAAGGACAGTATGGGAAATTCGCTGAAATCCGTATAAAACCGGATACGGCGTTTCTCACAGATAGCGAACGCGCCGTCGTGAATAAGCTGATGCAGATTGGTCCGTTGCTGGACGATGTGTTCTTGCTGCAACGCAATGCTGAGAATGATGCGATCCGTCGCCGGGTTGCGGCGACCGGTGATCCGGACGCGCTTGCCATGTTCGACCTGCATTATGCCCATTGCGACGGGTTGGAAGATGATGCGCCTTTCGTTGACGGGTTGGACACCTGTCCTGTGGGGGGCGGTTTTTACCCGACTGATATGACGAAGGAAGAATTCGAAGCCCATTTGACGGCGAATCCATCCGACCGTCCGGCGTTCACATCGGGGTATACGGTCATTCGCCGGAATGCGGATGGCGGACTTTATGCCGTTCCTTATTCTGTGGAATATTCTGATTACTTGGACTCGGTTGTTCGCTTGATGCGTGAGGCCGCGGCCTTGTCCGAAGAGCCGACACTCAAGCGGTTCCTCACCTTGCGCGCCGATGCGTTTGAGAGCGACGATTACTTTGAATCCGAACTGGCGTGGATGGACCTCGAAGGCCCGATCGAAATTGCGGTGGGTCCTTACGAAGTCTATGATGACGGCCTGTTTGGTTATAAAACCGCCTATGAAATGTTCCTGACCCTCAAGGACCCTGAGGCGTCTGCCGCGCTGGATAAATACAAGGCCTATCTTCCGACAATGGAAGCGAACCTGCCGGTTGCAGACAGCTATAAGAACACCAGTCGCGGGTTTGAAAGCCCCATCGCCGTTGTCGATCAAATCAAAGGCGGAGGTGATAATTCTAACGGTGTGCAAACCATCGCCTTTAATTTGCCCAATGATGAACGTGTGCGCGAAGCGAAAGGGGCCAAGAAAGTCATCTTATCGAATGTCTTGGGCGCGAAATATGACCGCATTCTCGCGCCCATTGGCGAACGGGTTTTGGTGTCAGATCAAGCGGCACTGACGGCAAAAAAATGGATGAGCAATAATACGTTGTTCCACGAACTGTCCCACTCACTCGGCCCTGGCGTGATTACAGTCGACGGACGTGAGACAGAAGTGCGTCTGGAACTCAAGGACCTTTATTCCGGGATCGAAGAAGGCAAAGCGGACGTGATGGGCGCCTATAACATCCTTTATATGATGGATGAGGGTGAGCTGGATGCGGCCGACCGCAATGCATTTTTGGCGACTTACTTCACCGGAAAATTCCGCTCCATGCGTTTCGGTACGGGCGCGGCGCACGCCAAAGGGGCCGCCTATCAATATAGCTATTACCGCGAGGTTGGGGCCGTTGAATGGCTGCCTGAGCAAGAGCGATTCCGTATAGATTTTGACAAGCTGGCGCAGGCGATCTCTGATCTAACCGGCAAGGTTGTAATGTTGCAAGGTGACGGTAATTACGCCGCGGCGAAAGCCTTTATGGATAAATATGCTGTGTTGGACGCAGAAGCCGAGATCGTGCTCGGTAATCTGAACGATATTCCCTACGATATACGTCCGATCTATCCGAACGGCATCTAGTCACGCATTCGAGGCTATAAAAAAAGCCCCGCCGGGTTCCGGCGGGGCTTTTATTGTGTGAAATGGATCGCCTAATTGGTTTCGACGTCGATCCCGCTTTCGTTGACATCAATTGAGAAGTCAGGCTCGTTGCTTTCTTGAACCATAAAAAAGCCGACGGCGAGAACTGCGACGACAACAGCGCCGATGATGAAATAGAGCGGATTTCCGCCTGATTTATTGGCCATGAGAATTCTCCCTTACAATGACAGAGAGTAAACGCGGCGCTGCGACACTTTGTTCCCTTTTTGTGGGCTTTTAAGGTTTCACCCAGATCGCACTACTCCAGGCGCGGTCCTGAATAACGGATTCCATATCCGAGCTAGGCGGTGTTCCGGCGCGCACGGCGTCCCATGTGCTCCATCGACATTTAGGTCGTTCTAGCGCGCGAAGATAATAGGCTGCAGGCTGATCGGCGCTGGGGTTTGGGTCATTCCAAAGGGCTGATAATTCGCCGGACCCGACACCTTCTGATTGACACGATGAGAGGTCCACCTTGCCCGTCGGGAGATCGCAACGGTGTGTGTTGGGATCAATCCGGGCGTTGGCCGCGCAGGCGACATCGTAAATTTCCTCAGATCCATCCGCGCGCAGCGCGATGATTTGTAGCCGTTCAAGTGGTTCCCCCTCTGGATCGGCATAACCCATCGCCATGACAGTGCCCGCCGTGTCCCGCGTGGCGCCCATCGGGACGCCCGCCGCATAGGCGCGCTCCAACATATCCGCTGCCATGAGGTCACTCGGTGTGTAGTCGCCCATAAACATCCTCACTTTGAGGCGCGGGCCGGAGGTGGCGAAAGTTTCGCGCGCCCTCATGGCGTCAAAGATATCGGCGCGCGTATTGGCTTCCGCCCAGACACCCGCCAGTCCTGATGCGCCATATTGCGGCGCCGCGACGAGGTCATCTTCAACACGGGATTCCCCGGCCCAACCCGCTTTCTTGTCACTCGGGACAGAGCGGCGCATGTCATTATCCATATCGTGCGGAAATTTTCCGAAATGGTCTTTCTCAGACAAAGACGGCGCGCCGAGATGGGTGTCGGAACTGCCAATCACACCAAATTCGTATGGGTTGCCCAATCCGGCGACGTCCATTCCAAGACCTTGCGCCAAGGCGTTTCTGACGAAACTCCCGGGCACGACTGTGGAGGGCTCATTTGAGCCGATCAGGTTGCGATAGATCTCAAAATTTGCCCATTCATCATTGGGGGCGAGCTGTGGGTGTGTCTCTGATGTGCCTTTGACCTGTGTGATTTCGACAAGAGGTTCATTGCGAATACGCTGCACGACATAGGACGGGGTGAACGCCGACCCATCTGTCTGCGTTTGTGCAAACATCTGTCCGTTACTGGCGTTGCTATTGTGCGGGATGGATAAAAGCTCAAAGCCTTCGTCACGTTGCTGATCCATCCAGTCCCACAGGTCTTCTGGGTTCGGACTATCCAATGTGGTGAATAGACGGTCCGGTGCGCCATCTTTGAAAATCACATTCCGATGCAAATTGGCTGCCCCGAATTCAGTCACTTGGGTCATGGCCGTAAACTCATAACCAGCAAATGTTGTGAAGGTTCCAGGCGCATTGTGGCGTTCTGCTGCCGCGACCGTATCAGACCACACGCTGTCGATATGGGCGCGATCATAAATGTCTTCGATGGGGTCACCTTGGACAACAGACCTGCCAATACGCAGGAAGTTGGCGCGGCGATTTTGTGCGAATATGGCAAAAATAGACTTGGCTGTGGCTGTGTCTGACAGCGGATTCTTACGGTCTCGCATGGCTTTTACGACGCCTAAATATTCACCGTGATCTGTGACTGAATAAAAATCCAACGGCGGGCCGGACAGAGTGATCGGCGTGCCTGCGCCATTATCAATCGTGCGGCCGCGGGCAAAGGCGTAGGCGTCATCGGGGGACGCCCGTGTGCCAAAAATATAAGCGTCGAAGCTGTTTTCCGTATGGATGTGAAGATCACCAAACAACGCGACTTTTGTCGGGGTGCGAATGATCTCTGCGGCCGGCAGCGCGACAGGGGCCGGAGGCTCTACGGGCTGCTCCGCCGCGTTACATCCAGCCAGAGCTATTAAAGCCACGCCTAACATCAATCGTTTCATCGCACTCTCCCCTAATCACGCCATTATTTTTGTCGATCTTAGGGCGGAAAGGAGAGGAGGCAAAGCGGATCATGATCATATCAGCGCAATGATCTGGACCGGGAGCTTACAAGAACAGTTGTGTCGCCGGATTGTTCGTTTCATCCCAAAAAGGAAACCCAATTAGCGACAGGCTGTTTTCTAAGCCCTCTTTATCCCCACATGGGAGTTGGAACCCGCACAGAACATGGCCTTCGGCCGCACCGTGATTGCGGTAGTGAAACAGGCTGATGTTCCACCGCGCGTCTAACGCCGTGAGGAATTGGCCCAACGCACCGGGGCGTTCGGGGAATTCAACCCGGTAAATCGCTTCATCCTCGGCGCTATCGGATCGGCCCCCCCCCATATGGCGCAAGTGCCGTTTGGCCAAACGATCACCAGACAGATCGTGTGCGGTGACATTGGCGAGGCGTAAAGCCGCCATTACCGCATCGCGTTCCGAGCCCGATTTGATCTTCAAACCGACCAGAAGATGGGCGTGGCTGTTCGCTTGATAGCGGTAGGAAAATTCTGTCACCGCACGATTGCCGAGCGCCTCGACAAAAGCGCGAAACGCGCCGCGTTGCTCAGGGATGACCGCAGAGAATAACATTTCCTCGCCCGCGCCCAATTCGGCGCGCTCAACCACATGGCCGATCCGGTCGAAATTCACATTCGCGCCGGACACGGTGACGACGCAGTCGCCGTCGGGTGCGTTGCCGTCGGCGACATCGCGTTTTAATCCCGCTAACGCTAGCGCGCCGGCTGGTTCAACGACCGTACGCGTGAGTTCAAAGATATCGCGCACAGCGGCGGCAATCGCGTCGTTGCTGACGGTCACGCAGGCATCGACCACCTGCTCGCAAATGGCGAAGGTCAGCTGGCCGAAGGTCCGCACCGCGACTCCGTCGGCAAAACCGTCAACATGGGTCAGCGCGACAGGGTGTCCGGCGGCGCGTGCGGCTTTTAATGTCGCAGCCCCCATCGGCTCGACCGCGATGATCCGCGTTGCCGGCGAATGGACATGGGCATAGGCGCCGATGGAACTGACCAGTCCGCCGCCGCCTGTGCAGACATAGATCGCGGCAATGTCGCGCGGGGCGTCTTCGAAAATTTCTTTCGCGACCGTGCCTTGGCCCGCAATGACGTCAATTTCGTCAAAGGGGTGGATAAAGACCGCGCCGGAGTGTTCGGCATAGGCGAGCGCGGCGGCACAGGCATCATCATATGTGTCCCCGATCAACCGGGTTTTCGCGCCGTGGGATTGCACGGCGGCGACTTTAATCGACGGGGTCGTGACAGGCATAAAGATCACAGCTTCGACCCCATGATAGGCAGCGGCTTTGGCAACGCCCTGCGCGTGGTTGCCCGCGCTCGCGGCACACACACCGCGGGCTTTTTCTGCATCTTTAAGCGCTGACATACGGTTCGCGGCGCCTCGGATTTTAAACGAAAACACGTCCTGCAAATCTTCGCGTTTCAGCCAGACGTTCCGCCCTAAGTCTGCCGACAGTTTGGGGGCATATTGCAAGGGAGTTCGCGCGGCGAGTTCATAGACGCGGGCCGCGTCAATCCGCGCCGCGATATCGTGGAGATCCGGTTGCATAGTTATGCGGTGAGTCGTTGTGCGATGGCTGCGCCGACGTCGCTTGTCGACAAAGATCCGCCCAAATCACCCGTGACATCGCCAGCGACGAGCGCCGCTTCGACGGCGGATTCTATGGCTGTGGCCTCCGCGTCGAGACCAAACGACAGGCGCAACATCCACGCTGCAGAGAGGATCATGGCGAACGGGTTGGCTTTTCCTTGTCCCGCGATGTCGGGCGCGGACCCGTGGATGGGTTCATACATGCCCACGGTTTTTCCATCGTCGCGCGCGTCAGACAAAGACGCGGACGGGATGACACCCATGGACCCGCAGAGGACCGAGGCTTCATCTGTGAGGATATCACCAAACATGTTTTCAGTGAGGATGACATCGAAATGCGTGGGGCGTGTCAGCATGTGCATCGTCATCGCATCGACGAGCAGATGTTCGAGTTCGACCTCGGGATAGCGCGTGGCAACGCGTTCAACCGTTTCGCGCCACAGGCGGGACGTTTCCAATACATTGGATTTGTCGACGGACGTGACTTTTTTACGGCGTGTCATGGCCAGATCGAACGCTATGACAGCGATCCGTTCAACTTCGGGCTCAGAGTAGCGGCATTCATCAAAGGCCCCGTCCGCGTCGCGGCCTTTTTTGCCGAAATATATCCCGCCCGTCAGCTCGCGCATGACGACAAAATCTGTGCCTTCAAGTCGGTCACGTTTCAGCGGCGCGCGGTCGAGCAGGGCTTCGTAGGGTTTGCAGGGGCGGATATTGGCATAGAGGTTCAGGCGTTTGCGAAGCGGCAGGAGCGCGCCCAATTCGGGACGGTCCGCGCCCTTGAGATGATCCCATTTGGGACCCCCTACAGCGCCAAGCAAAACCGCACCTGTACGGTGGCAAGACCCAAAACTGACTTCCGGCAGGGGCTTTTCACCCGCATCAATGGCCGCGCCGCCAATAAGGTGGTCTTCAGCCTCCAGTGTATGGCCGAACTGTGCCGCCACAGCACTGAGCACGGCCAGCGCTGCTGCGCCAACTTCAGGGCCGATGCCGTCGCCGGGCAGGTAAGTGAAATTGATATTCATTTGGTCCGTGCCTCTTCATAGGCGGCAATCGCGCCCGCTTGTCCGTCTAAATAGCCGAGCTCATCCACACCTTCGATCAGGCAGTGGCGGGAGAAATCATCGACGTCGAACGTATAGGTTCCGCCGTTGCCGGGCAGGCGGACTTCGCGGTTTTTAAGGTCAACCGTCACGTCTGCACCCGGATGGTCGAGCAACCAGCGATGCGCGCCTTTGTCGATGACGATGGGAAGGAGGCCATTTTTTACGGCATTCGACCGGAAAATATCGGCAATTTCGCTGCTGATGACAACACGAAACCCGTAATCCGTGAGCGCCCACGGCGCATGTTCGCGGGAACTGCCACAGCCAAAATTATGCCCGCCCACGAGGATTTTCGAGGCTTGGGCTTCGGGCGTGTTGAGCAAGTGATCGGTCGGGCTGCCGTCTTCATTCCAGCGCCAATCATTAAACGCGTGCGGGCCAAGCCCATCGCGAGAGGTAACGGATAAAAATCGCGCCGGAATAATTTGGTCCGTATCAATGTTCTCAGCCGGAAGCACGACCGTGCGCGACGTCAGCGTGGTGAGAGGCGCGTTACTCATGATCCTAATCCTGCGACACTCGTGACCACGCCGGCCACCGCACTGGCGGCGGCGGTTTCGGGGCTGGCTAGAACAGTCCGCGCACCGGGGCCTTGCCGTCCGGCGAAGTTTCTATTGCTGGTGCTGACGACCAGCTCGCCCGGCGCAGCCTTGTCGCCATTCATCGCGATACACATGGAACAGCCCGGCTCGCGCCATTCTGCGCCCGCCGCGATGATGATGGCGTCGAGCCCTTCAGCTTCGGCTTCGGCCTTGACCATTTCGGACCCCGGCACGACGATCATGCGCACGCCTTTGGCGACCTGACGGCCCGAGAGCACGTTGGCAGCCGCGCGCATGTCTTCCAAACGACCATTGGTGCAGGACCCGACAAAGACGCGGTTGACGGTTTGATTGGCCATCGTTTGGCCGGCCTTGACTTGCATATAATCCAGCGCTTTCGCGTCGGCGTCATTGGTTGAGGTCGGGATAATCGCATCAATCGGTGCCGCCATGCCGGGATGGGTGCCATAGGTCGCCATCGGACGGATTTTAGACGCGTCCATGCGAACGACCTTGTCGAACGTGGCGCCGTCGTCTGTCCTCAATTCACGCCAGCCTTCGACGACGGCGTCAAAGTCCCCGTTGTCATCAGAAGGCGCATGCGGACGGCCGCGTAAATATTCAAATGTTGTGTCGTCCGGCGCAATCAAGCCGCAGCGCGCGCCCGCCTCAATGCTCATATTACACACGGTCATCCGGCCCGACATGCCCATCTGCGTGAACACGTCGCCGCGATATTCCAGCGCGTAGCCCGTGCCGCCACCAATGCCGATCTCGGCAATAATCGCGAGGATCACATCTTTGGGTGTCACGCCTTCGGCCAGCTCGCCGGACAGCTCAATCGCCATCGTCTTGGGCTTGCGCATCAGCAAACATTGCGTCGCCAGCACATGGCCGACCTGCGTCGTTCCGATGCCAAACGCAATTGCGCCAAACGCGCCGTGTGTGCTGGTGTGGCTGTCGCCACAGACAATCGTCATGCCCGGCTGTACCGCGCCGAGCTCAGGCCCCATGACATGGACGACGCCGCGGTGGGCGCTATCCCAGCCATGGGTTTCGATCCCGTGTTCTGCCGCGTTGGACAGCAAGGTCGCGACCTGTGTTCGGGCCTGTTCATTGACATAAAGCGGTTCGCCGTCCGGGTCTTTCAACGTCGGCGTGGAATGGTCAATGGTGGCCAGTGTCCGGTCGGGACGACGGACTTTCAACTCCCGCTCGCGCAGCACGGTAAACGCTTGCGGGGAGGTGACTTCGTGGATCAGGTGCAGGTCGATATAAAGCGTCGCCGGATTCGCCGCGCGCTCCGCCGTGACGACATGCGAGTCCCAGATTTTATCGAAGAGGGTTTTCATTCTCTTGTTCCCGGCATTTTTTGCCGGGACCTCCCTCGGCTTGGTTGTATTCTGATAAAGACCCCGGCCATAAAGGCCGGGGACAGGTTTATTTTCAATGCTGCGCCGCAATCGAGCCCGTACGCACGGCACGCCGCTCGATCCGGTTGATCACGTCGAGCCACGCCAGCGCGCTGGCCAGCACGGTATCTGTGCTTGCGCCGCGACCTTGATAGCTCTCGAACTCTGTGGCCACGCGCACGGTGGCTTCCGCCATTGCGTCTTCGCCACCGGAGACGGAATTGACGCTGTAATGCTCTAGCTCCATCGGCGTGTCGGTGATTTGGCTGATGGCATCAAAAACCGCGTTCATCGGGCCGAGCATTTCGGAGACATGTTGCTGCGTTCGGCCATCTTCATGGCGCAAGGAGACTGTCGCTTTGGGGATGCGGTTTTCGTCTGACCCAGCCGAAACATAAAGGCTTTCGATCTCCCACGGACCCGCTTGGCCAACGGCCTCGCCGAGCACCAAGGCTTCGATATCGCTATCGAACACTTCCTTCTTCGCGTCGGCCAATTCTTTGAACGAGACGAAGACGGATTGCAGCTGATTATCCGACAGGGTGAAGCCGAGCTTTTCCGCGCGATTGCGCAGCGCCGCGCGGCCCGAATGTTTACCGAGCACGAGGTTGTCGGTGGAGACGCCGACATGTTCGGGCTTCATGATCTCGTAAGTTTCACGGTTGGCCAGCACGCCATGTTGGTGAATACCGCTCTCATGCGCGAAGGCGTTTTTGCCGACGATGGCTTTGTTACGCGGCACGGCGTTGCCGGTAATCGCGGCGAGGAGTTTCGACGCGCCGTAGAGCCCTTCGGTGCGGATATTTGTGTCCATACCAAAGAAATCTTTGCGCGTGCGCAGCGCCATGACGACTTCTTCTAACGCACAATTGCCCGCGCGTTCGCCGATCCCGTTGAGCGCGCATTCGACTTGGCGCGCGCCGCCGCGAATGGCGGCGAGCGAGTTGGCCACGGCGAGACCCAGATCATCATGGCAATGGGCCGACCATGTCACGCCGTCCGCGCCGTCAACTTCTGTCGTCAGGAAGCGGAACAGGTCTTCGATTTCTTCGGGCGTGGTGTAGCCGACTGTGTCGGGCATATTGATCGTGGTCGCGCCCGCACGGATCACGGCTTCGCAGACGCGTTTCATATAATCGCGCTCGGTCCGGATCGCGTCTTCACAGGAAAACTCGACGTCATCTGTATATTGGCGCGCGAGTTCAACCCCGGCGACGGCGCGGCGGACAATCTCGTCCTTGTCCATCTTGAGCTTAAATTCGCGGTGCAGCGGGGAGGTCGCGATGAACGTGTGAATGCGGCCGTGTTTGGCTGGCTTAATCGCTTCACCCGACGCGCGGATGTCGCCATCATTGCAGCGTGCGAGCGAACAGACGGTCACGTCTTTGACCATCTCCGCGATGGCGCGGATGCCCTCGAAATCGCCGGGCGAGGCGGCAGCAAAGCCCGCCTCAATCACGTCAACGCGCAAGCCTTCCAGCGCTTCCGCCATGGCGAGCTTTTGGCCCGACGACATAGAAAAGCCCGGCGCCTGCTCGCCGTCGCGCAGGGTGGTGTCGAAGATTTTGACGAAGTTGGTCATGCCCGCTCCGCCCGTTTCCGACGCCCGACCTTTTCCGCGCTAACGACATTATAAAGCCGTTCCAACTGTTTGCAGAGAATGTCCAAATTACGCGGTCCGCCAATGTCCTCGATCCGCACGAGCAGGTCGAAATCACCGTCCACGCGCTGGGTGCAATGCACGTCGCGGTAATCATATCCGCGCCGCTCAATTGTGCCGAGCGTACGCAGCAAGGTGCCGGACACATCATGCAGCACAATTTTGAGTGTCCCGCCGACACCGGAGGACTCGAAAGTTTTATCGCGTTGGAGTTCAGTCATGGTCGTTTGTTCCAGCATTGCGAGCACTAAGAAAAATATCTCTAATAACCTCACCCAAAGCGGGTGCTTTCGGCGATCGGGCCAAACGCGCTAAGACAATGGCGATTGTCCCAAGTATCAAGCCTTCAAGGAGGTAACCTAACGACGAGAAAAAAATGAACATGAGTTCCATCATTGGGTTTGACGCGGTGTCGAAGCGTGGCCCTGTGTTGAACAGGCTCAATGTTATCCAAGCGACAGTAAAAACTATCAGCGCCCACCCAAGTGTTTCGAGGATATAACTAGGTCTGCGCATTCTACCGTTCCATCATATCGGCGTTGGACCGACCCGGTGGCACCAATGGCCAGACATTCTCACCCGGATCGATTTTGACGTGCATGAGGACGGGTCCGTCTGTGCTGAGCAGGCGGTCTATGCCGGCATCGACCTCGTCGCGCGTGTTGACGGTAAACGCGTCGATTTGGAAGGCGCGGGCGAGCAAAGCGAAATCGGGATTGTCGTCCAGCGTTGTTTCGGAATAATTCTTATCAAAGAACACTTCCTGCCACTGACGCACCATGCCGAGCACGGAATTATCCAGCAGCACGATCTTCAGCGGAATATTGTAGCGGTTGAGCGTGGCCAGTTCTTGAATATTCATCATGATCGAGCCGTCACCGGTCACGGTGATGACGGTGCGGTCTGGCGTGCCCAGTTTTGCGCCGAGGCCCGCAGGAATACCAAAGCCCATCGTGCCGAGGCCGCCAGACGTGATGTGATCTTTCGGATCGTCGAAATAGCAATGTTGCGCGACCCACATTTGGTGCTGGCCGACGTCGCAGGTGAAGATGGCACTGTCCGGCGCGCGGCGGGACAGATCGTGCAGCAGCTTCGGCGCATAGACGAATTCGCCCGGTGCGTCGTAATCCCACTCATGCATGGCGCGGCGCGAATAGCATAGCTCGGTCCAGTCGCTGATATTCGGCGCGGCGCCACCGTCAAATGGATCCAGCGCGGCGAGGTTCTTTTTAAGGCTGCCGTCGAGCCCGACATTAACGGCGCGGAGTTTATTAATTTCCGCAATATCAATATCCATATGAATGACTTTGGCCTCTGGGGCGAACGTGTCGAGCTTGCCTGTCGCGCGGTCATCAAATCGTGCGCCCGCCACAATCAGAAGGTCGCATTCCTGCACCGCATAATTCGCGGCGCGAAGCCCGTGCATGCCCAGCATGCCGAGATAATTTGGGTGATCAGACGGCAAGGAGCCGAGGCCCTTCAATGTCGAAACAACTGGAATTTGTGTGCGCTCGACGAGTTCGCGGAGTTCCGTCACGCCGTCGCCCTGCGCAATGCCGCCACCGATATAAAACAGCGGTTTCTTCGCCGCGCGCATCAAGGCTTCGGCCGCCGCAATATCTTGGCTCTGGCCCATTTCGGGCTTCACCTTTGGGTAGGGCCGCCAGCGGTGACGTTCCGTCGTGACCGCATTTGCGACGTCTTTGGGTAAGTCGATCAGAACCGGGCCGGGCCGGCCTTCGGCGGCGATAAAATAGGCTTCGGCGACCATGCCGGGAAGGTCCGCCGGGTCCCGCGCGATATAGCTGTGTTTGACGATGGGCATGGTGATGCCGACGATATCGACTTCTTGGAACGCGTCTGTGCCCATCAAATCGGACGGGACTTGCCCCGTGATGAACACGACGGGCACACTATCCAAATAGGCATCCGCAATCGCGGTCACGAGGTTCGTCGCGCCGGGACCGGACGTAGCCAGTGCCGTGCCGACTTTGCCTGTCGCGCGCGCATAGCCAATCGCGGCCATGCCACAGCCTTGTTCATGACGGCAGAGAATATGCGTCAGCGACGTGCGGGGTAGCACGTCATAGACGGGCATAATCGCGCCGCCCGGATAACCGAAAATAATATCGACGCCTTGGGCTTCGATCGCTTCGAGCAGGAGCAGCGCCCCCGTTTTCGGGTCCCGGTTTTCGAAGACTTCGGTCTGTTGCTTAGTGAACTGTGTGGCTGTGGTCATGAGTAATGCTGTCCCCGGCATTGATTGCCGAGGTCTCCCTCGACAACACGCCATCCCGATAAAAATCCCGACCATAAAAGGCCGGGACCGGGTGAGTTAGTTCTTATCCTTGTCGATGATCTTATTCGCGGCGATCCACGGCATCATGCCACGAAGTTCACCGCCAATTTGTTCGATCTGGTGCTCGGCCATATTGCGGCGACGGGCGGTCATAGACGGGTAGCCCATCGCGCCTTCCATGATGAAGTTCTTGGCGTAAGTGCCGTCCTGAATCTCTTTCAGGCATTTACGCATGGCGGCGCGGGAGCTGTCGTTCACGACCGCTTCGCCCGTCACATATTCACCGAATTCCGCATTGTTGGAGATCGAGTAATTCATGTTGGCAATGCCGCCTTCATAGATCAAATCGACGATCAATTTGGTTTCGTGCAAACATTCGAAATAGGCCAGCTCTGGCGGATAGCCCGCTTCGGTCAGCGTCTCGAAACCCATTTTGATCAGCTCGACAATGCCGCCGCAAAGCACGGCCTGTTCACCAAACAAATCGGTTTCCGTCTCGTCCTTGAACGTCGTGTAGATGATCGCTGTGCGCCCGCCGCCGATGGCCGACGCGTAAGACTTGGCGATTTCTAGCGCCGCGCCGCCATTGGCGTCTTGGGC
Source organism: Algimonas arctica (assembly GCF_014652695.1). Classification (GTDB taxonomy): domain Bacteria; phylum Pseudomonadota; class Alphaproteobacteria; order Caulobacterales; family Maricaulaceae; genus Litorimonas; species Litorimonas arctica. The sequence goes on from NZ_BMZH01000007.1 coordinate 97,050, forward strand.
CACAGCGATAAGGTCAGGAATACCGCGGCCTTGTGTGAACTCATTGCGAACCGTGTGGCCCGGCGCTTTCGGCGCGATCATGATGACGTCGAGGTCCCGGCGGGCGACGACTTGGCCGTAATGGACGGCAAAGCCGTGACCGAAGGCCAGTGTTGCGCCTTCTTTGATATTGGGTTCAATATCGTCGCGATAAATTTTTGCCTGCCACTCATCCGGGGTCAGAACCATGACGACGTCTGCACCTTTGACTGCGTCCGCCGTGGCGAGGCTCTCAAGCCCATCGGATTTGACTTTTTTGTTCGTCGCGGATGTCGTCTTCAACCCGACAACCACATCAACGCCGCTATCTTTGAGGTTCAGCGCATGGGCGCGACCCTGACTGCCATAGCCGAGCACAGCAACGCGTTTGCCTTTAATGATGTCCAGATCGCAGTCTGCGTCGTAGAAAATCTCGATTTTATTCGGTTGGGAGCTCATGGGGGCTTAGTCCTGTTGGAAGGGGAAAGAGGTGACTGCGCCTTTGGACGCAGAGCCGACGAGGGCGGCAAATTTGGCGTAGGCACCGACAGTGTCGCGCGGCAGGGACGGGGTCCAGCCTTCCGCGCGGACTTTGAGGTCGGCATCAACATTGATGGTTTGGGCTTCGACATCGATGGTGATGAGGTCGCCGTCTTGGACAAAAGCAATCGGGCCGCCATGCGCCGCTTCGGGGGCGACGTGACCGATGACAAAGCCGTAGCTCGCACCGGAAAAACGACCGTCCGTGATGAGCGCCACGTGATCGGCGAGATCTTGGCCGACGAGGGCGGCTGTCACGCCGAGCATTTCGCGCATACCCGGTCCGCCGCGCGGGCCTTCATTGCGGATAATCACGACGTCGCCTTTGTGAATGCCGTTGTTTTGCACGACCTCGAAACAGGCTTCTTCGCTCTCGAAGACGCGCGCGCGGCCTTCAAAATTAAGCGCGCCGTGACCGGCCAGTTTGACGACACAGCCTTCAGGGGCCAAATCGCCATACAAAATGCCGTAACCGCCGCGTGATTTCACCGGATCATTGAATTCGCGCACGACATCTTGTCCGTCCGTTTCATGACTGTCCGCGATTTCTTCAAACAGGGACCGTCCGGTCACAGTCGGTTGATCGACAATGCGCCCGTCGGCGACGAGTTTTTGTCCAATTAGGCCCGATCCGCCTGCCGAATACAGGTCATAGGCCATATATTTTCCGCCGGGCTTGAGGTCGCCAATAACGGGCGTTGTCCGGCTGACATGATCGAACGCGTCGATATTAAACTCCGTGATGCCAGCTTCTGACGCGATGGCGAGCAAATGCAAAATGGCGTTTGTCGACGCCGCTGTCGCGGATAACGCGATGGCGGCATTCATCAGGCTCTGTTGGGTAATCATCTGGCGCGGTTCACGGTTGTGCGTCACGCAATCGACGACACAGACGCCCGCGTCATAGGCGGAGCGGTTTTTATCCTCGTGGACGGCGGGAATATCGTTTGTGCCCATCGGCGACAGACCGAGGAACGTCATCGCCATCGCCATACTATTGGCTGTAAATTGGCCGCCGCAGGCCCCAGCGCCGGGGCAGGCGGCTTTTTCAATGTCTTTAAGCTCGTCTTCGTCGATGATGCCGGCCGCGCAGGCGCCGACGGCTTCGAACACATCCTGAACGGAGAGGTCTTTGCCATTATGATGGCCGGGCATGATAGAGCCGCCGTAAAGAACAACGCCGGGCACGTTCATTCGTGCGAGTGCCATGCCCGCGGCTGGAATGGTTTTGTCGCAGCCGACAAGGATGATGACGCCGTCCAACGAATGACCGCGCACGGCCAGTTCAATCGAATCGCAAATGACTTCACGCGACATCAGGCTGGCGCGCATCCCGTCGCTGCCCATTGTGATACCGTCAGACACGGCGATGGAATTAAAATCGACGGGTGTGCCGCCCGCCGCGCGGATGCCCGCGCGGACTGGCACAGCCAGTTTGTCCAAGTTCATGTTGCAGGGACCCATATTGGTCCACGTATTGAAGACCGCGATAATCGGGCCTTCGAAACTTTCGTCTGTCATGCCGGAGGCACGCAGCATCGCGCGGGCCGCGCTGCGATCTCGTCCAGTGACAATTGCGTCTGAGCGTTTGCTCATCGTCTTCCCTTTCGCCACTGCCGTGGCCATCGTCTCCTTGCTTAGAAACAGCGTTATCGAAGCAATAAAAAACCCGCCTTGGTGGGGCGGGTTGCTTGCTGGCGTTTAAATTTGCCTACAACCCGTTCACAACCCCAAGAAGGAGCACAATAAGACCAACGACTAGGACAAGCTCAACATTCGTGCTGGCAGCACGTGATTTGACCTTCACTTTAGGCTCATGTTTTTCGAACGGGTTCATAGGTCCCTTAAATCGTAAACGGGGCTTGCCCTCAAGAGGAAAATTTACCTTAGGATTGCGAATGTCGGTGGGTATAATGTCATAACATGCCCCGGATACGACTAAATTGAGGCAAGGGCTGCCTTGAGTGCATTAATGAGGTCCTCTGTGGCCTCAATTCCGGTTGAAACACGGATCAGCGTTTCATCGAGGCCTGCTTCGGCTCTCGCTTCCGCTGACATCCCGCGATGCGTCATGGTGGCAGGCTGACAGATGAGGCTTTCAACGCCGCCGAGCGAGGCGGCTAAGCGAAACAGGGTGATCTCCCGCAATAATGTCGCCGCCGCGTCCGCGCCGCCTGTGACGCAAAAGGATAGCATGGCGCCCGGACCGGATTGCTGTTGCAGGGCCAAGCCCGCGTCTGGATAATAAACCTGCGTGACACGGTCGTGGGCGCGCAGACACGCTACAATGGCTTTGGCGTTCGCTTCAGCTGCATTGACGCGCAGGGCCAAGGTCCGCAGCCCGCGCAGAGTCTGGTAGCTATCAAAGGGTGATCCGGTCAGGCCCGCCGCATTGGCCCACCAGGCTAGTTGTTCCGCCAGCTCTTCCGTCTTCGCCACCACGACACCGCCGACCACATCACTATGGCCGTTGAGATATTTTGTCGTCGATTGCAGCGCCATATCCGCGCCAAGCGCAAGCGGTTGCTGACGCAGGGGCGACAGGAACGTGTTGTCCACGACGGATAGCGCCCCGGCGGCGCGCGCCATATCGCAAAGGGCGGCGACGTCCGTCAGGCGCATCAGCGGATTGCTCGGTGTTTCGATGAGGATCATCGCCGTTTCGGGCGTGACCTGGGCTTGAACAGCGTCTAAGTTGCCTTGATCAATGAAATCGACGCGGATTTGTCCTTGCTGATGCCGGGCTGACAGCAAACGGTGTGTGCCGCCATAACAATCATGCGGAGCGATCATATGTGCGCCTGCGGGTAGCAGGTTCAGCACCAGATCAATCGCGGCCATGCCCGAACTGGTCACAACCGCCCCCGCCCCGCCATCGAGTTCTGCGAGCGCATTGGCAAGCAGGTCGCGGTTGGGATTATTCGTCCGACCATAATCATACGGTCCTTTGGATTCCACATTCGGTTCCGGCCACACATAGGTGGATGACATATAAAGCGGCGGCACAACCGCGCCGTAAGCGGGATCCCAGCCAATGCCGGATTGCACGAGTTTTGTCGCGGGTGAGGTCATGACAAAGCATCCTTCATGAACGTCGTGAGGCGGGGCTCCATGGCGTCATACTCTTTTAAGAACGCGTCATGGCCGTAAAGGCTGGTGAAGGTGTAAAGCTCGCTCGGACCGGACAGTCGGTCGCGCAATTCGCGCATGTCGGGCAAGGGGGCGAGCTGGTCAGAGATGGCGGTCATCAGCAGTGTGGGAGTGCGGATGGCTTCGGGTTCAATCCGGTGCAAGTCGATGGATTCAGACAGCGCGAGGAAGCGCGCGGCATCCATACTGGCAGCAAAGGCATCGCCACGCGCGCCGAGATAGTCGCATATATCAAAGCTGGCAGGATTTGACCGAGTTTCATCAAGGGCGAACCGATCGGCGAATTCTTCTGGCGTGCGATAGGTCGTCATCGCGAGTTCACGCGCAAGCTTTAGGCCCTGATCCGGGCGTCCCGCCTCAAGTCCCAGCCGGACAATCCGGCGTTGAATGCCGCGCCAGCCGACACCGATCGGATAGGGTTTATGCGCTGCGCCGATGACACAGAGGTTTTGAACCGCGTCAGGGTAATCGCGTGCAAAAGCGAGGCTGCACATGCCGCCGTAAGAACTGCCGATCAGGGCTGTCACGGCGCCTAGATTATGGGCGTCGATGAGCGCTTTGAGGCGCTTGGCTTGGTCCGTTGTTGTGATCGTCTCGGGGCATTGCTCTCCCCCTGCATGCGGCGCGAAATCAAGACCCAATACGCGAACGTGATCGAGATCAACGGCGCCGCCACGGCGCACTAATCGTGACCACCACCCTCTTTTTCTCACGGGATCATCGGCCACATGTCGGGTCGCGGAAATACCGCCGAGCACGATGACCAAAGGGGCATCATCAGGACCATAAAGACGCCCGCGCACGGTATCACCCTGCATCTCGCAGGCACGCTCCAGCGTCCAATCGCCGAGGTCTGTTTTGATGTCGTGACCTTGCACGGTCCACCTTTCTTGTTGGGCCAAGCATGCAGGTCATGGAAATGGGAGGGTCACCGCCTCGTCTAAACGAAGGCGGTGCTCTCTCATCTTCCGGGAAACCCGCAGGACTTGGCACCTGATGCGACGAAATCGTCGCCGGTTGCCCCGGAGGTCGCCCTCAAATTGAGGATCGGGCCTTGTCCCTCACTCCGGTCTTGATGAGTGAGGGGGCTATGCCGAGCGCGCGCTATGAGGTCAAGCCACAGCGTATTCGAAGCGTTTATTAAAGGCTTCAACCGGAAGTCGGCGCGCCTTTGGCCCAAATGATGGCCATAAATAACCCCTTCATCGGTTGCAGCAACGCGATGCAAAGCGCTGTGAGCAGCAGGCAAATGACCGTTATGGAGGCCCATGTTGGAATATCTGTTTTAAACACGACCCAATGAAATACGGGCGCGGTCAAATGCCCAGCGAGTAGCATAGAGGCCCATGCCGGACCGTCATCGGCGCGCACTTCGCCCCAGTTGACGCCGCAGTTTGGGCAATACTCAACGGGTTTGAGAAAGGCGCGGAAGAGTTTGGCGTCGCCGCAATTCGGGCATTTCATCATCAAGCCACGTTTAATCTTCGGCTTGAGGGCACCAGTCGGTTGAGGTCCTTTTATCATGGTGGGCAGATAGGGGGTTTTGCAGCGGCTGCCAACACTGCGGAGCCGACGAAAGCGGGAGTAAGGGTGCGGCATAAGCAGCGCAAATTTAGCTTGAGAGGCGGGGGTCTCGTCGCCCTTCACACAGGTGTTATCGTGCGGCGACGCTAGTCACTGGTTTTTTTGTGCGGAACCAGATATGGTTAACAGGCGTTTATACATTGAAACGCCCGTATATCCGCAGGAGGACACGATGAACATATTTTTGAAAATAACACTCGGCCTATCAACAGCCGCAGTTTTCGCCACAACCGCACACGCGGAAGAAATGAAGCCAGCCGAAATGACGAAGACAGTGGTTGCGACACAGACTGTCAAAACGATCGATGCGGATAATCAAGTCAGTCAACTAACGCTCGTTCGGATGAGCGAAGATAGCCAAGCTGTCCTCGGTGCGTTTGAGCAGCAAAATACGGATGCCTACATTGTGCAAAACAATAATGGCGATCTGTATATCAACCACTTGGTGCCAATCGAAGACCTGCCAGATCCGGCTTTGACCGTTGACGTCGTCGATACGTATGAAATTACCTATCGCGGTGTCACCTACACGAACAAAGTTATTGGCGAACAATAATCGCGGCGACATTGCCGTCTATGAATAAGGCGGGCCCATTGCGGCCCGTTTTTTTGTGGGTGAACAAGGGTAGGGGCTCACATGATGAAAGACGATAGTATGACTAACATTCCTGCGCTCTCCGAGAAGCAAGACGCGCTGTTAGCGCAGCATGCGGTAGAGCAGGCGCAACTGGCGCGCGTGGAATCGCTCGCGCGCACTATGGATGCGGCGTTTATGATTCCGGGCACGAAAATTCCGCTCGGTGTCGACACGATTGTCGGTCTGGTTCCGGGTATTGGCGACACGGTGAGTTTGGGAATTGCGGCCTATATTGCGAGTCATGGTATTGGTCTGAAGGCCAAGAAACATCACATGATCCGAATGGGGTGGAATATATTTTTGGACTGGTTGATCGGGTTAGTGCCTGTGATCGGCGATATTCTCGATATTGGCTGGCGCGGCAATCTTCGCAATGCCGCTCTACTCCGCCGGATTTCGGAGGATCGTTGGGTCAAAGAGCGCGCTGATGTTGGAATTATCGATCACGTTTGATGCGGTTTACATGAGAGACATAAAAAAAACCCGCCATCAGTGATGGCGGGTTTTCTATTCGGGACGCGTGCGCTCAGAAACCGGCTTGGCCTCCGAGACGCAAAGTTATTTGGCTTTGGGGCCGATAAAGAACCAAAGGATCAATCCAATAACGTTGAAGAATAGTAAGCCGAGAGTCCAAAGAACTTTTGCCGTTGTGGACTCACTGGATTGCCAAACATTGATAATCGCCCAGATGACGAGGACGAGAACGATGAGACCTAAGAGATACTCCATTGAATTTTCCTTTAATGTTGGTTTTGAACACGCATACCCTTGCACAACGCCCATAGTGCGTCAGCGTTCCAAAACTATTTGTCTTGGGCGGCGGAGTATTGAACATGAAAAAGCCCGAGCGCCGTGCAGGGGAATGGACGGGCCCGGGCCTTTGAAGCATCAGGACGAAGGGGAGGGTCCAGACGCTTAAGTCACTTATGTAATAGATACGCCCCACACGGACTTTCGGTTCCGGAAAAAATTAAAGTTTCAACGGATTTAAAATTGCTGAAACCTGAGGATGTGCCAGGCGCGGATCCGTTCTCAGAGACGCAGGATCAAACAGTCGGACGATATGCATTCACTGCGACACCGCTGGAACAAAACGGCGTTTGAGGTCGTTGCTCTTATGAATGCACATCATTCAGGTGTGTTAGAATGACAATTTTTAGAAAAGGGTTCCACCATGGCGACTATCAAAACAACAACGGATAAACCGACAAAAAAAGGTGCAACTATTGCGGCAACGAAAAGCGATAATGTTGTCCCGCTGACAAGTGACATTTCCAGTCAAATTGACACTTTGCGAAATGATATCAAGCTGCTCGCCAAAACGGTCAAAGAGCAGGCCCTGAGTAAAGTTGAAAGCCGGACTGACACAGCCAAAACGGTTGCAATCGACCAGAAAGACGCGGCCGTCGCAAAATATGAAGAACTGTCGACGAAAGCTGAAACGCAAATTCGTGAAAAGCCGCTCACATCTATGGCCATCGCCGTCGGTGCCGGCATTGTGTTGAGCGCGCTCTTACGCAAGTAATCGCCCCTCATACTTCAAAACCCGGCGTTCGCGCCGGGTTTTACATTTAGAAAGGCGGCGCAATGCTGAAATACGCAACATTTATTGTCCCAATGCTCTTAAGGTTGGGCAATACATCGAGTTCCGCAAAAGACGTACAAAGTCAAATCGGTGTTCTTGCACTGATGAGTGTCGCAATCACCTTCTTTTTGGCCGCTGTTTTCACATGGGTCGCAAAGACATATAGTTTGGATATTGCCTTCTTGGTGATAGCTTTAATTTTAGCGGCCGCCGCGATTGTTTTATCACTTAAGCGCCGTATCGCAAAAGCATCGGCTCTCCAGGACACGATAGATCGAGACGCCAAACTAAAAGGTGTGCTCGCGGCGAAAGCGGACCCGTTATCTGAATATATACCCGATGAAATTTTGACACATCCGGTTGTCCAGAAAGTACTGGCACAAATTGAAGATAGGCCATTCTTGGCCGCTTTGGTTGCCGTCGTGTTGGGTATGATCGTCTCAAATCAGCTTTTGGATAATTCGGAATAGAACACATTAGTCATAACGATCGAAAGGACTGATATGACCGACAAACACACTGATAACCATCCCGCAGACCTTGACCATGTTGAGGCTCAGGGCGCGCAAAGTTCGCCTAAATTTTGGTGGATGTTCATCGCCTCAACAGGTCTCGTTATTATTGCCATGATCGCAATTTTTGCATTTGCTACGGCTTAACCTAACCTACTGAAAAAACGTGAAATTCATCAACGTCCGGAACTTTTTATGAGGTTCGGGCGTTTTTTTTATATGGAACATACAAACAACAAATGGATTAAAGCGCTTATATTTACCACCGCAACCTGTGCGCTCGCGCTCTCCCCAGCTGTAGCAAACGGCAATGATAAACAATCAGCGGACACTCATGAGGTTACTCAAGGAGACGCGCAGATTTGGATATATGAAAAAAAAGCCGTGACCGAGCGGGCGCAGCTCATTAGAATTGACGAGACACAGCCACACCTTGTCATGCCTCTCAATACACGTTTTGATCTCGTCGATACAACCACGACGCTCCGAACCGGGTCCCGTGACTATAGCCAAGGTGTAGATCTGCGTACGTTTGATCTCATCGAAGATAGTCCGATCTTTATCGGGGCAAAGGGCGCGTCCGAGTTTGATACGCGCGATGCGCAATATGACACCGGGGGTTTCCCTAAAACGTTTGATATTGATCCGCTCTATACGATCGCCGGTGCTGGGGTTTCGACCTCGTTTTAAACCGACGACTGTTTAGGTCTAAATGATTGAAACCAGCTTTTCTCGAGGCTGGTTTTTCTATGACAAAAAACGAACCCTGACGGCCTGCGTCATAAATAGGTTTTGTGGTTGCCCTTAATTTCCGAGGGAAGGGCGTCAATAAAAAGCCCGACCGAGGCCGGGCTTTATTAAAACATATATGATAGGTCTCGGTTTAAGCGGCTATGGCGTCCGGCGCCGCGTTTATCGAATGCGCGCCAGCGAGAATATCAGCAGGCTTTGCAAAAGGTCCGAGGTCATTAAAACACGTCAGCTGATCATCTGGTTTGGGGAGGGCTGCGTAGGCCTGAGTCTGCGCAAAATTGATCATTTTAGCAAAGAAGGCTGCGCGGATAAGTCCATGGAGACGTGACAAAGTCAAAATATCGCGCACACACTGATGCGATATTTGGAAATGCGCCGTCAATTCGCTCACCGTGGATCCCGCCCGAAAGCGTTCAAGCACAGCGTCATAAAGGTCGGCGTTTGCGACAATCATGGGCGCGCGGCGTTCAACGGCGGTGGTGTCAGTAATCAAGAGATAGGGAATTTTGACCAAGGACCGGGGGAGGCGTCCTTCAAAACTTAATCGTTTTATGGCGGCGAGCCGTTTACGACCATCGACCACGATAAGTTTTCCAGCGCGTTTGATCGCGAGGATGGGCGAAAATAAACCGTATCGCGCAATGCTGTCTTGTAAGGTACGAATATCCCGCAGCTTTTTCCCGCAAAGAAGCGTGCTCCGGAGTAGCGAAAATTCCTCCACAGGGGCGTGGTTTGGAATCGGTGTGTATGCTGTGGACAACATAGGTAGACCTCCAACCGTGATGGTTAATAAGTATACTACGTGTCCAAACCTGACAGAGTTCCGACCAATAAATTAAAGTTCGACCAGAGTCTTTAACAAGGTGTTAACCTTGGGGGGTCCTGAAATGGGACAGAGGGGGCTTGTAAACCTATCCACATTCTATTCACAGTGGGCTGTCGTCGCTGTGAGTTATCCCGAGGCTGGCTTGGTCGCCACCGTCACATAATTGATCGAAAGATCGTCTCCGATTCGCCATTGTTCTGTGATTGGATTAAGGCTCATGCCGATGACGTGTTCGACGTTCAGTCCTGCTGCTGTGAGGTAAGTCTGTAATTCGCGGGGCGTTATGAACTTTTCATATTGATGGGTTCCGCGTGGCAGCCATCGCAGCACGTATTCCGCGCCGACAATGGCAAAGGCGAAGGCCTTGAACGTCCGGTTGATGGTCGAGCAGGTCATTAACCCGCCGGGCCGGACCATCGCCGCGCAGTCGGCGATAAAGTCGCGCGGGATGGCGACATGTTCGATCACTTCCATATTCAGAACAACATCGAATTTCGGTTCTTCCGCTTCGACCATTTGCTCGATTGTGCCGTGCCTGTAGTCGACAGTGACCCCCATTTGTTCGGCATGGGTTTTGGCTGTCTTGACGTTTCGTTCCAGCGCATCGACGCCTGTGACCGTGGCCCCTAAACGCACCATCGGTTCGCAGAGTAGCCCCCCGCCGCACCCGATATCGAGCAGGCTTAGCCCTTCGAGCGGTTTATCGGCGTCCGGATCGCGGCCAAAATGCTCACACACCGTATTTTTAATCATATCGATCCGCGCGCCATTCATCACGTGTAGCGGTCGGAACATGCCGTTTGGGTTCCACCAGTCATGCGCCATCCGCGAGAAGCTTTCCATCTCGCGGGGGTCGACAGACACGGACGTCAAATGTTCGGGAGTTGTCTCTGCGTGGGCCATAGCTCTTCATACGCATTAGCAGCGGTTTCGGAACCTTAAAGCCTCAGTGCTCGTTATATTTATGTAACTCAACACGAACACACGGAGAATTAAGATGGAAAGTGAACATATCAAAGCCGCCGGCAATAAAGTTAAAGGCAACGTCAAAGAATCCGTTGGTAAAGCCACGGATAACAAGAGTCTTGAAGCCAAAGGCAAAGCGGATAAATTAAAAGCCAAAGGCCAAGACACCATTGGCGATATCAAAGACGCGCTCGAATAGCGCCTAACTGATAGGTTTAAGAAAAAACCGGGCTCAAGGCCCGGTTTTTTTATGCTTGGAAAGGGTCTGGATTAGATCGACTGCCCGGACTTATTCCAGTCCTTCATAAAGCCTTCCAACCCTTTGTCCGTCAGCGGATGATTGGCGAGTGATTTGATAACGCTTGGCGGCGCGGTGATGACGTCAGCGCCGACGAGGGCGCATTCTTTGACGTGGTTGGCGGACCGGATCGACGCGGCGAGCACTTCGGTCTCATAGCCAAAATTGTCATAAATCGCGCGGATGTCTTGGATCAATTCCATGCCATCCAATGTAATGTCGTCTAACCGTCCGATGAAGGGCGAAATATAGGTCGCGCCGACTTTCGCCGCGAGCAGCGCTTGATTAGGCGAGAAGCAGAGCGTGACATTGGTCGGAATGCCTTTGGATGATAATTCCTTACAGGCTTTCAGCCCGTCTAACGTGAGCGGAAGTTTGACGCACACATTGTCAGCAATCTTGCGCAGAATTTCGCCTTCGCGGACCATATCATCGGCGGATGTGGCAATCACTTCGGCCGAGACATGGCCATCCGTCAGGCCACAAATTTCCTTCACAACCTCTTTGAAATCCCGTCCGGATTTCGCGATAATGGATGGGTTGGTTGTGACACCATCCACAAGGCCGATTGCGGCAAGCTCTTTGATGGCGTCTATATCAGCGGAATCGACAAAGAATTTCATGATAGGGTCCCATTCAGTAGTGGCCGATTCTGTATTTGGCCAGAAAGTATCAATATGACAGCGTTGGACATACGTTACCACGATCTATGAGTCGACAAAACGTTCAAATCCTTTTTCCGGTCAATGTGCCGGGGGCGTTTGATTACGCTGTGCCTGACGGGGTGCGCGTCGATCGCGGTGATATCGTCTTTGCGCCGATCGGTAAGCAGATGAAGCTGGGCGTTGTGATGAGTGTGGGCGCGGCTGATGTAGGCCGTGAGCTCAAGGAAATCGCAGAGGTCAAAGCCACGCGTCCGCTGCCGGAACCGATGCTCGATTTTATCAACTGGGTCGCGCGCTATAATGTCGCCTCGCCGGGCCAAGTGTTGCGCATGGTTTTGCGGAGTTGGAAGGCCCTCGACCCATCCCCGATTGCGACGCTCTATGAGCCGACGGGGCAGCGCCCCTCAAACCTCACGCCGGCCCGCCGTGCGGCTCTCGATGAAGGGGGGCCGTTCCCCGCGCGCGCGGCCGAGATAGCGGCGCGCGCCGGTATCTCGGCGGGCGTGGTCAAAGGTATGGTCAAGGTCGGATTGATGCGGGCCGATGCCCGTCCCGTTGATCCGCCCTTTGCTGAACCTGATCCAAATATGAAAGGCCGCGCGCTCTCGCCTGCGCAAAATGCCGCCGCCGCTGACCTCGTCGCGCAAGTTAAAAAAAATGCCTATTCCGCCTCATTGCTCGACGGGGTGACTGGATCAGGTAAGACGGAAGTCTATTTCGAAGCGGTTGCCGAAGCGCTGCGGCAGGGACGCCAAGTCTTGATACTTGTGCCGGAAATTGCGCTAACCCAAGCGGGCCTCTCGCGATTTGAGGCGCGGTTTGGGGCCGAGCCCGTTGCATGGCACTCTGGCATCACGGACATGGCCCGCCGCCGGGCGTGGCGCGAAGTCGCGTCGGGACGGGCTAAATTAGTCGTTGGCGCGCGCTCAGCGCTCTTTCTGCCAGCGGCGAACCTGGGTCTGATTGTCGTCGACGAAGAACATGACACCTCGTTCAAACAAGAAGAGGGCGTGATTTATAATGCGCGCGATATGGCTGTGCTGCGCGGCCGATTAGAAGACCGACCTGTGATCTTGGCTTCGGCCACACCGAGCCTCGAGAGCCTCCACAATGCGCGCTTGGGGCGCTACGCCCATATCATTTTGCCGGAACGTCCCGGCGCGATCACCTTGCCGGAAATCGGCCTGATCGACATGAAAATCCATAAGCCGGAACGCGGGTCATTCCTCAGCGAACCGATGGTTAAGGCGGTCGCGGAGCGGATCGGGCGCGGTGAGCAATCGCTGCTCTATATGAACCGTCGGGGCTATGCGCCGCTGATCTTATGTAAAGCCTGCGGCGCCCGGCTCAAAAGTCCGGACACGGATAGTTGGTTGGTTGAGCACCGCGCGACGGGCAGGGCTGTCTGTCACCTGACAGGGTTTTCGATGCGGATGCCGAAAAAATGCCCGAACTGTGACGCGGAGGATGGGTTGACATCGATTGGTCCCGGGGTCGAACGGATCGCAGACGAAGCGCAGTCCCATTTCCCGCACGCCCGCGTCGAAATTCTTAGCTCGGACACGACGTCAACGCCGGAGGAAATTAAGGAACGGCTGGGCCGCATGGAGCGCGGCGAGATTGATATTCTCGTCGGCACACAAATGGTCGTGAAGGGCCACAATTTCCCTAAGCTGACCTTTGTTGGCGTGGTCGACGGTGACTTGCTGATGGGCGGCTCAGACCCGCGCGCAGGTGAACGCACCTATCAGACGCTGGTGCAGGTCGCAGGCCGTGCAGGCCGCGCCGATATGGCCGGCGAAGCCCTGATCCAGACCCACCATCCGGAGCATGAGGCGCTGCAAGCGCTTGTCGCGGGCGACCGCGATATGTTTATCGGCGTTGAAATGGCGATGCGCGAAATGCTCGGCCTGCCGCCCTATGGCCGGATCGCGGCGGTCATCATCTGGGGGCCAGATATGAAAAAGGCCAAAGCTCTCGCCGTGGATTTCGTCACCAAAGCGCCGCGCGCGGACGGGGTCGAAATCTTAGGGCCAAGTGAGGCGCCGATTTCGCGGCTGCGCGGTCTCTATCGCTATCGGCTGTTCGTGACCGCAGAACCGAGCGTCAACCTATCCAAATATATGGCGGCCTGGCGGGCCAAAGCGAAAGTGCCGACGAAGTATAAGATCCAAGTCGATATTGATCCGCAGAGTTTTGTTTGAGGTCGCTATGAACGGTTTTGAAGACGCAGAAGGAGTCTTGATTTGACTGGGGTCATATTATGTCCGCTTAAAGCGGCTACGGGAAATAGATGCAGATAGCGGTATGGAGACGATGCTCATTGAGGTTCGAGCAGGAGGCTTTCATGGCCGTGTTCGAGATGGCACTTTGGCGGGTGTTTCGCAGTTTTATGACGAACTCAATATTCTCTACAAAACATTGTCAGGGACTGCGACGCTAAGCAGCTATGACGGATTCCGACTGATGTTGGAAGCACGTCGCGGGCAAATTCATATCCATGTTGTCGTCCTCGACGGTTCCACCAAACAATCAAAACTTAGCTTTGATTATTCGATCGATCAGTCGTTTATGCCCCTGATCATAAAGGGCATAAAGCGCGAGTTTCTCCAAGGTTGACTAAGGCGCAGCCCTAAACAGCCTTAAACGGATCCCGCATCAAGATAACGTCGTCGCGTTCCGGTGATGTGCTGACCATGCCAACCGGGCAGCCGATGAGCTCTTCGATGTGGCGGACATATTTGACGGCCTCAGCGGGGAGGTCGGCCCAGCTGCGCGCGCCGCGTGTGCTGCCTTGCCATCCGGGCATCGTTTCATAGATCGGCTTTACATTGGCTTGCTGGGTCGCGCCCGCAGGCAATCGTTTCATGATCTTGCCGTCGACTTTATAGCCCGTGCAAATCTTCAGCTCTGGAAAGCCGTCCAGCACGTCGAGTTTGGTCAGAGCGATGCCCGTGATGCCGCCTGTGATGATCGCTTGGCGCACCATAACGGCGTCAAACCAGCCGCAGCGGCGCTTACGCCCGGTGACTGTGCCAAATTCATGACCGCGTTCGCCGAGCCGTTGCCCGACAGCGTCATCCAGCTCCGTCGGGAACGGACCTTCGCCAACGCGCGTCGTGTAAGCTTTGGTAATGCCCAACACATAGTTGAGCGAGCGGGGGCCGATGCCTGTCCCGGCCGCCGCTTGTCCGGCAATTGTGTTGGAACTGGTGACAAAGGGATAGGTGCCGTGATCGATATCGAGCATCGCGCCTTGTGCGCCTTCGAACAGGATTTTCTGTTCTGATTTTTGTGCATCATCCAACACCTGCCAAACAGGGGCCATGAACGGCAGAATGTGCGGCGCGACGTCGAGGAGTTTTTGCGTCAATTCCTCGGCATTTGTCTCTGGATGGCCAAGGCCAACCCGCAGCGCATTATGGTGATGCAGCAGGTTATCAACGCGTTCTTTCAAATGCACTGGATCGTTCAGATCGCAGACACGAATGGCGCGACGCGCCACTTTGTCTTCATAAGCGGGGCCAATCCCGCGCTTGGTTGTGCCAATTTTTATGCCATCGACGCGGTTTTCGCGAATCCCGTCGAGTTCCGAGTGGATCGGCAGAATCAGCGCCGCGCTTTCGGATATTTTCAGATTATCCGGCGTAATCTTCACGCCTTGTGCGCGGATGCGCGCAACTTCGTCGAGAAACGCCCACGGGTCGAGCACGACGCCGTTGCCGATGACAGACAGTTTGCCGCCGCGCACAATTCCAGACGGAAGAAGCGAGAGCTTATAAACCGTCCCGTCCACAACGAGCGTATGGCCCGCATTATGGCCGCCCTGAAAGCGGGCAACCACGTCGGCCCGGCTCGATAGCCAGTCAACGATTTTGCCTTTTCCTTCGTCTCCCCATTGGGAGCCGACGACGACGACATTAGCCATGAATTATCCTTTGCCCGGACGCTCTGTATTGCACCGCAGGCGGTCTAGCGAAAAGGTAAGCAAAAGGCGAGGGGGTAAGGTTAGTCGAAACGGTAAGACAAACGTCCGCCCAGCACGTCCAAACCCTCATTTGAGCCACTGGTCAAAATTTTCCCGTTGGAGAGATGCTCGACATAGACTTCCGTTGCCCAATGCTCGCTGACTCGAAGCCCCAATGTGAGGGCTTCGCGGAAGAGAACGCGGGACCCAAATTCGATCTCACTGTTTAAACTCTCAAAATAAGGGATGTTCTCAGACCGGATACGGGCCAATTGCGCTGGGGTGATCGTTACTGTCCCGTTCAACGCGGCAACAACGGCCGGATCATCAAAATAGGACGGCAGGGGCACTTCCTTCGTGCCGTCATGGACGACGAGCCCGAACGCGAAATCAAAGTAAAGCTTTTCGCCTAATGTCTGTCGCCACAAGAGGCCCGCCCCGCCATAGCTTGTATTGCCTTCGAGGTTCAACGATCCGCCAAGGTAAGGCTGTGGCGAGAGGGCCCATTTCAAGAACTCTGGCTCTTCAAAAATAATTTCGGCATTGATCGCGGCAGACGTTTCTTTGCCTTTTTTGCCGCCGAGGCCAAAAATTTCAATGTCATGTTGATGGGCACCGACGCGAATCTCGCTGACTTGCGCCATGGCTGGCACGGATAAACCTAGTGCCGTGACTAGACCAAGAATAAGCGTTTTCATCGGATATACCTCTAAGACATTCGTAAAGGGGCTTTGACGCGGAATGGTAAAGGGGTCAACAAGATCAGGTAATCCAGTGTCAGGGTCGTCGCGATCTGTTCGTGTCTAAACTTGCATCTGATGGCTTGCTTGCGTGGCCGCTCCGCCATAAATCGCGGGCCATGCGAGATTATACTGATGTTGAAATGCAAATTGCGGGCGTGTTGGACGGGGAACCGAACCGAACGGCTCGGCTGGCCACTGTCGCCTGCCTGTTAAGCCAAGCGTTTGATGATTTTTATTGGACCGGATTCTATCTGGTTGACCCTGATAAGCCGACAGAACTGGTTGTCGGGCCGTATCAAGGCACGCTGGGATGTTTGCGTATTCCGTTTGGGCGCGGCGTTTGCGGCATTGCGGCGATGGACCGCGAGACGCAAGTGGTCGAGGATGTGCATGCGTTTCCAGGACATATTGCGTGTGACGCGGCGAGCCAGTCCGAAGTTGTCGTCCCTGTATTCGACGAGGAGACGCTCATTGGTGTGCTGGATGTCGATAGTGCTCAAAAAGGCTCATTTGACCAGAGCGACGCCGACGCGCTGGAGCGGATCGCCGCAATGATCGCTATCTAGCGGTCGCCGCACGCCGGACAAGCCGGGTCGCGCGCCAATTTGACGGTGCGGCTTTCCGCGCTGAGGCCATCATACATCCAAAGGCGACCGTGCAAGGGTATGCCGGCGCCGGTGATCCATTTGATCGTTTCCATCGCCATCATAGACCCTGTGATTCCCGTTAACGCGCCGACGACGCCGACCTCTGCGCACGTCTCTTCTTGCGGCGGAAGATCGGGTACAAAACAACGGTAGCATGGACCGGGTTGGGCGAAAATTCCGACTTGCGTATCAAACCGCCCGACTGCGCCAGAGATAAGCGGTATGCCCAGCGCGAGCGCCGCATCATTGATCATAAACCGCGTTGCAAAACGATCCGAGCCATCCAAAATAAGGTCATGGTGTTGCAACAATTTCGCGGCATTCTCGCGGGATAGGCGGGACGGGGTCGGTGTGACGGTAACGTCCGGGTTGACCGCGCGAAGCCGTGTGGCCAACGCCCCGACTTTGGATTGCCCTAGATTATCGGTTTCAAATTGAATTTGCCGTTGCAGGTTTGATAGGCTGACGGTGTCGTCATCGAACAGCGTGATTTGTCCAACCCCTGCCGCGGCTAGATAAAGCGCCGCGGGTCCGCCCAAACCGCCCGCACCGACAATGGCGACGTTCGCTGCCAGCAGCGCATTTTGTCCGCTCCCTCCGATCTCTTTGAGAACGAGGTGGCGGGCATAACGCTCTATTTGATCAGCCTTCATGAGCGCTGAGGTCAGTCCAAGCCATCAAACAGCGGCGTTGAGAGGTAACGCTCGGCAAAACTTGGAATGATCGTCACGATGCGTTTGCCGCGCATGTCAGGCCGCGCGCCGACGAGCAAGGAGGCCGCGATCGCTGCGCCGGAACTAATGCCGACAGGCACGCCGTCTTCTGCGGCGACATGTTTGGCTGTTCCAAATGCGGCGTCAGAATTAATCGTGACCACTTCGTCGATCAAGTCTGTATCGAGGTTGTCCGGGATAAAGCCTGCGCCAATACCTTGGATTTTATGCGGCCCTTTTTCGCCCTTAGATATGATCGGGCTTTCCGTCGGTTCAACTGCGATAATCAGGCAGTCCGGGTTCTTTTCTTTGAGGAATTTCCCGACGCCTGACAAAGTTCCGCCAGTCCCAACACCGGAAATGAATGCATCAACTTTACCGTCGCAATCAGCCCAAATTTCAGGACCTGTTGTGGTGTAATGAATCGCCGGGTTGGCTGGATTGTCGAACTGACCGGCGCGTACTGCGCCGGGTGTGCTCGCGATGATTTCTTCTGCTTTGGCCATGGCGCCGGGAATTCCGCCCGCTGCCGGGGTTAGAACCAGCTCTGCGCCGAGAATGCCCATCATTTTGCGCCGTTCAATACTCATGCTCTCGGGCATGACGAGGATGGCTTTATAGCCCATGGCGGCCGCGGCAAAGGCGATAGCGATCCCTGTGTTCCCGGAAGTCGGCTCAACAATGATGCCGCCTTTTTTCAGGGTGCCGCTATTTTCCATCTCGCGCAGCATGTTAAGGCCAATCCGGTCCTTGACCGACGCGCAGGGATTAAAGAACTCCATTTTATAGCAGAGGTCCGCAGGAACGCCGTGTGTGATGCGGGGGAGGCGCACTAGCGGAGTGCCGCCTATTGTGTCGAGGATACTGTCGTAAATTTTACCGTGGGCGCGCATGGTGTCTCCTAATGGGAAGCTGTGCCCGAAGCTTAAGCAAACAGATTTTCGCCGTCCATTGTGATCGTCAGGTGAAGCCCTGTTGGTGTGAAATCACGCGTGACAGTTACGGAGGGCAGAATGTCAAAGAGGCGTGTTCCAAATCCGACGTCGTCAGACGGTGTTATGGGATGAGCGCAATGTTCTTGCCATGTGATATCGATCTGGTCGTTTGTTCGCGTCCATTGAACGTCTAAATGCCCGCCCTGTTTGCCAAGACAGCCATATTTGACCGCATTGGTCGCGAGCTCATGAGAAATCATTGAGAGGTTTCTAGACGCATCAATTGACAGACGAGCGGGAGGCCCGTTTAGCGTAGATGCCGTGTGACCTTTATCGACGTAGGGGCTTAATTCACTTTTGAAAATTTCCTGAATATCAAGGCCGAACCAATCGCTACCCACCAGTAGATCGTTGGTCCGGCTCATCGCCGCAATCCGAGCCGTAAAGCTTTGGATGTAATCACTAATATTCGAAGCATTTCGACCCGTGATGCGGGCGATGGCGCTAATAACCGCCATACTATTCTTAATCCGATGTGAAAGCTCGCGTCCGATGATTTTGTTGCGATGTTCCAACTGATACTGATGGGTGATGTCTTGACAGCGTTGAATCAGGCCGATGATGGATCCCTTACCGTCACGGAGGGGGTCCTGTGTCGCTTGCCAGACAATCTCTCTCATAGATCCGTCTTCCACTTCGAGCTGAAAGGGTTGGGCCTCAAGTTGAGTCACGGTGCCACTCAGCGTCGCATTGAATTTGGATAAAACTGATTGAACGAGACCTTCAGTGTCGGGGAAAACATCGAAGATATAGGCGTCTTCAATCTCTTTGTAAGTGCGATGAACGGCCTGCAAATATGCCTCATTGGCAAAGATGAACCTGAGCTTGGTATCCAAGACCATGATCGGGAGAGACCAGCCTTCAAGGAGGTGCGTATTAATAGAAAGCGTATTCATTCTGTCCCTGTAGAGCCGTAGCCGCCCGACCCTCGCACTGTGTCTGAAAGGTCGGACACTAGTTTGAATGTGCCTTGCGTGACAGGCGCGATCACCATCTGGGCAAAGCGGTCGCCGCGCGCGACGGTAAAGTCCTGATCGCCATGATTAATGATCAATACGCCCACTTCGCCGCGATAATCCGCATCAATTGTGCCCGGTGAATTTAAGACGGTGATGCCGTGTTTCAACGCGAGTCCCGACCGAGGGCGAACTTGGGCTTCATACCCCGCCGGTAAAGCCATGCAGAAGCCCGTTGGAATGAGTTTTCGCGTGCCGGGCGCCAACGTGACCGGTGTCTCGATGGCCGCGCGCAAATCGGCACCAGCGGCTTGCGCCGTCTCGAATTGGGGCAGATCAATGCCGTCCATGTGCGGCAGGCGGAGGACTTCGATGGAGACTGTTTTCATGCAGGTTCGCTAAGTCTTTTGGTCGGTGAATTCCACTGTAAACTTAGCGGTACGCTTGTTACGCGCGTGAGATGGCTGCGGTTTTATTTGGGATTTATCAACCCGTGATCACGATGGCTGAAATCTGCCAGCTGTGTTTGGACGGCAGTTTCGAACTCGGGGCTCATCGGATAGTCGGATGTATATTTATGCGTAAAAGCGCCGGCCCGAAAATAGACGGTCAAAATATCCGAGTCAGCGCTGTCGAAGTTTTGAGACAGAGACAGCGGGATACCAGTCGCTAACATGGCATAATCTTTTTCTGTCGGAACAAGGTCGTTACGCGCACAGATGATACCGCGGATAGGAGCGCCGTCTTCTTTGAGGGTGAGCGGGGTATTCGCGTCATATACGCCGGACAGAAAATTATCGGCGGGGCGATAGGACGCCACGGTCATTCGTCCCCCTTCGGCGTCGACGACTTCACTAGAGACCACGACTTCACAGCCATTGGGCGTCGCCGCATGGCTGGCTGTTGGTGCTAATGCTAATGACGCTGTCAGTAGCAAAGCGGTGGTGACGAAACGCGAATTCATGACGTCTCTCCAAAATGCGCGGCAATCCGGCGCGATAGCGCGCGGGCGGCGGCTTGTTTACTCTGTTTTGGCAAGCGGGTTTCGCCTGCATCCGTTATGATAATCATTTCATTCTCCTGCCCGCCCATCACGTCACCGGATACATCATTGGCGACAATCCAGTCACAGTCTTTACGAACGCGCTTGGCCCGCGCCAGTTCCATAACGTCATGCGTTTCGGCGGCGAACCCAACGACGAGATTGGGCCGCTTATCGGACAAGCAAACTGAACGCAGGATGTCCGGATTTTCAACAAGTTGTAAGGGTGCGGGGCCGCCTTCAGGCTTTTTGGTCTTTTTATGGGTCTGCTGGGCGGGCCGCCAATCCGCCACCGCGGCCACCGCGACAAAAATATCGGCCGGTAGCGCAGCGTGCACGGCGGCGTGCATCTGTTCTGCGGTTTCGACGGCAATGATGTTGGGACCGAGCGGTTTGGCGATGGCGGTCGGTCCTGTCACCAGGTCAACCTGTGCGCCGAGATCAGCCAACGCCTGCGCAATCGCATAGCCCTGCCGCCCGGATGAGTGATTAGAGAGGTAACGCACCGGATCAATCGGCTCTCGCGTCGGGCCCGCTGTGACGATCGCGCGGCGACCTAAGAGGGGCTTGGGCGCGCGCAGTCCGTCCAGCGTCATATCGCCCTGCAATGCCGCCATAATGACGTCGGCAATACCATCGGGCTCGGCCATCCGACCATCGCCAAACTCACCGCAGGCCATCTCGCCCGCGTCCGGTCCGACAAACAGTGCGCCGCGTTCTGCCAAAGTCGCAATATTGGCCTGCGTCGCTTCACTTTCATACATGCGCACATTCATGGCCGGTGCGTAGAGCACGCGCTTATCCGTCGCCAAAAGGGTGGTCGTTGCAAGATCGCCCGCCACTCCGTGTGCGGCTTGGGCGAGAATGTTGGCTGTCGCAGGCGCGACAACGATTAAGTCACTGCTGCGCGAGAGCTCTATATGTCCCATCTCGCTCTCGGCGGTTAGGTCCCAAAGATCTGTAAAAACGGTCGATCCGGACAAGGCTTGTGCGGATAAGGGCGTGACGAATTGTGTCCCGCCTTTGGTCAAAATCACGCGTGTGGTGACGCCGCGACGGGCCAGTTCACGGATGAGCAGCAGGGATTTATAAGCCGCAATGCCGCCGCCAATGATGAGAAGGACGCTTTTGTTCATAAGGCTAGACTAGCGCGGTTATAGGTGAGCCGCTACCCATACGCCGCCAAGCGCCAGGGCTGCTCCCACGGCGGCATAACCGACCGGGCGTAGAGCGTTACTTTTGCGGATTTCGACGGTTTTGGGTGTCTGCGCGGCAGATAGATCAATTTCGCCGTTGGCCCATGCTTCGGCGAGCTTAGCAATATTGTCGGTCGCGTCAGGCAATCGGTTTAAGGTTTTGCGGGCGCGGTCCAGCCCGTCAAGGAAGTCGTTGAAATAGCGTTCGGGGCCGAGTTCCGCGCGTACCGC
Organism: Algimonas arctica; assembly: GCF_014652695.1. GTDB lineage: Bacteria > Pseudomonadota > Alphaproteobacteria > Caulobacterales > Maricaulaceae > Litorimonas > Litorimonas arctica. The sequence continues at coordinate 119,074 of NZ_BMZH01000007.1, forward strand.
AGCCTCGACAATCGGTCGGCTGGCTTCCCACATATCAAAGGCCGGATCGAGGCGGCGGGCGACGCCTTCGGCTTGCATCATGGTCTTTTGCAATAAGATCAGCTGTGGCTGCATCGGCATGTCGAACATCTCGGTGATTTCTAGCAATTGCAGCAGCACTTTGGACATCGAGACGTCCTCCGCCTGCTTCCCCCAAATGGGTTCTCCCACGGCGCGTAGAGCGGTCGCGAATTCATCGATGCTATGGTTGGGCGGGACATAGCCAATATCGAAATGGACTTGGGCGATTTTATAATAATCGCGCTGCAAAAAGCCGTAGAGCGTGTCGATTTCAAACCGGATTTCGGCATCGCCCAAACGGCCCAATATGCCGAAGTCGAGCAAAACGAGATCGCCGTCCGGTCCTCGGAACAAATTACCCTCATGCATATCAGCGTGGAAAATGCCGTAAGTAAAGGTCGAGGCGAGAAAGCCTTGGATCACGGCTGTGGCAAGGCGTTGGCGTTCCTCAAGCGGGAGGTCGAGAATGTCGGGGGAGGACAGTGCAAGGCCGTCAACCCAATCCATGGCGAGCACATTTTTCTCAACCAACGCCCAATGGATGGCCGGGACTTTGAAGAGCCCTGTGGCCTCAGCAATGTCGGACATTTCAGAGGCGGCGGCAGCCTCCAAGCGAAGATCAAGCTCGAGCATGACGGCGCGGCGCGCCTCGACGACAAAGGCTCTTGGTTGCATGCGTCGTAGCGACGGGAGAGCCGCATGCGCAATATTGGCGACTTGGGCGATGACATCCATGTCTTTAGTCATGCGAGCGACAATGTTCGGACGGAGGATTTTGATGGCGACCGTTTCGCCAGTCGATTTCATCACAGCCTTATGCACTTGCGCGACAGAGGCGGCTGCGACGGGTTCGGACAGCGACGTCAGCCTGTTCTGCCACGGCTCACCCCAATCGGCGACCAGCATGGCTTCTGCCGTTTCCATCGGGAAGGGCGGAACTTTGTCTTTGAGGCGCGAAAGGCCTGCGGCAAACACCGGATCGAACATATCGCCCCGCGTCGAGAGGACTTGGCCAAATTTGATATAAGCGGGTCCGAGCTTTTCCAGCGCATTGGCAAAGCGGGCACCTGGATTATCGTCGCGGTCGCGTATGGAAAAGAATCGCGAAATCCCCGCCACGAATCGCAGGGGCGCAGGCACGAAGGGTTCATATTCCTTCGGCACAAGCGCATCATGACGCACCAGCACCCAGGCTGTGCGCAGAAGTCGGAAGAATGTTGCCAGTTTGCGGAACATTGACGCGGCTATAGTGACGCACCCGAAACGGTCAAAGGCAAAATGCGGCACGCGACAAAATTGCTTTTAGTGTGGCTTTGGAATGGCTTAGCGGAAAACGACTAATCATCCCCATTATTCACTGCCAAAAGACGGCTCTTGATTGGACAAATGGAATCATGTCTTTAGGGTTCCGTTAAGCAATATCTACCACATCTTGTGCGTATGAGAGCCGACACCACAACGACTAGCGATTTCTATATTGCGGGTCGAGACCGAGGACAGAGACGACATCATGGGTAATATCGACCAAATCGCGGCCAATCACATCAGCACAGGAACGTCCGGCCTGCTTATGCCCAGCGTGACCTATAAGCCGTTTCGCTATCCTTGGGCGTATGATTTTTGGCGGCGCCAGCAACAAATCCACTGGATGCCCGAAGAAGTGCCCTTGGGCGAAGACTTAAAGGATTGGTCGACGACGCTGACGGATCACGAGAAAAACCTGCTGACGCAGATTTTCCGCTTCTTCACACAAAGTGATGTCGAAGTCGGTGGCAATTATATGGAAAACTATATGCCGCTGTTCAAACCGGTCGAAGTCCGGATGATGCTGGCATCATTTTCGAATATGGAAACCATCCATATTGCGGCTTACGCGCTGTTGCTCGAAACCATCGGCATGCCGGACAGCGAATTTTCCATGTTCATGGAATATGAGGAGATGGCCGCCAAGCACGATTATCTTGGCCAGTTTGGCGTCGAGACGGATCGCGATATTCTGACGTCTATGGCGGTTTTTGGTGGGTTCACCGAAGGTTTGCAGCTCTTTGCCTCTTTTGCGATGCTGATGAATTTCCCGCGCTTGAATAAGATGAAGGGCATGGGACAGATTGTGTCTTGGTCGATCCGGGATGAGAGCCTGCATTGCGAAGGGATGATCAAACTATTCCATACGTTTGCACAAGAAACAGGCGCGCTGACCAAAGGCGTGAAAGACGATATTGCCGATTGCTGCAAAACCGTTGTGAAGCTGGAAGACAAATTTATTGATCTGGCGTTTGAAAAAGGCCCGGTCGAAGGCATGACCGCTGAAGATATCAAACGGTATATCCGCTACATTGCCAACTGGCGTTTGGGACAGCTTGGCCTGCCAACCGTATACGCGGGTGTCGAAGAGCATCCGCTGCCGTGGCTGACAGAAATCACCAATGGCGTCGAACATGCGAATTTCTTCGAGGCCCGCGCGACCGAATATTCCAAAGGCGCAACCGAAGGCGATTGGCACGGCGATACAGGCGTATGGAACAAGTTCCAGACATATGATCTCAAACGCGGCATTGACGCGGCAGAGTAAACGCCGCGTCGGCTTAGAGCGCGGGTGTGACGTTGCTCGCGCTTCCCATACGCGGCTTTGACTGATAGCGGCAGCCTATGTCTTTGATTGATATCTCACAGCGTCTGAAACCGTTTCAGTCGATCTATAATTTTCGCGATTTTGGTGGCTATGCCGGATTGGACGGTCGGCCGGTCGTGACGGGGACGTTGTTTCGGTCGGCTCACTTGAATGATCTGGGCGATGATGATTTGAACGCGATCAATAATTTGCCGGTTGGGACCGTCGTTGATTTGCGGCACGCGCCGGAACGTCAACGCCAACCGTCCAAATGGCCCCCGCAACCTGACCGCGCGATGGTGCTGACACAGCCTACCAACGCAGACCGGGAAAACGAGAAAGTCGCGCCGCATGAAGCGTTTATGGTCAACGCGCTTTATTCCGCGGATGATGCGCGCGGCTATATGCTCAATTCCTACCAGACCCGTCCGCATGATGCGGGGTTCAAGGCTTTATTTTCTGATACGCTCAATCGCATGACGGAGGAGGGTGAGACGGACACACCCGGAATTCTCGTTCATTGCGCAGCCGGTAAAGACCGGACGGGTACACTTTGCGCGCTCATTCAGGGGCTCTTGGGGGTCTCTTCCGACGATATTATGGCGGATTATATGCTGACGGAAACGGCGGTTGATATTGAAGCCATTTTGCAGCCTGCAGCCGTCATGTTCGAAAAACGTTATGGGCGGGCAATTGACGCTGATGCCTTGCGTCCCATGTTTGGGGTCGAACCAGCTTACTTAGAGGCGAGTTTAGAGGCAATGGGGGATATGGAAACCTACGCAAGGGATGTTTTGGGTCTCAGCGCGGATCGGTTGAACCTCATCAGAACCCGGTATTTATCACATTGATTTAGTCAAAGACTGGACCGTTACGCACCCTAATATTATGCTGTGGTACAGCTGACGCTATCGACCGTACCGGTGCAAGTTATCTTCGTATGGGTCCCGGGTTCGCCGATTTCGACAATCGAAGACCGCCGTGGTTTCAGTAAGAAAATTTCTTCAAGATCAATCGAGTCAGGTAAAAAACCTTCGCCCGAACTGTCTCCGCCAATGCGCTTAAAGCCAAAGGGCGTATAAGCGTGTTTGACGCTCGCAACGACAATACCTTCGCCGACCGGAACTAGGTCTACCGACAGCGAATCTTTATCATATTCCGCTAATCCACCATGCGTGCCGATTGTATATATAATCACGCCTTCACTCTCTACATCGCCGTTGGCAACGCGATGGAAGCTTTGGAGTCGCAAAATAAAATTCCCATTCGCGCCCAAGTTCGCCACATGAAGGACAGCCGAGACGATGTCTTCGGCATCCGTTTCATCCACGGATGAGACTTGCGTCGCCAAATCACCGGCCACACTCGCGGAATGAGAAACGCGTCGCTCAACACTGAGAACGGTGGCGACTTCTGCGAGCCCGAGATAAAGCCCAATAATCAACGGCGCAATCAGCGCAAATTCCATGGCCGCGATGCCGGATTCGTTCCGAGCGATCCGGCTTTGTTGTAGCGACCGTTGGGCGGATTTCAGCAGGTGAAAAATATTCATGATTGTTGTTCCATCAGCCAGTTTTCTTAATCGCCGTTATGTTCTGAGATTTTGGCTGATAATGCTGGATCGCAGCTGGACCCAGTTGGAAAGGGTTCGGTTCTAAAGGCCGTCGAGGTAGAAATGACATGGCGACGGCTGCCTGGAATGCTTTCGAGGCGGGTCATGAAATTGGGTAAGGCGAGCGGATAGTAGAAGGTTCCGCGCATGACGACAGGTTCGGACGGCCCTGTTTCTTCATAAGTTCCATCCTCGATTTCTGCATCCTCATCATCTGGATCAAGCCCGCTGAGACCAGGGTCTGCGAGCACAATAGTTTGGAATCCGTTGGCCGTGCTGAGATCAATGCGAAGGTTCGCCCGACAGTTCATGAGGTTAGACATTTTATCGCAGACGAGCGCTTTGAATTCTGACGCCGTGCCACAGCCTTGAAAGGAGCCAACACGCACAAAACGACCCGTGTCACTCATCGCTTGTGCAAGGACGGACCCCGTAAAAAACACTAAGGCGAGCTCAAGAATGCCAAAAATAAGACCGAGGAAAGGCAGAGCGACAATCCCAAATTCAATCGCGGTCGCGCCGTCGGCCTCTGAGCGGTAACGCCGACGGAGAGCCCTAAGGCGTCGTAGCACTGCTGATATATGTCCGGTCGAACCCGTCATTAACTGCCCTATATTGCCGCCTGTGAAATTGCTGAGACTAGCAAGCGCGCACCGTTCCTTTACAGGATGACCGTTAATCTACGGATGACGGACAGGCTTAAGAAATGTCTAATTGAGGCTTTGTGGCCTAATTTGGAATCGCGGGCATTCCGTCGAACGCGGAATTGCCCTGTGGGCCACCGGTCAACCCTGACGTGCTCACTGGGCCTTGGTCAAAAATTGCGGAGGGGGCGTTCGACGATGAAACTTGAGGCGAATTTGCCGAAATATGTTCCGGGCTATCCCCTAAGACAGGCGAGGGCTGACAATAAGGCGCGCAGCTATACGTTTGGCGAGAGGTCCCGTTGAACAGACGAACGCCATTGCTTGGTGTGATTGATGTCACCTGAATGTCGGCATCGACCATCGTTTGGCCATCTCTGTCCAAAACGATGAGATTGGTTTCACCAAATCCGCGACCCACAACCATAATCGTCGTCGGGGAATGAACCGTGACATCTGCAATAGACGGGTTGCCGATGATAACGGATCCAGCCGCAGCCGGTAGGCGTAAGATTTGCGTCTTGTTTAAGTCGACTTGATAGATTGGGTCTGTGGCGTGGGCGCTTCCCGCAAAACCGGCAACGCACAGCAGGCTCGCTCCAATCATCAGAGAGGATTGTTTCACAAAACTACGAATATAGGTCGATCGGCGCATGGCCCACTCCATCAATTTAGAGGGGTAATACTCAAACAGAGTTGATGAAGTCTTTAGATTGCCGAACCCGGTCTCAGCTTAGACACTCTATCCAGCTTGGACTCTTAATATAGGGGCAAGAAAAAATCGAGGTTTATGCCGGGGAACGCAGATTTACCTGATATTCACCGTGTCTCCAAACGCCCTATTAAACTGGTGTGCTTAAAAGCGTTCTTGTCAGGGATTATCCTGCAAATGGGATGATCCCAAAGTAATTAGCATACGTGGGAGTAAGTTATGCAAAACCTCATTAAGAATTTTATCAATGACGAATCTGGTGCCACTGCCATTGAATATGGCCTGATCGCCGCTTTGATTGCCGTCGCTATGATTGCGGGCGCTTCGCAGCTCGGTAACTCAATCGACGACAAATTCACCGATATCGCTGGCGCGCTTGACGCGGTTTCAGATGACACAGCGGTTAGCACGGCTGGTGGTGACTGATTAGTCGCACTCAACTTAACAGTTGACGTTTAGGAGATGGCCAGCCTCTTGGCTGGCCATCTTTTTTTTTACAGGGGGTGACAATGACTTTATTTAAACGATTTCTCTTGGACGAATGCGGCGCAACAGCGATCGAATATGGTCTGATTGCCGCCTTGGTGTCCTTAGCGGCCATCGGAGGGGCATCGACCCTCGGAAATTCTATTGATGACAGGCTCAGCGACCTGTCCACACCGATCGACAATGTGGTTGATACCAATTCTGTCGTGACAACAGGTGGCGACTGACGCAGATCACCGGGCCCTTCGCGGTCAGCTATCCATCGCGTTCAGGCGTCGGACGACAAGTCGGACGCTTTTTTCATGGGAAAACGGAAAATTAAGAGCCGTCGATTATGGCTTAAGTTTACTTATGTCTCCAACGACAAACCTCTTCGGAGTTTGATATGATTTCCCCGCTCATCGTCACGTTAGTCTTTGCAGTTCCGCTATTAATCGCGGCCTATACGGACTTTTGGTCGATGAAAATTCCAAACACTGTGAGCCTGGCTATGGCCGTAGGCTTTATCTTGACCTTGCCTCTGACGTGGCAGGGTTTACCCGTTCTTGGCGAACATTTGATGGTGGCGACAATTTTCTTCGCCGCGGGGTTTTCGATGTTCGCGTTCGGCTGGTTAGGGGGCGGCGATGCGAAATTGATGGCCGCGATCAGCCTATGGTTGGGGTGGGGAGATGCGCTTCCGTTCATTCTTGCGACGACATTATTTGGCGCAGCATTGGGAATATTGCTTATGTTTGGCGGGCCAATTGCGCCTGTGCGCCTCCGAACCAGTGCGCTGGGAATGCGTTTGTTCCAAGGGGGGAAAGACATGCCCTACGGTTTAGCTTTGGCGGCGGGCGCGCTCTATGTTTGGCCTAACAGTCAGATCGGGTCCGCCTTAATCGGCGGATAAGCTGCTTTATTGTCCCGATCAGAGTAATAAAAACCTGATTGAAAGCGTATTGTTAACCATGCTTTAGCGTGTGATCTCCTACTCATAGCTTCAGAGTTTTCCATCTGGAGCGGATAAAGTGGACAGAAAACGCCTATTACTTATCGTCGCATTGATAGGTTTGATGTTTGTCGTATTCACCACTTTGCGTGGAATGAACACGAAAAGCGCAGACATCGCGCCTGAAGTTCGAACCATCGTCGAAGAGGTGGATTACACTCAAGTTTTGAGCGTGTCCGAGCCGATGAATAAGGGTGACCGCGTAAATAAAGGCGATCTGAAATGGATCGACTGGCCCACCGAAGCTGTGACAACGGCGTTAATTACAGATGATGCCGGTGCGGATGGCTCCGTCATGGACTCCCTTTTGGGGGCGTTTGTGCGCGAAACCCTCACGCCGGGGGATCCATTGGTTATGTCGCGGTTCATCCGAGCCGGCGATGCCGGGATTATGGCTGCTCTGCTCAGCCCAGGCATGCGCGCTGTGACAGTTCGGATCAGTGTTGATACTGCTTCAGGCGGTTTCATTCAGCCGGGCGACAAGGTCGACATCATTTTACAAGAGATGATCCAGCCTGACAGTGAAGTCGGCGGGTCAACGCAACCGAAATTCATCGCCACGACAATTTTTGAGAATGTCACCATTCTCGCGATCGATCAGTCGTTCTCAAACAACCCTGAAGGCGGCGCGGCCATTCCAGGGTCAACGGCGACATTGGAACTGTCTCCGCGGGACGCTGAACGTATCACTGTCGCGCAGGTTCGCGGCGATCTCTCGCTTGTTCTTCGCGGTTTTAGCGGGTCTTCGGCCCGGGCGCCGTCCCGAGCGAGTAGTCCATCAGAGACAGAAAAAAGCGTGCCGCCTTTGACCATCTACCGCTCCGGTGCATCTCAATCCGTCGCCGTTCGGGGAAATTAGATTATGACCGGAACTGATATTCGACAGACTAAGGGCGCTCTGCGCCAAACATTGTTAGGCGGACTGCTACCCGCGTTGGCGCTCAGCGCCGTTTTGGCGGTTCCAGCCCATGCCGGAGACCGCAATTATAATACGCTGGCCTCAATCCAGACCACGTCGAGCGATGGTATTCGAATTCAGTCGCCCGGTGAGGGCATCAATCGGTCGATTGTCCTGCCTTTTTCTAAATCGACTGTGGTGGAATTACCCGCCAACGTCATGGATGTCATTGTCTCTAACCCCGACATAGTTGAAGCGGTTGTGCATACGGCACGTCGCACCGTGCTTATCGGTAAGGCGTCTGGTCAAACAAACGTCTATTTCTACGGTCACAATGGGGAAGAATTACTCAATATTGATATCCGGGTTGAGCGCGACATTAATGGCCTGATGGACCTTGTGCGCAAACACGCGCCGACCGCCGATATCGAAGTGCAATCGATCAATAATAATATCATGCTGACTGGCCGCGTTCCCAACGCACAGGTCGCGCTTAAAGTCGAACGTATAGCGGAAATGTGGCAGGGGACCGAGTCGGGTGAAGGCTCAATCGTAAATCTTCTCTCCGTTGAGGGCAAAGATCAGGTCATGCTAAAAGTTCGCATCGTTGAGATGCAACGGTCTGTTGTCAAACAAATGGGCTTTAACTTGTCTGCGGTGGCAGAATTGGGTGACTCAACTGTGTCGCTGATCAATAATTTGGGCGTGTCCAGCGGCGCTGGGTTTACCGGAACCGCGGGCTTTACCAACGGCACGGGGGGCGATCTTCGCTCGTTAACTGGTGCGATGACAGCGTTGGAACGGGTCGGACTTATCCGGACTTTGGCTGAACCCACTTTGGTGGCCATTTCAGGCGAAACAGCGACCTTTTTGGCGGGTGGTGAGTTCCCCGTATTGGGCGGCGTTTTTACAGATCAGAATGGACAATTGCAGCGGTCTTTCGAGTTTAAATCCTTTGGGGTTTCGCTTGGATTTACGCCGGTTGTGCTATCTGAAGGGCTGATTTCATTGAGTATTTCAACTGAAGTCTCAGAGCCAACAACAGAAAATTCATTCGAAACAGGCGGTGATGGCGGCGACATTTTAGGTCTTCGGGTTCGCCGGGCCGATACGGTTGTCGAGCTTCCTGCGGGCGGGAGTCTCGTCATTGCGGGTATGATCCGCGAAGAAGCGCGGAATGCTTATGACGGCGTCCCTGGTGTGAAAGATATCCCGGGGATCGGCGCCTTGTTCCGAAATCGAGACAGTCAGAGCGTTCAGACCGAACTGGTCGTGATCGTGACGCCATATCTTGTGGACCCGACGCACCCTGACAAGCTGCAAACGCCTTTGGAAGGCTTCAAGCCCGCCAATGATCGGCAGCAATTGTTAATGGGTCGATTGAACACAGTTTACGGCGATAAAGCATCTCCCGACGCGCTTGCGGGCCCGTTCGGTCATGTGGTGGATTAGGGGCAACAGGATGAATGCTTTTTTTAAAACGTCGGGCCTCGCTTTGGTTCTCGCGTCCCCGGCCTTGCTGTCAGGGTGTATGCAAGGAGGAAGTCTGCCCGAACCGACGCATCGGTTGCACCCGGTCAAAGTCGCTGAATCCGTCGAGCGCCTAGAGCTTTATGCGCGTCCAAACGGGTTGGAATTGTCCCAACGCGATGAATTCGCTGTATCGGCATTCCTAGAGGGATATGCGGCGCAAGGCTCCGGGCCGATCTATATAAATCGTCCGGCCTCTGCCACGCACACGCAAGGTATTCAGCAAACCGACGCGTTGATCGATCGTTTAATGAGCCGAAACGGGATTCGTCTGAGCTCTGCCCAATCAGGCACGTATTATTCGCGGCCGGGTGATCCGGCTCCGGTGGTTATTTCTTACCGTATCTTGCGGGCAGTCTCTCAGGATTGCGCATCATTGAGCGATTTGACCGTGACGCATACAAATGGTGTGACACCAGAATTCGGCTGTTTTGCGTCGGCTAACCTTGCGGCCATGATTACAGATCCCCGTCAGTTGATCGAACCTTACGCGATGCAGGCGCCAAACGCTCAACGTCGTCAAGTTGTCTATGATCGCTATATTGAAGGCACATCGACGGCTTCAGAACGTCCCGATGGGCAGAAACAAAGTTCACAAGAGTCGGGAGGTTAGAGCCAGTCATATGACATACCCTCCTCAACATCCCGCACAGCCTGGCCAGCCCATGCCCCGTCCGATGCCGATGCCTTCACCCGTGCCGATGCAGGCGCCGCGTGCGCTTGGACAACACCCCCAGCCGCAACACCCGCAGGGTCAGCCACTCATGGGTCACGCTCCTTTGGGACAGCCGCCCATGGGACAGGGCCAACCCCCGATGGGTCAACCGATGATGCCTGCGCCTGTGGCGGCCCCGCGCCCACCGATGGTGCCACAGCCGATGGCTCCGCGACCCATGGTTGCCCACCCAACGGCGCCGCAAGGTCATCCGCAACAAGGATACGCGCAATCAATGCCGGCACCGCAAGCCATGTCTTACGGGGGGCCGCAGGGACAAGTGCCCCAAGGGACGCCGCATCAAGCGCCGACGCCACATTCCGAGTATCCTGGCCTGGTTGAATCTAATCCGGCCCTTGCGGTGTCGACGACGATGCCAGACCGTGAAGGCGGTGAGCGCGCGTTACCGCAACTCTCCATTCACGCTTTTTGTGAGCGCAACGAGACAGCGGGTTGCGTCAATCAAATGACGCGTGACTGGCGTATGCGCCGGACCAATACGAAAATTTATATGGGTGGCCTGACGGCGGCCATCGAGTTTTATCATAAAGAGAATACGCCGGGCCTCGTGATGATTGAAACTGGGTTGCGCGGCGAAGAGCTGTTCACCCAATTGGAGACTTTGGCCTCTGTTTGCGACGAGGGCACGCGCGTCGTCATTATTGGCGTGACCAATGATATCCGGCTTTACCGTCAGTTGATGGAAAAAGGCGTGTCGGACTATATTGTTCCGCCTTTGCACCCCTTGAATATGATCCGCTCTTTGAGTGAGGTTTTTGCGGATCCGGATCGGCCATTTACTGGCCGCGCCGTCGCATTTTATGGATCAAAAGGCGGAGTTGGATCGTCAACCTTGGCGCATAACATGGCTTGGACCTTGTCTGAACGTCTGATGCAAGAAACGTCACTGATCGATCTCGATAGTAGCTGGGGGACGACCGCGCTCGATTTTGCGTATGATAGTGCGTCTGGCCTCGAAGAAGCGCTTGCCGATGCAGAGCGTCTTGATGACACGCTGTTGGACCGTATTATGGTTCGCCACACATCACGTCTGTCAATTCTTCCTACATCAAGTTCGCTCAATAATAAGCCCATCACCGACACAGCGGCCTATGAGGCGATCATCACGGCGGTTCGGTCAATTAGCCCGCTTGCCGTGCTGGATGTTCCGCATATTTGGAATGATTGGACGACAAACATCCTCACAACTGTGGATGATGTGGTCATTACAACCGTTCCTGATTTGGCCAATTTGCGTAATACGAAGAACTTAATCGACTTCCTGAAGGCCCAGCGCCCGCACGATTCTGATCCAATATTGATTCTTAATCAAACTGGCCGTTGCCGCACGAAAGAAGACGAGATTAGTGTCGATAATTTCGCTGGCGCAGTGGGCCTAGAGCCGTCACTCGTGATCGGTTTTGATCCCGATACATTCAGCCGGGCTTGCAATGAAGGCAAAATGTTGCCGGAAATGAAAACCACTGAAAATCTTGTCCCGGGTCTTGATTATATCAGCCACCGTTTGCGGACGGGTCAGTTTTCGTCCCCTCCCGTTATAGGCGGATCCCGTCTTAAACTGGGACGAAAAGCCAAGGCAGGATCTAAGGCTGGGTCCGGTGGAAAGTCTAAATCGTTGATTGCGTCACTATTGCGTAAGAAAGCGTAAGGTCAGTATGTTCGGTAAACGCTCAGACATTGCGGCCGTAAAATCACCGGATGCAGCCCCTAAGCCCGCACCCGAGCCTAAAAAGGTTGATCAAGCCCCCGTCGCGAGAGCGGAAAAGCGCGGAGGTGAGCCGTCTGAAGAATATTACGAAACGAAGGCGACGATTTTCAACGCCTTGTTTGAGACGATTGACGTGTCGGCTTTGGCCGGGATGCAGCTTGACAAAGCACGCGCGGAAATCCGCACCATTGTCGATGAAATTATTGCCATTCGAAATGTCCGGCTTTCTGTCGCTGAACAGACACAGCTGATCACAGAAATCTGTGACGATATTCTCGGGTATGGGCCTTTGGAGCCTCTGCTCGCGCGCGATGATATTGCCGATATTATGGTCAATGGGGCCAAGCACGTCTTCATCGAAGCCAATGGTAAGATGTTAAAGACGAATGTTCGGTTCCGCGACAATACGCAGCTGATGAACATTTGCCAGCGGATCGTTAGCCAGGTTGGTCGTCGGGTCGATGAGGCTTCGCCAATCTGTGATGCGCGCTTGCTCGATGGCTCACGGGTCAACGTTATTGCACCGCCTTTGTCGATCGATGGACCATCGCTGACTATTCGGAAATTTAAGAAAGATAAGTTGACCTTGGCGGACTTGGTTGGCTTTCAATCGATTTCTCCGGCCGGCGCGAAGGTTCTTCAAATTATTGGCGCGTGCCAATGTAATATCGTAATTTCCGGCGGTACGGGTTCGGGTAAAACGACGTTGCTCAACTGTTTGACGGGTTTCATCCATCCCGATGAGCGTATCATCACCTGTGAAGATGCCGCCGAATTGCAGCTACAACAGCCGCATGTTGTCCGCCTAGAAACGCGCCCGCCTAACCTTGAAGGCAAGGGCAAAGTAACAATGGCCGATCTCGTGAAAAACTGTCTGCGAATGCGGCCAGAACGGATCATCGTGGGTGAGGTCCGGGGACCGGAAGCTTTCGATCTTCTGCAAGCGATGAACACGGGTCACGATGGCTCTATGGGGACGCTCCACGCCAACAGCCCGCGCGAAGCGCTCTCTCGGTTGGAATCTATGATCACGATGGGCGGATTTTCGCTGCCCGCGAAAACAATTCGCGAAATGATTGTCGGTTCTGTCGATGTGATTGTTCAGGCCGCGCGCCTTCGCGACGGGTCGCGCCGGATCACCCACATTACTGAGGTGATCGGGATGGAAGGTGACGTGATTGTGACGCAAGACCTACTCAAATATGAGATGGACGGCGAAGACGCGGATGGCAATATTGTTGGCAAACACAGATCGACCGGGATTGCGCGCCCCGCATTTTGGGATCGTGCCCGCTACTTCAATCTTGAAAAAGACCTCGCTATGGCCCTTGATGAGGCGGGTAGCTAATGGATCCGCAGATCACACTTGGTATCGCCGGTGCTGGCGTTGTTGGTATTATTGGCTACTTGTTGTTGAGCGGGTCGTCCGGATCATCCAATTCTGCCAGGGTCGCCTCCTATACGGGGAAAGCGCCAGCTGGAATAAAATTTCTTGAACGGTTCAAGTCTGAGGACAGAGGTGATCGCCGAAAACAGATCGAAGAATCGCTCAAAAAGCTCGAAGAAAATCAAAAAACAAAGAAGAAAAAGGCAAAGTCTCTTGAGGCTAAGCTCGTGCAGGCGAACGTGTCATTCACACGAAGCCAATTTATAATCGGGTCCGCTGTTATTGGCGGTGTCGTTGGCTTGCTCATGTTGATTTTAGGGATGCCTTTGCTGCTGACAGTGGGCACGGCATTCATTCTAGGTTTTGGATTTCCACGGTTTATCCTGAATTTTTTGATCAAACGTCGGCAGAAGAAATTCATCGCGCATTTCGCCGATGGGATGGATATTATTGTCCGTGGTGTTCGCACAGGGCTTCCGCTCGGTGACTGTTTGAAGATCATCGCACACGAAAGCCCGGATCCCTTAGGCGCAGAATTTCGGCGCGTCGTCGAAGCGGAAGGCTTGGGCGTTCCAATCGAGGTATGTTTGGAGCAAATGTACGAACGGATTCCAATATCTGAAGTGAACTTCTTCGCCACAGTTTTGAATATTCAAAAAACAACGGGTGGTAATTTGGGCGAGTCTTTGGCCAACTTGTCGACGGTTCTGCGGTCGCGGAAAATCTTGGCAGAGAAAATTAAGGCCCTGTCCGCAGAAGCCAAGATGAGTGCGATTATCATCGGCTCTCTTCCCATCGTCGTGATGATTCTGATCTCCATCATGTCACCCGATTACATGAATGAGCTGTACACGACGGAACGTGGTCAGACGAACCTCATGATTGGTGGCGGGATGATGGTTATGGGTATCTGGATCATGCGTAAAATGATCGACTTCAAATATTAAGGGGCTGAGCACATGACCGAAGGCGCTCTCACGACCCTGACGAATGTCGGTTACTTGGTAATCTGCATCCTGCTGGCCGTTACTGCATACATGATTGTCGCCCCCTTGCTTGAAGGCGACAAAATGAAAAAGCGGATGGCCTCCGTATCGACACAACGTGAAGCCCTGAAGGGTGCGCGGTTGAAGCGGATCGACAATGATTCACGGTCACTTCGGAATACAGATAAAACCCTTGCCCGGCAGCTTGTTGATCGGTTCAGTCTTGAGCGCTTGCTCGAAGCGACAGATTTGAAAGATAAGTTGGCTCAGGCCGGCCTTCGGGGGCAGGCGCCGATTTACAAATTCTATTTCTTTCGACTGGTGATGCCGTGTGTTTTAGCCGCGTTTGGTTTGTTGTTTTTGATCATTCTCAATACGCCGGGCTGGTCGATGCTGCAACGGATCGCGGCGACCTTAACGCTGACACTTTTGGGGTATTACTTGCCCGCTATTTACGTAAAGAACCTCGCCAATAAACGGCTTGCCTCAATCATGTCAGTGTTTCCGGACGCGCTCGACCTGCTTTTGATTTGCGTTGAATCGGGCATGTCGGTCGAATTAGCCTTTGGGCGAGTTGCCGATGAGCTGGCAGAGAATTCTGTTGAACTGGCAGAGGAATTCCATCTCACCACGGCAGAGCTCTCTTACTTGTCAGCCCGTCGGGCCGCCTATGAAAACCTAGCCCGCCGCAACAACCATATTGGCATCCGGTCGGTCGCGACAGCTCTGATTCAGGCTGAACGATACGGGACACCGCTCGGGGATAGTTTGCGGACGATGGCAAAAGAAAACCGACAGATGCGGATGATGGTCGCCGAGAAGAAGGCGGCGTCTTTGCCCGCCAAATTGACCGTCCCGATGATCCTGTTCTTCTTGCCTGTCTTGTTCATTGTTATTCTGACGCCAGCCGCGATGCGTCTTGCTGGGGCCTTGTCCTAAAACAAATAGAGTGTTGTCCGAATACGCAAAAGCCCGGTTCTCTGGCCGGGCTTTTTTTATGAGAGGTTTAAGACGAGGTCAGCGCCTGCGGCGTGCGGGCTGACGTCCTTGCTGCGGCTCAGCGGAGGGTTCTGACGTCTGCGGATACACTTGCTGCGGGTATCCGGGTTGGGCAGGGGTTCCGTAAGGCTGCGCTTGTTGCTGGGGCGTCTGGATGGCGGGCCCAACCACGTAGGGTTGCGGCTGTGTTCTTGTCTGTCCCTGCGGTGTGACAGCGCCGGGCTGTAGCGATTGACGGATCTCGTTCAGAACCGACTGCTGATCAGACGTCATTTGTGAGTTGCCATAGGCTTGGCTGCGGGGCGCGGCAGACTGTGTGTAGGGTCTGGATTGGGCACTGCCATATTGAGCGCTGGTCTGTGTTGATTGCCGTGCGGCTTGAGACGAGGACGTATAGGTTTGTCCATTCGGGGCAGTCGTTGAAAACCGCGTTGCCGGTACGCCGCCCATTTGCGCGTTATAACTCCCTTGAGACGGCGTGCCTTGAGCGACATATCCTTGGTCCGGATATCCTTTGCTTTGATATCCCTGTGTGGGCACACTTTGTGCGGGGATACCACTCGACGACATTTGGGCGGGGGTTCCCCGCGGTGTTAGGGCAGGCACTGGCGCGGCCGGTAAGCGACGATCACCCCGGCTCAAACCCGCGAGCCGCAATTCGCGCTCAGCCTCTTCTGTGCGCCCTTGAAGCTGCAAGACCATAGCGAGGTTTTCGCGCGCGCTACCCCCGGACCCGGGCATCGCCGCGGCCCGACGAAGCCACATTTCGGCAGAGCGGAGGTCGCCAGATAAGGCATAATTCAGGCCAAGGTTGGTCAAGACATTCGGGTCATTCGGCGTGATTTGCAGCGCGCGGTTATAGTTCTGACGGGCCGCCTCATATTCTTCCAATTGATCCAACGCAGCCCCTTTGAGTGACCAAAGGCGACCGTAGCCCTGTGTCACGCGGAGGCCTTGATCAATTACGGGAACGGCGTCGAGCGCGCGTTGATCCGCGATCAGTCCCGCTGCGTGTTCGGCCAGTAAATACGGGTCGCGCGGATGGATTGTGCGAGAGGTTTGCGTGATTTCGACGGCGCGTCCGGGGTTGCCGAGTTTGCGTACAGAGGCCGCGAGCTTCAGCGTCGCTTCCAAATCTGTTGGATTTAGGTCATATTCGTGGGACCAAAAAGCCGCCTGCGCGAACAGTTCCTGCGTTTCGATATTATCGCGCATTTCACGTGACGCAGGCATATATTGGTCGACGGAGACTTGCTGTTTAACGTCGGCCTCTTGCGGTGTGATCCCGCCCGCATAGGCGCACGCCGACAAGAGCAAGGGGGTGCCAAGAAGGAGTGTTGTTCTGAGTAGGGGTCGTGATCTGTGCTGCGCCATTATGTCCTCACGAACGTCTGAGACTGGGCCTTCCGCAATCGGTCAGTGGATTGAGAATAAGCCGGATTTCGTTAACAATCGTAAAGAGCTAGAGTTAACGGGAGCTTTACACTCATGTTATGAGTATCAAAGTAAGAGGGTCGGCGATGTCCGCCGGTCCAGTCTAGCCCTGAGTTTCTGCTATCATGACACGATCCCCCGCGACGAGCCGTTTGAACGATGTTCCCAATGGCGATCCGATTGTTCCAATTCATGCGCTCCGACCGGACAGCTGGGCGACGCTGAGCGGGACCTTGCCAAGTGTCCAAACTAAATTCGCGCAGGCCAATGGGTTTGCCGCAGAGGCGGGGCAGAGCGTCATGTTGCCGGATGAGACGGGCGGAATTGCCGCGGTCCTTATGGGGTGCGGCGACCTTGCGACAGATTTCGACCGTGAAATGCGTCTCGGCCAACTGTCATCGGGCCTGACGGGCGGTTATTATGAGCTGTCGAGCAAGCCAGATGAGTGGACGGATCGATTGGCCGCCATCGGGTGGGGGCTCGGGACCTATCGTTTTACCCGCTATCTAAAAGATACCCCCGAAACGCCCGTTTTGGTCCTCAGTGAGGACGTGGATGCGGGTCATGTTCACGACGCGATCGAGGCGACGGCGCTGGGACGGGATCTGATCAACACGCCCGCCGGGGATATGGGCCCGGTTGCGTTGCATCAAGCCGCAGAAACCTTGGCCGAAAAATACGGCGCGACCCTGTCGGCCGTTATCGGACCGGACTTAGTTGAACAAAATTATCCCATGATTCACGCGGTCGGGCGGGCGGCGCATGAAGCGCCGCGATTGGTTGAATTAGAATGGGGGGACCCGTCCCATCCACGTTTGGCCCTTATCGGCAAAGGCATCACCTTTGATACAGGTGGCGTGAATATGAAAAGCGCGGCGGGCGCGCGCCTGATGAAAAAAGATATGGGCGGCGCTGCGCACGCGTTGGCCTTATCGGCCATGATCATGGCGGCGCGATTGCCGGTTCGGCTTCACTGCCTGTTGGCAATCGCAGAAAATGCGGTGAGTGCCAACGCTTACCGCCCAGGTGATGTGTTATCCTCTCGCGCAGGGCTCACGGTTGAGATTGATAATACTGACGCCGAAGGACGGCTTGTCTTGGGTGATGCGCTTGCGAAAGCGACAGAATCTAATCCCGTCTTGATGATTGATTTTGCGACGCTCACAGGGGCGGCGCGGGTCGCGCTTGGGCCACAGCTGCCGCCGTTCTTTACCAATCGTCCGCATTTGCATGATGCGATATCGCGTCACGCAACGATGGAGCTGGATCCGATCTGGCCGATGCCGCTGTGGCAGCCTTATCACGCGATGCTGAGCTCCCCGATTGCGGACATGAAAAATTCTGGCGGATCCTTTGCCGGCGCAGTCACAGCGGCGCTGTTCCTAGAGCGTTTCGTCGACAAGCGACCGTGGATGCACTTCGATGTCTATGGCTGGAACCCCACCACACGTCCGGGGCATCCTACTGGCGCCGATATCTACGCGATCCGTGGGTTGTTCGCGTGGCTCGCCTCAGGCGGGCTGAACACGCCGATGGACGGACCGGCTAGCGAGGCGCTTTAGGCCCCAAAAGAGCGCGGCCACGCTGAGCGCCGTGCTCAAGGTGGCCATCACAAGCACGGGGACTGCGATGGTTGGAAACGCAGCCAGTAGCCCCTGCGCGGTTGGCCAAACGCCAAGGAAAAACGGCAAGACGAGATTTGGCCAATTCTTTAGGGCTTGCAACTGGCTATGCAGCAGCGCCATCGCCAAGGCGCACCACCCTGTCATGGCGAAAATTTCTATCATGTAGGAAAAGCGGAAGCCATAATAATGGATCAATGCGACGCCGAGCGCGAGAGCGGAAATTAGTAACCACCCGCGCGCTCCGGTCGGGAGTCGATCTTTCCAGCCATAAGCAGCAATTCCGAGCAGAAATGGAAACGCGAGCCGAAGGCCGGGGATCAACGGAAAAAGAAGCGCGGAGTTGGTTTGGTCCGTCCAAGCGTTGACCCCTATATGGGCGCAGACTGCCACGACGAAGAGCCCCAGATACAAAACCCTGTGGCGAAGGCCGAGCTTATAGGCCAGCAGTAAGCCAATAAACGCGATAGCCCCCCACCGCAGCGACCAAATCGCTCCTTGTAAGAGGCAAGCATAGAGCGCGTTATCCAACGCGCCCGGCATGGCCTGTCCCGGATCAATTAAGGTGACGGTGGTTAGAAAATAGACCGCAAGTTGCGCGGCGGTTTTTACGCTCGGGGCATCAGGGTTACACAAAAGCGGGTACAGAACCGCCACGACGATAAGCGTGTAGAGGGCGAGCCACGGCATTGTGCGCGAAACGCGAGACATGATGAAAGCGGTCGCGCTTTTTCCCTGCGACAGACTTCGCCACGCCAACCAACCGGATAAAAAGAAGAGGACTTGTAAGCCGAAAAGGCTGGGGTCGTAACCAAATGTGCTGAGCCATTCTTGGGATTGCGGTCCAATAGCCATAGTCGACGCGTAACCCAAGCCGATAAATCCGACGGTGATGAGACGGACCGCATTGATTCGTTCAAGAACTGAGGCGTCCGCAGGGGCATTTATTTGCATTAGGGGGGTCAAATCAGACATAAGCCTTCGCCACGTGGACACACACGAAACCCTTATCCAACACGTCTTAAAAAAGTTCTCAGGCTTTTGAATCACTTGACTGATTCGGAGCCTGATGAGTTCGGCTTGTGCTTGACCGACGAATCCTTGCTGTGCGAGTCCCAATTCATTCGAGTGATATAGGCGGGTCCTTGGGAGGGGAATTAATGGCATCGAAGATGAACCCAACGACGAAGTCTATATCTGAAAATGATGATTTTTCGGCGCTGGAACTCCCGCAAGAGGCCGTTGATACCGCGCCGCAAACAGCCCCTCTAACTGGTCGCGCCGCCCGTCCGATTCGTCCCTCCCGCCTCTCATCAACTTTGGCGCTGGCACTGTGGAAAGACGTGACGGTCGCGTCAGTTGCGGGCGATATGCCCGATCTATCCGCCCGACAAACAGCCGTCTTAATGTGTGTGTATCTGGAAGAAGGTCCGCATACGGTGCGTTCATTGGCCGCGCGTCTTAAAGTGACCAAGGCCGTCATTTCACGCGCCATTGATAGGCTGAAATCTTATAATTATATTCTTCGTGCCGATGACCCGCGCGACCGTCGTTCTATCGTTTTGCGCCGGACCCCTGACGGCATCAACTATCTCCGCGCATATGCGAGCCTTATTCAGCGTGAAATGCCGGACGGTTTGAGCGCCGGCAGATTGTCACGCCGCTAGGCGCGCTGTGGCGTCCGATTCACGGTTCGATTTGCCGGACGGAATAGGGCCGAAGATTGCGCGACGGCGTGTCGTGACGGAATATGCGCCGCTTCTCACACATCCAAACCTCCGCGCGGCGCAGCAAACGGAACTCGTGCACGGGCAGGCGTTCGACGTGCATGCAGAGCAGGAGCGATGGGTTTTTGGACGCGCCTGTCCACTCATCTCTACGAGCCGCCGTGACGGCTATATTGGCTGGGTTGATGCAACAGCTCTGGGCGATCTGGGATCG
The DNA here is from genome assembly GCF_014652695.1 of Algimonas arctica. Lineage (GTDB taxonomy): Bacteria > Pseudomonadota > Alphaproteobacteria > Caulobacterales > Maricaulaceae > Litorimonas > Litorimonas arctica. The sequence goes on from NZ_BMZH01000007.1 coordinate 139,431, forward strand.
GCTCACACGCATTTCGTCTCATCCATCAGCGCCCCAGTCTTCGCGCGCGCTGACCTGAAATCCCATATTGTCATGTCATTGCCGCTGGGTTCGCGGATCAGCGTCATGTTGGAAAAGGATAATTACTGTCAGATTGGCGCTGGCGCTTATATCAGTCGCATGCACGTCAGAGAGATTGCGGCCCCGGAACATGACTTGGTCGCGGTTGCGCGACGGTATCTTGGTCAGCCCTATGTTTGGGGCGGGAACGGGGCGCGGGGCGTGGATTGTTCCGGAATCGTGCAGATGAGCCTATCGGCCTGCGGGATTGATGCGCCGCGGGATGCGGACTTGCAGGAAAAGACGCTGGGCCGCGTGGTGGCACAGCCCGACCACGTCGGTGATCTCTTGTTCTGGCCCGGTCATGTCGGAATACTGGCAACGAAAACGCGGCTTTTACATGCCAACGCCACGCATATGGCTGTCGTGGAAGAACCTTTGGGGCCGGCCCTAAAACGCATGACGCGCGCAGGGGTTAATCTGCGCGCTATCAAACGTTTATAAGCTGAGTGGCGGGAGCGCTTACTCGTTGGTCTCAGTCGGATCCGTCGCAGGCTCTTCGATCTGAACGGCTTCACCGGGAACAACAGCCCCCTCTTCGGCGTCGACAGTGAGTTCAATAGTCGCTGCGGCTGGGTCCGGCCGGGGCACGGGGTTGCTCGACGCGAGGCGTAGATATTCGATCACGGCCGCGCGGTCGCTTTCCTTGCGGATGCCGACAAAATTCATTTTCGTGCCGGGCAAATAGTTTTTGGGTTTTTCGAGGAAGCCGTTGAGCGCTTCATAGGTCCAGCTTGTACCTGCGCTTGTCATGGCATCGGAATAAGAAAAGTCTGTATGGGCACCTTTGGGTGAACCGACGATATTCCAAAGCCCGGGACCCGTACCATTTGCGCCGCCAACATCCGCGTTATGGCAGGATGCACAGCTCTTAAAAACTTTTGCGCCGCGGTCCGCATCCATCGCCGCAACCCAGTCAGCTTGCGGGAAGGGCAGTTCGATGACCTCTTCTTCGCCACCCGCTTCAAGTTCACCGACAATATAGGCGGGAACCTTCGGGGTTTCGTGATGCATGAAGACTTCTGGCAGTGTCTTGATCATCATGAAAACGAGCGCACCCCCCAAAATGGCGGCGAAAATTTTGTTATTGCCAAGCGGATCCATAACGATCGGCGTCCTTACTATCTTTTAGTGTCGACGTTCCAGATGTGCGGAGCGCCATTGTTGTTAGGTCTAATACGGATTTAGGCCGTGACTGCAATTGTAAAAGCCCTTGCGGCGCAGCGTCGCAAGCGGTCTAAGCCTTGTTTCGAAAGACTGTATCAGGATTGTCCGGCATGAGTGTACGTATTGTCTATCAAGGAGAGCCAGGCGCTTACTCCCATCTGGCGTGTCGGGAGCATTTTCCGGATATGCAGCCGTGGGCCTGCCAATCTTTTGCGCAAGCGTTTGCCCGGGTCCGAACGGGTGAGGCAGAATTGGCAATGATTCCCGTTGAAAATACGGTCGCGGGGCGGGTGAGCGACATTTACCACCTGTTGCCCGAGGGTGATCTGTACATCATTCAAGAGCGTTACCAGCCGATCCATCATCAATTGCTTGGGCTTCCCGGGGCGACCCTTGAGGGGATTAAAGTCGCGCGGTCACATCCGATGGCATTAGGGCAAGTGCGCGAGCGCCTCTTGTCGCTGGGTATCGCCGCTATTGCCGATGTCGATACGGCGGCCGCCGCCCGGAAGGTTGCGGAGCGAGGCGACATGTCTGTCGCTGCGGTTGCGAGCCGTGTCGCAGCAGAGGAATATGGCCTCGATATACTCAAAGAAGATATTGAAGACTCAGGGTCCAACACAACGCGCTTTATCGTTTTGTCAAAGGACGCGCGGATCCCGCCGTTGACTGAGGTCCCCGTTGTGTCTTCCTATGTTTTCCGGACGCGGTCTGTTCCGAGCTCGCTCTACAAAGCGCTTGGCGGATTTGCGTCAAACGGACTGAACCTGACCAAGCTGGAAAGCTATATGATCGGTGGGGGGTTCACGGCGGCGCAATTTTATGTCGATGTGGAAGGTCATCCGGACAGTCAGGCCATGCGCAATGCATTGGAAGAACTTGATTTTTTCACTGAAGATATTCGCCATTTGGGCACCTATCCTGCCGATCCGGTCCGCGCGAAATCGTGATCGGACGTGAATTGAATTCTGTGGCGTCAGGCCCCACATTATTGTCATGAAACATGTTCTTATTGCAACCGTCCTCGTGACATCAGCGGCGCTCATGCCCGTCACGGCGTTTGCCCAGAAACCAGAGATTTACACCAGCTGGCGGAACAAGATCGCTGTTGATGGCTATGATGTCGTCAGTTTCCATGCCGGCAAGCCGCTCAAAGGCCGCACAGAATTTGCGACCCAATATAAGAAAGCCACGTGGCGGTTTGATACGCAGGCCAACCTTGATCTGTTTTTGATGAACCCTGAAGCCTTCGAGCCGCAATATGGCGGCTATTGCGCGTGGGCGTTAGCCAAAGACAAACTCGCCCCCGGCAAGGCGGAGCATTGGCACGTTGAGGACGGGAAGCTTTATCTCAATTATTCGACTCGCGTGAAAAAACGCTGGGACGCGTTGCGCGAGGAATTTATCACCCAAGCTGATGATAACTGGCCGAGTTTGCTGGCAGAATAAGTCCGACTACTGATTGGATAACCAAGCTCTGAGCAATTGGTGTGCGATCGTCGTTCGCATGGGACGCATGAAGGCCTCGCCTGTTTTATTGAATACAGCGTCGACCTCGGCCCGGGTGAACCAACACGCGTCTTCCAACTCATTTTTGTCAACTATGATGGTCTTGTCTGCGGCTTGACTGACCAAACCAATCATCAATTGTGACGGGAACGGCCAGGGTTGGCAGAATAAGTATCGGTGGCCGGACAAGGTCGCGCCGACTTCTTCCATGCCTTCACGGGTCGCGGCTTCTTCCAATGTTTCGCCGGGTGAAACAAAACCTGCGAGGGCGGAGTAATATCCAGGAGGCCAACCATGCCCACGGCCCAATAGCACTGAATCCTCATGCTCGATGAGGAAGATCACGACCGGATTGACGCGCGGGAAATGTTCCGTTTCACAGCTGGCACACGTTCGCTTCGCACCGCCTTCGGCGGACGCGGTTTTGGCGCCGCACTGCGCGCAAAAGGGGTGGGTGCGGTGCCAATCAAAAATCGAACGCGCGCGTCCGGCAACGGCCAACGCGTCTGGCGTGAGCCTATGACCATGCATGCGCAAGTCCATGAGCGAGTCAGGCGGCAATTGGCTATCGTCCGTCAAAGAGGCTGCGAAAACCGGATCACCATCCTCTTCAAGGCCTAAGAAGATCAACCCCGGGTCCATGAGGGGAAGGGACGCAATAGCCGACGGTGCGGCCCGTAAAAGCGCCGGGCCGTCTGTCGCCACTTGGCCCTTGTGAAACAGCAGGGCGCTCGCCTTAGGGTGCTCCATCAGTCGCGCCTCGCCCCGTTCCATTTCTGCAAAATCGACTTGTGAGCCGGCGAAAGGAATAGGGCAGTCGGGTATAAATTTATGGGTCATATGACGAGGCCCTAGTTGGTTAACTCAAATTAAGCAATCACGACAAATTGTGCTGTAATTAAGCAGTAATTACTGCAAATTAATGCAACGATAACAAACTGTTGCGGGAATGACACACGCATATTGAAATATACCGTGAGGCACTGGAATTGCGGGAAAGGCGCTCCTAACTAAGCGGCGTGCATCCCCCCGCACGCAATTTAAACATGGAATATTTTAGAATGAAAATCGTAAAAATCGCAGCCGCAACAGCGGCAATCGCCATGGTCGGCGGAACTGCTATGGCCCAAGATGGGCAAGCCTATGTTGGCCTCGGTGTCGATGCTGTTGAATTTGACAGCTATAACCTGTCTGCCAAAGCCGGTTATAACTTCACAGAGTATTTCGGTGTCGAAGCCCAAGGTGGGTTTGGTGTCATTGATGATGAGGAAACAGTCGCAGGACTCGAAGTTGAGGCCGGTGTTGATTACTATCTTTCTGGCTTCCTGACCGGACGCCTTCCAATGTCAGAGCAGTTTGAGCTCATTGGTCGCGTCGGTTACTACTTCGGCGAACTCGAAGCCTCATCCGGTAATGTGTCTGTTTCTGAAGATGTTGACGGCTTTGCCGGCGGCGTTGGCGGTCAATTCAACTTTGGGCCCGAATATAAAAACGGTATCCGGGCTGAGTACACGTACCTTGATGTTGAAGGTGACGGTGGCGGCGACCTCTACTCTATCTCTTATATCCGTAAGTTCTAGTCTCTGACAGAACACGCGTTTAGCCCGTCGCGCAGTTTGTGCGGAGGGCTTTTTTTATGTGCGCTCTGCCTTGTCAGCGCAGCCGTGAATTGCCATATGCTGTCTCGGAAGATCGGCCCGGACGTGGGCTTTCGCCAACCCGGTCAGGTCGGGAACGAAGCAGCCGTAACGAATCGTCTGCGGGTCGGGACCCGGTCTTCCACTTTCACCTTTTTTCGACGCGCATCATGAGCGGTTTTTCCGTTCGCACAGTGACGCGTGCGAGTGGCCACGGGTGAGGTCCATCTAAATGCAGTCGGTATTCACGCGCGATAAGTGCCGTCAGGATGAGTGCTTCCATCTTCGCAAACTGCGCCCCGATACAAACGCGTGGCCCGAGACCAAACGGCAGATATTGGAACCGTCCAATCGGGCGTTCTGCACCCGGCAAGAACCGCTCCGGCACAAAGGCATCAGGTTGATCCCATAATTTACGGTGCCGATGGATCATCCAGATATTGCCAAACACAATCGCCCCTTCAGGTAGGTCGTGACCGCCTAACGTCTCCGCGCGGTTAAGCTCACGCGAGAGGAAGGGTGCGGGGGGATAGAGCCGCATCGCTTCGTCTAAACAGGCGCGCGTATAAGGCAGGCTCTCACCCCACTTTTGGGCTGGGCCGCTCATATCCAGCGCGTCCACTTCCGCTTCCATCCGCGCGCGGGCGTCTGTGTCTTGGGACAAGAGATAGAATAACCACGTCAACGCCCTCGATGTGGTCTCGTGACCTGCCGCGATGAAGGTAATTAGTTGGTCCACCAATTGATCCGGCGTGAGCGTGTCGCTGTCTGCATCTGTCGCGGTCAAGAGCAGAGTTAGTAAATCGTCCGGCACGGTGTCGCCGGCGGTAATTTTCGTTCGTCTGGCTTCGCCCAACAGACCGATACGCTTTCGCAACCGCTTGACCACGCCCATGCGTCCTACCCGCGTTAATCGCGGCACCCATTTCGGTAAATTGGTGAAATCTAACGGGTCAGGCCGTCCCATGCTGGATAGAAACTTATCAATATCGTGCAAGCTCGCTTGCCGCCCGCCGTCAAGCTCGCCGGAAAACAACACGTCAGAGAGAACTTGATAGGTCAAATCCACACAGACTTTATCAAAGGCGACAGTGTCCTCCGCGAGGAGGCGGGTGAGGTGATCGCGGGTCGTGCGCGCCATTCCTTTGGCAAACCCGTTGACATGTCGCGGCGTGAAAATTGGCGCGAGCGCCCGGCGATCATGTTTCCAGCGCTCGCCTTCGGATGTCAGCAACCCGTCCCGCAGAACGGGTTTCAATATCGCGTTACGAATGCTCGAGAGGCGTAGGGCGTCAGCTTTGGTCACGAAGGCTTCGCGGACTGTATCGGGGTGGCTCGGCGTCAGAAAGATCTTGCCCATGCCTCTCGCGACTTCGTCAAACCCCTCTATCGCCTTGGTCGTTTGACCATGAATCGGGTTTTTCGACGACGCCAGTAGGTAGCGACCCCAATCAATGGCGTCCCAGTCTTCGATGGACGCGTCTATGGGCAAGGGGGCTGGCGGAACAAACCGACCGTCTTCCCAACGGGGTTCCGGACGAAATGAATAATCGTGTCGGCTCTTTTTTACGCGCGATGATGGGCTCATGGTCCGACAGTGCGCGCCTCCACGTCAATGCGCAACATCAACCGCGTTCGCGTGGCTCTGAATATCTGTTCCGGTCAGAAGGTTGCGCTGAGCGTGGTCTCTGACGGGACGTGAGAGTCACAGTTTAGGCCTTTTTTTCGCCGCAAAAGGGCTTAAAATATATCTTTGATCCCATATTTTCCGATAGGACAATCATGCTATTCCGGTCTCTTACCCTTGTGGGTTCAGCGCTTTTATTTACCGCCTGTTCCTCTCCCGATGATATGATTTCCGGTGCTGAGGCCCCCGAAACAGAGGCGCTGACGTCATCGCAGCCTTCGCAAAACGAGGCGACGACACCTCTTATTTCCATTGATTTTTTATCAGACGACGCCAATCGCCTGTTGTCCGCCTGCGCGTTTGGCGACGCTGTCGCCTGTGATGCGTCGCAACGAAATGCCAAGATCAGCAATGACGGTGTTTTTTCGCGCTTCCACGCCAACTGTCAGGGCGGAGACCAAGACTATTGCGCGCTTTTGGATGGTCTTGTTGCGGCCGAGCTCCGGATGCGGGGCGTCACACCGGATACGGCGGGTACGGGCGCGAACGGGCAAATGATTACCCCGGGCGGTGAGTCTTATCTGTGCGGCGATGAAACATTTACAATGGGATTTGAAGCCGGGGCCGTTTTCATCACGGACGCAGACGGCAACGCCGCCCGTCTCGATTTGCTCGATGATAGGACTGCCGACGTTATGACCTTTACTAATGGGCGGATGACGGTTTTCCGTAGCAACGACGCCGTTCGTTTCGCCCGCGGTCGCCGCGCTGCCGTGACATGCGATAAAAGCTGATCCTCGGCGCGGCATGACAACTGCCTAGCAGGCTCCGGATATGCTTCAAACCGCTCCGGACACGCGCATCAAACGTTATAACGCCTGTGGACCGCCGCTGCATCAGGCTTCCCAAGTCCGGCTGCGCTGCATATACATTCCCTAATGTCCGAAAATCAGCCTCATCAGACCTATCAAGTGCTCGCGCGGAAATACCGTCCGGCGACGTTTGAGGATATGATCGGTCAAGATGCGATGGTCACGACCTTGTCCAATGCGTTTCGTACGGGCCGGATCGCGCATGCTTTTATGCTGACCGGGGTGCGCGGGATCGGCAAGACCACGACAGCGCGGCTGCTCGCGCGAGCTCTGAATTACGAAACCGACACGGTGGACGGTCCGTCCGTCGATCTGGCAACGCCGGGACGGCATTGCGACGCGATTATGAGCTCTAGCCATATGGACGTGCTGGAAATGGACGCGGCGTCCCGCACGGGCGTCGATAATATGCGCGAACTGCTCGATGGCGTGCGTTACGCCCCCGCCGATGCACGCTATAAAGTCTATATCATTGACGAGGTGCACATGTTGTCCGCAGGCGCATTCAACGCGCTGCTCAAGACTCTGGAAGAGCCGCCGGACCACGCCAAATTCATTTTCGCGACGACGGAAATCCGCAAGGTGCCGATCACGGTTCTGTCGCGCTGTCAGCGGTTTGATTTACGCCGGGTTGAAGCGGATATTCTCGCCGCGCACCTCAAGAGCATCTCTGACCAAGAAGGTATTGCGGTCTCACATGACGGGCTCGCCTTAATCGCGCGCGCCGCTGAAGGCTCGGTTCGGGATGGTCTCTCGCTGCTTGATCAAGCCATTGTCCAAAGTGGTCTGTCCGGCGACGAAGTCAGTGCCGAACAAGTTCGGGCCATGTTGGGTCTGGCCGACCGTGTGCGTCTGATTGATTTGTTTGAACATGCGATGGGCGGCGATGCCAAAGCATCGCTCTTGGCGATGCGCGCGCAATATGACGACGGCGCCGCGCCAGATGTTGTCATGGGCGATTTGCTCGATATTTGTCACGAAGTCAGCCGCGCGCAGACTTTGGGTCAAGACGCGGCGTTTGATTTTGCCCCGGACCAGATTGAGCGGCTGCGCGGTCTTGGACAGACCTTTACAGCGGGGCAATTGACGCGGGCGTGGCAGATTTTGATGGGCGCGCATTCGGAAGTGCGCCGCGCCCCTGTGCCTTTGGCGGCGGCTGAAATGGCGCTGTTGAAACTGGCCTTGGCGGGGCAAATGCCGCCGCCCGAATTGGCCGCGCAGATTATTCTTCAGGCGCAAAAACTGGACAGCGAAGGCAAAACCGGACTCCCGCAATTGACGCCGTCCGCTGCGCCGCAAGCCCATGTGCCGAGCGTACCCTCGATATCTCCGCCCGCATCATCCGCGTCGCAGACAGTCTCCATGACCGCGCCCAAACCCGTGGCCCCGACCGCGCCGAAAATGCGGCTGGATAGTTTTGCCGATTATGTTGAGCAGGTTGATGACCTTCGGCTTCGGCATGATCTCGAACGCTATGTGAGTGTGGTGGACTTTGCAGATGGACAGGCCGAAATCCATATTACTGAGGCGCGTCATAATTCGATTGTCGGGCGCATGGTCCGCTCACTGCAAGAATTGACGGGCCAACAATGGCTGGTGAGCCCGGTGCCGACACTCGGCGAGCCAACTTTGTCAGATCAACGTAAATCAGCCAAGGCGAAGCAAGACGCTGATGATCGGTCCCATCCTGCGTTTCGTCATCCACTGCTTAAAGGGGCCAAAATCCTTGAGATTAAGGACCGCGCTCCCAATGTAATAGCAGGCAACTTTAAGAAGGATGACATGTCATGAAAGACCTGATGGGCCTGATGAAACAGGCCAAGGAAATGCAGGCCAAGATGGAAGCTGCGCAAGCGCAAGTGGCCGATACGGAAGCCACGGGTCGCTCTGGCGGCGGGCTTGTCACGGTGACGCTCGTGGGCGGCGGGAATATGAAAGCGCTCACGCTGGATCCAACCCTGATGGGCGGCGCTGAGGATAAAGAAATGCTCGAAGACCTCATCATTGCCGCTTACCAAGACGCGAAAGTCAAACTGGATCAAGCCGCCGCAGAGACGATGAAATCCGCCATGGGCGACATCCCGATGCCACCCGGAATGAAATTGCCATTCTAAGAGGACGGATCGGCGCACGTTCGTCGGTCATCTCGTCTAATGTGGCGTTGAATTGGGGTTTATTTCACATGCAACGCGCGGAACAGGCGATGTGAACTATACTAAGGGTGCACGCCAAGTGAGGGCGGGCGGATACGACCGTTCGAACGGGATCAAATTTTGGGCGAAGGACAAGAGTTGCGACCGCGCTGTGTCGGATGCCCTCTAGCGTCATCACAATCTCCCGCCTAAGCTACCTAATATGAAACATCTTCTCCTCGCGGCTTCTGTCTGTTTTCTGCCCATGGTTAGCATGGCGGCGGATCCCAATCCGGCGGCGCGGGCGTTTTATCAATATGATGCGATCCATCAGCCGATCTTGTCCAAGGACGGCATGGTCAGCGCGCAGGATGCCATTGCGGCTCAAGTCGGTGCAGATATTTTGCGGCGGGGCGGCAATGCTGTCGATGCGGCGGTCGCAGTCGGGTTCGCGCTCGCCGTGACCCATCCGCAGGCTGGGAATATTGGCGGGGGCGGCTTTATGATGCTGGCTGAACCGGACGGTCATGTGCGCGCGATTGACTTTCGTGAACAAGCGCCTGCCTCTGCGACACGGGACATGTATCTGGGCACTGACGGCAATGTTGATAATGAGAAAGCGCAGTTTTCTCGTGCCTCTGCGGGCGTTCCGGGGTCTGTCGCGGGGTTGCTGCATGCGCTCGATTCACACGGGACCATGACCCGTCGGCAAGTCATCGGTCCGGCGGCGGCCTTGGCGGATCGCGGCTTCATCGTCAGTCCAGCGCTCGCGCAATCCCTCGCCAGCGCGGGCAGCCTCAATGCGGATGAAAGTTCGCTGGATTATTTCGGCGGCTATGAGGCAGGCGACAGGTTGCGCCAGCGTGACCTCGCGAAGACGCTGAAACGCATTATCGCGCAAGGCCGGGATGGGTTCTACAAAGGCAAAACCGCGGACCTCATTATTGCTGAAATGGCTCAGGGTAATGGGCTTATCACGCGCGACGACCTCGCCGCCTATGAGGTGGTCGAACGCGAACCGGTGACGGGCACCTATAAGGGCTACACCGTCGCCGCCATGCCGCCGCCCTCGTCTGGCGGGGTGCATATGGTGCAAATGATGAATATGTTGGAGGGCTATGATCTGGCCGCTGACGGGCATAATTCGGCCGCTTATTTGCACAAGTTGATCGAAGCCATGCGTCGGGCCTACGCGGATCGCAGTGCTTATCTTGGGGATCCAGATTTTGTTGAAGTGCCCGTCGCGGCGCTAACGTCGCGTGATTATGCGGACCGTTTACGCGGCACGATTGATCTCACGGCCTCCAGCCGATCTGTCGATATTAGGCCGGGCACAGAGCTGCCTCATGAGAGTGTGAATACGACCCATTACTCTGTTATTGATGATGACGGGCGCGCCGTGTCTGTCACTTACACGCTCAATTTTTCGTTCGGGTCAGGTTATTCCGTCGATGGTGCTGGGTTCCTGCTCAATAATGAAATGGACGATTTTTCCGCGAAGCCGGGGAGTCCAAATGGCTATGGCTTGATTGGTGGCGAAGCCAATAAGATCGAGCCGCGAAAACGGCCTTTATCCTCGATGACGCCGACGATTGTGATGAAGGACGGAAAAGTCGTTCTCGCGACAGGGTCGCCGGGCGGATCGACGATTATTACGTCGGTCATGCAGGCCGTTTTGAATGTGGTCGAGTGGGACATGAACACGGCCGAAAGCCTTCATGCGCCGCGTATTCATCATCAATGGTTGCCAGATGTCGTTGTTGTTGAGCCGGGGATCAGCCCGGACACGCTGCAGATTTTAGAGCAAATGGGGCATCAGTTCCCGCGTGACGAAGACGGCGCGATCAGCCGTTCCACACTGGGGCTGGTCAATTCTGTCGGTCGCGATGGGGATTGGTTGACAGGCGCATCGGACCCCCGTGCGCCGGATAGTTTGGCGGTCGGGCCTTAAGGTTGAATATCAGGCCTGTATATTAGGCGATGGCGGCCAATTTCTCGGCCTTTATCACCTTCTTAATCGCGCGTTCGCGCTTTAGGCGGGAGAGGTGGTCGAGAAAGACGATGCCTTCGAGGTGATCCATCTCGTGCTGGATGCAGACGGCATAAAGGCCTTCGCAATCTTCGGTGACACGTTCGCCATTATAATCGAGATAGGTCACGCGGCAAAATTCAGGGCGGTCCACATCGTCATATATATCCGGCACAGACAGGCAGCCTTCCTGATAAGGAACGACGGTTTCGGCGGGATCAAGAATTTCAGGGTTCACGTAATATTTTGGCTGCGGCTCTTCGCCTTGCTGGGCCAAATCCATCACAATTATCCGTTTTGGCACACCGATCTGGACGGCGGCTAGGCCAATGCCCGGCGCGTCATACATAGTCGCCAACATGTCATCCATGAGCGCCCGCGTTTCGTCGGTTATCGCGTCCACAGGCGTGCTGATCTGCTTTAGCCGCGGATCGGGCACGGTAATGATGGGTCGGATATGTCCTTTAAGGGTCATAACGGGGAGATAGGTTCGAGACGGCTCCGGGTCAACTGTCGCTTATGCGTCAATTGCTGCGTCTGTCAGCTTTGTTTGGATGACAAGTAGCGGTCTGGATTCCAGACCTTGGTGAAGGGGCGCGTGCGACCGGACGCTTGCATCACCAGTAAATGCTCCCGCGTGAGATCGCGGGGACAATCAACGCCGCAGGCATGGGCGATCATTGCGACTTCATCGTTCAGCGTTTTGACATAATTGCGGACCCGCACGGCTTTATTGGTCGGGTCGAGGCCGCGTTGCAGGCGTTTATCGTGCGTGGTGATTCCGGTCGGGCAGGTATTTTTGTCGCATTTCAGCGCTTGGATGCAGCCGAGGGCGAACATAAATCCCCGGGCATTATTGATCATGTCGGCCCCGACGCAGAAGGCCCACGCCACATCAGCCGACGTGATGAGCTTACCTGACGCGATGATCTTGATGCGATCTCGCAAACCGGAATCAATCAGCATGTCGTGGAGCAGCGGAAGACTATCCTCGATCAGCATGCCGGTACTGTCGATTAGCGGCATTGGCGCTGCGCCGGTGCCGCCATCGCCGCTATCAATGACAATGTAATCCGGCGCAGACGCCACACCGCGGCGTATAATGGTATCCAATAATTCTTGAACGGGTTTTACTTGCCCCATGCAGAACTTAATCCCGACGGGGCGTTTGGACACGCGCCGGACCTGATCAATCAAATCAAGCAATTCTTCCGGGTTGGCCGCATCAACATGGCGATTGGGCGAGAGGGCCGCTTCGCCTTCAGGAATGTCACGAATATCCGCAATTTCTTTGGTCACTTTTTTGGCGGGTAGGATTCCGCCCTTGCCGGGCTTGGCGCCTTGGCTGAGTTTGATCTCAATCATTTTGATATTTGGATTTTCGCAAATCTTGGCGAGCTTGGCTTCATTTAAAGTCGAATCCTCATTGCGCGCCCCAAATTTGGCCGTGCCGAGTTGGTAAACAATGTCGCAGTCGCCTTCCAGGTGGTAGGGTGAGACCCCGCCTTCGCCTGTGTTCAAATAACATCCGGCCAGTTTTGCGCCGCGGGACAGCGCTTGGACCGCGGGCGCTGAGAGCGAACCGTAGCTCATCGCGCTGATATTGAAGAAGCTGCTCGGACGGTAAGGGTGAGGCGTATCCGGTCCGATCGTGAACGGCGCGCGTGCCGGGACCTCTTCTTCGTCTAATTTCGGAAACAAGCCATTGGCGAAAATCGGCATGCCGGGCGCGTAGACTTTGGTGGAGCCGAAAGGCACGACATCCTTGCCGTCCTCGCACACATCGCCAACCCAGTCGCGCTCGGCGCGATTGAACGGCATTTCTTCGCGGTCTTGAGCAAAGAAATACTGGCGAAAAAATTCGCCCAAAACTTGAAATAAATTCCGGAAATGACCGACGACCGGATAATTTCGCCAGATCGCATTCTTGCGCTGCGTCTTGTCATGAATGAACAGGACCACAACGCCAATCAAAAGCAACCCGACGGTAAAAAGGAAAAGTGAGCCCAGCAATTCAAGCCCGCTCATGGCGAATTTTGCAAATGTATCCATGCCAAAGCTATGCGTCTGGCGGGGGGGTGTTGCAAGCTGTGACGTGTTGACGGTTAGTCGTCAGCCCCGACAGCATGGAGGTCCCCGCCATGCTTATTCAACCATCGCCGGGCCTTGTTTGTCTCTGGAAACAGGCCTTCACACACGGCCCAGAAGGCTGGGCTGTGATTGGCTTCGATCAAGTGGGCGCATTCATGGGCGCAGACATATTCAAGAATGTCAGGCGGGGCACAGATCAGCCGCCAAGAATAGGAGATGTGACCTTCGCCCTTACGGGTAATGGCGCTGCCCCAGCGGCTGGCTTGATCGCGGACGCTGACTTTCGCGACTCGTTTGCCAAGCTCGCCGGCGTAATGATGGGTCGCGGCTTCTAATTCGGCCCGTGCCTCGCGAATCATAAGGCGGCGGACGCGACCGGGGAAGCTGTCTGGATCAGGCGAGGGGACGACAATTTTGCGCGCTGCGCGATCAATTTTCGCGCGGCCTTTTCCGGGTGGACTGACAAGGCGGTAACGGTCGCCTTGGAACAGAATCTCCGCGCCCGGAACGAACGGCATGGGCGGCGGAAGTCCTTCTAAGTGAACATCGATCCAATCGCGTTGCTCACGCGCAAATGTCTGCGCTTGGGAAAAAGCGCGGAGGCTCGGCACGATTACATGGACTTGGCGGTCGGCTGCTTTGACTTTCAGGGAGACACGTCGCGCCTTGTTAGACAACACATAAAGGACGCGCGGATCATGCTCATCGCGCAACGGGAATTCCGCCTTGTCAGGCGTCTGGCGACCGCTAGAGTTGCGCTTCAATTTAGACAGGACTCCTGACATGCCCGCTTCCCCGTTTAACCTGCGCAGTACACTTCTCGCAGGTTTATGCGCTTCAGCTCTCTTGATGGGGGCTTGCTCTGGCGCGGACAAGGTTCCGGCTGAGGAAATCACGGTCGAAGCCGCCTCTCTGGGCTTAACGAGTGCTGACGAAAGCCATTTGTCCGCACATTTTGTCATTACAAAGCGCGGCGGAACAGAAACTGAGACGCTAAGCCTACTCAGCGCCGCGGGGTTTGACAACGCGACCTATGGTGAACGGATGATAACCGGGTCGACCGTGGTCTATACGGATTGGACAGCATCGAATGATGAGGCCGCAATGCGCGCCGACCGCGTCGAAATGATTGGGCTGAACGAGACAGATGGCGGCCCAACTCTGGATAAGCTTGTGGTGAGTGGTATGTATGTCGAAGGGTTTGAGGGCGAAGGCGATGGTCGGGAAACTGTCATGGACGCGACCGTCGGTAATCTTGTCGTGGTGAAACCTTCGGCGGCCCTATTTGTCGATTTGACTGATATTATGATGGCGCGCGATGCGTATGCAGATGGGGCGACGGATAATTTCGGTAATTTAGACGGGAAAAGCGAAGCGTTTCGCGCTTTTCATGTTGAAGACATGGTCGTGAACATCATGGAGGAAGGTAAAAACGGCGCGCTAAGCTTGAAACAGATCATTGTTGGCAATGATATTGATAACGGCCTGATGGATGCCGTGGTTGAGACCTTGAGCTTTGATTGGGTAAATGCAGAAACCGGCCCTAACGGATTATTCAACCTTAAAATGGATGGGGTAACCGTCTTAGGCCTCGATACCGCCCAGTTGAACACGCCTGGAATGTCCGGAGTTGGCGTGCCTCAAGGTCTGCTCAGCGGTCTCATGACGGGAATGACACCGTCGGCAACGCCACCTTATCGTCAGATCGATCTCGGTCAGGTTGACCTGAAATCGTCTGCTTTTGACCTGACAACCGAAGGTTTTGAGGCCGATAGTGAGACGAAGGGGGATGTCACTGAGCTACGCTCCGTGTTGTCGCCCATGATCGTGACCCTCAAAGACCTTGCGGGCACACCCGTCGCACCTTTTATGGATATATTGCGCGAAAACGGATTGGCTGAAATTTCGTTCAAGGGCTCGTCGACCACAACATTTGACCGGAAATCTGACCGGGTTAGCTTTGTAGATAACCGAATGGAAATTGACGGCGGTCTGCGTACACGTTGTGATTATTCAGTGATCGGACTCACGGCTTCGGCAAAAATTATGGACGCCAGTGGCGTTAAACCGCCCATCTTTGATTTTTCTGATACGGAGAATAGCGAAGCCGCGTTCGAAAATTATATGGCTCAGACTGAAGCCTATAGCGCCGCACAAGCTGAAGCGAATAAGGTGGTCAAGATTGAAGGTCTGACCTGCGATATTCAGGATGTCCCGGGCAATAGTCTGGTGGAGCGCGGGTATAAAGTGGCGTCGGCCATCACAGGTCGCCCTGTTCCTATTTTAAAGGGCGGCGCGAAGACGGCCATCGCCCTCGGCTCTTTAACGGCGCAATCGGAATTCCAGCGCGACTTAATGGATACGCTGGGTTCGGGCCTCATTGATTTCATTGATACGCCCGGCCAGACGATGACCATCACAATGGCCCCTGAACAGCCCGTCTCTGTCACTTCACTGACAGGGGCAGACGGGAATGAGCCCTCTATCAAACCGCTCAATCTCTCTGTTGAGGTTCGTTAGCCGGCATGTTGCGCGACGCGGTCGGTAAACAACTCGACCACGACCCAAATTTTCGCTGGCGCGGTGAGGCGGTGACTCGGATCGAGAACCTGTCCGATATCGCCTTCGCGCTGGCCTTGGGGATGTTGATTTCGGGGGTTGATGCGCCCACAGACTATCTGAGCCTCAAAAAGTTCCTCTGGAGTATCATCCCCGCCGCGCTGGGGTTTTCAGTACTATTAGGTTTATGGCACGGCCACTATACGTTTTTCCGGCGATACGGTGTGGCTGATCGCCGGATTCTATTTCTCAATGCTGTCCTGATTTTTGTCGTTCTCTTCATGGCTTACCCGCTGCGGTTTGCCTTTGATTCGCTGTTTGCATTTCTGACGACATTGGTCACAGGTGATTTTAGTCGATCACAGGAATTGGGCGTAACCAGCATGGCCGTGGCGGGGGAGTTCGTCGCCTATTTCAGCCTCGCTTACGCTCTGTCCTTTGCTATTTTCGCCATGATGTACGGGCATGTGTTAAAACGCGCCGACCTGTTGGCGCTCACGGCATCGGAACTTGCCGTGACGCGTCAAATGCACACCGCTCGGTGGGTGCAGTTCGTTATTGCGATGATGACAGCAGGATTGGCTTTTTTCACCCCTTTGGGGCCCATTGCGGGGTCTTTGCTCGGTTTTTTCTTTTTCGCCTATTGGTGGGCCGAGCGCCGTCACCCGATTCCAGCAATCGGGTCTGTTTAAACAAGCCATTTGTCGGGTCATTCATGCTTAAAACTCTGACCTGCGCGGATTAGCCCCCCGCGAGCGCTTGAAACCCTCGCGTTTCCTCCGCATATGGGGCCCAACACAAGTTTTGGAGTCGTCATGAAAGTTCTCGTCCCGGTCAAGCGTGTGCTTGACTATAACGTCAAAGCACGGGTCAAGCCCGACCAAACCGGCGTTGACCTGTCGAATGTCAAAATGAGTATGAACCCGTTCGACGAAATTGCCGTCGAAGAGGCCGTGCGCATGCAAGAAGCGGGCACGGCAACGGAAACGATCGCCGTCTCTGTCGGGCCGGCTAAAGCACAAGAAACGATCCGGACCGCGCTTGCGATGGGTATGGACCGCGGCGTTCACATCACAACCGATGAAGATTTGGAGCCGCTCGCGGTCGCGAAAATTCTCAAAGCCGTGGCAGAGGCCGAAGGCGCGGAGCTTGTCTTGATGGGCAAACAGGCCATCGACAATGATTACGGCGCAACAGGCGGCATGTTCGCTGCGTTAATGGATTGGCCAATTGGTCAGTACGCCAATACGCTCGCACCGGGTGAGGGCACAATCGAAGTCAAACGCGAAATTGATGGGGGTCTTCAGACTGTGACGCTCAAATTGCCCGCCGTTGTCACAACCGATCTGCGCTTGAATGAACCGCGCTACGCCTCTCTTCCGAATATCATGAAGGCGAAACGTAAGCCGATTGAGGCCAAGACACCCGAAGACCTCGGTGTTGATACGACACCCCGTCTGACAATTGTTAAAGTGACTGAGCCGAAAACGCGTGAAGCGGGCGTTATAGTCGAAACCGTCGCCGAATTGGTCGACAAACTCAAGAATGAAGCGGGAGTAATCTAATGGCGACTCTTGTTGTTGCAGAACATAATAATACTTCGCTCTCTGAAGCGACGTCCAAAACTGTCTCGGCGGCCAAAGCCCTCGGGACGGACATTGACATCCTTGTTGCCGGTCAAGGCGCATCAGCGGCGTCTGAAGCGGCCGCCCAGATTGACGGCGTTCGCGCTGTCATCACTGTCGAACATGACCTGTTGGCGCGGCAAATGCCTGAAGCCATGGAAGCCACCATTATGGCGTTGATGGACGGTTATGACACGGTCATGGCCGCCGATACGACGACGCATAAGGCGTATATGCCGCGCGTTGCCGCAAAGCTCGACACACAGCAAATTAGCTCGGTCACGGGCATTGATGGCGACGTGTTTGAACGTCCGATCTATGCGGGTAATGCGCTTGCTTATGTCAAATCGACTGGCGGAAAAAAAGTCGTGACAGTCCGGACGACGGCGTTCCCATTGTCCGGTGACGGCGGTTCTGCAGCGTCAGAATCCAAGTCTGTCGAAATTGGTGACACGGGTTCTACGTTTGTCTCCGAAGAGCTCACTAAATCGGATCGCCCTGAATTGACGGGCGCCAAGATCGTGATCTCTGGCGGTCGCGGTATGGGTTCGGGCGAAAACTTCGCGTTGATCGATACGATTGCGGACAAACTTGGCGCGGCCGTTGGCGCGTCACGTGCTGCCGTTGATGCAGGCTATGTTCCGAACGACTATCAAGTCGGCCAGACGGGCAAAGCCGTGGCTCCGCAACTTTATATTGCGGTCGGTATTTCTGGTGCGATCCAGCATTTGGCTGGGATGAAAGATTCCAAAGTCATCGCCGCGATCAATAAAGACGAAGAAGCGCCGATCTTCCAAGTTGCCGATTATGGCCTCGTCGCTGATCTGTTCAAAGCGTTGCCAGAGCTTGATGCTGAGCTGGCCAAAATCGGCTACTAAGCGCGCTCAACAGAATAAGAAAAAGCCCGCCTAAATGGCGGGCTTTTTTAATCGCGTGATGTGTCGTTAGGCCGCTTGGATGGCTGTGCCATGAACGGCGCGACCAGAATAACGTTCGAGTGTTTCCAAGAGTTCGGTCTGTTTGACGGGTTTCGTCAAATAGTGGCTCATCCCGGCATCTAGACATTCTTGGCGATCATTTTTCAACGCATGACCCGTCAAGGCGATGATCGGAACAGGGTTGTCCGCGTGACCTTGGGCTGTTTCCCAATCCCGGATTACTTTGGTGGCCTGAAATCCGTCCATGACGGGCATGGAAACATCCATCAGAACCAGCGGAAAGCGGTCCGGGTTTTCCATATAGAGATCAGACGCCAGTTTGCCATTCTCAGCGAAGACAGGCGCAAAAGCGCTTTCAACTAGCATCAGCCGGACAACATCTCGGTTCAATGGAAAATCTTCTGCAACGAGAATTTCTTGCTTCGGTATTTTCTGAGGTTCCGGTGCGTCGAGCGTGGGCGCTGGAGCCGGGTTGGTGCTTGAAACCGGCATTATAACGCGGTTCTGAGGAGCGGAGGGGGTCGGCGGCTGTGGGGCGGCGACGGCCGGGTTCGATATTGGCGAATGCGCAGATAAATCGGCCAACATACTGTCAATCAGATCGATTGCAGGCTTTTCGATGTCAGGCGCGACAAGAGGAACGTCAGTTGCGACCGGAGATACATCCAGATCAGAGCTAAGTTGAATCGTTTTATACTGAGCCGGTGTCGGAATAGGGGCGAACGCGGGTGTGGTTTGTACAGGGACGGTCGGCTGTGAGGTCATCGACGCTGGGGACACCTGCTGGGCCGGCATAACCGGGGCGACCTGAACCGGTATCGCCGGTGTTGGGGCCGTGGGATGCGCGTCCTGAGAACGCGCGACCAGATCTGATGGGGTGGACAAAACGCGCCCTAATGTCTCAAAGAGACGTCGTTCCCGGACCGGTTTAACTAGGTATGTGTTAATGCCAATGTCCTTCAACTCTTCGCTCATCACGGATTGATCGCAAGACGACAGCATGACGATGGGAGGGACGACTAAGCTCGATTGCTTGGACAACATCGAGGCGAGTTCGCGCCCATTCACGCCAGGCATAAGGTAATCCAAAAGGATTACATCATAAGGAATTGCGTCGGGGTTATCTGCGGCGGCTTTAAGCGCTTCAGCGGCTTCAATGCCGTTTCCGACAGAGTGACTCGTCATGTCCCATCTGGCGACTTGATTCGTCAATATGGTGCGGTTCACAGCGATATCGTCAACGATTAAGGCATGTTTACCTGACAGCGCGGCGATGTCGAAGCTCTCGACCTTTGCATTTGTGTCGATCTCTAGCGGAACCTTGATTCCAAAAGTTGATCCCATGCCGATTTTTGAACGGACGTAGATATCGCCCTCCATAATTTCGACAATCCGTTTCGTAATGGTGAGCCCTAAACCTGTGCCGCCATATACGCGTGTGGTCGATCCATCCGCTTGGGTAAATTTCTCAAACACCGCGCTCAAACTATCTGCGGCGATACCGATCCCAGTATCCGTAACATCCAACGTGACCATTGGCGTATTGGGATGTTCGTCGGAAGGTTCGACATTGACGTCAATGCGCACATAACCTTCCGCCGTGAATTTAATGGCATTGCCAACAAGGTTGGTCAGGACTTGACGGATTCGTCCTGCATCTCCGATGAAAGTTGAGGGTAAGTCTGTCGGGTAATTGATGATGAGCTCGAGGCCCTTTTCCTGTGCATTGGTAATCAGCAGTGAGGTGACGTCGTTGATCGAAGATTTTAGATCAAACGGTGTCGGGTCGAGCTGCAATGCGCCGGCTTCGATTTTTGAGAAATCTAAAATGTCATTGATAATGCGAAGAAGGGCATTCGCTGATTTTGTGATAACATCGACATATTCGCGTTGACGGTCGTCAATATTGGATAGACCTAAAAGCTCGGACATGCCGAGGATGCCATTCATTGGCGTCCGAATTTCATGGCTCATATTGGCGAGGAATTCTGACTTGGCCTTGCTGGCTTGGATGGCATCATCCTTTGCAGATTCTAATTCAACCTGATGACGATGCTCGCGTTCTGTGTCCTTGACGAAGGCGCGTAAACGCAGAGGTCGCCCGTTTTCATCGCGAACAAGTTCCGTGGTTGCGCTGCACCAGCGATAGGTGCCGGAGCTATGTAAAACTCGCAGATCAATATCGAAACGATCCTTGGTTTTCGCGATATTTCGCAACGCTTCTTTCAACAGGGGGCGGTCTTCTGGTTTTGTCGCCACCATGAAACCAGATTTTACGACCTCAGCCGCTGTCTTTTCACTGAAGAAAGCATGAAGAGATTTGCTAAGCGAATAGGTTTTTGTGCTGAACTCATAGATCCAGATTCCTGATCGTCCGAGGAGTAAAGCTGATTCAAGCAGTTGGTCTTTCTCAACCAGTTCGCTGACATCCGCCGCGACAGAAATTGTGTAGCCATTGTCCAAGACTTGTCGGCAAAAACGATGTGTTGTTCCATCGCCGAGTTTCACAAGTTGGGTCGTTGTCTTCGTGCCTGTTTCGGCATTGGTGCGGTGCGCGGCTTCGGAGAGTGCATTTTTGGCCATGATGTCTTGCGTCATCATGCCATTTTTCATCATGAGATCGTGCATCTTTGATAAGGGATCGCCGAGACTGAGTTCGCTTCCATCAATGTTGAGCTGTTGAAAGGACGCATTCGATAACATGCGGTATCGCATGTCGGAGTCCAAAATGGCGACGCCAACATCAAGATTTTGCAGAAGCATCTGTAGGAACTGGCGTTCCATACCCTCTTCAAGGATACTCACCTTCTTCGTAGAAGCATCAAGGAACGCGCTGTTTGAAATCTCGTTCATCCTATCCCCACCGCCCTGATGAGCCATCTCTGTGATTCTGAGGGTCTCTTGACGGAAGAGGGTTAACAATCTGGCAAAAAAAAGCCGGACACCTGAAAGTTCAGGGCCCGGCTAAAGTCTTCGCAATTCAGTCGGGGAGAGTGACTTGCGGTCTAAAAAACACAGCAGCGGCAAAAGGGGAGGACGTCGCTGTGTGTCTCATCCTATTTAGGGGGCTGATGCCGAATTAGAACCGATAGGGTTGCAAACTACCTATGCATTTCAGCATAGCTCTTCACTGATTCATAAGGAAAATCATTGAAAAGAGGGTGAGGTCCGGGTCACACGTTGTAAAAATTCACGAAAAACCTTCGCTTTTGCTGACCCTCGAAGCTCGGTCGGGTAAACAAAGTAAAGATCGAAACTCTCCCCACGAACCTCGGGTAAAATACGAACCAATCGACGACTCGATGCCGTCATATAGTCTGGGAGCCCAGCGAGCCCAATCCCAGCTTCCGCAGCCCGCATGATGCCATGCAGGTTGTTAATGCTCATGACGGGCTTTCGGGGCCCATCGGACTCGTTCCGTCCAACTGTCAAAGCCCAATTAGAGCTTTGCAGTTTTGACGGCAATAAATCGCCAAACGCAACAATCCGGTGATTGTCTAAATCTTCGGCAGATGTCGGGGCGGCTTGTGCGGTTAGATATCGGGGGGATGCATAAAGCGACTGCGACACTTGTCCCAATTTTCGTTCAATCAAATCGCCTTGCGTCGAGGGCCACGGTCGCAGCGCGCAGTCGACGTCAAACGCCATCAGATCATGCTCGCTGTCTTCTAAAATTAGCTGCACTTCAATTTCTGGATAGGCTTCCAAAAATTCTGGGAGCACCGTGGTCAGCCAGTTGGAGCCAAGTGAGATCGGGGAACTGACCCGCAAAACACCTTGCGGCAATTGCCGCACATTTTGAACGTTAGCGAGGCTCATGGCGATCCGGCTATGGACGTCGGTCGCGGTCTTGAACAGGACGTTGCCTTCTTCCGTCAGCGTCAATCCACGCGCATGGCGGTGGAAAAGCGGCAGGTTCATGCGCTCTTCTAATGCGGCGATCTGTCGGGAGACAGCGGATTGCGAAATGCCAAGCTCAGCCGCCGCCCGCGTGAGCGAACCGGATCGCGCCGCAGCGTGAAACGTCTTGAGTTTGTCCCAGTCGATGGAATCGGGCATGGTCTCCTCTCTAAAGAAAAATACGGGGGCGGAAAGTGATAATAAAAGAACGCGTGCTTTGGGCGGGTTGTGCAGCGGCGGGTCTCGCTGTCCTAATCACGGTTATCCTTATCATGCCATTTTTTCCCACCGAGGCTGCCACGGTTGTTTCGGGCTATGGCAGTCCCGTGATCGCGTTTGAATTTGCGCGCACCCCTGTCGATTTGGTCGCAGTGTTTGGCGGCGACGCGGACCCGGCTCGCGCCAGCCGGCTCTCAATGATGGACCAAGGGAATCGTTGGGATTTCCTATTTATGACACTTTACAGCCTGTTTGGAGCGATGTTCGGTCTGGCCGTTCGACGTTGCAGGGCCACATTGGGGACGGTCATTCTTGTCGCTGCTATCATCGCAGGACTTGCTGATGCAATTGAGACGCGGACCTTGTTATCGATCACGGCGCAGATGACCAATGGGATCGCGAATCCCGCAGGACTTGCGACTTTATGGGTCCCTGTAACGATCAAATTTATGGGGCTTGCACTGTCGATCATTAGCGCAGGCCTGTTCCTTGGCTCTCGCAAAAATGTGACGTGGAAAGCGCTCGGAGCCCTCACGGTCCTCTCGGCATTACTCAGCGTCCCGGCGCTTCTGTCTCCGGCGGGCTTAGGTAATCTGCTGACGCCATCCATCGGGATAGGGTGGATCATTATGCTGGCTTATGCGCTGACCCGGTCGGTGAAAGGCGTTACTCTGACGCCATAATGGCCGCGCTTAGCGTGTCCATATCCTCGGCGTGCGTTTCAATGTCTTCTATCAGGGCGGTCGCTTTTACATCTTGCGCGACATTCGCACCCAGTTCCTCTTTCTCAGCAAGCCACTTCTCTGCTTCGAGCGCGGCCATGCAGCCTAGGCCAGCCGCTGTAACCGCTTGGCGGTAGGTTTCGTCAGAGACATCACCCGCTGCGAAGATGCCCGGCACATTGGTGCGTGTGCTGTCTGGCGCGCTGATGATATAGCCGCCTTCGTTCATTTCGACGTGGCCTTTGAAAATTTCGGTTGAGGGTTTGTGACCAATGGCAATGAAAACGCCGTGGGCCGGCAGGATTCGTTCCTCGCCCGTTTGAGCATGTTTGATCCGGGCGCCTTTCACATTTGGCATAGGTTTCAAATCACCCACGATTTCTTCGAGCGTATGATTCCAAAGAACCTCGACATTGGCTTTGTTGAGGAGTCGTTCTTGTAAAATTTTCTCAGCGCGAAGCGTGTCGCGACGATGCACAAGTGTGACTTTGCTGGCCAGACCCGACAGATAGAGCGCCTCTTCGACCGCTGTGTTCCCGCCGCCAACGACGATGACTTCTTTGCCGCGGTAGAAGAACCCATCGCAGGTGGCGCAAGCTGACACGCCAAAGCCGCCAAAGGTTTCCTCACTCGGCAAGCCCAGCCATTTCGCCTGCGCGCCTGTGGCGATGATGATGGAATCGGCAGTATAAACCATCCCGCCATCGCCAAACGCTTTGAACGGGTGCGAAGAAAAATCGACATCAACAATGATGTCTTCATAAAATTCCGTGCCGAATTTCAGCGCGTGTTCTTTGAATTTCTCCATCAATTCCGGCCCCATAATTTCGGGGAAACCGGGATAGTTTTCGACGTCCGTGGTGATCGTCAATTGGCCGCCCGGCTGCAACCCGGCGACAATGGCCGGTTTTAACAGCGCGCGCGCCGCATAGACGGCGGCCGTATAGCCCGCTGGGCCGGAGCCAATGATCAAGACAGGATGATGAACGGTGTCGCTCATTGTAGAAACCTCGTAGGAATGAGGGTTCAAAGTAGGGGCGGTGCCGCGCCCTCGCAAGCGTGTGACACGGTCTGCGCGTCACCTTCTTGTGAACGGTTGCGTTTAGGCACAGGGTTTGAGAAAGAACATGTATGACCCGATGGATACTGACGACGTCTTTTTTCGCTCTTTTCGGGGCATCCCTAGTGGGGTGTACGAGCTCCGCTGAGACCCCGAGCACTGCTGTGACAGCGACCGAGATGTCTCGTCCTGCCCCTGTACCGACTGAATATATGCCGCAGCCTGCGGTGCTGATCTATTCAGAAACACGCGGTTGGCGACATGAGGAAGGGATTGCTGGCGGCAATGTCGCGTTGATGGAAATCGCGCGAGACAAAGGGTTTGGCTATTTCACCACGCAACATGCGGAAATATTCAATGCCGAGACGCTGTCCCGATTCGACCTCATTGTGTTCAATAGCGCGACGGGCGATTCCCTATCCGTTGACCAAAAAGCCGCGTTTAAAACATGGCTAGCTGATGATGGGGCTGTCATTCTGATCCATGGCAGCATTGATTCCAGTCAGAAAGACTGGACTTTTTACCAAGACGAACTTGTCGGTCCTCAGTTTATCTCCCACCCTATGGCGCCGCAATTTCAAGCCGCCGACGTGGTGGTCCTCAACACTGGCCACCCTGTTATGGCGGGGTTGCCGGATCGGTTTGAAGCGACGGATGAATGGTATTCTTTTGACGGTGTCCCGGACGGCCGCTTTGTCACGCTCGCAGGTCTCGATGAGACGACTTATAGCCCGCGGAACACGGTTTATGGCGTTGAGGATCTTCGCATGGGAGATCAGCCCGAAGATCACGCGATTATTTGGTCGCGCTGTCTACCTGAGGGCGGACGTGTCGTTGCCAGTGCTCTGGGCCATACGCTCGAAAGTTTCGCCGCGCCCGAGCATCGTCAGCTCATATCCAACGCAATGAACTGGACTATGAAATCCGGCGCGGATGATGTCGGGTGCGATTAACGCGCGGCGCTTATTGGCGTGAACCCATCCGCTCAAGAATACGCTGCGCCATGCGGCTTGTTTCATCCAGCGCGGGGTAGGGGCGGTCGTCTAGGTTTCCGTCCCATCGCCTGACACAGCAGCGCGTCTCTAGGGCGTCATAGAGCTTTTGAAATTTGCCGGGATCGCCATCCATCGCAAGCCGGTAGACGGGTTTCCCGGTCGTGCAGGCCTCTGTCAGCATATTAGTGCTATCTTCCGTTACGAACAGGACGTCCGCGCCACCCAGAAAGGCGAAATAGGGATTATCAACGTCGCTCTCGGGATCATGCAGCCAGATGTTTTCCAGTGTCTGTGCTAAGTCATCCCACGCTTTGCGGGCACTGTCCGGCGTCCGGCGAGAGAGGGTGACGAGCAGGCTATAGCCCTGTCGGCTTAAGCTGCGGGCGGTCTCCACATGTGATTGGATCGTCGCGTCGCTCATTGCGTGGGTTTTGCTAGGCCCACCGATCGCCATCATGGCGCGCGGCATCGGTAAGGCGTGAAGACGTGCCCCATGCGCGAGCGTTCCGCCGATGATTGTGTCCCTGGAAATACGATTGGGAGAGCCGATCATCGTCTCGACATTTGGACCCCTGAGCGCATCATGCTCTGGCGCGATGACAAGGTCGAAACGGGCGGGATCCGTGCGGGGGTGTTGGATATAGACCGTAAATGCGGCGCGACTGGACCGACGCAATGCAATCAGCGGCGCGATCGCCTGTCGTCCGCAGCCGATAACAAGGTCCGCCTCTGGCAGGCCGAAATCACGACGAACCGTGAGTTGGAGGGACGGCGGAAGGGCGGCGAAGCCCGGACGATGCGAGGCCGTATGGACAGCAATATTGCAGGCTGTGCCGCTATGCCGCGCGACCGCTTCCGCCAGTCCGAGCGCCTGATTTTCAATGCCCCGCCGACCATCTGAGACGACGAGGAGTTTCATGATTTACTTCGGGTAGCTAATTTCAAGAATTTCATACCCTTTCGCGCCGCCCGGAGCGATGACTTCGAAAACGGCCCCGATCTCTTTGCCCATCATGGCGCGCGCAATCGGGCTGGTGTTTGAAATCTTGCCCGCTTTCACGCTGGCTTCGTCTTCGCCGACGATTTGATACGCCGATTCTTCGTCCGTATCTTCGTTCACAATTTTGACGATTGCGCCAAAGGTGACCCGATCACCCTTGAGGTTGGATGTATCGATCACCTGCGCGAGAGACATTTTGGATTCGAGTTCTTGAATACGACCCTCAATGAAGCCCTGCTTTTCTTTCGCTGCGTGATATTCCGCATTCTCTGACAGATCGCCATGATCGCGTGCGACAGAGATCGCCTGAATAATTTCGGGGCGTTCCACCGTTTTGAGATGTTTGAGTTCGACTTCAAGAGCTGCGTGGCCGCCCGGGGTCATCGGATATTTCTGCATGGAATGATCTCGTCAATAGTCAGAGCGATAAAAGGGAGTTCCCGTCACAAGGACGGAAATCTAGCCGACAACATTTAGAAGCTTGTGCAGACGTTTCAAGCGTTTGACGCAAGAATCATACGCTTCTTCTCAAACATTATCGTTTTTCAATAAAATTAAGCTTGAATAACGACAAGTGTCGTTGTATAGTGGGGCTTGAGATCGGGAAACGGTGCCACGTTCTGTCCGATCTTCATACTGACCCCAAAAGGAGAAACCCTATGACTATTTCAAAAATACGGTCGCAATCGCGCCTGCTCCGCGGGCCTGTACGCGCTTTTGCGTTGGCCTTCACGCTCGCCGCAACGGCCCTTCCGTTGAGCGCATCTGCCGCAACAACGCAGAAAATTTCCGCGACGGCCCATGGCGAGCGTGTCTCGGTGAGTGTGCAAACCGATCTTCTGGCAACAGAAGAAGGCACAGCTCGACTTTATCGGGCGCTTGAACATAAGGCCAAAAAATCCTGCAAGACCACAATTCCCCTCCGTCTAGGCAGATCTGTCCCCGTTAAGCGGTGCACGGATGACCTCATGGATGGGTTCGTCGCTGTGCTGGACGATGCCGGCATGACAGCGCTGCACACTGACGCGAATTAACGCGCCTGTGACGGACATATAGATCGGGAATAAGCGAGGCGGCAGGAGTGCCACCCCACCGCCTCATGTTCGGGTCCATTCTTCGAAAGGAGACGAGAAAAAGAGACGAACACGCCATTTGTGTGAATTATAACTGGAAAAGTCAAGGTTTCAGCGCGTTGCGCGGCCTCTCTCCCTGACTTAACGTCGGCTTATGGCTCATCCGTCCTCAAAGCTCTTATCTATCTCGGGACTGCGGGTTGGGCATGCCCATGATACGCGTGTTAAAACCGGCGTTACTGTGCTCCTGCCCGACGCGCCGGCGCTCTGTGCTGTCGATGTACGCGGTGGCGGGCCGGGGACGCGCGAAACCGATACACTGGCCCTAGGCGGGCTGGTTGACCGGGTCCATGCGATCACTTTGGCGGGCGGGTCGGTTTATGGGCTCGCCGCCGCTGATGCGGTTTGCGCTGGGCTTGGGGCGCGAGGCGTGGGCTATGCGGCCGGCCCGCCGCCCATTCCCGTGTCTCCGATCGTCCCGTCGGCAATCCTATTTGATAACGCCAACGGCGGAGACAAGGCGTGGGGCGATACACCGCCTTTTCACCGCCTTGGGCGGGAGGCCCTTTCAGCTGCGTGCTATGAGACCTCCGAAGGCGCGATTGGCGCAGGCTATGGCGCCACGGCGGGGATCTACGCTGGCGGCTTTGGGGTGGCGTCGGAAACGGTCAATGGCGCGGTCGTCTGGGCCTTTATCGCCGCGAATCCGGTTGGATCCCCTTTTCTGCCGGGAACACGCGTGCCTTACGCGTGGCTCTATGAGCGGGACGGGGAGTTTGGCGGGGCGCATCCGCCGCAGGACTACCGCTGGACACAGCCGCAAGATACGAAGCTTACGCGCTTTGCGGGCGCGGGACAGAATACGGTCATCGGGGCCGTGGTCACGGATGCGGCGCTGTCCCCGTCCGATCTCAAACGCCTTGCCATCATGGCACAAGATGGGCTCGCTTTATCGGTGCAGCCCTCTCACACGCCCCTGGACGGTGATACGATTTTCGCGCTGTCAGTCGGCGAGCAAGCCGCGATTGGCCCGGCTGCGCTCTCAAATATAGGCGCGGCCGCCGCGCGCTGCGTTGCTCGCGCGCTGACGCGCGGCGTCCTAGCGGCCCAATGAGGTCTGTGGCGATATCGCCCATCCAACCGTCGCATCACGCCGCGATTCTGCGCAATAATGCGCAATTCGTGCATTGGCTGTCTCCCTTGGACGACATGGCATTGAGCGCCCTATTGGGTCACGCGGATTACGCGCAGCAACTCTATGCAGGGGAGGCGGCGCTCATCGCCTATGACGGTAATGGCCCCTATCGGCACAAAAATGTCGATTGGTTGTCCGCAAGGTTGGAAAATTACATCTATATCGACCGCGTTGTGATCGGCGCGAGCGCGCAAGGTCAGGGTGCGGGCCGCGCACTTTACGCTGATTTGGAAACCACCGCCCGCGCGCGCGGTCACACGCATGTGGCCTGTGAAGTGAATACACAGCCCGATAACCCGGGCAGTCATGCCTTTCACCGAGCCCTCGGGTTTGATCCGATTGGGGATGTTGAACGCCCAAATAGCGTGTCTGTGCGCTACTATGTGCGAAAGCTGCCCTAAAGGGCGGAAAAACCACTTGCCCCATGCCATCTCCCCGCTTAATGGCCTGCCTCTCGCATCCGATAAGGATTGCGACAATGCACTGGTAGCTCAGTTGGATAGAGCACTAGACTACGAATCTAGGGGTCGGGGGTTCGAATCCTCCCCAGTGCGCCACTTTTCCAAACTCTCTGATTTTATCAGTATGTTGAATACATGGTTCTGAGCTTTGCCTCACGAATGGCAATCACAGCAGGGCAACTTTCATCACATCTGGTGCAACCTTTTGAACAAACAATAGTGCAGCTCACCCCAAGTTTTTTATATGAAAATGACCAACTGAGCCTGATATTCTTTCCGAATCGGCCAAAATGATCTGATTGTCGGGAATTTCACATTTGGATCGGCAAGTTCAACGTTCACTATCACCCGACCGTCTAGAACATAGACGTGCCTTCAATTTAGTCGCCATATTTTCTGCATAAAACGGGGGTGAGTAGTTGAAATCGTCCCAACTCGATATCTGCAAGACCGCGCTCAATACGAAACTCGATAAGGTCTTTTGAAGGTTCCTCAGATGTCATTCCAGTATGTTCCATGACGCCAATTTTTTCGCCGCTAAAACACGTCTTATGTAAACGGATTGATCGTCATACGTATAGATAACCCAATGAGACCGGTGAACTAACAGCGCTCTCAAACCGTCGGTGCCACTCTCGACGGGTCTGCCGATCGCCGGTGAATTGGGCAGCGTCGATTGAGCCAATGCCTTGATGGAATCGACAATCGTGTCCGCCACGTCAACAACACCACGCTCGACTGCATAGTGATGGTAAATGCGTATCAGGTCGACTTCTGCGACCGACAAATACCGTATGTCACGCATAGGAATTACTGAGTTGAATTAGAAGCGAGCGCGCGAGTTTTGATGGTCTTGAAAAATGCGTCGTGATCATCTGGCGTACTGCACGTCGTATAGTCACCGCGTTCGATCTGACCCTGTGTCGGCTCAAGGAGGGCGTCTATTTCTTCGCAGGTATATCCGGGCAAAACATCAGTGTCTCGTGACACCTGCACGGTGACAAAATCAGCATCGGAAAAACCTTCCCGCAATTCTGCGGGTAGCTTCGAGACTGGAAATTTATGCACCGTCGTCATGCATTGAGTATAGCAAGAATTGGCTAAGAGTGAAGATGTCATCTCAGACTCCGTTTTTGCTGATTGTACAGAGGTGGTCATTGCGCAGTTGCGATTGTGCCGCGCTCACGCGCCTGCCTCCCAATCGGTTGACCTGCCCCTATGAGGTGGTCCGCCATTTAAGTTAGAGCTTGGCGGTTGTGGACGTCCTGTTGGACTGTCCGGAACGGAGTATAGGCCAGTCCAACAGGACGTGGCAAGATGGTTTCCGGTGCTGGTGACCGGTATCCCAATGATGTGCCCCTAGCTTTATAGACACCTTGCTACTTCATTTTGCTGTCATCTCAAATTCGACGGGTGACAACATCCCGTTGTTAGCATGCCTGCGTTTCGGA
>NZ_BMZH01000008.1 GCF_014652695.1 Algimonas arctica
ATCCGAAACGCAGGCATGCTAACAACGGGATGTTGTCACCCGTCGAATTTGAGATGACAGCAAAATGAAGTAGCAAGGTGTCTATAAAGCTAGGGGCACATCATTAATCAAAATCAGAGAGTCTTTCTTCCTCGATTTTCCGAATAACTTTTTCATTTGCTTGAAGTGATTTAAGTTCACTCACCAAGGCGCTATAGATTAGTGATATTGTAGTAAGCCTTTGTTGACCATCGATTACATCAAGTCGTTTCGTATCTTTATTTTTGACAGTAACAATCGTACCTAGAAAATATTCTAAAGTAGATGATTTGGCCTCACTTAAATCGTCTAGCAACTGCTGAACTTCGTTATTTTGCCAAGAATATTCACGCTGATGTTTTGGAACTTGAAGGGGAGTATCTAAAACTCCCCCTATTCCCACAAGATCGAAATCATTTCCAGATTTTTTAGGTGCCATATCGCGTACTATCAGATGTCTATGTATATCTGTCTACCCACTTCCTTATACTTCTCACTCATCTCCTTCATCCCCTCTTCTGCCGCGAGGTTCAGCGCTTTTTTCTCATTATCGCTGAGCCCGTCCGCATATTCTCGGACTTCGCGGGTGATTTCCATCGAGCAGAATTTCGGGCCACACATGGAGCAGAAGTGGGCGGTTTTATGCGCGTCTTTCGGCAAGGTTTGATCGTGGTAATCGCGCGCGGTTTCAGGGTCGAGCGACAGGTTAAACTGGTCTTCCCAGCGGAACTCGAACCGGGCGCGGGAGAGCGCATCGTCGCGCAATTGCGCGGCGGGGTGGCCCTTAGCGAGGTCGGCGGCGTGGGCGGCGAGTTTATAGGTGATGACGCCGACTTTGACGTCGTCGCGATCTGGCAGGCCCAAATGTTCTTTCGGTGTGACGTAGCAGAGCATGGAGGTGCCGAACCAGCCGATCATGGCCGCGCCAATGCCCGACGTGATATGGTCATAGCCCGGCGCGATGTCTGTTGTGAGGGGGCCAAGCGTGTAGAATGGCGCTTCGCCGCATTCGCGTAGCTGTTTTTCCATATTCACTTTGATCTTATGCATCGGCACGTGGCCCGGCCCTTCGATCATGACTTGGCAGCCTTTGGCCCACGCGACTTGCGTCAGCTCGCCGAGGGTTTCCAGCTCGGCAAACTGCGCGCGGTCATTGGCGTCGGCAATCGCGCCGGGGCGCAGGCCATCGCCGAGTGAGAACGAGACGTCATAGGCGCGCATGATGTCGCAAATCTCTTCGAAATGGGTGTAGAGGAAGCTCTCCTTATGGTGGGCGAGCATCCATTTCGCCATGATCGAGCCGCCACGCGAGACGATGCCGCAGACGCGGTTCGCGGTCAGGTGAATATAGGCGAGGCGCACACCGGCGTGGATGGTGAAATAATCCACGCCCTGCTCGGCCTGTTCGATCAAGGTGTCACGGTAAACCTCCCATGTCAGGTCCTCAGCCACGCCGTCGACTTTTTCGAGCGCCTGATAAATTGGTACGGTGCCGATCGGCACAGGCGCGTTGCGGATCAGCCATTCGCGCGTGTTGTGGATGTTGCGGCCCGTACTGAGGTCCATAACATTATCCGCACCCCAACGCGTCGCCCAGACCATTTTCTCGATCTCTTCTTCGACGGATGACGCGACGGCGGAGTTGCCGATATTGGCGTTGATTTTGACAAGGAAATTGCGGCCAATGATCTGTGGCTCCAACTCCGCATGGTTGATGTTGCACGGGATGATGGCACGGCCGCGCGCGATCTCGCTCCGCACGAATTCCGGCGTGACGAATGCGGGGATTTCCGCGCCGAAGCTTTCGCCCGCATCGACACGGTCCTGCGCGCCGTCGAGCTGCGCTTGGCGGCCGAGGTTTTCGCGCTCGGCGACATAGATCATTTCTTTGGTGATGATGCCCGCTTTGGCGAACTCATATTGGGTCACGGGCCCCGTGCCGTCTCCGACGAGGGGGCGGTGAATAACCGGAAAGGCGCGGGCGAGATATTTGCCCGATGCGCCGCCATTGTCTTCCGGCTTCATATCGCGGCCGTCATACTCACGCACATGGCCGCGGGCTTTGACCCACGCAGTACGCGGACGCGGCAGGCCTTTTTCAACGTCAATTTCGACGCTCGCGTCAGAATAAGGGCCGGACGTGTCATAGACTTTGACCGGCGGCTCTTCGGCTGTCGGATGTAGCGAAATTTCACGGTGCGGCACGCGCAAAGACGGATCAGCCGCTGGCGCCGTGTACACTTTCGCAGAGGCAGGCAACGGCCCCGTCGTGACGGTGGGCGTGACAAACTGGCTTTGATCGACGGGTTTATTCATGGGAAACTCACTTTTAAGATTTGTGCGAGGGCGAGATCGTTGCGAGAAAAGCACAACTCGACGATATGACTAATTTCGATTGTATTTACGATTTCGATTGTATTTACGTCAGACGGGCTTGGCGGAGAGTGGCGTTTGCGGAAACTGAATAGTCGACGCGGCTGCGGCCTGTGCCAAAAGGCCATCATAGATTCTTCGGACTTTGGACAAACATGCAATATGTTTTGGTCCTCTCTTACGAGCCCTAAACCTGGCGGACAGCTATCTGCATTTCGCTTGGTAAGATCAGCACGTTGCGTCCAAATTTGCATCACGGAGTGTCACTATAGCTTTCAGCCGTCGCGCCGAACCGCAGCAACGTGCTGACCGTTTTTCCATCCGCGCCCATCGTCACAACATACAACCGATCATATTCTGTCGCTTCGACGATTGGCGTGCCGCCGTCACCGCCTAGGGCCTCGGCCAACTCCCCCGTCGTATTGCTATGTCCGACGACCAGATGTCGGCCGCCGTCGGCTTTCAATTGCGCGGCCATGGCCGGTAAATCACGCGGATCGTAAAGCTCGACTTCGAGACCTAATTGCTCGGCTAGCGGCCCAGCGGTTTGGCGGGTTCGGGCGTAATCGCTACTGTGAATGCGCTCGATTTCGGCGTCGATCAGCAGATCCGCGAGCACGTCGGCGCGGGTGTGTCCTTCGGGCGTCAGGTCCGGATCATCCTCTGTCAGTTTCTCGGCATGGCGTACGAGGAAAATTGTTGCAGGCGCATGCGTCTGCGTGACGATAACGTCCGTTGGTTCGGGCGCAGAGGCACAGGCCGCTAAGCCGACCATCGCGATTGACGCGAAAAATTGGGTGAAACCCTGTTTCAGGTTCAATCTCATGTCCGTCCTTCCGCCCCATACGGGGATCAAGTTCAAAGAGTGCGTCTCAACCGTAACAACCATCGGAGCCGCTGCTTCGCATCGGTCAGCAGGCTAGACGCTGCTGCACCTTCGCTATTTTTGCTTTGAGCAAAAATTCCGGCTCCGCCGGACCGCTACGGTGCCCCTCGGATATGTTAACTCTGACGCGGCGCGGCGCGTTTGGCAAGGGCTACGCGTGTCAGTCGCAGCAGCGGGCGTTCAACCAAACGGTAGAGGATGAGCGCACTAATGACGCTGCCCCCCACACCCACGACCGTAAACCCGACCACAGACATCACCGACACGTCGGTGAACAGACCGACCTGTTCGAAGACACGCTTTAACACGAGCAAAACCAAAAAATGCGACAGATAGAGCGTGTATGATGCGTCCCCGACCTTGCGAAGCCATCCCGCAATCTGCCCGTGTCCCGATATTTCCCATCCGACAATGCCAAACACAATTAACCCCGACGATAGGCCAAACCCCAGCACCCGGCTCCGGTTCAACGCGTCTGCGTCAAATCCGCTCGCAAAAACCATGGCCGCGATGAAGGCCA
Source organism: Algimonas arctica (assembly GCF_014652695.1). Taxonomy (GTDB): domain Bacteria; phylum Pseudomonadota; class Alphaproteobacteria; order Caulobacterales; family Maricaulaceae; genus Litorimonas; species Litorimonas arctica. The sequence goes on from NZ_BMZH01000008.1 coordinate 3,798, forward strand.
AAACGCCGATTGCGGCAACGGCAAGCGCCGCAGGGGCCGGAATGCGCGCCGCTTTTAGACCATAGGCCACAGCGGCCCCGATCAAGAACTCCAGACACAGGGAATTAGCTAGCGTCAAAGACCAACTAGACGGAAGTCCGCTATCTGCGGGTGTGACATTCCAAAGTAATAACAAGATCACGCCCCACGCGATCAGCCCTATTGGACGCCACTTTGCCGAGACAAGCAGTAACAAACCAAACACACCGTAAAACGCCATTTCATAGATCAACGTCCAACCGACCGCGAGCACGGGCATCTCGCCCTGCGGCCAGAGCAGCATGGAGCGGGCAAACATGCCCCATGCCGTGGCAGATGTGTGCGTGGCGGGCGACGCGGGCTGCCCATAAGTCACGAGAAAATAGAGCGCCATGAGGGCGCAAAACACCCACCAGAGTGGATAAACCCGCGTGACACGGTCCCATAAAAATCGAGCGGCCGTTCCAACGCCTGCCGCCCGGCCCCCCGCCACCCAAACCATCACAAACCCGCTAATAACAAAGAACAAATCGACCCCGGCCCAGCCGCGATCCCATACGCCCGTAAACTCTGAAGTGCCGACCAGTTCTCGCCAAATTTGCACGCTATGGAAAATAACGACCAACAGAGCGGCGACCGCGCGCAGCGATTGCAATGAATGCAGCCGGAGCGGCGCAGGAGTTGGTTCAATACTCATCGCGCCGCGTTAGCGGGCCGTTTCCCGATTGAAAAGGCAGGATCACGAAATGACGCGACGCCATTAACGGGCGGTCGACCTCATTCAGGCAGTTTTCCTGCCATCTAAACGCGTCAGAACAACATCTTTTCCGGGCGAAAGAAGACGTGATGAGATGGTTTAAAACTCGCTATAGCAGATCGCCAGCGCGTTCGGCTTGGCGCTTAGCCTTATTCAGCCGGACACTGCGGCGCGGGCAAGCCTTCAATGAACGACAGGATGTCGGCCTTGAGTGTACTTCCCCCGTCAAAGTGACGCGACAACACGCGAACCGGATCAATGTGGTTCATGTCGTCATAGATTGATAAGGTGGTTTTATGCCCCGCCGCATCGAGGCGCTTGGACAGTTTGACGGCATTCCCGTAGCCCACCGTCGTATCGTCCTTGCCATTAATCAGCATGATCGGCGGCAGATCACTATTCACGCGGTTCATCGGCGCGTCTTGTCCTTGGAACCGATCCGGAAAAATGGTCGTGTAGGGCGCATCCGTCATCGGGTAAGCGCCCGTGGGCGCTGCCAAGCTGACAAGACCCGCAATACGGTCACAGGCCACGACCTCAGACAGATCCGGCGCCATCACTGTCATCAAGATATTATAGCCCCCGGCGGAGTGCCCCATGAGAACGAGCGAGCGACCCGGAAAGGCGTCCGCAACGGCGTTCACAGCTTTGCCTGTATCCGTGATCATATCAGGATAAACAGAATTGGGGTAAAGGCGATAATCCGGGACGGCGACATCATAGCCTTCTTTGGTGAACCCTTCAGCGACAAATTTATACATGCCCTTTTCGCCGCGGGTCCAACCTCCACCATAAACGAAAACGATGACGGGTGCGTTCGCCTTGGCGTTTGACGCGCGATAAATATCCATCGTTTGGCGATCTTTGTCGCCGTAGGCGATGTTCTTATCTCGGTCGAAGCTTGAGGACGGCGTTATTCCGTTCAGAACACCGGCGGCGGAACAGCCGACGAGCAACATAGCAAGGCCGGGTAAAGCGGAGAGTCGAAGTGATTTCATGATGTTCCTACGCATGACCAGGCCAAGTCGTTCGGTTTTGCTGTGATCACAATATGGTTGGCTTGCGCAGAAAACCGCGCGAGCCATGTTTGCAAGGCCGAGTATTGCGACAGATCAAATCCGCCTTCCTCTGCGACATGGGTGTAAGCATAGAGCGACACATCCGCGAGGCTACACTGCGCCCCAACGAACCAGTCATGATGACGAAGATGCGCCTCCATCACCGCCAGCGCCGCATGCCCCCGTGGCATCAATGCCGCCAGCTCATGGCTGCGTGTATCATGCGCATAGTTACGAATAAACCGCGCCACCGCGATGGCGGGCTCGTGACGATATTGCTCCCAAAACTGCCATTGCAGCATCTTGGCATGATCATAGGGGTCCGTCGGCACCAAATCTGAGCCGTCCGCCAGATAGCGGATAATCGCATTGCTTTCGGCCAGCGTGCGCCCGTCGTCCAGAATCAGCAACGGGATTTGACCCGCCGGGTTCAACGCGAGGAAATCTTTGGACTGTGTCTCGCCTGCATGAATATCGACATCAATATGATCATAACGCAGGCCGAGCTGGGCCGCGACCCACCTGACCTTGTAGCTGTTGCCCGACGGCAGATAGTCATAAAGTTGCATAGCGGGTCTGTAGCGCATCGCCCTTCCCTCACAAGGGGGCTTCGGCTAGGTGACGCCTTTGTGAAGGGGATTGCTTGACCACTGCCATAGGATCACTCGACCGTAAGCGTCTGCCTGCCGGATCTGTGCTTGTCGTTGGGGCCGGACTGGCTGGGCTCTACCTTGCGCTCAAGCTCGCGCCGCGCCCGGTCTATGTGCTGACGTCGCGCCGCTCGACCAAAGGGTCGGCCTCGGCGTGGGCGCAAGGCGGAATCGCCGCCGCTCTATCCAATGAAGACAGTCCGGAAAGCCACGCGTCAGATACAATTGCTGCGGGCGACGGCCTCGTCGATCCGAAAATCGCGCATATGGTCGCCGCCGAAGGTGCGTCCCGCGTCCACGATCTCGCCGCGCTGGGTGTGCCGTTTGATCGCAATGACGCGGGCGAGCTTTATCTCTCGCTCGAAGCGGCTCATTCCCTACCCCGCGTCGCGCGAGTCAAAGGCGATACGGCAGGCCGCGAAATCATTAATGTTATGCTCAAACACGCCCAAGCGGCTGAGCATATCGAAGGTTTAATTGGGTGGCGTGCGGAAAGCCTTTTGCTCGACGGCGCAGGCGGCATCGCCGGCGCACTGGCGCGGCAAGATGATGGCACGCTCCTAGCCTTAGAAGCCGACGTGACCGTGCTGGCCACGGGCGGTGTCGGCGGGTTGTTTTCTGTCACCACCAATCCGCGTACGGCCCGCGGCGATGCGCTGGGTATGGCGGCCGTCGTCGGGGCGAAACTCCGGGATATGGAATTTGTCCAATTCCACCCGACCGCGATCGATATTGGCCGCGACCCCGCCCCGCTCGCGACCGAAGCCCTGCGCGGTGAAGGCGCGACATTGGTCAATGCCAATGCCCGCCGCTTCATGCAGCGCTACAGCCCCCAAGGCGAACTCGCCCCGCGTGATGATGTAGCCCGCGCGATTTTTGCCGAAATACAAGCCGGACGCGCCCCGTTTTTAGATTGCCGCAAGAGTGTTGGCGCGCATTTCCCCCACGAATTCCCGACCGTATTTGAGAGTTGTATGAGCGCCGGAATTGATCCGCGTACAGATCTAATCCCCGTCGCGCCCGCCGTGCATTACCATATGGGCGGCGTCGCGACGAATGATGTCGGGCAGTCCTCCTTACCCGGTCTCTATGCGATCGGCGAATGCGCCGCGACAGGCCTGCATGGGGCCAATCGTCTGGCGAGTAATAGCCTGCTCGAAGCCATCGTCTTTGGCGGACGGGCCGCCGCGCATATTAATAGCGCTCTTCTGCCGGAACGCCGCGCCGAAGGTGTGCGCGTGCAGCCTTGGCTGTCGATGGGACCCTCGGTTAGCCAATCTCTGCGCCACTCCATGACGGAACATTGTGGAGTTCGCCGCAGTGGGGCTGGGCTCAACCGTCTCCTTGATATTATCGACGGGTTGATCGACCGCGTCGGACGCGCCAATCCTCTTATTGCCAGCAGAATGATTGCCGCTGGCGCATTGGCGCGCGAAGAAAGCCGTGGCGGACATTTCCGCGAAGACTTCCCGCAAGAATCCCCCAATTCACGCTCAAGTTTCCTCACCTATGATCAGTTGCAGTAAAATCAGTCGGCCCCGATAGCGCTTAGAGAAAACTGGAACAAAAGAAGAACTTTTATTGCATTCCCCGTCAATTCGCGCGATAGACGAAGAATGCCAAAGCCAACATCCGTCTTCGTCTGTCAATCCTGCGGGTCCGTCCACGGTAAATGGGCCGGGCGATGCGATGCCTGCGGCGAGTGGAACACGCTCGTCGAGGAAGCCAAAAGCCAGAACGCGGCCCCGGCTCATAAGCGTCGCAAAGGGCGCGGATTGGACTTCGTTGATCTGGGCGCTGAGACGATGGACGTCCCCCGGCTTGTCACCGGCATTGGCGAACTTGACCGGGTCACGGGCGGCGGTCTGGTATCCGGCTCCGCGCTGCTGGTCGGCGGCGATCCGGGCATTGGGAAATCGACACTTTTACTGCAAGCCGTTGGGGCGCTCGCCAAGCAGGGCAAAAAAGTCGCCTATATTTCCGGCGAAGAATCGGTTGGCCAAGTCCAGCGACGCGCCAAACGGCTCGGCGTCGCCGATCAACCCGTCAGTCTGGCGTCGGAAACGTCCCTCACCCCGATTTTGGACGCGCTCACGGCGACCAAACCCGATGTCGTCATCATTGATTCAATCCAAACCCTCTGGACCGATCAATTAGGCGCTGCGCCGGGGACCGTCGCGCAAGTCCGCGCCTGTTCACAAGAACTCGTCCGCTTCGCCAAGAAGTCCGGGTCCTGCGTCATTTTGGTCGGCCATGTGACCAAGGACGGACAGATTGCCGGACCCCGCGTGGTCGAACATATGGTCGATGCGGTGCTCTATTTCGAAGGCGAACGCGCACACCAATTCCGGATTTTACGCGCGCATAAGAATCGCTTTGGCCCGACGGATGAGATCGGCGTGTTCGAGATGTGTGATACGGGCCTGTCAGAGGTGCTCAACCCGTCCGCGCTCTTCCTCGACGGACGCGGCGATGCGTCCGAAGGCTCAGCCGTTTTTGCCGGGCTGGAGGGATCGCGTCCGGTCCTGACCGAAATCCAAGCGCTGGTTGCGCCCGCCGCGTTTGGCACCCCGCGCCGCGCCGTTGTCGGCTGGGACAGTAGTCGGCTGGCGATGGTTTTGGCGGTGCTCGAAGCGCGCTGCGGGCTGAGTTTCGCGGGCAAGGATGTCTATCTTAATGTTGCGGGCGGGTTTCGGATCAATGAACCGGCGGCGGACCTCGCCGTCGCGGCCGCGATTGCCAGTTCCTCGTTTGATGTGTCACTGCCGTCTGATCTCGTCGTCTTTGGAGAGATCAGCCTGTCCGGTGATGTGCGCCCCGTCAGCCGCGCCGACGCGCGCTTGAAAGAAGCGGCCAAATTAGGGTTTGAACGCGCCCTCGCCGCCCCGTCCCCCAAGCGCGAAGGCCGCAATGACAATGCTGCCATCCCGATCATCGCAATCCGCTCTTTGCGAGACCTCATTCGGCGTGTAGAAGCCGCCGCAGAACGTGGTCCGGATACGCCGGAGAGCTGGGCCGCCTAACGACAATTCGGCAACGATCAGGCCACAGGATTCCCATGTTTGCCCAGATTTTGCCTGCTGAAACTTTTTTCGCTCAACTTTTCGGGGTCCCTCAATTGTCGGGACTCATTTCCATCGGATCCTTTACTTTCAACGGGTTCGATACAGCTGTTTTGATCTTGCTGATCATTTCAGGGCTTTATGCCTTTGCGCGCGGCTTCATGCGCGAGATCATTTCCATCACGGCGCTCCTCTTCGCGGCGGTTGTAACTCTCTTCGTCTATGGCCAGTTTCGCTTTACGGCGCGGGGCTTGATCTCCCCAGCCGAACTCGCCGATGGCATTCTGATACTCGGCACGGGCTTTTTGTCCTATTTCGTCGCCGCTATCGTGATGGCCAAGATTGGCAAGACAATCGGCGGGGAGAAACCCGGGTTTATTGACCGTCTATTAGGGGCGGCCTTTGGCGTAGCGCGCGGGCTACTCGTCGCGTCACTCTTTGTCATTTTCTGGTCAGCGGATTACCGGGCATCCCAAGACGCGCGTGAGTTTAACGACTATATCGCCAGCAACCCACAGAGTTTCCCGCCAGACGTTGTCGCAAAAATGCCGAAATCCATGCGCGATCAATTAGAGGCCGAACCCACTGAATTGCCTGGCCTTTTCGTCGATTCCACGTTTTATCCCCTACTCGACCGCATTGGGGGTGTAATCCGGGCCTTGCCTTTCGCGGATATGCGCTCATATGCCGATCGCATCAAAGACGGCGACCTCGATGGGATCGCCGAGGAGATTCGATCATGATCGACGCCCCCACTGTTTCAACAGACATCGACATTGAGGATGACCGTATCCGCGAGGAATGCGGTGTCTTCGGCGTTTTCGGCGTTGATAACGCGGCGAGTTTTGCCGCCCTTGGCCTTCATGCTTTGCAGCACCGTGGACAAGAAGCCTGCGGCATCGCCACCTCGGACGGGGAGATTTTTCACACTGAACGCCACCTCGGCCTCGTCGGCGATAATTTTACCGGCGATGATCCGTCAGAGCGCCTGCCCGGCCATATTGCCATTGGGCATAATCGATATTCAACAGCCGGTCAGCATGGGCTTCGGGACGTACAGCCGCTTTATTCCGAGTTGAATATTGGCGGGTTCGCGATTGCCCACAATGGTCACATCACCAATGCTTTCACCATCAAAAGCGCGCTCGTCGAAAAAGGGGCTCTATTTCAAAGCACGTCTGACACTGAGGTCATGATTCACCTCGTTGCCCGCTCAAGCGGCAAGGACTTATCAGACCGATTCGTCTCTGCGATCCGACAGATTGATGGCGGCTATGCCTTTGTGGCCATGACCAAAGATTGCATGATCGGCGCACGGGACCGATTCGGGATTCGCCCGCTCCTACTCGGACGCATCAACCACAGTTATGTGTTAGCCTCCGAGAGCTGCGCCTTCGATATGGTTGGCGCAAAATTTATTCGGGAAATCGACCCCGGCGAAGTCGTGGTCATTAATGAAGACGGTATGCGGAGCTTCACCGCGTTTCCAAATGCGATCAAACGCCCGTGCATTTTTGAATTCGTTTATTTTTCCCGCCCCGATTCTATCGTCAGCGGCAAAAGCGTTTATGAAGTCCGCAAACGGATGGGCCAACGTTTGGCACAAGAAACACCCGCCGATGTTGATGTCATCATCCCCGTGCCTGATTCCGGTGTCCCCGCCGCGCTCGGCTATTCACAAGAAACCGGCATTCCATTCGAACTCGGTATTATCCGCAACCATTATGTCGGCCGGACCTTTATCCAACCGACCCAAGGCATGCGCGATATGGGCGTGCGCCTCAAACATTCCGCCAACCGCTCCATGATCGAAGGCAAACGCGTTCTGCTCGTTGACGATTCGATTGTTCGCGGCACGACCTCAACGAAAATTGTTCGCATGATCAAAGCCGCTGGCGCGAAGGAAGTTCACTTCCGGTCTGCCTCCCCGCCGATCAAGTTCCCGGATCATTACGGCATTGATATGCCAAGCAAAGACAAGCTCATCGCATCAAACTATTCGCTAGAAGAGATGCGGCACATGCTCGAAGTGGATAGTCTCGGCTTTCTTTCTGTTGAGGGTCTTTACTGGGCGATGGGCGAAGACATGCGCAATGATGACGCGCCGCAATATACGGATCATTGCTTTACGGGTGACTATCCGACCCCTCTTATTGACCGTGAGCGTGAGCTGGCGGGTGGCGGCAAGCAACTCTCGTTTCTTGTCGAAGTCGCTTAGCCGGACTTGTCGAAGTGGCCTGACGGGCCTTGTCTGAGCGGCCTGATGGGCCGCATAAAAGTCGCGTAGGATTCATCAATGACTAAACCTTTGGACGGTCGCATCACGCTTGTCACCGGCGCGTCGCGCGGCATTGGCTACGCTGCGGCGAAAGCCCTCGCGGCCGCCGGGAGCCACGTCATCGCTGTCGCCCGCACACAAGGCGGGCTTGAATCCCTCGATGATGAGATCAAAGCCTTGGGCGGGACCTGCTCGCTCGTGCCGATGGACTTGCGGGATTTCGATCAAATTGACCGATTGGGCGGTCTGTTGAACGACCGCTACGGTCGTCTTGATGGCTTGCTCTGTAACGCAGGTGTTCTCGGCGATATTACACCGGCCAATCACGTCACGCCCAAGGATTGGATGCGGATTATCGACGTCAATATGACGGCCCCTTACCGCCTTATCCGCTCGCTTGACCCCTTGCTCCGTGTGAGCGACGCAGGACGGGCTGTCTTTATGACCAGTTCAGTGGCGCGGGCACCGCGGGCCTATTGGGCGGCCTATGCGGCGTCTAAAGCCGGGATGGAGACATTCGTGCGCTGTTGGGCCGAAGAAATCGCGGACATCACCAAAATTCGTGTCAACCTGCTGAACCCAGGCGGCACAGACACACAGATGCGGGCCAAGGCTATGCCCGGCGAAGACAAGTCAACGCTACCGACACCCTATGACGTCGCGCCTCTGATCGCGGAAATGTTGGGCCCAGATTACACGGCGCATGATACGCTCGTCTCGTATCGGGATTGGGCGAAAGCGCAGGCGGAATAATTTAAAGATAGTCTTTGCCTGTGTTACGATCAAAAAAATGATCGGGGATATACAGATGAAACATTTTCTTACGACCGCGGCGACCGCATTCGCCCTCTGCACATTGGCAGCGTGCTCAGCTGACGCACCCGTTCAAACCGAGACGGAGTCACAGTCCAGCGCTGCGAGCCATACGACCTATTCGGCAGACGCGTTTTTCCAAACGACCTCCTTTGGCCTTCCGTCTGGAGACGGTGCCGCATTTAGCGCCGAGACAGGCGATATTCTCGTTTCATCGGATGAAACGGGCGTATTCAACGCCTATCGCATGAATTCGCAAACCGGTAATCGTCAAGCCCTAACCAGCTCAACCACCAATCCAATTTTTCCCATCAGTTGGTTTCCCAATGATGATCGTATTCTCTTCAGCCAAGATGGCGGCGGGGATGAACTCGACCACGTTTTTGTTCGAAAAACAGATGGATCCGTTCAGGATCTCACGCCGGGTAATCCGGTCAAGGCGAGCTTCTTGGGCTGGTCTGATGATCGCAGCACCTTTTACCTGCTGAGTAATGAGCGGGACGCAAAAACGTTCGATGTCTACGCCTATTCGGCAGACGATTACTCCCAGACCCTCGTGTTTGAAAACAGCCTTTTTGACGTCAATGCGATCAGCGGTGATGGCCAATATATTGGCCTGACAAAATCGCGCACATCGGCTGATTCCAATGTCTATGTGGCCGACCTCGCCGCTGGCACTGACCCCAGCCTTATCACAGAGCATACAGGCAATGTTGGCCACGCGGCCTTCGGCTTTTCATCGGATAATGGCCACTTATATTTCGGCACGAATGAAGGCGGAGAATTCACTCGAGCGGTCAGCTATGATCTGAAAACCGGGACGAAAGCTGACGCCATGGCCGCCGATTGGGACGTCAATTATTTCGGCGAGTCGCCGTCGGGGCGCTATCGGATTGGTATTGAAAATGCCGATGCGACCGGCGTTCTGACGCTAACGGACACACACACAGGAAACGCGGTCACGCTGAATAATATCCCGAACGGGGAAATTCGCAATGTCCGCTTCAATGGGGACGAAAGTCGCGTCGCCTTTATCGTCAATAGTAGCACATCGCCGTCCAACATTTATGTCGCCGACATGATGACGGGAGACGCGCGTGTTCTGACGTCTGCGCTAAACCCGGCCATTGACCCGGCAATCATGGTCGATAGTTCGGTCGCGCGATTTGAGAGCTATGACGGGCTTGAAATACCCGGCATTCTCTACCGCCCGAAAACAGCCAGCGCCGCCAATCCTGCGCCCGCCCTCGTTTTGGTCCACGGCGGCCCCGGGGGTCAAACGCGGCGCGGTTACAGCGCCATGATCCAGCATCTCGTGAATCACGGCTACGCCGTTTACGGGATCAATAATCGCGGTAGCTCTGGGTACGGCAAGACCTTCTTTCATTTGGATGACAAACGTCACGGCGATGTCGATTTGAAAGATGTTGTGGCGTCAAAAGACTTCCTTGGCGACATGGATTGGATCGACGCCGACAGGATCGGGATAATGGGCGGCAGCTATGGCGGCTATATGGTCGCGGCGGCCCTCGCGTTTGAGCCTGAAGTGTTCGATGTCGGGGTCAATATTTTTGGTGTGACGAATTGGGTTCGCACCTTGGACTCTATTCCGCCGTGGTGGGAAAGTTTCCGCGAATCCTTGTTTGATGAGATGGGCGACCCCGCCACGGATGGCGAGCGTCACCGCGCGATCTCGCCACTATTCCACGCTAGCAATATTGTTCGGCCCCTTCTGGTCGTTCAGGGGGCGAATGATCCCCGCGTTTTGCAGGTCGAGTCCGACGAACTCGTCGCGGCCGTTCGCGCCAACGATGTCCCGGTCGAATATGTGTTGTTTGACGATGAAGGCCATGGTTTTCGCAAGCGCGAAAACCGGATTAAGGCGTCACAAGCCTATGTCGAATTCCTCGACACCTATTTGAAATAGACGAGTATGCTGACGCCGATGGGCGTCAGCATTTTATCACGCCCCTGAAGGCGCTAGTTTTCCAGTACGATCCGGTAACGGGCCTTCCCAGACTCAAGCCGTTCGATCGCGGCATTGCATTCCGACATGGGGAACGTCTCGATCATCGGTTTGATATCGTGACGAACGCAGAATTCTAACATTTTAGCGACCATATCAGGCGGCCCTGTGTCTGAGCCCGCGACCATGCGGGCACCGCCCACTAACGCGTTGGCGGGGATGCCCATCGGCTCTGGGATAATCCCGACCGTGATCAGTTTCCCTTCGGGACGCAGCGCGCGCATATACAAGGGCCAATTCAGGCTGACGTTTACGGTCGTCAGAATATAATCAAAGTAGCCTCGCTCCGCCTTAATCGCGGCGTCGTCGCGACTATTGACGATGCGATGCGCGCCCAGCGCTTTCAACTCATCTTCCTTATCCATAGAGGATGTGAACGCCGTCACTTCGCAGCCCCATGCATTGGCAAATTGCACGGCTAAATGGCCCAGCCCGCCAATGCCGATAATGCCGATACGGTCCGTCGGTTTGAGATCGAAATCAAGGAACGGCGCGAATACCGTGATGCCGCCGCAAAAAAGCGGGCCCGCAGATTTGACGTCGATGCCGTCCGGCAACGGCACGGCCCAGATGTGCTGCACGCGGATACGATCGGCAAACCCGCCCCGTCCCGCGATCGTAGACGTCCCCGTCTGACAACGCTGTTGACGGCCTGACAGGCAAGGCGAGCAATGCTGGCAGCTATGGGACGTCCAACCAACGCCGACCATTTGGCCAACTTTCAGATGGGTGACACCCGACCCGACCGCTGCAATTTCGCCGACAACTTCGTGACCGGGCACCAAGGGATATCGGCTGCCGCGCCAATCATTATTGATCATGGACACGTCGGAATGGCAGACGCCGCAGGCGGTAATCTTGATTTCAACTTCATCCGCACCAATCAACCCCGGATCATAGGAGAATGGCGCCAGCGACCCACCGGCTTCTGTCGCGGCGTAGGCATTAATGTCAGTCATAATAGGCTCCGAGCTTGGTCGACCCTTTTAACCCCATTCCCCACTGAATTGAAACAGCTCTTCAAGCGGCTCGCCGAGAACATGAGACAGGCGGAAGGCAAGTTCGAGCGAGGGCGAGTATTTTTCGGCCTCAATGGCGATAATCGTCTGGCGCGTCGCCCCCACACGGCGCGCAAGCTCGGCTTGCGTCAGGTCCGTGCGCGCCACACGGATGCGCTTGATCTGATTGGCAATATGGGATTTCTTACCGCCCATTAGGTCGCTCGATAGCGAAGAACGACCGCCCCGTGTCGCATCAGGTCAGCAACGTAGCTTACAAAAACCAAAGAAAATAGGATTTCAACGGGCGTTTCAAACGCGATTGAACCTGTGTATTCGTCCGCAATGATGTAGCTCATCAAAATACCGACAGTTGTCAGCCCAACGCCTGCATGCAGTGCTATGTAGCCGACCCGCGATCCGAAAGACTGAATTGCCACGTCCCGTTCATCCCGATCTACCTCACCCTGACGGCGACGAACGGAGAATATAATCCCGATCACTGCATGGTAAAATATTGTGATGATTACGAGTTTAAGAAACAATTCTCCGGTCTCACCCGGTGACAGATTGGACGGATTGAGCGACCAACCCGGCGCAATGGCTTTCCAGAACCAAACGAACACAAACCCATCCGCCAGTAGCGTTATCCAGCTCTGCCGTTCCGGCTCACTCATATCAGTAATAATCGACATTCGCCCCTCCATGTAAGATATACCTTACATAGGGTGAAGTCGCGTAATGTCAAATATATGTTACATCACCTAGCGTTTCTTCTCGCCAAGCGGTTCGCGGCCTTTGATCCGTTTGATATTATCATAGGGGTTTTCGTCGGCTTTCACGATCATGCGGATCGGAATACCGGGCAACCCGAAGTCTTCCCGCAAGCCATTGACCAGATAACGGCGATAGCTTTCCGGCAATTTTTCGGCGCGCGAACATTTCAACACGAAGGTTGGCGGACGCGTTTTGGTTTGGCTGATATATTTCGGCTTGATCCGACGACCCGCGACGGCGGGCGGGGGATGTCGCGCGACTTTTTCAATCAGCCAGTCATTGAGCTCTGACGTCTTGATTTTGGCCGACCAATCATTGTGAATACGCTCAATCGCCGGCAGCAATTTATCGACGCTTTTACCCGTCAGACCAGAGAAGGTCACAACCGGAACACCGCCAAATTGTGGCAGTAAACGCCCGGCCATTTCGCGTAGCGCTTTGGAAAGTTCAGATTTATTTTCGACGAGATCCCATTTGGTCACACCAATCACCATGGCGCGGCCTTCGCGTTCAACCAGGCTCGCCAATTGCAAATCCTGTTTGTCGAAAGGCGATGTCGCATCCATCAACATAATTACGACTTGGGCGAAACGGAGCGCACGGATCGTGTCCGACACACTCATGACTTCGAGCTTCTCATGAACTCTGGCTTTTTTCCTGATGCCCGCCGTATCGTGGAATTGAACGCGGCGGCCCTGCCAAATATGATCAATCGTGATGCTATCCCGCGTCACACCGGCTTCTGGGCCAACCAACAAACGGTCCTTGCCAATCATGGTGTTGATCAGCGTCGATTTCCCTGCATTAGGCCGACCGATGATCGCAATCCGAACCGGGGCTTCACTAAAGTCCATCTCCTCGGGTTCAGTCAGATCGATCTCGCGCAGTGCCATCTCGATCACATCGTCTAAATCGACAAAACCGAGATTATGCTCAGCCGCGACTTCAACCGGATCCCCCATACCGAGCGAATAGCCTTCGGTAACGCCGACATCCGCAGCCGAGCTTTCGACCTTATTGGCGACCAGCACGACGGGTTTACCGCTCTTACGCACGAATTGAGCGAAGATACGATCCAACGCTGTCACGCCAGCGCGCGCGTCATACACAAACAAGACGAGGTCAGCGCCCATAACGGCCGCTTCTGTCCCGGCGCGCATCCGCGCCTCCAACTTGTCACCTTTGGCGTTTTCATAACCCGCCGTATCCAGCAACGTCATTTCGTGGCCGCGGATTTTGGATTTTGCTTCGCGCACATCGCGCGTCACGCCCGGCGTATCATCGACAATCGCGAGTTTCTTGCCCGCGAGACGATTGAACAGCGTCGATTTACCAACATTGGGACGCCCAACGACTGCAATCCGGGGGGGACGCATTTTAGGGGCGTCCGGGTCGATGTCGTCTTCGACCTCGTCTCTATATTTTTTCATCGGAGGGCGATCAATTTGGCTTTGTCCGTCAACATATAGACGGTTTCATTCGCGATAATCGGCGGCACCATGACGGTGTCACCCAATTTGCGGTCTTCAATGATGGAGCCATCATAAGGATTGATGATCATCATGCGGCCACGGCTAGACGCCACGACAAGACGGTCACCCGCAAGAACAGGACCGGACCAGACAATGCGGTCTTTCCGTTTCTTGGGCTTCTTAAATGTCTCTAATTGCTGGATCCAGATTACGGATCCGTTGAGTTTAGACAGGGCCGCAACCTTGCCGTCTGTTGTAACGGTGAAGATGAAATCCCCGGCAACCCACGGCATGCCGATGGACCCGGCGGGCTGCGACCAAACACGCTGACCTGTGCGGAAATCGAACGCCGTCATGACACCGGATTGCGCTGTCGCAATAACGTAACCGTCCGCAATGACAGGGCCAAAGGCAATATCATTAAGCGCAGCCAGCGGTGTCAAACGCGTCGAGGACGCCAAAGCATCCTGCCACAACACACCGCCATTTTGTGCGCGCAACGCAACCAGTTCCCCAGAGGAGAACGGCGCAACGACAACATCATTCATTACGGCGGGCGCAGGAACAGTCAGCATGCGGGCCGTTTCGACAATCCCTTGGTAGGTCCAAAGGACGGCGCCTTTATCGCGCGCGTCAAAGGCCATAATTTCGTTATCATCGGTAATAGCGTAAACTTTACCATTGGCCACAGTAGGCGCGGAATGGAGCGGAACGCGAACGCGCTTACGCCATAACTCATCCCCTGATTTAGCATCGAGCGCCAACAAAACACCGAGGCCGGACGAGACATAAAGCACGCCGCCGTCATAGGCGACGCCGCCGCCAACACCGTCTTTATCCTTACCCGATCCATCAATAAACGACCGGGGGTCGCGAATGCGGTCAATGATCGACGTACCTTTCGTCCGGGTCGTCTCAGCCTCTGAAACCTCGATTTCAAAATCCCAGATGCGCTTTCCGCCGGCTTCATCAAAAGCCCGAACCGTACTATCCGCGTCCATCACATAGATCACCCCATTGGCGACTACGGGCGGCGCGGCGATAAAGCCCTTACGATTAGACCCGTCACCCACATCTTTAGACCAAATTTTCTCGAGCGGTCCTGATGCGCCGGTATGCTGCACTACGTGGGCGACATTGCCGCCCAATTGCGGCCAGTCGGTATTGACGTAAACAGGCGGCAAAACGATTTGCTCAGGGGTGACAGTCCCGTCAACCGATAGCGTGTCGTTAAGTTCAAGAATAGAAATACGGCGGTCTGAGCCGGCAACGTCGCCCTGATCCGGACCATCGCCACTAAAGGGGTTGATTGAGCTCAGCGTTGAACACCCTGTCAGCAAGACAGTCGCCAGCGCAGTTGTCAGAAACGGTTTAAGGTGTGTCGTCATTGTCGGACCCCTCTTCATTATCGGAACCCTCTTCAACAGTGGACTCGTTGGGCAGCTCCATCGTCGGAGCCTCAGGGGCATCCAAGCTCGGCGTTTGCCCTGTTGCAGCGGTCGTCCCCATCAGGACAAGTGCTTGTTGAGCCCGCCGCGCGACCGTGTCCGGCACACCGGGAATAGTATCAAGATACGCGAATTCAGCGCGGGCTTGATCCAATTTCCCTTGATTAAGGGCCGCCGTCGCCAGCAATTCGCGGGCAAGAAATTCATAGGGTGCGCCTTGGACCGAGAGGCGCGAGGCGCGCTGTTCGACATCGCCCCATTCGCCGCGGTTCGCGACAATATAAGTCGATTTTAGCGCGGCCAGCTGTGCATGGCGCTCCAGCTTAAAGCGGTTGCTCGCCGCATCATAAAGACGGATCGCTTCAGCGTCATTGCCTTGCTCTGCCGAAATAATCGCGGCGCGCATCAAAGACAGCCCCGCATACCCATCCGGAGCGACATCCGCGAGAGCCAGAAAGGCCAAACGGGATTGATCGACCTTGCCGTCTTGCAACAACGTATCCGCTTCAAGGTAGCTATAAGACGCGGCACGAGCCGTGCGGTCCTTGCTATAGTCGCGCCATTCGACGACACCGACGGCGATAACAATCGCAACCAGCATGCCGATGATAAGAGGTCCGAATTTACGCAGGAACTTGTTGTAATCGTCCTTGCGAAGTTCCTCTTCGACTTCGGAGATGAAATCGACCATGATTATCCCAGTGTGGTGAAGCCAGCAAAACGCAGTATGAAAAGCTCATAATACGTGCGGCAGGTTTGCCACCTGCTCTAACTTTGTGACCCCGCCCCCGCAACCGCAAACGGCATGACGTTTCAGTCAGAATCGACGGTTTATAGGCGCCTCAATCCTTGAATACGTAAAGGTTTTCAGCCCGCGGAAAGGTTCGGGATTTCACCTCATCCGCATATTGACTGACAGAGGCATCGATCTGCTCACGCATATTCCCGAATTTATGGACAAATTTTGGCACCCGATCGAACAAACCCAACATATCGGGCGTAACAAGAATTTGGCCATCGCAATTGGGCGAGGCGCCGATTCCGATGGTTGGAATATCGACCGCTTTTGTCACCCGCTCCGCAATTTCAGCCGAAACACCTTCGACGACGACGGCGAACGATCCTGCTTCGGCGGCGGCGACCGCGTTGCGAAGAATTTCATCCGCGACCTTTTGGTTCCGACCGCGCGCCCGGAACCCGCCCAGAACATGCATGGATTGCGGACGCAATCCGACATGGCTCATCACCGGAATGCCGCGCTCCACCAGATAGGCAATCGTCTTGGCCGCATAAGAGCCGGATTCGATTTTCACAGCTTGGCAGCTTGTTTCCATCATCACACGTGAGGCCGAGGCGAACGCCGTATCCGGCGTGCCTTCATAGGACCCGAACGGCAGGTCAACGACGACCATCGCCGTCTTGGACCCGCGCATCACCGCCTGCCCGTGCATAATCATCATATCCATCGTCACCCCGACCGTGCTGGGCAGGCCGTGGACAACCATCCCGACAGAATCGCCGACCAAGATCAGGTCGCAATGCGGATCGATTATTTCCGCCGTTGGCGCGTCATAGGCGGTCAAACACACAATGGGTTCGCCCCCTTTACGGCCCGTAATTTGCGGGGCCGTGACTCGTCGGGTCCGTTTGACTGGGCGGGAATGAGGCCGGCTATCAGAGGGAGGTTGAGGCTGTGCTGACATTAGAGGTCCGCCAATTGGTCGCGGGGGAAGTCATAGATCGGGTCCGCGCCAGCCCGAATGGATATCAGCAGACCGCCCGCCGTCGGCATAATCCGCAGGGCGTGGTATCGCGCCAAGCTGGCCATCGCTGCGGACTGCTCATCCCCCGCGACAACGCCGCGCGCAACTGTGCGCGCCAATAATGATCCACTGATGACTTTCGCACACAATTCCAGATAGGTCGTGGCCACACCGAGCGCATCGACATCTGTTGCGCTGAGGATGATATCCGTTGCCGTGGTCAGGGTTTCCAACCCCTGCTCCATCGCTGCCGCGCAGACAGACAGATCAACACCGCCTTGGCCAGACGCGCCCTGCACCGTTTTCACGCCGTCGCGCAGCTCAGCAATAAGATCACGCATGGCCTCCCCCCCATCGCGACGGAGCTTGCGACCGATCAAATCCATCGCCTGAATACCGTTCGTGCCTTCGTAAATCGGGGCGATTCGAGAATCGCGGTAATGTTGCGCCGCGCCCGTTTCCTCAACAAAGCCCATGCCACCGTGAATTTGCACGGCGACACTCGACACATCGACACCGGTGTCAGAGCCATAGGCTTTGGCTATCGGGGTTAGGAGACCCTCGCGCGCGTGATTGCCTAAATCGCCCGCCTCGGCCGTCGCGAGACAAATCGATCGCGCGCCCATGAGTTTGGCTTTCATATCGATCAACATGCGGCGAACATCGGGATGATCAATGATCGGCGCGCCGGCCTCTTGGCCCGGTGGCACGCCTTGAACCCGGTCATGCGCATATTGTAGCGCGGCCTGATAGGCGCGTTCGCCAATCGCGACGCCTTGCACCCCGACAAAGAGGCGCGCTTCGTTCATCATGATAAACATCGACGCGAGACCGCGGTTCACCTCACCGACGAGATATCCGGTCGCACCGCTAAATTCCATCGTACAGGTCGGACTGCCGTGAATGCCGAGCTTATGTTCCAGACCAATCGGCTGGAAATCATTGCGATCCCCAAGTGAGCCGTCCTCATTGACGAGATATTTTGGGCAGATGA
Source organism: Algimonas arctica (assembly GCF_014652695.1). Taxonomy (GTDB): domain Bacteria; phylum Pseudomonadota; class Alphaproteobacteria; order Caulobacterales; family Maricaulaceae; genus Litorimonas; species Litorimonas arctica. The sequence goes on from NZ_BMZH01000008.1 coordinate 21,912, forward strand.
AGAGCGAAATTCCGCGCGAGCCCGCCGGGCTATCGGGCAACCGTGCCAAGACCAGATGGATAATATTGTCCGCACAATCATGATCACCCCACGTGATGTAGATTTTCTGGCCCGAAATCGCATAAGTGCCATCGCCATTATCGACTGCCTTGGACCGCACAGGCCCGAGGTCCGACCCCGCCTGCGGCTCAGTCAGACACATCGCCCCTGTCCACTCACCCGCCAACATTTTCGGCAAGTAAGTCGTTTTCAAAGCGTCACTCGCATGCGCGTCGATCGCTTTTATCGCAGAACTGGTCAGCATCGGGCAGAGGCCCAATGCCATATTCGCCGCGTAGAGCATTTCATTGGTCGCCACGCTGACAGTACTCGGCAAGCCCATGCCGCCGATCTCAGCGGGAAGCGCAACCGTTTGCCACGCGCCATCGACAAATTGTTTATAGGCCGATTTGAAGCCCGGTGACGCCGTGACATTGCCGTCTTCTAACGTCGCTGGATTTTGGTCGCCGTCCCAATTGATTGGCGCGAACACATCTCGCGCAAAATCAGCCGCACCACCCAGAATTGCGTCGAGTAGATCAGGCGGCGTGTCCTCGAACGATCCGGTTTGTCCAATCGCATCTAAGTCGACGCCGTGGCGCAAAAGATAGCCGATCGCATTGACGGGCGGTGTGAAGCTCATGGGATTCTCCGAAATTAGAGCTGCGCTATGCCATGCACTTGCGGCAATATGTAGGATTTTTTCGTCGCACCCCCGGTTGCGAACTGTTAAAATAAGGGCGAAGAAGCCCCTATGTATCGCGCTACCCTCATCGTCTTTTCCACGCTTGTCTTAGCGGCCTGCGGAAGTGGTGGCGATAATGACGCGACAAACGTGAGCGTCGCGAGCTCTAGCGCGGCTGTGGCGCCAATGACATCCATGGAACGGGGGGCGATCCTGTTTAAGCGCTGCCGCGCATGCCACACGCTGGATCAAGGCGACCGTCATAAAGTCGGACCCAACCTTTGGGGTGTATTCGGACAAACCTCAGGCACCCGTGACGATTTCAACTATTCCGCCGCTATGGCCGGGTCTGATATTGTTTGGACGGACGCCACAATCTCGGCCTATCTCGAAAAGCCCAGCACCTATCTCCCCGGCAACCGCATGAGTTTTGCTGGGCTGCGCAAAGAAAAAGACCGTCTAGCCGTTATCGAATATTTGCGCGCGAACACAGGCGCAGAGGCTCTGGGCGCAGAAGACACATCAGGCGGCTAAAATTTCCGCCAGAGCCCGATTTTCCAGCCCCTTTCCAGCACAGCGCTGCGACCCTCCAGTGTCGTCGTATAGCCCAATTCCAAATAGTCGCGTTTACGAAGACGGTAGACAACGCTGGATTCGATGCCCCATCGCGATTGGCGGGCAATATCGAGCCGCTCGAAAACGCCCGGTTCAATATCTGTGTAATGTGTCTTCGCCAGCAGCATAATGCGGGGCAGCGGTTCAAAACCAAGTGTGAATTGCGCATGGGAACTCGCGAACTCACCCCCCGGTGTCACCCGTCCCGCCCCCTGTAATTCAGCGAAAACATTACGGCCCCAAATCGTCCGGCTTTCCCCCCACAACCCCCGCAACTCAATCGTCGGTTTCCGGCTCTCGAGAGTCAAAAGCGCGTCGGGCAGGTCAATTCCATCAACATAACTTAGTGCCAACGCGGTGGCGTGGCCTTCGCGGCGACTGATTTGATATTGCAGTCCGGCAGAGATGGAAGACGGTTTGGAAAAGCGCGTATTCAGTCCCGGACCCACGATCTGAGTGTCTTGCCAGTCGAATGTGCCAATCAAAGCCAGGCGCGGGGTTAAGCCCATATTACCGTAAGTTTGGACGATTTTTTTATTGTAGATATCAAGGCTTACAGTCTGCCCAAAATCATCCTTTGCCGTGTCTGCCGAGGCATAGACATAACCGCTGATAATTTCTCCGTGCCACGGATCGGGGTTCCATGCCGAGGCATAGGCCTGCGGACAAAAGGCGAACCACAGCCCTATTCCGCCTAAGATTGTCCCCCGACCTCTCACACCAGACCATATTCACCTCGCCACGCGCGCGTCAAATGCTATAGCGGCCCTTCAGTTCGCATTGCGCTAGGATATCTGCCTCATGAAAATTGCTTTCACCGCCAGCCAGAAGCCCGGTGCAAAGACACTCATGGACCAGTTCGTCGCGATTTACGGCAATCACGATGCGGGCGAAGCCGATGTGATCGTCCCTATTGGCGGCGATGGTTATATGCTCAAAACTCTGCGCCGTTATATGGCCCTAATTCGGCGCGGACTGCCTGTTTTTGGTATCAATCGCGGTACGGTCGGGTTTCTCATGAACCATCCCGGCATCAACGACCTGCCGGACCGGATAGAACAAGCCAAAGAAGCCATCGTCTCACCCTTACGCATGGACGCGGTAGCCAAAGGCGGGACGATTTCAGAACTCGCCTTCAACGAAGTCTCCTTATTCCGCCAAACTCAACAAGCCGCCCATATCCGAATTATGGTCGATAATAAGGTTCGGTTGGATCACCTCATGGCCGACGGCGTTCTTGTCGCGACCCCGGCGGGGTCGACAGCTTATAATCTGTCCGCCCACGGCCCCGTGATACCGCTTGGCGCTGATATTCTCGCGCTGACCCCGATTAGTGCGTTTCGTCCACGGCGCTGGCGTGGGGCGCTGTTGCCCAATTCCGCCAAAGTCTCGCTCGAAGTGCTGGACCCAGAACGTAGACCCGTGTCCGCGTCCGCCGATAATTTGGAAATTCGGAATGTTCACCGCGTCGATGTTGAACAGGATCACGCCACCAAATTGACGCTTCTGTTTGATTCCGATCACGGCTTAGACGAGCGGATATTGCGCGAGCAGTTCTCGACTTAGACTGTATTTGAAGCCCCGGTGCGGGCTTAAGCGGATTTTCAGCGCTTATATGGCTTGCGGACCGAGGCCATCATCCAGCCAATTTAACCAGATATCTCCAAACTCAGTCGCGGCAGGGTGGCTTGCGATCCGTTCGCCCATCAATCGTTGGAACCGCGCACGCGACACATAAGCGCCACTGCGTTCTATATCGCGAAAAGCGACGGCGCTGGCGACAACCAGTTCGCGCGCCGCTTCGCCGAGGCCGGATCGGTGCAGTAAAGCATTCAAGCCAAATGTCCGCGTGTCCAAGACGATCATCCCGGCTTTGGTTGATGATATCCCCGCCAGCTTCGCCAACGCCAACTGCACAAAACGCCAATCCCCTTGCCCGGCAGCGCGGGCAATCGTTGCCTCGTCCAGACGCTTTCTTTCGATCAACGCATCGACATAAGCAGAAATCGCATCCGGCGACCAATCGGCCGCAGACCAAGAGGCTTTGGCGCGCTCCCCGGTTTCACGGGCGATCTGTGCATGTTCGTCAGTTTCAGGCGCGAGGTTCTGATCAACTTGATCGACCTGCTGATGGATTAATGCGACCGCGAGATCCTGCGGCATGTCCTGGCGGCACAGCGCGGCTTCGCGAATCAAATCGTCGTGCTCAGCCAATTTGACCATACGCGCCGCATCAGATTTCGAGATCAACGCGCTATCATTGGCGGCCAGTGTGGCGATGGACGACAGATCGCCAAAGCTAATCACGGCTTGGCTAACCTTTTGCGAAAGTCTGTGACGCGAGGCAATGGCCTGTGTTTTCACACCCGCGCGTGAGCGCAAAACCGCAATCAAATCATCATCGCTGACGGAAGGCGAGGAGGCGAGGATCGGGACGGCGATACTATCAATGTCATTGATCAAACGGTTCGCAACAGAGCGCGGTAAGTTGTTCGACAATCGCAGTGTGACCGCGAGCGCACGACGCACTTCTTCTGACACGTCCCGCGACAGCACTTCAAAAATCTGACTGGACAGACGCCGTTCAGCGTCTGACAACGGAAGATCACGCACCATACGGCCGATCGCCTGCGCTGCAAGCGCACGCTGTTCGGTCGACGGATTGCCGATCGCAGTTTCTATCATCTGATTGGGGACGGGGCCTAGCGCCACGATCTGTCTCCGTTTCGTTCGGGTAACAGCTATGGGAACAGGGTTAACTCAGGCTTACCAGAGGCCGCCATGAGCATAAAATTTAATGAGAAAAATGGTACCGCCTTCTGGTCTCGAACCAGAGACCTCCTGCTCCACAAGCAGGCGCTCTAACCAACTGAGCTAAGGCGGCACTCTAATTCGGACGCCTTTAAACAAGGCGTCCGAACGCTTCAAGCGGTGATTGCCGCTAATTTCATACCCTTATGCATCTGCTGGGATATCAAGTTGCTCAAACCCGCGACTACCCAGCTTTTGTTGTGCCGTGATATAGTCAGACAAATCTTGCGCGCGACGTTCGGGCGTCGGGTGTGTTGAGAGAAATTCCGGACCCCGAGACGCACTGCTTTCCGCGCCCATCTTTTCCCACAGGCGCACGGCCTGATAAGGATCATAGCCCGCTTTCGCCATATATTTCGCACCCAGTTGATCGGATTCGAGTTCTTGTCTCCGACCATAGGGCAGAACAACACCGAGTTGAAAACCCATGCCGAGGGCCGCTTGCAAATATTGCGTGTTGCGACCCGCACTGTTCATGCAGTCATTATAGGCGCGTTGTGATGTTTCTTTGCGGCAACGTTTGCTCAATTGAGATCCGGCCAAAATCGTTCCGCCTGCAATGGCCAACTGGCCCAGCATCATCTGGCTATACCGCTCTTGCGCGTGCGCGCCGGTGACGTGACCCACTTCGTGGCCCATAATCGCCGCGATTTGATCATCGTTATCGGTAAAATCCATCATGCCTTTGTAAAAGCCCACGCGGTTGCCCGGTAGAACGAAGGCATTTTTTGTGTCTTCATCGAAAACCGCATAATCCCACGTTTGATCCGCCCGTCCCGCCCCTTGGGAGATACGCGAGCCAATATTGCGCAGCCGTCCGGTGTAGCGTGGATCATTGCTGGTGGGGGTCTGACGTTTCACGTCAGTCCAGCTCTGCGCGGCGGCTTGTGCCAATGATTCTTCGCTCGGCGACAGCGCGATGAATTGCGACCGACCCGTTTCAGCGTTGGTCGCACAAGAGGCAATTGCCCCGCCCGCGGCGATCATGCTCGTCGCGCCCGCATATTTTAAAAACTGGCGACGATACAGCGTTTCCGGATCAGGTTTCGCCTGAATGTTGGTTGTTGGCGTTTGATGTGCATTACACATACAATGATCCTCCTAAGACGCGGACTATGAACGACGGCCCATAATCTAACGAAGCTGAACACAGTATAGTTCCAATTGTCATACGCTGCAAATGTCATGAAAAGGTCAGTTAGTTTCCGTTCATTTCGTGTCATCTATGGCCCGTATCGGCGCGCCGGACGTTGTTCGGTTATGTGACCTTAAGGAGAGACGCATGCGAGCCCTTATCATTGGCATTAGTCTATTGGTTGTTGTCATTCTCGGAACGCTATTCATCGTACCTAGTCTGGTTCCCTCAGAGACATACCGCACAACGATCCAAGACCAATTGACGAAGGAACTTGGCCGCGAGGTCCGTATTGAGGGTGATGTCAGCCTCTCGACCTTCCCCGTTGTGAAAGCCAAAACCGGCCGCGCCTCCATCGCCAACCCGTCCGGGTTTTCCCGCGATTCGCTTGCCTCGATTCAAGGGCTCGAAGCGCGCATTAAACTGTTGCCGCTTTTTTCAAAACGCGTTGAGATCGCCCAATTCACCTTGATTGACCCCGATATTCTGCTCGAACGCCTCCCTGATGGACAGGTGAATTGGGAGATCGGCGCGCCGTCATTAGACACAGAAACGACTTCTGAGACACCATCTGAACCGACAGGGCCCTTTAAACGCGATGGCCGATACGCCGCCGTCGATCCGAGTCTGGGGGCGTTTCGGATAGAGAACGGCCGCTTGCTTTATATTGACGGAACAACCGACACCCGTCGAGAACTGACCGAGATCAATGTGCAATTGTCGCTCCCCGCCATGACAAAAGCGCTCGATTTGATCGGGACGCTCGTGATGGACGGCGACCCGCTTACACTTGACGTCACACTGGATAGCCCCCGCGATTTCCTGGAGGGCCGCGAAACCCGGTTGAATGCGCGCGTTGAGACCGATGGGGCCACCCTCTCGCTCGACGGCACAGTCCCGCCCGGAACAGAGATCGCCTTTGACGGCTCGGTCAACGGCGATCTCAGCAATGTTGCCCTCATTCAGGACTTTTTGTCTGAGCCTATTCCCGGACTGGCCCTGCTTAAGACGGCCAAACTATCTGCCGATCTATCCAGCGATGGCACCAATGGCGTCACAAAATTTTCTAAGCTCGACCTGAGCGCCAAAGGCAACGCCTTCGCCCTCACCTTTGCGGGATCCGGGCAATATGATGGCGAGGTCTCGCTGACAGGCCGTTATGATCTCACGGCGACAGATATAGCCGCCCTTGCCGCGCCCTTCGCGCCAGATATCAAAGGTCTCGACGTCGTTGGTCCAACGAAATCTGCGGGCACTGTCACCCTCAACGGCACAAACGTGTCCGTCAAAGACATGACCGCGACAACAAGAAGCGCGGATCTTGATGGTGATATCTCCGGCGCGTTTTCCAAACGTGGCGATATCCTGTCTGGCGCGGCTCAATTTGACGTCTTGATCGCGGATGCTGGCCCATTCGCGCGCCGTTTCGTTCCGGACCTGACGCGAGATGCGGATCTTGCCGGGACCGTCAAAGCCAAAGGTGCGATTATGCTGGACGGCGACACAGTTAAAATAACCAATCTCGTGGCAGAAACGAACAGCGCCGTCGCGACCACCCGATATGACGGCGCCGTGTCCATGGTCGGCGACACACTCGGGGCGGACGGTAATTTCATCGCCACGCTCCCGTCTGTAACCGCGCTCAATGCCGCGACGCAAAAGGACATTCCTTATAGTGACGCCATCGGCAAAGTGAGCGCGACAGGCCGCGTCTCCGGCCAATCTGACAATCTGCGGATTGAAGCCCTCGTCGCAGACCTCAGCGACGGTGAGATTAACGGCCAATTCAAGGGTCGAGCGACCTTGGCAGACGCGGTCTCACTTGCGGGTGATTTGTCTGTCTCCGGCGATTCTTTGCGTGCGTTGGCAGCGCGCTCTGGCACGGTTTTACCGCCATCGACCGATAAAGGCGCCGTGTTTGAAGCCTTCGCCCTATCCGGGAGGGTCACGGGCCCGGTCGATGATATGGCGCTCTCAAACGCCGCGCTTCGTCTGGACCAGCTCTCAGCCACAGGTCAGTTCACCCTGTCGATGGACGGAGAACAACCTAAACTGACGGGGACGCTCACCCTCCCCGGCCTCGATCTGCGGCCCTATATGGCGGCCTATAGTGCGCAACAGCCCGCAGGCGCGATCCAACCCTGGAGCAAAACCGCAATCCCAACCGAAGGGCTTCGCGCCCTTGATGCGGACCTCTCGCTCTCCACGCCGAACATTAAACTGACACGCCTTTCGCTCGGCGCAACGCAGGCTCGCGCGCGGCTCACAGACGGCGTTCTGAAGACAACGATCCCCGAAGTGGGTCTCTATGGCGGGTCCGGAAACGCCACCTTCACACTCGATGGTCGTACGGCAGAACCAAAAATCAATCTCACAGCCGGGCTGAATAGCCTGCAAGCGCAAAACTTTCTCGGGGCTGTTGCGGGTTTCACACACGCCACCGGTATGGGCGCGACTGAAATTTCATTGAGCGGTCAGGGCACAAGCCAAGCCGCGATTATGCAATCGCTGACCGGACTTGGGAGTTTCTCAGTCAAAGACGGGTCCATTAGCGGGATTGATGCGGGCGAATTTCTCACCGGATTGCAGCAAGCGCTAACGGCGCGGTCCTTACCCGGCGGATTAGGGCCATCAAAAACCACACAGTTTAACAATCTAATCGGTAAGTTTTCGATGATGGAGGGCGTCGCAAAAATTGACGCCTTCGCGCTCTCCGCGGCGCAAGTGCAAGTCGAAGGCTCCGGTCAAATTGATCTGGGCAATCAAACTTTGGATGTCCGTCTTCGTCCAAAAACCGTCGGTGACAATGCCAAAGGGCTCGCCGCGTTTGGTATCCCGCTGCGCTTTACGGGGCCTTTTGGCGCCGCAAAACCGCAGCTTGATTCGGATTTCCTCGGACAGGTCATTCAGGCCCGGGCCGCTGCGGAAGCGAAAAACTTAATTTCGGACCGGATTGGCGGAACGGGCGGAAATGTCGTTGGCGGCGTGCTCGGCTCTATCTTAGGCGGCAATACGAAAACGCCCGAGTCAACGGCAAGCCCAGCCCCCATTGAGACGGAAACGCCAGACACGCCAGAGGAGGCCTCCGAATCTGCGGACAAAGACCCAACGCCAGAGGAAAAGGTTGAAGATGCGTTGCGGGGACTGTTTGGCAAGAAAAAACGGGATTGAGGCATAGGTTAGGCGTAATAATCCATTTCAACCGGACGATTGCAACGCACCGGGCTTATAGGCCAGTATAGTCTGCCCTTGAAGGAGCGTAATTTATGGCCGTTTTCGACCCTGTTATTGACGAGCAGACCCCCGCTGCCGACTTTACCATCGCGCAGAAATGGGACCGTTATACTGCTGAAGAACACGCGGCTTGGGACACGCTTTACGCCCGTCAGGTCGAGATTACGCGCGAACGCTCCGTCAAAGAATTTCGAACAGGCCTCGGGCTGCTTGATCTAGGCTCAGGTGGCATCCCCGACTTGGATGTCATTAATCCCAAGCTAAAGGCGCTCACAGGCTGGGAAGTTGTCATGGTCCCTCACCTCGTCCCGGATGAGGTGTTTTTCACCCATCTCGCCAATCGCCGTTTCCCAGCGGGTCGTTTTATCCGCAAGCCCACCCAGCTCGATTATTTAGAAGAGCCTGATATTTTCCACGATATTTTCGGCCATGTGCCGATGCTCACGCTGCCCGTTTTTGCCAATTATATGCAGGCTTACGGTCGTGGTGGATTACGCGCGAAATCGCTCGGCCGTCTCAAAGAACTCGCCCGGCTCTATTGGTACACGGTTGAATTCGGTCTGATCCAGCGCCCCAGCGGTTTGAAAATTTACGGCGCCGGGATTGTCAGCTCTGCGGGGGAAACGCCGTTCTCGTTAGACAGCCCATCCCCGAACCGGATCGGCTTTGATTTGGAACGGGTTATGCGCACGGATTATATCATTGACGATTATCAGCAGCTCTACGTCGTGATCGAGAGTTTCGAACAATTACTCGGCGCGACCCAGCAAGATTTCGGGCCGATCTATGACCGACTGAGCGCGGATGAAACGCGCTACACCGTCACCGACTTGATCGAGGACGACCAAATTATCACGCGCGGCACGCAGGCCTATGCCGCCGCAAAAGCGGGCTAACCCGCGAGCGCCGCTTTGATCGCGTCCAAGGCCTGCTCGGCTTTATCCGGCTGGCTTCCGCCAGCTTGAGCCATGCCCGGTTTTCCGCCGCCCCGGCCGCCAACTTCCACGGCGCCCGCATTTACCAGATCGACCGCTGAGTAGGTTTTGGTCAAATCATCCGACACAGCCACGGCCACGGCGACTTTTCCGCCTTCGCGGGCAATAAACGCAACGATCCCTGAGCCCAACTTATCGAGTTGCTCATTCAGCATGGGGCGTAATTCTTTACCGCCGATGCCTTCGAGAACGCGGCCAACGAAAGGCACGCCGCCGATCTCTTCTGGGCCACTGGATTTCCCGCCGCCGCCTAAGGCGAGTTGTTTGCGCGCTTCGGACAAGTCTTTTTCGAGCTGTTTGCGTTCCGCCATCAGACCTTCGATCCGGGCGACAACATCGTCCGGTTTGGATTTCAATTGATCAGCTGCCGCCCGCGCAAAACCCGCCTGTTGTTCGAGATATTGCCGCGCCGCTTCGCCCGTTACGGCTTCGACGCGACGGATACCCGCAGCGACAGCGCCCTCAGAGACGATTTTGAACAACGCGATATCGCCCGTCCGCGCGACATGCGTTCCGCCGCAAAGCTCGACCGAATAATCCGTGCCGTCCGTATCTTTGCCCAGCGCCAAAACGCGGACTTCATCACCATATTTTTCGCCAAACAGCGCCATTGCACCAGCCTCAATCGCGGCCTCTGGGGCCATAAGGCGGGTTGAACTTTCGGCGTTTTGTTGAATGACCGCGTTCACCGCGTCTTCGACACGCGCTAATTCTTCGCGCGTAATCGCGCCGCCGTGGCTAATATCAAACCGGATCCGATCCGCGTCTACCATCTGCCCTTTTTGGGTGACGTGATCGCCGAGCACCCGGCGCAAAGCCTCGTGCATTAGATGGGTCGCGGAGTGGTTGCGCTTGGTCTTTTCGCGCCAATCGGGATTGACCGAAATTAGCGGGGTCGCGCCGACCGATATCTCGCCGGTTAATGTGCCGATATGAACGTGAAGGTCCCCCGCTTTTTTCTGAACATCGGTAATGTCGATGCGCGCGCCATTGTCGAACTGCGCAACACCCCGGTCTCCCGCCTGTCCACCGGATTCCGCGTAGAACGGCGTTTCTTGGGTCAGGAACATGACAGGCCCCGGCACAGCGTTTTCCACGCGCTGATTATCTTGTAAAATCGCGACAATGGCGTGCGTCTCAGAGAGCCGTTCAAACCCGGTAAAGGCGGTTGGGCCGCTTTCTTCGCGGATGGCTTTGAAAACATCTTCGGTTTCGTCTGTATCAAACTTCCCGCCATCGGCTTGGCTCTGCGCCCGTTGTCGTTCCATCGCGGTCTCAAAGCCCATCACGTCAACGCCAATCCCCCGTCCGCGTAACGCATCCTGCGTCAGGTCCAGCGGGAAGCCGAACGTATCATAAAGTTTGAACGCGGTTTCGCCGGGCAGTTCATCGCCGGCGCCAAAGCCCTGTGTCGCGTCTTCAAGCAAGCCCATACCCCGGCCCAATGTCCGGCGAAAACGCTCTTCTTCTTGTTCAAAGGTGGCCTCAATCGTGGCTTGCGCCCGTTTCAATTCCCCATAAGCGCCCCCCATTTCAGTGACGAGGGTCGGCACTAAGCGGTGCATCAGCGGATCTTTCGCACCGAGCAAATGGGCGTGGCGCATGGCGCGGCGCATAATACGGCGCAGCACATAGCCGCGCCCTTCATTGGACGGGCTGACCCCGTCGGCCATCAGAAACGAACAGGAGCGAAGATGATCCGCAATGACGCGGTGACTAAACTTGGCGTCGCCTTCGGCTTTCGCCCCCGTCAGATCAACGGACGCGCCAATCAATGTTTGGAATAAATCCGTATCGTAATTATCGTGTTTACCTTGCAGGATCGCGGCAATGCGTTCCAAACCCATGCCCGTATCAATCGACGGTTTTGGCAAGTCGGCTTGGCGACCATCGGCGTGGCGCTCATACTGCATGAACACGAGATTCCAAATCTCGATGAAACGGTCGCCATCCTCATCCGGTGATCCGGGCGGACCCCCTGCGACGCTGGGGCCGTGGTCGTAGAAAATTTCGCTACACGGTCCGCACGGGCCTGTGTCGCCCATAGCCCAGAAATTATCATCGGTCGCAATCCGAATAATGCGGTCATCCGGCAGGCCCGCGATTTTTTTCCACAAATCAAACGCATCATCGTCTGTGTGGTAAACCGTGACCAATAGCTTGTCTTTGTCGAGGCCATAATCCTTGGTCACCAATTCCCAAGCGTGATGGATGGCGCGCTCTTTAAAGTAGTCGCCAAAGCTGAAATTACCGAGCATTTCAAAGAACGTATGGTGGCGCGCGGTATAGCCAACATTATCAAGATCATTGTGTTTGCCGCCAGCCCTGACGCATTTCTGCGAAGATGTCGCACGCGGGCTCTCCGGCGTTCTTTGGCCGGTGAAATTATCTTTGAACGGCACCATGCCCGCATTGACGAACAGCAGGGTCGGGTCATTGTCCGGCACGAGCGGCGCAGACGGCAAGACCAAATGGTCGTTGCGGTCGAAATAATCGAGGAATTGGGCGCGAATGTCAGCGAGGGATGTCATGGGCCCGCCTATAAGCAGGCCCGTCATCAGTGCCAAGTCAGGACTTGTCCCTGCGCGGTCCCTCGAAGCGGTATTCTGCAGTCAAAATACGCGGCTTTGGGGCTCAGACTTGACGATAAAACAAAAAAGACGCGCCCCCCTTACGCGGGCCGTGTCCTTTTATCTCAGCGTGCTAATCTGACGGGTGATGGCGGTTACGCCAGCCCCCGTCAGAAACGTCACATTAAGCGCTCAGTTCTGCCTTTGGCTCATCGCCATCGTCTTCGACACGTTCGCCAGACGGCATCAGCAATTCCTCATCCAACAGCCCTTTTGCGCGCAAAATTTTCTGCTCAATCTCGGCCATCATCTCTGGGTGCTCGATCAAGAAGCTGCGAACATTTTCTCGCCCTTGGCCGATCCGCTCATCACCGTAGGAATACCAAGAGCCGGACTTTTCGATCACATCGGCGAGCACGCCCATGTCGATCAATTCACCCGTTTTAGAAATGCCTTCGCCATACATGATATCGAATTCGACTTGACGGAACGGCGGCGCGACTTTGTTTTTCACGACTTTTACGCGGGTCTGATTACCGACCACTTCGTCGCGGTTTTTGATTGCCCCAATCCGGCGGATATCAAGACGCACAGAGGCGTAGAACTTCAGCGCATTCCCGCCCGTTGTTGTTTCCGGAGACCCGTACATGACGCCGATTTTCATCCGAATTTGGTTGATGAAGATGACCATACAGCCCGATTTGGAAATCGACCCGGTCAGTTTGCGCAGCGCTTGACTCATCAGACGCGCCTGCAAACCGGGAAGGCTATCGCCCATATCGCCTTCGAGTTCGGCGCGCGGCGTCAGAGCCGCAACCGAGTCGATCACGAGAATATCGACGGCGCCTGAGCGCACCAATGTATCGGCAATCTCCAGGGACTGTTCCCCTGTATCCGGTTGAGCGATCAGCAATTCGTTGACATCAACACCCAGCTTGCCCGCATAGACCGGGTCGAGCGCATGTTCGGCATCGATAAAGGCCGCAACACCGCCTGTTTTTTGGCATTCCGCGATGGCATGCAGCGCCAACGTTGTTTTACCGGAGCTTTCCGGGCCATAAATTTCAATGATCCGGCCTTTGGGCAGACCGCCAATACCGAGCGCGATATCCAGACCGAGCGAGCCCGTCGAAATGCTCTCCACATCCATAGATGATTTATCGCCCAGCTTCATCACCGAGCCTTTGCCGAAGGATCGATCGATTTGTGACAGAGCCGCGTCGAGCGCCGCTGATCGATTCTTGTCTGTTGCCTTTGAGACAACCTTGAGGGGGGTGCTATTTCTCGCCATGAGACTTCTCCAATCGCGGGGACCGGAGCCCTTCGGCGCCCCAAGATATAACGGCTTTAATCGGACTGCCGTGATGCACTATGTTTCATGTTTGTTCTCACCCCGCAAGCAAAAAGAACAAACACCGAACAATTTTATCAGGTCACATTAGCACAACATCTTGTGCCCGTAAGATTATTTAAGGTCACAGACACAGCCTATTGTGTGCCGGGTACAGATTGTCGCAGTTCGGCCCTGCACCAAAAGAGCAGACGATGGACACACGCCCACCCGCGCCATTAGAAAATGTACGCTCCCGAAAGCCCGCTCCTATTGCGCCTCACCAATCTCGGACTTCACCTTCTCCGCCAGCTCTGCCAGCGTAAAGGGCTTAGGCAAGAACGTGACATCGGGTTCTTCGGCCAGAAGGTCTGAGAATTTCTCTTCCGCATAGCCCGAAATAAACACGATCCGGGCATTCCCGAGAAGTGCGCGCCCTTGTTTCAGCAAGCCCGGACCATCGAGCCCCGGCATGACGACATCCGACAACAGTAAATCAAACGGCTCAACCGCATCTTCGAGAATCTCGAGCGCTTCTTCGCCGTCCTCGGCCTCTGTCACCTGATAGCCGCGCTTGCGCAGGCTTTTGGCCGCAATAATTCGCACAGCGGCTTCGTCTTCGACGAATAGAATGTTGCCCTGCCCCGCGAGATCGGCAGGCTTACGCTCGGCCACAACAACAGGAATTGCCGCCGCTTTTTCCTCGGCGGTCGGCTCTGAGGCCGCAGGCAGATAGATATTAAAGGTCGTGCCCTGACCGAGCTGACTATCAACGGCGAGGTGTCCGCCCGATTGTTGGATAATGCCGTAAACGGTGGCGAGACCCAATCCGGTCCCCTTGCCCAAGTCCTTTGTCGTGAAGAACGGCTCAAAAATCTTCGCCTTGACCGCATCGGTCATCCCGGTGCCCGTATCAGACACCGCAATACGCACGACATCATCTGATGGGAAATCACGCAGAGCCGCGAGCAAGACTTGATCTTTAATATGAGGGCGGGAGAGCCGTTCAGATTCGATTGTAATGCGGCCGCCACCCTGGGCTTCCATCGCGTCACGCGCATTCACGCACAGGTTCATGACGACATTATCAAACTGTGATCGGTCAACCATCACGGCGGGCAAATCGCGCGCGTGACTCAGTTCCAATTGCGCCTGACCACCCAAGGTTTGCTTCAGCGTCAGATACATGTCCGACAGGGCTTCGGACACATCAATCCGTTCAGCGCGCCGCGTCTGTTGCCGAGAAAAGGCGAGCAGTTTTTTGACCAACGCGGCTGCGCGCGCGCCGGTGGCATTAATATTTTGCAGCTCCGGATAGGACGGATCGCCAACAGGATGGCGTTGTAGCAACTCATCCGTGTTCAGACGAATTGCGGTGAGCAAATTATTGAAATCATGGGCGACCCCCGCGGTCAGCTGTCCAATGGCCTGCATCTTCTGGCTCTGGCGCACCTGCTCTTCGAGCGACTTGCGCGCACTAATATCGACGAGATAGGCCCAAAGACGCTCTGGAATGACCGGGTCCGGCACAACGTAAAGCGCGACGGGAACGGCCTTGGGTCCAGCCAGAAGCACGTCGATCGCGCCCAGCTCGGCCATATCCGCCGGAGAATGCCCCGCTAAAGTTTGTTGCACCGTCGCCCCGTCAAACAGTGACAGGAACGATTGGTTCGCAGGTACGTCGCGGCCCGAGAGATTACGGAAGGCTTTGTTATAATAAGTCACGCGGGCGGTCATAATATCCGCGCCATCAACATGCAGGACGCCAAAGGGCACTGAGGCAAAGGCCGAGGCTTGTTCGATCATTTGCCCCACGGCAGGCTGAGTGGCGGCGATCGGCTTACGGTGATCTGCGCCGGGGCGCGACGTATGGCCGTGCAGGGCAACAGACGCGATGAGGTCGCCCGTGTCCGTAGCGGTCCAGCGCGCGATCATAACCGTGGGCGTCACCACGCCTTTGCGCGTAATCAGCCGCGTATCGGCCCGAACGGTTTTCCCGTGAACGGCCTCTGAATCCAGAAGTATAAGGGGATCTTCGATAAATTCATTGATATGAGCGGGGCTTAGCGCCTCCGGTCCGCCCAACCACCGCTGCATCGTGGCATTGATAGAAATGACACGACCATCCCGCGTGACAGAGAACAATCCAATCGGCGCATTCGAGAGAGTCGATTCAGATTCATCCAGAGCGTCAACTTCATCGATTTGCCACAGCACGACATCCGTCCCTGATCCGGCCGCAAGACGGGAAACCGTGATGCGAAAACGCGACAGCGTTCCATCAGGCAAGACGAGGTTTATGTCTTCTTCCGCCCGTTTCGTGTCAGGCCCAATGTGGTGCAGGCGGAAAATCGCGGCCGAACCATCTTTTTCCGTTGTCGAAAAGAGGCGGTCCACAGCCGGGAGCGCGTCGCCTAAGACATCAACATCGAGCTGTTTGACGACATCGAGATAGGCGCGGTTCGCTAGCGTCGGCTTGCCATTACGCGTAATCAACTGCGGGCGGATCGATTTGAAAAACGCGTCACTATAGAGTGAGTCCCGACTGGCGGCCCGGCGATCTTCACCGCCGCCCGCGCGCATCACGATCAACAACCCTGCTGCCAGCAAGACTGCCAAAGCAATGACACCGCCAACCAGCACTTGCAGTCCAGGCTCCAGACTGCTCCACGCCAATGCGCCCCAAACACTGCCGATCAGAACGAGAATGATCAACACAGCGAGGCCGATCCAGCCAGCGCGCTGATCAGGGGACCGATAACGATCGGTCTCTTTAGGAATCACATCATTCATGACGTTACGCTTTAGCGTTTAAATTGACATTGTGGCGATAGTTTCGGACCATACACCGGACCTATGGCAAATCTACGGAAATTCTAGCTGATGAAACATCTCTCAACCACGGCCTTGGCAAGTCTCATGATCGGATTGGCGATTCTACCGGGCTGTCGCGCTGGGGGCGGCCCCGATGTTGACCGCGCCACCATTGTCCAACAAGAATCAGACCGCCTGAACGCGTGGTTCGCTGAGCGCTTTGCCGAAGGCCTCGCCCGGTCTCCGATGAGCCAAACTTATTTTGGCAAGCGCGATAACCAAGATAAACTCGACGACAATAGTCAGATCGCGCAGGATGAAGAAGCTGCCCTTCGCCAGAACTGGCTCGCGGAAATGCGCCGCGATTTCGATGTCGACCGCTTAGACACGCAAACGCGGCTGTCCTACACCTTGTTCGAGGTCGAGCAGGCGGATTGGCTGGCGACCCACGCGGTGGCTCAAAATGATTATGTTTTCCAACATATGAGCGGTCCCCATTCGAGCCTGCCGAGTTTCATTATCAACTTTCACAAGATCGAAACGGAAGCCGATGCGCGGGCTTATATCTCTCGTCTAAACGCGTTTGATGATTTCTTGGGTCAAGCCGAAGCCCGCGCTCAAGCGCAAGCCAATGCCGGCGTGCTCCTGCCGCGCTTCGTATATGATAAAATCACAAGCCCGGCCCAAAACATCATCACGGGCGCACCCTTTACCCCCGGTGATGACAGCCCTCTGTTTAAAGATTTCAAAGCCAAATTGGACGCCAGCGATATTGGCGGGGCCCTGAAAGCGGAACTGACCCAAAACGCGCAAGAGGCGCTCCTGACCGCCGTAAAGCCCGCCTATGATTCCATGCTAGTAATGTTTGAAAAACATGCGGCCATGACAACGGATGAAGATGGCGCGTGGAAATTACCCAATGCCGAAGCCTATTATTCGACCCGCCTGAAACATTACACCACGACGGACCTCACCGCCGATGAAATCCACAACATTGGCCTGTCCGAAGTCGCCCGCATTCAAGCGCGGATGCAAGACATCATGGACCGCGTTGAGTTTGACGGCAGCTTACAAGATTTTTATGGCTTTCTCCGGTCCGATCCGCAATTCACTTACGCCAATGATGACGATGGTCGTGCGGCTTATATCACAGACGCCACAGCGATTATTGATGAGATGAAAGCGCGATTAGACGGCCTGTTCTTGACAAAACCCAAAGCGGACATGATCGTCAAACGAGTTGAGCCGTTCCGTGAAGCCACAGCGTTTGGCGCTTTTTATGACAGTCCCGCGCTCGATGGATCACGGCCAGGCACCTATTATATCAATCTGAAAGACATGGTGGATCAGCCCACATTCCTGCAACAAGCGCTGGCCTATCACGAAGGTATTCCGGGCCATCACATGCAGATCGCCATTGCGCAGGAATTACAGGGGTTACCAGAGTTTCGCGCCCTCGGCGGCCACACGGCCTTCATCGAAGGTTGGGGGCTTTACGCCGAAGAAATTCCGAAGGAACTGGGGCTCTACACCGACCCTTATAAGGAATTTGGGCAACTCGGCATGGAGATTTTCCGCGCGGCCCGGCTCGTCGTCGACACGGGTATCCACGCGAAGAAATGGACGCGTGAAGAGGCGGCGCAATATTATCTTGCTAACATCCCGAACCCCGAAGGCGACGTGCGCGCGGA
This sequence comes from Algimonas arctica, assembly GCF_014652695.1. GTDB lineage: Bacteria > Pseudomonadota > Alphaproteobacteria > Caulobacterales > Maricaulaceae > Litorimonas > Litorimonas arctica. The sequence goes on from NZ_BMZH01000008.1 coordinate 39,831, forward strand.
AATCGACCGCTATATCGTTTGGCCGGGTCAGGCGACCGCCTATATGATTGGTAAGCTCAAGATTATTGAGTTGCGCCGCAAGGCCGAAGCCGCGCTGGGTGACGCCTTTGATGTTCGGGAATTCCATGATGCCGTCCTAACCAATGGATCCGTGCCGCTCGACATTCTCGAAGCTAATATCGACATTTATATCGCTGATAAGAAAGACCAATAATGACCTATCTTCGCCCCCTCGCCGTCACGCTGCTTCTGCTTGGCGCCTGTTCACAAGCGGACACATCGACCCAAGCGACAGCGCCCGCGACCTCAGACGTCGCGCAAGCCGAGTCACCCAGCAGTGAGCAAACAGAATCAGCCATGTTGAATGCGTGGTTCGAACGTCGGTTCGAAGAAAATGTGATGGAGAGTCCTGAATATCTGGCTCGCCTTGGCCGCAAGGACCGCAATGATGAATGGAATGATGAAACCAAAGCGGCTTGGCTCGATCGTATGGATCGTGTCCGGTCCGATCTCGAATTTCTGACACAGGAGGTCGATGTTGACGCGCTGGACGAAGATACAGCGCTGTCGCACCGCCTGTATGTCCGAAACGCCGAGACCACGCTCGAAGGCATGCGCTGGTATGATTATAATTATTCCTTCAACCAAATGTACGGCACGCATTCGGGAATCCCGACCTTTTTGCTCAACCAGCATAAAATCGAGAATGAAGCCGATGCGCGAGCCTATGTTACGCGGCTAAAGACCATTCCCGCAAAGATGGACCCTGTTATCGAACGCTCCAAGACCAGTTTCGACAAAGGCATCGCGCCGCCCAAATTCGTCTATGCCCATTTGCTCCGCGATATTGATAATATCACGTCCGGCGCCCCGTTTGAGCCCGACGCAGAGTTAAACCTGATGCTCGAAAACTTCCGCGCGAAAGTCGAGTTGCTCGACCTTTCGGACGAAACGCGCGAAACATTGTTCGCGGACGCTATTCAAGCGATGGATGAGCAAGTCGGGCCCGCCTACGCAAGACTAAACGCTGAGCTGCGGCGTCAACAAGCCAGCGCCAGTGCTGACGATGGTGTCTGGAAACTGCCCGATGGGGCTGACTATTACGCGTACCGATTAAACCTGATGACAACGACCGATCTGTCGGCCGACGAAATCCACGATATTGGCCTGCGTGAAGTGGATCGGATCCACGCAGAAATGCGCGAGATCATGAAAACCGTCAAATTTGACGGCGATTTACAGGCCTTCTTTGCCTTCATGCGCACAGATCCGCAATTCTACTATCCGAACACGGAAGCAGGGAAAGCCGACTATCTAGCCGAGGCCACGGCGATAATCGACGTGATGAAAGGCCGCTTGGATGACGTCTTTCTACGCAAGCCCAAATCAGCCCTAGAAGTCCGGGCCGTCGAAGCATTCCGCGAACAAAGCGCGGGCAAAGCCTTCTATAATGCCCCGGCCTCTGATGGGTCCCGTCCCGGTTATTATTATGCCAATTTGTACGACATGGCCCAGATGCCGAAATACCAGATGGAGGCACTCGCCTATCACGAGGGTATTCCCGGCCACCACATGCAGATCGCCATTGCGCAAGAACTCGAAGGCGTGCCGTTGTTCCGTAAATATGGTCGCTACACACCGTATAGCGAAGGTTGGGGGCTTTATTCGGAGTTTCTCCCCAAAGAGATGGGCTTCTATGAAGATCCCTATTCAGACTTCGGCCGGCTGGCGATGGAATTGTGGCGCGCGTGTCGCTTAGTTGTCGATACGGGCTTGCATCACAAACAGTGGACCCGCGAAGAAGCGATCGATTATTTGAAAGAGAATACGCCCAACCCTGAAGGTGACATCACCAAGGCGATTGAACGCTATATCGTCATGCCGGGACAGGCGACTGCCTATATGATTGGCAAGATCAAGATTTTGGAGCTGCGAGAACACGCCAAGACCGAGCTCGGCGACGCGTTCGATATTCGTGAGTTCCACGATGTCATCATTGCCAGCGGCCCTGTGCCGCTCAGCATTATGGAAGAACGGGTCAACGCCTATATCACCGCGACCCGTTAGGTCGCGGAACGTTTGCGGGTTGGCCGTTTAGCCGGCCCGCAGGCGCTCGCCGCGTTCGTGCATTTCTTGCGCTTCAAGGGATAAGGTCGCTATCGGCCGCGCATCAAGACGGCGCGGGCTAATGGGATCACCCGTCTCTTCGCAATAGCCATAAGTCCCGTCTTCAATCCGGGCCATGGCACTATCGATCTTGCGCACGAGCTTGCGAAGGCGGTCTTTGGTGCGAAGTTCTAATTGACGATCCGCATTATAGGTTGCGACATCCGTGGGATCGGGATGATTGACCCGTTCGCCTTGAAGATATTCAACCGTTCCGCGCGTTTGCGCCGTGATCTCTTCGCGCCATGCGAGGAGTTTTCTACGGAAATATTCCCGCATGCGATCATTCATAAATTTTTCGTCGTCGCCCGGCACATAATCATTGGGCACAGCAACAGTTTTAGTAGTCGTGGACTTTTTCTTGGCCATGGTCGTTTCCCGAGTAAACGATTCACAAAGATATAGAGACTCCTGGGCGTTATCGCCTTCTATCAATCCGCTTCGCCCCCATCCCATCGAGGCGACTGAACGACGTTCATGGCCACGCGATATGTCGCAATCGCCCTAAGCTCAAGAGGGTGCGTGACATATGGCTGATAATTTCATTCGCCCCTTTGAAAACACGTATTTTTTGCGCGATACGCCCTTGCAACAGGCGACGTTCCCTCAGAGAGACGCTGGAAATATAGCCCGATAGATTTTTGATAGTGAAAGTGACCCTATGCGATTCGAAGGCACAAAAGATTACGTTGCCACTAAGGACCTGATGATGGCGGTGAATGCGGCCATTACGTTGGAGCGGCCGTTGCTGATCAAAGGGGAGCCGGGCACAGGCAAAACCGTTCTGGCGCATGAAATCGCCAAAGGTCTCAATGCACCGCTGTTGGAATGGAACATCAAATCGACAACCAAAGCTCAACAAGGGCTTTATGAATATGACGCCGTGGCGCGTTTGCGCGACAGCCAACTCGGGGATGACCGAGTCCATGATATTTCCAACTATATCAAAAAGGGCAAAGTTTGGGACGCGTTTGAGAGCGAACAGCGCCCGATCCTCCTGATCGACGAAATCGACAAAGCCGATATCGAATTCCCGAACGACCTTCTGCACGAACTCGATAAGATGAGCTTCCATGTTTATGAAACGGGACAGACGATTACAGCGGCACAACGCCCGATCATCATCATCACGTCAAATAATGAGAAAGACTTGCCCGATGCGTTTCTGCGCCGGTGCTTCTTTCACTACATCCAGTTCCCGGATGACCAAACCATGGCAGAGATCGTCAATGTCCACTTCCCAGACTTAAAGCCGCGTCTGCTGTCCGCTGCGCTTAAGCGCTTCTTTGAAGTCCGCGCGATGCCGGGTTTAAAGAAGAAACCCTCGACCTCAGAATTACTCGATTGGCTGAAATTGTTACTGGTTGAGGATATTGATCCGGAAACATTGCGCGAGACTGATAAGACAAAAATGATCCCGCCACTGCACGGCGCGCTGCTGAAGAACGAACAAGATGTGCATCTGTTTGAACGGCTAGCGTTTTTGACTCGGCGCGAGAGCTAAGCCGCTCCCGCCCTCATTTAAGCAACAAAAAACGGGCGCAGCTGCGCCCGTTTTTTTATGTCTGCAAACGCGAGAATGAGAGTCTTAAAGGCCTAAAAGTAAGGCGAGAAAGAACATCAGCACAGCGAGCAAGAAGGTTTTTATCGCTTCGATCATGGCGACAGCTTAGCAGCATTCAAGGCAGCGCGCTAGCCGCCTTGATATGAAACTTTTTTGAAGCGGGTAAAACCCCTAGCCTTCCATGTCTTCCAGCTCTTTGCCTTTGGTTTCTTTAACGAACCAGATGACGAAGAAGACCGAAATCAACGCAAACGCCGCGTAGATAGAGTAAGCCGCTGCAAGCCCGATACTCGCAAGCCAGATCGGAAAAGTGAACGTGATGGCAAAATTGGTCAGCCATTGCGCCAAACCGGCAATCGCGAGGCCGGAGCCGCGGATTTGATTCGGGAACATTTCACCAAGCATGACCCACATAACCGGACCCCATGACATGTTAAAGCATACGACATAGGCATTGGCCGCAATCAGGGCGACGAGGCCCATTTTGCCCGGCAGTTGCAATGTTCCCTCGGCGTCCAGCGTGCCTTGCGAAAAGGCAAAGGCGACAGCCGCCAAGCTCAGCGCCATGCCGACAGAACCCCAAACGAGGAACGGTTTCCGACCGATTTTATCGATCGTAAACAAGGTGATCATCACAGCTGCAATCGATAACATGCCGGACATAACGTTGATCAACAGGGCATCATTTTCCGTGAAGCCCACCGCCTGCCACAGCACAGCGCCGTAGTAGAACACCACGTTAATCCCAACGAGTTGTTGGAACATGGCGAGGCCAATACCGACCCAAACGATTGAACGGAAGACTGTCCCGCCGCTCGTTTTCGTTGCCAGCACATCCGACAAACGGGGCTTGTGATCGTTCGCCAAAGAGGCCCGAATTTCAGAGACTTTTTCTGTCGCCTTCGGATCACCGAACAGTTTCAAGAGCGTTGCTTTTGCGCCGGCTTCATCGTCTTTGAACATTGAGAAGCGTGGGCTTTTCGGAATGAAAAACAATAAGACAAGGAACAAGACCGCTGGGACCAATTCCATCCAGAACATCCAACGCCATGTCTGGAAACCACCCCAGAATTCCGTCGTCGATCCGCCCGCCGTCTTGGCCAAGAAGTAGTTCGACAAGAACGCGAGGGTGAGACCGACAATAATCGCAACCTGCTGGATCGACGTTAAACGCCCCCGTTGGTGGGCGGGCGCAATCTCAGCGATGTAAGCTGGCGCCATGACGGACGCCGCCCCAACAGCCAAACCACCAATAAGACGATAAAGGATAAACTCGAATGGCGTGCCCGCGATACCTGACCCGAAGGCCGAGATGATGAATAAGACCGCGGCCACAATCAGCATGTTCCGTCGACCAAATTTATCCGCGAGCCAACCCGCACAAAACGCCCCAATTGCCGAACCCAGCAACATCGAAGATACTGAGAATCCAGTCCCGACACTGTCAGAATTAAAGGCCTGCTGGAGGCCATCGATTGTTCCGTTCACAACGCCAGAGTCGAAACCGAACAGGAACCCGCCCAGCGTCGCGACAATGGTGATTAACAGAATGAAGCTTGAATTCGCGCGCCCGACCTCAGGCGTTGATGTGGCTGTCGCCATTATTTTTCCCCTTGTTTCCCGACCACCCTCTTATCCTTCGGGCGGTCTATTTTGGGGTTTCATCCGCCATAATGATAAGCGTGTCAATCAAGATGCGAGCGTTAACATAAACAGTATCTACGCCTTACACGCGACCGCCTGCGCCCCATAAGCTGGGATCAATCGGTTCAAATAAACCGTCTCGGTTCAAAGTGACCGGCTCGTCCGCAAACCAGAACGGGCCATCAAGGTCTGCATAATCGGCATCTTGCGCCAATAGATGGGCGGGGGCAATCGCCACCGTCGGTGCGAGCATACAGCCAATAAACACGGCCAGCCCCCTCGCCCGTGCCGCGTTCCGGATGGCTAAGGCCGCGCTCAATCCGCCGCACTTATCCAGCTTAATATTCACCGCTTGGTAGAGCCCGTCGATCCGGTCAAAATCAGCGGCTGTCTGAAAACTCTCATCGGCACAGAGCGGGAGAGATTGCGCAGCCAACAACAGGGCCGCCCGGGCTGCGGGGTCAGTTTCACATCCAATCGCTAAGGGCTGCTCTAACAATTCATAGCCTAAGGACGCCGCTATCGGAGCCAGCGCCCCGAGCTGCGTGACCGTCCACCCGGCGTTGGCATCAATGACTTTTCGCGTGGACGGCGCTGCCTGCGCAACGGCGCGCATTCGATCGGGTTCAAGCTCAGCCGATCCACCTAATTTTACCTTGAGCAAAGGCCGCCAGCTTTCCGCCCGCGTCTGCGCCGCCATGGCATCTGGATCGTCCAAGACAATGGTGAAGGCACTGGCAACGGGTTTCGGAATGATGTTGAGCGCAGCGCCGACCGTCGTGTGATCGCGCGCGGCCTCTAACTCCCACAGCGCCGCATCAACGGCGGCGCGGGCGCCACCTGCCGGGAGAATATTCAATAGCGCATCCCGCGTGACGCCGCGCTCTAACGTGGCGCGAACGGTCTCAATTTGCGCGGCTAAACTCTCCGGCGTTTCACCGAAATAACGGAGGCCTGCTGCGGCCCCTCGCCCAATATGAAGCCCATCCGACAGTTGGACTGACAGATAGGGCTGATGCGTTCGTGCCCCCGTCGAAATGACGAAAGGACGGACGAGTTTTGGGGCGTCGATGGCAAACGAGAGTGTGAGGCGCGTCATAGAGCCTCTCTAACAGTTCACCGTCACTTAGCGAACGAGAGTTGCTTCAGTTTTGGACACGACTTCATCCCAGCTGACATCCGGGGCCAGTTCAACCAGTTTCAATCCGGCCTCTGTGACGTCAAAGACACCCAGATCCGTGATAATTCGATCGACACATTTTTGACCCGTGAGGGGCAATGTGCAGGATTTCAGCAATTTGGCTTCGCCGCGCTTATTCGTATGATCGGTGATCACGACCACACGGCCCACGCCCGCGACGAGGTCCATCGCCCCGCCCATGCCTTTGACGAGTTTGCCGGGAATCATCCAATTGGCAAGATCGCCATTTTCCGCCACTTCCATCGCGCCCAAAATTGCCATGGCAATTTTGCCGCCGCGGATCATCGCGAAACTGGTCGCGCTGTCAAAAAACGCCGTGTGCGGCAACTCTGTAATCGTCTGCTTGCCCGCATTGATCAGGTCTGCATCCTCTTCCCCGGCCAGCGGAAACGGTCCCATGCCAAGCATGCCGTTCTCGGACTGCAAAGTGACACTCATGCCGTCCGGAATATAGTTCGCCACCAGCGTCGGAATACCAATGCCGAGATTAACGTAAGTTCCGTCTTCCAGCTCCAGCGCCGCGCGCTGAGCCATTTGATTTCTATCCCAGCTCATGATTTTGACTCCCGCACGGTGCGCTGTTCAATTCGCTTTTCATGGTCACCTTGGATCAAGCGGTGAACATAGATGCCGGGCAAGTGAATCGCGTCGGCGTCAAGCTCGCCGGGTTGAACGATCTCTTCGACTTCCATGACGCAAATCTTGCCGCAGGTCGCCGCAGGCAAGTTGAAATTACGCGCCGTCTTGCGGAAAACGGCGTTGCCCGTTGTGTCGGCTTTCCACGCTTTGACGATGGCGAGATCAGCGACGATACCGCGCTCTAAAATATAGGCCTCGCCGTCAAACTGCTTTTCTTCTTTGCCCTCGGCGATAACTGTGCCGACACCCGTTTTCGTATAGAACCCCGGAATGCCTGCGCCGCCTGCGCGCATCCGTTCGGCCAATGTGCCTTGCGGGATGAATTCAAGTTCCAGTTCGCCGGACAGATACTGACGCATAAACTCGGCGTTCTCACCGACATAAGACGAGCCCATCTTTTTGATTTGCTTGGTCTGCAGCAGTTGGCCGAGACCGAAGTCATCGACGCCCGCATTGTTGGAATAAGCGGTCAAGTCTTTGGTCCCGGCGTCGCGGATCGCCGCAATCGCCAGTTCCGGAATACCGCAGAGGCCAAATCCGCCAGCCGCGAGAGTCATGCCGTCAAACAGTATACCCTCGAGCGCCGCCTCGGCTGAATCGTAAACTTTATTCTTCATTAGACCGCTTTCACTTCATTCTCGATAGAGCCAAAGATGGACTGGCCATTATCGTCTAGCATTTCGATTTTGACCGTATCACCGGGACTCATAAAGGGTGTCACGGATTCACCCGTAGCAATTTTTTCAATCATCCGAATTTCCGCGATACAGCTATAGCCGAGACCGCCTTCGGAGACAGGTTTACCCGGATCACCGTCCGGACCTTTATTCGACACAGTGCCGGACCCGACAATTGTGCCCGCCGTGAGCGGCCGTGTTTTCGCGGCGTGGCTGACGAGGCGCGCGAGGGAGAAAGTCGCGTCTTTATGCGCGAGCGGGCGGCCAAAGGGCTTGCCATTATAGTCAATTTGAAGCGCAAGATGGACGAGACCATCTTTCCAATGCGCGCCCAATTCGTCTGGCGTGATCGCAACGGGGCTGAACGCACACGGTGGCTTGGATTGCAGGAAGCCAAAGCCTTTGCCGAGTTCTGCTGGAATCAGGCCGCGCAAGCTGACATCATTACACAGCAAGATCAGCTTGATGTGACCGAGCGCGTCGGCCTCAGATACGCCGAGCGGAACATCATCGGTAATAACGGCGATTTCGCCTTCCATATCATAGCCCCACGCCATGTCCGTGAACGGGATCGGATCATGCGGCGCGAGGTTCGGGCCGGACACGCCTTGATACATCAATGGATCATCATAAAAACTGGCCGGCACTTCTGCGCCGCGCGCTTTGCGGACCAATTCAACATGGTTGATATAAGCGGAGCCATCGACCCATTGATAGGCGCGAGGCAGCGGGCTTTCGACGGCGCTTTGATCGAACGGCATGCTCGGCGCGTCGCCGGACTCAAGAGCCTCTGACAGCGTTTTCAACCGCGGAGCCATCGTCGCCCACGCATCAAGCGCGGATTGCAGTGTCGGCGCGATATCGGAGGCATCGGTATATTTGGACAGGTCTTTGGAGACAATGATGAGGGCGCCATCACGGCTGCCATTTTTGAGGGTCGCGAGTTTCATACGGGCGTTTCCTTAAGTAGCGTCTATTTGGTTTTCAGGACGCGCTCGGTCGAACGCCTCCAAGGTCGCGCAATGCGCGTCTATTTTTGCAATCAGCGGATAGGCTAACAGGTCAGTCTTCCAACGGCGGGCATTATAAACCTGTGGGATCAAAACGATCTCAAACAGTGTGGGTTGCCCGAACGGTAAGTCAGGGCTTGCCCATGTATGCGCGGCCAGGCGCGCTTCGACAGGCGCAAAGGTCTTTGCGATCCATGTGGCATACCACGCCTCAATAGCGGCTTGATCCGCGCCGAATTCAGTGCGCAGATATTTCAAAACCGCGAGATTATTGGGCGCATGAATTTCTGTCGCCACCGCATAATAGAGATCGCGGCAGAGTTCCGGCGCATCCGTCGGCACAAAGGCAGGGTCCGGATAGGTCGCGTCCAGCCAATCGAGAATGGCGAGAGACTGGGTCATTTGCACATCACCCGCTTGGAACAGCGGCACCGTTCCGTGTGGATTGACGGCCAGATAGTCCTCACTCTTTTGTTCGCCCAATTTCAAATTGATCGGACGATAGTCATGACGCAGCGACTTGAGACCCAGCGCAATCCGGATGCGATAGCTGGTCGAAGACCGCCAGTAGCCCCAGAGTGTCAGCGCATCGATCATATGTCTTCTTTCTTTTCAGGGGCTTTATTTTTCGCATTCGCGGCATTGGCAATTTCATGTAGCCACGCGGCGTGGCGAGGCGCTTTTTTCGTCTCACTCCACTCATTCAACATCGGGCGAGAGACGCGCTTAAGCTCTGCATATTGCTCATCCGTGCCAATATCAGCGGCGAGTTCGACGCGGTGTCCGTTCGGGTCAAAGAAATAGATCGATTTGAAGATACCGTGGTGTGTGGGGCCAAGCACGTCGAGGCCCATCGCTTCCAGATGCGCTTTCGCGGACAGGAGTTCATCTTCCGAGCCGACCTTAAACGCCAAGTGCTGCACCCAGTCCGGTGTATTGCGGTCGCGGTCCATATCCGCCTGATTAGGCAATTCGAAAAAGGCGAGAACATTGCCGTTCCCGGCTTCCAAGAAGACATGCATGTAGGGATCATAGGCGCCCGTGGACGGCACATGATCTTCGGCGAAAGCCTTGGTGAATTCCATGCCGAGCGCGCGTTCGTAGAACTCTACGGTCTCTTTCGCATCCCGGCAACGGTATGCCACGTGGTGGACGCCGCCGAGCTTGGGAGTGGATGTCATATCGTGCCTTTCTATAGCCATCGCCGAACGTTTTGGCGGTAATCAGAATAGTCTTTGCCAAAAATTTTCGTCAAAACTTTCTCTTCGGGCTTGATTTGAAATTGCGTGATGTAAGCCACAGCAATGACAGCCATCGCGAGACCGACCCACAATCCAAAGAAAACACAAACGCCTATCGAACACGCTGCCATGCCGACATACATCGGGTTTCGACTAATCGCATAAATCCCATTTGTTACAAGCGCGCTTGCCGCTTCGGGGCGAATTGGATCGACTGTCGTGCGTTTCATTTTGAAACCAAAAACAGCCACTCCCATGAAAATAATTCCGCTCAAAAACAGAGCCGACGCAAAAAGTACCTGCCCCGTCATTGGGTCGTCACCGACGACACCGAACCCCGCGGCAACCCATCCAAGCAGAACAGGAACCGTGAATATAATGAGGGGTGGAATTCTCATAACGTCCCTTTCTTATCTCAGATGAGAATAGAGTGTTTCGCGACAGCCTCTGCTGCTTAAGCGACGTCTAAAACGCCGCGTTCAATTTGGTCGCGTTCAATAGATTCAAAAAGGGCTTTGAAATTGCCTTCGCCAAACCCGTCGGCATAGTCGCCGACGCGCTGGATAAATTCAAAGAAGACCGGACCAACGCGTGGTTCTGCGAAAATCTGTAAAAGTAGACGCGGTGTGCCGTCTTCCGTCGTCCCGTCGAGCAGGATGCCGCGTGATTTCAGCGCGTCAATCGGACGACCATGCCCCGGCAGACGCCTGTCAAGCATAGCGTAATACGTCTCTGGCGGTGCCGTCATGAAGGGGACACCTTGCTTTTTCAGGCGGTCCCAGCAATCCACGAGATCATCACAGATCAAGGCGATGTGCTGGATCCCCTCGCCATTATACTCGCGCAGAAATTCTTCGATTTGGCCTTTGCCGCCTTCGCCTTCTTCATTGAGAGGAATGCGAATTTTACCGTCCGGAGCCGTGAGCGCTTTGGACGTGAGGCCCGTATATTCGCCCTTAATGTCAAAGTAGCGAATTTCGCGGAAGTTGAAGAGCTTCTCATAGAAATCGGCCCAATAGGCCATACGCCCCCCATAGACATTATGGGTCAGGTGATCGATTTTATTGAAACCACAGCCTTCAGGGAATTTCTCAACACCGGGCAAAAATTCAAAGTCGATGTCATAGATCGACAGTCCGTCATCCCCCTCATCCGCATACCGATCAATGAGATAGATGATCGAATTACCGATGCCGCGAATGCCCGGAATGCGTAGCTCCATCGCGCCTGTGCTGACCTCAACCGGCTCAGCGCCTTGTTCTAGCAAATGTGTGTAAGCCGCCTGAGCGTCCCGAACCCGAAACCCCATGCCACACGCGGATGGACCATGTTCGCGGGCGAAGTAATAAGCCGCAGAGTTGGGTTCGTAATTAGTGATCAGATTGATCCCGCCTTGTCGCCAGAGATTAACGTCTTTGGAGCGGTGAGTCGCGACATGCTGAAAGCCCATCGTTTTAAAGACAGGTTCCAACACACCTTTTTCAGGCGATGAAAATTCAATAAATTCAAAGCCATCAAGGCCTGCAGGATTTTCGAAAAGGTCAGCCATCGTCATTCACTCGCTATCTGGGTTGCAGCATTGCATATAGTTGTATAGACAATCAGTTGTGATTGCAACTTTTAACTAGGGGACGGCCTCATGAGCAGTATGAATAGTCCTATGAAATCCGCCCCTGAGACTGAAGGGCTTCCACAGAGCCTCCCGCTTGATGATAGCGTGGCCTATAAGGTCACTGTGATCGCAGATCTCATCGCGCGCCGCGTCTCACATGTGGCCGCAACGGTCGGTGGAATCAACCTTAGCCAATGGCGCGTCCTCGCGGCGATTGGCGATCAAGAAGGCCGGACGGCGAGCCAGGTCGTCGACATGACGCCGATGGATAAAGGCATTGTCTCACGCGCCGTCGCCAGTCTCGTGACACAAGGTTACCTCATTCGGCAGGCGTCTGATCAAGATGGTCGCGTGTCTCACCTCTATATGACGACCAGTGGACGCGAGACATTTTCGCATATTGTGAGGGAACTTGATCGCACCGGAGCGACAGGTGAAATGATCTTGGCGGACGCAAAACGTGACGCTTTGTTGAAAAACTTAGACCAAATAATCCGGGAATTCCCACGATAAAAACAAATGAAATCAAACGCTAATGCCAGATACCACGTAACCTAATGCATTAGTATGACTCCTCTAATTTTCTCGTGTAGGCTTGAAAAAAAATAAGGGGAACAGAATGAAACAGATGCAGGGTCTCGACTCGGTTTTCGTGTCGATGGAGCGCGAAGCGGCTCCCGTTCATATTGGCTCGCTTCTCATCTATGACCCAAGCACAGCCAAAGACGGCTTCGTGCGCTTCAAAGACATCTTGTCCTTCATCGAATCCCGTCTGCATATGTCAGATACAATGCGCCAGAAGATGGTCAAAGTCCCCTTCGGGATTGACTACCCCTATTGGGTTCAGGACAGTAATTTCGATATTGAATATCATTGTCGTCATATCGCTTTGCCGAAACCCGGTGATTGGCGACAGCTCTGCATTCAAGCAGCCCGCATATTTGCCCGTCCCTTGGACCTGAACCGCCCACCGTGGGAATTTACGATCATCGAAGGGCTAGACAACATCCCCGGCGTGCCCAAAGGCTCCTACGCCATGCTGACAAAAGTCCACCACGCGGCCATCGACGGCGTGTCGGGCGTGGACATGATGAACGTTCTGCACACATTGACGAATGACGATACGGAAATACTGCCCCGCGATAATTGGAGACCTGAACCGGACCCCAGCCAGATTGGCATGTTCGCCCGCGGCTATGCCCGCAGCCTACTCAATCCAGTTCGCCAAGCGATGGCCATGCGTCATGCAGCCCCGGGCATGGTCCGTGCGGCCAAAGGACTGATCCAGCGGGATTTCGACTTTAGCGCGCTGATGAAAGCGCCAAAAACGCGGTTTAACGGCGTCGTGTCACCGCACCGCATGTTTGATGCGCGCACGTTTGACATGAAAGACATAAAGCGCATTCGCGCGCTCGCCACAGGCTCAACATTGAACGATGTTATGCTCTCTGTCGTTGGCGGCTCGATGCGTCTCTATCTCGATCATTACGGCGAACTCCCCGACACGTCGGTCACAACGATGGCCCCGATTTCAGTTCGGTCCGATAATGAGAAGAACACAGCAGGTAATCAGGTCGCGGCGATGTTCGTACCATTGGGCTCGCATATCCCGTCCGCACAAGAACGTATTCGCTATGTGACGGAAGAAACGGTCAAAGCGAAATCCTTCACGACCGCTCTTGGCGCACGGCAAATGGCCGAAATGTCAAAGCTTGCGCCCGCCCCGGTTATGAATATCGGCGCGATGCTCTATTCCCGGTTTAAACTGGCCGATCATATCAAGCCTATCATCAATACGGTCGTCACCAATGTCCCGGGACCGCCCGTGCCTATCTATTCAGCGGGCGCGAAACTGATCGGGATGCACGGTATGTTGTGCCTCGTCGACGGGGTGAAATTGGGCCATGTGATCCACAGTTATTGTGGTGAAATCACCGTGAACTTCACGGCCTGCCGTAGCGCCATTCCAGACCCCGATTTCTATTCGGAATGTATCCAGAACAGTTTTGAGGCTCATTTGGCCGCCGCCGCCGCGCTGGAAAAATCCACGAATAGTAAGGCAGCTGCAGGCGCCACACCCACGGCTGAGAAAAAGCCTGTCAAAAAACCTGTGAAAGCCGCAACGAAAACAGTCAGAACCAAGACTATCATTACAAAATCAGCGGACACGAAAGCGGCCAACAGCCATTCGGGCTAACCGATGCGCCGAAATTCGTTAACCAACAATCGCGTAAGAATACATAAGGCAGCCCCCTAGGGGTCGCCGACGATCATGACGAAAGACGATATGAGCAGAACCATGGCCAGCAAAGCACCGTCCCTTCTTTGGACACTCACTGAAGGACGAAGCCTCTTTGAGCTTAATTCCTTTTATGCCCTCCGCCTCTTGATGAAGCGGCTGCCCAAAGGCGACGGTCATCCAGTCATTGCCCTGCCCGGCTTTGTCGCGAGCGATCGGTCAACCCAACCGATGCGCCGCTTACTCACCGATCTCGGATATTCAACTTATGGCTGGGGCCTCGGGCGAAACCTGAAATTCAATGACCAGCGCGAAGGCGAAATGCGCGATCTCCTCAAGACTGTGCATGAACGTGAGAGCCAGAAAGTCACACTGATTGGCTGGAGCCTTGGCGGCGTATTTGCGCGCGAAATGGCCAAGCATAATCCTGACGCGGTCCGCAGTGTCATCACACTCGGCAGTCCGATTTCGGGCGACATGGATCAAACCAATGCCAGTCGTTTATATGAATTCATGAACGGCGCACCGACAAAAGATATGCAAACGCGACTGTCCACGCTCTCCGTCGCGCCCCCGGTACCAACAACGTCCGTTTACTCGAAAACCGACGGCATCGTCGCGTGGCGCGGGTCAATCCAAGCCCCTGGTGGCCAGACAGAAAATATCCGCGTCCCGGCCAGCCATACGGGTCTCGGCGTCAATCCGTTGGTCATGAATATTCTGGCTGATCGTCTCGCCCAACCAGAGGGTGACTGGGCACCGTTTGAAGCCGAGGGCCTGAAACGCTTTATCTACCGCAAATAGGTCGAAGGCTTAGAAACGGTAACTCACCCGCAACGCGTCCTGACAGAACAGGTCCAACTCGACGAGGCAAACACGTTCGATCGCGTCCACGATCTCATCCAGTGACGCGCGTCGACCATTGGCGACCACCATGGCGTGCTCCAGCGCCCCAATATAAGTCTCATAACGACCTTGGGACTGTTCTTGTAGCAAGGCATTATCGGTAATGGCCTTCGTCGCGCCGGAAATGAACAGTGTGATCGCGGCAAAGTCGACCCAATGTGTTGGCAAGTCGTGCGCTGGATCAAAAATTTTGATGCCCAACGATATAAAAGCCAGCGTGACGGCTGAGAAATACATCACGTCTTGCAGAGAGGTGACGCTGCGCATTTTGCCGCGCAAAGACGCGACCTCACTACTGGCAAAATTGATCTGATAGCGGACGCGCAATTCTTCGAACGCTTCTCGCGCTTGAGCCGCCATCGTCGGGTCCGCGTCGCCTAACTTTTCATGGTCTGGCGTATCCAGTGCTTTGTCCGGACTAAACCGTTCCAACACGGCCATACCAGCGTTCAGATCATTCTCTAAGCGCGATAAATGCCGTGACGTGAATTCTGTCACAGCCGTTTGAAGCCCCGCCTTATCCCGCACATTATCGCCAAGATGGAAGCTCTGAAATTTCAAACTCCGGATCCGCTCACACGCGAACCGATTGAGCAACCAGACTTGCTTTTGCCGTGTCACAATGATCATCGCCTGCATCGCAATCCCAAGGATCGCCAAGACCGCCGCGCCGAGCGTGAGGGATGTCGTCCACCGGGTTGCGTCCAAAACGAGCGCATCTGAAATCGTATAAATCGCGCTGATCGCGATCAACAAGATCGCGAACCGGCCGACGCGGTGATATATCCGTTTGGCGCGCACCGCCTTCGCCTCATGCTGGTGAAAGGCCTCATCAAGCAGCGAATTTTCGAGCAATGGGCCAATATCCGCAAAGCGCGCCTGCGTGGCGTCACTGGGGAACATATCTCGATTGGCGATATTCATAACGCGCTCCTGCTTGCCACGGCCTATCAGCTTGCGAGCCCGGAGCAAGCATAGGCACGAAGAAAGCCGCCCATAGATTATTTGTTCAAAACAGGTTTGGGTGATAGCAACTTACGCAGGGGCGCAACTTATGATTCAGATCTTTTTTCGGACCAAACTCAGCGCGTTCCTCGCGATCCCGGTCGCGCTCTCCGCCTGCACGACTGTGTCGAACCCTGCAGAATTAGCCGCACACTACGACCCCAACTCAAGCTCAGAGGCGACACAAACAATGGCCGTGACGCCAGCGATGGTATCGGACCATCGTTTGGTCGATCTACCGCTCGTCATGCTCGACAAGATTGAACAGAAGACGGCCTTTGCGGTCGATCCCAATCCTTTTTCGCCTTTAACCCCAGATGAAATCGCCGCAGAAGTGGCCGAGCAACAGCGGATCAGCCTTGAAATAGATCAAAAAATAGCGGCGCGTGAAGCGGCAGAAGCCGCAGGTCTGTGTGAGGGTGCGCGGGAAGATATGCCGCTAATTTGCCACTATATATCGACGCCCGCCTCAATGAACGCCATCACGATCCCTCGGTTTGCAGCCCCCTTTCAAGTGCAATTTTTGATGAATGAACAAGGCGCGCCGACCGATTTATTACTCGCGAAGTTTCCAAATCTGCAGGAATGGGAAGCGCGCCATGTCTGCGGCGGGTCACTCATCGCAGCTGGCTGGGCCCTGACCGCAGCACATTGTTTTGTCGCGCCGAATGCAGATCGAAGCGGGTTTAGCGTTCCAACTTTCGCCTACTCAATGCGCTTGGACGTCGAAAACATTGCCACAACACAGTCCAAAACTTTAAAGGTTGCCGACATTATCATTCACCCGAGTTACGACATTAAAACCAATTTGAATGATCTCGCTTTGGTCAAATTCGACACTGACGATTTGGCGTCACAGGGTAGAATATCGTGGTTCGAAGGAACGGGCATTTCGAAAGACAACCGTCTTTATGATGTCACGCTCACGCCGCAAGGGATCGCAATCGAAGACATTAATTCACAGAAACTGTTGCTGGACCCCAAAACACGCAGACTGTCTCAGAACAATTTCGCGGCGGTTGATCGTCCCGAACAAAGGCCGCGATACATCGCAGAGCACCAGACTACTGGCAAAATTTACGTTACGGACATGACCACAGGTGTCCGGACGGAAATTGGTCGGAATGCCATGGAGTTTTCTAAAGAAGGTGTCAGCTCAGACGGAACGCGGGTCATTTTGATTGGCAATAAAGGGCGCGGCGAAGTCTGGAGTGTTCCGCAAAAACGCCGCCTCGCCATCTTCGACGTCCTTCCCGTCTTTTACCCGCGTGATGCAATCCACTTTTCTAGGGACGGGAAAAAATTCCACCTTTGGTCTCGAAATGGTGAAAGCCAAATTCGCGAAACAGACTCTGGAAAACTCCTAAAAACGATCAATCATAGTCTGCCCGTCTATGATGCCAAACAGGGTCCAGAGCGACTGATCATTATTGAGGGTGAGTTAGGCAGTGTGGAACTTTTGGACATCGACACTGAGACCGTGCCGTTCAGAGCCTTTCATGGCGGTTACATCGTCAAAACTGACTTTAATGAGGACAGTCTGCTGACGTGGACAGATGATGGTCGCGTCCGGCTCTTTGATCTGAAAACCGGCGAACAAACCTTGCACTATATCCATACCGCCGAAGTCCTCGATCGGACCACCTTTGCCGCGGTGCCTAACGACCCGGCCCGCATTCAGACGGTTCGTTTGGGTATCGCCAACCCTGATCCTGATCTTGAGGAATATTTGTCCGCTTATGGTTGGGGCAAAACCCATTTTGAGAGAACGAATGTTGCCTCTGCCCTGTTGCGGAAATTATCCCTCACCGCGATTAGTTGGGACGCGTGCAATGAGCTGCGTGACAAAAGAAACGCGACGAACGCCGCAAGAACGGGCCGGACAATTCGACCATCACAGACAGACCCAAGCGCATTTTGCGCCCTTGGATCGGGCCGCAAAACCTGTCGCGGTGATAGCGGCGGCCCGATCCTGTCTGGAACAGATTTAATCGGTGTGGTTAGCCGAGGGTCCGGTCTCTGTTGGTCCGACGACGCGCCAACAACTTTCGCGTCAGTCCCGAAGGCGACAGACTGGATTAAAGACGTCGTCTGCAATGTCACGCCGAATGACGGTCAAGCGACCTACCTGCCCGCGCTTTGCGCCGCGACAGACCCCATGAGCTAGGCTCAGCCTATTCGTTGGTGCCACCTTGGATAATCACGCCTGAGCCGCCGCCTTCGACACAGTCGCCATTGTCATCCAGCACCTCACAGGCGCAGCTGCCATCAGGCGCAATTACGGCACAAACTGAGGTGTCGCCTTGAATAATAACACCGGATCCGCCGCCTTCGACGCAGTCACCATTCGCATCAGTTTTTTTGCAAGCACACGTATCATCCGGGCCGGGCACAGCGCATTCCATCTCCATTGTCTTCGTATTCATGTCGACGGCTTCCGTCACGGCCTTCGGTTCGGCGTCATCGACGTTGTCTGCAGGTACACAGGCGGATAAAGCGAAGGCGGCAAGTGTGCCGAGAAGAATATGTTTCATGATGATGCTCCCGTTAATACGTTGATGCTAGTCGCCCAATCCCAAACGCACAAGCAGCGCGTTAAAATCATCGCGATCACGCAGGGGCCTTAAAGCCGGGTCGATCAAGGTGAGCGAAAGGCCTGTATCCTCAAGCCTCTCCGCTTTTAGCAATGTTTCCATAGCGGCGTCTACGTCCCCCATTTGAGCAAGGATTTGCGCCTGTTGATAGGCGGCAGCATCTCCAAATCGGTCCATCAGCGCCGTATAATAGCGCGCTGAGCCAACATTATCTTCGAGCCGCGCCGACCCAATCGCCTGACACGTATATTTTTCCATCAAGTTGGCTTCGTCCTGACAGGCGTCGAGGCCGCCACCGGCGTCACCGGAATAGATTTTCGCCAGACCGAGCCAGGCCCGCACCGTTAAACGGCTCGGATCCGACGCCAGAACATTCTGATAAAGTGTGATGGCGCGTTCGAATTGCCCGGCTGAATAATAGGCATAAGCCACCGTCTCCATCGCATTGGGATTGAGCGGATCGCGCGCCACCCCGCGCTGCGCCATACTGATCGCGTCCTCGGATCGACCGACACCGGCGAGATAGATCGCATAGCGGTTGATGTCTTTGACGAGCGTGAGCCCGATCCTCTCCGCTGTTTCCAAAATGGGTTTGGCCGCTTTGAAATCGGCGCGCCCTGAAATCAAAACAAAGCCGTACGTCATATGCGTACTCGCCACATCTGGCGCGACCTCAACGCCTAATCGCGCGCTTTTTATGGCTTGCTCAATTAGACGCAATGATGCCGCCTTGTCCGGGCTCGTGGCCCCCTTATGGAGCAATATTTCGGCCAAGGCTGCGTGGGCGAGTCCGAATTGCGGGTCGAGTTCAACCGCCCGTCGGAACCGTTGCGTGGCAATGTCAATATTTTCAGGCGTCGCCGCACGGTAAAGGAGTTCATTGGCGCGCATATATTCGTCATACGCTTCGGGGTTTTCCGTTAAGCCGCCGAGCGGTTCCGAGGTCGAGTTCGTCATTATCTTGACAACATTTTGGATGATAACGTCCCGCACCACCGAAATTCGGTCCGCTAAATAGGGATAGGTTTCTATCCATTGCACAACACCCTTGCGACCATTGACCAAGCTCACCACAAATTGTTGCCGCCCCTGCAATATTTCCAGACGGCCTTCCAAAATATGATCAACGCTCAGTGCTTTGGCGATCCGCGTCGGATCGGTACTTTCACGCGTCGCCTCTTGCGATGATGAGCGCGCGATGACCTCTAGCAAAGGGTTAATCGACAACCCGTCCCGGACGGCGGAAGCAAGACCGTCCGCAACATAGTCGAGAGACGGCTCACCCGCGCGGTTGAGAAACGGCAGGACGGCAATATTGCGACCGAGAGATCGTCCAGCCTCTTGGAACGTCCGCACGGTCAAGACCGTTCCAACGACAGCCACGGCGCCGCCTGCCAGCATGAGCGTGCGGCGTGACATCCGGGGTCTTGAAGACACGGTCCCGCCAAAGCGGTTGGCGGGGTCCAGCGGCTCATATTCGCGGTCGTGCAGCTTGGCCAACCCCCGCATGAGTTCATCCTGCACGTCCGGTCGATTATACCATTTGCGCATATCAATGACTTGGAGTTGGCGGAAACCGAGCGGCGGCATAGTGCCATCCAAGGTGAGCGGGATCAGCCGTTCGCGCTCTCGACCACTCGTCGCTTCGTCCCGTACCCAATGCGATCCAACCGCCTGACGCGACCACAGCACAACGACGGCTTTGGCGGATTCGAGTGCTGCTTCCGTTTGGGACAGGAACTCCGTTCCGCCCTCAAGCATTCCGTCCCACCAAACATGATATCCTGCCGCTTCAATCGCGTCGATAATGGGTAGAGCTTGAGGTTGATCGGCGCGAGAATAGCTAAAAAATACCGTCGGTTTCACGACGGCCTCCTCACCTTGTTCTGTCTCTGGTTTACGAGCCGCCATGATATCCTTGCTTATCACCTTTAAAACAGCCCTTGGGTCTGCGCGCAACATAAACCGAGCGATCAAGGCGTTACATTTGGATACACTCGATTGCTTGTTTTGCACGGTCCAGCGCGCGATCTAAGTTTATGTCACCAAAACTTTCCTACCTTCCCCTCGCCTTGCTTTTGCTCACGTCGGCCTGTGCGACTGAGACCATCATCCCCCCGGATCATATCCCGCCGCCATCAATGCGTGATGGGACTTCAAGAGTCGGATTTGATGGTGGTCCAGCGGGAGGACCCGGTCCGCGACACATGCGCGATCACCGTATCGTTCAAATTGAACACGCCCCGACAATTTATCCTGCCACGGTTCCGCCGATCACAGAGAACCAAGTGACCGTGACGGTCGATGAGCAATGGCGATATATTAAGTCTAATTCTATTTCTAAGCATTTGACGGGGGCGTTCCCCAACCCCGGCAATCCAAACACCATTTCCGAATTTGAGATTGATATTCGCGTTCCGCTTAACCCCGTCCATTCCGGTCGGGCCACACGAGTAAAAGATCTAGGGGTCGCTTTAAACGGCGTCACCTTCGATCCGGGCGCAGGCGAATTCTATCGCGGCGACCCCTCACTCGGTTGGTCGTATGAAGCTCTGTCTGGCGCAGTCGCGCTCGGGCTGGATGATAATCACGCTCACGTCCAGCCGACTGGGAAATATCATTATCACGGATTGCCAACCGGGTTGATGGATCGACTCGCGGTGGATGCTTCGACCCATTCTGAGCAAATTGGATGGGCGGTCGACGGCTTTCCGATCTATGCGCGTTACGGCTACACTCATGCCGACGGAACCGAAGTGTCGGACATGACGTCAAGCTACCGCCTTAAATCAGGTCAGCGCCCCTCGGGTGGCGACCAGCCGGGCGGAAACTATGACGGCACATTTACGGCAGATTACGTCTATGTCCCCGGCTTGGGCGATCTGGATGAGTGTAATGGAAAACTGACGGTAACACCGGATTTCCCCAATGGTACCTACGCCTATTTCCTAACCACGGACTATCCGGTTGTCCCGCGATGCGTCATGGGCACACCAGACCCGGACGCGCGGCGAGACGGCCCGCCCCCGCGACAAAGGCGTTGATTGTAACAACGGTGAAACATCATTGAGCGACTGTAAGATGCGTTTTACGGGATTGTCCGCTACGGACGGGGTCAAATCACTGAAAGACCGCTCATGGCTCGCCTAACCTTCCTTACGACCCCCGCGATACTCATCGCGCTTTGCAGCCTCACGGCCTGTGCGTCCGGCCCAAAACGCGGCGGCGGACCTCAAGGCGGAGGGGGCGGCGGCCAATCCTCTGGCGTATTCGCTCACCCCGTTGGGCTTTATTTTGTTGGACATGATACAGATAATAACCGGGTCACGACCCTCACCGAATTAGACGCGGGTATAAAAATGGACTGGGCCAAATTTGGCCGCAACCCGAGCGCTACGCAATTTCAAAGTTGGAGCCTCAACGCCCTCGGTTCCGGGTCTGCCATGCCAACGTTTCTCAGCTTTGATACCAATATGAATGGTGTGATTACAGAGTCTGAATTTGAGACCCGCTTGATCGGTGAATTTAATCGGCTCGATAAAAATGGAGATGGCAAATTGATGCGCTCAGAATTGATTTTCAACGTTCAACAGCGCAACACTGAAGACCGCTCTCAAAGCAAACCCAGTGGTGGCAAAAAAGGGCAAGGTGGTGGGCGTCCACCGCGATAATGCCTTAACCGCGCTAATGCGGAATAATCACCTTCACCTGTAAACCGCCATCTGGGCGGTTTACCAAAATGAGTTGCCCACCATCAGTTTGAATAACGGATTGCGCAATTGACAACCCAAGCCCAGTTCCACCCGTTTTCTTATTCCGAGACGTCTCCAACCGCACGAACGGATCTAGGACACGCAACAAGTCTCGGTCAGGAATACCGGGCCCGTTATCCTCGATTAAGATCGTCACATGGTTGTCTGACGCCTCAGCTCTGAGCGTGACAGCGCCGGCATAACGCACGCCATTATCAATTAAATTTCGAAGCGCGCGCCGCATTGCGTCACGGCGCATTTTTACAACAATGGGACCGTTCTCTTCATAGGCAACCCTGTCGCCTTGTCGGTGATAGGTTTCGACAAGCGCATGGAGAAAGGATGGCAAATTAACGGGCGCTAACGCCTCATTGCCGGATAGGTCTTTGGCCCATCCCAAAACGTCTTCCGTTAGCGCCGTCATTTCACCGATAGAATTAATCAAGGCGGTTTTCGTGTCTCCACCCTGCATATTTTCGACGTTTATACGCATCGCCGTCAACGGCGTGCGCAAATCATGCCCGACAGCCCGCAACATGGTGCGCTGACTTTCGATCAATCGCGTAAGGCGATCCTGCATCCGGTTAAACGCGATGGCCGCATTACGGACATCATCCGGCCCGGTCTCTGACAAGGCAATCGGAGTTTCACCGCGGCCCAGCCGCTTCGCCGATTCTGCGAATTTCCCATAAGGCGAGACGATGCGTTGAATGAAGAACCCGCCCACAAGCAAAGTCAAAAGAAGCAATACGCCTGTCGCCAAAAGGATTCGCGGCGCCAAACGCCCTCTTGGATAATGTGGAACCATCGCATTGAAAAACAAGCCGTCTTCCACTTGGACAGAGACGAGAAGCTCCTCAATTCCGGGAGCAAAACCTCCTGATCCCCCCGGCGGGGTCTGCGGACGAAAGTGTGGCTCTCCTGCAGGTCGAGGCGGCCCCGGACGGCCATCAGGGCGTCCATCCAACGGCCTCGGGCCTGCTGATCCAGGCCTCGGTCTTGCGCCGGGTCGATCGGCCTGAGCCACTCTGAGGGTCTCATCCCCTGCGCGCTTGGCATTCGGCCCCTCGCGCAAAAGTGTCACATCAACGCCAAGGACTGACAGGCCATTCGCATCGAGTTGTTTTTGCAGTGCCGCTTCTAATTTGGGCTTACTTTTACCCGTCGGAATACCAACCGCGCGGTTACTGTCTGAATAGAAAAACGCACCGCGCAGGCCTCTCACTTCGGGCAAATAAAACGGGAGACGCACCCCCTCCAATTCAGGCGGATTAAGAAGAATATCTTCCACCGTCTGCAAAACCTGTTGGTTCAAATCATTCTGCCGCACCAAGGCTCGCTCACCCACCAACAAAACGAGATTGACGCCCTGTGCAACGGTTAGCACCGCGAATAATACGAGCATGAATTGCTGCGCCACGCTGAGGCGGAATCGTCTCATAATTGCGTCACGTCCACGGCCAAACGGTAGCCTCCCCCAGACCGTTTTAATGTAATCTGGATTGGCTTTTGAGAGTTCAATTTTCTGAAGAAGCCGACTGACCATGACGTCCACACTGCGTTCAAAGGGCAATGCTTCGCGCCCTTTCGTCCGGTTCAGAATATCATCGCGCGACAATGTGACAAAAGGAGCCGCGACGAACACTTTCAGAACTTCTAATTCGCCCGTGCTAAGCGTCTCGACCAGTCCATCG
Source organism: Algimonas arctica (assembly GCF_014652695.1). Lineage (GTDB taxonomy): Bacteria > Pseudomonadota > Alphaproteobacteria > Caulobacterales > Maricaulaceae > Litorimonas > Litorimonas arctica. The sequence continues at coordinate 63,775 of NZ_BMZH01000008.1, forward strand.
GATCGGGTCAACTCACTACGGTCAATGTCGAGCTTCCATGTCCCCAATTGAAACCGTCGTGACGGCGTAATCCGAGAATTCGATTGAACCCGGCGCAGCACAGACCGAATACGGGCCACCAATTCTTGGGGGTTAAATGGCTTCGTCATATAATCATCCGCCCCCACGTCGAGACCGAGGATGACATCACTATCGTCGGCCAACGCCGTCAGCAGAATAACGGGAATATCTGTTTCAGCCCGCAAATAGCGACAAAGGCTAAGCCCGTCTTCACCGGGCATCATCACGTCCAAAATAACCAGATCAAACGCATTTCGTTTCATCAAGACGCGCGCACGGCTTGCTGATTCCGCGCCTGTCGCCCGAAATCCATTCGTTTCAAGATTGCGCAACAACGGATGCACAATCGACGCTTGATCATCGACGACGAGAATATGGGGCGTGTGGGTTACCATAACGGTCTCCCTATCGCATTGACGTCGGCCCTGCGCGACAGAAATTGTAACGGCCGTGTTACAGGTTTCAGTCCTCTTGTGGTTTGCGACTCATGACGCTTTCCAAGAAACCAGTTTCTCCCCCACCGTCACAGCAACGCCTACACAAGCACGCCTATACTGCCATGTCTGATCGCTAGCGAACTGTCAGCGTGGTTGTTTGGACATTGTCGGAACTATTACCCACCATGATGTCGAACTCGCCCGGCTCAACCACCCGGTCCATTTCAAGGTTATAGAAGCGAAGCGCGGCGGGCGTGATCGGCAGAGAGACCGTTTTTGTCTCGCCTGGGTTCAACGTGACACGGGCGAACCCTTTCAACTCCTTGACGGGCCGCGTCACCGAACTGACCTTATCGCGAATATACATTTGCACGACTTCGTCACCGACGCGGTTCCCCGTGTTTGTAATCGTCACGGACATCGTCGCAGTGCCATCCGGCGCAATCACGGCGTGATCCAGCGTCGGCTCAGACATTTTGAACGTCGTGTAGCTGAGACCATATCCAAACGCATATAAAGGCGACGCATCGTCAAAGGCGTAGCCACGTCGGGCCGACGGTTTATGATAATAAAATGCCGGAATTTGACCCACGGTGCGCGGAACTGTGACCGGCATTTTACCGCCCGGATTCACATCACCGAATAAAATATCGGCCACGGCCGTTCCCGTTTCCTGACCCAACTGCCACCCATAAAGAATGGCGGGGAGTTTATCTTCGACATTGGCGAGGCTCAACGGACGACCCGAGATAATCACCGCGACCATCGGTTTACCCGTCTCTGCCAACGCGTCGACCAGTTCTTTTTGTTGACCGATTAAGGTAATGTCGTTGCGATCGCCCATATGGGTTTCAGACCAAGCTTCGCGCGACGTGCTTTCATCACCGCCAATAGCAAGTATGACCAAGTCAGCCTTCTTCGCCACTTTTACGGCACGAGCGATTGAGGACATATTCTCATCCGCGTCGCTAAGGCTGACTTCATCGTCCCACCATGACCGGTTGTCCGTCAAGCTGACACCTTTATGATGTGACAGGCTGACGTCATTCCCAACTTTGGCTTTCAATCCGTCCAAGATGGAGACTGTCTGACGCGGTTCGTCGGAATAGCCGCCCAGAATAGTGACGTCGGCATTCGGACCAATGACGGCAATGCGTTTATATTTTGACGCGGACAGCGGCAGGATGCCCCCTTCGTTTTTCAACAGCACAGGCGCCTTTTGCGCCGCTTCCAGAGCCAACGCACGGGCACTATCATCCCCTGTAATCTGGTCCGCATAGTCGGGATCAGAGACTGTCGTCGCCCAGACATTGCCGCGCTGTTTCATCTCTAACATACGGCGGACGGCTTGATCGATATATGAGAGATCCAGATCGCCGGAGGCGACCAAATCTTTCATGGCAATAAAGGCCGCGCCATCCGGCAGTTCAACATCGACCCCGGACCGAAGCGCCAAGGCCCCGGCTTCGGGTTGCGTGGCAACCACGGCGTGGCGAACGCCCAGCTCTGCAATGGCGAAATAATCGGCCACAACGGCCCCATCAAAGCCCCATTCCCCACGTAGAACATCGTTTAACAGCCAGCTATTGCCGTGTGACGGCACGCCGTCGATTTCATTGTAGGACGCCATAACGGACGCGGCATGAGCTTCCTTAATGGCGGCTTCGAACGGCGGAAAGAAGACTTCGCGCAAAATTCGTTCCGAGATTTGCGATGGACCAATATTCATGCCGCCTTCGGGTTGTCCATGCCCCGTCATATGCTTGAGCGTCGCCAGCACTTTGTCATCAGCAATCGGAAAACTGTCCCCCTGAAATCCTTTCACGGCGGCTACGCCCATACGCGTAACAAGATACGGGTCTTCGCCATAGGTTTCTTCAATCCGGCCCCACCGCGGATCGACAGCCACATCGACCACTGGTGAGAGCACATGATGCGCGCCGCGGGCGCGAATTTCCTTCGCCGTGACGGAAAAAACCTGTTCGACGAGATCTGGATCAAACGTCGAGGCCAAGGCAATGCTTTGCGGGAAAGAGGTCGCATAACGGGCTTGGAAGCCGTGCAATCCTTCTTCGTGGAATAAGGTTGGAATGCCGAGCCGTGTCTCTTCGACCATCCATTTCTGTATTGTGTTAGTCAGCTCAACGGTTTCCGATGGCGTTCGCGCCGATGCGCGTCGCACGACCGTCGAGTCATTGACGTCTCTGTCTTCTTCTGGACCTTCCATGCCGATTGTGTCTTGCGGGCGCGCGAAACAGCCAATGCCATGTGGGAACTTTTCCTTCATCGCCACAGGATTGAAGCTGCCATCCGTATTGTAGATGTCAGATTTGCCAAACCACACGCAGGTGATCTGAGCGATTTTTTCATCCAGCGTCATCTGCGCAAGCAGCGCGTCAATATCGATGGTATCGCCCTGCGTCGTTGTCGACGGGTTCGCGTTGGCGACACCTGAAAGGACGGGCAAAGCTGTCACACCGAAAAAGGCCGCTGAGACAAGGAGTGTGCGAAGAAATGACTGGCTCATAATAATATCCTGTGTGTGCTCTAACGCGTGGCGGCGGTGACGATGTTTTCGAGAAATTCTTGTCGTCCTGAGCGAGGCTCAGGAGAGACATTTTGCGCGAGCGCATGGGCGGCCATGGCGTCAAGATCCATTGACCCGTCCATCATTTTTTCGCCCACGCCCGTATTCCAACCGGCGTAACGGTCTTCGACAAACGAACTCAGTTTTTCGGATTCAATCAACGTGACCGCATTTTCCAAGGCGCGCGCGAGCAAATCCATTCCGCCAATATGGGCGTGGAATAGGTCTTCCCCATCCCGACTTTGACGACGGACTTTCGCATCGAAATTCGCCCCGCCATTTTTAAAGCCGCCGCCTTTGAGAATGTAATAAAGCGCCATCGTATTTTCGCGCAAATCGTTCGGGAACTGGTCCGTATCCCAGCCATTTTGGGGATCGCCGCGATTGAAATCGATCGATCCAAAAATACCAAACGCATTGGCCATTTCGACTTCATGCTCGAAACTATGCCCGGCTAAAGTCGCGTGGTTCGGTTCAATATTAACGCCGACTTCGTTCTCCAGACCATATTCCTTGAGGAAGCCATAAACCGTCGCAACGTCGCGGTCATATTGGTGCTTGGTCGGCTCGTGAGGTTTCGGCTCAATCCAAATATCGCCTTTAAACCCAATCTTATGCTTATGCTCGACTGTCATATTGAGGAAGCGACCGAGTTGATCCATTTCCTGTTTCACATTGGTATTGAGAATGGTGTCGTAGCCTTCACGCCCGCCCCAAAGCACATAGCCAGAGCCGCCGAGACGGTGCGTGGCCTCAAGCGCTTCTTTGACTTGCAGCGCGGAGAACGCGACGACTTCAGGATCGGGATTGGTTGACGCCCCAGCCATATAGCGTGGGTGGGAGAACATATTGGCGGTGCCCCACAAGAGATCGACCTTTGCGCTGTCCATTTTTTCCTCAATCGCATCGACGATGAAGCGAAAGTTTTCGACATGTTCGCGCGGCGTTTCCGCCGCTGCCATCACGTCCGTATCGTGGAAACAGAAATACGGATTACCCAGTTTATCGAAGAAAGAGAAAGCCGCATCAAGCTTGGCCAACGCCGCTTGATTATCATTGACGGATCCGTGCCAAGGCCGATTAAACGTTCCGCCGCCAAATACGTCGAACCCGTCCCAACAGAAACTATGCCAATAGCAAACCGCGACGCGAAGATGCTCTTCCATCGTCTTCCCGAGCAGCACTTTCGATTTATCGTAATGTTTAAAAGCGAACGGATTTTCGCTCTCCGCGCCTTCGAAAGCGATTTTCGGAATGTCTTTGAAGTAAGGGTGGCTCACGATTGGTTCTCCTTGAAGGCCTCGGATAAGGAGGCATATAGTGACCGGAACAGACCGAGCCGTTCCATCAAATGGTCCCGCATAGCGGCGTCGGGTTCGATAATATTTTGGATCGCGGGGGGCTTACAAACATCCTCAATGCACACTTTGGTCACACCAAGGCGGGCCAAGCGCGCGGCGCCATAAGCCGGTCCGACAGACCCGCTGTCGCGGTAGATCAAAGGAATGTCGAAAACCGACGCGAGGATTTTCCCCCAATACGCTGATTTCGATCCACCGCCGATGACAGATAAGGATTTTATTTCAGCCCCTGAGTCGCGCAACGCTTTCACGCCGTCGGCTAACCCAAAGGCCACGCCTTCGAGCGCCGCTTGCGCTAACTCCGCTGTCCCTGTTGCGTGGGTCAGACCAAAAAAGACACCTTGCGCGGAAGGATTATTATGCGGTGTTCGTTCACCGGACAAATAAGGCAGGAATATCTCACCGCGCGAGAGACGGTTGGATGTCTCCGCCGTCGCATAGAGCGCCGCCGGGTCATCAAAACCGCAAATACCAGCCACCCAATCGATCGCGCTGGCGGCGCTCAACATTACCGCCATCTGATGCCACCGATTAGGAAGCGCATGACAAAAAGTATGGATACCCCCGTCAGGATGAGGCCGGTACGCATCGTCGGCTAAGAAAATCACACCCGACGTGCCCAGCGACAAAAATCCCTCACCTTTTTCGACCACACCGGACCCAACAGCACCGGCCGCATTATCACCGCCGCCCGCCACCACGTCGACACGCGCCATGCCCCATGCTTCGGCCAGTTCGGCGCGCAAACGTCCCGTGACTTCTGTGCCCTCATAAAGGCGAGGCATATGGTCGGTCGTTAAACCTGTCGCATTTAAAACGGCGTCCGACCAACGCCGGTTCTCTGTATCCAGCCAGAGCGTCCCCGCTGAATCCGACATGTCAGAGGCGTAATCACCCGTCATCCGCAAGCGAACATAATCCTTCGGCAACAGCACTTTACGAATCTTTGAAAAGATATCCGGCTCGTGGTTCTTAACCCACAACAGCTTGGGCGCCGTAAAACCCGGCATCGCGCAATTGCCTGTGATTGCGCGCAAATCCTGAACCGAGCGCTCTAAAGTTTCACATTCAACAGCGCTCCGCCCATCGTTCCATAAGATCGCGGGTCGTAGAGCTTTGCCATCATCACCGATTAAGGTTGCGCCGTGCATCTGGCCTGTTAATCCCACGGCCGTCACGGCTTTGCGCCACTTGGGCTCCAGTGCCATAACGGCACTGTTCGTGGCTTCCCACCAATCGGACGGGTTTTGTTCAGAATGAAGCGGCTTTGGACGATTCACGCTCAACGTCGCGTGACCGTCCGTTAAAACAGCGCCCGCGTCATCAACGATAACCGCTTTGACCCCTGAGGTGCCTATGTCGATTCCAAGATACAAAACTTATTCTCCCCACAAAATGATAGCGCTATCATTTATATAAGTCAAACGTATCAATTGAGCGCACATGTTAGTCTATTGACTGAACAGAATCTCGGCTCATCAGTTTGAAATCCATCAGTCCACGATAGGCATTTACTGTGTCCTTATCATTCCTGATGACAGCGATCAGAAGTTCGACCGCTCTGCGGGACATCTCGACAATCGGCTGTTGAATTGTTGTCAGCTCCGGCCAGATGTTGGTTGCGAGTTCCGTATCATCAAAGCCGGCGACTGAGACATCGTCGGGAACGTTTAACCCCAACATATGCGCCGAAGCCACAATACCTGCGGCCATATCATCATTACTCGCAAAGATCGCTGTCGGTGGTTGATCCAGTGATAATAAAATGCGTCCGGCATCGAGGCCGGATCGATATGTAAAATCGCCTTCGAGAATTAAAGCGTCTTCGAGAGCAAGATTATTTTCTGCCATGCCCGCCTCGAAACCTTCAAATCGATGATGAGCCGACGGGTGATCGCTTGGTCCTTTTACAAACCCAATTCGAATGTGACCTTTATCGACCAAATGCTGAAGCATATGCCGGGCGGCGAGGACATCATCCATGGCAACACGCGGTTTTGTCGTATGGATATTATCGGGCGAAACACGAACGACCGGAAGCCCCGCCGCTTCAATCGCTTTGATCAATGGCATATGGTTGGACATGGGCGGCGTGATGATGACGCCGTCCAATCCGGCAGCTTTCAAAGACCGGGCCACTTCTTTCGGCTCGCTATCCGGTGTCTTCTCGCCAAGATCTTCAAGCAATAGGTGATGCCCATTGCGGCGGCACGCGCTCAGGCTGCCGAGCAGAATTTTTGTCAGATAACCCGGAGAGGGGTTGTGATAAAGGAGGCCAATAAAAAGGGCCTGCCCCCCCGCCAAACGACGCGCGCTGATATTGGGCCGATAATTGAGGTCCTCAATCGCTTTTTGGACTTTTTCACGGGTCACCTCTTTGACCAGTCCTTTGTCATTCACGACACGCGAAACGGTCATCAGGGAAACCCCAGCCCGTTCAGCTACCTCTTTAATAGTCACACTATGGCGAGATTTAATGTTCACTGTATGGCGAGACTCTGTCATGTTCTCGCGCCCCTACCTAATATCTGTCATCGCGCGTGAACGATCACAGGGCATTTTAAATATTAAGTCTCTGGTGAACTTACGGCCATGTAATTGACAAAGCACCAGAGAATCTCGAAAGCTAACGCTAACATTCATATCGATGCTAAGGGGAGAGAAGCATGTCAAGTTCAGACCTAGCCTACGGCATCGAATCCTCATTAAATCAGCCTTGTGTTATGATTTCGGAGATTTTGCCGTCATGAATGACCAAACATCGCAGATTATGTCCGTTTGCATTTTGGGTGGCGGCACAGCGGGATGGATGACGGCCGCCGCATTGGCATTCAAATTCCACGATTCTGATGTTCGCATCCAAATCGTCGAGTCGGAGCAAATCGGCACGGTCGGTGTGGGTGAAGCGACGCTGCCCCATATTCGGTTTTTCAATCAGGCGCTTGGCATTGATGAAGCCGAGTTTATGCGCGCGACCAACGCCACATTCAAACTCGGGATCGAGTTTTGCGATTGGGGTCAGATCGGCGACAAATATATCCACCCGTTTGGCGACTTTGGGCAACCTATTGATGGGGTCGATTTCCACCACGTTTGGAATAAATTACGACGATCCGGTTTGAAAACGCCGCTAGAGGAATTTTCCTACCCGATTATCGCCGCGCAAAGCGGGCGGTTTCATCATCCCGATCCAGACCCAGCCAAGATTGAATCCACATTCGGATACGCCTATCAATTTGACTCCTCTCACTATGCGAAGTTTCTGCGCAAGTTCGCGGAAGACCGCGGCGTGACCCGGATCGAAGGCAAAGTTGTCAACACCGTACAAAATCCAGAGACGGGCCATGTGGAGACGTTACAGCTCGAGTCAGGCGAAACCGTCAAAGGTGAGCTGTTCATAGATTGCTCGGGTTTCCGGGGTCTTCTGATCGAACAATGTCTCAAGACAGGCTATCAAGATTGGAGCGAGTGGTTGCCCTGCAATCGGGCTGTTGCCGTGCAAAGCGCAACCGTCGGGGACATCCCGCCCTATACGCGCTCCACGGCCCGCGAGGCGGGATGGCAATGGCGAATCCCGCTCCAGCACAGGACGGGCAACGGTTTTGTCTATTGCAGCGACTATATTTCCGACGACGAAGCGCGTGAACAAATGTTGAGCGCCGTTGAAGGGGAACTCCTCACCACACCCAAGCAGCTCTATTTCATGACCGGACGGCGCAATCTGTTCTGGAACAAAAATGTTGTGTCCATTGGCTTGTCTGCGGGGTTCTTGGAACCGCTCGAATCGACCTCAATCCACTTCATCCAAGAAGGCATTACCGCCCTGCTCGAGCTTTTCCCTGACCGCTCTTTCGCCTCCTCCGATCAGGACGAGTATAACGAACGGATGAGTTTAAATTTCGAACGCGTCCGGGACTTTCTGTTGCTACATTATGTTGCGACCGAACGTGACGATAGTCCAATGTGGCGTCACTTCCGGGCTCTTACCTTACCTGATAGCTTGCAATCCAAGATCGACGTTTGGACCCATCGCGGTCTTGTCCCGTCCTATGAATTTAGTGTCTTCTTGCCACCCAGTTGGATTGCCGTTTTTGCGGGGCAACGGATTTTGCCAACCGCAGAAGACCCGCGTTTGAACCGTCTGAGCGCCGAAATCTTACAGAGTGAAACTGAGACCCTGCACCGTTCTATCCAAAGCGCCGTCGCGCGTGCGCCCGCACATGTCAGCTTTATCGAAAAAATAGGCGGGTTAGCATCATCGGCCCGCGCGCCTGCATCATGACATCTGCCCCTGTACAAACCGTCGCAATCTGCGGCAGTGGATTAGCCTTATGGATGACGGCCGCCGCTTTGGCGCGTAGCCTCCCTGACAGCATTCAGGTCACGATAGTCGAGACGGGCGTTAATCCTGTCGACGATATTTTTTACGGCCAAATCCTGCCGCCTCAAGCCTACGCGTTCCATCTCTCAATCGGATTGTCAGAACCTGAACTCTTGCTCAACACAGGCACGACGTTCGCGCTCGGCACGCAATTTCAAAGCTGGGCCCAAACCGACCGCTCTTGGGTCCAAGCGTTCCACCAACCCCTCCCCGTGTGGGACGGCGTGCCGCTAACAAAATTGATCCATCAGCGGCCTCATGCGTCATTACAATCCATATTGATTACCGCACAAGCGGGTTTGAAGGGCGTTTTCGCTCATCCGTCAGAAGACGGGGCACACCTTTTATCGCGCGCTGAATACGGTTATGCGGTTGATCCAAATCAACTCAGCGCGCTCTACAAAGCGTCGACCCTGCGGCGGCCGATCCCGCTTATCACGGCGCAAATCGTATCTGTCCAACGCGCCAGCACGGGCATTACCGGACTCACCCTCTCTGATGGCCAAACCCTACACGCAGACCTCTTCATCGATTGCACAGGCCCCCTCGCGCAACTGCAAGAAAAAACAACGGCAACCGCCGCGACAGACCGCACGGTCAAAGCGACTCTGAAGCAGACGTCCGGCACACCCTTAGGCGCGGCTCTCCAATATGTGCGAAGTGGGGGTTATGGCTGGCGTTCAGAGGTCATTCTTCGCTCCGGCGCACGTCGTCTGACAGTGTGTGACGCAAACGCGCAAACCGAGACATCGGCAGGACCTGACGTCAGCACAACCCTAACCCTCGGGAGCCGACCCGAGGGATGGCGCACAAACTGCATTGCCATTGGCCAGGCCGCCTATGTCATAGAACCCTTTACGACGGCCCCCATGAAACTTCTTCTAAGGGACATAGACCGCGTCCTTAAACTCTTCCCAATTTCAACGGATATGCGGATTGACGCGCAAGAATATAATCGCCTGTTCCGAGACGATTACGCGCATGCGTCTCTGTTTAATCAGGCTCACTTCGCCATGTCTGATTATCCGGAAACACCCTATTGGCAGGGGACCGCCGCTCATAATCAAGACCCTAAATTGGTGCGGAAGCTGACCCAATATGAGAGCCGTGGGTATTTAGCGGCCTATGACAATGAGCCGTTTGACGACGTTGATTGGGCCGTTCTCCATGATGGCATGGGGCGTACGCCGCAACGACGCGACCCCTTAGCCGCCTTAGTTGATCCTGCGACGATCGACACACGGTTGGACGCCCTTCAGAACGCGATTCAGTCCGTTGTCAAAAAAATGCCGCCGCACCCCATTTATATGGGCAAATTCCTGTCTTACTTACAGAGAAAATATACCCGCAATGGATGATATCCGCTTGAAACGTCTCGTGATTGTTGGTGGCGGGTCAGCCGGGTGGATGACAGCCGCCGCCCTGTCCAGTCTGCTCGATAGCCGCAAAATTCAAATCACTTTGGTGGAATCAGAGCAAATCGGGACAGTGGGTGTCGGCGAAGCGACGATTCCCGACATGATCAATTTCAACCGCATGTTAGGAATCAGCGAAGTCGACTTCATGAAAGCGACTGACGCAACCTTTAAGCTCGGCATCGAATTCGCCAATTGGGGTCGCAAAGGGGACAGTTACTTCCACCCGTTCGGCGAACATGGCGTTGATATGCAGGGCGTGGATTTCCACCAATATTGGCTTTTATCGCACCAAAGCGGCAGTGATCACCCGATTGAGGATTACAGCCTCTGTGCCGCAGCTGGTAAAGCCAACAAGTTCTGCCTCCCCTCACAAAACCCGAAGTCCGTCTTGTCGAAACTGCGCTACGCCTATCATTTCAACGCGACGAAATACGCAAAATTTTTACGATTTTACGCGGAGAAACGTGGCGTCACACGGATTGAAGGGAAGGTTGAAACCGTCTCAGTCGCCCCAGAATCCGGTCATATTCAAACGCTTCGTTTGGACAATGGGACGACCATAGAGGGTGATTTTTTCTTTGACTGCACGGGCTTTCGTTCGCTTCTCATGCGCCAAACACTGGGCGTAAAATTTGAAGATTGGCGTCATTGGTTGCCGTGTAATTCGGCCCAAACCGTCGCGTGTGAACATACAGATATACTGCCGTCTTACACCCGCTCAACCGCGCATTCGGCGGGCTGGCAATGGCGTATTCCGACGCAATCGCGGACAGGTAATGGACATGTCTACAGTACGGATTTCATGGACGACGATACGGCGCATCAGATTTTAATGCAGGGCCTTGATGGCGCCCCGATCAACGAGGCTCGGACCATACGGTTTAAGACGGGTTGTTTAGAAAAGTTCTGGTATAAAAACTGTATCGGAATTGGCTTGTCATCCGGGTTCTTGGAACCTTTAGAGTCGACCTCCCTTTACCTCATCCAAATGGGGATCAGCAAATTCATCTCGCTCTTTCCAAGCGGCGCGTTGCAACCCGTTGTCGTTGCCGAATATAATCGGCAGATGCGCCAGCAATTTGATCAAGTGCGTGACTTCATCATCCTCCATTATTGCGCAACCGAGCGCAACGACAGTCCGTTTTGGAATTACTGTCGGACAATGGCGATACCCGATAGTTTAGAGCATAAAATCGAGTTGTTCCGAGAGGCCGGACGGGTGTTTCGATACGAAGATGAGCTCTTTTCTCGCCCCAGTTGGATCGCGGTGATGCTGGGTCAAAATATTGTGCCGAAGGTTTGCGATCCGATCGTGGCCACGCTTGAACAAGCACAAGTCGATCATAGCTTGAACTCTATGCACCGCGCGATGGCCGATGCGGCCGAAAAAATGCCGACGCACGCCGCCTTTATTGGTCAATACTGCAAAGCGAATGGTTGATATGCTGCCTGAGACAAATATCCGAAAAATCCTGATCGTGGGTGGCGGCACGGCGGGATGGATGGCGGCGGCCGCCTTATCGCGGTTGATCAAGCACGACGATGTCGACATCACCTTGATCGAATCCGAGGCCATCGGAACCGTTGGCGTTGGCGAATCCACCATCCCACATATATTATATTTCAATCGCCTTTTGGGGCTGACCGAGGACGACTTTGTTCACAAAACAAATGCGACGTTTAAGCTCGGAATTAAGTTCAAGGATTGGGGGCATTTGGGCGAGCGCTACATCCATTCCTTTGGTCCTTATGGTGTGCCAATGGATGGTTTGCACTTCCATCATTTCTGGATGCGTCATACAAAAACAGGCCCTGTCCCGCCCATCGATGATTATAATCTTCAAATCCTTGCGGCGGATGCTGGAAAGTTTCAGCGGCCGATTAACCTTGCCAATTCACCGCTTAGTACCCTCACCTATGCCTTCCAATTCGATGCCAGCCTGTACGCGAAATTTATGCGCGAATTTGCAGAAGCGCGCGGCGTTAAACGGGTCGAGGGACGAATTAACGACGTGAGTTTGAACGCCGAAACCGGACATGTCGACGCCGTAACTCTCGAAAATGGCGAGCGTCATGAGGCCGAGCTTTTCATCGACTGTTCCGGTTTTCGAGGTCTTTTGATCGAACAAGCGCTGAAAACCGGATATGAAGATTGGTCGGACGTCTTACCGTGCAACCGCGCCGTCGCGCAGGCCTGCGAAAGTACGGGCGCCCCCACTCCTTATACGCAAGCCACGGCGAAATCTGCCGGCTGGCAATGGCGCATTCCCCTGCAATCTCGAACAGGCAACGGTCATGTCTATTGCAGCGATTATATGAGCGACGATGAGGCGTTAAAAATACTCCAAGAGGGTATGGATGGTCGGCCCATCGGTGAGCCGAAACTTCTCCGCTTCAAATCAGGTATGCGTAAGAAAACATGGAATAAAAACGTTGTCACATTGGGTCTCGCGGCCGGATTTATGGAACCGCTTGAATCGACGTCCATTCATTTGGTCCAAACCGGCATCGCGCGCCTGCTCACCAACTTCCCGGACAAAAGCTTTAACCAGCCTGATATTGATTATTATAATGCGCGCACACGGTTGGAATATGAGCAAGTCCGAGATTTCCTCGTACTTCATTATTACGTCACCGAACGCGATGACAGCCCGTTCTGGAATTACTGTCGGACGATGGATATTCCGAAAAGTCTGAAAGACCGCATTGCGATCTATAAGGAAAATGCGCGGGTTTATCGCCATGACAATGAAGTCTTCGGCGAAGCAAGCTGGTTTGCTGTGATGCACGGTCAAGGCCTCACCCCCAAACGCCACCATCCACTGGCCAATATGATGCCGGATACCGAGCTTGAACAGCGCATGTCCGATATTCATCGGACATGGGGAAAATGTCTTGAGTCGATGCCAGACCATCAAGCGTTCATCGACGCGAATTGTAAATCAGATCTCTAAATTCTAATCGATCCCGTCCGCTCGCGGGTGCTCGTTATCCCAACACACACGCATAAAAAAAGGAGGGGCGAACCCCTCCTTTCAAATCTATCTGTCCGTTTAGTCTAGTATTGGAAGCGGAAACCAACACGGATCCGGCGATCCCCAACAAAGCTCGTCCGACCAAAGCGTTGGCCCGCAGCATCAATTTGCTGCGTCGCATTGGCTTTCGTATCCAGAATGTTTGCTACCTGGAAACGGAACTGAACGTGATCGTTAAAGTCATACTTCACCGACCCATCCAGATAACCACGATCTTCTTGGAAAATCGGGTTGCCCGTGACGAAGTCACGATATGAACTCAGATACTCCGAGCGCCAATTGTAGGCGAGGCGTAGCTCAAGTTTATCATCCTGATAGATACCGATAATGTTGGCTGCGTGTTCTGACAGACCCAAGAAATCAGTAACACCGTAACGATAAATCCGCTCAAAGTTAAAGTTTGGATCGTCCTGAGCGACGTTCGCAGACGGTGGGTTCGTTGTCGCATCAATATAGGTGTAGTTGGCCTGCAAGCCTAGATTTGAGAGGAACCCGGGAAGGAAGTCATAAAATTGCTGATAAGCAACCTCAACACCATTTAAGTCCGCCTGATCTTGGTTAATGTCACCATTATAAACGATTGCAGTCTGCTCGCCGTCTAGTGTGACAGTATCGACAGTTTCTGACCCATAAATGATATTATCGGTGATTTCCTTACGGAAGAAAGAGACTGTAAATGAGTTCTCATCGCCAAAATAATGCTCGAACGATAGATCATAATTTGTCGCCAAGATCGGCTTAAGATCAGGATTACCACCATAAATGTTGATCTGATTTAGGGTAATGTCAGTGATCCGTTGGTTCACGGGAACTGTTGGATCGGTGCTCGAAACGAACCTAAAGGCTCCGCCCGTTGACTGATCCGACCGCAGTTGCGCGATATTTGGACGTGTGATGTTTTTACTGACGCCAAATCGGATCAATGAAGTGTCGTTCAAATTCCACTTGACGTTTAACGACGGCAACCACCGTTCATCGGAACTGAAATTTCCGCTGCGTTGAATGTCAGCTTGAGCAAAGTATGCGACGGCTTCTGGGCTGAAATCCGATGGTCTTTGACCAACGACACCGCTGTCGACAACATCGATAAATTGGAGTGAGCCGTCACCGGAGACATCAGACGTCGTGTAACGGACCCCAACATTACCGTCGATGGACATGCCATTATTGAATTCATTACCGAAATCGAGACGCGCGTAAATATTCGTCGTTTTCTCTGTGATATCGCCAATACTGCCGCGACCTGCGTAATCAACAACGCCGCTCGTATCGCGTAATGGACTCCAGTCAGGATTCCGACCGTTTGCGGGATCGGTTATAAGCGGGTCAGTCGCAATCAAATTTGCAAATGCATCATAATCTTGAAGCAGAGCACGGTCGACGAAAGCGACCTCTGTATTTGGCCCGCGAACCACGCCGCCTCGGAAGAAATCACTGAAATCAACAGTTTCTGTTGACGGTTGTGACAATTCAGAGAACGGAAGGTAGCCGCCGCCTGCCCATGGTGGGGCAACAGCCGCCCAGTTTAGTCCTGCTGCACGGTTAATTTGATCTCGTTCAGCATAACGCGCGCCAAACTTAATTCCGTCAAACCAACCATCATTGTCGAATTCATATTCAACATCGCCGCGAAGAGCATACATGTCCCCTTCATTGTCGGCAAACTCATCTGCCGCGAACAACAGGAACGCTGTTTCTGGATCGCTAAGAGACCCTGTAATGGGGGCTCCACCACCCGCACGACGGCTTGGGTTATTTGTTGGGTCGGGTATCAACGTGAGATATGGATCATCCAAATCCGCATTGAAGTTAAAGTCTGAGAAGAAACGAGACCCAGCCCAGAGGCGACGACGCGTGGCTTCAGCTGACGTGAGGTGACCATCGAGTTGCACAAACCACTGATCACTTGGACGCCATTTAATGTTTAAGCTCAGATCATCAGTCTTGGACGTGTCACGCTGATTGATACCAAGGTTAGAGAAGTTCGCGCCGCGGGCTCCTGTCCAATCTCGTAGGTTGTTAGAAATCAGCCCTGACTCATAAAGACCTGTCACGGCTTGTGTCATTTCACAGGTTGGGTTGGCCGGTGTCGGGTCGTTACTGCCGTTACATTGCGGAATTCCGGCAGAGTCAAATGGGGTCGTTAACAGTCCTTGAACCGATGTTCCGCCCCAGCTTTCACCGTCTGAGAACCATTCCAAAGTCCGCTCATCACTATCGACTGTATTTTCGATTAGCGAGTATTTGGCCGTGGCTTCGAAGGTGCCTTCATTATTGCGGTATTGTCCTGCGATATAATAGCTGTCGCGCGAACGATCTACATCGTTCGTACGAAGCTGAACACCTGCTGGAACAGCAACTGTCTGGCCACCAATCGTGAGGGGGTTAAGTTGTCCAATTTGGAACCCGTGAAGGTCTGACTTCAACTCTGAAGAAGAAAATGAGCCCAAAAGACCAAATTCGCCCGCATCTGTCTGCCAGCGATCTCCGAGCAAGATACTATAATCTGGGCTCCACTCGTCGCGTAGATCCGTATAAGTTCCATCAATCGTTGCAACCGCGATACGGCCACTCCGGTCAAACGGCTCCAAAGTTCGGAGATTAATCGTTCCGCCGATACCACCTTCGATCAAATCAGCTGACGTATTCTTATACACATCAACAGCGCCGATGAGCTCAGGGGGAATTGTCCCGAAATCAAGTGACCGTCCACCGTTGGCAGAGAACGCATCGCGACCGTTAAATTCGGACCGGACCAATGTCAGGCCGCGGATAAGGTTGCCGCCACCTTCTGGGGACGGAAAGTCGCCTTCGCTGGCACCGAGCGCGATACGCTGCACAACCACGCCAGGGATGCGGGCAAGCGCTTCAGCGACCGAGAGATCAGGAAGGGTCGAGACATCAGACGCCGTAATCGAGTCAACAGCGGTGTCGGCATCGCGCTTGAGATCGCGAGCTTTACGCAGCGCGCTCCGAATACCGGTGGAAACAACCTCATCAATTTCTTCGTCCGCGAGGTCGCTAAGCTCTTCGCCCGGCGCATCTTGGGCGAACACCTGTGGTGCCATAAAGGCCAGCGCGAGAGCTGTCGTTCCCGACAGCAACAGCCGGCTGGCTAAAGGCATGCGCAATGAATCTGCATGAGTCATATATCTTCCCCTGTTGGCGATTCCGCCATTTACGTTTTATTTTTCGATCTTTTTCGCCAAATCAGCAAAAAAGTTACCGCTAACATTCTTCCGCCACAGGACGGTTTTTTTGTCAATGACATTCTCGCAATAAAAGTGGGTCGCTGTCTAAAACGTGACGTTTTTGTCACACTTCTTACGATTTTAAGCCCATCAATCACATTTAATCGAGTTTGCGCTTTCCTGTTTCAGCACCACATCGGCGACAGCGAGATCGAGTCCCGCCTCTCCCTCAACAGTGAAAGCATTCTTCAAATAAGCCATATCCACGCCATTTTTCACCGCACAACGAAGCGAAATGCGGGTTTCTTGCCAATCTGACCCTAGATCGACAGCATGAAAATTCGTGCAATTATCCAAATCGATACATCCCGCACCGATTCGGACCGTTTTATCTCCGGATAGAGACTTCATCATGACCGATAATTCCATCGCGCCATTGGCCTCACGCGCATAGTCCAGCGTATAGCCTGACGCGATTGAGAACACTGAATCATCGGAAAAGCGCAAGCGCAGAGAGTCTTCTTGCGCGGCCATGTCATACGCCGCCACTGCAACGGATCCATCATCATAGGGAAGGTCAATAGTCGTGCCATCAACTGTAAGACGCCATGGCTGTGAGGTCGCCCCTTTCGCAAAGAAAACCCCCTTTTGCGCGCCCGCTTGCGCGACGCCACTCTCCTCCGGGAGCCTCCCAAGCTCGACATCGTCGCTGTACGAAAGGCCATAGCCGAGCTCAAAGAGTGGGTCATAATTGGGGTGTTGCCTGTTCAGCAAAACTTGTGTGGCAAGCTTTGGCCATGAGAATGACAGGCGTCCGGTGAAATCATAATCAGGCTGAGTTTGGAACAAGAGATCGGTAATACCTGCCGCCTCGCTGCCCGGCAGCCAGGCCGCAACAAAGGCGTCAGACGCATTCATTTCCGGATTAGCCCAAAGCGGACGCCCGGAGATAAAGACGGACACGACTGGCAAACCTGCCGCCTTGAAACCATTCAAGCGCGTCGTGTCAAAATCATTCGGAACGAAATCGACATTTTGAACATCTCCTTGGAACTCCGCATAGGGGTCCTCCCCGAAGACTGCGATCACAACGTCGGCATCGGTCGGCACGGTCCCGCCCTCTGCATCAAATGTGACCGTACCCCCGGCCCCTTCGACTTCCCGTTTCAAGGCGCTCAAGAAGCTTTCGCCATTTGGGAAATCACTATTGACGTGATCACGCCCCTGCCAAGACAGGGTCCACCCACCCGCGAGTTTTGTGATGCTATCTGCGCCCGCGCCTACAACATGAACCCGTGAATTGGCCGCCAAAGGCAGCGTTTGGTTGTTGTTCTTGAGCAACACGAGAGACTTACGCACGGCTTCGCGCGCAACATCGCGGTGTGCCGTGGATCCCAGCAAATCCGTACGTCCAGACAAAGGCCGCAGGCTTGGTTGCGGCTTTTCGAAAATGCCGGAGTTGACTTTGGCCCGTAAAATACGCCGCACCGCATCATCAAGACGCGCCATTGGGATACGCCCGGACTCAACGTGCTTTAAAGTCGACTCATAGAGCCCCTTCCAGCTGTCGGGCGCCATATACATGTCGAGGCCCGCATTGAGCGCTTGCGGGCAATCGGTTGCCGTGCAGTCCGGGATCAATGCATGGCCGTTCCAATCGCCGACAATGAAGCCATGGAAATTCATGCGTCCCTTAAGAACATCCGTCATCAGCTCTTTTTGGCCGTGCATCGGTTGCCCTTGCCACGATGAGAAGCTTGCCATGACGGATTGCGCGCCAGCAGCAACGGCAGTTTCATAGCCGGGCAAGTGAATGTCGCGCAGCTCTTCCTCAGATATCCGCGCATCCCCTTGATCGATGCCGTTTTCAGTGCCCCCATCGCCTAAGAAATGTTTCGCAGTTGAGATAACCCGGTCTGGGCCCATGAAACCATCAGATCCAAGCTCGCCCTGTAAACCCGTGACGATTTCGCCGCCGTAAGACTTTACAATGTCTGGGTTCTCGGAAAACCCTTCATAGGCCCGGCCCCAGCGATCATTCTGCGGGACCGCCAATGTTGGCGCAAAAGTCCAGTCATGACCGGAAACATTGAGTTCCTGCGCGGTAATTTCAGAAATACGGTGGATCAGGTCTGGATCGTTTGCAGCGCCAAGACCGATATTATGGGGAAAGACGACCCCCCCAATCAGGTTTGTGTGTCCGTGCACGGCATCAATACCCCAGATCATCGGGATGGCGACTTCGACCCCTTCCGGATCAATTGACGCGGCATAATATTCATCTGCTGCGTCTAACCACGCTTGTGTGGCCGCATAGGGCTTGTCCCCAGGCGCAGAGTTGCCGCCGCTGAGGACCGAGCCAAGCCGATAGTTTTTGACATCCTCAGCCGTCAGGGAATTCGTGTCCCCTTGGATCACTTGTCCGACCTTTTGCTTCAACGTCATTTTAGCCAGAAGACCATCAACGCGGTCCTCAACAGCAGGATCAAGGGCCGCCGTCTTAATTTCAGGCCATTTTTCCGGATGGATGGTTGTCGCGTCAACCGTCGGCGCGCTGTCTTCAGTGATGGGCGTGTTGGATGCCGCACACGCTGCAAGAATGAAAACCGATGCCGCGCCCATTGCGCTCAGCCGAATATTTCTAGTGCCGTGCATATTTTCTATCTCCCCGAATTGAACCTATTTGACTTTTGCCAGTCAATATTCTTAAAAATGGTAGCGGTAACACCGTTACGGTTAGGCAATCATTGTCGCCACGTCAATTTGGAAGCTACGGATCATGCAGAATTTCGCAAAACGCCTTTATCTCCCGCTTCTCGCTGGCACGACCCTCCTTCTTGGCGCCAGTCACAGTTTCGCGCAAACCGCGAACTCTGACGCGACCAGCTCAATACCGCCCCAACCCGAGGCTGTGAGCGTCGATGCCGAGACAGCCATACTTGATGAAATTATTTCGTCGGGAACCATCGTCACGGGTCAGCATGACGGCATGGATGCCTTTTTCATGGGCGATTTCGAAACGGCAGAAATAGAATTTGAACGCGAATTTAAGGGCCTGAAGCGGTTTGAAAGCGCCCGAGAAAATGCCGTGCAGGATGCCGTTATATCCGCAGACCGCACTCAAATGCAGGCCCGCGCGGGGGATAATACCGGTGCACAAGCCGGTGCAGGGGGACGCGGGGGTGGCTTCCAAGGGTCATCATCGTCCGGATCAACCGGTAGTAATTCCAGCGTTACATCAAATTTTGTCAGCCGCCGAGGGGAAGGCCGAACTATCCTGACAGACGGAAAAGTCACCTATGAGGACTTCGGTTTCACCCGCTACATGGCAGGACTATCCGAGATTAAGCTCGGCAAGTTTGATGAAGCCCGCGTGTCCTTGCAACAGTCGCTTCGCTACGACGAAACCAATTATGATGCCCGTATGCGTTTAGGGCTTTTGGATGTGATGGATGCGGATTTCGAGGCAGCGGCCAAGCAACTCGAGACGCTCAACAAACAAAGACGACGGTGTGAACGGCTCAGCTGTGATGATTTAGACGCGTTGCGAAGGGCTACTATGGTTTTAGCCAAACAAATTACCAAGGCTGTTGACGCGCAGTAAATCTGACTCCCTGTGTTCACAGGGGTTTATCAAGGCCGCAATCAATGACGGCGTGAAGGGGATAATAGTAATGTTGACTACAAAAACGGCTCTGATGAGCTTACTGGCCGCATCGGCGATGATGGTCACACCTACGGCGCAGGCCCAAGATACTGCCGCGGCCCTACAAGCGCTGGATGACGCGCTCCCCGGTCAACTACTGCATAACCCGTTCGACCTAGAATGGGACGCAAAAGGCAATGATTTGAAAATGAAAGTTGTTGACGCCGAGGCGCTTTCTTCAGGCAAAGCCATCAGTGCACGTCTTAAAAAGAAGCAACCCAAGCCGTGGGATTCGAACTTAAGCGTTCAAGTTTCTGAGGCGGTCATGAAAGGCGAAGAGGTTCAAATTTACTTCTATGTTCGCACGGTAAAACCAGCGGCAGGACGTGACACGGGTGTTGTCTCCTTGTTCATCGGACGTAACGAAGAACCCTATGATTACGTCCTCTCTCAAGATATTTTTCCGAGCAGCGAATGGGAACTCATGAACCTGACAGGCACGGCTGGCGCGGACTATCCAGCAGGCACAATGAAAGTCGAGTATCAGTTAGGCAAAGCGGCCCAGACCGTTGAATTTGGCCCTGTCTATGTCTCGACCTTGGGTCAAAAAGCCCCTGGCTAGCCCTCCGTCTCGGACGCATAAAAAAGGGTGGCGTGCCTGAGATGTGTCTTAGGATCGTCTCTCATATGATTGTAAATAGAGGGCCGTGCCCTCACCACCATGATCCCTCGCGCCACAGCGAAGTCAGTGTTATACGCTCAATAAAAAAAGCGGTACAGGGGAGTATTGGGTGGAGATTGCAGCCTTAAAATCTGAAGATTTATCTGTTCGCGGGCAGGATCGCATTCAACGTAACCTGTTCGACGCCTTCCTTGAGGCTTGCAAAACGCAAGGGGCCAAAAAAGACATCGTCACAGATGGCGACGGGCGTACGCTAAACTATGGCGAACTTCGGCGTGCTGCCTTTGCCTTATCCTCGCCGCTGCGCAAATGCACAGACCCGACCGATAACATTGGCATTCTTTTGCCAACAGGCGCGGGCGCCGTCATCGCCCTTTTGTCGATTCATGCGGCGGGGCGGGTGCCGGCCATGCTCAATTTTACGGCCGGGATAAAGAACCTCAAAGCGGCGATCAACACGGCCCCCATTTCAACAGTTGTGACCGCGCATAAATTTATCGAGATCGCAGGGCTGCACGATTTGATCGAAGAGCTCTCGCGCGTCGTCAACGTCCTGTATCTTGAGGACATGCGCGAGGAGATCGGCTTTACGGGCAAGATCCGCGCCGTTCTTGGCCCCATAATGCCTGCCCTCTTTGCGCCAAAGTCAGCGCCGGATGACTTGGCGATTATCTTGTTTACGTCAGGCACAGAAGGCAACCCCAAGGGGGTTGTGCTAACCCACGCCAATATCCTCGCCAATATTGAACAAATTGAACAACATGTTCAGTTGCAGGCTGGCGATATTTTCTTCAACCCGCTCCCGACGTTTCATTGTTATGGTTTGACGGCAGGCACGTTATGGCCGATTTTTAACGGCTACCCGGTCGTGCTGCACCCCTCACCGCTCCAGACTAAAACCATCGCAAAACGAATATTCAAGACACAATCCACAGTCCTGTTCGCGACCGATACGTTTCTACAACAATATATGCGCGCCAGCGCGAAGGACGGGCTGAACTCTCTGCGGATCGCCGTGTGCGGCGCTGAACGGGTTCGCGAAGAGACGCGGAAAAAAGCGGAAGAGATGTTCTCGTTCGAAGTGTTAGAAGGATATGGCGTCACGGAATGCGCGCCCGTCCTCGCCGCCAACCAACCCGGCGACATTCGCGCGGGGACGATTGGAAAAATGTTGCCCGGCATCGAAACCCGATTAGAGCCTGTCGAGGGTCTCGAAGACGCTGGACGCCTTTGGGTTCGCGGCCCGAATATCATGAAAGGGTATATTTCGCCGGACAAACCCGGCGAAGTGATCCCTCTCAATGAGGGCTGGCACGATACGGGCGATGTCGTGTCGGTCGATGAAGATGGCTATTACGTCGTGCGCGGCCGGATCAAACGATTTGCCAAAATTGGCGGCGAAATGGTGTCTCTGACCGTGGTCGAAAATTGTGCGTCCGCCGTCTGGCCAGAACATATGCACGCAGCCGCCATTGTCCCCGACCCCAAAAAAGGGGAACGGATAATCCTCGTCACAAATCACCCTGACCCAAACCGTCCCGAGCTGTTGCGATGGGCGCAGACACACGGCGTGCCGGAAATCGCCGTGCCCAAAAAGATTATTTCCGTTGATAGTCTCCCTGTGCTTGGCACAGGAAAGCTTGACTACGTCTCCGTGACGCGGCTGGCCAACCAGACGTACGGCCTCACCGCCTAATCGGTTCAGGGCTTACTCTGCCGGCGCCATCACGGGCGCTTCGCCCTCACTTTCCAACCGTCGCGCGACGTCCTTCGGAGATCCTGACCCTCTGGCGATCAGGGCGTAAGCGGTTGGTACTAAGAGCACGGTAACGAGCGCAGCCGCGATCACACCGAACAGGATGACCACACCAATGGCGGCGCGCGTTTCCGCGCCTGCACCCGTTGAGAAGATCAACGGAATACTGCCCGCCGCCGTCGTCAAACTTGTCATCACAATCGGCCGGAACCGCGTTAGAGCGGCGTCTTTAATGGCGGTGTCAAAGTCTCGCCCCTCGTCGCGCAACTGATTGGCAAACTCGACAATGAGAATGCCGTTTTTCGCTGCCAGTCCTATCAACATGATTAGCCCGATCTGCGTATAAATATTGAGTGTGTTGCCCGTCAGCCAAAGCCCGAGCAATCCGCCCGCAATCGTGACGGGAACACACAGAATAATAATGACGGGGTGACGGTAACTTTCGAACTGGGCCGCTAACACAAGAAAGACAATGATCAATCCAACCCCGAACACAAAGCCCATTGAGCTTCCGCTATCTTGGTAATCCAGCGATTGCCCTTTGAAATCAATTGTCGCGTCTTCCGGTAGGACATCGCGGGCAATTTGCGTCATCGAGTCCAGCACAGACCCCATCGTCACGCCCTCAGCCAAGTCGGCTTCGATCGTAATCGCGCGCACACGGTTATATCGGCTCAGCGTCGCACTATCCGCTTGGGATTCAATGCTGATGAGGTTCGAAAGCGGAATCAATTCGCCTGAACGGCTCGAGCGGACATAAATATTGTCGACATCGCTCGGGCTGTTTTGTTCCGATCTTACCCCTTCTAAAATGACATCATATTCCTGCCCGCCGTCAATATAGGTTGTGACATTTCGGGACCCGAGCATGGTCTGCATAGTCGCGCCAATTTCGTTGACGGTCACCCCCAGGTCGGCAGCGCGGTCATAATCGACCTTAACACGAAACTGCGGTTGGGTTTCTTTATAGTCCCAATCAATATCCCGAACTCCAGGGTTATTGGCCTCCAAGGCCTCGACGAACGTGTCGCGCCATTCTGTCAATTTCTCATATGACGGGCCGCCAATAACGAATTGAATCGGTTTGCCGGTGCCGCCGCCTAGACCTTGGCGCATCCGTGCAAACGCGCGAATACCCGGCAAGTCAGACAGCTCGCCATTGACTTCCGCAATAATTTCGTCGGCAGGGCGGCGTCGCGCCCAATCATCCAGCGTCACAATGACAAAGCCTTGGTTGAAACTATTACCCCCGAAACCCGGCGCACGAATGAGAAGCCGTTCAATCTCACCGCTTTCCGTATAGGGCAGCAGCCGCCGTTCAATCTCATCAAGATAGCGTTCCATATAGGCAAATGACGCGCCTTCCGGCCCCCGGATACCAACGAAAAATCCGCCACGATCTTCCTGCGGGACATATTCTTGTTGGATATTTTGCGACAGTTGCCAGCTCCCGCCAAGCAACGCAAAAAAGGCGATCCCAACCAAAAGTGGGCGGAGCAAAAGCTTATCCAGCACCCAGCTGTAACCGCGTAAAACAACGTTGAAGCCCCGATCAATTGTGGCGGGGATTTTTGCTAGTAAACCTGTTTCCGGTTTATCTTTGAGGAGTTTCGACGCCAACATTGGCGTCAGCGTAAGTGCCAGCAGACTTGAAAAGATGACAGCCGCAGAAATCGTGAAGGCAAATTCACGGAAAAGCTGACCAATTTCACCCTCAATAAACGTGATCGGAATGAACACAGCGACGAGCACCATCGTCGTTGATACGACGGCGAAACCAACCTGCCGTGTCCCTCTATACGCCGCCACCAACGGGGTTTCGCCCTTCTCCTCCATCCGGCGCACGATGTTTTCAAGCACAACGATGGCATCATCGACAACCAAACCAATCGCCAAAACCAGCGCCAGCAACGTCAAAAGATTGATCGACAAACCCAACGCAAACAGCACGGAGAAAGTCGCTATGAGTGAAATCGGCACTGTTATGGCGGGAATAATCGTCACCCGGAGGCTGCCGAGAAACAGAAAGATGACCAATGTCACCAAAGCGACAGAGATAAACAGCGTTTTATAGACCTCGCTGATGGAGGCCGAAATAAAGACAGAACTATCAAAACTGGACTCGATCGACATGCCGTCTGGCAGGGTTTTATTGAGCTGCTCGACAAGATCACGGACGTTCTGGGCGACGTCGACCGTGTTGGCTGTCGATTGTTTGACCACGCCAAGCCCAACCATGGGCACGCCATTACCGCGGAACAAATTACGGTCCTCCGTCGTCCCGCGTTCCACCCTCGCCACGTCGCCAAGACGAACCAAATAGCCATCTGCGCCTTCCGCGATGACGAGCTGGCTAAAATCTTCCGGCGTTAAAAATGACCGATCAATTCGCATTGTGTAGGTTCGGCGGGCGCTCTCGAGCGACCCCGCGGGAGACTCGATATTCTCAGAGCGAAGTGCGGTCTCAATGTCTGATACGGCAAGGCCGCGCGCGGCAAGCTTGCGACGGTCGATCCACACGCGCAGGGCATAATCTCGGGCACCGCCGACGCGAACCCGCGCCACGCCGTCGAGCGCCGACATGCGGTCCACAAGATTGCGGCGCGCATAATCAGACAATTCTGAAGTCGTCATATTGGAACTGACGAGATTGCGCCAAATGATGACATCATCATTGGAATCGGCTTTTTCGACTTCAGGCGGATCGGCATCTTCGGGTAAATTGTCCGCTACGCCTGAAATTCGGTCCCGGATATCATTAGCCGCGGAGTCAATGTCCCGCCCCACATTGAACTCAAGACTGATGCGCGAACGGCCATCGGTCGAGCTTGAACTAATCGTGCGAATGCCTTCGATCCCAGCGATCCGTTCTTCAATAATTTGTGTGATCCGTGTTTCCACCACAGACGCGGATGCCCCCCGATAATTCGTATCGATCGTGACAATGGGGGCGTCCACATCCGGATATTCACGCAAGGATAAGCGGTCAAAAGAGATGATCCCGAAAATAATCAAAATCAACGAAATGACGGACGCGAAGACCGGACGTTTTACAGAAATGTCTGACAGAACCATGGTGTTAGTCCCTGACGAGCGCGTCACTTGACGGCCCGGACAGCCCCCCTGTGACAGGTTTTAGGATATCGGGAGACTGGATTTTGACCGCGCCGCCATCGCGCACGCCGATGATCCCGTCTGTGACAATCCGTGTGCCGGCCGCGACGCCTGACTTCACTTCAACATAACCATCTTGATGGAGGCCCAATTGGACTTCCTTTCGAACGGCCACGTCAACGCCATCCCGCGTTTCAACAACAAACACGAAATTCCTCGGCCCGACGGGCTGGATGGCTTCTTCTAAGACAGCTGGAACGCGACGTGCCTCTGCACGGGCTGTGACATTCATAAACATCCCCGACACAAGACTCTGCTCAGGATTGGGAAGTTTAGCGCGGACCATTACCGTCCGTGTCACAGGATCAATCGCATTATCGACTGACGCCACTGTCCCCGTGAATATTTGACCTGGCAGATCGTCAGTCTGCGCCGTCACGTCGGTTCCCGGCCCCATTAAGCGCAGGAATATCGATGGCACGGCAAATTCAAGGTTCATTTCACTATCGTCAACAAGGCGCGCGACAACCGCACCGGGCTGCACGTAGGAGCCGACGCTCACTTGTCGAAACCCGAGCACCCCATCAAACGGGGCGACAAGAACACGGTCTTTTTGGCGGGACTGCACCGCGCGCAGCTGCGCTAACGTACTGTCGAGATCCCGCTGCGCCTGATCGACTTCGGATTGGCTGACGGCCTTACTCTCGATCAAACGATTGACCCGGTCGAGCTGTTGCCGGGCTTCGGCCACGCGGGCCTCCTCGGCTTCGACAAGCGCCCGCTGTTCACGCTGTGCGAGACTTACCAAGGTTTGACCTTTGCGGACGCGTTGACCGTCATCGAAATAAAGGCTCTGCACCCGGTCGGCCGCGTTTAGGGTCAGGTCGACTTGCTCTTTCGGGCTCAACGTCCCCAGCGCTTCAATCCGCGACGCAAATTCACGGGCTTGCAAAGTTTCGACAAAGACATTAGCGGCGCGTGGACCTCCGCCAGCGGGCGCACCCGCCGTAGACGCCTCACTGCCACATCCAATCAGGATGAACGCGGCCATGATAAGCGGAAGAGAACGTGTCATCTGGGTCATGGGGCGGATCATGGGGTCAGGCTTTCGACGGGTAAGACGTCAGGTCTCATTACAGTTTCGGTAGGCTGCCCAAGGGCATCCAATTCGGCGTCCGTCCACATCCCGCCTAAGGCACGGTAAGCGGAAATCGCATAAGTCGTTATCAGCGTGTCATTTTGAACAAGGTCGTCCTGCGCATCGAGCAAGGTCCGTTGCGCATCCAGGACATCTAAAAAATCATCCAAGCCTTCATCAAAACGAAGACGCGCCAATTTGAGCGCATTGCGGGCGGCGTCTGTTGCGCCAGCCAAATCATCACGGCGCTCGACCTCCCCGGCATAGAGCGCCAGCGCTGTTTCCACTTCGGAGAGTGCGGTAAACACCGTCTGTTCATAGGCCGCGAAAGCTGCCTCAGTTTGCGCGTCGGTCACGTCAATGTCGGCGCGGACCCGGCGTAAATCCGGTCCTTCCCAGCTCAGCGCCGGACCAATGCCAAAGCCAAGGCTATTCACCTCCGTCACATCACCAAAACTGCCGAAGAAGGCGCCAATATCGGCATTAAATGACAAAGTCGGGAAAAGGCGGGCGCGTTCGACTTCGCCCAGTGCGAGCCGTTCTCCAACGCGGGCTTCGGCCGCCCGAATATCCGGTCGGCGGCGAACCAATGTGGCCGGGGAACCGATTGCCATCGCCCCGACATGTTGCGGAATTGCGCCCTGCTCTGACGCGATAGATCGACCCTTTTTTTCATCCCCAGACGCGTAAGCGCCCGTCAGGGCATTTAACCGCGCTGTCGCCGATGCGACGGCGGCCCGAAACGCCGGTAATGACGCGCGAGTCGTCAGATAAAGCGCCCGAGAGCGATTCAAATCAAGGTCGTTTGAGCGTCCCGCGTCCACCAATTCATTCAAGAGACTGAGGCCTTCAGCCTGCAGGGCCGCGTTTTCTTGCGCCACGCCGAGACGTTGTTGAGCACTCCGCAAATCGACATAGGCTTGCGCCGTCTGAGACGCGACAAGCACCGCCACATCACGACGGGCCTGCACCAAAGCGTCGCGATTGAAAGTCTGCGCACGAATTTGTTCATCGATACGTCCGAACGCATCAATTTCCCAGCTCGCCCCGAGTGTCCCACTGAGGTTTAAATCAACATCGCTCGACCGCGTGGGGTTATCGAGTGTCAGTCCCGTCCCGCTGGATGTGCTATAGCTCCGGTCCAAACTGGCCCGTTTGAGTAACGCATCCGCCGCAGTGATATTGGCTTGCGCGACAGCGAGATCACGATTTTCGGATAAAGCGCTCTGGACAAGGTCAACCAACACGGGATCATCGAAAAGGGTCCACCAATTTGGCACATCATTCATGCTGTCTGGTGTGTCTGCGACCGGGACATTCGCGAAGGATGTCGACTCCAAATTGAGCGCAGGCTGTTCAGGGACGGACGGCACATCAATCGATGCACACGCCGATAGGCTGACGCACAGCCATGTTGCCATCAAAGACTTACCTGAACGCGGCACCTGGTTAAACTTTAGTCGGTCCAAAACGCGAATCCTCATCCTTTTTCGATCTGAACATCCGGGACGTTCCTTCAGCCATATTTATTTCATCGATCACCATCATATCTCGAACATGACTGTGAACGCGCATGAGATTCGTCTTAAGACATACGGGCGAACCATGGCGCACATTAGTCGTGACAGGATGATCATAAATTCGTGATGATCATTAACGGGTGGCAATCTTCAGGGCGCGAGGGAGACATAGCGCGCAAAGAAAACGCGACCGATCAAAAGCTCAACTTCAGTCCAGTTTATTCGAGGACTTCCGTCATTTTGACGTCGACGCGTAAGGTCTCAAATCCACCGCCTTTATAGATTGTCCCCGATGTCGGTGTGGCGTCGATATAGTTTCGTCCGCAGGCGACCCGCACATGGTCTTGGTTCGCGCGGCAGCCATTGGTCGGGTCAAACCCGCGCCACCCAACATAAGGCAGATAGACTTCTGCCCACGCGTGGGAGGCTTCAGACTGGATTTTGTTTTCGTAATTGGCGCCAGTGTAAATATATCCCATCCGATAGCGGGCGGGTAAACTCAGCAAACGCGCCAGACAGATAAACAGGTTCGCGAAATCCTGACAGACGCCCTTACGGCTGGCATAGACATCAAACGGCGTCGTGCTGTTTTTTGTGCTACCCGAGACATATTCAAAATCATTGTAAATGCTGGTGTTTATGTCTTCGATCGTCCGCAGCAAATTATAGTCATTCCGTTCAACGAAGCTCATCGCGTAATTAGTCAACTCCCGGAGTTGGGATTCCGGCAATTCTGGCGGCAGCAAATAAGGCAGCATCATTTGCCGCTGCCACGGCATCCAAATTAGCGGAATTGAGGTCTGACGCAGAAGAACGCCGTGATCATCGGGCGGCGTCTGAAAAAGCTTCACCCGGCTCGTCGCCGTGACGGTCAAGCTTTTATAGGGCATCGCAATTTCGCAATGGACGGACTGATTTCCGAAGACATCCTCGAACTGAATTTCTTCGGCTCCGGCGGTCAGACTAAGTTTGGAGTGTAAGACTTCCTGCACCAAATCATGCGTCGGCATGAGGCGAAAGAGATGGGTGCTATGCTCAACTGGCTCACGATATTCATAATGGGTCGAATGGGTGACATCAAATGTCCGACAAGACAGGCTTCGTCCCCCCATGGATTGGGTGATGGTGCGCGGCGTGGTGACAAAATCCTGAACGAGCGAACTTCCAGTCGACGCGGACGGCGACATCTGAACCTGCGGCGCGCGCGAGGGATGCAACACGCGACTGAGATAAGGCTCATCCGGCGCGGAAATTATTTTCGGAAGCGGCGTCCATTTCGGTTCATTATTGGCGCTGTTCCAAATGATTTTACCCCGATTAGCCATGATCATTTGACCCGGCTGCATCGTCGTCCATTGCCCATGAGAGAACTGGGCTGACGTCACGACAAGCGCGGTCCGGAATGTGTCATGCGCATTGTCGACGACAACATTCACCGTGCCCGATGACAGTGATTGCAGGTTATTCGGGGGGAGCAAACGCGCATACCGCAGGGGTTTGGGCGACTGCGTCCCTTGGAAACAACAAATGGTTTGGCCGTCACTCAGATACATATCCGCACTGCCAAATTGGTCGAAGCGTTGGAACCAAGAGAGGATTTCCACTGGGTCAACATCAGACAGGCTACGCGCGCCATGTTTTTCCATCCGCGCGAGCAAATTACAGAAAGCGAGTTCAGAATCCGTTGTCCCGATCGGTTCCAGCAAACGGCTATCGCCTTGATAGACTTTCGTGAGCGCCTGTTTGTCCAAATCTCCGTTATGCATGAACAACCAATCTGCGCCCGCAAAGCTACGCGAGAACGGCTGCGTTTCAGATTGATTATAGTCACTCTCTGCACCGCGGATCTTACAGAAGAAGATGTTCGATCTAAAATTAGACCAATCGGTCAAACTGTCGGTGAAGACTTGGGTCGACCGGGCCGCCGGATCTTTGATCACCATTGAGGAGGATTGATTGCCCGGATACCAGCCGAGACCCCACCCCAATGAATGTGACCCCACCGGACTGCTGGACAAATTTATATCGATTGAGGGCGAACTGGGTGCATCAAAGTTCAACAGCAGAATATCGCTGGTCAGATCAGGTATTTTGAACAATTGACTACTTTCTTGGGAGAGAGACGACATATTAGGCAAATGCACTCATAGTCTTTTATGAAGCGCGTCGCTGTGAAGCCCCACCGGAGACTAGATTGATGAGCATCACCGTTAGCTTGAATCATTCGACCCACTACACGTACGATAAGCCCGTCTCGCTTGGCACGCAGACTATTCGTTTGCGACCTGCCCCGCATGTTCGCAATCTTGTAAAATCATATAGCCTAAAGGTCGAGCCGCAAGAGCATTTCATCAATTGGCAACAAGATCCATTTGGCAACTTTCTCGCGCGTGTCGCCTTTCCTGAAAAGGTCACGCACTTCAGGGTTGATGTAGGGTTGGTGACTGAAATTCGGGTATTCAATCCGTTTGACTTTTTCTTGGATGAAACCGCAGAATCCTTCCCGTTTCAATATGAAGCAGGCCTCAAAGACGAGCTCGCACCTTATTTAGAAATCAAAGATAAGGGGGCCGGCCTGAAGGCTTGGCTGAAGGACTGCGATACCACGCCTAAACCCACCATCGATTTCCTCGTCGCCGTCAATCAAACGCTGAGCCAGTCTCTCGCCTACACGCTACGGATGGAACCCGGCGTGCAGACCTGCGAAGAAACGCTTGAAAAAGGGTCTGGGTCTTGTCGCGATATGGCCTGGTTTTTATGCCAAGCCTTGCGTCACCTTGGCCTCGCGACGCGGTTTGCGTCCGGTTATTTGATCCAGCTTGCCGCCGATGTAAAATCCTTAGACGGACCGTCTGGGACCGATGTCGACTTCACCGATTTGCACGCATGGACCGAAGTCTATTTACCCGGCGCGGGATGGGTGGGTCTGGACCCAACGTCAGGTTTATTTGCGGGCGAAGGCCATGTGCCTTTGTGCTGCACCCCGAACCCGTCGAGTGCAGCTCCGATTTCAGGCAGCCTTGAAGCTGGTGTGAAGGCTGAGCTGCACCACGAAATGTCCGTAGATCGCATCCTTGAAATGCCGCGCGTGACGAAACCTTTTTCGGACGACCAATGGCGTAAAATTGATGCGCTCGGCGACGTCGTTGAACAACATTTGGAAGCCGGTGACGTCCGCCTGACGATGGGAGGGGAGCCGACCTTTGTCTCCATCGATGATCGTGAGGATAATGCCTGGCACTACGGCGCATTGGGCGGCGATAAGAAGGCGCTCGCAAAGGATATGCTCTACCGCCTGAAGGACCGCTTCGCGACAGGGCCATTGCATATGTTCACGCAGGGCAAATGGTATCCGGGCGAAATTTTGCCGCGCTGGGCCATGCCGTGTATCTGGCGCGCCGATAATGTCCCTGTTTGGACAGACCCAAAGCTATTGGCCGATCCGGATACTGACCTTGATCATACGTTGGACGATGCGAAAGATTTCCTCACCACGCTTGGCGAAGCACTGGGAATTCCCACAGCCTACGTTTTAGGGGCGCGCGAAGACACGCCTTACTACCTGTGGAAAGACCGCCGCATGCCATTGTCAGACGAAATCATGGAGGCTGATGTCTATGAGAAAGCTGAACGGGAACGGTTGCAAAAACTACTCGATGGCGATCTGAACAAGCCCGTCGGTTTCGTTCTGCCTCTGCATTACTCTCACGCGCGAAACCAATGGATCAGCAATCTCTGGACCTTCAAAAGCGGTCATCTCGTCTTACTGGCCGGGGATTCACCGATCGGGACACGACTGCCCCTGTCCAGCCTTCCCAACCCGGTTGAAGCGGAAACTGAAATCGTCCCGGACCGAACCTATAATGATATGAAAGGCGCGCTACCCTCGGCCGCTGCGATCAAAGAGCGACTGTCGGGCCATAAAGATTGGGACACAGGCTCTTATCGGGATGATCCAAACGGATTGATCAAAATGGCTATCTGCGCCGAAGTGCGCGGCGGCGTGTTACATATTTTCCTTCCACCAATCGCGTGGAGCGAACATTTTCTCGAATTGATCGCTGCCATCGAAGCCACGGCGAGAGACACGAGCATTCCGATCGTCCTTGAAGGCTACGGCGCGCCGTCAGACCCAAGATTGGTCAGCATGAGCGTCACACCCGATCCGGGCGTCATTGAAGTCAATGTGCAGCCCGCTGAAAACTGGACTGCGCTCAAAAATATCACCCAGACCGTTTATGAGGAAGCGCGCCTCGCCCGCCTCTCGACCGAAAAATTCATGCTCGACGGCCGCCGCACCGGCACGGGGGGCGGCAACCATATCGTCATGGGCGCCATGCACCCGGACGATAGTCCGTTTCTGCGCCGTCCGGATGTCTTGCGGTCCTTTATCGCATTCTGGCAAAACCACCCGTCCCTCTCCTACCTGTTTGCAGGCAGCTATATCGGTCCAACCAGTCAGGCTCCGCGGATCGACGAAGCCCGTCATGATTCCATGTATGAGTTGGAAATCGCCTTCGCTCAAATCCCTGACAATGGCGACATCGCCCCTTGGTTGGTTGACCGCTTGTTCCGAAATTTGCTCGTCGATTTGACAGGTAATACCCACCGAGCCGAGTTCTGCATCGATAAGCTGTTCAGCCCGGACAGTGAGCGCGGACGGCTGGGGCTGTTAGAAATGCGCGGGTTTGAAATGCCGCCCCACCCGCAAATGGCGCTATTGCAAAGCCTACTCATCCGAGCCTGCCTCGCCATGTTCTGGAAGACCCCTTATAAAGGTGAGCTGATCCGTTGGGGTACACAGTTGCACGACAAATTCATGTTGCCCTATTTCGTGGAGCAGGACTTATCGGATGTCATGAGTAAGCTCCGTGACGCCGGTTTCCACTTTGACAAAAACTGGTTCACACCGTTCTTTGCGTTCCGGTTTCCAGAATGCGGACGCACTCAAATTGGGGATATTGCGTTAGAACTCCGCAGCGCGCTGGAACCTTGGCCTGTCATGGGCGAAGAACCCGCCGGTGGTGGCATTAGCCGATCAGTCGATGCGACCGTTGAACGCCTCGAGTTAAGCGTCAAAGGCCTTGTCAAAGGGCGACACCAGATTACCTGTAATGGCCGGGCTGTTCCGCTAAATCCGACGCAGGAAGAAGGCCGCATGGTCGCGGGTATCCGATTTAAAGCCTGGGCACAGCCTTCCAGCCTACACCCGCAATTGCCCGTGGATGCGCCGCTCATCTTTGACGTGATTGATCTGCTGAATGACAAATCTGTCGGCGGTTTCACGTATCATGTCAGGCACCCCGGAGGCCGCAGTTTCGACACCTACCCTGTCAATGAAAACGCCGCTGAAGGGCGACGCATGGCGCGGTTCGAGACGATCGGACATTCAACTGGAAAAGTCGCGGACGTGATAGAACGGGTTAATCCGCATTTTCCTTATACGCTGGATCTACGCTACGGGCGGTCGGCTTCCTGACCGAGCGCCTGTGGTCATCCTCCCCACAGGGACACGACCACCGTGACCCTGAAAAATACGAACCACTTATGGCTCTCGGTTGAGCGCATAGGAAAAACCCTCGTCGCTAAATCACGGTAAATATAAAGCATTATGAGAAGTGACCGCTGTCACGTCGTATGGGCTCCGTTTCTGTGATAGTCATCGTACAAATCCAAATTTGGAGGACACGATGAAAACGCTTCTTGTTGCCCTGCTACCTGATGAAGACATTGATACCAGTCTTGATGCCGCCATCACAATTGCGCACAAACACGGCTCTCATATTATCGGCTATATGCCGATCCCCGGCCCCATCCTGATGCCTGTGGCCTCGCCGATGACCATGGTGCCGTTTGATGACACGATGCGAACCCGGTTTCGAGAGATGCTCCCAACCGTTAAAGCCGCGTTCGAAAAACGCATGACAACCGAAGGTCTGTCATTTGAATTTCGGTCTGATGAGCAAACGAGCTTAAACCTCTCACTCGGCATTATTGCTCATGCCCGCACGAGTGATCTCTGTATTGTGCAAATGTGGCAGTCTGGCGGCAAAGTGACTGCCGACAGCGTCGAAAGCGTTGCCGATATTGTCATGGCCAGCGGGCGACCCGTTTTGGCCTTACCCTCGCAAACATCACGGGCTTTCGCGTATGAGCGCGTGACCGTCGCGTGGAACGCGTCCCGCGAGTCAGCCCGCGCCGCTTTCGACTCGGTGTCTCTGCTCAGCAAGGCGGCTGAGGTCGAGCTTGTTTGGATCAATCCCCAAGACACGCCATCGGGCAACGTCGATATCGCTGGCGCTGAAATTGCCACCGTTCTCGCGCGTCACGATATTAAGATCACCGACAATCCGATTTCCAGCCCTAGCAAAGCCGGACCAGCCATTGTTGAGCAGGCGATTAGAAACGCCTCCGACTTGCTTGTCATCGGGGCCTATGGGCATTCGCGATTACGAGAGCGTATTTTAGGCGGCGCGACCGAATATATTCTGCGCAATCCTCCCTGCGCTATTCTTCTGTCGAATTAAGGAGATCATCCGATGAAAACCATCCTTGTTGACGTCACCCCATTCGATGCGCGAGACAATGTCTTGAACGCCGCGGTCGCCCTTGCAGGAAAAAACGACGCGCATGTAGTTGGGCTTTATGTCACCCATGCACGATTGGCCTTCACGGGCCTTTATAGTTTGACTAGCCCTTACATCCATCCTGACACGAGCGCCATTGAGGTAACATGGCGGGCGAAAGCCGAAGAGGCCATTACCAAAGCCTTGGCCAATACAGGCCTGTCTTATGAATTTCGGCATGTCAGCACGATACCCTCGGACCCGATGGATACGTTGATTGCGCAGGTTCGCCTCGCCGATGTGTTTATCACCGGGATAGATACGGATTGGAACGATAATGCTGTCTCGCAGTCCGATGCGCTCGGACAGATCATCGAAGGCGCCGGACGCCCAATTATTATCGTCCCAGAGAAGTCGGATTATAATCCGAAATTCGACACAGTCTCGATCGGCTGGGATGGATCACGTGAATGTATACGGGCCGTGTTTGATGCAATTCCGATTTTGCGTCACTATGCGCAATGTTCGCTAATTTCAGTCAATGTCGACAGGGCCGATATGGATGCAAGGCGTCAGTCCGCCACGCGTATGATCGAAACGTTGGGGCGTCATGATATTGTCGCGTCATACAAAAATATTAAAGCCCATGGCAGCGACATCAAAGCCTTGCGAAAGGTCGGCGAGGAGTCAGACCTTATGATTCTCGGCGCGTATCATCACAGGCGTTTGCGAGAACGGATATTCGGTGGCGTGACGGTTAGCATTCTGAACTCTCCGCCCTGCCCCGTTTTTCTATCCCGCTGATTTGAGTCTGCGTTGATGTTATCATCGACCATCGCACCCTATTTACTGACGTGTCTTCTCATAGAGTTGACGCCGGGCCCAAACATGGGTTTTCTCGCCCTCGTTGCGGCAACGAAAGGCCGAAAGCTTGGGTTTTACACGGTCGCGGGCATCACACTGGGTTTACTCACCGTTGGGCTGTTAGCCGCGATTGGTCTTGCCACGATCATCGACCGATCAGATTTCTTATATGAGACTCTGCGGTTTGGCGGCGGCGCCTATCTTTTGTGGTTAGCGTGGCAGCAATGGCGGGAAGCCGATGGCAGCCTTCTCGAACTAAAACCGAGCGTTTCGAAAATTCGTCAATACTTTCGCTATGGATTAGCCGTTAACCTGCTGAACCCTAAAGCAGCCGTGTTCTATATCGCGATCTTACCGACCTACCTAAACACAAGCGATAACAACGCGGGATCGACGGTGTTAGACGCCATCGGCCTGACATTGATTTACGTCAGCATCGCGTCTCTCATTCATGTGCTGATCGTCGTCTTCGCAGGGAGTTTGCAGCCTGTCTTACAAAAAGACCGCTTACGGAAAACGACGGCCCGCATTTTGGCCGTACTGCTCGCAGCGGTCGCCGTGTGGATGGTCCTCCATACGGCGCGATAGCGACAGGGACTGCTAAATCCCATCCAGTAGATCGCTGAGTTGTGCATTCACAATCGCAAATTTCGAAACCGTCCAGCCACCCGCCCGGGACATCGCTGTGACAGACTCCTCATAGGTCTTCATTTGAGGAATTTCGGCCCGCACCCAATCAGCTATCAAAGACCGGACAGCGAGGTCAGGATCTTGCTTAGTGGTGGCCGCATAAACGGCTACGTTCTGAGAGAAACGCGCTTGGGCTTTGAAAAAGTCCTCTTGCAAATGCCGCATCGCGAGCCGTTCCCAATGCGAATTTGACTTCGTGTTGAGAAGAGCCGACCGGATCCGGTCAATTTTAAAACGACCGCCAATGTCATAGAACAGCTCTGCTGCGCGTTGCGGTGACCACCCTGTCGCCTCAGCAAGGCTCATCACATCAAACGCAGAGGCGCGGGATTTCAATAGGGCGACATCTGTCGCCAGATCTTTGGAAACACCGAGCTTGGTGTAGGTTTTAATCCGCTTTTCTGCGCGCATTTGATCATAAGGTGACAGAAGCTCTAACCACGCATTATCAATGAGACCCGAGAGCTGAGAGCGTTTTGCGACACGGTCTGCGATCGATTCCGTCTCATTATGCCGGACCAACCACGCGACAACTCTTTGCAGAACATTAGAAATTTCATTGTGCAATCGAAGCTGCGCCTGTGCCTCAACTTTATTGTCGAGCGCGGCGATATTCTCACGCAAATCAGCGATTTTAAGCGTCTCAAACGCAACAACGAACGCTTTCGCAATCTTATCAACGGACCCTTGGGTTTGCTCTTGCAGACGCAATGTGAAGACAGGACCGCAAACGTCAATCATCAAGTTTGTCAATCGAGAGACAATAATCTCCCGCCGCAGTCTGTGATTTTCCAAGGCCTTTTCGAAACTATGCAAAGCGGTTGGGAAATACGCTTTTAAGGCATCTGCCATAAAAGGGTCGTCCGCAACATCGGTCTTAACAAGCTCATCAAACAAGCTGTTCTTTGCATAGGCAAGGAGAACAGAAATCTCCGGGCGTGTCAGACCGCGATTGCTGGACGCGATGGCCTGCATGGCCTCCGTTCCCGGCAGACCCTCGACACTTCGGTTCAAAACACCTTTGGCCGTCAGTGAAACCATCAAACGTTCATAAGCGTCATGGTCTAAGGTCGCCCGCATTTGCGCGACCGAGAGCGCGCCCGTTTGATCGTAATTATGCGCTAAAACAAGGTCTGCGACCTCGTCTGTCATGCTCGCGAGTAAATCATCGCGGGCTTCCCGTTTGAGTTCGCCGTGTTCAATCGCGGCCCCCAATAGAATTTTTATGTTCACCTCATTGTCAGAGGAATCAACGCCAGCCGAGTTGTCGATCGCATCTGTATTGATGCGTCCCCCGGCCTGAGCATACTCAATCCGTCCCGCCTGCGTGACACCTAGGTTCGCGCCTTCGCCGATAACTTTGGCTCTCACATTGGCCCCATCAACTCGGATGGAGTCATTTGCCTTGTCGCCGACGTCCTGATGAGACTGTGTCTTGGCTTTGATATAGGTGCCAATTCCGCCGAACCATAAGAGTTCGACAGGAGCCCCCAACAAGGCTTGCATCAATTCATTGGGCGTGACGTTGTCTGCGGATAGGCC
Organism: Algimonas arctica; assembly: GCF_014652695.1. GTDB lineage: Bacteria > Pseudomonadota > Alphaproteobacteria > Caulobacterales > Maricaulaceae > Litorimonas > Litorimonas arctica. The sequence goes on from NZ_BMZH01000008.1 coordinate 101,763, forward strand.
CGTAAGGTCTTTGATCTCCTGGCTAAGAGGAATAGATTTCGCTTGGCGAGAGAAGACTCCTCCGCCTTTCGAAATCAGAGATGTATCATAGTCCTGCCAGCTGGACCGTGGGAGCGCGAAGAGACGTTGACGTTCTTTAAACGACACCGAAGGATCAGCGTCCGGATCAATGAAAATATCGAGATGGTTGAACGCGCCCACAAGCTTGATGTGTTTGGACAAAAGCATGCCATTGCCAAAGACATCGCCGGACATGTCGCCAACACCGATAGCGGTGAAGACATCAGACTGAATGTCTTTGCCCGTTTCCCGGAAATGCCGTTTCACAGCTTCCCAGCCGCCACGGGCGGTAATTCCCATGGCTTTATGGTCATAGCCAACAGACCCGCCAGAGGCGAATGCGTCATCAAGCCAATATCCGTAGGATTGAGAAATGCCGTTCGCTATATCCGAGAACGTCGCTGTGCCTTTATCGGCCGCAACAACAAGATATGGATCGGGGTCATCCCAACAAACGACATTCGCCGGCGGCACAGTGCCATCACCGATGTAATTATCCGTCAGATCAAGAATTCCCGAAATAAACGTTTTATAGGCCTCTATCGCCTCAGCTTGAACCTCATCCCGTGTCCCGTCTTTGGGCAGTTGTTTTGGGATAAAGCCGCCTTTGGACCCGACAGGGACAATAACAGCGTTCTTAACTTGCTGTGCTTTGACCAAACCCAGAACTTCTGTGCGAAAATCATCGCGACGATCAGACCAACGCAGGCCGCCACGCGCAACAGGGCCGAACCGTAAGTGGACACCTTCTACGCGCGGGGAACTGACATAAACTTCGCGGTAGGGCTTCGGCTCGGGTAAATTATCAAGCGTATCGCTCTTAATTTTCAGAGAAATATAAGGCTTCACCTGAGCGCCAGCGGGCTGATAGAAATTCGTCCGAAGGCCCGCAATAATAACGTCGGCCATCCGGCGGATCACACGATCATGTTCCAGTGACGACACCGAGGTGAGCTCAGTTGTGATTGACTGTTTCAGCGATTCACAGGCGGCTTTCCGATCCGCGTGTTTTTTGAACGCAGACGGGTCAAACTTCGCCGTCTTCAGCGCCAGCAATAAACGTGTCAGCGATGGATAGGTTTCTAACGCTTCGATTTGCGTCGCCTCTGACGGATCAAGGCCGCTTTGGCGCCGGTATCGGGCTACGAGACGCAAGAACGCGATATCCCGCCATTCAGCATTTTGTGGCAAAATAAGTTTGTTAAAAGCGTCGTCCTCATTCAGCCCATTCCAAGTTGCCAGAAAGGCGGTCTCAAATGTCTGTGTCAGCTTGTCCGTATCAGACGGCACAAAATCCAGACGAATTTCATAATCATGAACCCAGATTACGCTCCCGTCTTGGCGCGTTATTTCATAGCCTCTTTCTTCAACGATATGACAATTAAAGTGACTAAAGACCGGCATGATGCGCGAGGGCTCTAACCGCTCGCCAAGCTGATAAATTTTCACTTTAAACACGCGGTCTTCGATGTGCGTTGTCTCAAAAACACGCACAGATAAGCTATCGGTTTCAGAGAGTGTTTCGCAGACGATTATATCGGCTAAGGCCTGATGCGATGAATACTCATCCTGATAGGCGACGGAAAATGCGCCTTTGTAATTATCAATTGCCTTAAAGGCATGATCATCGTCGCTGCCCTCTGACAAGTGACGGACGCCTTCAAACCAAGGCTGAGCGATGCGGGCCACTTGCGCTTCGAGTTCTGTAATATCCGGGTGAAGCCCTTGGTCCGGGTCCATCCCAATGATGTAATGGACGCGGGCCATCGGGGCGTCGCTATATTGCGGGTAAAAGGCTGACAGCCGGCCGCCAAAGGCATCCTTTAACTGCTCACCAATGCGTTGGCGAACCCGCGTATTATAATGCTCTTGCTGCACATACACGAGGACAGAGACGAACCGCTCAAACTGGTCACGGCGGACAAATATACGCGTACGCGGACGATCAAAGGCCTGCGCCACGCCGGTCGCAATCCGCAAAAGCTCGTCATCGCTAATTTGGAACAGCTCATCGCGCGGGTACGACGTCAAAACATAATCAAGCCGTTTTGCGTTATGCGATCCCGGCTGCCATCCGGATCGTTCCGTCACACGTGCGACCTTCTGCCGGATCAACGGCACATAGTTAGGGGACCGATTATAGGCATCCGAAGTAAACAAACCAACATAGCGCGTTTCACCTGTCACCTTGCCACTTTTGCTGAAATGTTTGACCGAAACATAATCCATCCGGACACGCCGGTGGACGCGTGTGACCAAGTTCGACTTGGCGACGGTAACGGGTGGGGCTTCCAACACGAACCGTTCAACATTCGTGGAAATGGAAGACGGCTCACTACTCTGCCGCAATATCGTGACTAGTGGATCGCGTAAAAGCCCGAGGGATTCGCCGTCCACAATTGTTGGGTTTATATAGTCAAAATCGCTCGCGTCAGTCGTGGAGCTTTGCGTGTAATCATAACTCCGCGCGCCAAAGAGAACGAAGTTCCCGTCCGCGAGCCATTCCAGAAAAGCCACACCTTCATCGACATCGTCTTTTGAGGTCTTCCCGTGCGCGTGTTTGAGCGCCTCTGCGCGCATCCGGACATTTTGTACAAGCGGCAGGAAGTCTTCATTGATGGTTTTGACTTCCTCTAATGTTTTACGAATTTCCTCTTCAAGACGCTTTTGGCTGCGTCGGCCTTGTGGGGCGATCAACAGTAAGATCATCGATTCCGTGACTTCGGTCCCCGAAGCACACCATTTCCCTTTTTCATCGCGCCACCCTTCGACAATCGGATGGAAAAGGCCGCTGACATTTATACCTAAGGAGGACACAGCCGCGACGAGTGAATCGACCAGAAATGACATGTCATCACAGACGACTTGTACGACTGTGTCGGCTTTAGAGGCCTCCACAAGCACGGGCGAGGATTTCACAGATACTAAAAATTCTGAGGGGAGACGACGGTTGCCCGTCATCCAAAAGTCTCGCGCCAAAAGGATCAAGTCAGCAAGATTGTAATCCAGAAATTCGTTTTCGAGGGCGTCTTTATAAAAGCTGGTTAAGAACGCCTCTGCGCCGCGCTCAAAATCACCCGCGCCCAAATTAGTGAAATCCTCCTCGCGGGAGGCTGCTTCAAGGAAAGCACTTTCTGAAAACAAAAGAGAGCCCATTTTCACATCCTAATCATGTCGTCTTGATCGTGTTCATAGCGCGAATTTTTCAGAAGGGCCATCCCGATCCATACACTCTTAACCACTGATTTATTAATATAAAATGCCACTTATACCAACTTTAGGGGTCACAATTGCCCGCCGGTAAATTCCCTGTGAATCAAGGACGCGACCGTGAGTCGGGCGAAGCCGACCTCTTTGTCTGAAAATGCCTGCTGACAGGCGGCGCAACCTTGCTAAGCTTACGTCAACCATAGGGACTGTTCATGCCAGAAAACTACAAGCTAAATCGACGCAATCTGATGTTAGGCGCAGGCGTCATTGCGGCGACCTTGACCACCAAACTGGCCTATGCGTCTGACGACACAGCGGCAAACCCCATTGATCTGACAGGGGTTTCGATCTTGATCACAGGCTGTTCATCCGGTTTTGGTCGATTGGGAGCCGAGCATTATGCACGGCTTGGCGCGAAAGTTTTCGCCACAATGCGCAATTTGCCGCGCTCTGAAGCCACGGAGCTTGAAACTTTAGCCGCCACCGAAAACCTAGATATATCGGTGCTGGAAATTGACGTCACCCTTGACGATCAAATCGAAGCGGGCGTCGCTCAAGCCCTCGAAGCGACAGGCGGAACGCTGGATGTCTTGATCAATAATGCGGGCATGGCAATTTCTGGACCGATTGAAGCGCAGGACATGGCCGCAACACAACGCATTTTTGATACGAATGTCTTTGGCGCCCACAGAATGACGCGAGCCGTTCTCCCGCCAATGCGCGCCGCCGGACGGGGGCAAATCTTTAATGTAACCTCTCAACTTGGACGCGTGATTGTGCCGGGCTTTGGGCAATATTCACCGACAAAATTTGCGCTTGAAGCAATGAGCGAGCAGCTTGCCTATGAAGTGGCTTCACACGGTATTGAAGTCACGATTATACAGCCCGGCGGCTACCCTACAAAAATTTGGACTAATCAAATCACGCCGACGTCCGAGCTCAAATCACGCTTGCCTGACGATATTCTGACCGCTTATCCGCAATTAACAGCCGGGATGGGGACAGAGGGCAACGGCGGCGGCGATTCCGATCCGATGGATATCCCGCATGCCATCGCCAAAACCATTGCGATGCCAATCGGCTCACGGCCTTTGCGGATCGCGTTACACCCGGTCGCGAGACCCCAAGAAATGATCAACACTGTGTCCGCCAAGACCCAGCTCGCCGTCCTCGGAAACTCTCCCTTTGGTCCGAGCATCAAGGCTGTGTTGGATTAGACGCGCGAGCATCATACTCGCGCGTGTCTGTGCGGATTTACGCGGCTTCCCTGACAAGTGCCGCGAAACACCCTAGAGCGATGTCATGACCTACCATAATGATGTTTTGACATCCCTGCGTAAGATTACGCGGGCCATCGACCTTCACTCCAAGTCTCTGATGAAAGATATTGGACTGACGACGCCGCAACTACTTGTGCTGCAGCAGGTCGGGCAATCGGGTCGCGCACGACCCAGTGAAGTCGCCAAGCAAGTTCATTTGAGCCAAGCGACCATCACCTCAATCGTTGACCGATTGGTCAAAGCCGAACTCGTCACGCGCGCCCGCAGCGAAGCCGATCGGCGCAGTGTCGATATAATTTTAACACAGGCCGGGCGGACAAAGCTCGACGCGGCTCCAGCCCTGTTACAAAAAGAATTTCTCGCAACATTCGACAATCTTGAAAATTGGGAGAAGACACTTCTCGTTTCAAGCCTACAGAGATTAGCGGCGATGATGGATGCGGAATCCATAGACGCGGCCCCTATTCTCGAGTTGGGAGATATTTCCCCGCCACCAGATTAAAATCGGATCTTAGAGTTGAAACCCTCTAGCCAATTTTGACTTGTTCAACTTGATCTTCGGGCGGTGTGTCCCAAAGAATATGACTCTCATCCAGAACGATCAAATTATCGCGACTGACTAACGTCCCATTGGTTTGAAACCCGAGCAATTGTTTCGCAGAAATATTTGGGTTGCGGGCCATGATCAGGGTTTCTTCCGCCGTGAAATTCGCGAGCCCGCGCGCGCATTCATGCCCGTCCTCTGTATAAATATGGATGACATCGCCGCGCACGAAAGTGCCTTGTACCGATTGAATATCCTCACGCTGAACCCCGCGCTCGCCCCGACAAAGTGCGGCGGCGGACAGGGTTGGAATAACAATACTCCCGGCCATTTGAAGACGATCCGTGAGCCATGCCGTCCACGCGGACGCCGGTTCAATTGCGGCCAAGCAGCGCGTATGTTTCCGGCTACCGTCCAGCAAGGATGTAACAGGGCGCTCCGCTTGGCCATTCCCAATGAGTGTCTCGCACCCCGCGTTTTGGGCCATGTTCGCCGCTTGCATTTTTGTCAGCATACCTCCGCTTCCCAGACTGCTGACCCCTTCAGTCACCGCCAGATACGGCGTGACGTCACTCACAGTTTCGACAAGCTCCGCACCCGGTTCGGCCGGATCTTTGGTATAAAGACCATTCACGCAAGTCAGGATGATAAGCTGGTGCGCTTGAACCATCTGGGCCACTTTGGCCGCCAGCCGATCATTATCACCGACACGGATTTCTTCCGTCGTGATGGAATCGTTCTCATTCACGATTGGGACAATCCCGGATTCGAGAAGTCTATGGACGGTGTTTTTAGTATTGAGAAAACGACTACGATCTTCCAAATCTCGCAGGGTCACAAGGACTTGGGCAATGCCAAATCCGTATTCATGCGCGACTTGTTTATACGCATTGAGCAATAGCGGCATCCCACAAGCCGCAGCGGCTTGCTTATCCCGCAAGCCCGCGGTTTCCGGGCGTTCACCCAGCATATTAAGCCCTAATGCCACGGCGCCCGAGGAACAGAGCAGCACTTCAAACCCGTCATCACGCAACAACTTCACATCTTCGAGTAATTGCTGAATAAAGGCCCAACGCGGGGTTAAAAGCTCAGCATTCGCCAGTAAGCTTGATCCGATTTTTATAACGATGCGCTTGTTTGACGCCACGATGCACTCCAGTCTTTCTCTTGCCGGTCCATGACGATAAAATGCCTATTTACTTTGATTACAAAATAAAAACATGGATGGCGATATCTGATTTCAAGGATGATTTGGGGTCTGAGGGCGCAAAAGTCCACGTATTACCCTAACTAAGCACAGATGAATTGCACGGACATGGTTTGAATTCTAAATTTTAGCGCCTATGTGCGAGTCAAGAACAAGGAGATAAAATGCGATCACTTATGATCGGCTGCGGAAATATGGGGTCTTCCCTGCTGCGTCGCTGGACAGATATCGAGACGGCTCATTTCACAGTCATCGACCCCATATCAGATTTCAGCCACCCGAAGGTTCGGAAATTGAAAGATGGGGACGGTCTAGGCGATGAGATGTTTGATCTCATGATTGTCGCTGTGAAGCCGCAGCTCATTGATAAAATTATTCCCGGTTATCTGTCTCATTTATCAGCTTCGGGCACGGTCGTATCCATTGCCGCGGGCTATTCCAGTGACCGCTTACAAGGACTGGCAAACGGACGGTCCGTTATCCGGATAATGCCGAACATGCCCGCCAGCGTTGGCAAAGGCATGAGCGGGGTGTTCGCAACGCCCTCTGCATCCGTTGATCACCTGCAACATGTCTTGACCCTCATGCGCGCCACAGGCGACGTGATCCAAGTTGACGATGAAGATGGCCTTGACCGTTTGACCGCGATTGCGGGCAGTGGTCCGGGCTATGTATTTGAAATCGCTCGCGCCTACACGCAGGCCGCTATTGACCTAGGGTTCGACGCGGCGACAGCGAAACGCCTTGTACTCGGGACATTGTCGGGTGCCGTCGAAATGGCGCTGAGCACCGGCGACGGCCTCGACGATCTTCGCAACTCCGTCACCAGCAAAGCCGGAACAACCGAAGCGGGTCTGAATGCCCTAAATGGCGATGACGGCCTGACACAACGGTTGCAAGCCACGACGCGGGCTGCCTATGATCGAGCCGTGGAACTTCGATAGTCTTTGCATTTTGACCTCCCCCTCATTCTTCCCATTGGACCCTTCATGATTTCCCCGGACCAAACTCCCAAAGCCCATATTACGGACCTTGGCAAAAGAGCGCGCCGCGCAAGTATAGAAATCGCGGCCGCCAGTACGGATCAGAAGAACAACGCCCTTCGCGCCGCCGCTGCGGCCTTACGCGAGCGCATGGACGCAATTTTAAAAGGCAATGCAGACGACGTCGCCAGTGTTGCGGGTCGTAAGAATGACGCGTTTATTGATCGGTTGGAACTCACGCCTGACCGGATCCAGGCCATGGCCACAGCGTTAGACGACATTGCCGCCCTGCCCGACCCTGTCGGGCGCAATCTTGCGACCTTTGACCGCCCGAATGGGCTGAAAATCGAACGGGTGGCCTGCCCCATTGGGGTTATCGGTATGATTTATGAATCCCGGCCCAATGTCGGCGCTGATGCCAGCGCGCTGTGTTTAAAGTCCGGCAATGCCATCATTCTGCGCGGAGGCTCAGAGAGTCGCAACTCGACCCGCGAAATCGTCGCCTGTATGCAACACGGATTGAAAACCGCCGGTCTCCCTGTCGATGTTGTTCAAACGGTCGGCACGACAGACCGTGAGGCGGTCGCCGAATTGCTCAAAGCCGTCGATTTTATCGATCTCGTTATTCCTCGCGGTGGACGCGGGCTTGTCGAGCTGGTGCGAGACCAAGCGCGAGTTCCGACTTTGCTGCACTTGGACGGAAATTGTCATAGCTATATTCATGCGGATGCCGACATCACCAAGGCCGTCAACATTGTGACCAATGCAAAATTGCGACGGACAGGTGTTTGTGGCGCGACGGAGAGTATCGTCATTGACCGCCTTATTGCGGCTGATGTCGTGCCCGCTCTCGCTGACGCGATGGTCGGCTGCGAATTACGCGGCGACGCAGAAGCGTGCGCCCTTGATGCGCGCCTTTTTCCCGCAACGGATGAAGATTGGGGCCAAGAATATCTCGACGCGGTCGCATCCATCCGCATTGTTGACGGTCTTGATCAAGCCTTAGACATGGTCGCAACCTATTCGTCGGGCCACACAGACGCGATCATCACAGAAAACGCCGAAGCCGCTGAGCGCTTTCTGAAAGTGATTGATAGCGCGGTCGTCATGCATAACGCGTCGACCCAATTTTCTGATGGCGGCGAATTTGGCATGGGCGCGGAAATCGGCATTGCGACGGGTAAGATGCACGCGCGCGGCCCGGTGGGCCTCGAGCAGCTGACAAGTTTCAAATATCTTGTTCATGGCAACGGGCAAACACGACCATAATCCGCGCCTAACCCTCTCATCCGGCTTGCCGTCTCTGGCGGGCCATTGGCATTTTAGAAATAAGCGACCCCATGAACATCGAAGCCATGATTTCCCTGACCGCCTATTTTGCTTTGATGCTGGGTATCGGTTTCTACGCCTATCGAAAATCCACCAGCGATGTGTCGGAATATATGTTGGGCGGGCGCAAACTACACCCGGCTGTTGGGGCGCTGTCCGCAGGCGCGTCGGATATGAGCGGGTGGATGTTGATGGGGCTGCCAGGGGCGGTTTTTATCTCAGGCTTTAGCGCTGCGTGGATTGCGGTCGGGTTGGTCATTGGGGCTTATCTCAACTACCGTTTCGTGGCCCCGCGCCTACGCGTGTTCACCGAAATGGCCGACGACGCGATCACAATTCCAGACTATTTCGAAAAACGGTTCAATGATAAAACGCGGGCGCTTCGGGTTTTATCCTCCGTCGTCATTGTGGTCTTTTTCACGCTTTACACGTCGGCCGGGATCGTTGCGGGCGGGAAACTGTTCGAAGCGTCCTTTGGATTGGACTATCAACTTGGCTTGTTCCTAACGGCGGGCGTCGTCGTCGCTTACACGCTCTTTGGCGGCTTCTTGGCCGTTAGCCTGACGGACTTCGTTCAAGGCTGCATCATGTTCCTGGCGTTGATTATAGTCCCGCTTGTGACTTATTTCGTTCTCCAAGGCGCCGGTGATCTGTCGACGTCAATGGCTTCGATAGATCCATCCTACTTCACGTGGTGGCCAGAAGGCATGACGGTTATGGCGCTGATCTCGCTGCTCGCGTGGGGTCTCGGATATTTCGGCCAACCTCACATCATTGTCCGGTTCATGGCCATCCGAACGTTGAAAGATATTGCGACCGCGCGCTATATCGGCATGGGTTGGATGATCGTGACCGTGATCGGAGCGGTCATGACGGGTATTATTGGTTTCGCCTATTCCCAGTCCCAGGATCTTGAGGTGGGCGACCCTGAAACGATCTTTATCCTCCTGTCCCAGATCCTCTTTCATCCTTACATGGCTGGATTTCTTCTCGCCGCTATCCTTGCAGCGATCATGTCAACAATTTCGTCACAGCTCCTTGTGTCGTCGAGTTCATTGACCGAAGATTTCTACCGCACCTTCTTGAGAAAAGACGCCAGTCAAACCGAACTTGTGGCTGTGGGCCGCGTGTCTGTTCTTCTCGTCTCACTCGCCGCCATCGCACTCGCGTTTGATCGGTCGAGCAATATTCTCTCGCTGGTCGGTAACGCGTGGGCTGGATTTGGCGCCGCGTTCGGCCCGATCATTCTTTTGAGCCTCTATTGGAAGCGCCTCTCGCGCGAAGGCGCTTTAGCCGGAATGATTGTCGGCGCGGTCACGGTGCTATTTTGGCTCTACGCTCCCGTTCAAATTGGGGGTCAATCTCTATCAAATGTTATTTATGAGATCGTGCCGGGCTTCTTTCTCTCTGGCTTAGCCGCAATTCTTGTCAGCCTATTCGTGCAGCCGTCCAGATCGCTGGTCGAAGAAAGATTTCTTACCATGGAAAAAGCCATGGATGACGGTCACAAGGCCATGTTTTAGTTTAGACCCGCGACTGTCAGTTCGCGGGTCATCCCCCTTTAGCGTTCGGAATGATCCATCTGCGCGGGCAAGCAATTCTCGCCGTCAGTTTCCGTATTACAGATCGCGGTGATCCGGTAGCTCCCATCGAGACCGCGCTTGACCCGAAAGCTAACCGGGTCACCTGCGGTAAAGGCTGATAGATCAACGCGAGACGTGATCTCAAAGCCCATCGTCATCGCCCCCATACCCACGCCGTCGATAGCTTCATGCTGGATTGTCGCTGATTGGCCATCTGGGCTAACGGACACAAGCGTGCCGGTTGTTTGCCCCATATTACTCTTGCCTTCACCCTCCATAGGTCCCGCAGGGACCATGCTCTTTGGATCCATTTCGCTGTGGTCCATCTCCGCGTGATCGACCCCACCATGATCCGCCGTGGCCGTAGGGTCCGGCTCGCCATTGCAGGCCGCGAGACTGATTGCAGAGAGGATGCTCAGGGTAATTTTTGTCAGATGTGTCATGGCATGACTCTTTCAGATTTATTGTCCGTGAATAATTATCGGACCCGCAGACGTCTAACGACCCCGATAAAATCTACAGCCGATTTGACAATCAAAATCATCAGACGTCTGAGCCTTTGATCGACTGCTCCCTAATGTCGCGCAAAATAACACGCGCAAGTCACATTGCAGCGATAGCGGATAAGCCGGCACCCCCTCACCATTAGCGCGGTTTGATCCTCTGCTTATAACGAAACGGCACTCTCTGACGTGACCTTGGCCATGACCCGCTCAAAAATATCTAAGCCTTCATGAATGAGTGCGTCTGGGATGGTGAGGGCTGGGAGGAAACGAAAGACGTTGCCTCGAACACCACATGACAAGATAACAAGGCCTTGTTTATAAGCGTCCGCAACAATGGCTTTGACAAGATCAGGGTTTGGTTTTGACGCGTCCCCATCATGGATTATTTCCATTGCCATCATGGCGCCCCGGTCCGTTCTTATGTCCCCAATCAAATCCGGGTATTGCGCGCGCAGCGCCTGTAGGCGCGTTGCGAACACGGACGCGATATGGTTGGCGCGATCAACGAGCTGTTCGTCCTCAATCACCTCAATTACGGCCAGAGCGGCAGCGCAGCCCACGGGAGACCCGGCGTAAGTACCGCCCAATCCACCCGGATCGGGCGCATCCATAATCTCGGCCTTGCCGACCACACCTGCAATCGGGAAGCCGCCGGCCATGCCTTTTGCGACAGTCATCAGGTCCGGTTCGACGCCGGAATGTTCCATGCAAAAGAACTGACCCGTTCGACCAAACCCAGATTGAATTTCGTCAGCAATCATGACGATCCCGTGGGTGTCACAAATGGTGCGAATGGCGCGTAAAAATTCGTCAGACGCCGGATAAAACCCGCCCTCGCCTTGCACAGGTTCGACAATGATGGCGGCGACATCTTCGGGGACAATGTCGCATTTGAATAGCATTTCAATCGCGTGCAGCGTGTCGTCTAATGACACACCGTGATATTCAATCGGGTAAGGCACGCGGTAGATGTCCGCCGGGAAAGGCCCGAAGTTCGTCTTATAAGGCGCATTCTTACCCGTCAGACCGAGGGTAAAATTCGTGCGCCCATGATAGCCACCATTAAACGCAATAACGCCGCGTCGACGCGTATGTGCGCGCGCAATTTTTATCGCATTCTCGACCGCTTCCGCGCCCGTTGTGACGAACATAGATTTCTTTGGCGACGGGCCCGGAGCTAAACGGTTGAGCTGCTCCGCGAGGCGCACAGCCGTGTCGTACGGCGTCACCATCACGCAGGTGTGGCTGAACCGATCGACTTGATCTTTGACGGCGGCGACGACTTTCGGATGAGAATGCCCCGTATTACAGACCGCAATCCCCGTTCCGAAATCAATATAGCGACGGCTTTCGACATCCCACATTTCGGCGTTCAGCGCCCGGTCGATATAGACAGGCGCGAGATTGCCTTCACCGCGCGCGATGGCAGCGACCTTCCGGTCCTGCCAACGGGCATTGGTCGGCGAAATGTCAGCGACAGCTTTCAAAGGTACGTTTTTCATTGGTCTAATCCGCCCATGCAAAGGGACTTGATTTCCAAATAATCATCAAGTCCATATTTCGATCCCTCCCGGCCTTGGCCGGACTCTTTGACGCCGCCAAACGGTGCCATCTCATTTGACATCGCGCCCGTATTAATACCGACCATGCCAAACTCTAATCCTTCGCCGACACGCCAGACGCGGCCAATATCGCGCGAATAGAAATAGGCCGCGAGGCCAAATTCCGTGTCATTGGCCATCGCAATGGCCTCGGCTTCTGTGTCAAATCGGATAATCGGCGCAACAGGTCCAAAAATTTCTTCACGGAACACCCGCATTTTTGAGGTCACGTCCGTCAGCAGAGTCGGCGCGACATAGGTCGGCGCAAACTCGGCCTTCACACCTGTATTCACTTGAGTCGCGCCGTGATCGGTCGCGTCTAGAATAAGGGCGCGAACATTGTCGGCGGCTTTGCCATCTATCAGCGGTCCGATTGTGACACTAGGGTCGTCGCCTGATCCCATTTTTAATTGAGCCATAGCGGCTGACAGGGCAGCGACGAACTGATCATAAACACCAGCCTGAACCAAAAAGCGATTGGCGCACACGCATGTTTGTCCCGCGTTCCGAAACTTACTCACCATCGCCCCCGAGACAGCGGCGTCAATATCCGCATCATCAAACACAATGAACGGGGCATTGCCGCCGAGTTCCATCGACAAGCGTTTCATTGTCGCGGCGCAATCACTCATCAAGCGCTTACCAACCGCCGTCGACCCTGTGAAAGTCAGTTTTCTGACCAGAAGGCTTGCGGTTAAAACCGCCCCAATGGCGACAGTTTCCCCAGACACGATATTGATCACACCCGCAGGAATTCCCGCCCGGTCCGCTAACTCCACCATGGCGAAAGCGGACAAAGGCGTCTGGTTGGCGGGTTTGCAAACGACCGTACACCCTGCCGCCAATGCTGGCGCAATCTTGCGCGCCAACATGGCGTTTGGAAAGTTCCACGGCGTGATACAGGCGACAACACCGACGCCTTGTTTGATGGTTACAAACCGCTTGTCCGGCGATGGGCTCGGCATCGTGTCGCCATAAATGCGTTTGGCTTCTTCGGCGAACCATTTGATGTAGCTGGCCCCATAGAGGATTTCGCCCTGCGCTTCGGCCAGAGGTTTACCCTGCTCGGCTGTGAGGATTTTCGCGAGATCATCCTGATGGGCGATCATAAGGTCATGCCACGCTTCGAGATGCGCAGACCGCGCTTTCGCCGTCAGCGCTTGCCAATCACGCAGCGCGCAATGGGCCGCCTCGATCGCCCGGCCCGTCTCGTCCCTGCCGCAAAAAGAAACCACCGCGACCTCCGTCCCATTAGCCGGGTTTTCAACGGCGTAAGTCTGCCCGCTATCCGCATTCGTCCAATGCCCATCGATATAGGCTTGGGTTTTCAACAGCGATGGATCGGTGAGTTTCAAGGACATAGTCGTTTCAAAGTTTGCGAATGATGCCTTTTAGGTGTGATTTATATTGATAGGAAACGACGAATATTGCATTCACCTGTGAGAAACACTCACAGGTTAATGCAATATGGACCGGCGCACACTTCCCTTGTCATCCTTACGCGCGTTTGAAAGCGCGGCTGAATTCTTGCACTTGGGACGGGCGGGCGACCGACTTGGGGTGACACACGGCGCGATTAGTCACCAAATCCGAGCGTTAGAAGACAAGCTTGGCGTCGCCTTGTTTATCCGAGCTCATAATCGTCTGACCCTGACCCCCGCTGGCGTGCGCCTCCACCAAGCCGTTAAAGAAGGGATCGACAGGATTCTCGATGGAACACGCAACCTCGACCCCGAACAACTCGCAGGCCCCCTTACGGTGGGCTGCACACAAACCATCGCGACCAGCTGGGCCGCGAAACATATTTGCGAGTTTCAAAAACGCTACCCAACCATAGACATCACAGTCAGAGAGATTGAGCCCCGGCAGAAGACAATCCCCAGAGAGATCGACATCGCCATTTGTTACGGCGCACCGGCACAAGATGACCGTAACCTGAGCCGGCTCGCATCACCGTCCCTATTTCCCGTTTGTAGCCCGCAACTTGTGGCCGCGCGCACGGATGGGTTCGACATTGAAAATGTCCAACAATTCTCGCTTATTCACGACAAACAAGTATCTTGGGATCGATGGTTCGCGGCGCAGGGGCTCATCAAGTCGGATCAAATTCGAAATATTGTCTTCGCCAATACAAGCCAAGCCCTGACGGCCGCACGGCTTGGCTATGGGGTCGCGCTTTGCAATGATTTCGAAACGCAGGACTACATCCGAGAGGGGCAATTAATTCGGCTCTCTGATAAATCGATCCCCGAGGAAAAAGACTATTATCTGCTGACGCCGTCTACTGGGCGACGTTCTGCCAAAACGCAGATTTTTGAAGACTGGATTGTCAGAGCGTGTCGTCCAGAAGGATCCGACTTTGTCGATCCAGCTGCCGCGCCGGAATGAGCATGATCACCGTGGAGACGACAAAGAGGATCAATGCGCCGTTGAGGATGACGTCAAATCCATACCCGGCTGTGAGCACCTGACCCGCGACAACAGGGCCCGTTGCCAGTCCGATCTTAGATACGAAACCACCTGCCGCCGCTGTCCGGCCAGAAGCATCAAACTGTGAAGCCATGCCAAGAAGATAGGCCATGACCATGCCCCACGTAATTCCGGTCCCACAATTGGCGATAAGGTAAGCGGCTTTATTGCCGCTAAAATGAAACAGCGCCGTACCCGCGAGGGTCAGGCCCATAACTAGGAAAAGAGGCCAAAATCGACCATATCTTGTGCCGATGACAATCACTAATCCAGGCCCGAGTAACGCCACCCATGTTGCCAGCCCTAAGGCTGTCGAGACATAGTCCCGTTCCAAACCATACGTAATTCCGAGCCGAATAATATAGGCCAGCAACGCCATATTGACGGCTTGAAACAGGAAGATCGCGAGCAGCGTATAGGTCAGCGGCTTTTTTTGGATCGTCCCCGCAAGAGCGCCCGACAGTTTGGGACGCGGCGGATAGCGGTCCAGAAACGGAACCATGGCGAGGCTCGCCAAACTAAAGAGGATCAAGGCAATAAACAACGCTTGCGGGCCATAGATCGGCACTAAACGTGGCAAGAGCATAACGCCCAAACCCCCAAGGCCGAATTGCACAAATAACAACACACCGAACGTCCGGTCCGGGTTCGCCGTGCGCGCAATCACCCCATATGAAATCCCGACTAATAGGCCGCCAATAATACCGTGAAACAACCGCACATAAATCAACACAGACGCGTCCGTGATAAAGATCGATAGAATATCAATGGCAATCAATCCGATGAGGGCCGCGATCGCCGCGGGACGCCACTTTATTCGCTTTATAAGGATAATTGCAATCAGAGCCCCGAGCGCCGCGCCGTATATATTCGCCGACCCAATATTTCCCGCCTGTGCGTCAGTCAGACCTAATCCACTGACGAGACCATCGACGATAGCCGCCATGATGTTCACATAGAACAGTCCGGCCGTTGCCAAGAACGACAACAATATGCCGGCGAGGACGCTATCGGCTTTCGCCGTGGGAAAACGGCGCGGCCGTCCGGCCAACGTATCGGATGGGGTCATGAGGATATCTCACAAAACGGCGTGTCACCGTGGGACGCCTTGGCCGCACGGGCCCAAGCAAAGGCGTGGCCATCACTGATGTAGTAGTAAGTGTGCCCATTGGGTATCAGCGCGAGCGTCAGGCCGCCATAACCGGACATCGCCGGGACATAGAGGTCAGCCTCACAGCCGAGGCTCAGTCCCGCATTCCACGCCCAAAAACCGTTCTTATAACGCTGGTTATCAATCACCGCGCGAAGACCGACTGGGCGGACTCTCTTTTGCAACGCATCCGACAGCATGTCAGGGTCCAGCATAGGCTTACCCTTGATCCGTCCGCCATCGTGTAAAAAAGCAGCGATCTTGGCGATGTCATCGCGGTGCAAGGTCAGGCCCCAGCCGGTAAAGACTTGGCCGACATCATCATATGTCCGGCGCGTTTGGCGCACGACAGGGCTGGTCCCTAAGGCGTCCCAAAGCGGACGGATCAAGTCGTCAAAGATATCCGCCTCAGCACGCCCTGTTTTTTCACGTAAGAAAGCGGTGATCGCCGTTCCGAGAAGATAGGTGTCCGTGGTGTGATAGACGAACGTCTCACCGGGCGCGGACCGACGATCATATAAGGTACAAGCCAGATCGATTTTCTGTTCATGGCTGTCCGCAATAAAGAACTGTCGGCTGCCCTCTGACGCTTCGTCTTCATCATACACATCGGAGGCGTAATAGCCTGTCGCCATATCCAGCGCATGTTGGAACGTAACGTCTTTCCAATCACGGCACGCCGGAACGTAATCCGAGATCAATGCGTCCATCGCGCCCGGATAGAGCTTTTCCAAGCGCATAGACGCAACCCCAGCGATCATTGATTTCGCCCAAGAATAAGAGGGCAAATCGAGCACGTCACAGAACGGATAGTCGCCGAAACGTGTCGGACACGGGGCGGTAAAATGCGTTCCATTTTTAACGTACCCCAGAGCCGTCATCGCCTCGGGTGTGACTTCTGTGGAATGACCGAGTTGGTCTCGGAAACTCAATTCAGACAGTGGCCGTGTCGGCAATCGTCGCGAGACTTCTTCTCGGTAAGCGCGGAGGGTGGCGTCCGAGTCTGGCAGGGGGCCGAGATCGACAGTAATCGGCGCACTGCCCCAGAGGTTAAATTGCAAATACGCGCAGGTTTCGGACCCAATTTGATAGACCATATCGGACGTCTGTCCGTCTGGTCCAATTTCAAAAGTGAGAACGCCATTATGGAGACAATTCGCATTCCGTTCCTGCAACGCGAAAGGGAGGCTGGCCCGAACATGTCCGTTTACACGGCGCCAAATTACTCCCGGTTCAATGATCCACTCCCAATCGGGATGGTCGCTCGGCCGAGGTCCGCGTTGCACGGGTATCAAATCCGTTCCGTCATGGACGAAGCCCATTTCAATAGCTGGTAAATGATTCAGTCTGTCCGCTGTTGGCGCATAATTAAAGGCGTCCTCTAACAACTCAAAGCCCGTCGCCTGCGATGCGGAAAACCGCAGAGTTCCCGACAATGACCGGAGGGGAGCGAGAGGCTCAGTGGGGGGCGCAAACGCCTGCATAGAGACCGGAGCGACCGCGACCTGCCCGGCCCAAAGTACATCTGGGTCCAACGACGTCGGCAGATCCGCGACCCGCCTCATCCCAACCACGGAAATATTATCGACCCAACACGTATCATTTGACGCATTTCCTTTAATCCGCGCGCCCAGATAAAGGTGGGCGCTCTCAATATCTAGAACCTGCGTGACCGGATGAAGGGTCACTGCATCGTCCTGCCCATCCTCAACGCGCCCAATTTCAAACCATTGGGCTCCATCCGGAGACGCTTCTAAAATGCAGGCGTCATCGCCTTCCAGTTTCTCAGCCGCGAAGACCGCGCTAATCCTCACGCGAGGGCTCGAAATGTCCTCCAGCTTCCGGATCGCATAGGCATCGCGAGTCATCTTCAGCGATATATTTCCGGCATAGGTCGTCAGACCGATCTTGCCCTTACGCGCATCTGACTGCCACCCGTTCGCATCGCCATCTTGAAAATCTTCGTCCAAATAAGTCTGCGCGGCGACCATCGTTGGGGTCGCAAATAGGCAGGCTGCGAGGAGTAAATTTCGGACAAACAGACGCGGCAGGATCATAAGGCACGTCCGATTTTCAAACCGGCGGCGAGCGGAGCTAGCTCGGCTTCATAGTGCCGCCATTTTTCCACCGATGATGTGTAAAGGGGGCGACGGACCTGAGCCGCGCTGGCCGTCGATGAGGCAGATTGATTTGTGTGGAAATTCAAACAAGCCGGATCCCAATCGAGACCGATTGCAGCGATGAGGTCCCGGCTGACTCCCTCTTGATTGGCGATCAACGATTCATAGGCGACGTCGTGAACTCGGCCGGGAAACATCTCGTGCCAATGGGACATCAAACGCGTCTTTGCCGTGATATAATGGGCCAAGTCGCTTTGGTCGTATGAAAATGGATAGCCCATGCGGAACAAAGTTTTGAATATGGCATAACCCACATCCATCGGGTTTCGCGTGACATGGATGATCCGCGCCTCGGGCAAAGCCTTGGCGATCAAACCAATGTAGAGAAAATTAAGCGGCGTTTTATCGACCACGCGGCGGGACGTCGCCCCGCGACCCTCCAGCCCTTTAAGATAGGTCTCGCCCAGCTCTTGCATGTCCAATCGAGACGAATTTCTGACGAGCCCTTCTTTCGTCTGAACCGATCCGGACAGACGCGTGATCGCAAGCGGGAGATCATTAATTTCGCCCACACTTTCAGCCTCAGGGTGGGATGTGATGATCCGATCCACTAAGGTCGTGCCGGATCGCGGCAAGCCGACAATGAAGACAGGCCTGGTATCGTGGCAGCCGTTGAAATCAGTGCTGGCAAAGTCCGCGTTGAAGACACGCTGCAACAGAGACATCGTGTCCAAATCTCCGTCGACTGCATAGGCCATGTTGGCGCGTCGACGTTTTGCGCCGCGCGCAAGCGCTGCAAAACTGCGCTGATAATCGCCGATGTCTTCGCGTTCTTTTGCCAGCGCATAAGCCAGCTGCACTTCCCCCATCGGCGGAAGATTGGGCCGCTTTAATTGCGTCTCCAACGCCTCAATATGATTGCGCTCAGGTGTCTGCGACCTGAGTGTCGCTCGGTTATAATAGGCGTCAAAATCAGACGGGTTGAGTTGGATCAATTCATCCAAGGTCTGCTCGGCTTTATCCATCTCACCCAGCGCGATATAGGCTGAGGACAGATTATAGAGCAATGAGAGTCGCTGTCGGTCTTGGTCGGATGATAGCGCCAATCCCCGCAGCAGACTTTCCAGCGTGCCGTCATGATCCGCCACTTGCGTCTGAATTTCTGCGATCCGACCAAGCTCACTCGCGCTCAGACTTGCGGATTGTAATATTTCTCGAATTTCGGTGTGGGCTTGCGCAATATTGGACTGTGCAATGAGCGCTTCGATCCGAATGAGCCGCGCATCGAATTGGGTTGGGTCTGCATTTAATACGACACCCACCTGATCTAACATAAGATCGGGACGATGCCGCATTTGTTCCGCGCGCGCGATCATGAGGCGCGGTGCCACGGCCGCTGGCGCGGCGCGTAACAAGTCTTCGCAGATCGCAATGACCGCCTGAGCGTTTCGTGATCTGAGCAGGCCATCGGCCCTTGCGAGTGCAGCGTTGAAATCTTGCGAGTTGGCCATAACGGTCACGTTAACGCGACTAATCCCGCCCGTGAAGACACGGCCCACGCTGAGCCGTGTCTTTAATTTGGATTCTAAAATCCATAAGAGCCCGTCAAACCAATCGTTCGAGGCAAGGAAATGAGCTCTTTATTGGCATTCCCGAAATAACCTTCTGAGGGAGACGTGCCCATATAGGCCTCCGTGAAGACACCGGTCACGCCAGCTTCATCGAAGATATTCTTGACCCATAACGATCCGGTAAAGTTGCCCCGTGTGACCGAGGTTGTTGCGTTCCATAGGCTGAACCCTTCGAGCGGCACATTAAAGGTGGGGGATACCCCAACACCGTTTCGTGTCTCCGATTGGTAAGATCCATCAACCCGCGCAAAGAAGTCCCATTGGTCATTAAGCGGGGCAGAATAATCGAGCGCCCAGTTGAGCATATGCTCAGGCGCACCCGGCAACCGGGCGCCATCAACGGCAACAGGTGTTACGCTATTATTGGGCGCGAAGAAATCGTCAGACAACTCGGCATCAACATAGGCGTAGCCGAGATTATAGTGCCAGCTATCCCCGAAATAACCATCCAGCGAGGCTTCCACACCCAGTGTCCGGGCCTTGCTGCCATTCTGGACAGCAAAGAAACCCCAATTTGTCGTGGCTGTATTGAGCTGGGGATCAGTCCAATCGATATAAAATGCGCTGACATCATACGTCAGACCATTTTTGCTTCCTTTTGTGCCGATTTCATAATTGACGACACTATCAGCTGTGTAGACTTGCCAACCCGGATCTTCTGCGAAGGTTCCTGTGAGGGGAACCGCATTAGAACCGCCGCGACGATACCCTTCGGAAACCGTCGCATAAATCATCGCGTCATCATTATAGCGCCAAGACACGTTCCCTTTGAAGAGTATGTCATCTTCACTGGTTTCGAAGGATGCGTTGGTCGGTGTGAAAACGCCGGCATATAATGGCAGATCGATAAAGGTATCATTCTCAGATTTATTGTCGAAGTAACGTGCGCCAACCGTGAGGTCGAGCGTGTCCGTCGCATGGTAAGTGACTTCACCAAAGGCGGCGACTTCCTCGAAATTTTCGACCCGGCGATAGTCGAAATCCTTATCGCCAGTCACAAGACCGCTCAGGCCCGGCAGCAAAGTATCCCACCATTGTTTGAAGCCGAGCAGATAACTTTCTTGCGTCGATTCAATTTGCTGTTTGCGGTAAAATCCACCGACAACATAATCGAAAGTCTCGCCGACATTCGACACCAGACGAATTTCCTGCACGATCGCCTCATCCGCATAGGACCGAACAGCCGATGCCATTGGGCGTGGATAATTGTAATAGAAACCGAGGAATCCTGCCTGCGCGTAAAAACCCGTATTCTCACTCGTACTGTCGCCCGTATGGTCATAGTGCGACGTAGAAGATGTGAGCGTCGCAAAGCCTAAATCAACATTCACCTCTAAGGATGTGGAATTGATATCGCGCGTTGAGGGCTCCAGCTGAATAGAGCCATTTTCACCCTCACCATAGGCGTTTCCAAACCCATCTTGATTGAACGTGTTCTGACGGCGTCCACCGACATCATCCGACTGCCGAATATGCATCAAGGTGAGATCCACCGTATCGGACGGCTCCCACAATAAGGTCGCGCGACCCATCCATTGATCCACCGTGTCGGCGTCTTCGACAGCGCTATACGACGCGGCCGGATCGAGAACACCGTTCGGCGCGACAGGAATACCGTTCGCGTCGAGATCATAAACATTCACGTAATCTGTGATGCCCGGATAATCGCCATAGCTTCCAACGATACGCAGAGCCGCATCCTCACCGAGTGGAAGGTTCAACACACCATCCAAAGAATAGCCGATGCTTTCAGAGTTTTTCACGCTGGAGAGTGACGAGCTGACCATGCCTGACGTTTCACCGAGAACCGGTTTACGCGTCATATAACGGATCGTGCCGCCCAACGAGCCGGAGCCATAAAGTGTGCCCTGCGGTCCGCGAAGAACCTCGACACGCTCTAGATCACGCAACAAGAAATTGCCGAAAATCGGCGTTTCATTGAGGTAGGTTGATACTGATGCCACCGAAGACACTGCGTAATCGCCAAGCCCGCTACCGTCGACATTGAGGCCGCGAATACGCACTTGGTTCAATGTGCCAGAGTTACGTGCCCCCCGGTCGATCACACCCACCCCGGGAATAGAACGGAGGAGTTCCGCGTCATCAAAAATTTGCGCCCGTTCAATGGCAGACCCACTCACCGCAGTGATATTATAAGGCACATCCGACACAGAGGTTTCGCGGCGTGTGGAGGTGACAATAATTTCGTCCATCACACGCGCTTTGGGCTGTTCGTCTTGGGCCTGCGCCATCGTCGCCGTAAACGGAATGATCGCCGAGCTACATAAGAGCGCCGTCGCGAAGAGGTGTCGTCTGGGGGGGGTGAAACCGATCATAATATTCTCCTTTGAGGCGTCGTGGGGGTGGATTTAATCAATAATTTTATGGGTAGGCGGCGGCGTGGGGGCGGCGTCTAATTCACCAACAGTGTCCCGCCCGGGCATCGTCAAAGGCCCCAGGGTCTTAAATGCGGCGCGGCGGTTTTCTGCAGATTGATAAAGATCATATTCGACAGGGGCGTCGCGGAAGCTCTTAAGCACTTGCCCCAATCCGTTCCATCCGAGCTCACGAACCCGGCGGACTTCGTTAAAATCAAGATTTAAAGCGACGACTTCCGCGCCGACACCGCAGGCATGTAAAAGCTCACCGCCCGGGCCATAGAATACAGACTGTCCATTGCCCTGCTCTCCGGCGACGTTGACGTCGATGAAATAGCATTGGTTGGTCGCCGCGTTCGCACGAGCGATGGATAGCTCAACATCCCGGTCAATTGTGTTCGTCATGGTCGGGAGCAAGATCGCTTCGGCGCCCATTGCCGTCAGGGTGCGGATGACCTCTGGGAACCACATATCATAACAAATCGCGACCCCAATCCGGCCGACGCCCGGCACATCAAAGACACAAAAATCACGTCCCGGTGTGACCCCTTTTTCATACGGTAAAAATGGATAGAGCTTGTCATGCCGCGCGACGATTTCGCCGGCGGGATTGATGACATGTGTTGTGTTGTAAATGTCGGTACCGCGACGTTCGTAAAGAGACCCCGGAATGAGCCAAATGCTGTGACGTTTCGCGATCGCTTGCAAACGCGTAATCGTGGGTCCGTTTTCATCTTCAGCCGCTTGCAGCGAGGCGCCGTGAATCGCCAGCTCACCCAGGACAATCATTTTAACCCAGGGTAAGCGCTTCGCAGTCGCCGCAATATCCGTCTCGATAGCGTCAAGATTGCCGGACTTACGTCCAGCCGTCTGGATAGCGGCGACTCCCAAATGGCCCATAAACATTCCCCTAATCGACGCACTCAGCAGACGAGTGCGTCGATGGGGCGTGATTGCATCAAATTTGTATCACGTTTAGGGCCAGTTCAGAGGATTTGATGGTGCCAGATTAAAGGGTCCGCTAATGTCGCCCTAAAATCGCACTGTCGACGTCATGACCGTCATCATTGACCCAGAAGATACGGTCTTCCACCATCCTGACAAAGAATTTGGACGTTTCGCCGTAGGCCCAATTTTGCCATTGGCGACACCAGCGATCGCCTTCGATCCACCAACGACCCACGTCGCGATCTTCACTGGCGTAACCTGCCTTGCCCACCATCGTCCCATCGGCACGCAGGGTTATGGTGCACGGCTCCCCATAGACGGTGTTATAAAGCAGATCGACGTTCGTCAGCGTGTGTTCGATCTCCCGGCTCGAGAGATGATCGTCTTCCCCTTCATGGGTTTCTGAGGATTCAATTGAGCACAAGTCAGTGATAATTCTTGAGAGCCGCTCCACCCCTTCGCGAATACGCTCAGACGGAATGCTGGTCACACCCAAGCGGAAAATATGCTGGTTGGCCCGAGGATCAGCAAAATAGGTGCTCGCAGGTTCAATCAATATGCCCCGGGCCTCTGCGACTTTGGCCAGCCGTTCTACGTTCAGTCCTTCAGGCCCGTGCACCCAATAGGATGTTCCGCCGGAGACGGCGGGGATGGCAATCGTCAGCGGTCGATAATGGTTGAGCGCATCGCGTAGCGCCAGCAGCCGAGTCTCGTACACAGATGTCAATCTCCGGAGGAGTGTATCGTAATGCCCGAGCGTGAGAAAGTACGCCGCAGCTCTCTGATTATTGGGGGATGGCCGCCGCGTCGTGAGGTTTCGAAGTTGCCGTGCTGCTTGAATGACCTCTCGGGGTGCCACCATAAATCCAAGTCGGATACCCGGGTCGAGAACTTTTGAAATCGCGCTAAGATAAATAACGCGTCCTTGTGTGTCTAAACTATAGATGGAGGGCAGAGGAGAATTCAGAAAATTCATCTCACACTCGAAATCATCTTCGATGATAATTGCATCCGCGACGTCCGCTGCCTCTAAAAGGGCGTGACGGCGGGCCAGTGTCATCGTCACGCCGCTCGGGCGTTGGCGAGAGGGCGAGACATGGATCATGTCACACCGACCAAATTCTGTGTCAATAATCAGCCCTTCGCCATCGACGGCGCGTTGTTGAACCTGGCTCCCATTCAAGGAAAATAGTTCCTTTAATTCTGGCAGACCGGGGTCTTCCATAACGACTTTAGAATTTTCTCTTGCGAATAATTCCGTGATCAAATGCAGCCCTTGCTGTTCACCAACTGTGACCAAAATTTCGTCGCGTCCGGCCTCAATTCCGCGTCGGGACAAAAGGGAGGCACGGATCGCATCGACCAACATTTCGTCATCGGCTTCATCATTTCCGATCGACCATTGTTCGACTTCCTTTACCCCAAGCGCGAGACGGCTGACTTCCCGCCATTCAGGCACTGGAAAAAGAGACCGATCATAGCGTCCTTCGATGAACGGGTATTGGTATCGATGCCAATCAGGCGGGCAGCGAAATTGCCGGAAATTCTGTCCCTGCGCGCGCAGGTGACTGGCTGCAACGCTGGTCGCCTCGGGGGCAGGCTCACCTGCAACGTTAGAACGGGTTGTCAGCTGACCTTTAATGCCGGGAGCGACGAATATGCCGCTGCGGTTTTTAGAATAGAGATGTCCGTCATCGATCAAATATTGATACGCCAGAGACACAGTGTTTCGACTAATCCCAAGCTCAATCGAAAGCTTCCGCGTTGAGGGCATTTTCCGATCTGCCAGCAAAAATCCGGCCTGCATAAGGTGCAAGATACGGGTCCGAAGTTGCACCTGTAGGGACAGCACACTGTCCCGATCCAGCTCGATCAAAGGGGCGATTGAAGACCCTTTGATAGACGGGTTCGAATGTTTTGGATTAGCGACCATATCGGTCTCTCAATGCCCCGAGATTATCGACAAAAGCAACGCTGCGCTCACCCTCACGAGGCATTCATCATCGCTGCTGAGACTTATACGTCGCCCAATAGACCTTGAGATCTTGCTTCACTTCAGGTCCCATAATGTAGAGCCCGATCAAATTCGGAATGGCCATCACGAAAATCAGAGCATCCGCAAAGTCTAAAATTGCGTCTAATTTAATCGCGGCGCCAATGACAATAAAAGCACAGAAAATGAAACTGAAAACACGTTCTTTGCCTTTGCCTTCCCCAAAAATATAGGTCCAAGCTTTCGTGCCATAATAGGCCCAGGCTAACATGGTGGAGAACGCGAACAATATAGCCGCGATGGACAAGGGCACTGGCGACCAAGAAATGGAGTTCTGGAAGGCGGACGATGTTAACTCAATTCCCGCGACGCCGCCGCCCATTAAATGATCCGTCGGAAAAGCCGTTACGAGGACAAGACCCGTCAACGTGCAGACAACGACGGTATCAATAAAGGGCTCTAAAAGAGACACGAAACCCTCCGTAAGGGGCTCAGCCGTTTTGACGGCTGAATGCGCAATCGATGCCGACCCAATACCCGCTTCATTCGAAAACGCCGCGCGTTGAAACCCAATAATCATAATTCCCAAGACGCCGCCGGTGACGCCTTTCATCGAGAACGCCCCCACAAAAATTGCCGTCACAGCCGCCGGCAGTCGCTCTGCATTGAGGCCAATCACGATCACGGCGCCAATAATGTAAAGCAAGATCATAAACGGGACGAGTTTAACGGTCACACGCGCAATGGATTTAATGCCGCCAATAATGATGAGGCCGACAAGCACGGCCAAGACGATTCCAACGAGCCAACCTTTTCCAGATAACACGCCCGCCTCACCGCCTGAGACTTGCAAAAGTTGAACATAAGCTTGGTTAGACTGGAACATATTGCCAATACCAAGACAGCCAATGACAATGCTAATGGCATAGAACATTCCGAGAAATTTCCCGAACCCTGCCATCCCGCGCTTTGCGAGACCGGACCGGAGGTAATACATCGGCCCACCAGACACGGTACCATCAGCCGAGATATATCTGTATTTTACGCCCAGTGTGCATTCGACAAATTTCGTCGTCATCCCGACAAGGCCCGCTACAACTAACCAGAAGATGGCGCCGGGACCCCCTGCGGACACGGTGATCGCCACACCTGCGATATTCCCGATACCGACAGTGCCAGAGACGGCGGCCGTGAGAGCTTGGAAGTGAGAAATTTCGCCCGCGTGCTTTGTGTCAGAGAATTTTCCGCTGACAATATCAATCGCATGTTTGAACCCCCGGACATTGATGAAGCCCAGATAGCTCGTGAAGAAAAACGCGCCGAAAATAAGCCAACACACGATCAACGGTACTTGCGCCGTGCCGATTGGAACAGAGTAGAAAATAAAGGCTGAGAGTGCATCCGTAATCGGTTGAACAGCCTTATTGATCGCCTCATCAATTCCTGCAGCCTGAGCGGGCATCGATATGAATATCACGCTCAAAAAAGAGAGCGCGGTTAGACCCCTGACGATCAGTCGATTGAGGATAGAACGGGTCGAACGTGTTATGATTGGCATTAATACCCGGTCTTGTACTGTAAAGGTTCAACAGACCACAAATGATACAGGCGACCAAGACCTATCTAAATTTCATACCCCAAGAGCCTAAAGTTTGTGCCGTCAATCGCTACCCCATTGCTACTGTGCCCAATTCATCGCAATCAATGAGTTCGATAGACTGGAAAGAATAGACTCATGAAATTTTCCCGACGCAGACTTCTCCAAACATCCGCTGCTGTGGCCGCGTCCTCTGGCCTGCTGGCCGCTGGTTGCAGTGATCGTGCGCCTCGTGAGACCAAAACTTTCGATGCCCTCGCAGAGACCCTGCTCGACAGCGCGAAAGATTTGATGCTTCGCGCCTATCCTGAAACAGCGTCGAGTGTCGGCATTGATACGGGTGATTATGCGGCGTTGAAATCGCAACTGACGGATCGGTCCGCCGCGGGACAAGCCACAATTGCCAGCGATGTTCGGTCTCTTTTGTCCGCCCTTAAAAAGGTCGATACAGACACGCTATCCGCTGACGTCGCGCTGGATATGGATGTGGTGACGTCTGTTTTTGATCGGGCAGTTGAGGGGTTTGCCTATCCTTACGGGGATGTCGCGCTGTTGAATTACAACTGGTCCTATCGCAACGGTCCCTATGCTGTGGCGCAGAACACAGGCGCTTTCGTTGAAATTCCAAGTTTCTTGGATGCGTCACACGCGATCAAAACATCGGATGATGCAGACGCTTACCTCACGCGTATGCAAGCCTATGCGGCCCAGCTTGACGGGGAAACGGAACGCGTGATTGCGGACGGCGCGCGCGGCGTTATTCTGCCTGATTTCCTGATGGAGAAAACACTCGGGCAGCTACGGGGCGCCCGCGACCGATCCCCCGCAGAATGGGGTCTCGTGCAATCGGTCGTGACCCGCGCGAAAGATCTGGGTCAATATGAAGACAGCGCCGTGTCTATCGCGACGCAGGACATTGTTCCGGCATTAACCCGACAGATCGAGGCGCTCGAAGCGCTCGCCCCGCGCGCAACATCTGACGCGGGCGTCTGGGCCAAGCCGGATGGCGACGCCTATTATGACTGGACGTTACGATCAGGAACAACGACGACAATGAGCGCCGACGAAGTTCACCAAATGGGGCTCGATGAGCTGGCTGAGCTGCATGCGCAAATGGAGCCCATTCTCCAATCCGTCGGTTATTCAAAAGGGTCCGTGGGTGCGCGTATGACCGCCTTAGGTGCAGACAAGCGCTATCACTTCAAACCCGGCGATCCGGGTCGCGCCGAGATCATGAGTTTTATCGAGAACACGGTCACGGACATTCGCGGCCGCATGCCACAAGCGTTCGAGACACTCGTGCCCGGCTTCCTCGAAGTCGAACGTATTTCGCCTGACGTCGAAGCTGGCGCGCCCGGAGCCTATGGTGGCGCGGGGTCGATCGACGGTACGCAGCCGGGCCATTTCTGGATCAATCTGCGCTCAACGGATTTACACAATAAATTCAATCTGGCCGACCTCACCTATCACGAAGCGATTCCGGGACATGTCTGGCAGGGCGAATATGCGTTCAAACAGTCCCTCACCCGATCGCTACTCGCCTTTAATGCCTATTCTGAAGGCTGGGCGCTTTACGCTCAACAGATCGCTGACGAGCTGGGAGTCTATTCTGATTTCCCTGTAGGACGACTTGGGTATTTGCAATCCTTGGCGTTTCGCGCCTGTCGCCTCGTCGTTGATACGGGCCTTCATGCTAAGCGCTGGACCCGTGAAGAAGCCAATCAATGGTTCGTCGAGAACAATGGCTCCAACCCCGAAGAAGTCCGAGGTGAAGTTGACCGGTATTGCGCGTGGCCGGGCCAAGCTTGCGGTTACAAAGTCGGCCATTCCGCGATTAATCGGCTGCGTCAGAGCGCAAAAACCGAGCTGGGCGACAAGTTTGATTTCCGACGCTTCAACGATGCACTTGTCTTGGGTGGCAATGTTCCGATGACCGTCCTCGGTCGCGTCATTGACGCATATATTGCCCGGGAAAAGCAAGCTTAAGCATTCTTAAGCGGCGACAGAGCGTTCAATCCTTTTCAATGCTCTGTGTTCATCGCGCATCCCAATATAAAGGCTGACGCAACAGACGAGCAGAATGATCGTGAATGGCAGGGCCGCGGTGATCGTCCCCGCTTGGAGAGATTGCAGGGCTTGCGTCCCACCGCCAAAGAGTAAGGCGGACGCCGTTAGCCCCAGCGCCGCAGCCCAGAAAACTCGCTGACTGACGGGGGCATTTTGCTTCCCGCCTGACGTGATCGTATCCACGACTAGCGCGCCGGAATCGGCCGATGTCACAATGAAAATGATGAGAAGCGCAATCGCCAAAAGAGAGGCGATATCGCCATAGGGCATTGACGCCAGCATCTGGAACAGAACAGCCGCGGATGTATCAATCCCATTGGCAAGATCGCCAACGCCGGTCTCATATTGATCAATGGCCGTTCGTCCAAAGGCCGTGAACCAAACAATACAAATCGAAAATGGCGCTAGCAAAACGACCGCGAAATATTCCCGTACGGTGCGTCCGCGCGAGATCCGCGCAATGAACATGCCAACAAAGGGGGACCAAGAAATCCACCACGCCCAGTAAAAGATTGTCCAATCATGGAACCATTGCTGATCATCTCGACCAATCCAATTGGTCAAGGCGGGCGTGTCGAGAATATAGGCCCAAAGGTTCTCCCCCATCCCCGTCATGATCAACGTAGTTGGCCCCGCAATAATCACAAACAGTAGCAAGCCCAACGCACCGACCATGTTGAGATTACTGAGAAATTTAATTCCGCCGTTCATGCCCCGAAGAACGGAAATGATCGCAAGGCCCGTCATGGTCGCAATCAAAGCGATTTGAACCCCAAGGCCGGGTTCAAAGCCAAAGATATAACCGAGACCACTGGCAGCCTGAGTGGCCCCAAGCCCTATCGTCGTCGCAAGGCCAAATATGGTTGAGACCACCGCCAGAAGATCAATGATGTGGCCCGGCCACCCCCAAATTCTCTCCCCTAACAACGGATAAAAAGTCGACCTTACGGATGAGGGCAGCCCTTTGTTATGCGTGAAAAAGCCAAGTGACAGCCCGACGACAGCATAGACGGCCCATGGCGACAGCCCCCAATGAAATAAGGTCGCACTAAACGCGAGCCGTTCTGCCTCTGGTGACCCGACAGGCGCGGACAGCGGCGTTCCACCCCAACCGGTATGATAGGCGAGCGGCTCGGCCGCCCCCCAAAACATAAAGCCAATTCCGACACCGGCGGCAAACAACATAGCCACCCAAGACAAATAGCTATGAATAGGTTTGGCCTCTTGGCCGCCCAATCGGATTTTCCCTAATGGCGACAGAGCCAGAAACAAACAGAATGCGAGAACCACAACCGGCGTGATCGCAAACAACCAGTCAAAATTCCGCAAAGTTGCGGCCTTAGCCCAAAGAAGGGCTGTGGCGGCTTTGTCTGGGAAGACGATTGTTAAAGTCGAAAAAAGAAGAACTAAACCCGCCGCACTGAAGAAGACGGGGTTGTGAACGTCCAACCCCATGACCTCAATATTATCCTGCCCGACGGCATAATCAGTATCATATTCCATCTCTGGATTAGTGGGGCGTTTCATACGGTATCCAATAGGGCTGAACGGCTAAAGTCTGCGATGAAAGCTCGTCGATTACCGAAACAAAATTCTACTCACCCTCTATCAACCCCAAACCATAAATCCAGCAGAAACAGCGCAAAAACTTCTGTTAAGCCTGAAACTGTCGACAAACTGTTTCATTCGTCGAAGTTTCTGTTATGGCGTGCCTTGCGTGCGCTAGGTCGTCCTTTTCAGGGCGCCGCCTCGCCTCAATTTTAAGGATGACTTATGTCTCGACTACTTTGTGGTGCCTCTAGCCTCGTTCTGGCGGGCGCATTCGGCGCAACGGCCTTCGCTCAAGAAACGGCTAATCCAAGCGCCAGCCGCCTTGATGAAATCATTGTGACCGCGACGAAACGAACAACAGGCCTGCAGGACACGGCTGTCACAGTCGCGGCGATCGACGAAAATACGCTGGACGAACTCGGCGTTAAAAACTTTACCGACTATCTCATCCAATTGCCGGGAGTCACGGCTGGCGGTTCGGGACCGGGTCAAAGCACAATCTATATTCGCGGTCTGGCATCAACGACACCAAACCTCGTCACGGCCGGAGTTGCGGGCCTTGCGCCCAATGTCGCCTTCTACCTTGACGAACAGCCCTTGGCGCAGCCGGGCCGGAACCTGGACGTATATGCGGCTGACTTAGAACGGGTTGAAGTGCTCTCCGGGCCACAAGGCACACTTTTCGGATCGAGCTCACAAGCGGGTACTGTTCGCTTAATCACGAACAAACCAAGCCTGAACGGCTTTGATGCAGGCTTCAAAGCCTCATCGTCGTTCACGGATGGCGGCGAAATGAGCAATAGCATCGAAGCGATGATGAATGTGCCTGTGTCCGATAATTTCGCACTGCGCGGTGTTATCTATTCCGACAATCAAGGCGGCTATATCGATAATATCGGCGGTATCCGTAGCACAGCCGACTCTGCGCGTTTCCGCTCCGCAGGGACTGTGCGCGACAATGGCACCGTCGTGTCAGCCAACCGCGAAGGCTTCCAAGCCGGCGCTGATTTATCCGGTGTGAACTTCATTAGCGCCAACAACTCAGCCTTAGTCGAGAAGAACTTCAACGACACGACCTATGCTGGCTTTCGTCTCGGTGCGTTCTACGAGTATAATGATGACTGGAACTTACTCGTCACACACTCGCAACAGCAACTTGACAGCGAAGGCGTCTTCTTCTCCGATCCAGAATTGGACGAGTACCAAATTGAACGCTTCTCAGACGATAGCCTCCAAGATGATTTCCACAATACAAGCTGGACGCTGGAAGGCCGTTTAGGCGCGCTCGAAGCGCTCTACACCGGGGCCTATACAGAACGGAATACGGACCAGACGGTTGACTATTCTGACTATCTCTTCGTCGGACAATATCTGCCATACTATATCTGCGATGGCGCCGTGACCTATCCGGGCGCGGCTGCGCCATCCGGCACATGTCAGGCACCAAACTTGAACGTGAAGTCCGGCACAGAGACAAAAGTTCAGACCCACGAAGTGCGGTTCAATACGCCGAGCGAAAATCGCCTGCGCGCGACATTTGGCGGCTTTTACAGTGACCTGGAACTGACCGAGCTCAATGACTTTACCTATCCGGGTTCTGTCAATGCCGTCGGCTTTAACGGTCAGTCTGGCTTTGCGGCGAACTACCCGCTCACCAACACAGCCGTGACGGGCGCGGTCGGAATCGCCTCACCGGGTTACTTCAGCGAGGCAGGACCGTTTCCGGAAGGAGTCATTTTCCGGAATGATATTTTGCGGACAGATAAGCAAATCGGGATTTTCGGTGAAACCACTTTTGATTTCTCTGACCAATTCGCTCTGACACTCGGCGCACGCTACTACGATATCGAAGTTGATTTAGAAGGCTCCGCCAACTCGTCCTTCTTTAACCTCGGCCAGACCGATGATGCGCAGCGTGCAGGCACAAATATCTCCGCGCAATTCGCCCCGAACAACACAGTCGGCGCGCCGGATAAAGCGGCTACCGACGGTGTTATCTTCAAAGCGACCGGGACATGGACACCCACGTCTGATTACCTCTTCTACGCCACATATTCCGAAGGTTTCCGACCCGGTCTCCTCAACCGCCCTGGCGGCGCAGCAGGGCCTAACGGCTTCACCGTTCCCTACGCGCTCGATACAGATGATGTGCAGAATTACGAGTTTGGTTGGAAAACGGAGCTGTTCGACAACTCCTTGCGGTTCAACGGGTCCGCGTTTTTCGTGAATGTCGAACGTCTACAGACAACGATTTTCGATCCCTCAATTTCGAACCTGTTCTTCTCTGATAATGCGGCTAACGCCGAAATCCGGGGCATCGAAGGGGACTTCACTTGGGCCCCCTATTCCGTGGATGGCTTGACCGTTGCCGGCGCATTCTCTGTGCTGGATACAGAAATCACGGAGGTTCTTACGCCAACCAACGATGTGTTGGTCGGATCCGATCTGGCGTTCGCGCCGTCATTCCAAGGTAACTTGCGTGTGCGCTATGAATGGGACTTGGACCGTGAAATCGCTGGGTCTTCATTGACAGCCCACGTCATGCCGCAAATCATCTTCTCCGATGAAGCGTTCTCTGACATCATTGAGATCAACAAAGCCAAAACAGATGGTTTTATCACTCTGGGAACGACCTTGGGCGTGAGTTCGGATCAGTGGTCAGCGGAGCTATTCGCCACGAATATCACCAATGAATATGTGGAACTCAGCAACAACTTTGTGTTTGACCGTGAACGCGTTAATCCGATGCGTCCGCGTACGGTTGGCTTACGGATCGCTTACGATTACTAAGCGAAAGCCCTCACAAATAACGCTCTAAGGCCCTGAACATTCAGGGCCTTTAACTTTGAAGGCGCCGTTATGAAAACTGACGCGGAGATAGACAGCCTCTTATCTGCCGCGCGGCAGGACATGAAAACGGGTGCCTTCAAATCGGCTCAAAGCCGCTTACAGTCCCTTTTAGTGGATATTCCCGCCCAAACGGACGCCCTCTACATGGCCGCTGTCTGCGCGCGTTATCAAAACACCATCCCAGCGGCGCAGGATTATCTCAATCGCCTCAAGCAAGCCGCGCCCGATTATGGTCGCGCGTTTCAAGAAGAGGGTCACTTAAGCCTCAGCCTTCATGATACGGATCGCGCGTTACACGCTTTCCAATTGGCGACACGATATAATCCATCATTACTCGCCAGTTGGCAGGCGCAGTTTGATATATTGCAGAATGCCAATCGCGCGACCGACGCCGCGCAAGCGCAAGCGCAAATCACGCGTCTTCAAGCCCTGCCCCGCACCTTACTGGCCGTGACGAACCACCTTTATGAAGGTCGGGTCTTGCACGCAGAAAAAACCGCGCGCGCCTTCTTGCTAAAAAACCCGCATCACGTGGAAGGCATGCGGCTTCTCGCCGAAATTGGCACACGGCTCGGCGTCCATGATGACGCGATATTTCTGCTCGAAACAGCGATCGCAATTGAACCCGACAATATACAGCTACGCATCGACATCATCCAAGTGTTGCGCAAACGCCAACGCTTTGCAGAGGCTCTCGCGCAGTCCCGGCGGCTCTATGAAAAAGACCCGACCAATCCGACGTTCCAATCCTTACATGCCATCGAGGCAATGCAATTGGGTGATTACGAAACGGCCCTTGGCTTATTTGATCAAGTCTTAGCGGTCTTACCCAACGACTCCGCAACGCTCACATCCAAAGGCCATGCGCTCAAGACTTACGGAAAAACAGACGACGCCATCGCCTCATACAAAGCCGCTGTCGATGCAGACCCTTTGGCAGGGGACGCGTGGTCGGCGCTGGCGAATTTGAAAACTTATCAATTCACCCCATCGGAATTGGCCCGGCTTGAATTCATTCAGAGCGATGGGAACTTGGCCTTTATGGCGCGTATCCATATTGCTTTTGCTTTAGGCAAAGCCTTTGAAGACGCGGGAGAGATCGAAAAATCTTTCAAAAATTACGCCTTGGGCAACGCCCTAAAATCCAAACAGACCCGCTACACAACGGAACAAATTCGCGAGCAATTAGACGCGCAACGCGCGCATGTCACACCGGACCTTATATCACGCAATAGCGGCCGAGGCTGTTCGGCGCCGGATCCGATTTTCATTTTGGGCTTACCGCGTGCGGGCTCCACTCTGATCGAACAAATTTTGGCGTCGCATAGTCACGTCGACGGTACATTGGAACTCCCCGACATTCTGTCGATTGTTCATCGGTTGCGAGGCCGTAAACAGATTACGGAACGCGACCGATACCCCCGAATTTTAGGGGAGATGAGTGCAGAGGAACTTCGCGCTCTGGGGGACGAATATATTCAACGAACGAAAGTTCACCGCCAATCCGCCCCTTTCTTTACCGATAAAATGCCCAACAATTTTTGGCATATTGGTTTAATCCATTCAATTTTACCGAACGCGAAAATCATCGACGCGCGGCGTGACCCTATGGATTGTTGCTGGTCAGGGTTTAAGCAACTTTTTGCCGAAGGGCAGGAGTTTACCTATCGCCTCGAAGACATCGGACAGTACTATAAAGCCTATGTCGAAATGATGGCGCATTGGGACGCGGTCTTGCCCCAAGGCACGGTTCTGCGGGTGCAGCATGAAGACGTCTTGGATGACTTACCGGGACAGGTCCGTCGCATCTTGGATTATTGCGATCTTCCTTTTGAGGACAATTGCCTAGAATTTTATAAAACAGAACGCGCCGTCCGGACGGCAAGTTCTGAACAGGTTCGAAAACCCATCAGTCGAAAGGGCGTTGGACAATGGACAAAATTCGACCCATATCTGGCGCCACTGAAACACGCTCTCGGGCCGTTGCTCGATTAACTTAGAGGCAGGCAATGACGGAACGGTCTCACGACGCTTTGATCGCATTGCGTCGAATTCAACAACGCACAGATCAAGCCTCAAAGCGTCTCGCGCAGATGGTCGGCGTGACCCCGTCGCAACTTATCGTGTTACAACACCTGCAAGACAATGAGGAATGTTCCGCTGGCGATATTGCGGAGCTGACTCAATTGAAACATGCCACCATCACGGCTCTTGTCGATAAGATGGTCGAGAGAAGTTTCGTGTCTCGTTTCAAGTCCGATGAGGATAAAAGACGTGTCTGGTTAAAATTAGAACCCGCTGGCAAAGCCATCATTCAGTCTGCGCCAAATTTGCTTCAAGACACATTCACGCTGAAATTCGAGGCCCTTGTCCAATGGCAGCAGGCCATGGTTGTGACTGTACTGGAACAAGTTGCCTCGATTTTAGACGCTGAAACCATTGATGCAGCGCCAGTTTTGCATTCCCGTGAGATCAACGAAACCTTTATTGTAGACGACAAAAATTAATGGTCGCCCCGTCAGTGATCTCATCCTTCATGACCGCAAACGGACACGCCCTAGACGCCCCCTAAGGTCGTTAGCGGTCACGGAATAGCTTACGCTTTCTCTTAATGATATTGCGCGGATCGGTTCGCAAAATTAGGGCCATGGACAACGGCCGTGGCATGGTCACATAATCTGCGCTCTCATCCGGGGCCGCCCGTTGCGACACGCGGAACATCGCGTAAACCACTAACAGAGCATGGACAAAAGCGGTGAAGGCAAACATCGCCGAAGGCCCAAAGGCCGACATAATCAAGGGCGCGATTGACGGCCCGATCACAGATCCAACACCGTAAACCAATAGCAACCCCCCGCTGATGGCGACAAATTCAGTCGGCTCGGCACGGTCATTCGCATGAGCGGCCGAAAGTCCGTAAATTTGAAAGGCAAAAACGCCGTAAAGAGCGCCTCCGGTCAATAAAAAAATGCCTGATGTAGTGGCGAAATAATTGAGGAAGCCGCCGGCCGCAACAGCCCCCACCGCCATCAGGATGAGAATTTGCCGACGACCGAATTTGTCAGATAAATAGCCAACAGGCCATTGCAAAATGGCACCAGACGCAATCGTCACGCTCATAAACAGTGACACCATGACAATGGGGTGTCCCAAAAGCTGAACGAAGACCGGGGCCATGCCCCAAAAACTCCCGTTCGTAAGGCCCACTGCGAAAGCCCCCACCACGGCCAGGGGCGACATGCGAACAAGTTTCTTCAAGTTCAGGGACGTATTGGTCACAGCAATTGGAGCTTTGGACGATGAGAGCGAGATCGGGAAAATCGCCAAACACACACAAATTGCCACGACGGAGAAGAGCGCGAAGTCACTCGGATCATAAAGGGACAGCATAAATTGCCCCGTTGTTATGGCCGCCAAATCAACCATACGATAAATAGAGAGGATCTGCCCGCGCTTCTCATTGGGAGCCTGCTCGTTGATCCAACTCTCTATGAGAATATAAAGCCCTGCAAAACCTAACCCCGTCGCAAAGCGCAAAATCACCCAAACAGGCACGTTTACAAAGAGAACATGCATCAAGACGCAAGAGGCAATCAGGGAAGAGAGTGCCGCAAAGACGCGAACATGCCCGACGCGTTTGACGAGCATCGGCGTAAACACGCATCCCACGACAAACCCGGCAAAATAAGCCGAAGACATCAGACCGATTGCTAAAAGCGGGAATCCTTCAAGCTCGGCCCGCACCGCGATCAAGGTCCCCAACAGCCCCCCTCCCGCCAGCAAAACGGCGGCAGAAATGAGGAGTGCACCCACAGATGATAAAACTGAACGCATAACCCGCCCTTGAAGCAGCTCTATGAAGACTTTGGTGTCGGATTTTCGGGGGCCGTAGTCCCGATAGCGATCCTTTTGCAAGTCCGATCTTGATGCTATTTTCAGTGACGCAAACTGTTAGGAACGGCGCTTACAAAGATGGGTTTGAAGGTAATTCGACGGTTAAAGACTACAGCCACCACGGCCTTGTCACTCCGGCTCGCTTTATAGGTTTTCAGGCAAAGAGATCATTAACCTTGCCCCTGCATCGAATATTTACCCACTGCCATTACCAACCTATCCTTTAAACGGGGTGGATTGACATGATGATGTTCACGGCACGGGATCGCCTGAAGCTCCTCATTGGGGCAAGCGCCATGACACTCGGCGCCTGCGGTGGCGGTGGAAGCAGCACACCCATCGCACCCGTCATCGTCACACCGCCGCCACCCATTCCTCCGACACCGCCAGCCACTGGTCTGACGAGTGGGTTATTGCGCGACGCTTATCGCGCCAATTTCAATATCGGAACCGCCCTTAACAACACACAGATTCAACCCGTGTCAGAATCCGCTGAAATTGCGATGGATCAGTTCAACCTGATCACCCCTGAATATGAGTTAAAACTCGATCAAATCGCGCCAACAGAAGGCGCCCTGAACTTCGACGCCGCCGACCGTATCGTCGATTGGGCGCTCACCAATAATATGGCTGTCCGCGGACA
This sequence comes from Algimonas arctica, assembly GCF_014652695.1. Taxonomy (GTDB): domain Bacteria; phylum Pseudomonadota; class Alphaproteobacteria; order Caulobacterales; family Maricaulaceae; genus Litorimonas; species Litorimonas arctica. The sequence goes on from NZ_BMZH01000008.1 coordinate 139,357, forward strand.
TGCCCTCGTTTGGCACGAAGCGACGCCAGATTATTTTCTACAGGGCACACCCAATGATATCCGGCAGCGATTAGACGATTATATTGGTGCCGTTATCGGTCATTTCAAAGATCGTATCCATATCTGGGATGTAGCCAATGAAGTTATTTCCAGTGACATATACAACGGTCCAGCGGGCATCGGCCCCGATCGCCGGAGCGCGTGGTACAATGCCGTTGGCAGTGCGGACTATCTAGATTGGGCATTTCGCGCCGCCCGGGCTGCCGATCCAAACGCAGAGCTCTACCTCTCGGACTATGACACGGAAAATCCGATAAAACGGGATTGGCTCATCGAAATATTGCAACGGTTCCGGGCGCGCGGCGTCCCGATTGACGGCGTTGGGCATCAGTTCCACTTCTTCCTCGACACGGCCGCTGAGGACGCGCTGGCCTCTATTGATGCCGTGGACAATGAATTCATGGGCTTGATCAATCACGTAACCGAGTTGGACGTGAGTTTCTACAACGACCCCGGTTCATGCTGGAATGCCAATACAGGGTGCGAGCCCGACCTCGGACCGACCCCACCGGCCAACATGTTAGCCGCCCAAGCGCAACTCTTACGTGACCTGATGAACGGCCTGACGCAGCGAAGCACCGTTGAAATAGTCAATCTCTGGGGCGTTAAAGATGGCGACAGTTGGTTAAACAGCGCACCGGTCGAGCGGTTTAACCACCCACTGCTGTTTGATCGTGACGGCGAGGCTAAGTCTGCTTTTCACGCCATCACGGACACGAATTACGTCATTTAACGACTTCATCAAAAGTCATTACTTTGAATATGAGCTTTGCCAAAATCTTTAACGTCAGCGCTGGATAGTAGGGGCATGTCAAAGCGAAGTCTGATCTCTACCATGAGCAATTGGAAGCGACGTTTTCCACTTCGCTCGATGGCATTATTATTATCGATTCCCACGGCGATATCGTTGAATTTAATAAGTCTGCGCAGAAAATGTTTGGGTGCTGTCGTGACGACGTCCTTGGGATGATATTGCGCAAACGATCATCCCGCCATCTCACCGCAAAGCCTTCAACCAGAGCATGTTGAACCTCCAAGATGCTCACCGCGCGGCCAACAATCATAGAATTGAAATTCTGGCTGTTCGCGCGGATGGCGAAGAGTTTATGTCAGAACTTTCCATGTCTCGCAGTCGAGGGTCCGGCAGAAACATCTTCATTGCTTACATCCGCGATATTTCTAAATCGAAAGAGGCGGAACAAGCGCTGCTCGATGCTAAAAACGCAGCAGAACTGGCAAACGTCGCCAAGTCAGACTTTTTGGCGACAATGAGCCATGAAATTCGAACCCCGATGAACGGTATAATCGGCATGATTGATGTTTTGCGGCGAACTGAGCTTAGCGATTTCTCGCGGCTTGGCTGAGGCGATGGACGGCCAGTTAAAGGTTACTCCAAACAAAGATATTGGAACAACTTTCACACTCCAACTCCCAATGAAAATGATTCACTCGGCTTCCACAATAGCAATCGCGGCTGGGCCAGTTGCACAAGACGCTAATCCGCGGAGCCACGAAGGCGTTGTTTTACTGAAAAGCCCAGAAAAGACAAAAAACAGTCTCCCGAAAATACTGAGTATTCTCATCATAGATGATAATGACGAGGTTAGCGGCTCAATCGTGAAACACCTCAACCGCCCGCAAATTAATACGTTTGTATCTCCGAATGGAACGACCACGATTACGACTTATAATACCGTCAGGTTTGATTTTATTTTTGTTAACGCCACGCTCCAAGCTGAGGAGGATAACTTTGCGGTTCAGTCGATACGCGACCACGAAAAAGCGGTCGGAAGAACGCGAACCCCGATCATCTGTGTGACAAGACAGGACTTCATTCCCGACGGAAAAGAGTCTCTAACCCTTGAAATAGATGACTACCTACCGACATCCACTCATAAACCCGCGCTGCTTCAAATTATAGCAAAGTGGATCAAAAACACACAATCAGACCCGCGTATTGAGCAAACGAAGATCGCCTCTCTAAGCAAGAATATCAGCGCCTAAGCCGACGCGCGGCAAATGTCTGAACCGAAAGTTCGAATGTTAGACACCGTAAGTATGGTCTAACTCGCCCTGCCTATCAGCCAACCTCAGAGCTTTCGAGACTGTCGCAAAAGCACGAACATTGAGCCGCTGCCTCTATCTTTAGGTGACACAAAATGTCTCCCGTGTGATGCTCGCGTTTTACGGTTAAAGAACGGATTCAGACATGACAATCGACCTGTGTCATTCCGCCAAAACGTCATTATGCGGGCTTTCGTCCATCGTGTTGAAATACCTCCGACGCTCAGGAACTGAGCTCTTAAAGTGGTCACTTTTAGCTGGAGATCATAACGGTTGCAGAGTCCGTCAACATCGGACGATTAGAATTTCTTGTCTCCTAATGTCCGCACTCCCGCTTATGTCCTGCCAAGCGGAAAACACTGATATCGCCGTGGAGAGTTGCGCGTTCGATAACGGCCCTCCCATCATTTTATCCGGACAGCAGAATTTCACCTTGGGACAGGAGAACGGCTATCCTGAGGAACGTATTCGACAATCGTCATTCACCGGATTCGATATCGACCGAACAGAAGTCACAAATGCCGACTTCGCGAATTTTGTTGAAGCAACTGGATATGTCACGACGGCCGAAAGAGCCCAGCCCGGTTTCGGAAAACCGGGGGGCGCCGTTTTCATGAGCCCAACCGTCACCAACCCGAATTGGTGGCAGTTTGTTGAAGGCGCGAGTTGGCGTCATCCCGACGGGCCGCAATCCAGTATTAAAAACCACCCGAATGATCCCGTCGTTCAAGTCTCGCTTAAAGATGCCCTCGCCTATGCAGACTGGAGCGGCCGCCACTTACCAACAGAGGCTCAATGGGAATATGCTGCGCGCGGTGGCACGACGACGACTTACATATGGGGCGACAGCCTTACAGTCGATGGGCAAGAAAAAGCCAATACTTGGCAAGGCGCATTTCCTATTCAAAATACCGTCGACGACGGCTTTGACCGTCGTGCGCCTGTCGGCTGTTTTGATCCAAACGGGTACGGTCTATATGATATGGTCGGAAACGTCTGGGAATGGACCACGACTGAATTCCTTCAATCACAATCCCCGCAGGGCTTCGCGATTAAGGGGGGCTCTTTTCTCTGTGCTGAGAATTTTTGTGCGCGCTACAGAGCGCCGGCGCGCCAATCACAAGAGGCTGACTTTTCAACCAATCACATCGGGTTCCGGACAGTCTCCCAACCGCCCATCGACGTCAACTAGGGTTTGAAGGCGAGGCTCAAGCCGTCGCTAGTTTGCGCTTAAATTCTTGTTGGACCCAAGGGGCAATCCAGCGGATACGGCGCAAGCCTCGGCAATATCCCACAAGATGCCCGCTTGTTGCCAACGGTCACTCTCTTCAACCTCCCCTTCATCCCCTAAAAATGTCCTAGCATAGTAGAAATGCATCTCACCGTTCAGCATCTTAAGGGAGTAAGGGAGTAGCTCAGGCGCAAACGGAAGAACTTCACCATGTTCTGCTGTCCCTAAAAATCCCGCCGCACAACGACGCCACATCTCTCGAAAATGGTCGACAAAAAGACGGTCGTCCGCAGCCCCGTCCAACCGGACTTGAGCACAGCAGGCCGTGCCAATACGTCCGTGCATGTAGCGCACACGCTCAAATACAGGGGCCATGACGTCAAATTTATGCGCCAAGTCACCATAGGTCATTTCATGCCCCGTATACCAATGTGATAGATCGGCGTTAAAACGTATACTGGGAAAACGGCCAATCATATCGATTGTGCGGCGTATATCCTGTGTCACGGTCGCCCTGTGCGTTTCTACGAATAATGGGTAGTTATATTTTGTGCTGGCCTCAATGACAGACCCGATAAGGTGATCAATCTCGCTATCGGGCTCAAGCCCTGTGCCAACATGCAATGTTGTGGCTTGGTAACCCGCCTGTTTATGTTGCACGGCGATATCAGCAGCGTCATTTCTCGTATCGATGCGGGCTTGACCGACTATATGCATTAATCCGGCGGGAACCATTTCAGGCCGAGGATGCTGTATGGCACAGACATCACGCTTCATAAGCGATGTAAGTTGATCCGTGAACCGCGCCGGCGCCTGTGACCATTGCGGCAACCCCCACAACGTCGCCGCATTGATGTGACGCACCATGCAAGGCGCCTCGGTTTTTTCCCGAGCTCGCAATATTGCCGTCATTCAGGGACGTCCGCCAAATTGTCGAACAACAGGCTGTGGAGTTTCTGGGTTTGCACCGGATCTTCAGGCCTCAGAAATGGCCGTGTCAGTTGCGCCTTCCCTTTCCAAGCATAGGGGTCTTCACCGCTCACCATTTCAAAATCCCGAAAGTCATCTTTAGCCTCAGCGGCCGTCGCGATATTCCAAGGCAACAAAGACGTTGCACTCATCACGTGATTGACAAGCGCCCGACGATAGCCATGCGTTCGGGTGTTATTCAGTGATCGGTGCAGAAGGTATCCATGGAAGATCACGACGTCACCCGCGTCAGCATCCAGTGGCACGCCTGCCTCGCGTTCATAGGGGAAATCATAGGCTTCACGAGAACTGTCAAAGCGCGCATCGCCATGAGCTTTCATCGGCCAAAGAATTTTATGTTTGTGACTCCCGGGGTGAACCCAAAGCCCGCCATTATCGGTCCGTGCATCATCTAGCGCGATCCAAACACCCGCCAGCGACATATCACGGGTCGGGATAAAAAATTCGTCCTGATGCCAAGCCTGCCCTGGCTTGCCGGCATTCTTGGCAAACAGCATCGACTGCATACACTTTATGTCAGGCCCAATGACGGCGTTGAGAAAATTGACGATTTCCGGTTTTAATTGCGTTTGGCGCATCAACTCCGATATTTTGTGAGGAAAATGGATCGCGAGGATGCGCTGCATGAGCTCATCATCAGAGGACGCCCCGTCACCAATTAAACCCTGACCGAGAATATCACCTTTTCGGCCAGCGCAAATAGCGACAGCCTCATCGCGCAATGCGTCGACCACTTGTGGCGAAAATACATTGCGCAAAACAACGTATCCATCGCGGTCATAAGCTTTCGCTAATTCTGATAATGCTGCTGGGTTATCCATGTCTGGACCTTCTATTTTTTGGAACCGTAATTAACTATTCTTGGATCTTCGCTTCAAGTTTTAGTCTCAATTCATTCGCGACCTCAGGGAATGATCCGATGACATTATTTAACTGATGGGGATCGCTTTCGAGGTCGTAGAGTGCGTCTGTCTGTCCGTCGTCATATAAAACGGCACAGATTTCGGCCTGGGCCAAGAGAGACTTTGCTCACCTTTATTGATTGATATTAGGCGACGGCTTTGCGGTATTGCA